>DASUGF010000020.1:0-254195 GCA_036274175.1 Parafilimonas sp.
TGTACTACAAAATCAACGAAGCCTTTATACGTAGGCTATATGAATTCGTCCCGTACCCCCATACGAAATATGACCTGAAAATTTTCTTTATAAAACGAAAATTTTAACAAGTAACAGGTCAAATGCTGCAATGTGGGCTAAGGGGAACTCGCCTCTTTAACAGATTATCCCTGGCAGAGGAGAAAGGTCGCACAAGCGGCATAATAGCAATGCAGAAGCATGCCTTATCCTTGCAGCAGATAGATGAGCAAATCAAGAACTATATGAAGATCAATCGAGGCAAGGGATAATTGCCAGACAAAAAAGTGCTGCTAAAACGGCAAGGCGAGCCATAATCATGCCGAACGACCGGCCGAAGGCAACCCGCAACTACGTGGACAATTGAATTATGTACGGTTTAAATGAATGGTTATCAGTTGATAGCACTGAAAAGTTTCAGTCATTCTAAACTTTGCCCGGATTAATAAATAGGATAGTAAATCCTCGTGATCCATTTTGTTGTATCGGTTTCCTGCAGCCGGTTTGTAATAAGCGATTGAAAAGCGATGGCCGGTGATTGCAAATCATGATCTGCAACATAATTTTCAAGATTAGTGAAAGCCTTTGAAACCGTATAAATCCCGCCTTTTACTTCTATCAAAAGAACATTTCCGGCAAACATTTCTTTACGTTGTATCAAATCATTATCATCCAGTTTTTTATCCACCGGTAAAGCAACCATAGTTTCAAAAGACGGGCTATCTGTATTTTTTATATGGAGCATTGGATAACCATTTTCTTTAGAGCCATTCTTATCGGCATAATGTTGCAACTGGCTGATTAAATGGTAAATATCCTGTACTGAGGGATAACTTTTAAAGCTTGTTTTTATTGATATCAATAATGTGTCTTTAATAGTACTTTTATATATATTACTTCCATACACATTTTCTTCTTTTTCAAAAAAATTTTTCATATTTCCAAGTACGCCATTGAGTGTTTTTTTTAGTTCACTTTTGTATGTGTATTGTTTGATTTTTTTAAAGAGCCCGGTTGCGTTAGTTTTAACGCTCAATTTTATAAATGAGGAGTCATTGTTTAATGCAAGCAGTTCAATATTTCCTTCATAAGTTACATTGTTTGTTATATATGATATATTAAAAGCATCAGGCAGAATATTGTTCTGTTGAATAGTAGTTGAGATATTTTTATCAGAGGCACTGTAAAACTTTTGCCAATTTACCTTATCAGTTAAACACCTGTAAACACCATACATATTTGCTTTAACTAAAACTGTGGAAGAAACGCTAAATTGACCAGGCACAATAATGTATGTTAGAAAAATGACGGCGGCCAAAATAGTTAAACAAGTCAACCATTTTTTCATATCAATGCAATATAAAAATCATCATCAAAAGTATTTAAGGATAAATAAAAAAATTAGTTATAATAAAAGCCCTTGCTTTATATTCAACCGTTATTTTCATTAGTCAGTTACATTTGTGAACAACAACCTGGAAGTGCAGTTACTTAGTAATAAAATGTATAGATCAATTTTTTTTGCTGCTGTTTTATTTTCTTCATGCCAAACATCTAAAGAAAAAGATGTAATTTTTAAATTACGGACCAATACAGGTATTGATTTTGAAAACACTGTAAATAATACAAAAGATTTCAACATATTCAGCTACCGTAATTTTTATAATGGCGGAGGAGTGGCAATAGGTGATATTAACAATGACGGTCTAGACGATGTTTTTCTTACCGCCAATATGGGAAGTAATAAACTGTATTTAAACAAAGGCAACTTTAATTTTACTGATATAACAAATCACTCAGGTATTTCAACAGGAGAAAACGAATGGAGCACCGGCATTACACTCGCTGATGTAAATGGTGATGGATGGCTGGATATTTTTGTTTGCAATGCCGGTTATTTAAACAAAACTGCGCCGCAGTGTAAGCTATACATTAACAATAAGAACCTCACCTTTACGGAAGAAGCAAAAGAATATGGTTTAGCAAATTATGGCGGCTATACCACCCATGCAGCATTTTTTGATTACGACAGGGATGGTGATCTGGATTGTTTCATTATTAATAACAGCTTTATTCCTGTGAATACTTTGAATTATGCTAATAAACGTGATCTGCCGGCAAAAGATTGGCCCGTTGCAGATTTTTTAAAGGGTGGTGGTGATCATTTTTTGCGTAACGATAATGGAAAATTTGTTGATATAAGCCGGCAGGCAGGTATCCATGGCAGCCTTATCAGTTTTGGACTTGGTATTTCAGTGGCAGATGTAAACAGCGATGGCTATCCTGATGTGTATGTATCAAATGATTTTTTTGAACGTGACTATTTATACATCAATCAAAAAAACGGCACCTTTAAAGATGAGCTGGAACAATACATGCAGCATACAAGCCTTGCCTCAATGGGTTCTGATGTGGGTGATATAAACAATGACGGTTGTCCTGATATTTTTACAACAGACATGCTGCCTGATGACGAGTACCGTTTAAAAACCACTGCTTCTTTCGAAAATATAGATGTGTATAATCTAAAGCTCCGCTCCGGTTTTTATAACCAGTTTATGCAAAATTGTTTACAGCTAAATGATGGTAACGGAAGGTTTAAAGAAATTGCGCACTATAGCGGCGTGCAGGCATCAGACTGGAGTTGGGGCGCTTTATTATTTGATGCAAATAATGACGGCCTGACAGATATATATGTTTGCAACGGTATTTATCACGACGTAACCGACCAGGACTTTATAGATTTTTTTGCCAATGATGTTATACAAAAAATGGTGCTTACCGGCGAAAAAAAAGATGTAGATGATGTTATTAATAAAATGCCTTCACATCCTCTGATTAATAAAATGTTTTGCAACCAGGGAAATTTAAAGTTTGGCGATTCGGCACAAGCCTGGGGGTTCACTAAACCTTCTTTTTCAAACGGTGCTGCTTACGGAGACTTGGATAATGACGGAGACCTTGATCTTGTTATAAACAACGTAAATGAAAAAGCTTTTGTTTATGAAAACAACAGCAGGCAGTTGAATAAAAATAATTATATCGGTGTATTATTAAGAGGCCAAAACGAAAACAGTTTTTCAATTGGCAGCACCATAAAAATTTATCAGGGAAAAAAAATCATTTCACGTGACGTAATGCCAAGCCGGGGCTTTCAGTCATCTGTTTCTTATAAACAAATTATCGGCTTAGGTAACGGCAGCGCAGATTCAATGATAATTATATGGCCAGATCAGTCTTATTCAAAGTTTATATCTCCCGGAATAAATAAAGTATATACTATAAAACAACCTCCCAAAACTAATCCCTGCACTATTTCAACTATAACAAAGCGACCATTATTTGACCCGGTAAAAAATATTTTTGAAAAGCATAAGGAAGATGGCTATATAGATTTTTATAATGATAGAAATATTCCGATACGCATATCAAGAGAAGGCCCAAGAGCAGCAGTGGGTGATGTAAACGGTGACGGCCTGGATGACATTTACATTTGCGGAGCCAGAAGGCAGGCGGCGCAACTTTACCTGCAAACCCAAACCGGGTTTGTAAATAAAAAAGAGCCTGCATTCCAAAACGATTCAATTTATGAAGATGTAAATGCACTTTTTTTTGACTGCGATAAAGATGGCGACCTTGATCTGATAGTCGGCTCCGGCGGCAACATAGCATCTGAAGGTGATGCACAGATGCAAAATCGTTTGTATAAAAATAATGGCAGCGGCAGTTTTATGCTTGATGTGGAAGCCTTACCCAAAAGCATAGACAATAACGCCGTTATTATAGCAAACGACTTTGATGAAGATGGTGATGAGGATTTATTTGTTGGAAGCAGAAGTGTTCCGGGTATGTATGGCCTTACTCCAAATTCTTATTTACTGATAAACGATGGTAAGGGACATTTCTCAGATATAGCTGCAGCTAAAAACCCCTACATAGCAAAGATTGGATTGGTTACAGGCGCAGCATGGGCTGATGTAACAGGTGATGGAAAAAAAGATTTAATTATAACAGGTGAATGGATGTATCCGCGGATTTTTACTTACACAGGTGAAAATCATTTTACCGAGTTAAAAACAAATCTTACGAATTTATACGGCTGGTGGCAATGTGTTGCGGTGGCTGATGTAAATAATGATGGCAAACAAGACCTGATACTTGGCAATTTCGGAGAAAATTTTTATTTGAAACCTGATGAAAAGAACCCGGTTAAACTTTGGATAAATGATTTTGATAAGAATAATGTAACAGATAAAATTCTTACACACACTATTAATGGAAAAGATATGCCTGTATATCTGAAACGTGATCTTACCGATCAGCTTCCTGTACTAAAGAAGCAAAACCTGCAGCATATGGATTACGCAAAAAAAGCCATACAGGATTTATTCCCGGCGGATATACTCAGCGCTGCCACTGTCAGAAATTTTAATTACACTAAATCATGTATTGCGCTGAATACAGGAAACGGAAATTTCAATATCCGGGAGCTGCCTGCAGAAACACAATTTTCATGTATAAATGCAATTGATTGCGAAGATGTAAATCAGGATGGATACATAGATTTAATAGTGGGTGGAAATAAGCTTGGATTTCCGCCTCAGTTTTGCCAGCTTGATGCCAGCTATGGTGATGTGCTGCTTAACAATGGTAAAGGCAACTTCACTTCTTTATCACCGGCACAGTCGGGAATTGAAGTGAACGGTGAAGTGAGGGATATAAAATCAATACAAAATAAAAAGGAAAAATATTTGCTGTTCTTAATAAACGATCAGTACCCCGTGTTGTATGCCATTTCGCAAAAGCAATTTAATGTATCATTTAGAAAATAAAGGCTTTTTAATGGTTACTAAACCTGGGTATTTATTAATAATTTAATTATTTTATATGTAGCGCTAACAAAGAATATGCTGATTAGAAGATTATTGTGTGTGTTATTATTTTTTTCAACACTCCTGCTTAAGCAACAAACACTTTTTGCGCAGATTTGTGTAGATAATTATTTTGCTGTTAATTTCATTACGCCTACGGTACAAAATACAATCGCGACAATTGCTCCGTCTGAAAATGAAATACTTATGGCAGGCAATGTTCAACGTGCCAATTCATTGCTGCAGGGCGGCTGGTTAACAAGCTATTCAGGCCGCGGCACGCTGCTTTGGAGTAAACAATATTACACCAGCCAATATAATTTTCTAAACTTCACCAATATAATTGAGGCGGGCAATGATAATTATTTAATAACAGGAAATATTGGTGATGTTGACACAACTGCATGGCCACTGATTCATATTTCAGAATATGCCTTTTTAATGAAAGTTGATAAATATGGTAACATAATCTGGTCGAAAGTTCTTTCTAATCTTATACGGCCGTTTGCATTTTCTGATATCAGCAGCATTACCAAAACAAAAGACAACAGTTTTGTTATGGCGTTATACTATACCACAACAAAGCAGTATATGGTTATTATGCGAATAGATATTGAAGGTAACGTTTTATGGACATCTCTGTTAAGCACGCACGCTGCAAATTCCGGTTACGGGAATATGAAGCTCAAAACATTGAGCGATGGCAATATCGTATGTGCAGGGTATGCAAAATTTGCAGATGATAGTTATACATATCCAAGAATTGGATATTCCCTCGCCAGCTTTGATGTTACCAATGGCGAGTTGCTCTGGAACAGATTTTATTTAAGCACTGATACGCTTTCTTCTTATGGAGCGGCCTTTGGTGATGTAGTAAACATCACTGAATTTTCAAATCATGGTTTAAGTTTTATAGCTTCTCATGCTGATGCTTCCGTACCATACTATTTTCGCAAAACTGATAAAGTATTAAACTTCATCACAGATTATTCAGGTACATTAAAAAATGTTTTTTCGTATTCAGGGGCTTTATCTTCATTGTATGCATCTGCGGCTTCAGTCTATGGAAACAATAATCGTGCATTGCTTATGGATAACGGCGATGTGCCTTTTATGATGGGCATCAACACCGATGGAGACATTGTGTGGCAGAAGGAATATCCTTTGCTGGGCATAAGCCAGGAAACAAAATGCATAATTAATACAAAAAATGGATTTTATTTTTTTTGCTTTACGCATGATGGCGGCAGTACAGACCCAAAACTTGTAAAAACCGATATGCTTGGTAATATTTCCTGTGTTGAAGGCAATTCGTCTTTAACAAAAGAAGATGTTACCCCGTCTTTTTTTATGGAATATATAAACCTGGTTTTTGAAAAATACAAGGGAGTTCTGGGCAACCAGTTTGTGTCTGATGTCCATAGCTATAATCAACAAAGCAAAGATATTTGCCGTATAGCCTGCTGTAAAGATGTTACAGATACTGCAGCCGAAATTAAATTATGTGATGTGGATAGTTATACGTTAGCCAATAATGATGTGGTGCATAATTCCGGTATTTACCCGGTTACTTTTAAAACCGAAAAGGGTTGTGACAGCATTGTTTATTATAAAATAACTTTCAATTTTAAACCAATCGTAAACCTTGGTGCAGATACATGCTTTGGAGAAAAAGATTCGCTTACGTTAAAAGCCAATGCCGGCTATGAAAGCTATACGTGGAATGGTTTAAATACCGGCAGTAATTATTTTGGGATAACACAACCCGGGCTTTATTCATTGCTGGCAGGCAACTCATGCGGCATGCAATCAGATACTATCCGCATTTTAAAGAAATGCGAATTTGATATTTATATGCCAAACGCTTTTACGCCCAATGGCGATGGCCTGAATGATTGGTTTCGGGTACCGCAAAACTATAATCAATCAGTAAGTTTAGCTGTTTATAACCGCTGGGGTCAAAAAATATTTGAAACACATAATGTAACCAAAGGCTGGAATGGAATGATAGGTTCATATCCTGCACCGGTTGGTACATATCCTTATATTTTGATTATGAAATCGCTTGATAATAAAAAAACTTTTTCTGTAAAAGGTTACGTTACATTAATTAGATAATCAGCTCAGGGTATTTGGGCATATTATACAATGGTTCATGCAGAATGATGTTTTATTTGATTTTTTTTATAGTTTTTTGCAATTACATATATTGTATAAGCAGGCTTTTTCAATAAACTTTATAGAGGGGGTTTATAAAAACTATTAAACATTGATTGTTGTCAAATGACAAAAAAACGAATTGAGTGGCGCGTAGCAATTTTCATTATTGTTTTTTTTGGTTGTTCTTCTCCCAAAGCTCCCGTTGCATTCGAGGTATTAACAGCAAAGCAAACAGGCATAAATTTTAGTAATACGCTTAAGCCAACCAACCAGTTCAATGTTTTTCATTATATGTATTATTATAATGGTGCGGGAGTTGGCGCCGGAGATTTTAACAATGATGGAAAAACTGATCTTTTTTTTGCTTCAAACCAGGGCCCAAACAAATTGTATCTCAATACAGGCAATCTGCATTTTAGAGATGTAACTGCGAGCGCTCATATACCTAACGATAGCGGGTGGAGCACAGGCGTTTCCGTAGTAGATATAAATAATGATGGCTTGCTTGATATTTATATTTGTCGCGTTGGTAAATATGAGATACTTAACAGCCACAATGAATTTTTGATTTGTAAGGGTATTGATAAAAACGGTGTGCCTTTTTATGAAGATGAAGCAAAGCAATCAGGTACTGATTTTTCAGGTTTTAGTACGCAGGCAGCTTTTTTTGACTATGATGGCGATGGCGATTTAGACATGTATTTATTAAATCATTCTATTCATCAGAACGGAACATTCAGACCAAGAAGTATTGCAATAAATACAACCAGCAGCGTTTCAGGTGACCATTTATACAGAAACGATAACGGGTATTTTACTGATGTAACAAAACAAGCCGGTATAAATAGTTCCATATTGGGTTATGGATTGGGAATTTCGGTTGCAGACATCGATATGGATGGATGGCCTGATATTTATATTGGTAACGATTTTCATGAGAAGGATTATTTATACATCAACAATCATGATGGCACTTTTAGAGAACAAGATTCAACCAGTTTTATGCACACCAGCCAATACACAATGGGAGTTGATGTTGCCGACGTTAATAATGATGCCTTGCCTGATATTGTGAGCATGGATATGTTATCTCCTGACCCTTATATCCTTAAAAGATCTGAAGAAGAAGCAGAATATGATATTTATAAATTAAAGATTAACTACGGTTACAGCTATCAATACACACGCAATAATTTACAATACAATCGCGGAAACGGTGTGTTTAGCGAAGTGGGTTTGTATGCAGGCATAGCGGCAACAGATTGGAGCTGGTCTTCTTTGTGGATGGATTTTGATAACGACGGATTAAAAGACCTTTTTATTTCAAACGGAATTCCAAAGCGCTTAAATGATATTGATTACATTAATTATGTTTCCAATGATCAGATGCAGATGGATATACGATTGAATAACCTGAGTTCAAAAGATATGTCGCTGATCAAAAAGTTTCCCGAGATAAAAATCCCTAATAAGTTCTTTAGAAATGACGGCTCATTTGCTTTTAGCGATTTGGCTGCGTCAATCAAAAATGATCAGCCAACTTTTTCAAATGGTGCAGTATGTGCTGATCTGGATAATGACGGTGACCTTGATATAGCAGTAAATAATATCGACGAAAATGCAATGATATATCAAAATAAACTGAACGATAACGGAAAGGAAGATTTTATTGAATTGAAGTTAAAAGGCAGTGCAAAAAATATAAATGCACTGGGTTCAAAGATTTTTGTTTTCACAGAAAATGATATCAGAACGTATGAAAAATTTCCGGTGCATGGGTTTATATCCAGTGCAGAAGTGCCTATGCATATTGGCCTCGATAAAGTAAATGTTGATTCAGTGCTCCTCGTTTGGCCAGATAATTCATACCAGAAAATTAACTGGCAGGCGGATACAGGGAAATTTCAAACGATAAACTATTCAGCACATCTTCCGCAGTTTAATTACAGTATACTTTCTCATTATAATTACAATGAAACATATCCGGCAAAAAATATAACACAACAGGTTGCCTTAAATTATAAACACCGCGAGAACGGATTTCCCGAATTTGACCGTGAGACTTTAATACCACATATGAATTCAACTGAAGGCCCAGCCCTGGCTGTTGCCGATATAAATCATGATGGTTTAGATGATGTGTTTATCGGCGCCTCTAAAAGAGAAAAATCTGCAGTATTTATACAATCGCAATCGGGAAAATTTATAAAGATGGCTGAACCCGCTTTAGATAAAGACAGCCTGTATGAAGATGTTGATGCCTGTTGGGCTGATGTGAATAATGACAACAATCCTGACTTGGTTATCGCCAGTGGAGGTAATGAATATTATACCGCCGACTCTGTGTTATTACCACGCGTTTACCTTAATGATGCACGCGGGAACTTACTGCCTAAAAAGGATGCTTTTTCAAATATTTATTCAACGCAATCGTGTATAGTTCCATATGATTTTAATAATGATGGTAAGCTTGATTTGTTTATAGGAAGCAGGGTTGTTACATATCATTATGGAGATGTGCCGCAATCTTATTTATTAATGAACGATGGAACAGGTAAATTTAAAGATGTAACAGATCAATATGCAAAGGAGCTTTCCAATGTTGGAATGGTTACAAACGCAATTTGGTATGATATTGATAAAGATGGCGATAAAGATTTAATAGTATCCCTGGAATGGGATGGCATTGTTGCTTTTATAAATGAGAAAGGTCATTTTACAAAGCGGAATGTAACCGATAAAAAAGGCTGGTGGAATTTTGTTTTGCCTTACGATATAGATAACGACGGTGATGTTGATCTCGTTGCAGGCAATCTTGGTTTAAACAACCGCTTAAAGGCAAGCGATACACAGCCTGTGCGTTTGTACATTAACGATTTTGACGATAATGGGAATAAAGAACAAGTGATGACCTATTATCTTGATAATAAAGAAATTCCTTTTGCGAACAAAGATGAATTGCAGAAGCAGATGCCGATGATAAAAAAGAAATATCTGTATGCCGGCGATTTTGCCAAGGCATCCTTAGCTGATCTTTTTTCGGAAGCAAAACTTAAATCATCAACAATTTTAACAGCTAACTGGTTTTGCAATACCATTTTCATTAATGATGGGAAAATGAATTTTAAGCCGCTTGCAATGCCCATGCAGGCGCAACTTTCGCCATACAGAACTGCAGCGGTCATTGATGCAAATGGCGATACGCTTCCTGATATTTTACTGGGTGGGAATTACTATGATAACAATATTCAAATGGGAAGATATGATGCTGATTATGGAACTATCCTGGTGAATAAAGGCGGCGATCAGTTTGCTGCAGAACGACTAAATGGTGTTATTGTAAAAGGCCAGGTACGTTCAATTAAACCGGTACGTCTTACAAATAATAAACAAGCTTTTGTGTTTGCAAGAAATAATGACAGCACCCTGGTAATTGATTTTGAAAACGCTAGCCGGAAAACCAAGTAAATATTTTGTTACTCATTTGCTATTGTTTTCCTTACCTCTGTCTGTAATAATTGCTGAAAAGAGCGTACTGGTGATGAAAGCGCATTATCATTCATATAATTTCCGGTTGCAATAAGCGCTCTTTTGAGATATCATTCCACCTGTTATTTCTTTACCGGCATTGCCCTTCATCATTATTTTAAACAACTTCTGAACTTATTTCAGCAGGTTTTTTATCTCATTTAATTTCATCAATGCTTCAACAGGAGTAAGGCGGTTGATGTCAATATCATCAAGCAGTTGTCTTATGGAGGCAAATGTTGCTGAGTGTTCATCGAAAATAGAAAGCTGTAATTGTGGCGCTGCTATTTTTTTTACATTGAGCTGTTGATCGTTGCTTTCCTGTTTTGCTTCCAACTGTTTTAAAACTTCATTGGCGCGATCGATCAACTGCGGCGGCATGCCTGCCATTTTTGCTACATGAATACCAAAGCTGTGTGTGCTTCCACCGGGCGCCAGTTTTCTTAAGAAAATAATTTTATTGCCAACTTCTTTATTGGTGATATGAAAGTTTTTTATGCGTGGGAATTTATTTTCCAGCTCATTCAATTCGTGGTAATGCGTGGCAAATAAAGTTTTGGGTACACAGGATGAAGTATGCAGAAATTCAGCAATACTCCATGCGATGGAGATGCCATCATAGGTTGAAGTACCGCGTCCAATTTCATCCAGCAATACTAAACTGCGTTTTGAAATATTATTGATGATGCTGGCTGTTTCATTCATCTCTACCATAAACGTACTTTCGCCACCGCTTAAATTATCACTGGCGCCAACACGTGTAAAAATTTTATCTGTCAGTGGAATGCGTGCTTCATTCGCAGGTACGAAGCTTCCCATGTGGGAGAGTAAAGTAATCAGTGCGGTTTGCCTCAGCAATGCACTCTTACCACTCATATTCGGGCCGGTAAGAATAATGATTTGTTGTGCAGAAGGATCAAGCAGAATATCATTGGAAATATATTGTTCTCCTGCCGGTAAGTTGCGTTCGATTACCGGATGGCGGCTTGCCTTTAATTCCAGTTCAAATCCTTCATGTAGCTGCGGTTTTTTATAGTTGTACTGAATAGCATTTTGAGCAAAGCAACATAAGCAATCCGCCAGCGCTAATATGCTGCCGTTATTCTGCATAGGCGCTATAAAATCCTGCAGTTCGGTTACCAGCTTATCATATATCTCTGCTTCCAATTGTAAGATCTTATCTTCGGCGCCGGTGATCTTTTCTTCATATTCTTTTAACTCCGGTGTAATATATCTTTCAGCGTTGGCAAGCGTTTGTTTGCGCAGCCATGTGTCCGGCACTTTTGTTTTATGTGAGTTGGTTACTTCAAGGTAATAGCCAAACACATTATTAAAACCGATCTTCAGCGTTGTAATGCCTGTTTGTTCTGTTTCCCTTTGCTGGATATTGACAAGATATTGTTTGCCGCCGCTCGCAATGTTTCTTAATTCATCTAATTCAGTGTTTACTCCCTTTTTTATAGCGCCGCCTTTCATCACAGCAACGGGTGGCGTTTCAATTATTTCATCCAATATTTTTTCAGCGATATAATTACACGGGTTAAGCGCTGCACTTAGCCTTTTCAGATAATCATTGCCGGATGCAGCACATAAAGTTTTTATTTGCGCTGTATATTGCAATCCTTTTGCAAGATGCATCACATCTCTTGGATTAATCTTCTTTGACGGGATCTTACTCACCAGTCTTTCAATATCGCCGCATTGTTTTATTAACTGCTGTAACTGTTTTCTTAAATCTGTTTGAAGAATTAAATGCTCAACTGTATTCAGTCTCTCATTTATTTTAAGCATATCTTTTAACGGAAGCAGGAGCCAGCGTTTTAGTAAGCGTGCGCCCATCGGACTTACCGTATTGTCTAAAATTTTCAGCAGGCTCTGTTGACGCTCATCACCTGAATTTAATAACTCAAGATTACGGATGGTAAACCTGTCCATCCATAAATAGTCGTCTTTCTCTAAGCGCTGGATATTGGTGATATGTTGCAGGTTGGGATGCGCTGTTTCCTTTAAGTAATGCAATACTGCACCCGCCGCAATAATGCCGCAATGCAATTTTTCAATACCAAAACCTTTTAGAGAATGTGTTTGAAAATGTTTCAACAGGTTTTCTGTCGCAAAGGATTCATCAAATATCCAGGCATCCAAAGTATAGGTATAAAACTTTGTTCCGAACCTTTCTTTAAATGACCGCTGGTTACTGCGTTGATAGATGACTTCCGCAGGCCTCAGTGTCTGCAGCAGTTTATCCGCATATTCCTGGTTGCCTTCCGCTATAAAAAATTCGCCGGTGGATATATCAAGAAATGCAAGGCCATAAACATCTTCGTTATTAAAATGAATGCCCGCTAAAAAATTATTGTTATCCAGTTCAAGCAGTTTATCATTTGTGGCGATGCCCGGCGTTACCATTTCCGTTACACCGCGTTTTACAATGCCTTTTGCCAGCTTCGGGTCTTCCAACTGGTCGCAAATGGCAACGCGATAGCCTGCTTTTACCAATTTATGTAAATAAGTATCCAGGGCATGATGTGGAAAGCCTGCCAGTTCATTGGAAGCGGCAGCGCCGTTATTTCTTTTTGTTAATGTAATACCCAGCACCTGCGAGGCTGTAATGGCATCACCGCCAAATGTTTCATAAAAATCACCGACACGAAACAGCAAGATCGCATCGGGATATTTTTGTTTGATCGCCTTGTGTTGCTGCATTAATGGAGTATCGTCAGAGCCTTTAGCCATTGGAGCAAATATAGTTTTGGTACGTGAATCGTCAATCGTGAAACGTGAATGCAACTCCCAACTTATCAACATTAGCTCATAGTTCATGGGGCATGGATCATAGTTCATGGATCTCCATGCCGGTCAGATACCCCTAATCCCCAATTACTAATTCCCAATTCCCCTTCAACCAGTCAACTTATCAACCAGTCAACTACTCAACAATCTGCAACAAGACCGGCTTCTTCCTTTCATCTAACCAATGAATCAATTTCAGCATATTTTCCTTTGCCATAGCGGTGCATCCTGAGGTTGATGAATTTTCATCCTTCCATATATGCAGGAAAATACAGGAGCCATTGCCATTTGTAACAGGATCGCTGTTGTATAAAACCCAAACGCCGTATTCATACAAACTATCCTTTCGCCGCATATATTCAAAGCTGGTGAAATCATGCTTTGCCGTATCCTGTTTAATTAATGTGTTATAATAAGAAGAAGCCGCATCATCCACGCAATAAAAACTGGTGTCAACCTGAACGAAAGGCATGTGCAGGTCTTTTATATCGTGATAGCTGAAAACTTTTCCCAGTTTAAAAATACCGGAAGGGGATTTGCCATCGCCTTCATGCTTTGTTGGTACATCAGCATTAAAAGAAATACCTGCATTAATGTCTTTTGCCAATCCTGAGCGGCCAACCGTTACGGGAAAGGAATCGGTTAGTTCCCATTTGCCATGACCATTTTTTCGTTCATACAAAAACATCGTTCCCTTTATTGAGTTACAGGAAGGTGTTTTTACGAAGAGCACCTGGTTGTTGTTTGTAAGATGATTATTGAATGAGGAAATGGTTTGTGCAGAAGTGCTTGTCGAATAAAAAAATATTAATATTAAAATTAATTGCTTCATACCTGTTGTTTAACCCATGTGTGAAAAGAACTTCATATTGAGAATCGATTTGACAGTCAGAATATTAATGGCTCACAGTTCATGGTTCATAGTTCATGGTTCATAGCATGCACCTGATTCCCAATTCCAAATTACCTTTCAACTTATCAACGTTTCAACCAGTCAACCACATCAAACAGCATCCCCCTTTGTGTAACAAACCCTGCACCTTGGCTCGTAAATATCAAGCTCGCCAATCACCACCTGCCCGCTTTGCTTGGTTTTACGATAAGATATGTTGGCAATATTGCCGCAATGCACACAAATTGCATGCAGCTTGGTTATGTAATCTGCGATGGCCAGTAACTGCGGAACCGGACCAAAAGGTTTGCCTGTAAAATCCATATCGAGGCCTGCAACGATAACCCGCGTACCACCCAACGCAAGCTGTTCACAAACACTTACGATACCGCTATCAAAAAACTGTGCTTCATCAATGCCTACCACATCCACTTCCTGCGCCAGCAATAATATATTTTGAGAATGTTGTACAGGTTGTGATAGAATGGCATTCTCATCATGGCTTACCACATTGCTGTCATCATAACGGTTATCAATGGCAGGTTTAAATATTTCTGTTTTGAGATTGGCGATCTGCGCCCGCTTCATTCTTCTTATCAGTTCCTCTGTTTTGCCACTGAACATGGAGCCGCAAATCACCTCGATCCATCCGCGTTTTTCTCCCGATATGTGTGGCTCAATAAACATTAAAATAAAGTTACCTTAGCAACGTTAATAAATGGATGTAATCTTTCAAATATAGATATCTTATGGAAAAGGCTGGCGTATTGATAGAACGGTTGCTTGAACAGTATGTTAATCATGCCACGAAAGAACAGTTGCGTGTAACTACACAATTGCTGCTCGCTGAATTGGATAATAAAGACGTACAGAATGAAGCCGGTACACATTCTGTTATTTCTGTTATTTTCCCCTCGCTGGCCAACGCAACAGCGAATGATATCAATGCACAGGAACCTGAAAAGCCGGTGGTAAGGGAAGATAAAAAAGCTGGAATTGCCAATGCTGTTGTTGAGCCTGAAGTAAAAACAGCATCAACAGCAAATACTGAAAAACAGTCTTATAACTTTTTTGATCCTATGGTGGAGATTCCCACCCTTGCTTTAAAGCAGCAGGAAGTAAATGAATCCATTGCACAACAACAAAGTTTAAACGACAAACTCAAATCAACATCAACCCATAAAGAAGTAGGAAGCAATATAAAAGATGGCCCGATTAAAGACCTGAAAAAAGCAATAGGCATTAACGACCAGTACCTTTTTATTAATGAGCTTTTCCGCAGTGATCAAACAATGTATGAGCGCAGCATTAAAACTATTAACAGCTTTAATATTTATGGTGAAGCAGAGCTTTGGATAAAGCGCGAGCTGAAATTAAAATTAGGCTGGAATGAAAACAGCGATGTGGTGCAATTATTTGATCAGTTGGTGAGAAGGCGGTTTCCCTGAATAAATAGCCTTGTACCGTATAATGTATTAGCTAAATGCTGTGCTATCCGCTAAACAACTTATCTGAATCCGTTTTTTTAAGCTGTGATTAAATTTCGCCTGTATCCTTTAAAGCTTTCCACAGCTATGCCTGTAATAAAAACAAATCAAATTCAGGTTTTTTAGATAAACAACTTATTGGTTTATCTTGCGAAAGCTTTTCTTATCTATATTAATGGATTGCCTTCAATAAAATCCGCAACAGAAATTTATATAATCCGATATGGATATTGATTTTGTAATTACATGGGTTGATATGAACGACCTTCAATGGCAAAAAACTTTTGCGGCCCATTCAGGAAAAATTGACAATAGTAAAAATGAAGTATCTGTAGCCCGCTTTAGGGATCACGGGCTTTTAAAGTATTGGTTTAGGGGAGTGGAAAAGTTTACGCCATGGGTAAGAAAAATTCATTTTGTTACTTGTGGACAACGCCCCGAATGGCTGGATATTAATAACCCCAGGTTACAACTTGTAGATCATAAAGACTATATCCCTGAAAAATTTTTGCCTGTTTTTAACAGCAGTCTTATTGAAATATACCTTCATAAAATTCCCGGTTTGGCAGAACATTTTGTTTATTTTAATGATGATTTCTTCCTCATTAATCATACATCCTCCGGGCGCTTTTTTACTAACGGGCTGGCTAATGATATAGCTGCTTTTCGCATGAATTTTGGTTTTTCCCTATGGAATAAATGTTTGCGAAACAATATCAGGATAATAAACAGGCGCTTTAATAAAAAAGAAGTCTTAAAAAGAGACCATGATAAATGGTATAATGAAATGTATGGCAAAAAAGCCAGGTTAACCCGCCTGTTATCATCTTACGGTAAGTTTATTACGTTGCGAACTCCGCATAATGCCCAGCCTTACACCAAAGCCATCTTTAAAGAAGTTTGGGAATACGCAGAGAAAGAGCTAACCGCTATGTCTTATCACAGATTCAGAAGCCCTGAAGATTATACTCAGGAGCTTTTTAGAACCTGGCAAATTTGCAGTTCAAATTTTGAGGCTTACAATACATACAACGATACAAAAATGTTCCCGCTGTTATTCAGATTTGAAAAAGCCGTTAAAGCAATAAGAGAGCAGGCATATTTGCTGGTTTGTTTAAACGACAGTGAGTATATAGTTAATCTTGAAAAAAAAATGCAGGATATCAGGGATGCATTCGAAAGCATTTTACCTGAAAAGTGCAGCTTTGAGTTATAGCGACTGTTATTTCTTATTTTATTATAATACCAATAGTGTGTTAAATAAATTTCATTTGAAGTAACCTGTTACAAAAATTATGGATATTTTTTTTAATTTATTTTGTTGATAAGAAATAGTTTGAGTCTTATATCGCGGCGGTTACTTATTCGGTTGGTTTAATAATTACAGGCATAATGAAGGTATTTGAAGACAAGACAATCATACTGGGAGTTCCTAAGCTTTTTGACTTAGATAATGTTGTTGAAACAGAGCTAAAAGGCGTTGGTTTCAAAACCATTAATATCTCATTCCACACAAATACTTTTCGGTATAAAAATATCTTTCAACGCTTAGAAAGTTTTATAGCTAAGAATTTTTTAGGGAAAAAGCATTATAAGCAAATATTGAACTTTAAGCGGTCGGAAGGGATGATAATGTCTGAATTGCAAAAAACAGGTAAAGCCGATTACATTTTAATTATCCGGCCGGAAGTTTACCCGATTGATTTTTTAACAGCGCTGAAAAAAAAGGGGGGCATAATGGTGGGCTACCAGTGGAATGGCTTAGATCGGTTTCCCAGGACTTATGAGTACATTAATCTTTTTGATAGGTTTTTTGTTTTTGACGGAAAGGATTTAGAGGTGCCTGGCGTGTTACCGATCACTAATTTTTATCCTACTTTAACTCATTTAGAAAAATCGAACGATAGTGAAACCGCATCAGATGTGTTTTACGCCGGCAGTTTTTATCGGGACAGAGTGGGAGTACTTTATGAAATAGTATCAAAATGTAAAGAGGCGGGCCTTGATGTCCATTGTCATTTATTTTCAAAAAAGAAACACCATTTTGTTAACAACAGTATCTCTGTAACCAGGCGTTTTTTGACATACGGGGAGAATATTCGTTATACCCTAAATAGTAAAATTCTCTTAGACATTAAAGCGTCAGAACATGAAGGCCTTTCTTTCAGAGTGTTAGAGGCAGTAGGATTTGGAAAGAAACTAATAACAACAAACCAAAGAGTTCGTGACTATGACTTTTTTCATCCGGATAATATCTTAATCTGGTCAGGGCAAAGCAAAGAAGAACTTGAAGCTTTTGTGAATAAACCTTACGTACCAGTTTCGGAAGCACTCAAGCATAAATACAGTTTTAAAAACTGGATTCAATATATGTTGAAAGAAGGGAGTTATATTCCAATAGAACTCCCCGTGAGCAAGAAAGCTTAAACAATACTTAAAGACTACTTTTCGAATGCTGATTTAACGGGGAAGAGCGATTCCAAAAACGGTTTTACTGCTTTCCTGTGCTCATCGTTAACACGCTGACTGTCATTTAAACAAAATAGCTTCGGGTTATACTTATTCAAATATTTCTGAAAATTGTGCCGGTGAACAAGTATCCGGCTCGACTCACTTCTGCCTACATGCTTTAAATGCGCCCGCCCAATTGCTAAGGTATAGTAAGCAAAGGCAGAGCGATGCATATCACCAAATGTACGCACACGACTACCCAGTGATTTTTTCACCTGCTCATTGAAAACTACTTCTACTGCCTTCTCATAATCAGATTTTCTGTATGCATCAATATTATGATGTGGAACACTTGAATAGTATTTGCCAAATTTCTTTTCCACTAAAATGGCTCCATCCATCACTTTTTGACTGTATTGCCCGAGTTTTTTCACAAATAATGTACTCAATTTATTATTCCATTTACCTAGCAACTTCTTTTTTAAATACACTATAGGCAACCCGTCGTTTGAAAAAAAGTAACCCGGTGTAAGGTCTGCATTAAAGAACATGTCGTCATTGGAAAATAGAAAATGTTCCGCCAAACCGGGTATCTTATAAATAAAATATTCTATAACGCTTGAATTAAAGCTGGGTAAAGCTTCTGGCGGAAGAATATCCTTATGGTCAATAACATGTATTTTAGGATGATCTGTATTTAGCCATGTGGGTTTTTGATTGTCTGTCACAATAAAAATATTGTGTATCCACGGTGCATGTTTTTCAACGGACCGGAGTGAATATTTTAATTCATCGTTGCTTATATACCGGCCGGCACAATTAACTTCAGAATCATCTGCAGGAGCAATGCCGGTGAAAGCCTGCTTTTTTTTTTGCCATTCAATATCACTTCCATCTACCCACAGGTACACTAAATCTACCTGAATATTTTGCCTGTCCATTAAAATTTATTTAATAAAATAAATTAAATCCTATTGATAATCGAAACCGCGGCTGCCAATAAAAGAATTCCATACTTATTAATTTTATTGATTTATGAAAGCGGTTAAGTTATCACATCTTAACAACGATTATAACAAGCGGTTCTTTTGAATATACTTTATTACAAGCTCAGTTGCTCCCGCATTTTGTTTTATATAATCGCCTGCAATGCGGCAGGCATTTTTATATAAATACTCATCCTGCAATAGCTCATTAAGCTGTTCTTCCAGTTCGATGGCATCTTCAATATCAAAAGCGCCGCCATTGTCAATTAACTGCTGCGCCTCATAAAAGTTATCAAAAGCAGGGCCGAATAAAACCGGTTTATAATATACGGCTGCTTCAAGAATGTTATGAATGCCCGCACTGCCAAACCCGCCGCCCACGTAGCAAATAGCAGCATAATAATATAAAAATTTAAGAATGCCTACGTTATCAATAACAAGCGTATTGATGTTTAGATCTAAATCCTCATTCCTGTTGAATTTATCAAGCCAGGCTGAATATAAGATAGAATGCTTGTACAGCTTACAGCATTCTTCTATCCTTTCTTTGCCGGTATCGTACGGCGCAACAATAAATTTTAGTTCAGGATGTGTGTTGGCAAAATGGTCGAGCACTTCATCGTCATCCGTCCACGTACTGCCTGCCACAATAGTTGTATGTTGATTAATAAAGCGCTCAATAACCGGCATAGCTTTGTGTGCCGACGCTACCTGTAATACACGGTCGAGCCTTGTATTGCCGATAATGCTTACGTTAGTAACATGTATAGATTGAAGCAATTGTTTTGCTTGTTCAGTTTGTACAAACAAATGCGTAAAGAAATGCAGCGCCTGCCGCCTCATGGCCGCATGCCATTTAAAAGAAGGAGACCCCGGCGTAAACATACCTGACACCAGCAGCAAAGAAATTTTTCTGGAATCCACCTGTTTAAGATAATAATACAAGTAGTTATACTTTACAAAAACAACAAGCGATGGTTTAACAAGGTTCAGGAACTTCTCAGCGTTTTTATTTGAATCTGCCGGCAGGTAAAAAGTGTAATGGGCAAGCTTATTATTTTTCTGAATCTCGTACCCTGAAGGCGAAAAAAAAGTAAGCAATAACTTATAAGCAGGATAAATTTCTTTAAACTTTTCCAATAGTGGCCGTGCCTGCTCAAACTCTCCGAGCGACGCGCAATGCATCCATATTTTTTTTGAAGTATCGCCGGCAATTGCTGTGTCTATTTGCTGAAAGATATTTTTTCTTCCTTTCACCCAAAGCCTGGCTTTTTCATTAAATGGAGAAATCAGCCGCATCAGCAGCGGGTATAGTTTAATAGAAAGTATATAGAAGAGTTTACCCATTAAATTTTCATAAAAAAATAAAATTATAATAAGGCTTTTTCAATTGCCTTAATCATCTGCACAATTTATGTACATAAAAAAAACCGCCTTTTAATAAGACGGTTCACATGTACACCAACTGTATTGGTAAAAATTATTTTTTACCTGCGATGGCTTTGATGGAATCCTGGTGCATCTGGATTGTTGCAAGCGTTTGCGATGCAAAGTTTTTCAGATCTGAATCCAGCAGATCGGTACTTCCTTTTTGAAATGCATCTACTGCTTTTTTATGGTCATCCAGCATATCATCAATATAAGCTTTGTCAAAATCCTTTCCTGACTTCTTATTCAGATCATCCAGCTTTTTCTGTGAGTCATCGCTCAGCTTATCCGGCAAAGTGATACTTTTTGCTGATGCCATTTGTTCTAATTTATCACTGGCTGCGGTATGATCCGTCACCATCATATTGGCAAAATCTTTCACGCGCTGTGAGGTGGCTTTTGTTTGTGCAAGCTTACTTAATTCAATTTCAGTCATGCCTGCATTGCCAACTTCCACAGCCCATTTGGCATCCTGTTCGGAAGCCGGTGCTGAAGACATAGAGGACGAATTACTATCAGGCAGCATACTGTCATTTACATCCTGTGCGCTATCTACGCTGTCAGTATGTGAAGAAGTACCGTTACAAGCTGCAAATACACCAACGCAGCCAATACATAGAATGCCGATTAATTTTTTCATAACTTGGATTTTTAATAAAATAATTTTAATAATTCTTTTTAATACAAACCGCAAGCCATAACACCGGGCGCCTGTTATAAATAATCATGAGCCTTATCGGTAAAAGAACTTATGTAGAATTTTACTCTCATTAATGTTTTGAGATTAACAAAGCATAATGTATTTTCAATGGCATTGTTTTAGTACATCTTAAAATTAAAAATCATGTCAAAAAATTTAACAACTGATCTGCCTGACTCAGAAAGAGATAAAAAAGAACTTAAACAGGAAGAAACAATCATCGATCTGCCTGATGTGAAAGACATTCCGGGGCAGGAAAATATTCATGTTCCAGACTTAAGGGAAATGGCTGATACTACCATATCTTCTGATGACGAAGAAGGCGCAGGCATATTTGATGATGAAGGCAACAAGGATGCCAGCGGTGAAAGATTTGGCGCCGCACAGGAGTTAAATGAAGATGATCTTATTATCGGTGATGATGAGGAATTAGAAGCAGATCTTGATAACGAAGAAAGTAATGAAGCGTTTGATGATGATGTAGTCAATGTAACCGATGATCCTTCGGGCGATGATTCAGATGTTACGGATGATGAAATAGAAGCATTGAAACGGAGTGAAGAGATGGATACGGAAGACAATGAAAATTTATACAGGGCCGAGTTAGATGATGAAGATTTTGAAGGGGAAAAACTCAATGAAGGGGAAGACTTTTCTGGTGATGACCTTGATGTTCCTGGTGAAGAAGAGGATGATGCAGATGAAGAAATAGGGGAAGAAGATGAGGAAAATAATCCTTACAGTTTAGGGGACAATGAGTAAATGTTAATCCATAGCCGCGTCAGCGAAGAGTTTAGCAGCTACGGTTGACAAACTTTGTATAGATTTGCGCGCAAAATTTCTTTATGCGTGCCATACAAATGGTGGATCTGAAAACGGAGTATCAAAGGCTTAAAAAAGAAATTGATACGGCTGTTATTGATGTAATCGAAAGCGCTGCATTTATCAATGGGAAGCCTGTCCGGGATTTCAGTAAAGCGTTGGCGGAATACTTAGGTGTAAAGCATGTTATTCCGTGTGCTAACGGAACGGATGCTTTGCAGATTGCCATGATGGCGTTAGACCTTCAGCCCGGTGACGAAGTTATCACTCCCTCTTTCACTTATATTGCTACCACAGAAGTGGTTGCTTTGTTACGTTTGAAGCCTGTTTTTGTTGAAGTGGATAAACAAACTTTTAATATTGATATGAAGAGTTTGCGCAAAGCCATTACGCCAAAAACAAGGGCCATAGTGCCTGTGCATTTATACGGGCAAAGCTGTGATATGGAAGCGTTGATGCAGGTGGCTGATGAATTTAAGCTGCCTGTTATAGAAGACAACGCCCAATCTATCGGCGGAGATTATTATTTCAAAGATGGTGCGGCGAAGAAAGCAGGAACGATAGGAACAATAGGAACAACATCTTTTTATCCTGCAAAAAACCTTGGCGCTTACGGAGATGCAGGCGCTATGTTCACTAATGACGATGCGCTTGCACAAAAGCTCACTATGATCGCTAATCACGGTCAGAGTAAAAGGTATTATCACGATGTTGTGGGATGCAATTCAAGGCTGGATACCATACAGGCTGCCATTCTGAATATAAGGCTTAAATATCTTGATGAAAATATAAGTGCGCGTATTAAAGTTGCAGATGGTTATGATGCGGCTTTTGCCGGCCATCCAATTATAAAAACGCCATTCAGGGCTAAGAATAACAGGCACGTTTTCCATCAGTATACACTTATACTGAATAGTGATAAACAAGCGCTGCGTGATGCATTGAGTGCGCATTTAACAGAGAAAAAAGTTCCCAACATGATCTATTATCCTGTGCCTGGTCACAGGCAAAAAATGTTCGAAACATCCGGAGGGCCTGGGTATAACCTGCCTGTTACGGATTGGTTAACGGAACGTGTTATTTCTTTGCCCATACATCCTGAATTAGATGAAGAACAATTGCAGTATATAACAGCAGCAGTGCTTGAATTTTTTAAATAATAAAGACCAGTAACAATCCCAAAACACAAATAACAAAACAGTTAAGCCGGTATATGGTTTTTTAATTTATCCGGATTATATTTTGTATTTGGCTTTTTAATTTATAGTATGTCTAAGAAAAGAGTTTTAATAACAGGAGCGGCAGGTTTTCTCGGCTCACATTTGTGCGACCGTTTTATCAAAGAAGGTTATCATGTAATTGCAATGGATAACCTCATTACAGGTGACCTGAGAAATATTGAACATCTTTTCCCTTTGCCTGAATTTGAATATTATCATCATGATGTTTCCAAATTTATCCATGTACCGGGCCATCTTGACTATATACTCCATTTTGCGTCCCCTGCCAGTCCTATTGATTATTTAAAGATTCCTATCCAGACATTAAAGGTTGGTTCGTTGGGCACACATAATTGCCTGGGCCTGGCAAAAGATAAAAAAGCAAGAATACTGGTTGCGTCTACCAGTGAAGTATACGGAGACCCGCTGGTGCATCCGCAAACAGAAGAATACTGGGGCAATGTAAATCCCGTTGGCCCCCGTGGTGTTTATGATGAAGCCAAACGTTTCCAGGAGGCGATCACAATGGCATATCATACTTATCATGGCGTTGAAACAAGAATAGTACGCATTTTTAATACATATGGGCCGCGTATGCGTTTGAATGACGGAAGGGCATTGCCGGCATTTATCGGCCAGGCTTTACGTGGCGAAGATTTAACCGTATTTGGCGATGGCAGCCAGACACGTTCCTTTTGTTATGTTGATGATCTTATCGATGGCATTTACCGTTTATTGCTGAGCGATTACGCACAACCGGTGAATATTGGCAACCCTAATGAGATCTCTTTAAAAGACTTTGCAGAAGAAATTTTAAAACTCACCGGGGCTGATGTAAAAATTGCGTACAAACCACTGCCCGCAGATGATCCAAAACAACGTCAACCCGATATAACAAAAGCAAAAAATATTTTAGGATGGCAACCACTCGTTGGCCGCGCTGAGGGGTTGAAAAAAACCTATGCGTATTTTAAAAACCTGTCCAGCGAAGAATGGTATAAGTTGCCTAAAGAATTTACAAAACAGAAATGACAGTCTTAGTTTCAGGAAAGAATGGTCAGCTTGGCAAAGAGCTGCAGGCTATCGCGTCTTACAATAAGGATAATCGTTTTATTTTTTTTGACAAAGACGAATTGAATATTGCTGATAATGCATCATTGCAAACAACCTTTCAAAAATATTCGCCTTCTTTTTTCATTAACTGCGCAGCTTATACTGCCGTTGATAAAGCAGAAACGGAACAGGAAAAGGCGTACCTGGTAAATGCAGAAGCTGTAAGCAATATTGCAAAACATTGTCACCGGTTTAAAACAAAACTGGTTCATATTTCCACCGACTATGTTTTTGATGGTAAGGCAACACAACCTTATAAGGAAGATGATAAAACAGATCCTGTAAACTATTACGGATACACCAAATGGTTGGGCGAACAGCTTGCATTAAATAATAATCCCGGGACGATCGTTATACGCACCTCATGGGTGTATAGCACGTATGGTAACAACTTTGTAAAGACCATGTTGCGTTTGATGAAAGAACGTAAAGAAATAAATGTAGTGAATGACCAGTTGGGCTCGCCTACGTATGCGAAGGATCTTGCGGAGGCGATTGTTGAAATCGTAAATCGTCATTCGTCAATCGTCAAACGCCAATCGTCAAACGTGAATCGTGAATTGTCAAATGTCAATCTGCAATCTGCAATCGGAAATCTGCAATCACAAGAAATTTACCCCTCACCACTTGCCTCTCACGTCTATCATTTCAGTAACGACGGCATCATTTCCTGGTATGATTTTGCGGTCGCTATAAAAGAAATAAAGCAACTGGATTGTATTGTCAATCCTATTCCGACAACGGCTTATCCAACACCGGCAAAACGGCCTGCTTACTCTGTGTTTGATAAAACAAAAATTAAAAGCACTTTCAATATTCAATTAAAGAACTGGAAAAAAAGTTTAGAAGAATGCTTAAACAAGTTATAGTTTATGCATTATTTTTAATTCCTTATTACGCATTATTCATTTTTAATTTATAATATGGCTTACTGGCTTGTAAAATCAGAACCTGATGCTTATAGCTGGCAACAGTTGGTGAAAGATAAAGAGACTTCATGGGATGGTGTGCGCAATTATGCTGCGCGTGGTCATCTTAAAAATATGAAGAAAGGCGATGAGGTTTTTTACTATCACAGCAATGAAGGCACAGATATAGTTGGTATTGCAAAAGTTTCCAAAGAGTTTTACCAGGACCCTACCACCGATGATGACCGTTGGGTTTCCGTTATGCTGAAGCCGGTAAAGGCAATTAAGAAACCGGTATCGCTTGCTGATATTAAAGCCAATAAAAAATTGCAGAACATGGCGCTTGTAAGAATTGGGAGATTATCAGTGCAACCTGTTACAGAAGAAGAGTGGAATATTATTTTGGAAATGGGAGGAATGAAGTAGATGCAGGGTGAAGGTTGCATGTTACTTGATTTTAAACATTAAACTGTAAATATTCAATGTGCAATAAACAATATTCAATGCTCATTGATAAAACGTTAACTACTTGAATATTGTTTATTGATTGTTGATTATTGATTATTTGTGCATTTTATGTTTTACTGAATAAAGACAATTCCAATTCAATAGCGGAAATTTTATCCAGAATATGACACATGGCATTCACCACTCACCACTGACCATTCACCATTTTGCTTTCTTTTAACTTCAACTACTGGTTACATAAATCTTCCTGCAGTAATTAATTCTTTGCAGGCTTGCAATTCATTTCAATTTTATAAAATCAATTTTTTATTAACCAATCATTGCTGCAAAGACGCGGCAGTATAAACTATTGTTGAAAAACTATTAATCACCAAAATCAAAAGATTTAACCCGCATAAATAGTAAGCCTGTATTTATGCAAATGATTTTATTCTGCATCTTATCATTCACTAACTAATCAATCAAACTTATATGAAACTTTATATGTATTGCATGGCAATATTTGCCATGATGCTGTTTGCTGTTGCCTGTGAGAATACTTCCAGCTCATCGAATGATATGGCAATGGTACAAGATGTACAACTGGAAGCAATTCAATCACCACAACAACTCTCCAACGAAACAGAATCGACAAAAAAAACAGACTCAGCTAATGATAAGGCCGGTGCATTTAATACGGAGGATTATGATCACATAATTGAAAATAAATTTCTATCCGTTATGCAACAACCTCTTTCTACTTTTTCAATTGATGTTGACAGAGCGGCTTACAGTAATGTGCGCCGCTTTATTGAAGGAGGTTCTTTGCCGCCAAAAGGGGCTGTAAGAATTGAAGAAATGATAAATTATTTTGATTATAATTACCAGCCGCCAACCAATGATAAGCCATTTGCTGTTTATACGGAAATTGCAAGCTGCCCGTGGAATACAAAACACAAACTGGTACAAATTGGCTTGCAGGGCAGAAAGATTTCAACTGATAATTTGCCGGAATCCAATCTTGTATTTCTTATTGATGTTTCAGGTTCAATGGATGAACCCAATAAACTACCGCTGGTGCAACAAGCTCTTAGTTTATTGACAGACCAGTTGAGAGAAGATGATAATGTGGCCATTGTTGTATATGCAGGCAGTGCCGGACTTGTGCTTCCATCCACACCGGGATCTGAAAAAAGAAAAATTAAGGAAGCTATCGATGCATTACGCGCAGGTGGTTCAACAGCAGGAGGAGAGGGCATTAAGCTTGCCTATAAAATTGCTGAGGAAAACAAAAAACCGCATGGTAATAACCGGGTTGTATTGGCTACAGATGGCGACTTTAATGTTGGCGCCAGCAGCGATGATGAGTTGGTTGACCTGATTGAAAAAGAGAGGCAGAGCGGTATTTCTCTATCAGTGCTTGGCTTTGGCATGGGTAATTATAAAGACAATAAAATGCAACAACTTGCAGACAAAGGTAACGGTAACCATAACTACATAGACAATCTCAACGAAGCGAGGAAAGTATTGGTTAATGAATTTGGCGGCACCATCTTTACCATTGCAAAAGATGTAAAACTGCAAATAGAATTTAACCCGTCATTGGTAAATGCTTACAGGTTAATAGGCTATGAGAACCGCATGCTTGCCAATGAAGATTTTAATGATGACAAAAAAGACGCCGGTGAATTGGGCGCAGGGCATACGGTAACTGCACTATATGAAATAATTCCTGCAGGTATAAATGATACATGTATAGGTAAAGTTGATGATCTGAAATATCAGCAAAAAAAAGAAATAAGCTATAACGGCAATGAACTGATGAATATTAAGCTGCGCTACAAACAACCGGAAAGTGAAACAAGCAAATTGATCACTTATCCTGTTGCCGATATGAATAAAACATGGGAACAGGCATCAGGAAACTTTAAGTTGTCTGCGGCTGTTGCAGAATTTGGTTTGTTATTAAGAGGATCATCCTATAAACAAAACAGTTCTTTTGAACAGGTATTAAAAATAGCAAAGGATGCCGCGCAGTATGATGCCCACGGGTATCGCTCGGAATTTGTAAAGCTGATTAAAGAAGCACAGTCGTTGGAAAATAATAATTGACAGGAACTAAAAACCCCGGATAGATCTTCGGGGTTTTTTATAACACTTGTACTAATTTTTATAACACAAACCCGTCAGGCAATACTGCATTTTTCTTGACTACCACTATTCCATCCTTTACAGTATATAATGTATGGTCAACATTTTCCAGGTGGCTGCCGCCATTAATGCGCACATCATTCCCGATCCTTACATTTTTATCAATGATGGCATTCTTGATATAACATCTGTCTCCAATCCCAATCCTTGGAATCCCTGCTGATATATTCTCATCCATTTGTTCAATGGTTTCATAAAAATCATTTCCCATCAAATAGCTGTTCACGATAGTAGAGCCATGCCCAACCCTTGAGCGAATACCCATTAAGGTATTTTCGATGCGGCTGGCAAGAATGATACATCCTTCCGCTATCATGGTTTTTTCCAGCGTGGTGCCACTTATTTTGGCAGGTGGCAGCATGCGGGCACGCGTGTATATCGGGTGTGAGCTATCAAATAAATTAAAAACAGGAACATCTGACGTTAAGGCAAGGTTAGCTTCAAAAAATGAGTATATATTTCCTATATCCGTCCAGTAGCCATCATACTGGTAACTCACCACTTTATGATGTGCAATGGACGAAGGAATGATCTCCTTGCCAAAATCTTTTGCATCCGGGTGTTTATTCAACAGCAGGTCATTCATCAGCGAACGGCTGAAAATATAAATACCCATTGAGGCAAGATATACGCGACCCTGTTGTTGCATTTGTCCGCCGGTATCGCTCACCCATTCACCCAACACATCGGCTTTGGGTTTTTCTATAAAAGAAGTGATATGATTTTGTTCATCCGTTTTCATGATGCCAAATTCTGTTGCTTCCCTGGCTGCGACGGGAATGGTGGCAATAGAAAGATCAGCGCCTGCAGCAATATGGCTGTCGAGCATATCGCAGAAATCCATCTGGTATAACTGGTCACCGCTTAACACCAGGATGTATTCAAAATCATTGTTACGGATATGTCGCAAGGATTGGCGCACGGCATCAGCAGTACCCTGGAACCACCCCGGATTGTCGGGTGTTTGTTCGGCAGCAAGTATATCAACAAACCCTGAACTGAAATTGCTGAAGAGATAAGTGTTTTTAATATGCTTGTTTAAAGATGCCGAATTAAACTGCGTTAAAACGAATATGCGGTTAATATTGGAATTGATGCAATTGCTTATAGGAATATCAACCAGGCGGTATTTACCGGCTATAGGCACGGCCGGCTTTGAACGTGCCGCTGTTAAAGGATAAAGCCTGGTACCGGCGCCACCACCAAGAATAACTGCAATTACTGACTGTGCATACGATGTCATATAGGTTGTTTTAAGTAAGGTTATAAAAGTATTGTCAACTTATTTTGTGTTTAAAACTTAAGGCTAAGATAGATATTCAAATATTGTTGTACTGATTTTTCCCAACTGTTATCGATGTGCATCATGTGTTTGCGCATTCGTGACAAGCCCTCTTTATCATCATAATATAATCCAACAGCCCTGCTTACAGCGTGCACTATATCACCAATGCTGGCATGTGTAAAACGAATGCCCCAGCCCTGCCAATCGCCCATATCGGTTACGGTATCTATTAAACCGCCTGTACTTCTCACCATTGGTACCGTGCCATATTGCATGGCATACATCTGGTTTAGTCCGCAGGGCTCAACACGGCTTGGCATCAGTAAGAAATCAGCGCCTGCATACATACGGTGGCTAAGCGCTTCATTATACCCGATCATTACATTATAGTTGCCGGGAAAGCTTTTTGCCAGTTGACTTAATTGCCACTCAACATGCGGTTCGCCACTGCCCAGCACTAAAAAATTTACATAGCCCTGCATGCCATACATAGACGCTATAATAGCATCGGGCAAAAGATCCGCAGCTTTTTCGCCGACCAATCTTCCGATAAAAATGATCAGTGGCTTTTGCGGGTTTAAATTAAATTCTTTGCATAACGCTTCTTTGTTCTTTTGTTTGTTTTCATCAACATTTTCTGTGTCATAATGCAGTTCAAGAAATTTATCTGTTGCGGGACTCCATACGTCTGCATCAATGCCGTTTAATATACCCAGGCATTTTCCTCTTTCATATTCAAACAATGCCTCCAGGCCATTGGAATTATACCTTAATTCCTCCATATAGCTCCAGCTTACCGTGGTCACTTTCCATGCATTTTTTACTGCAGATGCCAATGGGTTTATAGTGCCGTTCCATTCAAGCAAACCACGTTTCCATGAGTCCCAGTTTGGAATAAGCCTGCTTTGGTCCCAACCCATCCATCCCTGGTATTGGGCGTTGTGTATGGTAAGTATGGTTGGTATATCACCAAGCCTGTTATAATCGTAACAATGCCGAATCATGAAAGGCACCAGTCCCACATGATAATCGTGACAATGTATTACATCAGGCTTATGCTGCCAGTGGCTTAGCCAGTTTACAAATGCAACCTGGAAACCTATATAGCGCTGCGTGTCATCTCCGTAACCATAAATATTCTCGCGGTCGAGCAAACCGTTTATATCAATTAAATACAGGTCAAACCCAAGCGTGTTATGCCTTTCTTTTATTACGGTATAATCGAACCACCAGTCTGCAAGATTGGTATGCCCTTTAAAATCCACATCCCATTCATGCTGGTATAAAAATTTTGTGCGGATCATAGGCATTACAACCTTGGCGTAATGGCCTGTTTTGTTTTGATATTTTGGCAGTGCTCCCACAACATCGCCAAGGCCGCCTGCTTTGGCAACCGGGTAACATTCAAAACTCAGGTGAATTATTTCCATGCGGATAAATATAAGTATGAAAACACATCATTATTTGGTAAAAGACAAATCAATATGGCAATAAAACTAAAACTATTTTACAGCAATTTAAAGATCAAATTAACATAGATGTCAACTAGGGTAAAATATTTTGATTAAATAAACCCGGTTATCATGCGCTCGGAAAATAATAGGCTTATTGTGAAATGATTTGTCTTAAAATTTTTCAAAAGAGTAAAATCTGTTTACTTTTAAACGCTCAAGTTCTTATTACTCATTATTAACGATTAGCCGATAATGGAAACCAACACACACAAAAAATCTGCTGATTTGCTATCGAATGTTCACGAAACGATTAAAACCAAATGGCCTCAATTCAGCGTTTTAATTATTGTGTTTTTTTTCTGGGGTTTTGTAGCAGCATCCAATGACATTCTTATTCCTGTTTTTAAAGACAAACTACATTTATCGCAATTGCAGTCACAGATGGTTTCCTTTGCATTCTATGTAGCATATACAGTAGGTTCTATCATTTATTTTGCTATTTCAAGGGCTACCGGCGGCGATATATTAAACCGCATTGGCTTCAGAAATGGTATATCACTTGGACTTATTATTTCAGCATTGGGTACTTTATTGTTTTACCCGGCAGCACAAACTGCATCATTTCCTATCATGATCACCGGTTTGTTTATTGTTGGCCTGGGGTTTTCACTTCAGCAAACTGCCGCCAATCCTTTAGCCATTGTAATGGGTGATCCTAAAACAGGAGCCCAGCGTTTATGTATGGCCGGCGGTATTAATAATTTTGGAACAACCATTGGTCCCCTGCTTGTAAGCTTTGCTATTTTCGGAAGCGTTACAGGAGGCGGTGAAGCCGTAGCGAGTATAGAAAGCGTAAAAACTCCTTATCTTATATTGGGGGCTGTATTTATATTGGTGGCAATTATATTCAGGTTCTCATCAGTACCTAATAAAATTGACCTGGATAAAATGGCTGATGAAGAAGCAGATAATGTCGAGAAAGTAGTACATAAAGCGAATGTTTTAAGCTATCCCCAACTCGTTATGGGCATGATCGGCATATTTGTGTATGTGGGAGTAGAAGTTTCTACAGCATCTAATTTGCCTGCATTTTTAAAACAGGATCTTAACATTTCAACAGATAAAATAGCCCCTTTCATTTCTTTGTTCTGGGCAAGTTTAATGATTGGAAGATGGACCTCATCAGTGGGGGCTTTTGATCTTAGTAAAGGCACTAAACAGGTGTTACGTTTTTTAATGCCGTATATTGCATTTGGCGTTTTTATTTTGGTGAATGTGATCGCGAATCATGATGTAACACCTTTCTATTATTATCCTTTTGTAATTATAGCAATGATTGCAGGTGACATTCTCAGCAAAGGCAATCCTGCAAGATTGTTGCTTATATATTCCGGGTTTGGAATAACAGCCCTGTTTATTGGAATGCTTTCAAGCGGAATGGTTAGCGCTTATGCATTTATGAGCGTTGGCTTATTCTGCTCTACATTATGGCCTTGTATTTTTACACTTGCTGTTGCCGGGCTCGGTAAACACACAAATGAAGGCGCAAGTTTTCTTATAATGATGATTATGGGTGGCGGTATTGTTAGCCTTTTACAAGGCTTCCTGGCAGACCATGTTGTGGGCATTCAATGGAGCTACCTGGTAGGGGTATGCTGCTTTGCCTACCTGGCTTTTTATGCTATCAGGGTTAAAGCTGTCCTTAAGGCGCAGGGTATTGATTACGATCATTTGGAAAGCAGCGGCGGTCATTAATGGTAATAAGTGATAGTAGTAAAATGATGAGCCATCAAACGAGATGGCTGACAGCTAAATTAAATCAGACATCAAAAATCATAAACCAGAAATAAATTATGGCTTCTTCAAAGGCAGCGCCGGAACCGTTGGCGATAGGCATTGATATTGGCGGCACCGGAACCAAATTTGGCATTGTTGACCGTGTTGGAAATGTGTTGTTCTCAGGTGAAATGTCAACAAAAAAACACCCGCATGTTGAGACATTTATCGACGAGCTATATAAAAAAGTAAAAGAGCTGATTGACAGAGCGGGCGGCATCGGAAGGATAAAAGGTATTGGCGTAGGTGCACCTAACGGTAATTATTATACAGGTACGGTTGAGTATGCGCCTAACCTGCCGTGGAAAGGGATCATCCCGCTGGCTAAAATGTTGCAGGATAAGTTTAAGCTTCCGGTGATACTCACCAACGATGCTAACGCAGCCGCCGAAGGGGAAATGATCTATGGAGCGGCAAAAGGCATGAAAGATTTTATCATGATCACGCTGGGCACCGGGGTGGGCAGCGGCATTATTGCCAATGGTAAACTGATCTATGGGCACGACGGTTTTGCCGGCGAGCTTGGACATACAATTGTAATTCCTGACGGGCGCATGCATGAAGGAACCGGCAAAAAAGGATCGCTCGAAAGCTATGCTTCCGCAACAGGTGTGCGGTTAACTACGCTCGAAATGCTTAAAAACACTACTACGCCGAGTACATTACGAAAAATGCCTGTTGATGAAATCGATTCAAAAAAAGTATACGAGGCAGCCATTGCCGGTGACAGCCTCGCAAAAAATGTGTATGAATTTACCGGGAAGGTCCTTGGTTTAGCACTTGCCAACGCGGTGATGTTTTCAAGCCCGGAAGCCGTGATCTTATTTGGCGGGCTTACAAAAGCAGGGGAGCTGATCTTAAAGCCCACGCGAGAAAGCATGGAGACAAATCTTATAAAAGTATTTCAGAATAAAGTGAAGATCCTGGTAAGCCATCTTAAAGAATCCGATGCTGCGATATTAGGAGCCAGTGCTTTGGCATGGGAGATGACGTGATTTTTTAAATGACAGCTTACAAAAATTAAAGCCCTGCGAGCAGGGCTTTAATTTTTTATAACGTTACTTCTTTGGCGGATTCCTCTTTGCAGCAAATTGGAACATCAGGTCTGCTTTTCCATCTTTGTTAAAGCGCCATGTTTCCTGCAAAGCTACAGAATCTATCTTGCCATCTTTATGTGTCTCTTTTTCCATTCCCCATACTAAAGCCCAGTTCTCATCTTGATCTATGCTTTTTATTGCAGTCACAGCATCAATGGAACTGCTTACAGCACTTAATGTGTTTCTGTAACTTTGAGCTTCGGCTATCACACTGTCTCTAACGGAATGTATCATAGAGCCATCACTAAAATGCATCTCTACCGAATCAGCGAAGTAATCTTTGGCGGAAGCCAGGTCTCCATTGTCGAAGGCTTTCCAAATGTTTAGTACAGCCTGGGAATTTTTTGGGTCACCCGTTGTAAATTTTGATGAATAGTTTATAGGGTAAGCATAGGCAACATCCTGCTCCACTGCCGGCGAAGTCGTACTGTTGTCCGTTGCAGCTTGTGTATTTGATGACGGAGTGGAATTGCATGAAACAATAGCCGCGATCGTGGCGGTGAAAATGAGTTTTCTCATAATAATTGTTTTGTGGTTTAAAAAAAATTAACTACTAAAGTTATTTAATCCGGTTAGATCTAAACAATATTTTTACTGTATCAACGGCAGTATCAGACCAAGGACAAAGCCTGTGGTGCGTCTTTGAATGATCGCGTATTAAGCGCATCGGAACACCTGTTGATAAAACAAAATGGGGCATGACACTGCCTGCTATCAATGCTTATTATAATGCCGGGTTTAATGAGATCGCTTTTCCCGCGGGCATATTGCAATTTCCTTTCTTTGATTTCAGTGCCGATGATGCCGTGAACTATGACGGCATTGCAGCAGTGATCGGCCATGAACTTACCCATGGCTTTGACGACCGGGGCCGGAAATATGCTGCCGATGGAAATTTAAAAGATTGGTGGACAGCGCAGGACGCTAAAAAGTTTACAGAGCGTTCTGATAAAGTAATCGCACAATACACAGCGCTTACAGTGAATGATACCTTGCATGTGAACGGCAATCTAACATTAGGCGAAAACCTTGCAGATCTTGGAGGATTAAATATTGCCAATGAGGCATTCAAAAAAACAGAGGAAGGCAAAAGCAATAAAAAAATTGATGGCTTCACGCCTGATCAACATTTTTTTTAAGTTGGGCGCAGATGTGGAGAAATAATATTTTACCGGACTATGCAGCACAGTTGATCATGACCGATCCGCATTCGCCGGGTATGTTCGTTGTAATGCACCGCTCACCAATACAGATGCATGGTATGCGGCATTTGATATAAAACCGGGGACAAGATGTATAAACCGGGAAATTGAAAGGATCAAAGTTTGGTAACAAAAATTTGTGTGTAGCTCTTTCACGACCATCAAACTTAATGCATTTAAATACCTGATGCTTGAAAGAAAAAATTACTTTAGTGCAGTAAAAAAACAAACCATGCAATCTATCATCGTCCCTACCGATTTTTCACCAAGTGCTTATAATGCTGCCAGGTATGCAATCGCGCTGGCAAAAGATTTAAACGCTACAAAAATAATTTTATACAATGCATACCAGCCCTATATTTCAGAAGACCCTGAAATGGATGTGCTGCTTATACAGGATATAACCGAGTTTAGAAAAATAAGCGAGGAAGGACTTGACAGGATGAAGGAAAAGATCCGGGCTGAAGCGCCTGCTTCAATACAGATTGTATTAGCCAGCGAATACAGTTTAATAGCCAATGGAATTCTTGGCGCCTGCGGGAAATACGCTGCTGAACTTATCATAATGGGAATCACGGGTGCTGAAACCAAATTGGAAGAAGCCATTATTGGAAGTAATGCGGTGGATGTGGCAAGAGACAGTAAAATACCGGTTATTATCGTTCCTGTAAATGCTGAATATGAAAAATTGCAAAAGGTGTTACTGGCAGTAGATTTTAAAAAGGTGGCTAAAACAACACCGGTGTCGGAAATAAAGAAACTGCTCGATGTAACTAATGCGCAACTCGACGTGCTGCATGTGGAAGCGGATGCCAATAGCGCACACATTGACCTTGATGATGAAAAAAAAGTATTTAATTCTTTATTCAACAATTATGATCCTCAGTATCATTTTATTGAAAGCGAAAATTTTACAGATGCTATAAACGATTTTGCAGTTAACAATAACGCAAACCTGATCATTGTTATTCCTAAAAAACATGGTTTGTTTGAAGGGATATTTAAGCGCAGCCATACAAAAGCGCTGGCATTTCATAGCCATATACCGGTGATGAGTATTCATGAATGATCTCTTCAAAAGTATCCGTGGCACTTATAATTTTTATAATGATAAATATCCGATGTTCAGCAATGAAAAAAATTTTATTTATTGGTTTGTTATTCCCGGTGATCGTTTCAGCGCAAAGCTTCAGTGACGATTCTTTATTCATTCATAAAATAGCAGTGGATATTTTAAGCAGTGATGCATCTTACAATAACCTTCATCATCTCACCAAAAATATTGGCGGCAGGTTGTCCGGTTCCCCGCAGGCATACCAGGCAGAACAATGGGGCGCCGGCGCATTGAAAGATGCCGGTGCTGAAAATGTGATTCTCCAGGAATGCATGGTGCCTCATTGGATACGCGGCGGGCAAGACAAAGCTTTTATCATTTATAAAGATGAAAATGGCGGCCAGCAAAAATATGCGTTGAATATTCTTGCATTGGGAAACTCGGTTGGAACAGGTCCGAAAGGTGTGCTCGCCCCGGTGATACGGGTAAATGATTTTGACGAACTGGAAGCAAAAAAGAATGAGCTGAATGGTAAGATCGTTTTTTATAATGTTCCCTTTGATGATACGCTGATCAACACCTTTGCTGCCTATGGAAAGAATGTTACTTACCGTGGTATCGGCGCGAGCCGCGCCGCGAAGTATGGTGCTGCCGCGATGTTGATGCGCAGTATGACAAACACTCCCGGTAATTATCCGCACACTGGTTCTTTGCGTTATCTTGATTCAATTAAAAAGATCCCCGCGGCTGCAATGGGTTTGGACGATGTAAAAAAATTGAATTCATTGTTTGATAAAAATATCCCGTTAGCAGGAGCTTTATATACCAACGGGCAAATGCTGCCGGATACGATCGCCCATAACGTAATTGGTGAACTGAAAGGTACTGAACATCCTGAACAGGTAATTACCGTTGGCGGACATTTGGATAGCTGGGATCCTGCAGAAGGGGCAAACGATGACGGTACCGGTATAGTGCAAACCATAGAGATACTTCGTGTATTTAAAGCATTAGGTTACCAGCCAAAACATACCATTCATTTTGTTTTATTTGCCAATGAAGAGAACGGAACACGTGGAGGAAAAAAATATGCGGAGGAAGCAAAACGTAATAACGAACAGCACATTTTTGCTTTGGAAAGTGATGCCGGCGGGTTTACACCAAGGGGCTTTAGCTTTGATGTTAACAATGCTGTAAGCTGGCAAAAAATAACTTCATGGAAACCATTATTTACACCGTACTACTGCGACCGTTTTGAAATGGGCGAGGCCGGCGCAGATATCGGCTATTTAAAAGCACTGCAAACGCCGCAGGCCGGTTTAAATCCCGACAGCCAGCGTTATTTCGATATTCATCATGCTGCGACAGATGTTTTTGAAAATGTGAATATACGTGAGATGAAATTGGGCGCTATTAACATGGCTGCATTGATTTATCTTGTTGATAAATACGGATTAAATTAAGCAATGGCTTTTTTATGAGGTATATTTAAATGTATAACAATGATCCAGGCAGTTTCAGAAATAAATATCATTGACCAGTTGGAATCGATGCGGAATTTTTTTAAGACCAACGCTGCAAAAGAATATGCTTTCAGAAAGCGGCAGTTATTGAATTTAAAAAGATCGATTCTCAAATACGAAGAAGAATTATATAAGTGCTTATATATTGATCTTAAAAAGAATAAAGAAGAAGTATGGGTTACAGAAATTGGTTTTGTAATAGCTGAAATAAATGCAACATTAAAAAACCTGCACGATTGGATGCGCCGCAAAAAAACAGGGACCAATTTGTTAAACCTGCCTTCGGCCGGGTTTCTGCAGCCTGAGCCTTTGGGTGTTGTATTGATCGTTGCTCCATGGAACTATCCTTTCCAGCTCTTGTTTACGCCGTTGGTGGGAGCGATAGCAGCAGGTAACTGCATTGTTTTAAAAGCCAGCGAATTTGCTCCGGCAACAAGCGACGTAATGAAGCATATTATCGAAGATGCATTCAGCAGGGAATATATTTTTTATGCAGAGGGCGAAGGCGTAGCGGTTATTCCGCCGATGATGGAACATTTTAAATTCGATCATGTTTTTTATACCGGCAGCACAGCAACAGGAAGGATGATCTATAAAATGGCTGCCGAAAATCTTGTACCTGTCACTCTGGAGCTTGGCGGCAAATCGCCCTGTATTGTTGAAAGTGATGCGAACATTACTGTTGCCGCAAGACGTATTGCTATGACCAAATTTTCAAATGCGGGCCAAATGTGCGTTGCACCCGATTATTTGCTCGTGCATGCATCCGTTAAAGAAGCATTTATTAATCAACTGACGGCAACTATAGAAAAATTTTTTACAACTGATGCTGCCAATAATTATAATTATGGAAAGATCATCAATGAAAGACAGTTTGACCGTTTGGTTAAATATTTAGGCGAGGGGCGTATTATTTACGGAGGAAAAACAGATAGAGAAAAGTTGTTTATAGCACCCACTATAATTGACAGCATTTCTGTTGAAGATGATATAATGAAGGAGGAAATTTTTGGTCCCATATTACCTGTGATCAGCTTTAATACTGCTGACGAGGCCCAATCCATTATTGAAAAAAACCCTGAACCGCTTGCATTGTATGTTTATACGGCATCACGGGAAAAAGAAAATTACTGGCTGGACAATATTGCTTTTGGAGGCGGATGTATTAATAATTCTGCCTGGCATTTAACCAATTATTATTTGCCTTTTGGTGGAAGAGGAAACAGTGGCATCGGAAGATATCATGGAAAATATTCTTTTGAGACTTTTAGTCATTACAAGGCAATCATGAAAACACCATCCTGGTTTGATCCTGCCTTGCGCTATCCACCGTTTAAGGGCAAGCTGAATATTTTTAAGAAGATCGTTTCATAACGGAAATTATTTGCCAGCTATTTACCTGCTGTTCCCATAGACGTCCCCTGCTTCAGAAAAAATTCCGGATAAAAATCATAAACATATGGAGCCTTTATTATCTTCATGCCACCAAAGAAACCATTTGTAATTCCCATACCATGCGGTTTTTAGTTTTTTTAGTTTGCACAGGTATGCTATTTAGCGCCTGCACTGATGTTACACTGCCGCTGCCACTTCCATTGGCGACAGAGCAGCGGATCGATGTAGGTACTGGCTGGGCAAAGACTTCGATCAACGCAACGGTATTTCGCAAGAATTCCGTGGTTACTTATCATGACATGCAGTTTATCGCTTACTATGATAAAGATGGTAATGTAATTGTTGGCAGGCGTAACCTCCGTGATAAAAACTGGGAACTAAAGCGTACTCAATATAAAGGCAATGTATCTGATGCGCATAATGTGATCAGCCTTATGGCGGATGGTGATGGGTACCTGCACCTTGCCTGGAACCATCATTATACTTCCCTTCATTATTGCCGCAGCACGGAGCCTTACGGGCTTACATTCACAGGTATGCTATCCATGACAGGAAACAGGGAGAAAGCAATTACTTATCCTGAATTTTATCGCCTTCGCAATGGCAACCTTTTATTCATTTACAGGGATGCCAGTTCCGGGCCGATCAACATTGTAGTTAACAGTTATGATATAACAACAAAGAAATGGTCGCGGCTTCAAAATAATTTAATTGGCGGTGACGGCGGCAGAAGTCCTTACTGGCAGGCTTGTATAGATAGCGCAGGAACTATTCACATTTCCTGGGTATGGCGCGAAAATTCAGGAGTTGAAACGAATCATGATATGTGTTATGCGCGGTCGGGAGATGGCGGCAAAACCTGGGAAAAATCAACAGGCGAAAAATATACATTACCTATTAAGGTCGCCAACGCGGAATACGCACTGCATATACCGCAACAAAGCGATCTTATCAATCAAACTTCCATGTGCGCAGATGATGAGGGTCATCCCTACATTGCCACCTATTTCAAGGATCCCGGCGCTATAGCCCCTCAGTATCATATAATATATAAAGTGAAGGATGAATGGGAAGTGTATAATGTCGGGTTCCGCACCAAAAACTTTAATTTATCCGGAGAAGGAACAAGAAATATTCCTATCTCGCGGCCGCAAATAATATTTTCCAACAACACGGGAAAAAAATTTGCTGCGATCATTTTCAGGGATGAAGAAAGAGGTGACAAAGTATCAGCGGCGGTTTGCAACGACCTGCAGTATATGGATTGGCAACTGGTTGATCTCACAAACGAAAGCGTGGGCGCCTGGGAACCCACGTACGATACAGAACTGTGGAAAGAAAAGGGAGTCTTGAATTTATTTATTCAAAAAGTATCGCAGGGAGATTTTGATGGGAGAACCGGGATGTCGCCGCAAAAAGTATGGGTACTCGAATGGCAGCCTTAAAGATTAAACTCACCGATTCACTTTTTTATCTTATCAGATAAATGCTTCGCAGGGTCAAACTCAACACATCTGTTATGGATATTGTTCATGACCATTTTTAATGCACGTTCATATTTTGTAAAAATCAAACCCGCCAGGTAAATATCAATTTATACAGATGACGACTGCAATCCATATATTGCAACCTGCTGAAACGAAAAGGCCAGGCGAATGCCCCCGGAATGTAATGATTGTATTATGCAAAAAAAATTAATTATAGCATTATCTTTTGTAATTGCTGCTGCTTTCCATTGTGCTGCACAAAACAATACCTTAAATGAAATCATCAATAAGAATTTTAGCGATGCGGATGCACAATATAAAGTAATGATGAAGCTGTTGCCGGCCGGGCAATTTCCAAAAACATTTGAAAATGACAGCTTACGTTTAAGCGGCCCTGGTTGGTGGTGCAGCGGTTTTTATCCCGGCAGTTTACTGTATATCTATGAACAAACAAAAGACACTGTTCTATACAATGAAGCAATACGCATGTTAGGTTTGCTTGAAAAAGAGCAATATAATACAGGCACGCATGATCTTGGTTTTATGATGTATTGCAGCTTTGGTAATGCATTACGTTTAAATCCAAATAATGAGGCTTATAAAGAAATATTGATCAACAGTGCGCGGTCGTTGGCAACACGCTTTAATTCTGCTGTCGGCTGCATTAAATCATGGGATTCAAAACCGTCGGATTTTCTCGTGATCATTGATAACATGATGAATCTCGAATTATTATTTTGGGCAACACATGAAACCGGTGATTCCTCTTTTTACAAAATAGCCGTAACCCATGCAAACACTACTATGAAGCATCATTTCAGGGATGACTACAGCTCTTACCATGTATTAAATTATAACCCCGAAACAGGCGCCATACAACAAAAAAGAACAGCGCAGGGGGCTGCTGATAGCTCCGCATGGGCGAGGGGACAGGCCTGGGGTTTATATGGATACATTGTGATGTACCGCGAAACGCACGATAAAAAATATCTTGACCAGGCTAATCATATCGCGGGGTTTCTTTTAAATAATCCCAATCTGCCGCCGGATAAAATTCCTTATTGGGATTATGATGCACCCGGCATTCCTAACGCACTACGGGATGCATCTGCGGCAGCCATCATGGCTTCTGCATTTATTGAATTAAGCAGCTATAGTGATAAGGAGGATGCAAAAAAATATATAAATGCTGCAACAACAATATTAACGAATTTATCCTCTGAGAAATATAAAGCGGCTGCAGGAACCAATGGTGGTTTTTTATTGAAACATAGCGTTGGTCATTTGCCCGGGAAATCAGAAGTAGATGTGCCGCTTACCTATGCAGATTATTATTTTTTAGAAGCCATGAAGCGGTATAAAGAAAAAACTTCGGGATTATAGGCCGGCGATCGGGGCATAATAAAAGATGCGTCATGAAGAATTCCTTAAAACTAATATTGCCTGTATGGTTAATTGCCGCTGTAGCTTGTTCGAAGCAGGAAGCGTCGATCGCGGGTAAATCGCTCGATGAGATCATTGATCAGAATTTTCAGGATGCTGATAAACAATATAAATTATTAATGAAGAAACTTCCCAATGGCTGGTTTCCCAGGACGTATCAGAACGGCTCTTTGATCACAACTAATGCAGACTGGTGGTGCAGTGGTTTTTATCCGGGCAGTTTATTGTACATCTATGAGCAAACAAAAAACATAGCTTTCTATGATGAGGCCATCCATATGTTAAGTTACCTGGAAAAGGAGCAATATAATACCACCACTCATGATCTGGGCTTTATGATGTATTCCAGTTTTGGCAATGCTTTACGTTTTGATTCCAATAATGAAGCGTATAAAAAAATATTGATCAACAGCGCCAAATCACTGGCGGGCCGTTTTAATCCCAAAGTCGGGTGCATTAAATCCTGGGACTCGAGGCCATCTGATTTTTTGGTGATCATTGATAATATGATGAACCTGGAATTATTGTTTTGGGCAACACGTGAAACCGGCGATTCATCCTATTATAAAATTGCAGTAACACATGCCAACACAACTATGAAAAATCATTTCAGGCCCGATTATAGCTCCTGCCACGTTGTAAATTATGATCCGGCAACAGGTGCGGTTATTAAAAAGTATACGGCGCAGGGTTATGCGGATAATTCTGCCTGGGCGCGCGGCCAGAGTTGGGGATTTTATGGCTTCACCATGATGTACCGGGAAACAAAGGACATAAGATATTTGGAACAGGCTGAGAATATTGCACACTTTATTTTAAGCAACCCAAATCTGCCGGCAGATAAAATTCCTTATTGGGATTATAATGCCCCTGATATACCCGGTGCATTGCGGGATGCTTCCGCTGCAGCCATCATGGCTTCTGCTTTTGTTGAGCTAAGTCATTACGCTGATGCAGCAAACGCACAGGAGTATAAACATGCAGCAGAAACGATCCTGTTTAATCTATCTACTTCCCGCTATAAAGCTTCTATTGGCACTAACGGTGGTTTCATACTAAAGCATGGCGTTGGAGGTTTTCCCCAGCATGCCGAACTTGACGTGCCGCTTACCTACACAGATTATTATTTTTTGGAAGCCATGAAGCGGTATAAAGAATAATGCATTACCAATATCTTTGACAAATTGCATTCCGCTTAAAATAATAGAGTTGTATGAAAATGAAAAACCAGGTTTTAGAACATTTTAATAAGATATACCCCGACGCTTCTTCGCCATTAATTGTCCGCTCGCCGGGAAGAATAAATATCATAGGCGAACATACAGATTACAACGAAGGTTTTGTATTGCCGGCCGCGATTGATAAAGCCATATATGTGGCAATATCCAGGCGTGACGATAACGAAATTCATTTGTTTGCCGGAGATTATAATGAAAGTCATGTTGTAAATACTGATGCGGTAGCCACAAGCGAAAAACATTGGCCGAATTATATTTTAGGTGTCGTTGACCAGTTGCAGAAAAGAGGCTTTACAATCGGAGGCTTTAATTTAGTCATTGATGGCGATGTGCCGCTGGGCGCAGGCTTGTCTTCGTCAGCCGCCGTTGAGTGTGCCACTGCCTTTGCTTTAAATAAGTTATTTGGCTTGGGTCTTACAAAATTGGAAATGGTGCAGACAGCCCAAAAAGCAGAGCATACTTTCGCCGGAGTGATGTGTGGAATTATGGACCAGTTTGCTTCTATGTTTGGAAAAAAAGATCATGTGATACAGTTAGACTGCCGTTCAATCGAATACGAATATGAACCTTTTGAATTAAAAGAGTATAAGATCCTTCTGCTCAACACCAACGTAAAACATTCGCTTTCTTCTTCCGCTTATAATGAACGCCGGCAGCAATGCGAACAGGGTGTGGCATGGATAAAAGAACATCATAAGGATGTATTGAGCCTGAGAGATGTTACCATGCAAATGTTGAATGATCATGTTTTGCCGAAAGATGAACTGATCTATAAAAGATGCAAATATGTAGTGGAAGAAATTGAGCGTTTATTACAGGGATGTAAAGACCTGCAAGCCGGTGATGTGAAAGCCCTTGGTAAAAAGATGTTCCGCACACATGAAGGCCTGAGTAAAGAGTATGAAGTAAGCTGTAAAGAACTTGATTTTTTAGTGGATGCAGTAAAAGATAATCCCGGGGTTATTGGTGCAAGAATGATGGGCGGTGGCTTTGGCGGATGCACTATTAATATCATTAAAGAAGATGCGATAGATGAACTGGTGAATAAACTGAAACCTTTATATAAACAGGCTTTTAATAAAGACCTCGATCATTATATTGCAAGTATTGAAGATGGTACCTCTTGTGTTCTCGATTAAATAAATAATGTAGTGTTATGTTGATTGTAAATTGTCGTGATTGTGGTGAGTGGTGAGTGAATACCGTATGTTTAGGCACACTTACTCACCATTCACCACTGACCACGATTAGTTTAACACCAGCCCGATTATAATTAATGCTGTAAATAAATTTTGTAATGAGTGATGAAACAATCCTTGATGTAGCTAAAAGAATACAATCAATTGCCCATATCGGCTTGTTGTATTCGCCGGAAAAAAGTTTTGATAAGGAGCGTTATCGTGAGCTGAAACAATTAAGTGAAAAAATCATACAGGGTGAATTAAAATTGTCTTCCGAAATATCTGAAAATATATTTGTTGACTGTACCGATTATCCAACACCCAAAGTTGATATAAGAGCGCTGGTGCTGAATGATAAGAAAGAAATCTTAATGGTGCAGGAGAAAGCGGATAACTGCTGGTCGTTGCCCGGAGGGTGGGCGGATATAGGTAAAACCCCATCGGAAATTGCCGTGCAGGAAGTGCTGGAAGAAACAGGAATTAAAGCCTCATGTAAACACCTGGCCGCTGTGTTTGATAAACGCATGCATCCGCATCCGCCCCAACCGTGGTATGTTTATAAAATATTTTTTTATTGTGAACCGGATGATCCTTCAGCAAGCGAATTAACGCCCGCCTTCGATGTACTGGATGCTGCCTGGTTTAGCATGGATGCACTACCTCCACTTTCCATAGACCGTGTATTAAAAAAGCAAATTGAAGCTGTTTATAAAAATATTATCAACGGGAATTTTATAACACTATTTGATTGACATGCCATTTGATCTCAAAGAACATTCTCACACAAGATTAAATATTTTAACCGGTGACTGGATACTGGTATCACCTCATAGAAGTAAAAGGCCATGGCAGGGAAAGGTAGAGGACCTGCCAAAAAATGACAGGCCGGCGTATGACCCCTCATGTTATTTATGTCCCGGCAATAAACGGGCGGATGGCAGTATCAACCCGGAGTATGAAAATTCTTTTGTTTTCGTAAATGACTTTTCTGCCTTGCTGGCGAATACGCCTGAAGGGTCAGTAAATGAAGAAGGCCTGCTGATAGCAAACAGCGAAAGCGGGATTTGCAAAGTGATCTGTTTTTCGCCGCGGCATGATCTCACGCTTCCACAAATGAAAGTGAATGATATTGAAAAAGTGATTGAATTGTGGCAGGAAGAATTTGCAGCACTTGCTTCCAATCCGTCGATAAAATATATACAGATCTTTGAAAACAAGGGCGAAATAATGGGATGCAGCAACCCGCATCCGCATGGGCAGATATGGTCTTCATCTTCGGTGCCTCTGGAACTAACCAAAGAAACAATACAGCAAAAAAAATATTTTGATCAGCACCATAAAAGTTTACTATCAGCTTACCTGGAAATTGAATTGAAAAAAAAGGAACGCATTGTTTTGGAGAATGAAGCTTTTATTGCCTTGGTTCCTTTCTGGGCAACCTGGCCTTATGAAACAATGATCATAAGTAAAAGGCATATTCAAAATATTACGCAGTTGAATGACGCAGAAAAAAAATCATTTGCTGCCATACTAAAAGAACTCACGGCAAAATATGATAACCTTTTCCAGGTTTCATTTCCTTATTCGGCAGGTATTCACCAGGCGCCGGTGAATGATGGCGATCATGAAGAATGGCATTTGCATATGCATTTCTATCCGCCGTTGCTGCGTTCGGCAACTGTAAAAAAATTTATGGTAGGTTATGAAATGCTGGCTAACCCGCAAAGAGATATAACAGCAGAATATGCAGCAGAAAAATTAAGATCATTAAGTACAACACATTACACTGAATAATAAAAACAGATGGCAAAGAAAAAAATACTGGTAACAGGCGGGCTTGGTTTTATAGGCTCGCACACCGTGGTTGAATTAATTAATGCAGGCTATGATGTTGTGATTGCTGATGATCTCAGCAATTCACAGTTTTTTGTGTTGGACAGGATTGAAGAGATTGCTGCTGTCAAACCATCGTTCTATAAAATTGATGTTTCAGATAAGGAAAAACTATGCACTTTATTTGAATCAGCAGGGGATATTGACGCGGTGATCCATTTTGCGGCTTTTAAAGCAGTGGGTGAATCCGTTCATGAACCCATAAAATATTTTCACAACAATCTTTTTTCATTGGTCACCTTGCTGGAGTGCATGGAACAATTCAATATAAAAAACATGGTATTCTCTTCTTCCGCAACAGTGTATGGCGATCCTGATGTGCTGCCTGTAACAGAATCAACAGCTTTCAAAAAAGCATTGTCATCTTATGGCAGCACAAAACAAATAGGCGAAGAGATATTGGAGAAAACAACCGCTGCAAAAAATATCGCTGCAATAGCACTGCGTTATTTTAATCCTGTTGGAGCGCATAACTCCGCATTAATCGGCGAGTTACCCATTGGTGTCCCTAATAATCTTATGCCCTTTATCGCGCAAACTGCTGCAGGAATACGGGAACAACTTGTTGTTTTTGGTAATGACTATGATACACCTGACGGCACCTGCATCCGCGATTACATTCATGTAGTTGATCTTGCTAAGGCGCATGTAAAAAGCTGCGACAGGCTAATTAGTGAAAGCGTTGAAAATAAGTACGAGGTTTTTAATGTGGGAACAGGTAATGGTATTTCTGTAATGGATGTTATTACAGCATTTGAAAAATATAATGAGCTCAAAATAAATTATACAATAGGTAAAAGAAGGGCCGGAGATGCGGCTGCTGTGTATGCTGATGTCTCAAAAGCAAACAATGTGCTTGGATGGAAGGCTCAACTGGGATTAAAAGAAATGGTAACAAGTGCCTGGAAATGGCAGCAATCATTAGCATAGCCAGCGTGAATAGTTAATGAGCAGTCAATGTCGTTGACTTAAGTACAATATTTAATATGCAATGCACAATATTCAATTGAAAAACCACATAAATGAGTATTGTTTATTGAGTGTTGATTATTGAATATTCAAAAATTAGTTTTAAGTAAAGTAAACATTATTGAATGAGCAGGATTAAATTTTTTTGGAAGGAATTTCAGGCTGTGATAAAATAATAAGGGTTGCACTGTAAAACGAATAAACAGCCTGCTTCCGATGACCACTGCCACATGTACTTTTTTATAGGAACAAGAGGTGTTAACGGTGATAAATAGCCACAACATTTTACCTATGATCAATACTATACTTATTTTATTAAGCCGGTTAACGGGAAATAAAAGCTTACCTAAAAACGCCAATATATTTAGACTGATAATGCCGGCAATATTCGTTTTTCTGTTTGCTAACAATCTTTATGCGCAGGCAAATTCATCATCTGACAGCGCATGGATATTCGCTTATTTTAAAGACCCGGCCAAAGATGGTTTGCATTTCGCTTACAGCATGGACGGATACCGGTGGACAGCATTGAACAATGATGAGTCATTTCTGCAACCAATGGCGGGAAAAGATAAGTTGATGCGTGATCCATGTATCGTTCGAGGTGGCGACGGAAAATTTTATATGGTATGGACAGTGAGCTGGAATGAGCGTTCCATCGGTTACGCTGAAAGCAGCGACCTCATTCATTGGTCGCAGCAACAAACCCTGCCTGTTATGGATTGGGATACAACAACTATTAATGCCTGGGCGCCTGAAATATTTTATGACGTGAAAACCAAGAATTACATGATCTATTGGGCTTCGACTATTCCGGGAAAGTTTCCTTCAACAGGCATGAAGAAAGGCGGCCGTTACAATCAGCGTATGTATTATGTGCTAACGAAAGATTTTAAAACGTTTACGCAAGCGGCGTTGCTGTATGATAAAGGTTTTAATGTTATTGATGCCACTATACAACAAAACGGTGATGACTATGTCATGTTTTTAAAGAATGAAAGCGACTCCCCGGCCCAAAAAAATATAAGAATAGCAACCAGCAAAATGTTAGACAGGAATTATTCAGAAGCATCGGAACCAATTACCGGAAATTACTGGGCTGAAGGTCCTACAGTATTGAAGAAAGAAAACAAATGGGTTGTATATTTTGATAAATATATAGATCATACGTATGGCGCTGTTGAATCAACAGATCTGAAAAACTGGAAAGACGTTTCTGATAACATTTCATTACCCAAAGGCATTAAACACGGAACTGTTTTTCGTGTTAACGCGCAAGAACTTCAAACCTTGCTTCAATACGATAACGGCAATAGTAATTATACTTTGGTTTGGGCTGATGAATTCAATAAAGAAGGCGTTCCTGATTCATCAAACTGGAATTATGAAAAAGGATTTGTAAGAAATGAAGAAGATCAGTGGTATCAACCCGAAAATGCTTATTGCAAAGATGGCTATTTAATAATTGAAGCGGAGCGCGAACAAAAACCGAATCCGGATTATGTTGAGGGCAGCGATGACTGGCGAAAGAACCGTTCGCATATAAATTATACATCTTCCTGTTTGATCACCCGCAATAAACACACATGGCAATACGGGCGTTTTGAAATGCGCGCAAAGATCGATGTAAGCAACGGTATGTGGCCTGCATGGTGGACGTTGGGTACTACCAAACCCTGGCCATCCAATGGTGAAATTGATATTATGGAATATTATCGTGGTAAACTGCTGGCAAATATTGCTTGTGGTACTAATGTGCTGAATAAAGCGCAATGGTTTAGCAACCGGGGCCCTGTTGATTCTGTATGGGCATCCCGGTTTCATGTGTGGAGAATGGATTGGGATGAAGATGCCATTGCATTATATGTTGACGATTCATTAATGAATAGGGTGCCGTTGGATTCATTAGAGAATAAAGATGGTAGCGGATTCAATCCTTTCAAACAATCACACTACATGCTACTAAATCTTGCAATAGGCGGGCAGAATGGTGGCGATCCTTCACAAACGATATTTCCAAAGAAGTTTGAAATAGATTATGTAAGAGTGTATCAGAAAAAATAAACACCGGCATGGCATGATAAAAAGATATGTATCACCAGTAGTTCTTGTTGTATTCAGTTTTATTGAGTTGCATGCACAACCGTTAGCATCAAAGCCAATCAGTCCTGATCTTTTCGGGATATTTTTTGAAGACATAAGCTATGCTGCCGATGGCGGTTTATATGCAGAGCTTATTCAAAACCGGTCATTCGAATACAATCCGGGTGATAAAGACGCGTGGGCGCAAAACCGGCGAAGCTGGGACGCATTCACATCATGGGAATATACTACCAAAGGCTATGGTTATGGAGACATCTCTCTCGAAACAACATCGCCTTTAAATAATAATAACCCGCATTATCTTGTAATCAATGTGGAAGAACCCGGCAGTGATGGCGTAGGTATAACCAATTATGGTTTTGATGGCATTGTTATAAAGAAAGGAGAGCAGTATAATTTTTCAGCATTCATCCGGAACTTATCCGGCAATGCGCTTTCGTTTGAAATAAAATTACTGGGGAAAAGGGGCGATACAATGGCATTACAATCTTTCTCAGCTAATTCGCCCGACTGGAAAAAATATACAGCCGCATTCACACCATCCATAGGTGATGATAGCAGCAGCTTTGCTATCCTGTGTAAAACTAAAGGGAAGTTTGCAATCGACATGGTTTCATTGTTCCCGCAAAACACTTTTAGAAATGAGCCTAATGGTTTGCGGGCTGATCTCGCACAAACTATTGCAGACCTTCATCCAAAATTCGTGCGCTTCCCCGGCGGTTGTTTGGTACATGGCGATGGGTTAGGCAATATGTATCGCTGGAAGAATACGATCGGTCCTGTTGAGGAAAGAGTGGAGCAAAAGAATATCTGGAGTTATCATCAAACTGTAGGGCTTGGTTTTTATGAATACTTCCGCTTTTGTGAAGACATTGGCGCAAAGCCGTTACCGATAGTTGCGGCTGCGGTAAGTTGCCAGAATTCGGGCGGCACCTGGCGGGTTGGCGGCACCGGGCAAAAAGCTGTTCCTTTGAATGAGATGCCGCAATACATACAGGATGTACTGGACCTGATCGAATATGCAAACGGCCCGGCAACATCACCCTGGGGAGCCAAACGTGCAGCAGCAGGGCATCCTGCTTCCTTTAACCTGCAGTATATTGGCGTTGGAAATGAAGACAAGCAGACAGATGATTTTCGGGAAAGATTTAAGCTTATATATGATGCTGTAAAAGCCGGGTATCCTGATATTATAGTTGTCGGCACAGCCGGGCCTTTTTATAAAGGGGAAGATTTTGATCTCGGCTGGCAATTTGCCAACAAACTGAATGTGCCGGTGGTTGATGAGCACTACTATGAAAAACCTGAATGGTTTTTAGGCAATCAAAACCGTTATGATAATTACGATCGTAAAAAATCAAAAGTGTATGCAGGTGAATATGCATCAAGAGGAAATAGTTTTTACAATGCATTGGCAGAGGCTGCCTATATGATCTCCCTGGAACGTAATGGCGATGTGGTGGTCATGGCTTCTTATGCGCCATTGCTTGCCAATAAAAATCATATATCATGGAGTCCCGATCTTATTTATTTTAATAACACAACAGTTGCGCCGTCAATAAATTATTATGTGCAACAATTATTTTCTGTACATGCCGGTAATCGCTATTATTCAAATGTTATTTCGTTCAATAAAAATGACTCAACACTGGCTGCATCCTGTGTAACAGATGCAAATGGAGATGTTATATTAAAGATCGTGAATGCCGGATCATCTGGTTGTAAGGCTTCCATAAATCTAAAAAACTTCAGATCAAAAAATAAAGAAGCAGATGGTGTTATGCTGACAGGAAAACCGGATGAGCAAAATACTTTTCAATCTCCTGAAACAATTATTCCAAAGAATTTTAAGATGAATGTGACCAAATCCTTTATCTATGATGTTGCCGCATATTCATTCACTGTAATCAGGATTAAAAAATAAAGTTAAGCCCGATGAAACATATTGTTTTAATAGTAGCTGGCCTGTGTATGCTAATCGGAGCAAAAGCACAAACTGACAGGCAGGTTTGGCTGAATTATATGGATAAAATATCACGGCCTGTATTATCAAACCTTGCCAACGATGCGCTGAAAAAAAATATGCCGGTTGAATTTGCGGCAAATGCGGCAGAACGAAAGCCGGTAAGTTATCTCGAAGCGCTTGGAAGAACGTTGAGCGGTATAGCGCCCTGGCTGAACCTGGAAGGCGGATCTAATGATGAAGTGGCAATGCGCAATCAATACCGCCAATGGGCAGTAAAAGCGATCGCAAATGCAACAGATCCAAATGCTAATGATTATTTGAAATGGGATGGCGGCCAGCCACTGGTAGATGCGTCTTTTCTTGCGTTTGGTTTGGTGCGTTGTCCATGGTTATGGCAGCATCTTGACACATCTGTTCAGCAACGCGTTATCACTGCGTTTAAAACAACGCGCAATACAGTTCCTGCCTATTCCAACTGGATATTATTCTCCGGCATGATCGAAGCTTTTTTCTGCAAGTATCATCTTGAATATGATCCGGTGCGTATAGAATTTGCCGTTCGCGAATTCGCCGGTCATTGGTATGTTGGTGATGGATTTTTTTCCGACGGCATGAACTTTCACATGGACTATTACAACAGTATTGTGATTCATCCTTATCTCGCAGCGATCGTTGACATTGTCAATGCATCAAATAAAAAATATCAGTGGTTCGCCTCAAAGCTCGATACAATAAACAAGCGTTATGCAGCAATACTCGAGCGCAATATTAATACTGACGGATCGTACCCGGTCATCGGCCGCTCAATCGCTTATCGTTGCGGCGTGTTTCATCACCTCGCAGATATAACATACAAAAAACAATTACCTGTCTCATTAAAACCCGCTCAGATCAGAAGCGCATTAACAGCCGTTATCAAAAAAACGTTAGGCGCTCCAACAACATTTAATAAAGATGGCTGGTTGAATATTGGCCTGTATGGTTCGCAACCTGGTCTCGGTGAATTTTATATTACAACCGGCAGCTTATATCTATGTGCTGATATTTTTTTGCCTTTGGGTTTGCCTGAAACGGATGCATTCTGGTCTGATCCTGCTGCTCCATGGACCTCCGTTAAAATATGGAATGGTGAGGATGTTGCAGCAGATCATGCATTGGATTTGAAGGGTGAGTGGTGAGTGGTCAATGGTGAATAGTGAATCGTGAATCGTTAAGCGTGAATCGTTAAAGGTGAATTAGTGAATAATAATGAATAATCAATAATGAGTAATGAGTAATGAGTAAATCTGTGATCTGCAATGATCGATAACGAATGATGAGTAGTTGAGTTCCGCGTTTCCGTGTCTTCTGCGGCATATTCCGTGTTTTCAAAAAACTAAAACGTTTTCGTAAATAAATGTTTGTATTGTTGACGCAGTTACAATATCTGTCGTACACTTGCTATTCATAACCTTATTGCAATTATAATGAGCTGGCCATCTTTATTTAACCTATCGGGAAAGACTGCCTTGGTAACGGGCTGTGATAAAGGCATTGGTAAAGCATATGCACTTGGCCTGGCGGAAGCCGGTGCCGATATTATCGGCGCATCGCGTTCGCTTGAAAGCGGCAGTGCCATTGAAAAGGAAATTACGGCACTTAATAAAAAATTCACACCATATAGAATTGACCTTGGCGATAGAAATGCGCTATACGATTTTATCAATAAAGTAAAGAACGAGAACAGCGCTGTTGATATCCTTGTCAATAATGCAGGAACTATTTTACGCAAGCCTGTGGCAGAACATCCGGATGAATACTGGGATAAAGTAATTGATATAAACCTCAATGCGCAGTTTATTTTAACGCGTGAATTTGGAAAAGATATGTTGGAAAGAGGCAGTGGCAAGATTGTATTTACCTGCTCTTTGTTATCTTACCAGGGTGGCATCAATGTGCCGGGTTATACGGCAAGCAAGTCTGCGGTTGCCGGATTGGTAAAAGCTTTTGCCAATGAATGGGCAGGCAGGGGTTTAAATGTGAACGGCATCGCCCCCGGTTATATTGCCACTGATAACACGCAGGCTTTGCGGGATGATGCAGAAAGAAGCAAATCTATCCTGGACCGTATCCCTGCCAAACGCTGGGGAACGCCTGGTGATTTAAAAGGCGCGATCATTTTTCTTTGTTCAGCAGCGTCTGATTATGTAAATGGAACTATTTTGAATGTTGATGGCGGGTGGATGGGGAGATGATGTACGATGTTTGTGGTTTAATAAATAAAATTTATGGAAATAAGATTTGAACATGGTATAAGGGAAACAAGCCGGATGCAAACAGCAGAATTGCGTTCAGCATTTCTTGTTGAAAAGCTAATGAATGACGATGCCATAAAATTGGTGTACTCGCACTACGACCGCGTAATTGTTGGCGGTGTAAAACCGGTTCAACAAAGATTATTGTTAGACACACATGCCGAACTGCGTGCTGATTATTTCTTACAGCGCCGTGAGCTCGGTATTATCAATGTTGGCGGTAAAGGAAGGGTGAGTGCTGATGATGCAGGCTTTGATCTAAATAAGCTTGATTGTTTATACATCGGCAAAGGCGCACAAAAAGTTTTTTTCGAAAGTGAGGATGCCGCGCAACCGGCTGTTTTTTATTTGTTGTCTTCACCTGCTCATGCAGTACATCCCATTCAGCTTGCACGCAAAGAAGATGTGGAAAACGCCGTGCTTGGTTCGCTCAAAACCAGTAACGAAAGAACTATTTACCGGTATATTCATGAGAATGGTTTAAAGAGCTGCCAGTTGGTAATGGGTCTGACTATTTTAAATGAAGGCAGCGTTTGGAATACGATGCCTGCGCATACGCATACCCGCCGCATGGAAGCCTATTTTTATTTTGACGTGCCGCAAGACCAGCGCGTGTTTCACTTTATGGGTGAGCCAACGGAAACAAGGCATATTGTTATGGCAAATCATGAAGCGGTTATTTCTCCGCCCTGGAGCATACATGCAGGCTGCGGCACCAGTAATTATGCATTTATCTGGGGGATGGCAGGAGAAAACTATACTTATTCAGATATGGATGCAGTGGCAATAAAGGATTTGAAGTAATGCTTCTTTATAAGACTGGCTCAGTCTTCAGGGCTGAGACAGTCTAATTCAGTTGATAATTATGAAAAAAGTTTTATGCTTTGGTGAATTCCTGTTGCGCATGTCTCCGTCATTGAATAAAAAATGGATACATGAAGCAAACATGCCGGTTTATTTAGGAGGCGCAGAACTAAATGTGGCAACTGCCCTGGCAAAATGGGGTATTCCTGTAAAATATTTTTCCGTATTGCCGGATAACTATTTATCAAAAGAAATATGTGAAGAGCTTAGAACAAAAAATATTGACGTTTCTCCCATCGAATTTTCAGGCAGCAGGATTGGCATTTATATTTTGGCACAGGGAACGGATCTTAAACATACAGGAGTGATCTACGATCGGGCACACTCATCATTCAGCGAGCTTAAACCAGGCATTATTAACTGGGATGAAAAGCTTGATGATGTGAGTTGGTTTCATTTCAGCGCGATTAGCCCTGCATTAAATGAAAATGTTGCAGCGGTGTGCCGGGAAGTTGTGTCCGCAGCAGTCAGGAAAGGAATTACAATATCTGTTGACTTGAATCATCGCGCAAAGCTTTGGCAATATGGGAAAAATCCCTTGGAGATAATGCCCGGCCTTGTTGAACATTGTGACGTAGTGATGGGAAATATCTGGAGCGCCAATAGTTTATTGGGTATCGGGCTGGATGAAAATATTCACGATAAAAAAAGCAAAGCTGCTTATCTTGAACACGCTGATACTACGGCCAAATTGATCATGCAAAAATTTCCAAAATGTAAAACAGTTGCGCAAACTTTTCGCTTCGATCATGAAAACGGAATAAAATATTACGCAGCTTTGAATGATGCAAATCATCAGTATGTATCCGGGGAATTTATTGCAGGGCAGGTTGTAGATAAAGTTGGAAGCGGCGACTGCTTTATGGCAGGATTGATCTATGGACTGAGCAATGACCTTTTGCCGGGAGAAATCATGAATTTTGCTGCGGCGGCGGCAGTGGGTAAATTGCAGGAAAAAGGCGACAGCACTAACCAGGACCTTGCATCCATTCGATCTAAAATCAGTTATTAATGAATAAAAAGAAAGTTGTTTTACATCTTATAGCTGAACAAGGCGTTATGCCTTTATATTTTTATCGTGACAAAGAGGTAAGCATAGAGGTGTTGAAAGCTTTGTATAAAGGTGGTGCACGCCTTGTTGAATACACCAATCGCGGTGAAAATGCCCTGGAAAATTTTCTTGAATTAAGAAAGGTGACAGATAAAGAGTTGCCGGGATTGAAACTGGGCGCAGGAACTATCAAAAATAAAATTGATGCGGCGGAATTCATCAACGGAGGCGCTGATTTTATTGTGAGCCCGGGCATGATAGAAGAAGTTGCGAAGGTTGCGCATAATAACGGGTTGCTTTGGGTACCTGGTTGCATGACCGCCACTGAGATAGTGCGTGCAGAAGATGCCGGCGCAGAACTGGTAAAATTGTTTCCCGGTAATTTACTTGGCCCGTTTTATGTAGCTGCTGTAAAGGAAATTTTTCCTGATCTTTTGTTTATGCCTACAGGCGGCGTTGAGTTAGATGAAGACAATTTAAGCGCCTGGTTTAAGGCCGGTGTTGCGGCTGTTGGACTGGGCAGCAAAGTGATCAGTAAAGACGTGCTTGAAAAAAAAGAATATGGATTAATTGAAGAAGCAGTAGCAAAAGCGTTAATGATGGTGAAAAATATTAAATTAAAGATCACGCCATCGAATGGATGATCGAAACTGGATTTTATAAATTATCTTCCGAGCAAAAATTTTATCATGAAGACTGTAAAGGAAATTCTTGAACATAAGCCATCTGCCAATAATTTCATTCATTCCGGATCAAGGGTTTTACAGGCGCTGAACCGTCTTGTTGATGTAAATCTCAGTTATCTTATAGTAAAAGACGGAGATGAAGTAAAAGGTATTTTCAGCGAAAGGGATTACACCCGCAAGATGATCCTGAAAGGCCGTTCAAGTTTTGACACAACAGTTAAAGAGATTATGTCAGTTGATATGCCGGAGGTTCAAATAAATGATACTGTTGAAACATGCATGGAGCTATTGGCTTCCCATGGAAGGCGTTACCTTTTCGCCATGGATGGCAAAAAATTCATGGGCGTGATCACCATTCACGACCTGCTGAGAGAAATTTTGTTAAACAAGGAAGATGTGTTTAATAAGAAGGTAACAGGCGCATTGATTGACATAAATGAACAACCATCCTCCACTGGAAATTAATATCATATTTTCTGTTAACCGTTTAAAAGCATGTAAATCTGAGCGATGCAGCAAACCATAGGAAGATACAGGTGGACGATTTGTGCACTTGTTTTTTTTGCCACTACCATTAACTACCTCGACAGGTCTGTTATCAGTCTTTTGAAAACTTATCTCGAAAAAGATTTTAACTGGACGGAGACGGATTATTCACGTATTGTAATTGCTTTTCAAGCCTGTTATGCATTCGGTTTGCTTGTAGCGGGATGGGTGATAGATAAAGCAGGAACCAAGATTGGGTATGCTATTTCCATATTAGTATGGAGCTTTGCTGCAATGGGGCATGCTTTGGTAAAAAGTACTTTTGGATTTGAAATTGCCAGGGGCGCCCTGGGTATTAGTGAAGCCGGCAATTTTCCGTCAGCCATTAAAACAGTGGCAGAATGGTTTCCAAAAAAAGAAAGGGCTTTCGCCACCGGTATATTTAATTCAGGTGCGAACATTGGCGCCATAGCGGCGCCGCTTACCGTGCCATTCATAGCGGAAAAATGGGGTTGGCAATGGGCTTTTATTATTACCGGGGCTGTTGGTTTTATATGGCTGATTTTTTGGTTCCTGTTGTATGAAATTCCCGCAAAGCAGAAACGCCTTGGCAAAGCTGAATTTGATTATATACACAGCGACGCAGATGAAATGCCGGTGAATGATGCAACTGCCGATGCAGGAAAGATCTCCTGGTTCCGCCTGCTTGCATTTAAACAAACATGGGCCTTTTTTTTCGGCAAGTTTTTAACCGACCCTGTATGGTGGTTTTATTTATTCTGGTTGCCGGCCTTCCTTAAGGCACAATACGGAATAGATGGAACTGCAACCGCGCTTCCCGTTGCATTGGTTTACACCATGTCAACATTCGGCAGCATTTTCGGCGGATGGCTGCCAATGTATTTTATAAAAAAAGGATGGCAGGTGTACCGCTCCCGCAAAACTTCCATGTTAATATATGCGCTATGCGCTGTGCCCGTAATATTTGCTCAATTATTAGGTAGTATGAACATGTGGCTCGCCGTTATCATCATTGGCTTCGCGGCAGCGGGCCACCAGGCATGGAGCGCTAATATTTTTACAACAGTTTCAGATATGTTTCCTAAAAAAACTGTAGGGTCTGTAACCGGTATCGGCGGAATGGCCGGTGCTATCGGCGGAATATTGATCGCATGGCTTGCAGGCTTGCTGTTTGACCACTATAAAGCACTGGGGAAAATTGAAACCGGTTATTATATTATGTTTATCATTTGCGGCAGCGCCTATTTGATCGCCTGGCTTGTCATGCATTTCCTTGTTCCAAAAATGCAAAGAGTGCAGGTATAGGGATAATTGAATGCCCTAATGTTCTTGTATAGCGAACTCGTTCAGATCCTAAAACTTCCATTACCTCAAAAAAAGTTAAGTTTGCTGCCATAGAATTTTGCGAAGCATGATATGAAAAATTTAACGCTGATCCCTGTCCTCCTCTTTTTTTTATCGCAAGACCTTGCTGCCCAAAATATAAACGGATTTCAAATATTTGTTTCAAAAAAACAGTTTACCAGTATTGAATTTCATTCTGCTATAGACAATATCGCCTTTGCCCAGAAAAATCCTCCTTATAAAGTGGTGTTTATGGGCGCTAAAACCATTTTTCTTGAAACTTCCCAGGACGTTAAAGCGCCATATGACCTTTCCATAATTGAGGGCGGCAGAATTCACAAATTTGTTATCATTTATGCCGACGATGTTGACCAATCAAAAAGGGATAATGATTATTCAAATTTGACTCAGCTAAGGGCATTGATCAGGAATTTTGTTCCTGCCTCCATTAATTCATCTGCGCAGAATGATTCTAAAAAAAGCACATCACAGGGTGCCAGCCAAAGAGATTCGGGTGCAAGATCATCCGCAAGTCCGTCGAACCTTAATTTTTATGTGTTGATAGATGAAGCTGATAAAGCAAGAAAAGCAGGTCAGTGGCAAATAGCAAAAAACAAATACAAACAGGCTTTGCAGATACAACCGGATAACAGCTATGCGCAGACACACCTGCGGGCAGTGGATGAGACTATTCAAAATGAGTCCGAAACAAAATACAATGACGCTATAGCAAAAGCCAGGCAGGCATTGGCCGGTAATAATTATGATGATGCCATTAAAATCTTTTCCCTTGCCCTGGAAGCAAAACCCGGAGATCAGTATGCTGTTAAGCAGGTTGCCGGACTGCAAAAAAAGGCAGCAACTGCTAAAATTGAAAAAGATAACCTGCAACAGGAGGAGTTGTTTAATTCTTACATAAAAGCCGGTGACAAAGCTTTTGCTGACAACGACTACGAACCGGCTACAACAGCTTACGGCGAGGCATTAAAAATAAAGCCCGGAGATCCGGTTGCGACGGCGAAGCTCACCTGGTTAAATCAAAAAATTGAAGCAGATAGCCTGGCTGCGGTTCGCTTAAAAGCTGATACGGCATTTACAAATTTAATAACTGCAGCTAAAGAGGGGATTGATAAAAAAGACTATAATGCAGCCATTTTCTTTTACACGGAAGCTTTGAAAATAAAACCCGGCGATGAGTATGCCTTGTCGCAGGTTTCAAAAGTGCAGCAGGCAATCATACAGTCGCAAGCTGATTCCATAAAACAAAAAGAACACGAAGTGGCGGGAGGAGGTGTTGAATCAGACACTACCAGTTTGGAAACATTGGCCGTACATGAAATTGAAGCCGGCATGCTGCTGATCAAGGCAAGATATTTTAAGATGGGAAGCGATGTTGGCTCTACGGATGAAAGCCCGATGCATACTGTAAAACTCGATTCTTTTTATATTTCGAGGTTTGAAGTCACGCAGTCGCAATGGCAAAGTATTATGGGTAACAATCCTTCCTTTTTCAAAGGCTGTGATGATTGCCCGGTTGAAAATGTAAGCTGGTATGACGCCATGAAGTTTATTGACCGGCTTAGCCAGATCACTCGCAAAAAATACAGGCTTCCTACCGAAGCTGAATGGGAATACGTTGCAGGCACCCAAAATAGAAAAGACGACATTGATAACATAGCCTGGTACAATGATAATGCAAAGAACAGAACACATCACATAGGTGTGTTACAGCCAGACTTTTTAGGCGTGTATGATATGTTTGGAAATGTTGCAGAATGGTGCAACGACTGGTATTCTTATTCAACGTATAAAAAGAATTCCGCTACTAACCCGCTGGGGCCAGCTACGGGCAAGGAGAAGGTTGTCCGGGGCGGTGACTGGTATGATATGGGCGGATCTTTTCGTCCCAGTGTGAGAGATAAGGCGTCACCTGACAAGGCCAGCAAAAAAACAGGATTCAGACTGGCAATGAGTTTAGAACAATACGATTAAAAAAATTTATTACCTTGTAACTCTATGCAACCCGGTAAAAACTTCTTTATGAGAAATCTCTTGATTACACTTGTTTTATCTGGTTTAATTATTTCACAGACCTCCGCGCAAAAACTAAAGATAGGTATTGTTGGCGGGCCTGTTATGAGCACGACTAATAAAGCAACGAATAGTTATAGTACTACCGGGGATTCTTCCCGTGATCGGACCGTCACAGTTAAAAGTCAGGTTTCTTTTTTTGGAGGTGTTGTCGCGTCTATGCCGGTTGGCAAAAACATTATTTTTAAACCGCAGTTGCAATACATTGTAAAAGGATGGCGCGTGGATCATGATTATTTGAACAGGGATGATTGGCATACAAAGCTTGTTTCACAGTGGATTGAAATGCAAATGAATTTTTTATATGCCGTTCCTGCTAAAAATGGGAGGTTCTTTTTTGGGCTCGGCCCGCAGGTGTCGTGTGCTTTGTCAGCAATGCTTCACGACAGCAGGCCAGGCATGGATAAAAAAATTGAATTCGAAAAAGGTGAAATGGGCGATAACAACCCTCAGGCTAACCGTTTTGATGTAGGAATGAATCTTATTGGAGAATATGAATTCAGAAAAGGCTTTTTTATCAGCCTGAATTATTCGAGAGGTTTTATTGATTTCCGGAACGATTTGGATACTGATATAAATCCACAAAACAAAAATATAGTTGTTAGTCTTGGCATAGGATATATGTTTAAATGATATCTTCTTGTTGGTGGCAAGCCATTTTGAAAAATGTGAACCTGACAATCAAATCATGAGATCTATTATTTTTTCAGTTTTTTTCTTACCGTTTTGTACTCACTCAACGGGACAAGAGATTTCCAAAACTGAATGGTATAGTGAGACCAATACAAATGGCATAGTAATACAAAATAGCTTCCCAAAGGGCGGACCATACACGGGGCCTGCAAAAAAGAATTTTAATTATAGTCACTTAGTGTTCTTTACTCGTGTAGTTAATGAAACCGGGACTCCATTCGAACTGACGATTAATTTTTCCGGTGATTCCATCCCAATTCCTCATGCACCTGACACTTTCGTAAAATTATTTCTGCCTTCAGACACAATGACCCATGACAAACAATCCTTATTTGGCTATGGTGTAACACACTTGAAATCTTTTGATAAACCGACTATGTTTCAAAGAACTATAAAACCTAAAGAGGAATGTCTTTTTTATGTCGCAGCGATCTTTTATCAGACGATTGCTACACCCGAAAATCGGGATAGAGGGGTCAACCGGGCAGAACTTATCATGAAAGGACAAGATCTTTTTTACAGAATGCCCCCCACGATTGATTCACTTCTCTGCGGACAAATTATTTCTAAGAGATGAGTCAATCTCGTGTGTGAGCAAATACGGCATATTTAGGGTGATTACCCACCATTCACCACTCACGATTAACTTAACACTAGTTTATGTCCACTATATTATGTCGTACCGGTATGCATCTGCAGATAGGTCACAAAGTGCATAAAGAGACGCAAAGATCACAACGTAACATCCTATTTTTCTTATTCATAGCGGTTCTTAGTGCCTTATGTATCTGAAATTTATTATTTTTTGAATAAATTTACCCATGCTTTTTGTTTGCTAAATTATTTTTTCAATCGTCTAAAGAAAAATGAAAAAGTGCAGCTATTTTTTGTTCTTCTTTGTGCTTGCCTGCACACAAAACCTTTTGTCGCAAAACAATATTAACGGCCTTAAAATTTATGTGTCAAAATTATATGCAACAACGCTTTACTTTCACGATGTATGCAGTAAGTATAATTTTGGCGAAAAAACCTGCCCTTATAAATTTAACTCTTTGCTCGGCGATGAAAAATCAATTGCATTAGAGGTATCAAATGATGTTGCAGAACCCTATACATTATATGTAACCGAAGGTGGTCGAAAGCATAAATTTATTATTCTTTATAAAGAGCAGCTTGAGGATTCAGAAAGGGACATTTACCTTACAGATATGGACAAATTAGCTGAATTAAGTAAGGCCGCGGGTAGCGAGACAATCAGTCAGCCGCCGCCCAAAACTGAACCGTCACCCGCAGCCGAAACACCAGTTGTAAAAAATACAGTTATTGATTCAGCTAAAAACAATGAAATAAAATACACCGATTTGGTTCGAAGGGCGAATGAAGCTTTTAGTTCGAACAGGTTTGACGATGCCCTGAAATATTATACGGCAGCCCTGGCCATAAAGCCGGATGATATATACGTAAATACTCAAATACAGGTTATTCAAAAAAAGATGGACGCGGTGAAGATTGAAGAAGACATACGGCGCAAGGATAGTTCCTTTCAGAGTTATATTAATGCCGGGGATAAGATGCTGAATGACAAATCATATATTCCTGCAAGGATAGCTTACCAGGAAGCGCTGAAAATTAAACCCGGGAATGCAATTGCTTTGCAAAGATTGCAGGCTGTCGATCAAAATATAGTTGCTGACAGCTTAAAGGCTGAGCAACAAAAGAAAGAAGACCTCTATGTAAAATACCTGAGCCTGGGCGACACAGCAGCGATGAAAAAATCTTATGGCCCGGCCCGGATCGCTTATGAGCAAGCTTTACAGGTTAAGCCAAACGATGCCGTCGCAAAGGAAAGGTTAAGCAGTCTTAATCAAAATATAATACAGGATAGTGCAGATGCGGTGAATCAAAGAAATGCTGCCTTATATACCGACTACATAAAAAGAGCAGATAAAGCTTTGGGTGAAAACGCACTGAGTGTGGCAAGGTCCGGATACGATAGCGCTCTAATAGTAAAACCCCGCGATAGCTATGCCGGCAATCAAATAAAAAAGATAGATAGTTTGTTTATTGAACAGCAGCGCCAGGCTCAAAGGGAAATTGAACTGCAAAAAAACCAGGCACTCCAAAAACAATACAGTGATCTGATTGGTAAGGCCGACCAGGAATATAAGTCGGAAATGTATGACGAAGCATTACAGGATTATACAAAAGCATTGGAAGTAAATAAGAATGATGAGTATTCAAAAAATAAAATAACCGATATAAAGAACTTACTCAATGCAAAGCGCCTGAAGCAAAAACAAGATTCTGTTAATGACGCAAAGTATGTAGCAATTATAAAAAAAGCTGACAATGCATTTGACGCAAAGGATTATGCAAATGCAAAAACTTTTTATCAAAACGCATTAACGTATAAAAACAATGACGGATATGCCAGTAACAGAATAACAGAAATAGATCATATAATAACAGAAGAAGCAGTGAGGAGGCAGACCACAAAAGACAGCCTGGATGCAATAAACGAATTGAACAAAAAATATACAAAACTTGTTGCAGATGGAAAAAAAGCTTATGATGCAAAAGACTATACTGCTGCAAGAATAATGTATTCCGAAGCAAGCGCTTTAAGGCCAGATGAAACGGAAGCAAAAAATAAATTAGCCGCAATTGATTCTGAATTGGTAGAAATTGCCGAAAAACAAGCCATTCAAAACAAATCTGATTCTTTAATTACAAGTGGTGAAATAGCGCTTGCAGCCCAGCAATTTCCATTGGCTTTAGATAATTTCAGAGATGCGATCGCCTTAAATCTTCCCGAACAACAATACTATCTTCAAAGGCAGGTTAGCTACGTGCAGGACCAGCTAAAAATTGCTGAACAACAAAGGCAAAATGAACAACTAAAAAGAAATTTTGACACTGCAATGGCTGCTTACCGAACAGGGAAAGACTCTTTGAAATATTTAAATTACGATGCTGTATTATTCTATTTTAGAAAATTTATGAGTATTGTTGGCAATATGGATAGTGCTACGCTGGAAAGCAGTGAATATAACCTCAGCAATATTAGTAAATACGTTAGAAATGAAATATCCAACATTGAAGATCACCTGTCCAGGCAAAATATTGCCGCTGCAGGTAAAGATACCACGCGTGCAATGGAGCCAGGAAACTATGGCAGCTACGCGCTTGCCATTTATTATTCTAATCCAAAAGATCCCGGCTTAGATTATGTTTATAAAAAATATCCCGATATTGATTTTTATAGTTCGCCGCCTGATCAGCATTTTGATACTTTGTTAAACTATAATATTCAAAACAATCTTATCAGCAGGGAAATAATGTCTTTGAAACCGGATTTGGAATTAACAGATAGTTCCAACGGTGTTAAAATAATTTGTCAAAATATCGTGGGGAAACACAATTACGTTTATCTTAAATTTTTAGTTCAAAACTATGACTCGCTTGAATTTCTCACCGGCAAAATGTTATTGAGCTACAAACCGCATGATAATAAGGATTCGGTAAAGCTGTATCCAAATTATGTTGCCAATTACCCTATAGTTTTAGGCGCCAGGCAAAAGGTCCTGGTATATGTAACCAAGCCAAAAACAATCGGCGACAATGAAAATTTACGCTTCGAATTAGTTGACCGGCTTGATAAACGAAAATTTGCTATTAGCATACCAGGTTCAATTTATAACAAGGAACAAAAAAATTAGTATGCGATAACTTTAATATACTAATTTGATTCTTGAAATAAGAACACCTTGTTTTATTATTTATGAGCATGAGAATTATAGCTTGCATGTGTCTGTTGTTCAGTGTATATTCTCCGTCGTTTTTATTTGCACAACATGATATAATTTTTTGCGGCGAAACAATACCAGCCAATAATGCCATCATTTCGGGAAAGCTGATGAATGTTATACGAAACCAGGTGAGGAATATAAATATGCCGGCATTGCGCAGGCGTGCCAATGCTTATTTTCCGATGATAGAAGATTACTTACAAAAGAATAACCTGCCTGAAGATTTAAAATATATACCAATCGTAGAAAGCGGCTTTCAAAATCTTACTTCAAGTGCGGGGGCAAGCGGGTTTTGGCAGCTTATGCCGGTTACAGCCCGGGACGCAGGATTGAGTGTTTCCGAAGGCGGCGATGATCGTGCAGATTTTGATAAATCAACACGCGCTGCATGTAAAACCCTGGTGGATTATTACAGGTGGATAAGAAATAAATATAAAATTTCATCATGGGTGCTGACTGCTGCCGCATATAATTTTGGCCCCGGCAATATTGACAAGGCTATAAAGAATCAGCATAATAATACTGATTATTTTTCTTTGAATCTTAACCTTGAAACAGCATCGTATGTTTATAAGATTATTGCCGTTAAGGAATTATTTGAATATCCCGAATATTATATGAAAGACTTTGGTTACAATATTTTTAATGCATTGAAAGCGCCTGCCAACATGCAGGAAGCACCGGCTGATACCACTGCTTTTAATTCAATGACTGTAGATGTAAGCAATAACGATTCATCAGATAACGGCAACCCCAAATCGCCGAATCTTACACCAAAAAAAGTTATTTCTGTTGCTGCCAATATTGTGGGAAAATATAAAAATTTTACTGACGGCCAGCTTATTTCCTTCCAATTGCAACAGGACCTGATCGTAAAGAATACTTTTAATAAAAAAGGCAATGTTATAACCGGAACAGGGTGGCTGATCGATGACAGAATTTTTATAAACCTTGGGTACGAAGATCATGATGTAGTTGTAGTGAGCGCTGAAACCGGTAAGAAAGGTATTCTTCCTTCCGAATTGAAGAAAGATGAATTAATAATACTGCGCGTGCAAGCTGATTCGAATTAAAAAGTTGCTTTAATGAATTTGTTTTATTACTCATGCTTTTTGCCCACCTTTATTCCAAGAATTTTCTTAGGTTGGCTATAGGTTACTACTAAATTTGTTTCACAGTTTTGGTTATTGGGATCGCGGCTAATTTTTGCTGATTCAACGGTAGCACCTTTTGTTTCCTGTAAGCGTTTGCAAAGTTCTGAAAGTGTAATTGCTTTTTTATCGGAATTAACTTTAACCAGGGTGCCTTCACCTCCGCAAAAATATTCTGCGATCTTTTGCGCATTTACATTTGGATCGCCTTTGGACAATTTCGTAAGTAATGTTTTCAGGTTCTCATCTGAGAGGGTTTTACGTATAGTCTTGTCAGGCGGATTAGGAGCGGCAGCCGCTACTTTGGGAGCAATATAGGTGAATTGCGGGCCAGGAGCCGGGGATGGCCCATTGTCTGTTGTTACAACAACGCCACCTGTTGGAGTGCCATCAGCAATTGTGGCTGAAATTTCATTGGAAGAAACAATTTGAAATGATTTTGCCTCAATGCCACCAAAGCTTACAGATTTGGTTCCATTAAAAAAGCTGCCCCTGATGGTTATGTTTGCGCCTGGCCCTCCGCTGGTTGGATATATGGAATTAACGGCTGGTGGTATAGGAATTGCTTTCGTTGATGCGCCATCACCACCTGTGTTCGTTTTAATGCTGCCTGCAGTTTTTTTAGGTAATACAACTATGGTTTTTGTAAATCTTTTATTACCATCTATAGTTAATGTTATCATTTGCAAACCCTCTTTATAAAAATTAAAATCAGCACCCGGAGTTGTTTTTATATCCGGTGAGCCTGATAAGCTCCATTGATAACTATAACTTGCTTTTATTAAAGTATTGAAATGTACAGATGTGCCTGCGGTTACAGTATCCGCGCCAATAATCGGCACACCTGAAAACTGTGTCGTGTCTTTTGGTCTTACAGAACGAGGGATTATATTAACCACAATGACCTCGCTGCACTTGTCATTTACCACACATGAAACCTGATAATCATCTTCTTTAAAAAAACTATGCTGAATAATATTCTTTCCGAGCTGATCCGGGGTGCCATCTCCAAAATTCCATTTCACTTTATCGTTTGCTGTTGCAGGAATTGAAAAAGTAATTGACTCACCCATATAAAACACATTATTTGTTTGCTGCCTTAAACCTGAAGTAGAAATGTCAAATGAAGAGCAATCAACATGTGTTATTATTTTAAAGCTTAAAAAAAATGTTGAACAAAGAAATATCACAAGCATCGTCAGCCACACGCTGTTATCAAGGCCCAGTATTGATCTTGTAAATATGGAATCTGTGTTCTTCATAAAAATTCAACGCTCTGATTATTGCTAAAAAGTCTGGTAAGGAGGTTTTATCCCCACCTGGCTTGATAACTGCATGATATAAGTATTTGCATTGTTTATTCTTTGAACTAAATTAGCCATATCAGTTTGCAGTTTTCCAATATCCGGCGATTGAGACCTTAAATTAATAAGGCTGATATTTGTACTTTCCAGCTTAGACAAAGCATCGATCATCCTGGCATAGATATTATCATTACCGGGCATTGTCTTTTCTTTAAAGGCCTGCAAGTCTCCAATAGCTAATTTTATCTTACTCTCTATGAGTTCTGTTTGGATATTCGGAGTTTGAAGCGTGTCAATCAACGTTTGCAGGTCGGTAAGCTTGCCTGAAAATTGCATCATGAATTTTTGCTGGTTCTGATAATCAGCAATATCTTTTTTCATTTTTTTATTTTCTTCAAAAGGCACCTGTATGCTAAAAAACACAGTAGCAACTATAACGCCTACCGTAATTATAAAAAACAGCAGGAATCGAAAAAAAGCATTTTTTCTTGCTGCCTGGTTAAGAGGTTTCATAAATTATTTTATAAATGGTTATCCAAAAAAGCGTCTTCTTGCTTTGTTTTGCTGTGATTCTGAAAATCCTTGAGGTTCCTCTTTTACAAAAATCCCTGAGTCTTTTTTCTTGCCAATAAATTCCAGTTTGCTTAAAGTTTCAAATAAAGTAGAAGTTACTTTTATAAACTGTGTTATTTTTTGAATATTACTGTTTACATCATTGTGATTATACCTGATGTTGGCTAATCCTGTAAGCATGGTTTCTAATTCACCCTGTCTCAACTCGCACCATTCGCTCAGGTAGTTTATCATTTCTTCTTTACCGGAGCCAATACGGAGATCAATCACATTTTTCATCAGCCTGGCTAAACCTGTTATGCCTGCAAACAACGATGCCGGTGAATCATATAAGGTGATCCATCGCATTTGCGTTATGTTCTCACTAAGAAAAATTATAAGCCTGTCGCAAAGAAATTGCACCAGTTCTGATATTTCGTTTTGTTGATTCTTTTTGTAAATTTTCTGTACGATCTGTGTACAGCGTATTTCAAGTGTGGCAAGAAAGCTGTCTAATTCAGCATGTAAACTTCTGAGATCATCAAAGGCGTCAGTAGAATAACAGGGTGGTATGTAATTGTTGTCAACCCGTATATCATTGCCACCGGATAATACTTTCCCGATAGTAAGTGCATAAGGATTATAAGCAAATTGATTATACTGGCTTTCGCTTACAACTTCTACTGAAAAACCGGGCAATAGGTACGGGTATCTTGGCGGGTTTTCAGAAAGGTCGGGGCTGCCAACCGCTTTTTTTTGAAATGGATGTATGATCAAAACAATCCACCAAATATTTTCTGTACTCGCTTCTGAGAACCGGAAGATGGTTGACGGCAATGCATCAGCATCTCCGCTAATATTTTCCAGGTTTCCGGTTGATGGTAAATTGATCCTGATACCACCGGGTGTTACTGCCTGGCAGGCGAGAACCGTTGCTTTTAAAGTATTTTGATTATCAATAGAAATTTTTACATTAAAATTATCTTCACCTGCTGAAGAGGGAGAAAGGATACCAAATTTTATGTGAGAGACGTTTAGCGAAGCCACATCATTCAGCGCGTCACGCCAGGCATCGTCCTGTGCAATAAAATGACTTTTGTTGATCTTCATTCCGTCAATCCAGTTCACCGGTAAATTTTTAACGCGATCTCTCATACTTTAAAATCTTTCATTGTTAATGCGTTCGCAAATGATTACTGTATTTTCCTTAATGCCGTTCTCCCGAATGGTTATTTCAGGATTTAGAATACGCTGCCGTTGGTACCATTTTGGTTTTCTGCGAAACCACCATTCATAAGCTTCAATATCTTTAGTTGCATACTCTATCGGTGTTTCACTTTGCAATTCGTTATAGTCGTTTATAAAATGATAATAGAGTTCACCCAGCTTCATGCCCTCCGGTGCTTTTGCCCTGAAGTAAGTTTTGTTAACATCTGCACCCTTTTTTGCTATTTCAAAACCAATTACATATAATTTTTCCGCAGGATTTTCATCAGGTAGTTCTATCTGGTAGCTTAATGGATAGGACCAGGTTATAAAACTTGCTTGCGGAATGTCAAATGCCGCATTGAAAGTATGGAGCACAAGAATCGGGATAAAAAAAGACAGCATGCTGAACAGCATTGGATAAAAGAGGTATTCTTTATCGCCTGAAAGGAAATACTGCAAGGAAGAAAAAATAACTATAACAAAAAAAATCACCGAAAAGCCAAACAGTATTTCACCGATAAGTACTTTACTACTTTCAGCCTCAGAAAAGTATTTTTTGTGTATCATACGTACATGTATGATGCCGAACAATAAAAAAATGCCGGAAATTATCCAATATGTTGCAAATGTGTAATCAATAACAAACCTGGAAACATATGCAATTAAAGAAACAATGATAGCGGATACAATACTGTATATCGTAGGTTTTTTTCCGCCAGCCGCCATGCCTTCTGATAATGGCTTTACCAAAACTAACAGTGTAATTGCAAAAGCAAGAAAAACCCCAATATATCCTAAAAAAAACTTTAATGCCATCTATATATCTTTAAATGCTGCTGTTAAAACGGTATTATCTTTTGTTATTTTATTAAATAGATGCCGGTTTAGCGTTGAAAGTTGTATTAAGTAAGTTTAGAAAAAAATAAAGCTTTGTGTAAAAGCTTTATTTAATTAGCCGATAAAATGTTTTTTATTGCTGTTTAAACTGGGCCTTCCATTCTTCGCCATCATCACCTTTGTATCCATCCAGTTTAACCAGGAAGCTTTTTGCCGGGAAGAAAGGTGTTATATGAATATCAAGAAAGATGTGATCTTTTTGGTTTTCATCTCTTTCAAACCTGATGATCTGGAACTTCTCTATCAATTTATCAGGCCCCTGTATGCCATCCAGGAATTTTACAATTTGTGAACGAAGATTCTTTTCCATCTTCACATTCCATAATTCAAAGGCGCGCCTGTTGAGAAAGTCGGAAAGCACCTTGGCTATAAAATCAAATACTCTAACTACCGAGTAAGTCTGCATTCCTAAATTGTCTCCTGTGAATAGTGTTTTGGCAGAGAATGGCATTACCTTTCCCCATTCACCAACCAATGGAACCAGGCCAACATTTTCAAGTTCTGATATTTCTGCTTTCTTTTGGTCAAAACGTACCGTATCCACTTCATCTATCGAGCCATAGGTTTTACCTGCCACAGGCTGGGATAGTTTTGTGCAGTACATTTTTCCGGCCAATGCTGCCGAACCGGGAACATATATATCTTCCTCTTCACCCACCTCTGATTTCTTCCCCCGCCCAACGATATAATTACAGGTCATCATGATGTTTGCCTTATGCGGATCTCCTCCGGTAAGATTGGCATCGGTGAACATATCCAGTACATCATCCGGCGTTTCTATATTTTCAAAATCTGTGATCAGCATTACCTTGTTGTTATAGGCTATTTTCCCCCATTTGTCAACCACCGTTGCTGACTTCAAATAGCCGGGGATCACCAGCATTGAATAGTTTTGCCTCAGGTCAAGCCTGTCATATTTATTCTTCAGTTCCTCTGAAACATATTCGATAAATCTTGGTTCGTCAAGGTCAGTAAGTTGCTCCATCGATGCATTCATCAACACAACATTCTTCAGCTTTGATGATTCCGTATTTTTATAAAACAGGTGAACGGAACGGTAACTTGATTCCAGGTCATGGCTTGCGTCCAGTACTTTTTTTAGATTGCCTTTTAAAAGTTTTTCCGCAGTTTCGGCTTTTCCAACCGATTTATCTACCATGTCGGAAACCGAATTGTTTTCCGTCAACAGGTCGATCCACATTTGCATCTTTTTCTTTAATTCAGCCCGCTGCGGTTTTTTAGCAACATCCGTCAAAAAAATATTTCGCTTGGCCTTACGGACAGGGTTCATATTGTCCGCACCATCCACTACAGCCTCCAGGAAATCGAATCCGCCGGACCTAACCAGGGTATTTAGTGATGTTTGAAGGGAAGGCGCCTCTGCTGCGACCTGCTTTTCTTCTTTATACTGCGAAACATTTTCATCTTTTAGTTCCGTTGCCATAATTGGGAGTTTATGTTTTCTAATAATTTAATTTAAAATAATTATTGGTTGTCGGTTTCTTCCAGCTCTGAAACAAGCGCTTTTAATGCATTTACAAATGCGTTTTTTGTTTCAGGGTTCTCAATCACATTTTTTAGTGATTTGTTTGATTTAAGCTGCTTGATGATCTTTAAATACGCATCATTTTCAACGCTTAAATTTTTGAGATAACTGCTTTGATTTGTAAGATTTTTGATATCAAAGGAACCCAAACCCGAAAAAGCAAAATTCTCCTTCATAGTTGACCCATCTTCTTTGTCAAGCTCCACATCACAATTTGGCTTGAAATAATCAAACACCTGTTCCACGGTTTGCAGATCTTCTACAATTTCGGGTCGTATCGGTGCTTCGTTTGTGAGTTTTTTAATAAACAAAGTTTTGTTAGGTGATATTTCAACAAAACCTTCTCCTACCGGATCAGGAGCTAGAATGGTAGTGGCTATTCCTGGTTTAGCTTGCGGCATGATAATAGTTTTAAATAATTATTGTTTATGGCAGCAATGGTGTTTGCTTTAAAAATTTATAGTTAGTACTCGTAAATTTACCTTGTTTATTTAATATTTATTCGCTTTTATGATTTTTAGTCGTAAAATTCCGGCTGCAGCAAACAGTAGTTGTTCTATACTTTTTTGAGCGTTCTGTTATATGTGCGCTGATAAATAGCTGCAATTCCTTATTTAATGCTCCATTTTATCTCTTCATCGGCAAGATCAACTATTAAGCTGTTATCCTTTCTTAATTCTCCCGAAACGATATATCTTGAAATAGGCCTGCTGAGCTGGGACCGAATTACCCCGGTAATTTGCCTGGCGCCATATTTTGGTGTAAAACCGGTGAGCGCCAAATGTTTTTTTGCATCGTCAGAAATTTCAAATTTAATCCCCTGTTTGTCCAGTGCTTCCAACAGGTTCTTCATCTGTATTTCAAAAATACGCACAATGTTCTGTTCATTGATAGGAGCAAACGGCACTATTTCAGTGAGCCTGGCCAAAAATTCAGGCCTGAAATATTTGGTCATAATTTCCATTAATTTATTTGACGGTGGTACCTGGCCTTTTTCAAATTCACCGGCGATCCATTCGCTTCCAATGTTGGAAGTGAAAATTATCAGTGAATTGGAAAAGTCACCTTCCTTACCAAGCCTGTCATGCATGTGTCCTTCATCCAAAATCTGCAAAAAAGTATCGAACACTGACGGATGCGCTTTTTCGATCTCGTCAAACAATAGAACAGAATAGGGCTTTTGCCTGATCTTATTCACGAGCATTCCGCCTTCTTCATAACCTACATAGCCGGGAGGAGCGCCATATAGCAATGCCGCAGAATGTTCTTCCTTAAATTCAGACATATCAAATCGTATCATGGCTTTTTCATCGTTAAACAGGAATTCTGCCACAGATTTTGCCAGCTCGGTTTTGCCTGTTCCTGTAGGACCGAGGAAGAAGAAGGAACCGATGGGCTGTCCTTTCTTGTTTAAGCCGCTTCTTGATTCCAGTATCGCTGCAGATATTGCTTTCACCGCATGGTCTTGTCCCACCACTCTTCTTTTAAGATAGGATTCCATATTCATCAGTCGTTCTTTTTCCTGCGCCTGGATTTTACCCAAAGGGATCCCGGTTTTGTAAGAAATTACGGAAGCGATGTCTTCTTTGGTAACGGTGTCCTGCTTTTCATCGGTAAGTGCAATTAATTTTTCCAGGCTCTGGGTGAGAAATGTGTCAAACTCGTCTGATGTTTCAAATTTATCGGTTTGCGCAGGGTCTTCCAGCTTGCCCAGCAGCACCGGGCTTATTTTATTTTGTAATACAGAACTCAGCCATTTATAGTCTGCAAAAAATTCATGCTCGGACCTTTTGTCTTTTTCTGATTTTAATTTTTGGAATTCAGTTTGTAATTCTTCCAGCTCCTTTTTATTGGTGTCAACCATTAGTTTTATTGCCGCCATAGTGCGATCTAAAAGATCAATGGCAACATCCGGCAGCCTCCGGTCCCGTAAGTAACGTTTGGATAATCTCACACTTTCTTTAATGGCGTCAGGATCTATCTTCAATTGATGGTGTTGCTCAAAATGTGGACTTATTTTGGTAAGCATTTTTTCAGCGGCCACCACATCCGGCTCGTCAACATTTAGCACTTCAAAACGGCGGGTAAAAGCCTGGTCCAATTCAATGTACTTACGGTATTCATCATTTGTAGTGGCGCCGATAACTGTTATCTCGCCCCGCGCCAGTTCCGGTTTTAAAAGATTGGCGGCGCCTCCGCCAATGCCACCGCTTTTGTTATCCAGCAGGATGTGAATTTCATCGATAAAAAGAATAGCTTTAGGGAATTGCTTGATCTCCTTCAAAATATTTTTTAACCTGTCTTCAATTTCTCCTTTGTAGGATGCGCCCGCTATCAACGAGCCCAGGTCCAGTTCGAACAACAATGAACTTAAAAGTTGCGCAGGCACTTTATTGTTTATAATATCCAGGGCAAAACCGTCTATCAATGCTGTTTTACCCACGCCTGCTTCACCGGTAATGATTACATTGGGTTTTGTTCTGCGGCAAAGGATCTCCACCATCATTCGTGTTTCTTTATCCCTGCCAATAATAGGATCTGTTTTCCCCTCTTTTGCCAAAGCGGTGCGCTCAATGCAGTACTTGTATAAGGCGCCTGTTGATGCATTGGCCCCCCTGGTTTCTCCGGATGGCTGCACTGCATTTTGAATGCCGTCATTTTTAAAATAAATCTCCAGTATCTCCTTTTCTTTTATCGGGAATGATTTAAGCTGCTCGCTGCTGAAGGCAACTCCCGGCTTTGATATGGCCACCAGGGCGCAAATAGGTGAAATGTTATCGAGGCCAAGTTTGATGCGGACGTTATCTGCTTCTTCAAAAACCTGTTTAATGCCATCATCGCCCTTAATATTTTCTTTTGTTTTTGCAGCTTTGGGAGCGTCTTCCATACGCACTTCGGCCCATTCCATCACGTAGCCTGAATCTTTACCTATTGAATCGATAAAATCCTTCAGGCCAACATCTTTATGCATCATTGCCCTTAAAAGATGCGCAGGATAAAAAAAATCATTGTGGTATTCTTTAGCCAAAGACTGCGCAATTTCTACCGCAGCTTTCATTGACTCGTTCAAAGCGATCGTGGACATTGTAATTTTTTCTTATTTAGATTTATAGAAGAACTTTCACAGGCATTAGTCGCTATTACATATCACTTTAGTAACGAAGGCAGTTCCGGGACCTACTAATATTCTATAAATATAATGATACAAATGAAATCTTTATCTCATGGCCGGCATTTTCTTGGGCCCTTAAAGATACCATTCAATAAAAGCGATTAATTATATTGTGGTTGTTTTCAGTTATATTAAAAATCCGACAATTATACCAGACTTTTATGAGTGTTGTTTATTATAAGATCCCTTTCCGGCTCAAGGCAGTGATGGAAGGCCGCGAACTGCCGGTTTGCGACCTTATGACTTCTGTCATTAATAATCTTGAACTGATCATTACCACAAGGTTTGGTGAACATAGAAGCAATCCTGCATTTGGCTGCGAAATATGGGACCTCGATTTTGAATTGATTGTCAGCGCCCGGCTTTGGGAGGAGAAGTTACGCCAGTCTTTACTGAAATCTATAACGGCGCATGAAAGCAGGTTGTCGAATATTGATATCAGTGTTGCGATATCAGATATCGAACAATATAACAGCCTGCGCCGGTTTGTTGAAATAAAGAAGAGAGTGGATATCCATATTACCGGCATATTGCACAAAACAGGCGAGCCGGTGAATTTCAAAACCAATTTATTTCTAAGCCCGCTTTCCGTTGACTAAAAAATGATACAATGCCTTCTGAGTTGAATAATTCCAAAGAGGTTATAAAAACAAGAATGCTGAGGCATGCGCTTAATTATTGGGATATCAAAAACAGTGATGATCTTGACCCGGCGGTTAAATTGATACTGGAGGCATTATCCACGGAGTTATACAATCTTGGAAATGAAATAAAGGATACGCAGGTAAGGATACTGGAAAAGCTGGCCAACCTCATGGCGCCTGATTTCTTAACCTGTCCCTCTCCCGCGCATGCCATTATGCATGCCCAGCCGGTTGAGCCGGTGGAAACGTTGTATAATACCACCAGTTTTTCTGCGCAAAAAAAAATATCTTCCAAACAGGATGAGGTTCTTGACACCGATTTAATGGTTTTTTTTACACCTGTTAATGCAGTGCAGGTCTTTGATGCTCAGGTTACACATATTGCAACATCGGAAAGTTTATACGCCTATAACGGAACATTCAGTAAGCAATTGATAGCGCAGAGCAGGTCAAAATTTAATGATCGCAGCACACTTTGGATTGGATTGAAAGTGTCCTCTAAAATCGAAGATATTGCCAACCTGTTTTTTTATTTCGACTGGAAAAATATTGAATCAAAATTTGCTTCCCGCATATACCAGTTGCTGCCTATAACAAAATGGTATATTAATGATAATAGAATTGACGTAACACCAGGATTAAAGTATGCGGAAACTGAAAATAATAACAGCGCTTATGAAAATATTTTTCAGGAGTATGATGTGCTTTCGTTGCTGGAAAGGGATGCCAGGAATTACTATGATCAGCATTTTATTACCATTACCGGCAAGCCTGCCAGTAATATAAGCGAGATGAAAGCTGCATATCCTCCCTCATTTAAAAATAACTTTTCAGATAATGACCTGCAGAAATTAACGGAGAAATTAGTTTGGATCAAGGTAACCTTCCCAACTGGCATGCAGCCCGGGTTTTTTGAAGAGATACAAATTTACACGAATGCATTTCCGGTAATGAACCGGCAGGTAAACGACCTGAAATTCAGGCTTAAAGGCGGCAGCAATATTATCCCATTGAAAACAGATGTGCTGGAACAGTTTCTTTCTGTAAAGTCGCTTGCTGATGAAATACATGCATACAAAACGATCCCGTATAAAAAATCAGAAGAAGAGGAATATGGAACTTACACTTTGCGTAGTGGCGGAGTAGAAAGGTTTGATAAGAGAAATGCACGTGAATTGATACGGTATCTGCTTGAATTGCTCCGCAGTGAAAGCGCGGCCTTTTCTTCTTATGGGTACGACTTTATGGCAACCACACTCAAAGAGATGCATCAGAAGATTGCTTTAATGGAACAAAAGACAAGAGGCTATACAGGTAATGGCAACGAGATTCCGAACTATATTATTGTAAAACCTTTTGAAGGCTTTGATATGATGTATGTAAAATACTGGACCACACTTGCCGACACGGCTAACCAAATCCGCATGAGCACGAGGTTACAATTAGGAAAAGGTGTAAAAGTAAAACCCGATACGGTTATTTTATTGACCACTACTACAGGAGGCAAAAGCCGGCTGCGTGCGGAAGAACGATTGCAGGCATTCAGGTATGGCATCATGACAAGGGATCGCATAATTACCAGGGAAGATATCCGCAATTTTTGCTTTTTTGAATTAGGTAATAAAATCAGGGCAGTTGAAATAGAGAAAGGGCTTGAATTATCGCCTCATCCTCATCACGCATTTGCAAAAACAATTGATGTTATTGTAACGCCTGCTGAAGATGATGGCCTCACGGCGGCAGCGTGGGAAATTATTTGTGAACAACTAAAGTCGAAATTGCAATCACGTTCCGGTATCAGCAATAATTACCGCGTGATGATAAAGCAAAAAGATTAAGCCTGTTTATGCCAAATCTACCGCATACATTTTTTGGGAATTACGACATTGATTTCAAGGCTGAAGTGATAGCTGCGGAAATGGTAGAGAGTGGATTAAATCCGGACCGGATATTGATATTGCTCGCCGGCGCTATGAAGCGCACGTTCAGGCCTGATGTTACATCGGTAGAAGAGGAGTTGTCAGAATACGATCATAAAGAATATACAGTTATAACAACAAGCCGTGAAGGAATTTACGATATGCTTCCTGAAGGGTTGTTTCATGACGCCACATCGCACAAAAATGCACGGACGCAGGAAGAAATTATAAAGGGCATTAAGCAGCGGAGACAGGAAGAGATCAATGCAAGGAAATTTTTTCTTCCTTATGAAACAACGATCAATTTCCTGCGCATGCAAATGGCCTTGTATGAAAACAGGCTTGACAAACGATCACACTATGATGAACTGGTGAGCATATTTTCAGACCAATGGGAAATATTTCAATACCTTGATACAAGACAGGCAAATATTTTCCTGTTGCTCATTCCCATTCTTCATAACCTGCGTAGCGATCTTAACGCGGCTGAAACAATTTTTGAAGTAATGTTTTTGCTTCCGGTAAGCATTTCCCTGCAGGATCAGTTGCCATTTCAACTGCCGGAATCTTTTACCAGTAAACTTGGCAGCAGTTTGCTTGGAGTAGATTTAACCACGGGCAATATCAATTATGATGTGGCTGAAAACGAAATACATGTAGCCATACAATGTTCAGAGATAAAAATATTGCAAACGTTCATGGAGGGCGGGATCAACAAAAGGATCCTCGAATTACTATGTGATTATTTTCTGCCGGTGCATTTGGATGTCGTCACAACATTTAACCTGGACACATCCAACAGGATAACACGATTGGCTGATAAGGAAAGCTATGATAACAGCGTGTTGGGAACCGATACTTATTTATAAAACCTATCGTTTTGTCTGGCGTTCGCCTTATTCTATCATAGTAAGTCCATCAATACGGTCAAATGCTTTCTGTTTAAAGTTGCAAAAGACAGGCTGTTTGCAATGGCAGTTGCGGCAATGAAAAGATCAGCTGTATCGATGAGCTTTCGTTTACGTTTTAATTCCCGATTTATGTTAACTGCTACTTTCGCCACAGCTTTATCAAATGGAAACACTTCTGTTCGTTCAAGAAAACTGTCCCAGAAATCAACTTGTCCTAACGTTGCGCCTGTGTAAATTTCGTATTCTGTCACTGCGGAAATTGTGTAAATGAAGCCTTGCCTTACTAAAGAAATTAACCTTGAGTTGGCTTTATTTGTTTTGCGAAAAAGATCAATAAGAATGGATGTATCAACCAAAACTATTTTGTCCGCCATTGATTAATAGCTTTTCGGGTTTTGGCAATTTCGTCAAGTTGTTTTTTTGAAAAAGTAGGGGCATTCAAAAGGAAAGTTTCAAGTTCAGAAGGACTGGTGTCAGTTTGTTGCTCATTATCTACGACTTGTTTAAGTTTGGCCCATTGCTTAACAGGAAGCTTCTTCGCTAACGCTACTAACTGGTCAAATTCTATGTCTACCTGTACTTGCATGATGCCAAATTTATGAAGTTTTTTCGAACAGCAAGAAGTTCAGATGGTGACGCCCAACGTTTCGCAGTCGGAACAGATCAGTGTAATTATCGTAATTCCATATCGAACAGCATTTGGCCAGCGAAGAGTATAAAATCTTTGTGCGCTCAGTTGTATAAGCGGCCTTTAAAATTGAAGCCATGAATGAATATTTTAAAGTATCAGGTTTATAATCGTTGATTAAGCCACTTTCGACATTTCCAGGTCTTCAGGTAATCTTTCTAACAGCATAAGCTCTTTTCTTACCACTACTGATTTAGCAATAAAATCATGCAACGCTCTTCTTTTATCATTGCTTACGGTCGTGATTATTTCTAACAGGAACCAGATGGTATTGGCAGAGCCTAAAATCATCAATAACGTAGTTGCTGCAGGAGTGAGATCGTGCCCAAGCAAATAATTTATTTTAAAGATCATATATGCCAGTAGTACAATTAACTCAGGCGACTCCCGGAGGATGGCCTGCCTGTAATTTATGATCCTCGTTTCATCAATATTTAAAAGAATTACGCCCATTGCTTTTTTACCAACAGTTTGCCCATATTTCCCATGCATCAGGATAGTATAAGCGGGCCTTGAAAAAATGTAAAAAATTTGCCATAAAACAATTGCAAAAACCGGTAAATTAGTATTGGGCTGAATAGCCTGATTTAAAAATCCCAAAGGCAGGAATATAAGACCATCCAATAGCCCGGCAAGCCAACGCTGCCAGACCGTTTTATATTTTTCTTTCATAATAAGGTTGTTTAAATTTTCAATAACCAAAAATTGGTTGATATTAATTGGTCGCTTTTTCATACCTGAAGTAATCTTGGTTACTTAATTTTTTTTAAGCCATGTTAAATATTTATTTCCTGACGAAGTAGTATGGCTTCCCGAGGGTATTTTTCAGAAGGCATTTACCTTATCCCGGTGCGGTTATCAGTTCATTTAAACATTCATATGCTTTCAGTATTGTCCGGTTAACTTGGGCTAAAGCCCGTTGGATAAGGATTCCGCTATATAGCCCCAGGCTTAAGCCTGGGGCTAGTGAAAACTAAGCCCATCAAGGGCTTTAGTCCAAGAATTAAAATTTTAGTCGGACAACAATGATATGCTTTATCAAAACCTGATAGCAGTCTCCATGTGGTTTAATGGCATGGTGCAACGAACGGTGGGATTATTAAAGCTTCCCTACACCAGATAGCAAGATCATATCGGATAAAAAATTTGTGCAGTTGGAGGTGTTGATCAGAACGGGTGATTGTAAAAGTTACAGGGAATGCCCTCCTGTCACCAACCTTTTATACCAGGACGATTCTGTGAATTTAACTAATTCCACATCACGCAGGTATTGGTGGGTGGTTATAAAATCTTTCTTCCGGGCATAATGTTTAATCCTGGGAATTACATATTGCGTGTCTCCTCCGTATAATGTTACTTTACGCGGTTGGCGTCGGCATCTACATCCTGGAAGAAAGATTGCTTTTCGATCAGGCCCTTATATGCTACCAGCTCTTTTTAACTTTTGCGGCCAACAGCTATTCCATGCTGCTCCAGGATTTTGCAACGGCCAGCACGTTAAAAGCCTGTGCACGTACCTGTATATTTTTATTGCCGAAAGGATTTTCTGCATTTCTTTCATGGTAAGACTGAAAGATGAGCTTAAGTGTTTCTTTATCTGTCCAGCAATCGCTGTACCTGGCTTCTGTGTGGCTGCAAAACCTGAAGATTATATCACCCGGCTGTAAAAGAACCCGGGAATAAACGCCAAAAAAAACTTATCTTATTTTGATCTGTCATCAGGTCCAATGTATCGGGTGTTGTTTTCATTTTTTGCTTATGCGATTTGAGAAATGGATTTAGAATTGTTGAATTATAAACTCATTGAATTTTTTTCTTTTGTATCAACCTGAACTTTCAAAAGTATTGCTTCATTTTTTTTAAGATTGGTAAGCGAAATCCCTTTTCTGCCGGTAATATCAAGGAGTGTTATTTCATGTCCCAGATCAATAAATATGCGATCATCAATTATCCAGCCATTGCCTTTCAGCAAATTACCTTTCTTGTTAAAGATCCCTTTCACTTCTAAATCTTCCCCGAGCTTTACCGTTATCAAATCCCCGTCGTTGAAACCCTTATATTTTTCATTTATGGTTGCTAAAAGGTATTTGAATTTGCTATTGCCCGTATTCTCTTGTTCAGTAGTTGCCAGGTCTGCATTCGTGGGTTTAGGCGGTTCCTTAATATTTAGATTGTCTGGATGTATGCCATCATTTTGCACAACACTTACCTGCATTGAGCTGAAAAGAGAGGAATCTATTGATCCGTTCACAGTTTTTGATGCATTAACGCGATGCTGATTGTTGAAGATGTTGTAACCAAAATCTTCCATGTAATATTCAGGGTATTCGAAGAGTTCTTTAATTGCAATCACTTTGTATATATATAGCGAGGTTTCCGCGTTAAGCTCCATCGAAAAATAATTCTTTCCCTGGTTGTTTATAGCGCTCATTATTTTACCGATCCCGATATTGTATGCGGCTGTGGTAAGAACCCAGGATGATATATCGTATGTTTTTTTTATTTGCAAATAATATTCTGCAAGAACCTTACAGGCTGCATAAGTAGATTTTCTAAAATTGTCACGCTCATCATAATCCCCGGTAATAACCAGGCCTTTTTCTGAAGCGGTCTCCGGCATCAATTGCCAATAGCCTTTTGCGCCTGCTTTTGACGTTTCGCTCTGAAAACAGCTTTCTACAATAGGTATATATTTAAGATCATCCGGAAGCCCGGTTTCCCGCAAGTAATATTCGATGGTAGGGAAATACATTTTTACCCGCCTGCGAAGTTCCGGTATGTTAACATTGGGTATCTGATTGCGGATAACCTCCATCAATTTTTCTGATACAAATTCGTCTGTTACAGGAATGCGTTCACCGCAAAATAATATTTCATGTGCAAAAGATAAACTCCAGATGCTTATGGAGTATAATAACAGTAATATGCTTTTATGTTTTACCTGAAGCTGCATCCTGTTATAATTGTTTTCTTTCCATATTAAAGATCACTTCGTTTATGGTTAGTGACATTTTTTTAGTATTCGTCCTGCCAGACACTTCAAAAGAAAGTGTTTCATCATTCCATAAAAGCATAACCGGAATAACATACGCGAATGTTTTTTCTTCCATTGGCAAAACAATAGGAAAATCTGAAATAAATAAGGGTAATACCCGGTTTGTTTGATTGTTCTTTTTTGCTACGCTTAACATCATAGGGCCTGTAAGAAAAGCTGAAGTATCACTGTTCTTTATCGCAAAACGGAAATAAATATATTGTTCCTTAAAATTTATTGACTGGCATGTTATGCGTAATTTATCAGTCATGTTATTCACTATATTAATCCTTGGTGATTTAGAAATTATCTCCTTCCTGATAAATGTATTTTGTTTTGAAGAATCGAGACGTTGGCTGCTAAAAAGCTGATCTGCCGGCGGCCTGGAAAAATCTATATTTGGATATTGCGCTTTTACTTCATCAACAGTAGTGTGGTTTATTTTAAAAGAAGCAAGGCGTTTACTATACTCATTTGCCTGTTTAATATAATAATTCTGAGTGGGTGAATAATATTTTCTGTTGAATGGTTCAACCTTATTTAAAAATAATGTGTACGCTGTATAGGCTTCTCCATACCTTTTTTCCGTCCTTGCCGTCTCGCCATTTTTAAAATAAATGACAGCCTCGTTAAAAGCTTTGTTGAATGCTTCCTGGTTTTCTTCCTCCATTTTAATAGAATCGCGCTGCAGTATCATATAGTTAGCCAGGTTGTATTGATTTTTTGCCTCTGATTCCTGGGGTTTTAATGCTATTGCCGAATCATACCACCTGAGCGAAGCATCAGGATCTTTAGCCTTGAAAATCAGGCTATCTCCAATGCTTACAAACATTTCATACTTCCGGTCTTTTTCTATTACTGCAAGCACATCATTAATTTCTTTAGATTTTTTCAAGGCATTTTCATCACCAGGTTTAAGATCTAAAGCCTGTATAATATATGTATTAGCGAGAGTATAATCTTTTTTTGAACGTGCCGCATCACTTTTATTCACAAAAGATTTAAACAGGTTGCTGATACTATCTTCTCTTCTTTTCCTGTTTTTCTCTTCCTGCAATTGCATCGCTGCCTGGGTTTGAATAATTTCTATTTGAGAGATTTGTGCCCCGGGATATGGCTCCGAAGGTTTTAATACATGGGCAAGCTGATATGCCTTTAAAGCCTCGTTGTAGTTCTTGGCGGCTAATGCGTCATCTCCTCTTTTTCTTGCATCCATGTACTTTTCATTTGTAATAGAATCATTTCTCCGTTGGGAATATTCCTGTTGCTGCAAATTCTCCATGCTGTCAATTTTTGCAATTTGGTTTTTAACATGCAGATCGTCTTTCTTTATCTTAAGCGCGCTGTTATATTTTTGTCTTGCTGTTTTCCATAAACCGGCTTCAAAGGCGTTATCTGCATAATCAACGGTATCCTTATATTGCTTTTCTATCGCTTTGTTTCTTTCAAGTTGTGCCTGTTGCCTGCTATCGGCATCTTTTAAACTTTTTATGCTGTTCAATTGTCTGGTGGCTTCTGCATCGCCGGGCTTTATTTTAATCGCTTCCTTAAAGGCTAAAGTTGCTTTATCAAAATCATGTGCAGTTAAGTATCCTTTACCGATATCCATAGCACTTTGATAAGATTCTTCTGCAACTATATTGTCAATTTGCTTCAATTTATAGGGTGCATGCGTATCTTTTGCGCTGTCTTTTAAAGCCCGGGTATATTCTAATCTGGCAATATCCCATTCCTTTATTGCAAAGGCGCTATCTGCCTTTCGTATGTGACTGTTATAAGAAAGGTTTCTGATCTCTGTGTCTTTATTTTTTTTTGATGTTTCTATTGCCACCTGTTTCATTTGCTTTATTGACTCTATTTGCACATTACAAAACACGTCGGCCGGTTTCCACTTCAGCGCCTGATCATAGAGGCTTAACGCTTCATCATATTTTTTTTCATTGAACGCCCTGTTGGCTTTTCCCTTAAGCTCAGAGAAACGACGGTCAATTTCTTCTGCAGTAAGCGCTTGTGTTGTGGATTGATTATCCGGAGATTCTGTTATCGTTGAGGATGATTTTGCAACAGGTTGCGGAGATGGAGTTTGCGTAATGCTCTTTTCGTTTTCCAGTTTTGCGGCTGCTATTGCTGCTTCAATTTTTTCTTTGGTAGAAAAATCGTAAAACTGTTCCGCGATGCCGATAGAATCTTTGTACATCAAAACAAACGTATGCGTGTTAACATGTTTTTTTGTTCCTTCATCTATGATCAGGGTGATTGGTTCAAAATTTTTAACGGTCGATCTTAAAATAATGTGATCGCCTACTATTGTATTGGCGAATGAATTGCTTGCTCCATTCGGATTAAACTGGCTGCCTTTTATCTCACCGGAAAATTCCAAACGAACGTCGTAACCAGAAGATATAGCTATTCTTTTGTTGATAATGTTTTGGGCGAAAGTATTTTTACTGAATATGAAGAATAGTATTATAACTGCAGTAAAATTTTTTTTTGGTGCGTTCATACAATAAAGTTTAGCTGATGGCCGAATAGATTGCCACTAATTATCAGGGCAGGCTCTTTTTTGCTTTGTTTTTTCAATGTGAATAAGAAAACTTGTAACACATTTATCAGTGTTACGGTGTACCTCGTTTATCGATAAGATTACAATATCCCTTCTGCATTTAAGCGCAGCGCAAAGATTGGCAAGCGTGGCGGATGTTATCTTTTTTTCTTCTGTAACAGTTACTGAAGTGTTGTTCAAATCACAGAAATATGGTTCCAGTGCCTGAAGCGACATTTTTCCACATAAGAAACTCTGCAGGTAATCTTTAAGATTTTCGTCAGAAGTAAACACATACGTTTTACCAGGAGGTTTAATTGGTTCAGTAATTTCAGAAGGTTTTGATTGGGGAGGGGCTTCAATCGGTGGACTTTCTTTTGCTTCAATTTTTGGTATCTCAATCGGTTCATCTTCGGTATTATCTACCAGCTTTTTAATGGGTTTTATATTAATTGTAAACTTATAATTCTTTGTTCTGTCGTCGTCAACTATAAGCCTTACAGTATATACACCGGTCTTTTTAAAAGTAAATATTGCGTTTTGAGAATTTTTAACCGGGTAACCTGGCTGATCAACACTCCACCGGTATGATAAAGCAGCTACAGGTGTTGTGAAAGTTACAGGCTCATTTTCAAATGCCTCCGGCTCGCCAAGAATAGGGGTTACGATATTTCCGGCGCTGTCTGTTACGGTAGTTTCTTTTTGTTTAATATTGACGCTGATGGTCGAAGGACATTTGCCATTTACTGTTGCTGTTACGGCAAATATTTTTTCAGATGTAAAAATGTGCATTGTCCCTGCTCCTTCCATTTTAGGAGAGTTATCTCCAAAATCCCATATCACTTTATCTTCAATGTGTGCTGCAACTCTAAAGATCAGTTGCTGGCCGCTATAATAAATTTTACTACCGGCATTTCTTTCGCCAAATATGAGAATATCAAATGATTTGCACGGAATTTCCTTATTTCTTTTAGTAAAGCTATACCCAACTAAGCCGGCCGATAATAATAAGACAACAAGCATAGTACATAGAACCTTTACATCTAAGCCCATTACTCTCTTCGTATAAATATAATTTGAGTTCATGCTTCAAATTATTTACATTAAAAACTTAATTCCCGGAGGATGCTTTTGCGGCTCTTCCGTTTAGACAATCAGTCCATGCCTTTCGGTATTCAGATACTTTATCGTTTAATTGTTGAATTGTTGCAGCGTTATTATCCCTGTTTCTCGAATCTTGTTTTGCCTTATGGTAGTTAGAAAGATTATCGAGAATGAGCATACATAGATTCTTTGCAGAAATTGTATCCTTTTCAACCTGTAGTTGTTTATATAAATCGTCAATCTTGCTATCGATAGCAACATCTGTTGCATTATAATTTTTTACAGTATCTAAAGAATAAAGAAGATTTGTAATTTGCTGAACATTGTTTTCAAAAGAAGCCAAAAAATCTTTTTCATTAACCATCACCATCATTTGGCCTTTAAATTGTTTATTTTCCTTTAAGGGCACCTGGACGCTAAAAAGTACTGCCACTATTACGACTGCAATGGTGATAACAAAAAATAAAAGAAATTTTAGAAACGCTCTTTGCCTTTCTGCATAATTAATAGATTTCATAAAAGCGATTTATCTGTTTCAACAATTAGTTCGCATAATGGTGTTTACGATTAGCATATGAAGATGTATTTATTTTTTGAGCCGTTGTAATTATTTATAAGTAATAAATATACAATTTCCCAGTTTCATTTTCATAGGGTGTTTTTCCCGAAAAAGGCGCTTTATAACCGGGTGAAAAGTTGGAGCAGGTTTCTTTAACTGCCGGCATAATCTTGTTATGATATAAGTTTAGCCGGTCTTTGTTTACAAACAACAACATGCAAGTGTACACTATATAACCAATGGCGTTTGGTCAAAGAACGTTTTCAAAGTCCCTCTTCTTTGGCAAGGGGTATAGAGTTAGGTCAAGCATGCTTAACTAAACGACATTGACGGTACAATGCACTCCGGTGACCAATTAGCGTGATAAGCGGACATTGTGGAAAAAGAAAGCCGGTTCTTCAATTTGCACTCGCACTAATGTAGGAGTTATCTTCCGCACATCCCTTATCTTCCTTTAATTTTGGAAGCATTAATCTGGCTGAACTTGCTGTTACTTCCTGGCATAAAATATTATTGACAAAAAACCCGGTTTGATACAATACCTGGATATAATAGGTTTTGCCTTCTTCAATATCAATCGTTATTTTTTCAGCTCCTGTTTTTGATTTTTTTCCTCCAAATTGAACACTGAAGCTATGTGTGCCCACAGGTACTCTTTGAACCGAATACCGCGCCTCATTAAGTTTACATACGTAATTTGAGTCTATAAAAACAGTAAATCCGGCACCACTTCCTTCAAATCCCGTTTTACGCATAAATTGTACTTTGCCATAACCGGAAACCGGTGAAGTAATATTTGAAGCAGTGCTATCCGTTTGAGCGAATACGGGAGCAGCCAATAAAATAAATGCAAAAAAAACTGCGGAACTAACCAGAGAAGGTTTCATAATAAAAGATTTAAAAGTGAACAATAATTATTTTTTATAAACGATTGGCCGATATTTATTTGCGTACTTCATTTGCCATCATATTTGTGTTAAGCGGCTAACGGTGGGCGAACAGAAAAATTATACACCTGGTTTTTCAAGCTGTTGTAGGCACTAAGGTTGCTTCGTACTTCCGGATTCAAAGTCATCAGCAAGTAATAAGAATAATACTGTTTGCCATTGGAAAATATTAACCTGTATCCGTCGCTTTTAACGATTACTTCTTCGTCTGGATTATTACTGTCGTACATGTAAAGCGTGCTATTGTTCTCATTATAGCCATATACCAGGGTTTGATGACAGGCTTCGTTGCCTTCTTCAATGGATCTTAAACCAATTATAACAAAACAACCGTTATCCAGTGCTTTCTTTATTTTGGGAAACTCATCATATACAGAAGCATAATGGTGGTTCCCTTTAGTGTTCGGGAAAGGTAGAGCTATCTTCTGTTTTATAAAATCGGGGCTTTCAAAAACAGCAAACTGGCTATTGAGTATAAAGTTGAGAACCGGGTTAACATTATTGCTCCCTATAAGCAAGTCTGTGTTGTCCACCATATTGGCTTTTTTAAATTCATCATAACCGATAGAGGGGATATTCACTCCATAACGGAAATAGTTTACTGCTGCCAGCGACATTCCGCCACAAAGACCGTTGCTTCTTTTAATACCCATGGCATCAGCGATAACATTTGTGGGAAAATGCCAGCCATGTTTAACGGGATCGAATGCGAGTTTCATATCTTGAAGTTTAATGGTGTTGTGCCTACTCTGAAAGCTTTTCGGCAACCGCTTATTTCTGTGTAACTGGTTCAAATAATTGCAGTATAAAGTTCTGGTGAGATCAGGCGGTTTCCTAATTGTTATGTCATAATCCGCCAGCTATGTTTTGCAGATTATGCAAAGGATTTAGGGTGTGACCAACTATTTTGCAATTATTGCAACGGGCATTGAAAAGGCGGACCTAAATTATTGGCAGGCTTTATATAAGTTCTGCTGACCAGAAAAAGCTTAGTTAGTATTTATTGTACTGCAACTGCCGGCAGCGATATTCAGATGAATTTGTTTCGTGCCCTGTGGCGCTTTTATTGATTGCCTGGGTATAAAGACAGGACTGATAACCTGCAGCATATCTTTTGTTGTATCATTTATTGTAACCGGTAAACTGAAACTGTTTTGCAGTTGTGCGTTTTCTGCAAATTGAAAACCGATGAGGTTAGTTATGGTGGTTGATTGAGTATGTTGTACAGGATTACTGAAGTTACGGGAAAAGTAGTGTTTAATTACAAGACACAAGATAGCCTGGCACAATGGCAGCGCCTCAATCTTGCGCTGGTATGGGGGTATATAAATGATGAGATTTTTGCTTCGTAGGTCGTACCGCACGTGCGGTATCCTTTGCCTGCTCGCATTGGTCTTTGCTAAAGAGACATTGCGGAGAAGGGAGGATGCTTACGCCCATACTGCGGTTGTTGGTCACAAGACCCAACAACGGCGGGCGCACAGAACACCAACAGCGGCAAGAGCTGTGGCGACAACAGGAAGATTTGGAATTATTATGTGATTCTTTTCTGCCTGTTCATTTGGAGGTTGCTACAACATTTGACCTGGATGCATTGGAAAGATAATGAGGCTGGCAGACAAAGAAAACTTTCACAACAGCGTATTGGTACCGGTACTTATTTATAGCTTGTCTGGTTCATAATAACAAGCCATCCGTTTATGAACATGTTGATGTATTCAAAAGGATATCAAAACTCGCTCCCAAGATAAAACATAAGTGTGTCAGGCACTACCGACATAAAGCGTGGCACATGGACCAGGTTATCATGAATAACATTCTGCAAAAACATGGCGCCGCTTCCGGAATAATCCATCATAAAAAACCCGCCATTTTCCCTGGTTACCCTTATATAAATTGATCCGCGGTTCATCAGGATATCTGTTTGCGACTCTTCATAATAAACATGCCCGGCTCTTTCAGACCTTTTAAACCTGCCGGCCTCCTGGTCAAAGATCCGCTCCCCCGTGAAAATATCGCTTCCAAGTGTAATGCTTCGGCCGTTATCGAAATGCCATGCTCCCTGGAATCCCCCTGTCAGCCATCGATCGTTGCCGTCTGTAAGACCAAATTCCCTGACGTCATTATAGGTAGTGAGCGTGAAATTGTAAACTCTTAACCCGATGCTTGCGTTCACCTGGTGCTGCCCTGTTTTATTATATATAATATTGGTTTGATAAATAACCGCGACATCATTGTTATTGGTGATAGCACTCACCGTGTTTTGATTCAACATATCAATTCTTATGGGCACATTGTGGCCCCATCCAACAGAGCCTCCAAAACTTAAGACCAGGTCGCTGCCGCTTTCAGGATCTCCATTGCTGATAAACCTGGTGCCTATACCTCCGTGATAGCCGTTAAATGAACCTTGTAAATAGAATTTTAAATTAGGCAGCAGGGGTGCGTTAATATCCACGCCGGCGCCTGCGGAAATGGAAGCAACATGCTGGGTTTGATTGGCATTGGCCGGTTTTAATAGTACCTGCCGTTTCCGCATTTGAAGGGTAATATTTTTGAGTGCGTCTCCCATAAGATGTGCATGATTTGACTAAAGTTTCCGAAAACTAAATTTACTGTATTTAGTTATTAGTCGCAATTGTTTAAAAGAAAGAACCAGCGGATAAAAATTAAATGAAGGATGGTTGGAATGAATACAAAGACACAAGACCGCTCAGCTTAAGGCATCTTATTTTGAACATGCAACAGGGCTTCAGATACTTAAATCATCCCGGGAAAGGATGAAAGGCTTCGCAGGCCGTACCGCACGTGCGGTATACTTTCGCAGCACGCAAGGCTTTGCTAAAGAAACATTGCGGAGAAACTAAAAGAAGACACCAATGATGACGGAGACAATAACGGCTGCATAGCGCAACTAACAACAACAAGGCACAAGATGGCTAAGCATAAAACCTGCGCCTCAATCTTGCGCCAGTGTGGGGCAGCTACTGTTGTATATGTTGCTTTGCACTGATGATCTTGGCTAATAAATTTTCAGTTTCACGAGTGTCTTCATTTTCTTTTTTACCTTTTGCTATTGCTTTTTCTGCCCATGCTTTTGCTTTATCAAAATCGCCCGCTTTGTATAGTGCTGCGGAATAAGTATCCATTATATAGTAAGGCGCGTTGTCGTTCATGTAGGGTGCAAGCCATGATGCGGCCTGCTTCATTACTTCGGCATCATCAACAGTTTCATACATTCTCCAAACATATTCATTAAGCCATGATGCTGAGACGTCGTTCTCTTTAATGTATTGTTCAATAACATTTGCATATTCTTTCCATTGCTTTGTTTTTTTATAGTATTGGGTTTGCTGGTTGAAAGGATTTTCCCGGCCCGGTTCATACACCTTGAATTTCCATCCTGCATATAGTGAGATATCTTTTTGTGCAAGCCCTTTTTCACCATTTGAACAGGCATTAAGAAACCGGAGTATAGCCGTACATAAATGCAGGTAATTTTCATGAACAGAATCGTATTTTGCCTTGTCTTTTATATACGGCGAACAAAAAAACCTTCCAATAGCGCCTTGTGCTGTAAAATCATTATGCACCATATTGGCAATAGTTAAATAATGCCGCCGCGAAAGTGAAAAAGAATCTACCATTCCAAAAAGCGCTTCTTTGCGGCCAACACAAAAAACAGGCAAGCCGTTGTAATAGGCAAGCCTTTGTTTATAAAAAGGGTAATACGTTGATGTATAATTTTCTTCAAGAAAATTAAAATCTGTTTCGTAACCAAAATCAGAATCAAGCGGAACAATTGCATTAACATTTTCATGGCCGAGGCCAATGTAAACAATTGAAGAATTAGCACCGTAGCTATGGCCCATTAAAAAAACCTTTTTACTTTTTGTAATATGGTTTGTTGCACAGTAGTTAATAAGAAAGGTTATGTCGCCGAAAGTTGCATCGTCATCACCGGTACTAACCTGCCAGCCAAGTTTATTGCCGGCGCGGTCAATATAATTGGAGCCATCATTTACCTGGAAGGCGCTTGCTATAACAATATAGCCGTTTGAGGCAAGGTATTCGTGCAATAAAAAATTTTCATCAAATGTTCCTCCTAATCCTTCGTGATAAATAACAACAGGAAAATCTCCTTTAAGCGGCGCAGCATTTTTATGCGCTATGGTATTGGCTGAAATATACTGTTGAAAAATTGTGCCGCTTGTTTTATCAAGCATAGCGGCATCGCCTACAATACTATTTTCATCAATATTATATTCTACCGCATACATTTTTGAATTTTCATATTGATACTTTTTGAGGGCTTCTAAAAAGGTTTTGGTGTCTTCATTTCCATTAAATTCAAAATAATCTTTTAACTGCATTGCAGGTGCATTGCTGATTGCAGCAGGATACCAGATATTGAGTACAATTGGCCGCCCTATCTTTTTGTTTTTTAAAGGTGAAGTTGAGTCGCCTAATGATAGATCATAATTTCTTGCAGTATCAAATACACATAAGCTTTTAAATCCAACATTGTATTTGCCGGGTTTCAGGCCCTTCCAGTATGCAGGTATAGATTGCGCGTTTACTGAAGTAAGTGCAGTAACAAAAACAAATGCCCATAATGTTTTTGCGGTTTGAAGGATGTACTTCATAAAACGTGTTTATCATAATAATGTACAAGGATAATTATAAATTGTTTTTGGGAGTACGGGATTTTTCCGGGTGTTGATTTGATTAAGGTTTATTAATTGCAATTGTACACAACATGGTCAAAAAGCTAATTGAATGGAAGATTATAAAAGCGGGCCACATTACCTTGTTCCAATCCGGATACAACGGCTAACACCCAACAAAGGCAGAGACATAACAACGGTAATCATACGGAACACCAACAAAGGCGAAAAACTTACCTTGGCAGCAATGATTTGTGATTGCTTTATATAAGTTTTGTGCCCTGGTAAATTTCGCCTACCGTCAATTGAAAATCCACAGCATTTATTATAAGAAATTCATCTGGCTTTTTATATTCTTCCAATAGCCAATGCCCATCTTCGTTTATTCGAAATACTTCTATGTTTACAGCTTCTGAATCTACCAGCACATATTCTTTCAGTGATGGAATATCGCGGTACAGTTTAAATTTGGTTCCCCGGTCATAATCCCTGGTTGAAGGTGATAATATTTCAATCAGTACAGAAGGTTGGATCACTGTATCATCGTCATCACCGGGATTTACAATATCCCTGCAAATGATAGAAATATCAGGATAGGTGAACAACGTATTTTCGGGAATATGAATCCTGAGATCACTTCCATAGGGCTGACAGGGATTACCTTTTAATTTATAAGCCAGTTCGCCGTATAAATTTTTGAAAATAATATTATGCCTTGGGCCGGCGCCTGCCATAGCAAATATTTCACCATTATAATACTCATGCTTTTGCTCAGCAGCGCTTTCGAGCTTTAAATATTCTTCAACTGTAATTTTTTGTTTGTTGTAAGCAACAGCAGGCTCTTTAACTTCCATATTCAAATATACTTAGATTCAAGAACAGGTTGCTGGTGAAGAAAGCCCCAAAAGTGAAAATGAAAATAGTCTTTCAATTGCATTACCAGGCTAACACTACTACCCGCGCTACAGTTGTTGGTCACGACTTGCACTGGCAAAGGCACAAGTACGCCACGCACAAAATCAGCACTGCCTACTTGCGCCAACTTCCCGATTTTTATGAGTATACCTGGACTATATTGGGGAAGCGGCTGCATAAAACAACTAACAACAACAAGGCACAAGATGGCTAAGCATAAAACCTGCACCTCAATCTTGCGCCAGTATGGGATTTTTCCGGCATTCAATAATTAAACTATTATCCACATTGCCCGGGCTACAGTTGTTGGTCACAAGACCCAACAACGGCGAGCACATGGAACACCAACAACGGAGGAAGGAAGTTTTATGGCATTAATTACTGCAATGGCACAAGATGCCTAAAACAAAGCCAGTGCGTCAATCTTGCGCAGCGTGGGACATTACGCGAGTAATGGGATTTTGTGCTTCGTAGGCCGCAATGTCCTTGGCAGCACGCAAGGCTTAGCTAAAGAGACATTGCGGAGAAGGGAAGGATGAAAGGTTTCGCAGGCCGTACCGCACGTGCGGTATACTTTGCTTGCTCACATTGACCTTTGCTAAGGAGGCATTGCGGAGAAGAGAAAAACTTGGTTGTATGTGACGATTTTGAATAGGCATGTTAATTAAGGCTACTGATGACCGCGCCACAGTTGTTGGTCACAAGACACAACAACGGCGAGCGCATGGAACACCAACAACGGAGGAGGAAGGGGATGTGCGGAGCACTAACAACGACAGGGTTATATGAATGATGAGATTTTTGCTTCGTAGGTCGTACCGCACGTGCGGTATCCTTTGCCTGCTCGTATCGGCCTTTGCTAAAGAGACATTGCGGAGAAGGGGAAGTTATGGTGCCTAGCATAAAGCTACGCCTCAATCATGCGCCAGTTAGGTAGATAAATTTTATTCACTAAAATTATAAGGATAACCAATTTTAATCAAATCATTTTCCAACTGCTTCCAATCTTCTAATTCATCTACAATTGATAAAACCATTTCCTTCGTTAAGGATTTACCATCATAAATTTTTTTCACGGTTTCGAATGGAATTCCATTTTCATTGTAGCTTTCTTCAAAATAATCTGTTGCCCAATCTATATAAGTTTGCGGGTTATTATCAAAAATATTAAGCAATCTCTCTGAGCCATCATCAAAATCTTGAATTTCTCCAAGTTGCCAATTTTTTGATTGAATAGACCATATGCAGAATGTTGTCCCAATGGAAGATATTGGTTCTTCAAACATAAATGCTTGAAATATCTGAGGCAAATTGTAAGTTAGCTTTTGTTTGTTCTTTTTCTTGACCTCGTGATCGAAGCCATTTATTATACATCCATTTTCTGCAAATAAGATTAACATTTGGTCTCCTTGACCATTTCGCATTTCAAAAACCTCCTCGTTTTTGCTCCATTTGCTATTATAAGAGTAATAACGATATTCCCAATCTTGAGAAATTATTGCATCAAGAACTGAAATAGATTTACAGATATTTTGTAAGCGATTTCTGTCAGGCAAAGCCTCTGGATTTTTAGTTGATATCATAATAGCAATTTGCGAATTAAAAATCTATTTAAAATTTCGAAAAATTCAGAATATTTCTTCGCTTATTTTTTTTGATAAACCCAATTTGAACCTGTAGAATTTCTGACCATAACCTGATTTTTTTTTATATTCGGTAACTCTGTTAAAGATGCATCTCTTTCTAAAATTTGTTGCACAGAAACTACCATTGCGTCTTTTTCATTGACCTGCTCATTACTTAGGAACTGCCAATCACCATCTTCATCATACAAAACATAAGTAATATCTTTCTCATAATGCATGATATACTTTGTCGTAATTACTGCTTTATTGGAATTTTCTTCGCTTATTTTCATTTATTTAAGTTTTATCTGATTTTGCTCGATTTTGTTCTCTACTTAATACGGCAGCATTTGAATAATCATTGGTTCCCCCTTTACTTCTTGGTTTTTTATGGTCAACCTGCGCTTCATAAGGAGAAGGAGATTCTCCGCTCTGACTTTTTTTAGGTGCTTCTAATATTGTACCATCCTTGTCACTACATAAATATCCTCCATTTGCTTCTTTATTAGCGTCATAAATTTTTTCTTTCTGACTTTTAGTAAAATCTTTGTCCTTACCTCTTAATTCTGGATCATGTTCAAGATCTGAATAATCAACAGGACCTTTCCAATCGGGATGAATTGAACCTACCGGATACGGACAAGTACCACTTGTTCCTTCCAAACCAAAAACATCAATATAAATGTTAGGATCGTCTACATAAGCATATAATAATATCTGCCTACTTCTAAGTCTGATCGGATCCTGACTAATATAATATCCAGAATCCGGATCGTAATATCTAAATCTATTATAATATAAGCCAGTTTCCTTGTCCTCATATTGACCCTGATACCGAAACAAACAAGTTCCTTCATCACCTTTTAATATTCTTGTTTTACCGTAACTATCTAATTGTGTTTCCCATATTTTTTCACCTTTATCATTATAAACTTGGAATGGCGTGCCTAGGTGATCTGCTATAATGCTATAACTCTTTCCTCCTTTCAGTTTTGCTAGAGGTGTAAAATCATTTTCATTAAATATCCAGGTTGTAATTTCATCTTCCTTTATAAAATTACTACTTATAGGTTTATCGCAATGTAAATGTTCTTTCCATTCGTGTAGTGGCTTATGACCTGCCCAGAGCCATTTAGTTATTGTGTTTTTGTATTTTTTACTTAATCTTCTTCCAAGTGCATCATATGTAAAGTGAACAATGTCTCCATCAGGACGGTGTACACATCGTAATGTTCCGTCTGCATTCCAAACATATTTCCATCTGCATTCTTTATCATTGCCTTGAGACTTTTTATATTTTGACGTTAAATTTCCTTCATCATCATATTCATAATACCAATCTTTTGATTTAAGCAATTTTCCACCTTTCCCGTAGGTTCTATCTAATCGATTTATGGTCGTAAATAAGTTTCCGACAGCATCCACATTGCGCAATTGTTCCTCTCCGTTCGAAAAAATTGTTTTTGTGAGGTTGCCTTCGTCATCATGGAAAAACTCAGTTATCCCATTTATAGTATCAGTGATTTTTTTTAATCTGTTATTAACACCCCAAGTGTATTGACGATTATGTGTATTAATATCATGTTTACTTATATTTTGCTTTTGTAACCTTCCTAAACTATCTCTTACCGATTTACAGCTAATACCCCCAGGCAAAAATCTTTCAATTTCAAACCCAAGTTCATTGTAGCTTAGAAAACTTTGCCATAGTCCACCATTGATATTTACGACGTTGTTAAAATCATCAAAATCATTTTGTATATCGGCGCCAAGCGAGGATTTTATTGATTTTTGATTACTTAAAACATCATACTCATAGCTAATAAAGTGTTCATTAACAAGTTCTTTTTCAGGTCTTCCTAATATATCTCTTTCAAAAATTATTTTGCAGCTATCATTTTCGGCCTCGCTTAAAAATCCATTATTAGCATAATTAAATTTTTTAGAAGTAGAATCATAGTACCTTATGTATGTGATTCTTCCAACTTCATCATACTCATAATCAGTAAATTTATTGTTAGGCCGATTCACACGAATAACCTTTCCCGCAGAATCACGAATGTAGTTATGCGTTAGTCCATCAAATCCTACTTCTTTAATTATTTTATCATTTGCATCTGTTTCAAAAGAATAAACCTCATCATGTTCATTAACTATCTTACTTAAAATTCCTTCAGTATTATGAAATAATCTGATACTATGCCCTGACTGTGTTCTTTCCACTAAACGATTTAAAAAGTCGTACTTAAACCTGATATCGTAATCATTATCTTTTACGTAAATAATGTTGCCTTCAGCGTCAAATTTTAAATGTTTAATGTTTCTATCGGGCTCTTCAATCATTTCTGGTAATGAAAGAATATTAAATTTTACTTTTCTTTCATTACGTAATGAATCTGATGACCTAATACAATTTCCCAATTCATCGTAGGTCCATTTTGATTTATAGCCATTTGAAAATTCTATTTGTGTTAAGTTATAAAAATTATCATATTCAAATAGCGTTTTTATACCTTTTGCATTTATTACTACTTTAACCAGCCCATCATCATACTTATATGCAGTTATGGCTTTTAAAGGGTTAACTAATTTAATTATATTTCCAAACAAATCGTATTGCCAATTCCATTTACCCCCCATTCTGTCTATAAATTCGACGACATGATGTTTCAAAAATCCACTTCCATAGGTAGCTTGCCTAAATGATCCATTTGCTTGTGTTATTGAAGTAATATTTCCCCAATCGTCATATGTATTGACTTTCTGATTTCCTAACGGATCTGTCTCCCATTCAAGCTCATTATATTGATTATAACGATATTCCCATTCGGCATCAAGCGGATCAACATATTTTATCACAACACCATTCTTATGATAAAACTTCTTTTTAAAACCACGGCTGTTGGTGGCTATAGTGCATGTTGGATCAGTATAATCAAACTTATAGTGTAATAAATTTCCAGTGCCCCATACTTCAATACATTTTGCATCGTAATCTTTTTCTTTACCATACCTGAATTGCCATACACAACCGTTGCGCCATATTTCTTTTACCATCAGGTTGTTTTCATACTCATAATACATGGCCTGGTTAAGCGCATCGCTTTGCCTTACCATATAACCATCATCCGTATAATTATAGGTAGTTGCAGCAAACGTTGTTCTCCCATTGAAAGTAGGGTCGGGCAATTGTACATTAATAATTCTTCCTTCACTATTCGTATTAACTGTAATCGTTCTGTTTGAACTATCAATTATTTTATTCAGCACACCGGCTTCATTATAAAAAAAACGAATGGCAAACCCGTTGCGGTTTGCTATACTTTGCAGTAAAAATGTTTCAGTATTGTTTATCCTGCTTTTATATATTTTATTAGTAAAACGATAGAGTAAAGATTTTACATCAGACACATAATAGTAACCTTCTTCGTGCAGGTAAAGCGTTAGTTTCTCAGAGCGGTTATATGTTTCTTTTTCTAAAGTCGGGATATCAAAAATTGCAACGCGCCCATCCTTCATGCGCAATATGGCTTTTTGCGATTCATCATCAATCGCTAATGCCATATCATAGCTATGGTGCCAGCCGCGGCCAAGTGGTCCATTGTAATTGCTATTGCTATACCAAACTCTTTCCCAACTGAATGGTATTGGGCCAGGTAATTTAAAATCTTCGTTGTCTGTATAAAAATATCCGCCTGATACATCAACAGGGTGGCTTTGTCCGGTACCTGCGACTTTTGAAATTGCTGTGAGCGTTGCACAATCAACTTTTCCTCTTAAAGCGGTTAATCCTTTTTCCACTGCTTTTCTGCCTGCAGCTTTAAGCTTTTTTAAACCTGCTTTAAATAATTTATCTAATATGGCCAGCGGGTTAACCGGTGTAGGAATAGAATTTACCAAAACAGGTCTTCCTATTGGTATGGGTAAAACCGTGCCTGAGGGAACGAATAATTCCGCTTTAGGGTCGCCATCCGCAGGTGCATTTTTTGTAGTTTTTCTTTGCCCTTTAAATAAATCTATTACACCAACATCCCAGCAATCGTAATTCAGATGAAAGCTACCCACCATAGGGTCACCATCAGCGGCAACAAATAAACTGCCGAGAAATGCTTTACCAATATTCTTGGCAACGGCAGCATCGTTTGCCGGGTACCAGCCGGCACCAAAAGGAATATGAGGAATGCTTTTAACTGGTGTGCCTGTCACAGCACGCGGAATAACAGGGCCGAACTTTACTGAAGCTGCCAGGTTAAACTCACCCATAACAATGCCTGCAATCGCCTCTTTGTTTTTAGCTAAAGAATTACCAATTCCAGACTCATCTTCTTTGGCATCAGGCAAAGCATCTAATGCATCTTTTTTAAAAGTGTTTACAAGACAACTTACCCAATCACGGGTATTAAATAACATACCTATATACGGATGGGGCAAGGGAACCGGTGCAGGCGATGGTGGTATGGTTACCATGTGCACGTCAATACCCATAACAGGATCCATTTGCTTTGCTGCCGGCATGGTGGCTTGTCCTTTAAAAGCACCCAATGCCTTCATCACCGGCATCATAACTGAAGCAGATATTTTTCCTGAAAGTCCTTTAACTGCATCAAATGCTCCTTTTGCAGCCATTGCGGCATCTACGATGTTTGCTTTGCCGGCAAGTAAATCTTTAAAAGTATTTTCTGCTTTGTTTACGGAGTCTTTGGCCTGGTTATAATCTTCTTTTGCGCCTTTATAACTTTCGCTATCTTTTGCTGCAGCCAATGCATTGTCCACATCACCCATTATCCCACCGTCCTGTTGTGGCCTGGCTGATTCTGCATTTCTGTTCTGTTCCTCATTATTTGTAGTACTTACATTCACAACACCTAATTATTTTTTTATGAAAGCTGTATAAGACCAAAACCCTCCTGCAATAACCAATATAACACCCCCGATAAAACCGACAACTCTTGCTGTATTCCTGCCCAGATAACGGCTAACCTGTCCTGTCGTCCACCTGTTATGATAACTTTGATCAGGCTTAAATAACCAATCCCAATTTTTAAAAGCGCCAATAATTAATAAAATACCCAGTACCAGGATGGTTAAAGAAATCAATTTGCCAACAAGACCTGAATTGTTTTGCATCCAGTTATGTACTTTATCTTCATCCATATACTCACTTCTGTTTTAAAATCCGATGAAAGTTTATGTTTTATAAAAAATGCCTTTAATCCTGAACAGCTTCTATTTCTTTTTGTTTTATTGCACTAACATCAGGTGCCTTTTGCCATGTGTTGATTACACTGCTCCAGTTTTCGCCATAAGCATGCCTTGCTATTCCGTGTAGCTCTTCCGTTGAAATAAAACTGTTGTAATTTGTTTGAAGCAGAAGCTCGAATAAACCCGCGTAAGTTGATGCCCGAACCATATCCTGATCCATATTTTTCCCAAACCGGATACCTTCGGTTAAAACTTTTATACCATTTATTTTTTGCCCGTTTTTTAAAGCAGTTTTTCCTGCCATGCGGCAAGCTTCAATAGCTAATGGCATGTTGCCTTGTTTTTTATATGCGTCAAAAGCAATATTGAAGTCAGAAAAAGCATTGCCGTTATCACCTTGTATAAAAAAAACAGTACCTCTGAACATTAATGTTTGTGCCATTAAAACATCGGGCACTTCGTTATCAAAATAAGTTTTTGAAGCAATTGCGGTTTCTACTGCCTTATGTGCAAAAGCCAAAGCTTCTGGTTTCTTTTTATGTTTTATTTTATCGTTGCCAAGCGCATTATAAACTACCACAACCTGCAGTATCCAATAAGGGTCTTTACTTAAATTCTGTGTCGCAATATCTATACATTTTTGCCCGCATTTTTCAGCCTCGTTTTCATCATTTGCAGACATTGCATTCATCATTTTCATGAACTCCCGCCTGTAACCGGTTGCAGGGTCTTTCGGATCGCCCATGGAAGCAATTTGCTCCATAGCTTTTGACATATTTAAGTTAAGCGGTATTGTGCTTATCGTTAAAGGCAATTCTATACTAAGCTTTTGAAAAAAAGGTTTGGCAATGGTATCATGTATTAAAAATTTCACTGCGGGGCTTATGTTGGCTTTTATAGCATGCTGGAGCCATACAATAAAATCTTTATCATAAATGGCACGTTTAAAAATGGCGACAGTAAATAATCCGTCTTCTAAATCTAGCTTCTTTGCCAAACTATTAAAATTGCTCACAAACAGCGTTGCAGGATTTTTATCTTTCTGTAATGTATAATCTGGTGCCCAGTTAACAGGCACGTAATCAATATTTCCACTTTTCCGGCTATTGTTCCATATATATATAACTTCTTCTAATTCTTTCAAAAGAGATGTACTAAAAAGATTTAAGTTATTACAAGCTGAATCAAAATGAAAAGCAATATCTAAAACAGGAGTATCGGTGCCTATCATGTAAGTATAAAAAGTATCAACCATCTCCTCTTCATCGGCCTGACATTTAATGCGAATTATCCTTGCATCTTTATTAGCTTTGGCCTCTTCCCACTTTTCACCTATAAGTTCGATCCGTTGCTGAATGGGATTTGATTGCATACAATCTAATTTAATTTTACGATAGCGCCTTCTATTGAAGTGGGGCCAGATGACTTTACGGATGTGGTGGTGTCTCCATTTACTGTAGTGGTTTTTCCGTTTAACGTAGCTTCGTCATCACCATTTACGGTAGATTTTTTACCGGTTAATGTGGCTTCATCAGAACCAATAACTGTAGACTTTGAGCCTTGCATGGTAGATTCTCCGCCAGCATTTGAAAAAAATCCATGCCCGCTGCTGACTAAAGCTATATCTGCAGACCCGCTGATTACAACATGAGCGCCCGTTAAGGTTATGGAGTCACCATCCATTGTAAGGGTTGATTTGCCATTGGTCAGTACAATTTTTTGTGCGGCGGTTACTGTTATTGTATTAGTGCCATCAATTTCAATCTTATTATTGGTTGATTTATCAACTATCGTAATCCCCTTACCATCATCCAGGGATATTGTATGGCCACTTTTACTATTCAGGCTTTTCGTATTATTACCCTGCCCGCCACCGCCACCGGTCTTTCCATGAAACATGCTTCCCATAACAAAAGGCCTGTCAGGATCATTATACCGGAAGCAAACCAAAACCTGGTCACCCGGCTCCGGCACAACAAGAAAACCCCTGTTCTTGGCGCCGTCTTTTCCACCCCCTGCATCGGGCGTCATTACGCGCAGCCAGTCGGTCATTTCATCATTGGCCTGCTGCCAAAGCATCTGAACACGGATCCTTCCCATATTCTGGGGGTCCTTATTATCTTTTACAGTAGCGATTTGGGGCTCGGCCAATGGAACAGCTATATTGTTAACAGGCAGCGCAGTGATGCCCGAAGGAATGCCTTCAAAATTGTTGTAGTATTTTCCATTTGCATTTACATAATGCTCTATGCCGGTGACTAGAAATTTACCTCCGTCTTCTGTTACAAATCCATTTTCAGACAAAGCGGAAATTTTTATATCGGCGATAGCGCCAATGCTTACTGCAGGGTTATCACTGATAGCAGATACTACTTCCAGGTTGGCAGCCATAGCAGTTTTTTGCTGCTTAACAAAAGCATCCAGATCCGATTTGCTTTCAATTCTTTGTTTAACAGGGATACTAACAGCTTCGGAGAAAATTTTATTTGACTCATTCAATACATAATTCGCATGGTCATCCAGGCCGTCAACATTTCCCGGAGCATCAGCGGTAATAAATTTGTCGTCTTTTGAACTATAAGAATAACCGCTAAAAGTCAATGGTAAAATACGCAGTTTTACCTGGAGCGTCTGAACATCTACGCCATAAGTAATTTCCACCCCGGGTGAGTTGGATGGCTTTCCAAAATTCAATTGCTGGCCATCATAATAAAACCATTCGCCAAAATGAGCGGACAACCGGTTCAGAAAATGAAAAGCGCTTTCCTTGTATTGGCAGATATACGTTATCGGAGTTTTGTATTGCGGGTTATTATTAACCGGGCAATTTACCTGTGAAAGGGCTTGTGTTAAAGTACCGGCTATATCCTGCAGTTTTTTGTTGTAGTATGAACTAAAATTAGGGCCGTTTTCCAGCAGGATGGTTGGGCTGTAGCCTTTTAAAACCAGGTCACTTGTAAAATTATCGCCCTGCTCGATATTTATTTCGCAAACCAAACCGTGGAATTCATAGGCTACTTCCAATGTATCGGCCTGCAGCAATTTTATTGTTGCAGATTTACCAATCAGCTTTTGTGCATTGCTCAGGCTGAAAGATCCCGGTTTTTCCAAAACATCATATTTAATGCGGATGGAAAAACTATGGTGCTCATTAAATTTCTGACTGAGTATAACAGAACTGTAATAGGCTATCTTCTGATCTTCAATTTCAATATCTGCGATAACTTGATTTTGCATAACGCGAGGCATTAAACAAGTCTAAAGGTTTAACCTGTTTGTTTTATCATCTCACTTGTTTTTGGTTTGATCGGGCTATCCTGATATCTTAAAATAGAAACTCAAACCACTCATGTGGCGCATGAGAGGAGTGGGAATTATGATCTTTTATGTTGGAAACCATTAAGCTTTGGGCCATTCATTCTCATGTGCAGTACTGCCTACGGTCACTTTTTCTGCGGAAACAGTAAAATGAATAAGCATGTTTTCCGAAACGCCCTGATTGATTTTATCAGCATTGAGCAGGCGTGTTTCAATTCCTTCTTTATAACTAACAACATATCCTTTTTCCCATTTTACTTCTTTCATTTTGGAATCTTCGTCATCTTTAAAAAAAGTAACGGTTCCATCAACAGGTTTGGCTTTATTGATCATACTATCCCAGATGGTTGTGTCATCGGTTGACTCGATAGTCATATTAATCAACCCGCCATACAATCCTGAAGAAGGTCTGCCTTTGGCATCTACATCTCTGTGTAAAGAGAAATCGCATTTGATCAAATCAAAGTCTTTACTGCCAAATTTTACACTTGCTTTTGAAGCCATAAAAAATAGTTTTAATTGTGAATAATAAGATTTGTCGTTAGCAATTGGAAAAGGGAAACAATTTAATAATTCTTTTCCACAAAGAAAACCTTCGCAGGCGTATTTTTTAATTGCTCTTCAGACTGAATGGTATAAAGTCAAACATTTTTATGATCAATCGGCAATCGTACTATAATTTTGCGGGCAGATTTTTTTTCTCATTCAATCATACACACCTATGACGTGGAAACAAGTCTTCACTTCTTCGATCGGCCAAAAAATAACCATGGCCTTAACCGGGATCTTTCTCATAGTTTTTTTAGTAGTTCATGCCGGGGTGAATGCGCTTGTTTGGGCCAATGATGGCGGCGAAATGTTTAACCGTGCGGCGAATTTTCTCGGGGCCAATGTTGTTCCCCGCATAATTGAAGTTGGATTGTTCCTGTTTTTTATTTTGCATATTGTACAGGGCTATGTGCTTGAAGTGGAAAACCGTACCAGGCGCAGTGTTGGCTATGCAATAGATTATGGCAACCGTGGCAGCCGCTGGTATAGCCGCAGCATGGGTCTGCTGGGCACATTAATCTTATTATTCCTCATCATTCACCTGGTTGATTTCTGGATCCCTTCCCGCTTCGGCACCATGCCCGAAGCAACCATTAACGAAGGCACGAAACACGTTCATAATCTTTATATACTGATGCAGGTGCGTTTCCAGGAGTTGTGGGTGGTGATTATTTATGTTTTGGGATGTATCTCCTTAGCCTATCACCTGCTGCATGGCTTTTACAGCGCATTTAAAACAATTGGGGTTTACAATAAAAGATATTTGATCCTGGTAAGATGGACGGGTTATGCATTTGCTATCCTTGTGTCTTTTGTATTTGCCATGATGCCGATAAGCTTTTATTTTGGATGGGTGAAGTAATTAATTTGAAAATTTGAAAGTGTGGCAATTTGAAAATAACCACTTCCGAATTTTCAATATAAAACAGCAACAGGTTTTGATGCAATTTTCAAATTTTCAAATCATCAAATTTTCAAATCAGCATGCTTGATGCAAAAATTCCGGAAGGAAATTTAGGCGAAAAATGGGTGGATTATAAGGGTCACTGCAAACTTGTAAACCCGGCCAATAAACGAAAGATTGAGATTATTATCGTTGGTACGGGACTGGCCGGCGCTTCTGCTGCGGCTTCCTTAGGGGAATTGGGTTATAAAGTAAAAGCATATTGTTTCCAGGATTCTCCGCGTCGTGCCCATTCTATTGCTGCCCAGGGTGGTATCAATGCTGCCAAGAATTATCAAAATGACGGCGACAGTGTTTTTCGTTTATTTTATGATACAATAAAAGGCGGTGATTATCGCTCAAGGGAGGGTAATGTGCACCGCCTGGCGGAGGTGAGTGTAAATATTATTGACCAGTGTGTGGCACAGGGAGTTCCCTTTGCAAGGGAATATGGCGGCTTATTAAGTAACCGGAGTTTTGGCGGAACGCAGGTACAGCGTACATTTTACGCTGCGGGTCAAACAGGCCAGCAATTATTGATTGGTGCTTACCAGGCAATGGAAAGACAGGTTGCTTTGGGAAATGTTCAAATGTATGCACGCCACGAAATGCTTGACGTGGTTATGATTGATGGTAAAGCACGGGGCATCATTTGCCGTAATCTCATAACGGGCGAATTGGAACGGCATTTTGGTCATGCTGTTTTATTATGTACCGGTGGCTATGGCAACGCATTCTATCTCTCTACCAATGCTATGGGCTGCAATGTGACCGCTATATGGAAGGCACATAAAAAAGGTGCATACTTTGGCAATCCTTGCTTTACACAAATACATCCCACCTGCATACCGGTAAGCGGCGACTACCAGAGCAAGCTTACCTTGATGAGTGAAAGCCTCCGCAATGACGGGCGTATCTGGGTTCCTAAAAAGCAAAATGATACCCGTAAACCCAATGAAATTCCGGAAGAAGAAAGAGATTATTATTTAGAAAGAAGATACCCCGCTTTCGGCAATTTAGTTCCGAGGGATGTGGCAAGCCGTGCTGCAAAAGAAAGATGTGATGCGGGTTATGGTGTTGGTTCTTCCAGGCAAGCGGTTTACCTCGACTATGCGGATGCCATACAACGCTATGGAAAAATTGAATGTGGAAAGCGCAATATTGAAAATGCATCTCCCGAAGAAGTGAAAAGACTGGGCGATGAAGTAGTGAAAGAAAAATATGGTAATCTTTTCGACATGTATGAAAAGATCACCGGTGAAAATCCGTACGAGGTTCCCATGCGCATTTATCCTGCAGTGCACTATACCATGGGCGGGCTTTGGGTTGACTATGAGTTGCAGACAACCGTGCCTGGCTTATATTGTTTGGGCGAAGCTAATTTCAGTGACCACGGCGCCAATCGTTTAGGCGCAAGTGCTTTAATGCAGGGGTTAGCTGACGGTTATTTTGTCATTCCTTATACCATTGGTAATTATTTGGCGGGTGAAATAAGAACACCGGCTATCCCAACTTCACATCCTGCATTTGAGGAAACGGAAAAAACAGTTGCTGCAAGAATAGAAAAATTAATGAGCATCAAAGGCACAGAAACCGTTGAGAGCCTGCACAAGCGTTTGGGAAAAATTATGTGGGACAAATGCGGAATGGCAAGGAATGCAACCGGGCTTAAAGAAGCGATTGAAGAGATACGTGCATTGAAAAAAGAGTTTTGGAGTAATCTAAAAATTCCCGGAAGTATTGATGAGTTTAATCCTGAATTGGATAAGGCAGGACGTGTTGCAGATTTTATCGAGTTAGGTGAACTGATGTGTATTGACGCTTTGGAACGCAATGAAAGTTGCGGCGGGCATTTCAGGGAAGAGTACCAGACACCTGAAGGGGAAGCCTTGCGCGACGATGCTAATTACATGTATGTATCAGCCTGGGCATACAAAACGGATGAACAGTGGGAATTGCATAAAGAAGCGTTGAATTATGACGTGGTGAAGCCGAGCCAAAGGAGCTATAAATAATTTGAAAATTTGAAAATATGGTAATTTGTAGAATCAAAACCATATTAACCCTAAATTTTCAAATTATGAGAAATGATAAAGACAATATTATTGTCAATAAAACAATTGAATTTTCATTAGCAATAATTAATTATTGCGAAGTTCTTGAACAAAAGAAAAAATTTGTAATCGCAAAACAGCTTCTGCGTTCCGCAACCTCCATCGGAGCTAATGTGTTTGAGGCTCAGAATGCAGAAAGCAAAGCAGATTTTATTCATAAAATGAAAATTGCAGCAAAGGAAGCCAGCGAAACTTTATACTGGTTGATTTTATGCGAAAGAAACGAAGCATATTATTGTGATGCAAAATTTAGAAGTGATCTGAACGATATTATCAAAATTTTATCCAAGATCATTTCATCTGCGAAGGGAAAAATTCCCGGTTTTATTTGGGTGTTGCTTTATTCATTTTCAAATTTTCAAATTTTCAAATTGGTACATTAGTTTTTATGGAACATTACAACATGAATCTCACACTTAAAGTGTGGCGCCAGAGAAACAGTAAAGAGAAAGGACGTTTTGAAACATATAAAGTGGAAAACATTTCATCCGAGATGAGTTTCCTGGAGATGTTTGATGTGCTGAATGAGCGGCTCATCACTGAAGGAAAGGACCCTATTGCATTCGATCATGACTGCCGGGAAGGCATCTGCGGCACATGTTCTATGTATATCGACGGTAAACCGCATGGCCCGTGGAAAGCAAATACAGTTTGCCAGTTGCACATGCGTGCTTTTAAGGACGGAGATACCATTGTTGTTGAGCCCTGGCGCGCAAAAGCTTTTCCTGTTATAAAAGACCTGGTGGTTGACCGTTCAGCATTTGACCGTATCATACAGGCCGGCGGCTATATTTCCGTGAATACCGGCAATGCTGTTGATGCCAATGCTATTCCTATAGAAAAAGAAAGTGCAGATAAATCTTTTGCTGCTGCAGCCTGTATTGGATGCGGCGCCTGTGTTGCCGCCTGTAAAAACAGTTCTGCCATGTTGTTTGTATCGGCTAAAGTATCGCATCTTGCCTTATTGCCACAGGGCGAGCCGGAACGTAAAACAAGAGTGATCGCCATGATCAACCAGATGGATAAAGAAGGGTTTGGCGCCTGCACCAATACCAATGCCTGTGAAGCCGCCTGTCCCAAAGAAATCCTCGTTACAAATATTAGCCGCTTAAACCGGGAATATTTGATGGCAAGTTTTACAGCTGACAAATAGACAAATAATTTACAGGCCGTGGATTTTTAAAAATTCAAGTTGGTGGTTTTCTAAACCCTCTTTGCCTTTTTCATAATCTGCCATTGCTTCACGCATGAGGTCATGAACAGTGATTATTCCTAAAAAGTTATTGCCTTCGAATACAGGAATGTATCTTGTCTTGGAGTTATTGATCAGCAGCATTAATTTACTCGTGGAGTCTTCGGGCGATGCATTGGCAAGATCTGTTGTCATGATCTCTTTCACCTTTGTGGTTCCGGAGTGCTTGTTTTCCAATATCACTTTATGGGTATAATCGCGTTCTGAAAAGATGCCGATATATTTACCATTGCTGTCTTTTACGATAAGGTAACTGATGTTTTCTGTTTTCAATAAACCAATGGCATAGAGAACAGTCTCGTTTTCGTCTATAAAATTAAACTGTGCTCCTTTTTGCTGTAATATATCTTTGGCTGTACGCATGATGTAGAGGTTTTGCTTTGCTGCAAATTTACTTCCGACTGAGTAACCAATTTACAATGTTGGTATAAAATTCAAAAATGAGCCATTATCATTTGCTATTGCTTGCATAACCTGATATAATGTTTAGGATATGAAGTGATTGTTTAAAGGATAAGTTATGCCTGGTTTGATCGGCAAGAAAATTTTCCAGGAGTGATTTTATCTAAACTGGATAGCCTTCACCGGCCTGATCGTTTTCACAAGCCATGTTGGAATAAGTAATGCAAGGAAACAAACCAACAATGTGGCAATGCATACAGCCAATACCTGCCACCAGATTATATATACCGGAGCCTCAGACACATAATACGCAGCTTCGTTCATTTTTATAAAGCCGGTTTGCTGCTGTAGTATGCAAAGACCCAGCCCGGTAAATAGCCCGATAAGCATGCCTCTTATCGCAATAAGGCTGGCATGATATAAAAATATTTTTTGGATCATCCAGTCGCGGCTGCCCAATGCTTTTAAAATGCCAGTCATCCTGGTACGCTCTAAAATTAAGATGAGCAGGCAGGTCACAAGATTAATGATGGCCACTATTGCCATCACTATAAATATTACATTGCGGTTCACATCCTGTATTTGCAGCCAGTCGAATATGTTTGGATAGATCTGTTTTATAGTACGGCTTACCCAGGCCTGTGGCAACATCTCATATAACATGTAATTCACGGTGTCCATTTTTTTATAATCATTCAAAAAAACTTCGTATCCTCCTATCTCGCCATGTTGCCAGTCATACACCTGTCTTAATAAACGCAGATCGCCGATGGCAAAAGTTTTATCGTATTCTTCAATACCGGTTTTAAAAATGCCGCAAACATTTAAACGCCTTACAGAAGCCCTGCCTTCCTGCTGATTAATGAAATATACATTGACAGAATCGTTTAGTTTTATCTGCAATTCATTGGCTACGGGTTCAGAAAGTAAAATGTCTTTGCTGTAAGCAGGCCCGTTTAGTTTTGGAAAGCTGCCTTGTTTCAAAAAAGATGTAAGGTTATTAAAGTTGTAATTGCTTTCAACTCCTTTAAATAATACACCTTCTATTTCTTTATTTTTTTCAATAACCGCAGATTTTGTGGCAAATGCCTGCACTTGTTTTACCTGCGGAAAAAGATGCAATACCTGTAAGGCTGTATCATTAGGCTGCCAGGGCGTTTCTTCTGCAATAATGGCTTTTTCAGGTTCATATTCCTGCACCCGCAAATGCCCCCAAAAATTAAATATCTTACTGCTCACAGCATACTGAAAGCCGTTTACAAATGCCAATGTTATTATCATGGCTGCAACACTTAAGGCTGTTGCCGCGGTAGCCAGTCTTATAATAAATCCTGAAAAAGAACGCTGCCCGCTAAATGCAATACGCCTGGCTATGAATGTTGCAAGTTGCATAGAAGTCGGTAAAGATAGAGGTTAGTTGAGAGTTGGATAAAGTTTTCAGGTTTACAAGTTCACGTGTTCACGCGTTGATGCAGTTTTATTTTGGTTGTTTACATACCATGAATTATGAACCGTCAGCTATATCATCTAATGTTAGTTGAAAAGCCGGGTAAAGTTTTCAGGTTTACAAGTTCACGAGTTTACGCGTTGATGCAGTTTTATTTTTGTTTGTTTACATACCATGAATTATGAACCATCAGCTATATCATCTAATGTTAGTTGAAAAGCCGGGTAAAGTTTTCAGGTTTGCAAGTTCACGTGTTTACGAGTTGATGCAGGTTTATTTTGTTTGTTTACATACCATGAATTATGAACCATCGGCTATATCATCTAATGTTAGTTGAAAAGCCGGATAAAGTTTTCAGGTTTACAAGTTCACGAGTTTACGCGTTGATGCAGTTTTATTTTTGTTTGTTTACATACCATGAATTATGAACCATGAACTATGAACTACTCTTACAAATACTGCTTCAACCATTTCCTCGCTTCCTTATCATCTGTAAAGCTTTTCATTGGTATAGGCGGCGGTTTTAAACTGAATAAAATATTCATAATAAATTTTGAAAGCCACGGTTTTGATACCATTGCCATGGCTGAATAAATAACCGGTAATTGTTCTGTTGAAAATTTTCTTGTTGCTTTATCAGGAACTGGAGAAGGCGACAAATAAATTAATAACGGCACCGGTTTATTACCCGTGATCTGTTTTACCAAAGCCACATTGCCTGATATATTTTCAACCGTGCGCTTAACGCTTTTGGAAAGTGAAACCAAAATGCCTTCGTCAAACCAATAGTCTGCTATTTCTCCTTTATAAATTTGTATATTTTCCGGTGGGTTTATCATTTAATTTTTCTTGCCTGCAGCCAGGTCGGTTACAGCTTTTTCAATTCTTCTTTGCCTTGTTTCAACTGTATTTTGTTTTGGCATATTCAATATGCTGTTGCGACTATAATGCTAATGAAAATTACGATTAGCATCATCCTATTAAATCAAGCAATTCCTGCAATTCACCCTCTGTTTTTACCAATACTTCTCTTGCCTTGCTGCCGAGGTTCGGGCCAACAACACCAGCCTGCTCCAATTGATCCATCAGCCGGCCGGCACGGTTATAGCCAAGTTTCATGCGGCGTTGTATAAGTGATGTGCTGCCCATCTGGTTTTGTACAATTAAACGCGCTGCATCTTCAAATAATGGATCACGTTCAGTAAGGTCAAAATCTTTTCCTTCCATTTCTTTTTCATCCACATACTCCGGTAACAGGAATGCCTGTGGATAACCTAATTGATCGCCAATAAATTCACATACTTTTTCCACTTCAGGGGTATCAACAAATGCGCATTGCAAACGCGTTATCTCGCCATTATAACTTATCAGCATGTCGCCTTTACCGATGAGTTGTTCAGCACCACCCTGGTCAAGAATAGTGCGGCTATCAATTTTAGAGGATACTTTAAACGCAATACGCACCGGGAAGTTTGCCTTTATCGTTCCCGTGATGATATTAACGGAAGGCCGCTGCGTTGCAATTACAAGATGGATACCTACGGCGCGGGCCAATTGCGCCAGCCTTGCAATAGGCATCTCAATTTCTTTCCCCGCTGTCATAATAAGATCAGCAAATTCATCAATCACCAAAACAATAAATGGTAAGAACTCGTGGCCTTTCTGAGGATTAAGCTTCCGGTTTACAAATTTCTCGTTGTATTCTTTTATGTTCCGGCAGCTTGCTTCTTTTAAAAGATCGTAGCGTATATCCATCAAGGTTGCCAGGGCATTTAATGTATGCACCACTTTTTTTGTATCGGTGATAATGGGTTCTTCTTCACCGGGAAGCTTCGCCAGGAAATGCCTTTCAATTACGCGATATAAACTCAGCTCGACTTTTTTAGGATCAACCAAAACAAGCTTTAATTGCGACGGATGTTTTTTATATAACAGCGAGACAAGCAGTGAGTTTATACCAACGGATTTTCCCTGGCCTGTTGCACCAGCCATTAACAGGTGTGGCATCGTAGCAAGATCAACAATAAAATTCTCGTTGTCGATCTTTTTTCCGATAGCGATTGGCAGTGAAAATGTATTGTTCTGAAATTTTTCTGACGACAACAGCGTCTTCATGCTCACCACCGTTTTGCGCACATTCGGCACTTCAATACCCACGGTGCCTTTGCCGGGAATAGGCGCGATGATACGGATACCCAGTGCAGCCAGGCTTAATGCAATATCATCTTCCAGGTTTTTAATGCGGCTTATACGTATGCCCGGAGCCGGCACGATTTCATATAAGGTAACAGTTGGGCCAACCGTTGCACTGATGCGTTGTATGAGTATATCATAGTTTTTTAGCGTAGCTATGATCTGGTTTTTGTTAGCCTCCAGCTCGGCGGGATCGTGTACAATTTTTTCACTGCCATGAGCTTCCAGCAGATCCAGTGACGGATATTTATAATTGCTCAGATCCAGTGTAGGCTCGTAGTTTACAGTTGGCAGTTTACGGTTTACAGTTGACAGGTCCTTATCATTTGTGACTAAAGATTCACGATCCACAGTTACTTCTTCCTCATCTTCCACTGAATCTTTGATCTCCAGTTCCATATCTTCATCGGACGGTATTGATATGTTTTGCGGAGGAAGTATTTCGGTATGATTAACCAGTTCATCGATCATTGGTTGCCAGGCGGGCTCCTTTTCTATAAGACCGATGTTTTCAGTTGGTTGATCATTTAATTCGGGCATGATGACAACAATATTCCCGTCATCCTTTTTTAAGCGGTTATTATTGGTTAATGGCTCTTCTTTCCCGGCTGCATATTTATCATTGATCGTCGGCCCATCTTCCGGCGTATAATATGATCTTTCATAAGCTTCGTCAAAAACATCAACATCATTTTTTTCGGCTACCGGTTGTACCGGTAATTTCTGAACTTTTTTCGGCAACCTGAATGTGGGATTAAAACGCCAGATGATATAAGCAAGGAAAGTAACAATTAATAAAGCGCCTGTTCCGATTTTTCCTATCCATTTCACCAGCCAGTCAACCATCAGGTCTCCTGCAGCGCCGCCCCAGGCAAAATTCCTTCCAAAGAAAAAGGAGAACACCACGCTTAACACTATAAGCCCGGCAATAAGATAACGCAGGTTGCGCGCAAGGTTAAATATCTTTTTACCAAACAAAAGATTTACGCCCAATACAAAAAAGAAGGTGCAAAATAAAAATGAGGCGATACCGAAGCCATCATTCATAAATAAATTGGATATAAATGCGCCAAGAACTCCTAAAAGGTTTTCAACATGTACATCACTGCTGAAGAAAATTTTTATTCCGGATTTTAAGACCTCGCTCTGGTCTTGCTGCCACGTGAAGAAATAAGAGATAAAAGCAATAAACAAAAATGCCGCGAATAACAGGCTTACAGCGCCTGCAATTTTAGAGGTGCGTTCATCCCGCACAACTTCCCGTATAGTTACGTCTGTTTCTTTATCAGGATTTAATTTTTCAGCGCCGGGCGCTTTTATCGCTTTCTTTTTTAACCTGTTGGCCATAGCACATTTGCAGCAACAAATATAACGGAGTTGCGTAAAGAGATATTATACTTTGCAGCAATGTGCATAATGATTGCTGAATGGAAAGCTTTTAAACATTTGTTTTCCATCTGTGTGAACGTTAAGTAATAAATCATCATGATAGCGATAAATGCCGGTTGATCAGAAAGCATTTTTATCGCCGGCAATTGTTTTCCAGAAGGTAAGAAAGATGATCTTAATGTCTAATAACAGGCTCCAGTTCTCAATATACCAGATATCATATTTCACCCTTGCCCGCATTAATGCAGGATCAGGTGTTTCGCCACGGAATCCGTTTACCTGTGCCCAGCCTGTAATGCCTGGTTTCACGAGATGCCTCACCAGGTAATTATCAATAACTTCTTTTGATTGCAGGTTTAAAGGGATTGGATGGGGCCTTGGGCCTACAACAGACATCTCACCAAAGAACACGTTGATGAACTGTGGAAATTCGTCAATATTATTTCTTCTTAAAAATGCACCCACCCGCGTAATTCTCGGATCGTTTTTACTTGCCTGCTTAAACGCGGCATTGGATTCCTCCGCATCTCTTACATACATGGTACGGAATTTATAGCATTTTATTTGTTTATTCTTCTTTCCCCACCTGTCCTGCAAATAAAATACAGGCCCTTTTGAACTAAGTTTAATGGCGATGGCAACGATAGGGATAAGCCATGGAAAAACTAAAATAAAGACCAACAGGCTGAAAATAATGTCGAACAATCGCTTTACCCATCTTAAGTTTATGTCATCCAACGGTACATACCTGTTGGTGATCATAGGAAACCCGTTAAATATGCTGATGCTATATTGAGAATTTATCAATTCATGATAGGCGGGTATTATTCTTAATTTTACAGGATGCCTGTTTACAATATTGGCAATATGATTGATTTTTTGGTTAGCGCTGTTTGGCAAGGCAACCAGCACTTCGTCAATACTGATGTGGTCATCTGATATAAGTGTCTCAAGATCTGAGACCTTACCAAGATATTGACCATTTAGTCCCGGCTTTTCTGCATCATCTAAAAAACCAATGACCTCATAACCGGGTTGCTGCTTAGAAATAACATCAGCGAACTCCATCCCCACTTTTCCTGCGCCGATTACTAAAAGCCTCCGGTTATTTCGGGGCTTCTTGTAGAAGAAACCCATCACTTTTTTTTGGAATATTTTTCCAAGAGGTATAAAAAGGCTTAATAAGATTATATAAAAAATCAGGAATCGTTTGCTGTAATCATTTTGCTTTGAAGTGAAGAAGAAAAGTATCACAAGAAAGAACTGGATGAATATGGAATTGGCGGTTTTATAAAGGCTTACAAGAACTGACTTATTGTTCCAGTCGTCATCCGCTTTGGTGGTTCTCGAGGAAAAATACCAGCCTGCGATCAGTAGTGGTAACATCCATGTATCCTGTAAAATAAACCTCTTATTGTAAATGTATTTTATTAATACAATGCTTAGAACAAAACTAAGCGTCAGGAAGGCGATGTCATTTAAAAAAATAAAAAAATTAAAGCGGTATTTATACCTTAATTCCATAATATTTATTGCAGCACACTGATTGTATGTTCGGAGCTTTTCGCTACAAATGTAAAAAACAATGTTTATCGTAAGTAAGAATGAAATTTATGTTTCTATGCCTGACCTTAAAACAGGGCTTTTTAAGATTTTTTTACCCGGGTTTCTTCACAGATGGTATTTCGCACTAATAATTATCATAGTTTAATCATTAGCTGTTAAGTTACCCGGGGCATTTATATGCAAAGCGTTTTTGATTTTTAAAACTTTATAAAAAGATAACAGTAGTAAAACAGATGCTTATTTGTAAGATTTATAATTCGGTTTATGTATGTTCAAATAAACAACAAATAAAATTTTTAACTTAACTAGCAGCAATTAAACGCGATATTTACGCGCTCAATTAGTACTTGAATAATTCGCTATCATTATTTTAGCATTTAAAAAATTAATTCACAAAAGATGCCAAGGAAGGTAGATATTTTTGGTGTAAACTATAGTGTAACAAATTATGATGAGGCTTCTGACTTGATAATTGAGGCCGCCCGAAAAAACAAATCCTTTGGTGTTTCTGCTTTAGCAGTTCATGGCCTGATAGAATGTTATAATCGCCCACAATTAAAAACTAAAGTAAATAAACTTGATTTAATCGTACCAGATGGCCAGCCCGTGAAATGGGCGATGAACAATTTTTACAAGGCAGGTCTATCCGACAGGGTTTATGGCCCAACACTTACTTTAGAAGTATTAAAAAAAGCAAACAAAGAAAAATTGTCGGTTTATTTATATGGAAGTGAAGAATCTACGCTGGATGCCCTTTCTAAAAATTTAAACAAATGGTTTCCCGATCTTCAATTTGCAGGGCTGCATGCTGACAGATTTCGGGATGCCACTTCTGCAGAGGATCTTGAGGATATACAAAAGATAAATGAATCAGGCGCAAATATTATTCTTGTTGGAAGAGGTTGTCCCCGGCAGGAGATATGGGTTTCTGATCACCTTGGCAAAATAAACGGCGTTATGATGGCTGTAGGCGCAGCTTTTGATTTTCATGCAGGAACAGTTAGCCAGGCACCACCCTGGATGCAGAAGAACGGGCTGGAATGGTTTTACAGGCTTACCAGAGAGCCACAGCGTCTTTGGAAAAGATATTTATTTACTAATTCAAAATTCATTTTCTTGTTTTTTAAAAAGAAATTAAAATTGATCTGATAGTTATGAATGTTGCATTAATCACCGGGTCAGCAGGATTGATAGGAAGTGAAGCTGTTGCTTTTTTTTCTGAAAAATTTGATCTTGTTGTCGGTATAGACAATAACCTCCGGCAATACTTTTTTGGTAAAGAAGGTAATACAGAGTGGAATAAAGACAGGTTAACTCAGTTCTTTTCTAATTACAAACATTACAGTGTTGATATAAGAGATGAAAAAGAATTATCTATCGTCTTTAAAAAATATAATAATGATATAAAACTTGTTATTCATACGGCAGCACAGCCCAGTCATGACTGGGCGGCACGGGAGCCTTTTACAGATTTTACGGTTAATGCAAATGGAACACTAAATGTATTGGAGTTAACCCGCCTGCACTGCCCTCATGCAACGTTTATTTTTACTTCTACTAATAAAGTTTATGGTGATAACCCTAACTTTTTACCTCTTGTTGAACTTGACACAAGATGGGAGATAGATGAATCGCATCCTTACTATCAAAATGGAATTGATGAGAACCTCAGTATTGATCATACAAAGCATTCTATTTTTGGAGCGTCTAAAGTATCAGCAGATGTTTTGGTACAGGAATATGGCCGGTATTTTGGGTTAAAAACCGGCGTTTTCAGGGGAGGTTGTTTAACCGGGCCTAATCATTCAGGCGCCCAGTTGCACGGGTTCCTGTCTTACCTGATGAAATGTGCAGTTACAGGTAATCACTATACAATCTTTGGATATAAAGGCAAGCAGGTACGAGATAATATTCACAGTTATGATCTTGTAAATATGTTCTGGCATTTTTATCAAAATCCAAAACCCGGAGAAGTGTATAACGCGGGAGGTGGAAGGTATGCGAATTGTTCAATGATTGAGGCGATCGATTTATGTGAAAAGATTACCGGTAATAAAATGAATTATAGTTATGTAGAAAACAACAGGATAGGCGATCACATCTGGTATATAAGCGACCTTTCAAAATTCAAAAGGCACTACCCGGATTGGAACTGGACGCAGGACCTTACATCAACACTTGTTCAAATTTATGATAGTATGCTTACAAGAGTATAGCAATTGTAAATGCAAATTTGCAGTTGCAGCCTATGTTTAAAGGACAGGCCTTAATACATGCCTGATGGATCCCAGTCCAAAGGATTGAATAATCTGAGTTTCAATCGCAATTTGCAAAACATAATTCTTCGCATGGTTATTGTCAATCTGCTTCAGAGTGTAACCTGCTGCTAATACCTGCAATTTTATTCAAGAAAAGTATGGTTGTAAGAAGGTAAATTTTATTTCACGGATATTGCTGGTATGAAAAATGCTTTATAAATTAAAAATTTAAGATGAAATTTCTTTTGCTGTTTTTTTCAATTTTCTTAATTCAGAAAAGCAGCTCTCAAAATGTTGCAACTATTTATATCTCTCCTGATGGCAATGATAATAATAACGGTTCTATCGACAACCCGGTTAAGACAATTGCTGGATTACAAAGTCTGATTAACAAGACGGATACTAAAAATAAAGTAGATGTTTACTTTCGAAAGGGCGTCTATCCCGTAACTAATTCATTGCTTTTGTCGGATAAAAATTCCAAGGCGTCTATCAGGTTTATGGCGTATCAAAACGAAAAAGTATCTATAATCGGAGGTGTTAATTTACCAGGTAAACTTTTTCAACCAGTGCATGACGCAGCAATCATCAAAAAGATCTCACCCTCAATCAGGAATCATATATATGAGGCTGACCTGGCATCCGTAGGTATTAATGACATCGGGATTTTAACAAACAATGGATTCGCTAAACCCAAAATACCAGTCAGGATTGAACTTTTTATTAATGATGAACCTCAACAATTACCTCGCTGGCCGGAAAGTGGATATTTAGACATAGATAGAGTGCCAACGGATGGTAATAAAAACGCAAAAACGGTAAACGCTTTTATTAGTAAGGGTATTACTTCCCAGCCATGGATGCAGGATTCAGATATATGGGTTGAAGGAATGTTTTCTTTTAACTGGTCTTACGACAATTTGAAAGTAAATAAAATAAACGGGAATACTGTATTTGTAAATAATGATACAAAGTATGGTATTTATGCATCCGGGGATAGTTCTGAACCATTAATTAAGGCAGCCGGAAGTATCCGTGGTTTTTATTTTTATAATATGCCGGAAGAATTAAATAAGGCGGGTGAATGGTGGTTAGATGAAAAAAATAAAAAAATTTACGTTTATCCTGATGCGGACCTGATGAATGCAGATATAAAGGTTTCTCTCTTTGAAAAGCCTTTACTGATAATCAACAACACAGCGAATATATCATTTGAAAATATTGAGTTCGGTTGTACCAGAGGCGATGTCATTAATATAAAAAACAGCAGCAATATAACCTTTAAGAATTGCCGGATACTGAATTCCGGTCTTGTGGGAATTGAAGCAGACAATGTTACCAACACACAAATTAGCGAATGCCTTATAAAAAATACGGGTGCTGAAAATATTAAGTTGACAGGGGGTGATAGAAAATCTTTAAACCCTTCTGGCAACATTATTCAAAATTGCGACTTATCGAATTCATCCAGGCATTATTTAGGGCATGTGGCAAACACTTTTATTGGCGGTGTTGGCAACAAAATAATTGCTAATTATTTTCACGATATACCCAGTCAGGGGATAATATATGAAGGTAATAACCACATAATTCAAAATAATCATTTTGAGAACATGTGCTATTTCTTAGCAGATATAGGAGGTGTATATACAGGTAGAAACCCCTCTGCCACAGGAACTGTAATCGTTAATAATTTTTTTGAGAACGTTAGGAACAAGCGTAGTAACTACATTGCTGCTGTGTATGTTGATGATGGTAGCGGAGGCATACAAGCCAGCAATAATTTGTTTGTCAATTGCGGCAGTTCAAATGCAGGCGGGTTAGGCGCAATCCATGTAAATGGCGGGGCTAATAACCAGTTTAATAATAATGTTTTCATTAACTGTAACAAGGCCTTTTCCAATAATGTGTGGAGTGATGAAAAATGGAAAAGCCTCTATTTAAGAGACAGTTCTTATATTAAACAATTAACGAACCCGAATTCTGATATCCGGTCATCCGTTTATACAACTCAGTACCCTTATTTAAAAGGTTTTTTTGATAGCACTAACATGAAACCGCGCATTAATTTTATAAATAATGCCATTTGCTATAATGTAAAATATGTTACGCCGCAAAAAAGCAGTTACCAGGTCAATAACCTGTACAGTAAATACGCAGATAATATAATGCTTCAGCAAGATGTAGATAAACTACTGAAACCAGCGGCAGCTAATTCATGGAAAAACTGGCAACCGGTAGCAATTCAAAAATTCTGGTTTAATACCAAGTAGTAACTTGTTCATATATGCTTACAAGTTGTTTCAGATTATCTTCCGGCGTATAATTTTCTTCGTACGTTAACCGGGCATTTTTGTAAAAAATATTTTTTGCATCTTGTGGAAGAGATTGCCACATAAAAACTGTCTTTGTTAAATCGTCAGCGTCTTCCAAATTGAAATGCAGACCGTTAAAATTGTGCGTTATCATACTTGCCATAGCTCCGATGTTAGAAGCGATAACAGGTGTACCTGTCGCAAATGCCTCAATAATTGTCATGGGCATACCTTCATACCAGATTGAAGGAAAGATCAAAGCTGTACTATTCTGCATTAACTTTTTAACATCTTCACCACTTAACCTCCCTGCATACCTGACATTATTATGTGTTGAACTTATTGCTTCCACTTCATTTTTTAAAGGACCATCGCCGGCGATGATAATCGGTAATCCTGATTTTGAAAAGGCATGCAATAGTAAATGAATTCCTTTTTCCCTGGACAGCCTTCCAACAAAAAGAAAGTTATTATTGCGATTCTGTGGAGTTAATTCAGGGTCTTTTAAAAAATTGTATTTAACAACCAACTGATTTTTATTTAGGTGAAGCTTTGAATGCTGAAAAATATTTTTTTCAAATTCCGTTAATGTAATAAACTTATTTACCATCTTCCATGTGCCGACTATCCTATGAAACCAAACTACCAGTCCTAACCAAAATGTTTGAATAACAGAGTTACGGTAAGCTTTATTTTTTACAGCGGTCCAGGGAAAATTTTGATGCAGGCTTACAGTAAACAATCGGCCGTTTAGCATTAAATATGTGGATGGACATAACAACCTGTAATTATGTAAGGTTAGAATAACAGGCACTTTTTTTTTGCGTGCAATGCGTATTATAAGAGGGCCACAGGCAAAATGACAATTGTGAATATGGATGAGCTGGGGTTGAAATTCAGCAATAATTTTTTTTAAATTCCACGCGGCTTTTAAATTCCATATAGATGTAAAAAACTGAATGGCGCCGTAAATCCCGCTTTTATTATAAAAGGGTAATTTTTTAACAATATGATCTTTGCTTAACAACGAACTTTCCTGGGCAAATACAACATCTTCACCGCCGGCCTGTAAATAATAATTATGAATGATTAAAATTTTCATGTCGGTAATAAAAATGATTTTTTTTCTTATTTATCCCAATTAATACTTGCGTTCAAAAATACTTATATTGGATACAATTATTTTTAAACTGTTTCTTTACAATAGAGGAGCTATCAAAGAAAGCAACTATGGAAATATCAACTAACATCAAACAAGCATATTCAGAGCAATATGATGATTCAATAATTGAGTGGAGAACTATGGGGGCAAAGTATAAAGCAAAGAATATTTTAGAGTTGTCTAAAAATATAAATTTTAATTCTGTTTTGGAAGTAGGAAGTGGAGAAGGGTCTATTTTATATTGGCTTTCCAAATGGAATTTTTGCAAGGATTTGAACGGTCTTGAAATATCAGAAAGCGGAGTTGAAATAACAAAATCAAAAAATATCGAAAATGTAAAAACTATTTCAGTCTTTGACGGATATAAAATTCCTTTTAAAGATAAATATTTTGATCTGGTGATCTGTTCTCATGTTATGGAGCATGTAGAACATGAACGTGTATTGTTAAGAGAAATACATAGAGTTTCGAAATACCAAATTTTTGAAGTACCAATTGATTTTTCTCCCTATGTTGATAAAAAATTAAAGCATTTTATGTCTTATGGCCATATAAACATTTACACTCCTTCATTATTCCGTTTTCTTTTAAGGTCAGAAAATTTTAATATTATAAAAGACATGCTCTATTTGTATAGTAACGAGATCTTGAAATATATTTATAGAAATAATAAGATTGGATTTTATAAAGTAAAAATCAGGCATTTTGTACTAAAATGTATTCCATATTTATTTGGTATAAAACCAAGTTCATATGTTGTTTTAACAGAATTGGCAAAAAATGAAATCAATATCTTCGACGATAAATAAGAAGAAGCTTAATAAATTGTTGCAGGGGTTTATATTTTTTGTTCAGATATCTTCGGCGCCTGCTTTAGGGGTACTTGATTTGAACAGTTTGGAATAAAAATTTAGTATTTTATATTTTATCCTTGAATTGACGCTAAACTGTTTTAGAAACTGGGTAAGATAATGTTGCTCTAATTTAATATCATTATTAAAGATAAAATCGGTTTTGTTTGAAACATCCAATATGGTTGCCCACCTGTTGAATTTATCATAAGTATGAGTAGCATTTGCGTCAGTCCCAATGTTAATTATTTTTGATAACGTCGGGTAAACTGTGTATTGATGCCGGAGGAATTGGTTGTAACACCAGCGAATAGCCCAGGAATCTATTTTGCCGGTCATTTGATCTTTAAGCATTTTGCTCATGTCGGATCCCATTTTGTTAAATGATTTTCGGTTAACCGGGCTTTTATTCCATTGTATATAATCATTTAATTCCCAGTCTACTTTTTCCCACCTGTCTTTCCAGGTCGCCCATCCCCACGAAGATGACCTTCGGGTAAAATAAACATCGTCTTTAGCATTGTCGATAGGTATAGTGTATCCTGATATTGAAAACACTTTTTCTATGTATTCGTAATAATCTAATGCCTTATTCATAAAGCAAAGAAAGTTTCCTGAAGCAACAAGATCATCTTCCAGTACTATTACCTTTTTATACGTGTTAATCACCTGTGTAACGCCATCTATAATTGAATTTGCCAGCCCCTTGTTATAAGGTGTTTCATATATAGTAACCTTTTTAAAACCTCTTATTAATTTAAGTTCGTTCCTCACTGATTCTACTTCAATTTTTTCCGATTCCCGTTTAGCAGCATCCGAAAAGATAAATAACTCACTGTCGCCTGCCAGGTAATTTTGCTGTAACGCAGCAACACATTGTCTTAAAGTATCAAGCCGTTTATAAGTAAAAAGTACAATAGGGGCTGGGTAATTCATCATTGCAACAGACAAATTTTCGGCAATATTTCAGTTAAGGATATTTATTATGGCATATATGGTTGTGATGACAACTATGGTTCTATTTTTATAAACGACAGTTCTTCAAAACTGTCTGATACTGCAAATAAGGTGTAGTTGTTATCTTTTAGTGCTTTAATAAGTTTACGTGTTTTTGATCGGCCATCTTCAAAAAATCTTTCATGAATCTCCAATAATATTTGCCTGATATAAATAGGCGAAGCCAGGATACTATCAAGCGTTTCATACTCAGAACCTTCAATATCTATTTTCAATAAATCTATTCTTTCATGGCCAAGTTCATTAGTAATGTCTGTAAATTTTTTTACGGGCACTGTAACAATATCATTGTCATTTACATTCTGATGGGATAAGAGGCTGCCTGATACGTGGTTTTTATTTTTAGGTAAATGAAAGCTGACAAAACCTGTTTTAACATGAAGCCCATAATTCATAAAAGAAAAACCGCCAGGTAAGATTTGGCTTTTTATCCATTCAATGGATTTTGGTGTTGGGTCAAAACCGAAAACCCGGCATCCGTGTTTTTCTATAATCGCTTTGTCAAAAGAAATATCCTCACCTATGCCAAAAGAATATACTATGGAATCTTTCTTTAAAGTATTTGGGTGGACATAAAATCCCCCATAACTATTTCCGTACCACTCATGATTGTACCCTTTTGTGATCTTAAAGGCATTATCATATTTTGTTAAGGTCCTAATTTTTGTTTTTAACCTATGTAGTTTTTCGTTTAGCATTTAATAAAAATATGAGTTTGCCAAATGCTCGTTATTGCGAATTTAATACCTTTTAATTCATGGCATAATCTAATACAATGATATGACAATAAGATTTGAAAACAGGTTACGTTTATTTAATGAACATGGTTATTCGGAAAGGCCATTTCATCAAGAGAAACTGTTTCCTGCGTTTCTATATCATTTTTAGGAAATTTTGTAAGTAATATCAAATACAAGAGAAACACTAAGAAAAATGTGTTCACTTTTACAAAAACAGCGGCGCCTAAATTACAAACCAGGCATAGTAGTATTATAGATGTATATAAGAAACTATTTCTTTTCAACATTTTGAATAACATCTTTAATAAAAGATATATAAAACCAAGGCCGCCTAAAATTCCCCCTTCAGCTAAAATTTCTATATATCCATTATGAAAAGACGGCGCTTTGTAATAAATCATTTTTTTCCAAAGACCCTGGGCGGGAGCCTGCTTATCTTCATCAAAAAAAGTTTCAAATCCGCCACCCAAAATTGGGTGTTTCAGTATATAATCAATTCCGTATTCCCAGATAGTAGTTCTGCCGGTTAAACTTTCATCTCTTCCAACCATAGTAAACAGATAGTTCTGCAGATTGTATTTCAGTACAAAACCCGTTATTAAGAGAAATATCAAAATTGATAAAATGATGCCTGTATAACCGTAGTTTCTTTTAATAAAAGAAATTCCCTGCATTATAATAAATACCACCAGTAACGACACTAATCCCAAACTAGAGCCAGTTAATAAAACGCTTAAAGAAAAAATAAACATCCATAGTAAGTTTTGTTTATTTCTTTCCTTTTTATAATAATGCTGTGCAAGTAAAACTCCGATTACATTATAAAAGCCTGCATGAATTTTATGTGGAAATAACCCTTTATAGTTTGGCAACCCTAACAGGTTAGCCCTGTCCATAGGATCGTTGTATATAATAATTGATGGGTAAATAAAAAATAATAAAAGGCTTATACAAAACAACAATTTTAATACATAAAATATTTGTTTTAAGATGTATTCTTCGTCATAAAACTGGTATAATGCAAAAGAGAAAAGAAAATTGACAAACAAAAGAATTACATAAAAAGTGCTTTTAACCGGATTATAAGAAAATAAAGAAGAAATTAAAAGACCTGTAAGTAACAGGAAAGAAAGTTTCAGCAAATAATCTTTAACTCTTTTATTCTTGCTTAATGCAAATAACAGTATGCTGTAAATGTATAAAAGCGGAAAAATAAAACCAGAAAGAGAATGACCGCTAATTTGAATGGCCCCATAAACACCCATTAGACCTGCTATATAAGATCTTAAATAAAAGGCTTTTAAATTAAAATAGCGTAGTGTCATTTAAAGTGACTGAATTTAATCTGCTCCAAAGTTTTATTAAAGTATTTCTTTTAAATATTTTTTTATCGTTTCTCTTTTTTGGGCAGATAATGAATTGAAGTTTGCCAGCTTTGAAACCTCTAAAGAATCATCCGGTAAAATCACCGCTGATTGATAAATATTAAAAATGAATTCATTAAAGTCCAAATCCCGAAACATATTTACTAATTTATGATGCTCGCTGGTTTCTGTAACAATCACAGGCAACGTGTTGTTCAGCAAAGCCAATAACGCCACATGAAGCCGGTTTGTAATAACTAAACAGGCATCATAATACAGGGAAATCGCTTCTGAAAAACTCAGTTGTTTTTTTAAAACAGATCCGGAAATTCCGTATTGCTTTTCGAGTTCATCCTTCATAAATGCTATGGCTTCCAAATCTTCTTTAACCTGGTAACTAAAAATAATCTCAGCTTTATTTTTTATTCCACTTAGTAAAGAAGCAATTGTAATCAATAGTCCCTTTATATAGGTTGCATTAAATTCCGCGCTTTCAAGATCAGGCCGAACAGAAACTACAACATAGCTTTTTTGTATTTGGCTTTTCTCAAACACTTCTTTATAATTCTGGCTATTATAGAGAAATGCCATATCTTCTGCTAATCGAACGTTCTTAAAATTGTTTTTTTGAAGGTATTCAAAATTGGTAGAATCCCTGACGCCTATGTTCTTATAAACTGCCGAAATTTTTTTTTGTCTTTTTAAACCATCTTTTGAAAACGGGCCCATGCTTACGCCAATGCGTATCATATCAATACCAAATAATTTCAGAACAATAGCCCTGTTATAGTATTTTATAAATTTTAAATAACTTTTTACTGAATTTCTGTTGTCACCATAAGCACCGGGCGGATCAAACACATGAGAAGCCGTTAACAATAAAGGCAGCATGTTTAACCATCGTAAGACAGGTTTGCCTCCAAATATTTTTATCCCACCAACAACTTTTATATTTTTTTCATTTGGATTATTGATTCTAATTAATGTATCTATCGACTGGTTTGCACCATCAAGGTAAACGTAACCTAAACCTGATAATTCTCGTATCAGCAATACATTTATTAATATATCACCTAGATTGGAAATTTTAATTCTGGAGGGGTAAATAAACTTATGCATATCTTCTCTTTATCGACTTATGGCTTATTATATTTTTTAGAGAATGTCAATTTTAGATTCCGGAAATATGTTTTGGAGAAATAATCTGAATGAAAAACGGTAATGCCCTTTTTTGTGATATTCAAGTACAACAAAACGAAAATTAATACCTCAGTTATAAGCCAGGCGAAAGCGGTGCCCTGATAATCCCACATATAGGTCATTAAAAAATTTATTGCTATGCTGGATAAAGTGGCAATGGACATTATTCTAAAATAAAGAGAGTCCATTTTCAGGTTAAGCATAAATTGAATTCCGATCATATTGTTTATGCAGGATATAAAAGGAATGAAAGAAAGGATTTTAAAGATTTTTATAGAGTCTTGAAATTTAGAGCCGTAGAATATTGTAAGAACGGGATCAGCAAGAAGAAAAATACCCAAAGACATAAGCAGAGAAACCGTTACAATAACAGGAAATATTTTTTGTGCCGTTTCTATACCTTTTTCGCGGCTATGCCCGAATGCCTTCCCGATAAATGGGTATAATACCTGCGCTAATGGTAATGTAAGTACCTGTAAACAAATCGAAATGAGACGTTGAGAAGCGGTAAAATATCCAACTTCAATTTGCCGTTTTAGCAAGCCGAGTACAATAATATTTGCTGTAACATACATAGAACTGAATATCAGGCTGAAAAAGACATGCTTTTCTGACCACAAAATGTGGAGGCATTTGCTAATAGAAACAGTAAGAAGCCGGATATGGTATATTTTTTTGACCCATAAGAATGAACAGACTCCAACTAATATTTGTGTTATGCTTAAACTTAAAGGCTGCCAGTAGTATAAATGATCGTTGTTAATTATAGATAATACCATAATCAGGTAAATAACCTTTCCTGAAAGGTTAAGCACCATAACTTTTGACAGATCCTGCATTGCCTGGAAGACCCAGTTTTGGGTAAGCAGTGAAGAGATGCAAAAAATAAATGAGCAAAAGGCTATTTTTTTATCTGCAGCAAGAGCAGGTACTGTGAATGTAATAGCAAATAAGCATACGGAAGAGATAAAAAATAAGATAAGTTGACAAAAAAATACCTCGCTAAAAACTTCATTCATTAATTGTTTATTACCAGGATTTCGAACAACTCTACGGGTAGCGGTTAAATTAAATCCATAGCCTATGAAAACATTAAAATAAGCAACAAAAGCATTAGCATATTGAATTATTCCGAATTTTTCCGGTCCGATTATCCTGGAAATAATGGGAAAAGAAATCAGAGGCATTGCAAAATTGGCAATCTGAATAACACCTAGTGAAAACAAATTTTTTATAAGATTGCGACGCTCCGACATCAAGTTATTATTATAGTTCTACATTTTTGATCTTGCTTAACAAGAAACACTTCTGCAAGCGCATTTGTAACTACAACTGCGTGTTTGAACTTATTAAAAGCCTGATTAATATTTTTCAGTGAGCGGCTAAACACATTGAAAAGTTTTTCGAGGATCAATTAATTTCTTTCCAGTTAGTTTTTTTTTATCTGAATTGCCAATAATTTCAAAACTGCTGAATGCGAACATATTTGTCAAACGTGGTTTACTCTGTCCAAAATAAGAAAGGAATAAAAGTACTTTCATTTTAGCGTAAGCTGAATGCTAAATTGCTTTTCATATGTAATAAATGAAGAATGAATACCGGCGTAAAAATTTTTTTAAAAATTTTTACTTTACTGTGTAACCATAGCCATAACCACTTCCATAGCCATAGCCGTATTTATATGACGCTCCTTTTTTTACATCGTTGACCACAATATAAAGATTCGGAAATTTTTTATTTTCAATGATATCATTAATAATATTCATACTATTTTTAAATGAATATGATTGACGTATGATATATAGATTCACATCACTGAAGCGGTTAAGTATCTGTGAATCGGCTACCGCTCCTATAGGTGGGGAATCAATAATAATAATATCGAAATTTGAGCTAAGGTCATCAAACATTTTTGAAACCTTTTCAGACATAAGCAATTCAGCAGGATTTGGCGGTATAGGTCCTGAACCAAGTAAGTAAATATTTTTACCTGGCTCAATTTTTTTAATGAACCTGTTAACATCCTGCTCATTTGAGATCATATAATTACTGAAACCATTGTCGTTAGGAATTTTCAGCATTAAAGATAATTTAGGCTTTCGCAGATCCATTTCCATTAATAAAACCTTTTTACCTGAATAGGCATACACCTGTGCAAGATTAACAGCAACAAAAGATTTACCTTCTCCTGTCATACTTGAAGTAAGCAGGATTTTCGGACATTTTTTTTGGCTGGTCAAAAAATCCATATTAGTTCTGAATATCCTGAATTGTTCGGCCAATACGGTTCTTGAATGTTCTTCTTTTAGAACGCCACTTATGTCGTCACTATGGCCAATTTCAGCCAGTATAGGGCAATTGGTGTTATTAGTAACATCCTCTCTTGATTCAATCTTATTATTAAAAGTGTATTTTAATACTATAAATCCGAACGGTAAGGCAAAGCCTGCTAAAGCGCCAATAGCCATTACCATCATTTTTGATGGGAAATAAGGCTTATAATCTGCTTTGGGAACAGCAATTACACTAGCACTTGGAATATTTGAGGCTTTTGTGATCGCGGTTGTTTCCTCCTGTTGCAACAAAAAAAGATAGAGCGCTTGTTTTACATCCCGTTCGCGGGAAAGATCAACGTATTCCCTTTCCTGTACGGGGACATTACTTACCATATTGTTTATCTGGCTATTTTGTCCTACGATATTATTTCGCGTTATTTCAAGTGCTCTCTGTTGATTCTCAAGATTTTTGATCATGTCATCACGCACCATGTTCAATTGTATATTAACACTTTCCACGAGCGGGTTATTTTCAGTTGTGGAAAGCAATAATTTATCACGTTGGGAGATGAGTGTATTATATTTTGTCACCAACGAAACAAAGTTAGGGTCTGTGTTGATCAGCGCTGGTATCGGGCGTTTTGTATCTTCTCTAACGCCGCTCAGCATAGTTTTCACGATGTTTAACTGTATCTCTACATCGTTTAGCTTATTATAGTATTCACTTGCATTACTTACAAGTGCCCTTGATTGTTCATCTATGTTAGCCAGCTTATTTTTTTGCTTAAATCCCTGGATATTAGCTTCAATATTGTTTAAGTCTCTCGAAACAATATCAACCCTTCCCCGGATAAAAGCAAGTGTACTATCTGATATTTTATTTTTTTCGTTCAGGTTTCTCTGAACATAGGAAAGAATGAATTTTCCCAATATGTCTTCTCCCTGAGCAGGAACAGATGTATTTAATGTTAATGCAATAATGCTTGACTGTTCATCTTTAATTTCTGCGGTAAGTTGCTGTATTAAATTATCAACCACTTCATCAGTTGATTTTAATACAACAGTGAAGGACTCTCCTTCAAATAATTTTCCTGTTTTTGAGAAAACAAGGGTCCCTACAGAAGTATGCAGGCTATCTCCAAATTTAGCCTCACTTACCGGTACATCAACACTGCTGCTTTTTATTGTAAAAGCATTATCTGTTGACTTAGAAAAACCCACATCAATAGATGATGCTTGTATGGAATCGTTTTTAGGATAAAAATCAACATGAAAAGGAGTTTTGTTATACAGCTCTTCAGACTTAAGTACACCTTTGCTATAATAAGCAACATCCAGGTTCATGTCTTTCACTACTTTTTCAATGAGATCCCTTGTTTCCAGTATGCCCAACTCATTATTTACGTTGCTCTTAATGCCAAACAGGCCCCCTAATTGCTGCATTTGAGAGCCTCCTAAAAAAGAGAAAGAGCCGTTGTTATTTTGATCGTCCTGCACTAATATCTGGGCATGTACTTTATATAGAGCCGTCGAATACCAAAAGAACAAGACGCTTAAAATAACACAGGAAACAATACAGGCTAAAAAGAGTTTCCAGTGATCAAGAACGCGGGAGATAATTTTTTGTAAATCAAAAAAATCTTCTAATTCATCAGCCCCCTTTTTTTTATTTTCACTCATCTCTCTTTGCTTTTAATAATTTATTCTTGAGGCAACGATTATCAGGATAGAAAGCACCGAAGCCAGGATAGTTATATTGCGGTTGCGGACAGCATCAGTACTTCTTGCCTTGGATTCATTTGGCTCTACATACACCACGTCATTGGGCTGTAAATAGAAATAGGGGGATGACATTATATCTTTGGAATTGAGATTTAAATGCACCATATTTTTTTTATTATCAAGCGAATCCCTGATAACTAAAATATTTTCCCTCCGGGCATATATGGTCAGGTCTCCTGCCTGCCCCAAAGCATCAAAAACGGTGACCTTTTCGGTAGGCATGATATAAGTGGCAGGTTTTAGTACTTCTCCCAGCACTGTTACTTTAAAATTGTTGAATTTCACGTTCACGATCGGGTTCTTCACGTATTTCAGCATGGCTTCCCGAATAGCGTCTCTTGCTTCAACTGTTGTATAACCTTCCAGTTTCATTTTGCCAACAAAAGGTAATTCCACTTCTCCGTTTTTATCCACGAGATAACCCGGTAACGTTTGTTGCTGCGAGGTTGTGGTAGCAGATGTGGTTTGCATCACCGAGTTGGCGCTGTTCAAGACTGCTGAAACATCCGGATCAACCGTTTGTATTGTGATAGACAGCAGGTCATCAGGCTTAATTACAGGGCTTTTGAAGGAAGATGTTTCAACCGACGTGCGTTTCGCCGTATCCGGGAAATCCTTAAAATAAGCTACATTTTTATAGGAGGCACAGGAAGACAAAATAGCACAGAAAAAAAAACAAATAAGAACAGTAGAAAAAATCTTAAAATGTAAGTATCGATCAGTCAAGGTGTGGTGTAAAGCAAAAACCCTTTTATTCACAGATATAGTTTAAAAAAGTTTCAAAATAACGGCAGTTTAACCTAAAATCAAAATAAACGGAATGTTAATGCAAGCCAAAAGCGCCTTAGCGCTAATGCAACAGCACTTCTTATTACAATAATTTAAAAAGAAAAAAGCGGGCAATTCTGTTGCCCGCCTGTATTGTGTATATAAGTATTCGATTATGCTTCTACACGGTGTTTCAACTGTTTATCAAGTTTTTCAAATTTTGAATTATTGCTTATGAATTCAGGAACAATTTCTTTCATTAGTGCAACACATTCCCACTCATCGCCGTTTTCAGCGCAAAAGAACAGATCTTCCAGGGCTTTATTTATATGCTCAAAGACAACGGTGCGCACTTTGGCTATTTTTATTTTCGGATGATAGGTCTCCGTTGTTGTCTCCATATCATTCAATACTTCTTCATATAATTTTTCACCGGGTCTTAAGCCCATGATTTGTATCTGGATATCTTCTTCCGGCTTTAACCCTGCAAGGTGTATCATTTTTTCAGCAAGGTCTTTTATCCGAATGGATTCGCCCATATCGAAAACAAAGATCTCATCTCCTTTTCCCATCACACCCGCTTCCAGCACCAACTGGCAGGCTTCAGGTATGGTCATAAAAAACCGCGTTACGTCAGGATGCGTTAATGTGATCGGTCCCCCCATTGCTAACTGTGCTTTAAATCTTGGTATCACACTGCCATTGGAATCCAGCACGTTTCCAAAACGTGTCGTAATAAATAATGTATTTTCAGCTTTCCTGTGCAGTGATTGAATATACATTTCTGCAATACGTTTGGAGGCGCCCATGACATTAGTCGGGTTAACCGCTTTATCTGTTGAGATCATAACAAAGCGCTCTGCATTGTATTTTAATGCCAGGTCAGCTAATACCTTCGTACCATATATGTTATTCATTACTGCTTCCTGCGGATGTTGCTCCATCATCGGAACATGTTTATAGGCGGCAGCGTGAAATACAACATTGGGATTGTATATGGAAAATATTTTTTCCATATAGCAGGCTTCTGTAATGCTGCCTATTATAAGTTGATAATCAACACCGGGAGCATTTTCATGCATATAGAGTCCCATATCATGCAGAGGCGATTCTGCGATGTCGCACAATAAAAGCATTGCCGGCTCAAACGCTACAAGTTGTTTTACGATCTCACTGCCAATGGAGCCTGCTGCGCCCGTAATCAGGATACATTTGTTTTTAAGCGTGTAACTGATGGCTTCATTATTGATCAGGATTGGCTGACGCTGTAGCAGGTCTTCAATTTTAATGTCTCTTAACCTGCGCACTTTAAACGGATCATCCAGCCACTGTTGGCTATGCGGCAGGATAGAAACTTTCAAGCCTTGTTCAATAAAAAACTCAGCTACTTCATTACGCCGCTCCACCGAAATATTATTTACCGCCATGATAATTCGTTGAACCGCATTTCGTTTTAAACTTCCTGCGATTGTCTTAATATTATACACCGTCACCCCACCGATATTTTTATGCAATTTGGCGGGGTCATCATCGATAAAACCTGTAACCCGCCAGTTGTTGAATTTATCTGCCCTGATAGTATGGAGCGCCGCCTGCCCCATGGCACCTGCGCCAAAAAGGATAACGGGTTGTTTTTTTGATCTTACGGCTATTTTGAATATTCTTTTTATGGCCATACGGCTGCCGCCAAGCAAACAAAAGGAAATAAAAAAATTAATGCCAATCACAGAATTGGGAACAAGATATTCGTCCCGGCTAAAGACCAGGTTGATCAATAATAAGGAAATGTTGGCAGACAGCACCGCAAGAAAGATCCTGAACACTCCATTAAACGTGGTATGCCTGATAATTTCCTTAAATGAACGGAAGATCAGGAAGAAAACCAGGTAAACCGTTATCGTAACAAAAATGGCACGTGTGAACAGGTCTTTATCTATTCTTTGCGTTTCAAAATTAAAACGCAGTAAATAGGAGAGTATGATAGCGAAAAAGGAAAGTACTGCATCCATGCTGGCTACACACCATCTTGGCATATAGCCAATATTCAATATGGCTGAAGGCTTCATCGGCTAGCGATTAGGGGATTAATTATTTTTCAGTTAAATAAAAATAACACTTTTTTTATAACTCTTTCAAATTCATTTTCAGTTAAGTTGCTGCCTGAAGGCAGGCACAGGCCTTGCCCAAACAGCTTGTCGCTTGTATGATCTCCATAAAAAGGAGCGTCTTTAAACACCGGCTGCAGGTGCATAGGTTTCCATAAGGGTCTTGATTCTATATTATCTGATTCCAGCTCAAGCCTTATATTTTCATTGGTTATGTTATTGGGGGTTTGTGTGGGATCTGTAAGTATAGTGGTAAGCCAGCGGTTACTGTAAAAATTATGCGGTTCATCCTGAAAAGAAATTCCAGGTATATTATGCAAGGCCTTTTTATAACTTTCAAAAATGCCTCTTCTTTTCCTGCCTCTTTCATCTAGCACAGTAATTTGTCCTCTGCCTATGCCTGCGCAGACATTGCTCATCCGGTAATTATAACCTATCTGAGAATGTTCATAGTGTGGCGCCGTATCGCGTGCCTGGGTAGATAGAAACTTTGCCTTGTCGATGTATTGTTTATTTTTCGAAACAATAGCGCCTCCGCCCGATGTAGTGATTATTTTGTTCCCGTTAAAAGACAGGATCGATATCTCCCCAAATGTTCCTGCCTTCCTGCCAAAATAAGAAGCGCCTAATGCTTCTGCAGCGTCTTCAATTACAGGAATTTCATAATGCCCGGCTATACTTATGATCTCATTCATTTTACATGGCATTCCATATAAATGAACAGGTATGATTGCCTTTGGTTTTTTACCTTTTTTGATCCTGTCTTTGATGGCTTCTTCAAGAAAATGCGGGTTTATATTCCATGTATCTCTTTCACTATCCACAAACACAGGTGTTGCGCCAACATAAACAACAGGATTGGCGGAAGCAGCGAATGTCATGCTCTGGCAGATCACTTCGTCATCTCTTTGTACACCCAATAATATCAACGCAAGATGAATAGCAGCCGTGCCCGAGCTTAACGCTGCAACATGCACATTTTCCCCAAGATAAGCTTCAAGATCATTTTCAAAACCATCTACATTGGGACCCAAAGGAGCTATCCAGTTTGTTGCAAAAGCTTCTTCAACAAACGCTTGTTCTTTGCTGCACATGTGGGGGGAGGACAGGTAGATTTTTTTAAATGAAGAACTCATTTTGAATAAAAAAATTAGCCTCTATACAATGGAAAATAGTGTTGATTCAAAAGTCTTTTCTTAGAATTAATAGCTACCAGATTGTTGTATTCCTTTTTATTTATTATTAACTGCCAGGCTTTGAATGTGCAGGTCAAATCAGAAAAACCCGACTTAAAATGAAATAGCGAATCCGTATCGCTTCCACCAACACCCCCACCTAAATGCAAGCAGACGAGTTGCAATTGTGTAGCCAATAACCTGGCTTCATCAATAATTAACTTCATTGGCGTATCTCTTGTATATTTCTCTTTTGTGCCTGCCACATGATATTGCATAAAATTTTTGGTGACAATAAAAACAGCGCCTGCGGTTATATCTTTTTCCAAATAAGCAAGTAACAACTGTGGCTGAAAATCATTTGCTTTAAATAAATCATGAAAATAATTATTATCAAAAGAATCCAAATAGTAAGCATCTGCATTTAACCGATACATAGTTTCTTTGTAAATGTTTGCAAAAGCATTTATCTCTTCTTTCGTTTCAGCTCTTTTAACCATAAACCCCTTTCTGCGAACCTGGTTGATTGTTGTTTTAAATCTTCTTCTATATTGCTGTCTTTGCTTTTCTAATGACAATTTTGTATTTATTACTACAGTTTGGTTTATAGGAATGACAGTTCCGAAATTTTCAAAATAAAACTCTTGCGGAATGAGCGGATGCAGGCGTGAAAAAACACTGACAATTTTATTATCTCTTAAATATTCATTTAGCTCTTCCTGAAAAAAAATTATTAACCGGGGATCTAAATTTTCTACTGCTTTGCTTGCAATAGGTCCTGCATATCCGTAAACAGAAGTACAATCGTGCAAATCTGTTTCTTGTATCGAACGCTTTATTAGCGGAAAAGCAATAAAATCATAGCTATCATAAGCAACAAATAAAAAGGGCTCTCCTGATTTATCTAAGCAGTTATATGAGTTACAGTGATAAAAATCGTATAAAGCAGCTTCAAAAATTATATTATTCCATTCTTCTTTATTCTTTACAGGAATTATTCTCGTGTTCATTTAAAATTATTAACGGATTTCTGAAATGATTCAATTATACCGGCATCTGCTGTATTTACATTTTCAGAATTGCTAAATACCGGCATTGAAGTCCCTTCTATCATACAGGAAACATCTTGTTTTTCAATCATGCTCTTTACAGCAGTTAAAAAGTCTTTAGGGTTGTTGCAAACTTCTTCGTAAGAAACAATCAGCTTATTACTTTCAGGAACGTTTTTTAATTGTTGCAGGTATTCACATTCGAGATATAAAATCTGGCCGGTAATCTGGTTGAAGATATTTTCATGTTTGAGCTGCTCATATTGCTTTGGTTTTATGGATGCCCATAAGTTTACATCCCCAAGCATTTTTTTTCTGAGATTATAAATAGAAACAGCATTATTAATAAAATTACGGCGTATATATATAAAACATGATTTAGGTAAAATCTTATGAAAATGCTCAGCATGAAAACCAACCAGAAATGATTTAAAAAGAACAGGTTTTTTAAAAGCATATGTCATGTTTGTTAGTATAAGCATTAAATTTTTCCAGTCAATATTTTTTTCATGACTTATATCCTTTTGCTGAAAATCGTTGTAAGAAAGATGGTAATTCCAAAAGTATCCAAACTCATGCGGTTCATATATACTATCAGTACGTCCAAATGAAGAAGAAAAATTAGAGGTATAATGTGTCCCTAATAATTTTTTTGATAACTCAATTCCGAATAAAGGCGCTTTCCAAAATGCTGCAATAAGATTATTTATATATCCGATATCTAAAAAACTTGAAAGCATTTGAGTTACTAAAGTAGTTCCGGAACGGGGTACGCCGATAACATGGACGGTTGGATACTTTTCAGCATAATTTTTATACAACTGTTTTTCTGCTTCATGCAATGAATCATTAAGAAGAGATAAATAAGTTTCAAATCCCTGGTCTTTGGAAAACTCTTTTGTTAACTGCGGTTCTGTTCTCATAACAATTAGTTTGTTCCATCAAAAGGAACCACTTCAATACTTTCTTTCGGCGATATATTTTCTCTTTTAATTACTTTAATAAAAGTCAGCCAAAGTATTTTCATGTCTAACAAAAAACTTTTGTTATTAATATACCATACATCCATTTTGAATCTCTCTGTAAAGGTTATAGCATTTCTTCCGTTCACCTGCGCCCAGCCTGTTATTCCAGGCTTCACTTCATGCCTCCTTATCTGATCACCTTTGTAAAGTGTAATGTAATCTGTCTTCAAAGGTCTTGGACCAACAATGCTCATATCTCCTTTTAATACATTAATAAAGCCTGGCAGCTCATCTAAGCTTGTTGAGCGCAAATACTTTCCAAACCTTGTATGCCTTTTTTCATTTGACAAAAGTTTTCCTTCTTCATCTTTTTCCTTGGTCATAGTTCTGAATTTCAGCAAGCGAAAAGGTTTACAGTTTTTTCCCGGCCGGAGTTGCGAAAATATAATAGGTGTTCCCAAAAATATCCATACTGCAATACAAGTTATTATGGTAACGGGAAGCGTTATCAGTAAAATAAAAGAAGAAGCAATTACGTCAAACCCCCTTTTCATTAACGGCTTTTAAACTCCTGCTTAAACTCTTGCGGATTTTCAGATTTGATGACCTCTCCCCGACGACCGTAACTTCTAATTTGCACAACCGGCTTTAATGCTTGCTAAATGCTGTAAATATTTTTTGGCTAAAACTTCCCGGTCAAAACTTTCTTTTGCGTAAGAATATCCGTTCTCACCCTGCCGCTTAATCTCAGCGGGATTCTCTATATAATATTTGACTTTCTTCATAAAATCCTCTGGATTCTCCGGCTCAACGAATATTCCTGCATCTGCTTCCTCTACCAATTTTCTTGAAACTCCGTCTATGGCCATTAAAATTGGTTTTTTGCAAGACATGTAGTCAAATGTTTTGTTTGAATACACTGTTTTAAATGTGTCATTTTTTAATAGCACAGATGTTCCCATTTCAGAAGACAAAATGAACTTGAATACTTCCTTCTTAGGAACAGGATCATAAAATTTTACATTCTCAATCTTATGCTCTTTTGCTTTTGCAATCAGTTTTTCTTTTAGCATGCCCGTTCCTACCAGTACAAACATCACATTGGTATCTTTTAATAGTATTGCTGTATCTAAAATCTGATCTAATCCATTCGCAACACCATGTGCGCCTACGTAAGCAATTACGAATTTGTTTGTTAGTCCTAAATCCTGCCTGAATTTTTCCCTGTCAAAAGATGATAGCAATTCATCAGACAATGCAAAGTCAGCGGCATTGGGAATCATGATTAATTTTTCTTTTTGAACATTTTTCTTTTCTAACAGGCTATTATAAAATGCAGGTGTTAAAACATTAATTATACAGGCTTTTTTGTAGATGAATTTTTCAAACCAATAAGCAAACTGTATAATAGTTTTGTTTTTTAAAATGCCTGTATCGATCGCCGATTCCGGCCAGAGGTCACGCACTTCAAAAACAAAAGGAGTTTTCTTAAAAAAAGAGATTAAATAAGCGGTAATACCTACAAACAATGGCGGGCTGGTTACTAAAATAACATCATATTTTTTCTTTTTAATCTTAAATAAACCAACGTATGAGCCTGAGATAACAAAAGAAAAGTACGCCCATAACCTGCCTAAAAAATTAACGTTATATTTTTCCGAAACATTGCATCTCCATACCTCAACGCCATTTTGATCTTTCCGGGTTACAAATTTGCCTTTGTACTCTGCTTTTTTTTGAGATTGGAGATCTATATTACCTGCAATCACAGTAATATGATGTCCTTCCTCACACCATATTCTTGTCATTTCATTAAACCGTGCGCCTCCGACTATATCGTCTTCTTTAAAATACTGATGTATCAGGAGTATTTTCATCGTCTAAGCTTATTATCGTTTCAAATCCTTCTGTGAATGTATTAAATGAAATCCTTTTTGATGGTTCTTTTATACCATAATAACCTGAATACCATTTGTCCTCAATAATTGGAGCAAGTTTGTTGCCTAAAGTATCAACGCAGTCAATACGAAGTCTGCTTTCACATTCAGGATTAATATGCCAGTAAATAGTTAACTCGTTATTAGCTTTATTGATAATTTTATCTGAAATTTTCCATAACAACTTCCCTTTGGTTTTTATTACTTCCCTGTAGTGAATAATGTGAGGGTTAATTTCTTTAAAGGCATTTATATTTCCCTGAAACAAAAAATGTTTATTATCTGAAGTTAGTGTTGCTTTTGCTTTTTTTACCCAATAATACCAGATAAATCTTGGTCCTCTCATCATTTGACTCTTTCCTGCCACCGATACCGTATTGTGTCCTTCACATCCACGGAAATAAAGAAGTATTTCTTCAGATGCATTATATTTAAATGAACCTGAATCGCGTAAAATATTCTCTCCATTCGCCCAAATATCCAGATGCAAATTATCAGAATGACTCGGCCTGTTCCTGTACGCGGTACAACGTAAAAATGTTTTTGTATAACTGTCGTGAATTATATAGTAGCCTCCGGAGTTAAAACAATTCAGTTCCTGAAATTCCGGGTTTACTATTTTGACATTTTTTGTAAACCCATACCAGTTAAAACTCTCGCTTAAATTATGTACTTCATTGCTTAATACTAATCTTAAGTCATCCAATTGAGAATTATATACTCTGTAATCATCATCGGTAAGCTTAAAGAGTAAGGCGCCGTCATTGCTTCCGCAATTGGGGAGCCTGCCACTTTTCACATCTTTACAGGCATCTAAAAAGCGCAATGATTTTAGAGCTCTTTCTTTTACCACATCCGAAAGCTTTTCATTATTTAATTCTGAAAGACGGATTGCCCAGGTTAAAAGCTGAATTACTAACCGATGATAATTCATTGAAAACTGCAAATATGTTCCATCATTGAATACCTGGTAGGCAATCTCTTCTTCAAACCAGGCTTTCCCTTTTTCCTTCCATTGAACTGCCCCGGGAAACATCGGATATAAAAGGCTTGTAAGGTACAAGGTTAATGTTTCGGTGATCGCGTGATTATTACGAACTGCTATCCTTGAAAAATTGATATTGCTATAAACATGATGTATTTGCCAATAAACAGCAAACTGTACCTTATTAAAAATATCTTCTGTTAAATAAGCTGAATTTTTATAGTAATGCAGGGCAAATGTCCAGTTAAGTATTCTCATAGAAATTTCCTGGCTGCAAACGTAATTAGGGCCACTGTTGATTGGGTTATGCTCAATCCAAGATTCTATTTCTTTAAAAACAAGCGGTGCGCAATCGTGATTAAAATGATAATCGTACCGGATAAGGTCATATAAAAAGCAAAACCTCGATTTTTCCCATACGTATTTTATGTCGCCGGCCTCTTTTGAATAATCAGATATTTCTGTCCAGTGCTTTTGATTGTCATAAACAAATCCTGTATCGGGATTTGTGGTCCAATTGTAATCAGCGCCTATATCAAGAACAATACTGCTGAAAAATAAAAGTTTCCCATGTAAATAATTATCGAACCATTGCTTTAAAGCCGCAGAAGGGTTTTTGTCAAACGCTAAATTTTCTTTTGAATTGAAAAAAAAATTGCCTTTTTTTTCTTTCCATTCTTTTAATGAAACATATTGCTTAAAAGGAGGGGACTGTGGAAATTTCTTTTTTAACAGGCCTGAACGTTTTAAAAATTCGTGCTTGGTTCTAAAAGCTGCATAACGCCAGCCCATATTCTTAAGCAGGTTAAAGCCATTTTTGAACTCGGATGTTAAGCCGGGCATTCCTGTTTCTTTAGTCCGAAAATGGCAAGCAGGTTATCTACAATTCTTTCTGCAGCTTTTCCATCCCAAAGCGGAGGGATCTTTCCTGTTTTCCATTTATTTGCAAACAACTTATTTAATACAGGTTTTATGGCTGATGGAATTGTGCCAATTAATTCATTTGTTCCGATGGTACATGTTTCCGGCCGTTCGGTAGTATTTCTTAAAGTAATACAGGGGATATTCATTACAGTCGTTTCTTCTGTTATGCCACCGGAGTCGGTAATAACTGCCTTAGAATTTTTTACGAGGTAATTAAATTCAAGATACCCTAATGGTTCTGTTAAGTGTAAATTACCGGCCTTTATATTAAGGTGTTGCAATAATTTTTTTGTACGTGGATGAACAGGAAAAATAATCGGAATGTTTCGTGAGGCCTCAATGATATTTTCGATAAGGAGGCGTAAGTTTTTTGCATCGTCAACATTGGATGGCCGGTGAAGCGTTAACACTAAATAATTTTTTTCTTTTAATGCAGCAGGTTTCCATATTGAAGGTTGTTTGAGCCTTGGCATTTGTTTGTACAAAGTATCAATCATTGTATTTCCTACAAAAAATATCCTGTTATTTTCAATGCCTGCTTTTCTCAAATTTTCATTTGCGGTTTCTGATGTTGTAAAAAAATAGTCTGTAATGCAATCTGTAACCATCCGGTTTATTTCTTCAGGCATGGTAAGATCTCCTGAACGAATGCCAGCCTCTACATGCGCCACTCTTATATTATTCATTTTTTTTGCTGTGATTGAACAGGCCATTGTTGAAGTAACATCACCCACAACCAAAACCAAATCAGGTTTTTTACCCATCAATACTTTTTCGTACCGTATCATAATTGCTGCAGTTTGTTCTGCCTGTGTACCGCCTCCTGCTTCAAGATTTATCTCAGGTTCAGGTATTTCCAGTTCTTCAAAAAAACTGCCACTCATATTTTTGTCGAAATGCTGACCAGTGTGTATAAGCCTGTATTGTATATCAAATCCCTTTTTTTGTGCTTGCTTAATACTTTCTGAAACGGGAGCGATCTTCATAAAGTTTGGGCGCGCGCCTGCAATAATATCTATCAACATTTATCAGTCAATTTTGATCCAGCTTTTATTTTTTAAACTTTCAATGGCTGCGAAACCTGCTTTTGTAGTATTAATAAGTTCATTAAAAGGTATAAGTGAAGGCCCGCCGTTTTCCAGTCTTTCTTTAAGTAATTTAAACTGCATAGCATGACCCTTATCCATTTTTGTTTTCAGGTTTGAAAAATTTTTAAACCCATAGCCTGTGGTAGTTTTAAAATTATCAAGTATAATGGTTTTCTCCTGGCAATAGATTTCCAGCCTTTCTTTTGAATAAGCCTTTGAGCCGTTTGAAAAATAATTGATAACTCCTGTGCTTCCGTTTTTGTACTTTAATAAAATTGAAGCATTATCGGTATTTTCTTCCGGGTGGGTGCCCATCGAATTCATGCAAACTTCACTTACTTCACTGGCTGTAATAAAGCTTATTAAATCAATGTAGTGGCAAGCTTCACCTATAATTCTTCCACCCCCCAGGTTAAGGTCCTGCACCCAGGAATTAGCAGGAATAAAACCGGCATTCATAGTTGCTATAATATTCATTTGATCGCCCGATGCAAGCTGTTTTATTTTTTGTGTATGTGGGGAAAACCTGCGGTTAAAGCCAACGGTTAATGTGGTTGTTCCATCATAGGCATCGATAATTGAATTTAATTCTTCAGGCGTTAATGCAAGCGGTTTTTCAACAAATACATGCTTTGCATGTTTTAGCGTTTCAACAACCATTGATGCATGAAGATTGTGGCGTGTAGTAATCAGTACCAGGTTAACATGATCATCGTTAATCACTTCCCTGTAATCTGTTGTGCTTTTAGCAATAGAATATTTTTTTGCTAAAGTAGTACCTGTAACGCCGCCGGCGCTTGCTATACTGACCAGGTTCGCGTTCATTTTTTTTAATACAGGCAACATCGTCATGGCTGTAAAATTTCCGGCGCCTATTATGCCAATGCCGTTTTTTTCTTTTTTGAAAGAAGCAGATGAAACATTTACTACAGAACTTTTTTCCGAGGTTTCTGGATAAATAAGTAGTGAGGCAACGGATTTCTTACTCCCAAGATTGTCATAGATTTTTTTGTATTCATGTAACGGTATGCGTTCAGTAATAAGTGATCGCACATCTAGCTTACCGGAAGACATAGCCTGGAGTATAGCTGCAAAATTTCTTTTCTCCGTCCAGCGTACGTAAGGCAAGGGATAATCTTTGCCGTGTTTTTCATAAGTGTCATCATATCTTCCCGGGCCATAAGAACACGATACCTGGAAGCTCAATTCCTTCTCATAAAAATCGGCACGGCTTAAGTTTAAACCAATAACACCAATCAATATAATGCGGCCTCTCTTACGGCTCATTTGAGCTGCCTGAGCAATAATATCATTGCCTTTTGCAGAAGCAGTTATGATCACAGCATCTGCGCCAATCTCATTTGTTTTTTCTTTTACGAATTTTACAACATCTGCATTTTGTTTTGGATTGATGCATGTAATTCCTTTTTGTTCGGCTAAAGCAATTTTGTTTTCATCAACATCAATCCCTATTACCCTACATCCATTGGCTACTAATAATTCTGCTGTAATCAACCCTATTAAACCAAGACCTGTTACAACGATTGTTTCCCCGAATGTAGGATTACATAAACGAATTCCCTGTAACCCTATTGACCCGATAACAGTGAATGCCGCTTCTTCATCAGACACATTTTCAGGAATTGCGGCAGCAAGATTCTGCGGAACCGAAACATATTCTGCATGGTTGCCATTTGAGGCGACCCGATCTCCAACATTAAATTCTGTAATACCATCACCTACAGCAACGACTTTGCCCACATTACAATACCCTAAAGGAAGTGGTTGTTCAAGCTTGTTAAATATGGCCTCTAGTGTTGGCAACAGACCTTCCGACTTTATTTTAGCCAAAACCTGTTTTACCTTATCCGGTTGTTGTCTTGCTTTTTGTATCAGGCTGCTTTTGCCAAACTCAACAAGCATGCGCTCTGTACCTGCAGAAACAAGAGAATGGCTTGTCTTGATAAGAATATTGCCCTTGCTTACCGGCGGGACGGGAATATCTTCCAAAAGAGTTTCGCCTGTTTTAAAGGACTGAATGAGCTGTTTCAATGATTTCCATTTAATGCAAATTGATAGAAAGAGTTCATTTTTGGGATTTGAGTCCTGGATGTATAATTATCAAGAAACTTGGTTCGTGCAGCAGAAGCTTTTTCAAGAGCCAAAGGCCTGTTATTTGATATTAATAATAATGTCTGCGCAATTTCTTCTGCGGTAACCGTTTTAAGAAAAAAAGCACAATCACTTAGGATAGAAGATAAAAATCCTGCATGGGTAGTTATTATTACCATGTTATTCATCATAGCCTCATTAATTGAATTAGTATGGCCTTCACCTGAATGCCTGGTCGGGTAAACATATATATCATTCAGGCGCATTTCTTCTAAAACAACTTCATGGGGTTGCACCCCCTTTCGGTTAATAAGCAAATTTTCATCATTCTTAAATACAAACATGTAATCTTGAAATTTATGCGACTCGCTTCCTACAAGTGTCAGGCTGATCTTAATTCCTTTTTTGGCTGCTAAATTCAGACCTTCCAAAAGCTCAAAAACCCCTTTTCCTTCATAACAATATCCCACAAAAAGTACTTTTAATAATTCCTGCTGCAGTTTTCCTGGAATATTATCAGGTACTTCTTCAACAGGTATAAAATTGGGAAGGTAAAAACAGTTTGGTTTTTTGGTGATTTCGTTAATAAAAGGTATATATAGTTCTCCTTCCGCCAAAATAACTTTACTGTTTACCAAAATGAACCTGATCATTGCTTTTGAAAACGCATTGCCGGAATTAAATGACTTTATAAAACTTCCGGCTATTATTTCATAAACTATATACTTCTTAAATATTTTTGAAATAAGTACAATAAAAAATTCTCTTGGAACCGCTTTTCTGTATTGACCTAATATGTGAACAATTTTTGGATCAATAGAAACAATATCTTTTGTAAAAATTAATATATCCCTGATGAACCGGATTGGAAACATAAGAATAAAAAACTTTCCGGTTTTTCTTATAGAATAGAAGCAGGGCATCAACTGAAAATCATCTGAACAGAAATATTTTAAAAAAATAGACATGCTCCTTGTGTAACCTCCTACGCCGCCACCATAATAGGCATTTTTGGAATTGAGCTCAGGACCAAATAAAAGCACTTTAGTTTTTTTCTTCATTCTAATTGTTTGATTATTTTAAATGGAACACCTGCAACAATGCAATTATCAGGCACATTTTTATTAACTACCGAATTCGCAGCAATGATAACATTGTTTCCTATGGTCACCCCTTTTAAAATAGTCACTTTATCACCGATCCACACATTATTTCCAACCCTGACAGCCGCTGTCGTATAGCCTGAAAGTTTCATTTCTTTTTCTTCGAAAGAAAATGCGTGATCGTGATCAAGGATAGATACAAATTGGGCAATCGTTACATAATCGCCTATAACTATATCATCATAAGCAACAATGCGTGAAAATTTATTTAAAGTAAAATAATTGCCTATGTTTAGTTTCCCGGCGATGATTATTTCAGCATAATCATGAATTATAGGTTTGACACCACAGCTCATCTTAGCGCCGGGTTTTAGCTGAAAATAGACAGACTTTCCTACCAAGCCATTTTTTCTAAAATTAATTTTCTTTAAATAAAATATATTCATCCACTGATATCTGAAAACACCAATAATTTTCCCTGTTGTATTAAATCTGTTCCTGAAAATCATTATTAGAAAAAAGATAACGATAAGTGTATCCCATAAGTGAAAGATAAATGCTTATATGATAAATTAATTTACATGATTAAGCGATTAAAAACCTCTTCTTAATCTTTCTGACTTTTTTTTACTTAAATAATAAAACATTCGCTGAAAAATTTCCTGAATAATACGGATTTTTATTTTGCCTAATTGCGGAATTTCACTATCACAGTTATTTAATATTATTTCCTTAAAATAATTAATGTCAGATCCTCGTTCCTTCAAAAACCTGTAAAGCTCCATATCTTCCTTATTCGCATTTTCTATATCTCCGGAATAATTATTTAAGATAGCCGAATATTTTTCTTTGCTTTTGCCGAAATTTTTTTGCTCAAAATCAATAATATCCTCCGGAAATAAGATTTTTATTTTTTTTTGATTAATCAATTCAATGGCGAGTTTTGCAGATGGCTTTCCGCAAATTTTTTTGCACATGAAATCATGGAAATAAGAAACCCGGGTGAATTCGGTAAATGTTTGTTTTGAAATGCCATGATCGATGTGATGAAAATAATGGGATACATACCTTTCGACCGGGGATCTTAAGACTGTGATATATTCAATTTGTTTTTTTATAACATCTTCATAGTTTAAATATGGCCGGAGCCGGTGGCCACCTACGCCCTTAATTTCGTTAAAAAAAAACAATAGTAATTTTAATTGTTCAGGCGAAAACTCAGCGCCATGCGGAGGATGCGGTTTTAAAATTAAGTAATTAGGTATGTGTTGTTTTAATATGTTATGGAAAGATGTGCCGGCAGCTTTTTCTATGTGGATATAACAAATCGTAAGTTCGGCTTTAATTACTTTTCAAGTGCCAGTATCATTGTAGTTTTTACTTCGTTTGCCAGGTTAAAATTGGTTGGATTATTCATTACTTTTTTGGCTAACTCTTTTGCTTTTTCTATTCCATACTTTTTGCCGTATAAATAAAGTATCTGATAGTCCTCAATACCTAAACTAAACGCATCCCATCTTCTGCTTGAAATGATGCTGTTCCCTTTATCATTATAAATAACTGAAAAGTCGGCATCCGCATCTATAAATGGGTCAGAAATAAATTTTTGTTTTTTATCCGATGCGTAAGACCAAAACCCAATTCCGGTATAATCGTTTAAAAAAGCCTCCCAGGCCATCAGCCTGTAATGGCTATAAGGAGATTCAGACCTTGATGTAGGGGAATTTTTATATAGCCATATTTCAGTCTTGTGAACCGGATATGTTACACCGTTAGAATTTTTACCTTTTAATTGAACCTGTGCAATGTCCAGCAAAGGAAGTATCCTGCTTATTGCTTCTGCATCGGTGCTTACTATGGTGCCATACACTCTAAGTTCGGGTGCTTCCTGCTTTATCCAGGTTATAAGAGCGGCATCATCATTAATATCGTTGCCACGCACTTCATCATAAGGATAAAGATAAATTTGAGAATCAGTGAAGCCGTATTTTTTTATCGTTTGCCAAACTGCTTTATACCAGTTCAAAAAATTAGATTTCCATTCAGATGAAAGGAATTGAACGTTTTTGAATGATCGCTTATTCGGAGACTTAAATTGTGGAGCAACTAATATTTTTCTGGCAAATTTGGCGTTTACTAAATAACTGTCTAGTTCCTTAGTATCAGTTTCTCCTATTTTAGGTAAAACAGAAGATGGTATTACAATAGTATTTATATAATGCTTTTTTAAATCAATACTAGCCTGGGGTTTACTATCCCTCAACATGGGATAATCAAAATATGCCCAGATATTCGCATTTAATGTAAAAACATCATCAAACCCTTTTAAAGCAATAACTTTTACCCTGGCAGCTATACTTACAGTTTTTTCTTTTCCGGTAACAGCTATTACAGGTTGAATATCGCCACTGCCACTTCCTTTTATTTTGAAGATAATCAATCTGGAGTTGCCCGGTTCAATAGAAATTCCATCAGCCATAATGGGAACCAATGGATCAGGAATCATTTTATAATCTGCCGCCGGAATGAATGGCACATTAAATAATTCAATTCCGGCCACAGCTGTGTTTATTGATTGAGTTCCAAAAGTAAACTTTTGAGTAAGATCAGTTGTATTTGTTACAACAAAAGACCCATAATCTGTACCGTTTTCAGGTATTGTAAAATCATAGTTCAATTTTTGCTGGCCACTCGGAAAATAATAAGGTGATAAAGTATCCCAGGGATTATAGCCTTCCACTACATAAGGCGTATTAAATTTTTGCTTTAATTGGTGTGCATGGTATTTGTCAATCTGATTTCTGGCATTATCTAAAAAATTTTGCGTAGCGTTGGAATTTTCAATTTGCGATTTCAAGCTCGAAACAGAATTTGCATTTAACGCTGCATTGAATTGATTACTTGCAGTAATTGCATCCAATTCTGCCACGGCCTGGTTCTTTTTATAGCTTATGTTAATTAAAGAATCAGTTAAATCGGTTATTCCTTCTTTAGTAATTTTATTGCTATTTACTGCATTTAATTTATTTCCCTGCTCTATTTCAATTTCATCACAAAAGGTAAATTTCCCTGATGGTATCACTGCCAAAGTAACATATTGAGCTTTTTGATTGATATTGTCTAAAGTTAGTTTAAGCTTACTATCGGTAAGCAACGTTTTCCCGGTATTTGAAGCTGCATTACCGGCATAAATAAAATTTGAGTTGTCCTCGCTTAAAAACACAAAAATATCAGAAGGTGTATGTATGTCAACCTTTGAATTCTGAAACGCGTTAAAAGCGACCGATTTTACAATCTGCACTTTTTGAAGATCCATCATTATTGTTATTTGAGATACAGATTGCCAGCCCAAAATGGTTTGTTGTTTTACAAAGTTTTTTCCATCAAAGATCACTCCGTCTGTGAGGGAGGTTTTATCTGTACCCGGGGCAGTTCCCTTATAATTGGGGCCACGGGATAAAGTATATGATTTATGCAGGGCAATATTTTGTGCCTTTGTTTTGCGTGCAGCACTGAAAAGCAGGAGCGCAAATAAAAATATCAATTTGAATGTATTCCGCATGAGATCAGGAATTTTTGCAGGTGCCAAAAACTGTTTTGACCACCTTTATTTGAAACCGTTTACTCTGCCTCAATTCAAATGCCATTTTTGCATAATAAATCTTTATATAATTGTTCATAACTGTTTGCACAATGTTTCATTGCATATTTTTCATTAAACAGCGTCATAAATTTATCTCTTAAGAAAATTAATTTTTCTTTTGGAGAAGCATATGCGGTTGCTAAGGCACGGTAATATGCATCTTCAGTAGTTCCTGTCGCAAGGAAATCATTCCCATCCATCATTTCCGGGATCGCTCCAACCGGTGTGCAAATTGGTAAACAGCCTGTTGCAAATGCCTCAATCAGGCTTATAGGCATGCCTTCGTAAATACTTGAGAGACAAAAAAAATCTGCCAGCATCAGGTAATCAGTAGCAGGTTGATTCCCTCCAATCCAAATGATATTTCGGGTACCGGCGCAAGCTTTCTTTATTGCCAATGCTATCTGGCGGCTTTCTTCGCCGTCTCTTTCCGCACCAATCATAATAAGCAATGCGTTTACACCATCTTCAAGTAATTTTTTAAAGGCTGAAATTAACAGTAAATGATTTTTTTGATTTTTTAAGCGACCTATGTGTACAAATATTCTGGCAGCATTATTGTGCCTGGTATCTTCAAAAAATCTTTTTATAGTTTCAAATTGCGTACTCGGCGCCGGTTTTCTTGTTCCATTATAAATAACCGTTGATGTTACGTTGGGATATACATGTTTGAAAGTTCTGTCGCTTTCGTTTGAAATAGTAACGGGAATTACCTTCTTTTTTTGATAAAACCAATAGCGCACCCTTCGTTCCCTGTCGTTTGCTATTTCTTTATTTGCATCATTATGTACTGTATGTATAACATTGTACGTATCCATCATCAGTATAGGCAATAAATAATTTAAAGCACGAACATGCGTATGAATAACATCAGGTCTATATTTATTAAGGATTTTTTTCAGTTTAAATATTACAGAAATATCAAATCCCGGTTTTTTATCCAGGCTTATCAATTCAACATCTGTCAATAATTCCTGCTTAAAGTATTGATAACTGCCTTCTAATGCAAAAAGTGAGCAAAGTGTTACTTTATGCCGATCACCCGCCAGTTGGTTGCACAGATCAACTACAAAACGTTCAGCGCCTCCGTCTGATAAACTGGGAATTATTTGAAATATTTTCATTTGAAAATTTGTTCTTTATATAAAATCAAACCAAACGGGCATTCGTAATATTAAGCCGTTGTTTATGCGCTTTTTCCGGAGCAATAAAAAGTTTAATTATAGCAAAAATGAGTGCAGTCTGGTACCACCAATAAGATTCCCATTGCCACGAAAGAAACATTCCGGATACGGCTATTGAGAAAAAACAAAGGAATGGAAGTAAAAGAATTGGGGACAACTGATTTTTTTTTACCAAACGCCAGAAAAATAAAAAATATTTAACTACCGTAAAAACCAGAAAGGAGTACAACAACAAACCAGGGATGCCGAACTGAATAGCAAATTCCAGGGGAGTATTATGAAGTACATTATCTTCAGGAGCATCAGGCGATATTCCCGTTATCCACCTGGAAGCTAATGAAGAACTGCCATAACCGATAACACTCTGTGGTGAAAAAAAAGCTTTAACGCCAGCAACCCATAATCCATAACGTTTTGTTGTTAATGTATTTATATTTATTCCTTGTGTTGTTTCCGCAGCCAATAAACGCTGCATGGTTGGTGTATTGACAGCTTTATTTATTATGAAGTAGAAGATGCCTGTTAATAAAATAACAATGGCCGCAAAACGAAGGGGTCTGCCTTTTATAAAAAAATAATAACTGGAAAAAATTACAACCAGCGCTAATCCTAACAATCCATTTTTAGAGCCCATTTGAAAAATCAGGTATCCCATTAAAAGAATGGAGATAATATTCGGTAATTTCTTTACCCAGTTTTTTTCATTGTAAACGTTATAAAACGCAAATAGAGAAAATGCAACCATCACTGCACTAAACTCGCCATGTTTAATGTCGCCTACAACAAGATAGTTGCTATGTCGCCCGCTTACATGGCTGTTACGTAAGTAATAAATTATTACCATAAGTAATAGCCAGGGTGCAAGCTGAAGCAGAATCTTAAAGCCTTGCAGCAACCCTTTTTTGTTTAAGCCCGCAAAAAAATAACTTAATGAAATACAGAAAGAAATACGTGCCAGGTTTATTAAATTATTTTGCAGTATGGTTCCGGGATTAATTGAATAAAATCTTTGTACAAGCGCTACATATGTGCCCAACAGAATGATCAGGCAAAACGCAAAATAAATTTTCAGGGCCTGGCCATAAAGAACAGGAGCTTTGATAATACAATTCCAAATAATGACAGGTGTTAATAAAATCATTATTAAAGTCTCTACCGGAACAGGCGTTTCTAAATTCAAATTCAAAAAACCTTCAACAATAGGTGTAATTAATATTATGGCTATGCAACTGGTCGTATTTAAGATTATAACAAGTACACTCGTTATAACAAAAGGATATGGCGAAGACATCACAAGCGACAAAAAAACTCCACAAAAAAGAAGTAAATCAATTAACCAGGATTTGCTAAATATATTCATTCAGAACGCCGAAAAATAATTTTTATTCTCTGAAAAAAAACAAGCACATCGTCTTCTACAAAATGAGGAAATTTAATAAATACCAGCATCAGAACAATTATTAAAATAATACTGCTTATAATTAGAGGCAGAAAAAATACCGGAGAAAGCGATAGTGTGATATAATAGACCGGAACGGTAATGCAACCGATAAACAGCGCGTATTTCAATGGGGTCAGAAGTGAAGTAAAAATCTCATTGATGCTCTTATTAAATGATCTCTGTACTAGAGCAAACATGCTAACATAACTGATGATTGAAAACATAACTATGGCTATGCAAATACCATTTACGTCCCAGAAATGGCCAATGTAAACCAGTATTATCAGCATCAGAGCATTGATAAATTTATTCCTGGCACTTCTATAAACCAACCCCTTTGCCCGGATTACGGAATCGCACATTCTTATAGCTACCCGGAACAAAAGGCATAAAAAAAGTATGCGCAATGTAATTACCGTATTTAGCCATGTTTCACCAAAAACAATATATATTATTTCCCGGGTGAATAAAATAAGCAATAAAGTGGCAGAAAACATGATTGCGTTTACTAAGGCCAGTCCTTTTTTATAATACTCGTATAGTTTTGCTTCGTTTTGGTTAAATCGCGCCATGCTCGGAAACATAACCTTATCCAAAACATTCCCCAGGTAATTGCCTGGCAAAGTCATAACCTTAAAAGTTCTTTCATAGATGCCGAGACTATTCAGTGAAATTAGTTTTCCTATAAATGAATTAATTCCTATTGTGTTAAAAAAATTGACGATGCGAACTAAGGTAAGCCCGGCGCCAAAAGAAAAAAGATCTGAAAAATATATTTTTCGCAACCCTTTATAAACGATTTTTTCTTTGTTCAATAGAAAATAGCCTATAGAATTCAGCATTGTGAGAAGTAATATTGAATAGATCAACGCCCAAATGCCCAAATGCCAAAATAAGGCCGCAACAATACCTGCTGCAGAAGAAATAAGATTTGCAGAAACCTCTATAAAAAAAAGTCTTTTAAACTTCATTTTCTTCTGCAATAGAAAATCTGAAACCGAACCAAAGGCTTGCAAAACAAAATTGAAAGAGAGAACACGCAAAACAGGTTGTAATAAATCGCTTTTATAAAACGATGCAATAGGCTTTGCCAAAAAAAATAGTATGGCCCAGAAAAATAAGCCTATTGTCAAATTAAATAAAAATGCTACTGCATAGTGACCATTGGTGGTATCCTGTTTGTAAATTAAAGAAGCTCCTAACCCGGATTCTGTAAGCAACGAGGCAAGCGCTATAAAAACGTTTGCAATAGCAATTACGCCAAAATCAGATTTTGGTAATATCCTTGCAAAAAAGCCGTAAAAAAAAAGTTGAATAAGCGCAAAAGAAAGCACGTTGAGCAATTGCCACATACCGGCTTTTACAGCAGATACATTTTTCGTCACCCTTTATTAGATAAATATTTTCCCAGTAAAGAAAGAATGGGCTTTTTGTTATAGAAATATAACCAGCGCTCATCTTTTACTATTTTGCTTTTTTCAAAACGATGAGGTGAGCCTGCAATAGTATGTTGAGTATGACCTTCAAACTCAGACGGGGGAGAAAATATAGGAAGGTTCATAAAATTACAAACGGACGATATGATTTCCACTCTTCTGGTTACCAAATCGTCATAAGTTAAAGCCATTACTTTACCACCATCACTTTCTATTGCACTACCAATAAGCCGGTTTTGTTTTGCAACCTTATATGAACCGATAAGATTTATAAATACCGAATAGTTTTCTTTGGCATTATTTGTAGTTGTTCTTTTCATTTTTGAAAATGCGATAGCCCTTATATCCCTGTCCAAAATCAAAAACTTTATATTTCCTTTTCTATATTTCCATAAGTACCAGGCCCGTATAGCGTTTTTAGAAGAGTCCGTAATGACAAGCTTACCCGTTTGTTCAAATACTGCCTTATATATTTCCCAACAATTGTTAGTGACCGCTATGATCTCCTTTTCTGATTTAGAAATATCGAGGCTTTCTTTTATCTTTTGCTTTACGGGCTTAAACAAATTATTTGATGTTAATTTTTTTTCCAGGGAAGTAAAGGGAGCCTCTGTCAATTTCAGTCGCGCAAATATTCTTTTCCAAAAATCGCAAAAGGCAACAGGTTGGCCGCAGGAACAATTCCAGTTCCATCGTTCGCCCGGACCTTTGCGATTAAAATGACCATGTAATAAGCTCAATTCACCCAGAGGAAAGACATCAGGATGAGAGGAAAGCAAATATTCCAGTAAAGTGGAGCCGGATCTTTTGTCGGAGATGATATAAATTATTAAAGGGAGATCAGAACTTTTTGGAGAAACTTCTGGCATTACAAAAATTTTAAATCACATTGTGTATGTGCGATCATTATGTTCATTTATCACCTCATCGCCAAACCATTTTACTTTATATTGAGTGCCTAGCAATTCATCCAATTTTATTACATCGTGTAAAAAAAGTTTAGTCAATTCCGACCGTATCTTACGGTCGGTTTCGATAGGCAATGCTTGCGGTCTTGACAGCTTTTTTGTATTAAGTTCAATTAATTTATACCTGATCAGCTTTCTTTTTTCCGGAGACATGCCCAATCCAACAGTATATTTAATTAAACTTCTGCGAAACGCACTTGAACTCGTAAGTACTTTTTGCATCCATTGGTTTTTCACCTGTCCTGTCACGTTTCTGGCAATCAATTTTGGATAAAAGTTATCCGTAACTTCCAAAAAATTATATACTTCCTTTAATAAAATTTCAGGCTGTTTTTTTAAATCATCAAACTCAAGGATCAAAACCTGCTGAGGAGGAAAAATTTCAAACAGCTTTTTTAATTGTTTATAATAAAAGCCATGTTCTATATACGTGAAATTGCTATTGCTTTTTGAAAACACGAAATCCTCCCTCGGAGTATAAAGCAATGCCTCTTGTACGCCTCTGGTTTCTATACTAAACTTTTTAAAATGGGAGTATGCGGAAAATGCCCTATCAACAGGGTTACGGAGTGTAACTATTAACCGCGCGTTTGGACAAACCTCATATATTTTCAGCAATGCAATTTCATAAAGCAAATAATTAACATAGCAATGTATAATTACGGGTTGGTTTGTATGCTCCTTAAATGCTTCATACAAAAGCACTCTTGCTTTCTCGGAACGTTCCGGATTAGCAAAAAAATCAACATCCTTATACTCATTTAACCCGTAGATTTCAGGATGTTGAATAAGCCAGTCGTGTAAAGTAGTTGTACCCGCTTTTTGCACGCCTATTATAAAAGCATTTGGAAGTTTATTTTCCGGCATCCGAAATATTTTGAAAAACGAGTCTTATGTTTTAATTCAAAATTTGCTACTTAAATTAAATAATATACCCGATGGATATGATTTGTTTTCCCTATCGGAATTGAGTTGCATATTTAACTGCTATAATCTTGCATCCACGAAATTTTTATCCAAACACGCCTTCGCATCAAAAATAACCGTATTATTTTCTTTGTATTTTTTAAAGTCGAAATTCAGGAATTCATCATGCGCAACAGCAACTATAATAGCAGCATAATCTTTAAGCGGGCTTATTTTTGAAATAATATCAATGGCAAATTCTCTTTTTATTTCTTCAGCATGCGCGTGGGGATCGTAAACATCTACATTTAATCCAAATTCTTCCAATTCGTGATAAATATCTATTACTTTACTGTTTCTGATATCCGGGCAATTTTCTTTAAAGGTTATACCCATTATCAGGACGTGTGAAGCCTTTATTTTATGACCTTTTTCAATCATTAGCTTTACAATTTTATTGGCAACGAATTGTCCCATAAAATCATTTACGCGCCTGCCCGATAAAATCACCTGGGGATGATACCCAAGCGAAACGGCTTTATAAGCAAGATAATATGGATCAACACTAATGCAATGTCCACCAACCAAACCAGGTTTAAATTTCAAAAAATTCCACTTGGTCCCTGCGGCTTCCAGCACATCATTGGTATCAATGCCAATTCTGTCAAAGATCAGAGAAAGCTCATTTACAAAGGAAATGTTTACATCTCTTTGCGCGTTTTCAATAGCTTTAGATGCTTCTGCAACTTTTATACTTGGTGCTTTATGGGTACCTGCTGCAATTATTACATTATACAGCTCATCTATTTCATCCGCAACTTGAGGTGTGGATCCTGACGTTACTTTTTTAATTTTAGTTAAGGTATTTATTTTATCACCCGGATTAATGCGTTCCGGAGAATATCCTACAAAAAAATCTTCATTAAATTTTAATCCTGAAGTTTTTTCCAATACGGGCACGCATTCTTCTTCCGTACATCCAGGATATACAGTTGATTCATAAATTACAATGTCTTTTCTCTTTAAAACCTTGCCAATCATTTCAGATGCTTTCAATAAGGAGTTGAGATCGGGAGAATTATAGCGATCGATAGGTGTAGGCACAGTAACTATATAAACATTAGCGGATTTTATAGTTTCCAGAACACAAGAAAAAATAAGCCCTTTTGCTTTTATATTTTCAGAATCAACAATCAAAACCTTGTTTAGGTCTTCAATATTTGCCTCATTGGTGCTGTCGCAGCCCTTTTTTAAGGCTTCAACCCTGTTTTTATTTATATCAAATCCTTTTACAGAAAAATGTTTTGCAAATTCTATAGCCAGTGGTAATCCAACGTACCCTAATCCTATTACCGCAATTCTTTTATTTTTAAGCATATATTCAGCTAATATTTTTTTGCCTTTCTGAATAAATTGCGCTTTGGTTTTTTGGCGTCTGAATAATAGTCCGAAGCGTAGCCATTTCCGTACCCATAACCATAGTGGTACCTGTATCCATAAGTCCTCTTTGGTTTTACATCATTTATCAGCACGGAGAGGTTAGAGATTTTTTCCTGCTCATGAAAACTATTCACCAGTTTCAATTGGTCTTTTAATGTATAGCCTTGTCTGACAACATATACGGATGCGTCTGTATGTTTTGCTATTATTACAGCGTCGATAACAAGCCCCGCAGGTGGTGTATCTATTATAATATAATCAAATCTGGCTCGCAACCAGCTAAACAATTCCTCTGTTTTAGGATCCAACAATAATTCTGCAGGATTAGGTGGAATTGCTCCGCTACTTATCAGAAATAAATTAGGATGTATGTATGTTGGCATTAATAATTCTTCTTTTGTACAATTGGAGATAATGTAATTGGTAAATCCTTTTTCATTATTAATGTTCAATTGTTTTGAAAGTTTCGGTTTTCTGAGATCCAGCTCAATCAGTACCACTTTTTTATTGGTGAGCGCAAGGGAAGCGCCAAGGTTCGTAGTTAAAAAAGACTTGCCTTCACCGCTTGTACTGGATGTGATCATGATTACCTGTTGCTCCTTTCCTTTTAACAGGAATTGCAAATTCGTCCGCAAAGCCCTGAACTGTTCGGCCAAAGCAGTACGGGAATTTGCTTCGGCTACTATGGTTTTGCGGGTTGAATTATGGCCTAATTCCCCTAACACAGGTATGGCGATCTCTTTAGCAAGATCTAAGCTATTTGTTACAGTGTTATTCAACAGGTTTTTTAAATATAAAATGGCGGTAGGCAGAAGGACTCCGAAAAAAAGTGCTATCAAATAGACTAAAGGTCTTTGAGGGCTAAATGGCAAAGCATCGCTTTTGGCCGGCTCAATCAGTCTGGAATTAGCCAAAGTCCCTGACTTTGAAATCGCCGTTTCTTCTCTTTTTTGCAATAAATACAAATACAATTGTTGTTTTACATCCTGTTGCCTTGAGATATCTAAAAATGCCCGTTCTATTGAGGGACTGGATTTTATTTCACGTAAAGCCTCGTCGTTTTTTCTTTGTAATTCGTCACGCGATATTTGCATTTCTCTCTTAATGTTTTCAAGGCTGATAAGGAGGCTTTTTTTAACACCTTCTATCTGGTTGTTTAAATTTTGAATTAAGGGATTATCAGGCTTGGTGGTTTGCAATTGTCTATCCCTTTCCAAAACCAGGGCATTGTATTGCTGAACGGTAGTGATGTACGTCGGATCTTCGATAACGCCCGCGTTGGGTACGATTCGCTGCCCGCTTCCCTGCAAATGTTCTTCTATTGACTGTACTACATTGATCTGCACATCCTGTGTCGTCAATTGCTGCCGGATATCGCTTGCAGAATTTAAAACAAGCCGGGATTGTTCAGTTAGATCTGTAGATAATTGATTCTTAACTTTAAAATCTTCTATGTTCTTTTCCACACCGGATAATTCTCCTGAAACTACAGCGAGACGTTCGTCAATAAAATTTATCGTACTGTCTGCAGTCTTATTTTTATCTTCTTCATTCACCCTGGTATAAACCTCATACAGTTTATTTAAAATATCTTCACCTTTTTGCGGCACGGTTGACTGTAACGTTATTTCTATCACGTTTGCCATTTTATCTGTAATGTTAAAGCTCGTGGCCCTCAGATAGTTTTCAGCAGCAGCAGCAGGGGTACTTATATTAACCTGGTAATCTTCTTTCAGATTAATGATATTATTATTCGGTATGACTCTAAAACTTACAATACGAGTCTTCACTGTATCATTAAAATTATACTTCTTATCAATACTATCATTTTCCACAGTAAAGCCCGAATTCGTTTCAAGAAACTTAATTTTAAACTTTTGGGGTTCAATACTATCTTTTAAAGAAATTATTTGAATTTTGAAGGGGCTGTTTTTATATAATTCTGTTGATTTAAGATTGCCTACTATAAAGTAGCTTATATTCAGTTGTAATTTATCTACCACCTTTCTCATAAGAAAGTAGGTTTGCAAAACCTGCATTTCATCGTTAACGTTATTCTGTGTGTTAAATATGTCAAGCTGGCTTAATATATCTTCCGAAGAACCCGAAGGACCGCTTTTTTCGTCCTTTATTAAAATTTTAGAATTGATCCTATAGACAGGCGTTGCATAGCGCAGGTAGAGGAAAGCAACCAGCACGCAAAGAAAACTTGATGCTGCGAACCAGGGCCAATAATCCCAAAAAGTGTATATGAACTTTTTAAGATTCAGTCCGGTGTCATCCGCAGGCGTAATTTCGTCATGCTGATGGTTAAATTGGGCGTTTTCCATTATTTACTGACTCTTGAGGCTATTACGATCAACAATGTTAAAACAGAAGTTATTATAGCAATATTTTTTAACCTTTTTGCATCTGAGGATAAAATTTTAGATTCATTAGGCTCAACGTATATAATATCATTTTGTTTTAAATAATAATATGGTGATTCAAAAATATTCGAGGAATTAAGATTTAAACGTATAAACTTCCGTTCTCCGTTTTCTTCTCTTATCAACAACACATTTTCCCTTTTGCCATAAATAGTCAGGTCTCCGGCCATACCTATGGCATCCATTACAGTTATTCTTTCGCTTGGTATAGAATACGTTGACGGGCGCAGTACTTCACCCACCACAGTTACCTTATAGTTTAACAACCTGACATTAATAATGGGATCTTGCAAATATTTGTCAAGCTTTATTTTTAAACTGTCTTTTAATTGCGGAATGGTTAATCCCTGCACTTTTATATTGCCTAAGACAGGAAAATCTATTGTGCCGTTTCTGTCAACAAGATATCCTTCGCCCGTACTATTATTAGTGGAATTTATTGTATTAAGCCTAATGCCTGTTGTTCCTGATGTAATCTGCGATGAAGGAACTGATGCTGGATTATTGTTGCCAAGATTAAACGGTGCCGCTGCTTCTGCGTTTATACTGTTTATAAGGATCTCTAATATATCATCGGACTGTATTTGCACTTCATAATCTGCTTTTATAGCCTGCGTATATATTTTAGATGTATCTTTTAAATCCTGGAAATAGGTAACATTTTTTGGCGTGCTGCAGGAAAATAAACACCCGTTTAAAATAACTAATAAAAAAAATGAACGGTTTTTTTTCACAAGTCTTTTTTAATAAGTATTACTTCTATTATAAAATGTGGTATTAGCAAAATAAACGGTTGTAATCCATTAAGACACAATATTCTTACGGCTTCGCCATTCTCACTCACAATTAAGCAAGTTTCCACCTTCGGTTTATTGTTTATACGTACTGTACAAGCTTTGGTAAGGAGTATTTTTTTGTTTCAAGACATCCTAAAAAACCGGCAATCAGGCAATAAAAATGAATTATTAAAATCCGGGAGCCGTTATAAAAGGCAGGCAGAGTTACAGGCAGCAATGGATATATTGAAACAGGTACAATGGAAAAACCTATATCGGTGGCAGGCTTAGCAATCTCCATTCTTTCGTTAACTTTTTCTGCCGTCAAATATGCTGATAAAAAGGCATTCACCAAAATAATCCAATAGTTTAACTGTTAAAAGCCCGATTTTAAATGCTATTTACTGAGTTTTTGAGCCAGGAAGTGTACCTAACTCCGCTTTAGGGGCTGGGCAGAACTTCCTCCATACTTCCTTCAGGCCGCCTATGCATAAAACTGTTTCCTGCTGCTTATAGCCCGAAACCTGAAACTTTAAAAATATTCCCGGGAGATCGTGCTGCTGTCCAACAGTCCTGCTCCTCTTTAGGGAAAGCTTGAAACGTTTATTTGTTTATAAACCATACCGGCTATATAATAGGCTGCATCATATATAAATATCATATGTGGTTCTGCTAATGTCAAATCAACACTTAATGGTAGATCAACATAATCATGCCGGAACAAATTCTTCCGTGTTTCTGCATCATCAGTGGCAAATAAAGGATGACATTCATTGACATGACACTTAATTTATCACAAAAAATTTTCGGAGTTTCTGCGTAAGCGATACAAAAATTGACAATGTCATTTCACATGGCCATAGCTATATGAATTATAACTTCCTCCTATCACCCAAACTTCGGCACCAAACTTCTTCCTATGTCATCCATGCCCGGCCAGGGAATCATAGCAAGTATAATGATGAGGGCAAGTAGATATAAAACGATACAACGGCGGTGTTTTTTGCTGTCTGTCAAATTTTTACGGAATACCCCCCTTGCGAAAGTAATTAATGCAATGGCGATGATCATGGCCACTGAGTGTTCTACGGCAAAAAAGCGGCCTGTGCTGTTTTGCATTACCTGTGCGCCATTATTGATGAAATTCTGTAGTCCCCATGCGCCGGCAAACCATTCATATAAACCCACCAGCAACTGTATATGTGCCGCGATCATCAGCCATAAACCCAGTTTTTTGTCAATGGCTGCAAATGGTTGATTGATGGCTGCAAAATGCCTTATAATATTAATAATCAATAACAATAAAATTACCCAGCGCAATAAGTTGTGGAGGCCCAGTAGAAAAGTGTACATAATGGTTATGGTGTTTGATTGCATCAAAAATAAGGATTGTGAGGAAAAATGAGTGATGAATGATCAGTGATGAGTAACAATCTGATTCATTATTTACCACTCACTTCAAGCTTTGGGCTTTGAGCCAAGAGCAACTCATCATTCATCACTCATAACTCATTTATTCCATCCAGTCAACCATAAACAAATTAATATCATATCCGCCACCACTATTACGATTGGAAGAGAACATCAGTTTTTTCCCGTCATAACTAAACATCGGAAATGCGTCAAACCCTTTGCTGTGTGATATTTTTTCGAGACCGCTTCCATCGAGGTTGATCAAATACATATTAAATGGGAAGCCGTGCGCATATTCGTGATTGCTGCAAAAGATAATATGTTTTCCGCCCGGCGTAAAATTAGGCGCCCAGTTTGCCTGTCCTAATTGCGTTATTTGCGTCTGGCCGCTTCCGTCAGCATTGGCAATGAATACTTCCATTTGCGTTGGCGCCACCAACCCTTTTGATAAAAGGTCTTTATAATCAGCCATATCTTCCGGCGTTTTTGGGCGGCTGGCGCGCCACACTATTTTTTTCCCGTCAGGGCTGAACCATGCACCGCCATCATAACCTAATTCATGTGTTATTTGAGTAACTTTTTCGGTTTTTAAATCCATTACATACAGGTCAAGATCACCATTGCGGACAGAAGTAAAGATCATTTTTTTGCCATCGGGAGAAAGCGTGGCTTCGGCATCATAACCCTTTTCTTTGGTGAGCTGTTTAATTATTTTTCCGGAAGTATCGGCTAAAAAAATATCATAGCTGTCATATACCGGCCAGAGATAACGATTGCCATATTTACTCCGGTCAGGCACTGGTGGGCAGCTATCGCCACCGAGGTAGGTTGATGCATAAATCACGTGTTTGCCATCAGGTAAAAAATAACCGCAGGTCGTCCTGCCAAGGCCGCTGCTTAATTGTTTGAACTGAAATGTTTCCCCATTCTTCGGAATCATGCCTGTAAACATGCGGTCGCACATCACGCCTTCTTTTTCATTCTTGCGCTGGAAAATAATCTGCCTGTCGTCATAGCTCCAATAAGCTTCCGCATTGTCGCCATTAAAGGTTAACTGTTGAATGTTTTTAAAATGTTTTTCATCAGGATAAATTAAACTATCACTGTTCTGGGCATGTAGGTTTTTTACGTAGGCAAGGATTATTATAGAAACGAATATTTTTTTCATGGCCGATAATTTCTGGAAATTAAACTGCATAAATGTACAGGCAAGATCGTTGTTTGCTTTGTAAAAGATTAGTCACAAAATAATAAAGCCGGCTTTATGGTTAATCCCTGATGCGGGATTTATGCAATAAAGCCTCTATCAGAACAAAATCATTATGGATTGAAAATGCAATTAGCCATTCATGGTAAATAATGCAGCGAAGATTTAGTTTATTAAAAGTAAAGTTATTACAGAGTTTTACCTGCTTTGGCGTATGCAGTTGCTTCTCTAAAAATGCTTCAAATTTCTTTAACCACCACCTCTGTGTTTTTGGATTCAATAAAATTAACGAGTTGAATTAATGAACTAAATGCCTCTTCGGTATAATTAATCTGCATTATAGCTTTTGCTAATTATATCATGTGCATTTTTCATTGAAATAACTCCGCTTTTGCGGCTTCTCTCTATAAGCTTTTGCAATTGTTGGTCTGTGAGCGCTTTACCCGGAAGTACATAATTATTTTCATCTTCATCTGCCAGCGATAATGTGAGGTGATTTTCTTTCGCGTAGGCGAGCAGTTTACTTAAATCATCTTTATGTGTATTTGCTAATTGTAATAGCATACAATAAAATTACATAGTGACGGCGTTATAAAACAATGAAACTTTAAAAACATTCAAACCTTAAACTTTAAACATTATTTTTGCCGCGCTAAAAAACTACTATGCGACAAATTGCCTTTCGGGAAGCTTTACGCGAAGCCATGAATGAAGAAATGAGAAGAGATGACCGTGTGTTTTTAATGGGGGAAGAAGTAGCTGAATATAATGGCGCCTACAAAGTAAGCCAGGGTATGCTTGCGGAATTTGGCCCGAAACGCGTGATTGATACGCCAATCTCTGAACTGGGTTTTGCCGGCATAGGTGTTGGCGCCGCACAAAACGGGCTGCGCCCGATCATTGAGTTTATGACATGGAACTTTGCCGTTCTTGCATTGGACCAGATCCTCAATACCGCTTCCAAAATGCTGGCCATGAGTGGCGGACAGATCGGATGCCCGATCGTATTTCGCGGGCCAAATGGCAGTGCCGGGCAATTGGGTGCACAGCACTCTACTGCATTTGAAAATATGTATGCCAATATACCGGGCTTAAAAGTGGTTTCTGTTTCCAATGGCTATGATGCAAAAGGGTTACTAAAGCAGGCCATCCGTTACGAGGAAGACCCGGTGATGTTCATGGAAAGCGAACTGATGTATGGCGATAAAAGCGAGGTACCGGAAGATGAATATTATATCGAATTAGGTAAAGCCGATGTGAAAAGACAAGGCAGCGATGTAACCATTGTTTCCTTTAATAAACTGATGAAAGTGGCATTGGGTGCTGCCGCTGAACTGGAGAAAGAAAATGTAAGCGCTGAAGTAATTGACCTTCGTACTATACGCCCGCTGGATTGGATGACGGTTTTGGAAAGTGTAAAGAAAACTAACCGCCTGGTAATTGTTGCGGAAGAATGGCCGATGTGTGGCGTTGCCAGCGAATTGGCTTACCGCATACAAAAAGAAGGCTTTGATTACTTAGATGCGCCGGTACGCAGGCTAACCACCGCCGATGCGCCTATGCATTATGCGCCGAACCTTGTTGCTGCATACCTTCCCGACATACCGCGCACCGTAAAAATGGTGAAGGAAGTGATGTATATGAAGAAATAAAGCCCCCAGCCCCTAAAGGGGAGTAAAAAATTTATCCCGATGTTTGTGTGATCATTCATTGGGATTTTAATTTATTATATATGGCCTCGCTTAATAGCTGTCTATTCAAACCATCCGTATTCTTCTTATTGCTCACGTCTCACATTTCACTTCTCACGTCATTGCAGGCTCAAACTGATTCTTCAAAAAATTCTAATGATACGGCCACGCTTAAACCAGTGACTGTAACGGCATTTGGTGGTTCAGCCAACTGGAAAGATGCTCCTGTGGCATTGGCTTTGATCAATAAAACGCAACTGCAGCGTTTCGATAATAAAACACTGGTTCCCGTTCTAAACACTGTTGCTGGTGTAAGGATGGAAGAAAGAAGCCCGGGCAGTTATCGCTTATCCATCCGCGGCAGTTTGCTGCGCTCTCCGTTTGGAGTAAGAAATATAAAAGTTTATTGGAATAATATTCCGCTCACGGATGCAGGCGGTAATACCTACCTGAATCTCATTGATGTCAGCCAGCTTTCATCTATTGAAATAATCAAGGGTCCTGCAAGCAGCATGTACGGCGCCAATACAGGGGGAGCAGCCTTGTTAAAAAGCGATCCTTTAACCGATGGTTCAAAAAACAGTTTTAATGCCAATATAGAAACAGGTTCTTTTAGCCTGTTAAATGAGCAGATAGGTTACAACCATCATTCAAAAAACATTTCCTTTAACCTGCAGCAAGCCCACCTGCAGAATAGCGGTTACCGTCAGCAAAGTGCAATAAGACGGGATGTACTGCAGGGCAATATGAAGTGGGATATCAGCCAGAAGGAACAATTATCCGCTTTACTATTTTATACCAGTTTGCATTATGAAACCCCGGGAGGCATTACCCAAAAGCAAATGGATTCTTTGCCAACTTTAGCCAGGCAGCCAACTGCAACTTTGCCGGGTGCGGTGGAACAAAAAGCCGGAGTATATAATAAAACGGGTTTTGCCGGATTGAGTTTGCGGTCATTGTTAAGCAGGATGTGGAGCAATACAACGTCTGCTACCATAAATCATACGGACTTCGAGAACCCTTTTATCACAAATTACGAGCATCGTAAAGAATTAAATTACGGTGCAAGAACGGTGTTTGAAATGAATGCCCTGAAGGTGAAATGGCTTACCGGCGCAGAATGGCAGCAGAATATTTCGCATATACATAACTATGAGAATAATAGCGGCAAGCCAGGTAGCCTGTTATATGATGATGAAGTACATGTAACGCAATATTTTATATTCACACAACTGAATATACGCTTTAAAAATTTTATGGTGCAGGCGGGAGTAAGCGGCAATCAACAATTGCTTGAGTATAACCGGACATCTGATTCGGTGTATGATTACTGGCAGCATCAGAATACCGATATGTTCGTAGCGCCAAGGCTAAGTTTTTTATATCAAATTGGCAGCTATGTTTCTTTTTATGCCACCCTTTCAAGAGGGTTTTCTCCGCCGACCCTGGCTGAGGTGCGCCCATCCACCAACCAGTTCTACGATCTGCAGCCTGAGTATGGCTGGAACATTGAAGGCGGCTTTAAAGGGAGCGCGTTGAAAAACCGTTTTCAGTTTGACGCTTCCGTTTATTCTTTTAATTTGAAAGATGCAATTGTTCGGCAGACGGACAGCACAGGCGCTGATTATTTTTTGAATGCCGGCGGAACTAAACAAACCGGCTTTGAAATCTGGTTGAATGTATTTCCTGTAAATAATAACGATCAGTTTATCAGAAGTATTTCCGTGTCAAACAGTTTTGCCTGCCAGCCTTATAAATTCAATAACTATATTGTAGGTACAAAAGATTATTCGGGAAACCATTTAACAGGCGTGCCCAAAAATATAAATGTTACTACGTTTGACATATATACCGCGCCCGGAATTTACCTTACTTCAAACCTGAATTTTACTTCTTCCATTCCGCTCACAGACGCCAATGATGTATATGCCGATAATTACAGGTTATTACAGTTAAAGATCGGATTTAAAAAAGTTCTTGGAAAAGCTGTATTTGATTTTTACGCTGGTGCAGATAATATATTAAATGAGACCTATAGCTTAGGCAACGACCTAAATGCCCTCGGCGGGCGCTATTTCAACCCTGCTCCGGAAAGAAATTATTTTGCCGGAATTAAGGTAGGATTGTAAGACGATAATATACCAGCGTTAATTTGGCCACGAGTTGTCCGTGGTGATTAGTGAGTAAATGTCTTATTTTGATGAGTGATGAATGATCAGTAATGAGTGAGGGCAGAATATAATTGAAAATTTGTACATTATTATCCGGGAAAAATCCTTTGCGAAGTGAATCTTAGCCATTTCTGAAGGCGATTGAACACTAATTCAAAGATGGATCGCTAAAAGTATCACCCTGGCTTATATCGCCTGTTGTGTATCCTTTTTTAAACCAATACATTCTTTGTTCAGATGTTCCATGTGTGAATGCGTCTGGCACCACATAGCCTTGCGACTGTTTTTGAAGCCGGTCATCACCCACGGCACTGGCGGCGCTCATGGCTTCTTCAATATCTCCTTGTTCCAGGTTTTTCTGGTTATAATGCGCCCATACGCCGGCCAGAAAATCCGCCTGCAATTCCAGTTTTACGCTTAGTTTGTTGTATCCCGATTCACTCAGGTTTTGCCGCTGCCGGTCAACCTGGTCGGTAAGCCCTAATAAATGTTGAACATGATGCCCAACTTCATGCGCCAGCACATAGGCCATCGCAAAATCGCCGCCGGAAGCGCCAAACCTGTTGGTAAGCTCATTAAAGAAAGAAAGATCGATATAAACTTTTTGGTCGGCGGGACAATAAAAAGGCCCTGAAGCTGCGCTTGCCAAACCACAACCCGCGTTTGTTTGCCCTGAAAACAAGACCAATGTTGGGTCAGTATATCGCCTGTTTATTTGGTTAAATATAGAAGTCCAGGCATCTTCTGTGGAAGCCAATACAACACCGATGAAGTGTCTCATCGTATCGTTGGGGTCTGTTGTAGTTTGTACCTGGTCAGCCGGTTGTTGCATCACCTGGTTGGGGTCGCCGCCTAAGAAATATACTATGGCCGCAATAATTAAACCGCCTATCCCGCCAACAGCTAAACCACCGCCAGGCATTCCCCGCCTGTCTTCAATATTGCCGCTTTCGCGTTCGCCTCTCCATCGCATAGATTAATTTTTAAATTGATTGTTTATCAAATTAGTTACCAAAAAAATCTAAAGTGAACAAACTCAAAAGAGCGATGCAGTAAATTAGATTAAATTGCGGTATAAAATTAGAGTTTTCGATTATCTCATGGAAAAAGATATGAAGTCGCCATCATCAAAATACATACCCACAGATGCGGATTATGAAAAAGCAGAAATGGATCAATTATGTGCCGCGCTTAAACGTAATTACACTGAAAGATTTTTAGTGATGACGAAATTAATGAAGATGAATGAGATACTTAAAAAAGCGAAGATTACTAAACCGCATATTGTTAGGTAAATAATGGAATAAATGTTTAAATGCCAAAAAGTAAACCACATATGGAAATAAATCTAATGAAAGAAGATCAATCTGAATATGCGGGTTTTGTGAATAAATCGGAAAACGAAAAATTAAGAGAGAATATCTTCCGTTCACCAATTGAAAAACTGCAGTTATTCACAAAAATGCTTCGCCGTGAGTCTATCTTCAGGAATGCTAAACTTCTTAAGTAGTCTTTGATTTATGGATGTTCTTGATCAGGAACTTTTACGATTTTGGGAGTCTCTTAATCATAATAAGGTTAATTATATCATGGTTGGCGGCTTTGCAACGCGTTTTCATGGGTATAATAGAAACACCGATGATCTTGATATGTGGATTGAAAATAATTTGCAAAACAGAATAAATCTCAGAACGGCTTTCAAGGAATTAGGCTATGGTGATTTTGCTTCGATTGAAACTATGAAATTTATTCCGGGCCGGACAAGTTTTTATGCCGCAGGAATTGAACTGGATATTATGACTGAAATGAAAGGACTGGAGTATCTTTCATTCGATGAATGTTATAAACTGGCTAAGCGCGCTGATCTGAACGGGATTATCGTTCCTTTTCTTCATATCAATCACCTTATACAGAACAAAAAAGCGGTTAATCGTCCAAAGGACCAGGTGGATGTGATCTATCTCGAAAAGATCAAAAAAATTTTGGAAGAGCAATCGGGTCAAAACCAATCAACGTGATTTCTAAACTTTAATTTTTAAGTTTCTAATCTCGTTTCATTATTTAGCTGCAACCCTGTATATTTGCGCAAAATTTCGGGGCCATCTATGACCTTAAAATTCGTAAAATCATTACTGGGAGCGGGTTTCAGCGTTTTTTGCTTATTTTTTTCCATTTCCATTTTTGCGCAGGGAGAATTGCCTGAAACAGCGCCGGATGTTAAAAAAGAAGAAAAAAAAGGCTTCGATGCCAATGAAGTTATTTTCGGCCACATATTAGATGCGCATGAATTTCATTTCTTTTCTTTTGAAGGCAGCGATGGCAAAGAGCATGAAGTTGTAATTCCCTTGCCTGTAATTGTTTATTCAAAGCCAAAAGGCTTTTCTGTTTTCATGTTTTCTAAGTTTCACCACGGCGAAAATGAATATGATGGCTATAAAGTATTAACTGCTAAAACAATTAAAGAAGAAAATCTTCCTGGTGCTGACTACCATGAAGGACAGATTGTAGCAGTGAATGAAGGCGGCCGGATTGATGAAGCCGTTAAGGTATATGATTTTTCGCTTACAAGAAATGTGGTGCAAATGCTTATCGCATTGGCTTTATTTGCATGGGTAATGATCTCAATTGCTCAAAAATATAAGAAGGGCCAGGGCGTAACCTCCGCACCAAGAGGAAGTCAAAGCATTCTTGAACCGGTTATTATTTTTATTACTGATGAATTGGCAAAGCCATGCCTCGGTACCAAGTACCGTAAATACCTGCCGTATATCTTAACCGTTTTCTTTTTTATCCTTATCAATAATCTTGTAGGGTTAATTCCTGGTTCTGCAAATGTTACGGGCAATATAGCATTTACATTTACCCTGGCTGTTATATCTTTTCTTATAATTGTCTTCAGTTCTAATAAACATTATTGGAGACACATCTTTAATCCGCCGGTGCCAGGTGGTGTAAAGCCGATTTTAATATTGGTTGAATTTTTAAGCTTATTTGTTAAGCCACTGGCTTTAATGATTCGTCTTTTTGCGAACATGATCGCGGGTCATATTTTAATAATCTGCCTTGTTTCGCTCATCTTTATTTTCGCTGGGTTAAGTGCAGCAGCAGGCTGGGGGGCAAGCCCTTTATCAATAGCATTTACAATATTTATTTATTTTATTGAAATATTAGTTGCTTTTCTCCAGGCTTATATTTTTACTTATTTAACAGCAGTTTTTGTAGGCGAGGCATTTGCGGGTGGTCATGATGACGCGGATCATCATGGAAAAGCAGTGACCGTGTAAATTTTTAATCAATATAAACTATAACTATGGATTTAATGAATGTTATTCTTCTGGATGCTACAGCAAATGCCGGCGGCGCTATTGGTGCAGGTTTAGCTGCTATTGGTGCAGGTATCGGTATCGGACAAATTGGTAAAGGCGCGGTTGAGTCAATCGCACGCCAGCCCGAAGCATCAAACGATATTCGTGCTAACATGATCCTTACTGCTGCGCTTGTTGAAGGTGTTGCGCTTTTCGGTGTAATTGTAGGCTTCCTGGCAATGATCCTTTAATACAGTTTTGCTGCATTCTGTAAAACCAACAATGCAGTTTTAATACATGTATGTAATAGCTTGATCTTTAATTAGGCTGTTTCATATTTTAAATTGATTTTATGCAATTACTTACTCCGGCTTTAGGACTGATAGTTTGGACGCTATTGGCTTTCCTGGTTGTGTTTTTCATTCTTAAAAAATTTGCATGGCCCGCTATTATTAACGGCTTACGCCAGCGCGAGGAAACCATTGCGCAATCACTGGCTTCTGCTGAAAAAATAAAAGCAGAAATGGCGCAAATGAAAAGCGAGAATGAAGCTTTACTGGCACAGGCCCGTGAGGAACGCGCTAATATGCTTAAAGACGCCAGGACTGCTTCTGATAAAATGATAGCTGATGCAAAAGAAAAAGCAAAGCATGAATATGACCGCATCATAACAGATGCGCAAGGCGCAATCGACCAGCAGAAAAATGCAGCTATTACTGACGTAAAAAATATGATCGGTAAACTGGTAATAGAAGTTACAGAAAAGGTTATCCGCAGGGAACTGGTAAATCAAAAAGATCACGAAGATTATATCAAAAAGCTTACGACGGATATTAACGCGGCGGATATCATAAGAAATTAATTAACATTTACAATTCTCCTCTATGCAAAATAAGCTGGTTGCCCAACGTTATGCCAAGGCTTTGATTGATCTGGCTATTGAAAGAAATCAGCTTGAAGAAGTAAAGGCGGATATTGATTTCGTTCGCCAAACGCTTACGCCGGAGTTTGGAAATGTATTATTGTCGCCGGTTATCAGTGATCATAAAAAATCGCAGATATTCAGAACAGTGTTTGAGAACCGGGTTACACCGCTTACTTTTTCTTTTTTCGACCTTGTTTTTTCTAAAAGGCGTGAATGGATACTGCGGGAAATAGCGGAAGAATTCCATGAAAAATACCGCGAGTTGAAAGGCATTGAAATCATTGAAATAACAACGGCAGTGGAAATTTCAGATGAATTAAAACATAATATCCGTACCCGGTTTCAGAATTTACCAAGGTTTCAAAATAAAACGGTTGAGGTCAAATCCAAAGTGGATGAAAACATTCTCGGCGGATTTATTGCTCAAAGTCATGACATATTATTCGATGCAAGTATAAGGAACGACCTGCAGTATATAGGCAAGCAGTTCCTTGAGAATCTGTACGTGCAGAGGATACGATAATTTAATTATAAACAGCATCATAAAAGAAATATTATGGTAGGTATAAAGCCAGATGAAATATCTGCAATACTGCGGGAGCAGTTAAGCAACTTTAAGACTGCGGCTCAACTGGAAGAAGTGGGAACAGTGTTACAGGTTGGCGACGGTATTGCCCGTATTTACGGATTAAATAATGTGCTTTCGGGCGAATTGGTTGAATTCGAAAATGGTACAAGAGCTATTGCCCTTAATCTTGAAGAAGATAATGTGGGTGTGGTATTAATGGGTGAAAGCGCGGGCATTAAAGAAGGTGACAATGTAAAGCGCACCGGCCTGATCGCTTCTATTAAAGTAGGCGAGGGACTTGTTGGTCGTGTTATTAACACTTTAGGCGAACCTATCGATGGCAAAGGCCCGATAAAAGGTGAACTGTTTGAAATGCCGTTAGAGCGCAAAGCGCCGGGTGTAATTTATCGTGAGCCGGTAAAGGAACCTTTGCAAACAGGTATCAAAGCTATTGATGCGATGATCCCTATCGGTCGCGGACAACGTGAGCTGGTAATTGGCGATCGGCAGACCGGTAAAACCGCCATTTGTATTGATACCATCATCAACCAAAAGGAATTTTACGAGGCAGGGAAACCTGTGTATTGCATATATGTGGCTATCGGTCAGAAAGCCTCAACTATTGCGGGTATAATGAAAACGCTGGAAGACAATGGCGCTTTGGCTTATACAACGATCGTTGCAGCTTCTGCCTCTGACCCTGCTCCGCAGCAATTTTATGCTCCGTTTGCGGGTGCAGCTATCGGTGAATTTTTCCGCGATACCGGAAGACCGGCTTTAATTATTTACGATGATCTTTCCAAACAGGCAGTAGCTTACCGTGAAGTGTCCTTATTATTAAGAAGACCTCCGGGCCGCGAAGCTTATCCTGGTGATGTGTTCTATTTGCACAGCCGTTTATTGGAACGTGCCGCAAAGATCATCAGCAATGATAAAGTGGCAAGCGAGATGAACGACCTTCCTGATAACATCAGGCACCTTGTAAAAGGCGGCGGCTCATTAACAGCATTGCCAATCATTGAAACACAAGCCGGTGACGTATCAGCTTATATTCCTACCAATGTAATTTCTATCACCGACGGGCAGATATTCCTCGAAGGGAACTTGTTTAATTCTGGTATCCGCCCCGCTATTAACGTAGGTATTTCTGTGAGCCGTGTGGGTGGTAATGCACAGATCAAATCAATGAAGAAAGTAGCCGGAACCTTAAAGCTTGACCAGGCGCAGTATCGTGAGCTCGAAGCCTTCTCAAAGTTTGGCGGTGACCTGGATGCAGCTACAAAACTGGTTATTGATAAAGGCGCCCGTAACGTAGAGATATTAAAACAACCACAGTATTCACCATTCCCGGTTGAAAAGCAGGTTGCCATCATCTATCTCGGAACACAGGGTTTATTACAGGGTGTTCCTGTTAAAAAGGTAAAAGAATTTGAAGAACATTTCTTAATGGAAATGGAGAACAAATTGCCCAACGTGCTCACAGAATTTAAAAAGGGTAATTTACCGGAAGCAGGGTTAAACCAAATGGTGGAACTGGCTAAAGGATTGATCGCTCAGTATAAATAGCTTCAATTTTATAAAATAACCGGGCTGTCTTAAATCAATTTTAAGACAGCTTTTTTATGAAGCCACTTGCCGCTTAGTAATCAAAGCTGATTATTTTTGAGAATCTACTGGTACGGTCAAGATAAATAAATTATGCCGTAACAATTCTTCCGCTTTTCTGTGCCATCTGCCGCAAAGAAAAATGACAATTCCTGACTGACATAACACTGCACGTTATTTTTCAAAAACTTCAGGGATCACTTTACCAATACAACCGCTCGGCATTTGAATATGAAGCATGGCGGCAACAGTGGCTGCAATATCTGTCATGTAAACCTCGCGTTTGGTATTACCAGCCTTAACATTCCAGCCATACCATAATAAGGGAATATGTGCATCATATGGATTCCATAGGCCATGCGATGTGCCCAGGCCATCACCGCTCACGTATCCTGGCTGCATAACTATTTGGATATCGCCGCTCCTCATCGGGTAATACGAGTTGCTATACATTTGTTTTTGAACTGATGTTAAGGTCGTATTGCTGATATTCCGTAATGGAAATACCCTTGCTACTCCGGGAATTTGTTCCGCAATCTCCATTATTGATGCCTCAACCTGGTTTCTGTTTAGCCGGAGAGAATCTATAACTGCATAGTTTAATAAAAGCTGGTCTTCATAATATCCTTTAATAATTCTGTCAGATTTGTATTTGGCAGATAAGGATTGTTTAAGCTGGTTTAAGAAAGCATCTTCATTAAAGATGCCTCCGGGCAAATGATGCAGCGCAGAAAACCCCGGGCTGTTCGCAACCGCATGGTCTGCTGTGAGAAAAACCAGGTAGTTCCCGCTTCCTACCTGTTTGTCCAGGAAAGATAAAAGTTTACCAAGCGTGCTGTCAAGTTTTATATAATCATCCAGTTGCTCCCAGGATTCGGATCCGAATGTGTGGCCGATGTAGTCAGGTGAGGAAAAGCTAACCGTTAAAAAGTCGGTCGAAACATTTCTACCCAAATTCTCATTTATAACGGCTGTTTCTGCCATAGCTTCAAGAAGGGTGTTTCCATGCGGTGTTGAAGAAATTTTTGAATAATTCTTTTTTACAAAGCCGCTTAAAGTGTAAGGAAAATGTTTCTGATCAGCGCCGAAAGGTTTTCTTTCATAAGGTTGTTCATCAGCGCCACAATATTGACGATAAACATTTTCCGGAAGACTTAAGTTCCAGTTCAGGTTAAATAAAGAATCCGGAAGTTTGCGATCATTAAAATTATTCACCCATTCCGGCAATTGATCCATATAATAAGAGCTTGTAATAAAATTACCAATACCTGAATCATACCAGTAAGCTGCATTGGCAACATGCCCGGCCGGGAATATGGCGCCCCTGTCTTTAATAGACAGGCCAATAACCTTTGAAGAAAAATTGGTAGCCAGCCGAAGCTCATCCGTGATGGTTGTAACCACGAGATTACGCGGGCTCATTTCCCCGGCATCACCTGGCGCCCCGATTGTTTTTACAGAATCATCGCCGGCACAATACATGCCGTTATTTTTCGCTTTTTCAAACCAGTAATTGCCAACAATACCGTTGATAGCAGGAACAGAGCCTGTATAAACACTCGTATGGCCTGCGGCTGTTACGGTAGGCGTGTAAGGTATAAATGTGTTGTCGCAACTGAACCCGGTATTCAACATCCTTTTGAAACCGCCGCTTTCGCTGTATAATGGATAGAATTTGTAGAGGTAATCCCATCGCATCTGGTCAACCACAATACCCACGACAAGCCTTGGCCGTTGTAGTTTGTCGTTACCAGGAGATTGAGCAAATGTTGTTATAAAAGAACAGCTAATTGCAATTACTAAAAAAGTATTTTTCATTCACAAAGGATTATGAACAAATATAATGCAATATGGATAGCAGTCTTTTACGAAAAGAAATTTACAACAAGGTAATAAGTAACTACGGTTAGGTTAAGTACGTTATTTCGGGTTTTTCCTGCCCGACTCGTTCGGTCAGGTGGGGATTTCGCGATTTTGGGATTAATATTAATCCCAAAAACTTAATCGCAGCTTTAATTGCAAAATCCGGAAATCTCAAAATCAGCAATACAGTGAACGGCATCTTATAGTTAGCAAGCCACTATTTGTACAATTTCTCATAGTACTCATGCGCCATGCGGTTACTGTCAAACTGAACACGCACATCCCGCATACCATTCTTTCTTATTTGCCGCCAGGTGTCCGGGCTGTCATAGTATAAGGGCAGGATCTGCTTTTCAAGAATATCGTACAGCGTATTCAGGTCATATTCATCCTGCTCATGTACATTCATATTTTTATAGTCAACCATCGGTACCACAAAACCGTTATTGCCGTTGTTTATAAATTCTGGTATCCAGCCATCGTCAGTGGAAAAATTTACGGCCCCATTCATTGCTGCTGTCATTCCGCTTGTGCCGGAAGCTTCCCGTGGCACACGAGGATTGTTCAGCCATATATCCGCAGCCTGCTTTAAACGCTTGCTCAGGCCTAATTCATACCCGATAAGCACCGCAACGTTTTTATGATGTTTACTTAGCTGGATAAGATTATTGAACTGCGTAATAGCTGGATAATCTACCGGGTATGGCTTACCCGCCCAAATGATCTGAACAGGATATTTTTTATTATTTACCAGGCTGTTAAAGCGTTCCGAATCCCATGTAAGTAAGTCTGCTCTTTTGTAACCTGCAAAGCGCCTGGCCCATACGATGGTTAAAGCGCTTGGGTTAAAAATTTTGCCGGTTTGGTCTGCTACAATTTCAAACGCACGTTTTTTCAAATACCATTTCCTGTCGTCAAAGCGCCAGTCATTATTTTCATCCATCGAAGCATACAGTTGTTTATCCGCCCAGTACCGCCAGTTCTGCGCATTGGTGATGGAAATGATAGGGCAAATGCCGTTATACTTGCTCCACATTTCCCTGGAAACTTTGCCGTGTAATTGCGAAACACCGTTAGCCAGTTTTGCAAAGCGTAAAGCCACCAGCGAGTGATTAAACTGGTTATCCTCAATGCCTGTAAGCTTTCGAACTTCATCAATGCTTAAGCCGCAGAAATAGCTCATCTTCTGGCACAGATAGATATCATGTTTTTCATTCCCCGCTTCTTCAGGAGTATGTGTGGTAAAAACAAGATGCTTGTTTAATTTTTCGAGGCTTTTAAATTTATTCAGCAGGTAAAAAGCGGAGGAAATGCCATGCGCTTCATTCAGGTGATAAAAATCAGGATTGAAATTTAATTCATCCACCAGTTTTGCGCCGCCAATTCCGAGCAGCATGAACTGCGCCACCTTGGTGGATACATTGGCATCATACAAACGGTGACAGATAGTTTGAGATACATAATCATTCTCAGGCAGATCGGTACTTAATAAAAATAAGGGCGCTGACTTAAAAGTTTCAGGATTAAGATAATAAGCCTTTACCCACACCGGTACGTCATGAACTGTTATCTGGAATTTGATGCCTGTGTCTTCAAGAAAACTGTACATTTTCTCCATCCAGGTTACCTGCAGGGTTTGGTCCTGGTTCCTGGCCTGGTCATAATAACCATATTTCCACAAAATGCCAATGCCTATAAGGTTTTGTTTTAACTCATAAGCGCTGCGAAGGTGAGAGCCTGAAAGAAAACCTAAGCCACCACTATAAATTTTCAGGGGCTGGTGAACGGCAAACTCCATCGAAAAGTAGGCAACCTTTTTTGAATAGCGATCATCTGCTGCGTAAGGAACACTAAAATTTTTAAAATCCATAGCTGTTGTTTTGAAAAAAGCGACGCAATATAAGGTTTAATAAATAAATGTACTTTTTACACATATTCTGTGAAGAATGAAATGAGGATTATTGGATTTAATCATTGATTTTCAAATCAGTTTATTTTGATTTTTTCTCCGGTTTTTTCTTTTTGAAGGTAAAATCAAAAGGACAGGTAATACCACGGTGATTGCCGCAATTGCCTTCTTCCTTCACTTTTACAGCGGCGGAGGTAAATTTAAAATTGATAACGCAGGGATCGCCGCTTTCAGTGAACACCGCATTTTTTTCATCTGTTAAGCTCATTGTGCCTTTTAGCTCGCCTGTGCAATCACCCTTGCTATTTTCAAAATGTATAAAAAATGTATAAGTGAGGGCATTTTTACCATTACGGATGGATATGAAATTTCTTTTATTGGAGACATAGTCTCCGCTGAATTTATTGGTTGAAGGAAAAGTGTCAATAGGATTAATGATCTCATTGTTTTTATCTGTGTCCTCATTTGAATCATGAAGAACTTCCGCGAAAGAATTGGATGAAGTGCTATAGGCAAAGCCATTCCTGCTGTATAAGGATTTGTTATCAGCAGTGAATTTTTCTTTCCTGAAAATAAAAGTAGGCTCTTCCGTAATGCTCATGCTATGGTTATAATTATCATTTTTGATGTTGCTCAACAACGGTAACGAAGCAAGAAAGGCGTGTTTATCATTTAAGACAAAAACGCCCAGTTGTATTTTTTTCGGAGACGAAAATTTCATCAATAATAAATCCCTCTCTTTTTTATGAATGATCCCTGCTGGATTTATTACCAGTTTATTGCCTGCGTCGCCTGAAAATCTTTGTAAAGCGGAATCGGGAAAAAATTGCAGGAAAACAGTTTTGCTCATCCGGGTAGAGTCACCAAAATTTTTAAGCGAGCTATCAGCAATTAGTAAAGGAAGATCCAGGCTCTGAAAAGCTTTTAAAAAATCATCGGCTTTTATTATTTCCTCACCGGAAATGTCTGTTTCCGGGTTTTTGCAGGCGGCTATGGCTACCATGAATAACACAGCTATGGAGGTCCTCCGCATATAATTCTTTCGTTAAAATTATTTTTAAAAAATTAAAACAATAGAATTTATTTTTTAGATTTGCCTAAAAATAAATTACGTGGCACCTAATTTATCTGTAGCTGAAGAAAATTATATCAAGTCGATTTACCACCTGCAGCAATCCTATGAGTCGGTAAATACAAACGCGCTGGCAGATCATTTAAAAACCAGGCCGGCCTCCATTACGGATATGCTCAAAAAATTGCAGTCAAAAGGTCTGGTGCAGTATAACCCCTATAAAGGGTTTAAACTGAGCCGCGACGGTAATAAAGCGGCATTGATAATAATACGGCGGCATCGTTTATGGGAAGTTTTTTTAGTAGATCAGTTGCGTTTTAGCTGGGAAGAAGTTCATGAAGTGGCGGAAGAGCTGGAACATGTGCGCAGTAAAAAACTCATCGACAAACTCGATGCTTTTTTAGGTCATCCTAAGTTTGACCCGCATGGCGATCCCATTCCCGACAGTAATGGCAAGATAAGCGTGAGGCAGCAATTGCCTTTATCAGAACTGCCTTTAAACAAACAGGCTGTAATTACTTCGGTTCAAAATCAGTCAACAGAATTGCTTTCTTTCTTAACCAGCCAGCATATAATGATCGGGACCAGGCTTGAAGTAAAGCGAAAGCTTCCTTTTGATAATTCCATTGAAATAAAATTCAAGAACAGGCAATCGCTTAATATCAGTGAACAGGTAGCTAATGCGATACAGGTAAATCCTTTATAAAATGACCCGATACAATGATACATATTCCCTAAGCGAGGTGCATGAGTCGATTGATGCCACACAAAAACGCAAGGGCTGGAAAAAAATATTGGCCTTCCTGGGCCCGGCTTACCTGGTAAGCGTTGGCTATATGGACCCCGGTAACTGGGCAACCGATCTGCAGGGCGGAGCTAAATTCGGATACAAGCTGATATGGGTATTGCTGATGAGTAACCTTATGGCATTACTCCTGCAAAGTTTAAGCGCCAGGCTTGGCATTGTAAGAAGGAAAGACCTCGCGCAGGCAAACAGGGAAATGTACCCGCCATTTACCAATTTTTGTTTGTACCTGCTGGCGGAAATAGCCATAGCCGCCTGCGACCTGGCGGAAGTGCTTGGCATGGCATTAGGTATTCAATTGCTCACCGGATTGCCACTTGTGTGGGGAGTATCTGTGACAGTACTGGATACTTTCCTGATCTTCTATTTGCAGAAGAAAGGGATGCGCGCTATGGAAGCTTTTATCATCGCACTGGTTTTGATCATCGGGTTATCTTTTATAGTTGAAATATTTCTTGCAAAACCACATGCAGGTGAAATAATCAAAGGCTTTGTTCCCGGCTCATTAAGTGATGAGGCATTATATATAGCTGTCGGAATTATTGGCGCTACAGTAATGCCGCATAACCTGTATTTACACTCGGCATTGGTGCAAACGAGGAAGATCAGGGATAATGAACAAAGCATTAAAAAAGCAATTAAATATAACATCGTTGACAGTACCATTGCATTAAATGCGGCTTTCTTTGTAAACGCCGGTATATTGATCCTCGCGGCATCTGTGTTTTTTTATAACGGCCAATCATCGGTTGCGAAGATCCAGGACGCTCACCGCCTGTTGCAGCCAATGCTGGGAACCGCCCTGGCACCTGTTTTGTTTGCAGTGGCTTTGATCGCTTCGGGACAAAGCTCCACAGTAACCGGTACGCTTGCAGGGCAGGTAGTAATGGAGGGTTATTTGCACTTACGCATTAATCCCTGGTTGAGAAGATTGCTTACGCGCCTGCTGGCAATTACGCCTGCGGTAATTGTTATTTTAATTTATGGCGAAGCGGAGGTAGATAACCTGTTGGTATTTAGCCAGGTATTACTCAGCCTTCAGCTTGGCTTTGCTATTATTCCTTTGATACATTTTGTGAGTGATAAAAAAGCCATGGGAACGTTTGCCATTAAACCTGTGACAAAGATCGCTTCATGGCTTGTTGCGGGCATTTTAGTATTTTTAAATGTGAGGCTTGTTGTAGCTGAAATGATGGATATACTGACAGAGGACGGGCACGTAATTCAAAAAATTATCATCATTATTGCGGCGCTGATCTTTGCCTGGTTGTTTATTGTGATGACCTTTTATCCGCTATATTCAAAAAGGAGAAAAAAATCTGCAGAAGATTTTCATGGAGCAATGCCTCAGCTATTGCATTTGGGTGTTAATCCTTTCAAAAGAATTGCCATAGCGCTTGATTTTAAGAGCCTTGACGAAAAAGTTATTGCTCATGCACTTAACCAGGGCTCAGGCGAGTCAACCTACTTATTATTGCACGTGGTAGAAACAGTTTCGGCAACTTATTCGGGAACGGCCACCGATGATGAAGAAGCAAGAACTGATGAACAGCGGCTATTGGCACTTGCTGCACAACTGGAACAAATGGGCTATACCGTAGAAACACAGTTAGGTTACCAGGATCGTGTAAAAGAAATTGTGCGTATTGTACAGGACTTCGGGGCGGATATTTTGGTGATGGGCGCACACCGGCACACCGGCATTAAAGATCTTGTTTATGGTGAAACCGTGAACCATGTCCGGCACAAATTAGCATTGCCTGTTTTGATCATCAGTTGATGTAACTGGTAAAAAAGTTTTCCGGTTTAAAATATTCTGAGCTTTTCATGGTAACAAAGCCGATTAAATTAATTTAGCAAAAAACAGCTAATCCTTCATTTATGAATGTGATCTTCTACAGCACGCGTAAATATGAGAAAGATGTATTCGAAAAACAGAATAAAAACAGGCATCATTTCAGGTTTTCCGAACTGCAATTAAATAGTGAAACGGCGTCTATGGCTAAAGGGTCCGATGCTGTGTGCATGTTTGTGAACGATGACGCATCTGCATCTACACTGGAAAAACTCTTCGAGGCCGGTATTAAATCTATTGTTCTTCGATCTGCAGGATACAACAATGTAGATCTGAAAAAGGCAAAAGACTTACATATTAAAGTGGCGAGGGTGCCAGCTTATTCGCCCTATGCGGTGGCCGAACATACAGTTGCTTTAATGCTTGCTTTGAACCGGAAACTAATACGCGCCAATTCGCGTGTGCACGATCTGAACTTTTCATTGGATGGGTTAACCGGTTTTGATATGAACGGTAAGATCGCGGGAGTTATCGGGACGGGGCAGATAGGTGAAATTGTAATAAAAATATTGGATGGATTTGGTTGTAAAATACTTGCCTATGATAAAATAGAAAACCAGGAACTGGCAAAAAAATATAATGTTGTATATAGTGATCTCGATAACCTGTACAGCCAGTCGGACATAATTACTTTGCATGCGCCTTTGACTAATGAAACACATTATATGATAGGCAAATCATCCATCGAAAAAATGAAAAATGGCGTTATGCTCATCAACACCAGCAGGGGCGCCCTGGTGAATACAAAAGATGTAATTAAAGGTTTAAAAACAGGCAGGATAGGATACCTTGGCCTCGACGTATATGAAGAAGAATCGAAACTTTTTTTTCAGGATCATTCTGAAGATATTTTACAGGATGATGTCATTTCGAGGTTACTGACCTTTAAAAATGTTTTAATCACCAGCCACCAGGCATTTCTTACAGAGACTGCTTTAAGAAATATTGCAGATACAACATTATATAACCTCGATTGCTGGGATCAAAACAGTTCATCGCCTAATGAAATAAGCATATAACTTTCTTTCCCTGTGTTGTAAAATTTATAAGCGCTGAACTCATATTTTAATTTTTAACATGTAAATTGGTGTTTCAAAATTTGATGTATGAAATCACCATTACTTCCAATTAATATAATTTCCATTTATCAAAATCCCATTGGTGACTTACTACCTTTACCGGCACGCCTGGCGCAGTGTACGCCCGATACATCTACTGCTATTTTCAACATAGCTTCTGACCTCAAGGAAAAAGGCGGAAGGCTTGTCCTTAGCGACCTGTTTCGCAGTTATGATGTGCAGTTACAGTCGCACCAGGATTTTCTTGCAAAAAGAAAGAAAGCGTTTAGTCCGCCGCCGGGCGGAAGCTTTCACGAAGCAGGCCGCGCCTTTGACCTGGACTTAAGCTCCATTAAAATACCATTGAGTGATTTCTGGGATATTGCTGCAAAATATAATGTGCTGCCTATTATCAGCAAACCAGACATACATACCTCAGAAGCGTGGCATTTTGATTGCAGAGGAAGCCACCAAATAGTGTATGAATATTATGCTGCGGGGAAAGGCACAAATTTAAAACCCTACACCGCCGCTGCTGCAAGCGCCATTCTTGCTTTGGGTATCCGGGTAGATGCTTTCAAAGAAAATCAAAAACAAGCCGCGATACAAGCAGGTTTAATAAGACTGGGGAAGGAAATTGGCAGTATTGACGGACAGATCGGGCATAAAACACAGCAGGCACTGGAAGACTTGCAAATAACTTTTAATCCTGCTGATGTCAACAGCATGCTGATTGAAGTTGAAAATGCAGTGCAGAAAAAATTTCCTGAAGAATATAGGGCGCCTTCCATTAATGCCGTATAACTAAAAGCTTTTTCTATATTAAAACGGTTGCGCGGTTGTTCAGCAACCGTTTTTTTGTTTACAATTATTTAAGATGCGAGCGCAACATCCAGGCCATTTTCTCATGCTTCTCCATTAAACCTGTAATAAAATCACTGGTGCCTGCATCATTCAATTCATTCATAAAATAATTGATGTTTTCCCGGAAGTGAATAATGATCGTCTCATGATCATTCAGCAAACTTCTTATAAAACCTGCAGAAGTATTTGGCTCAGCCGATTGTTCGGTAAGATGTGTCAATTCAAGATATTCGCTAAGTTTTGCCGATGCATAATGACCGAGCACGCGTATGCGTTCTGCGATCTCATCTATAATATCAGCCAGCTCTTCATATTGACTTTCAAAATACAGATGCATGCTATGAAAATCGGGGCCCTCCACATTCCAGTGTGCACCCCTGGTTTTTGTGTATAGAACGGTTTCATCAGCAAGTATTGCATTCAGCGCCCGTGAAGCAGATGTAAGATGGTCTGTTGTTACACCAATTGAAGGTTTCATATTATTTTTTTTTAATTGACGGTTTGTTGTTAGCATCCGGATCTAAGATAAATATAAGTTCAAAATCGTTCCAATTCTTTTGAATCCTGTAATCGTGATCTTTTACCTGGGCTCTCGGGCTAACAGGTATGCTATTTGTTTATTTCATATAAAACTATTTTATGGACAGCATCAATAAAAATCAACCAGAAAAAAATAAGAAAAATTTAATGGGCAGCGAAGGCGTTGAAAAAATTAAGGAGATCGCAAAGAAGGCGGCAAGCTGTTTCCTTTGTACAAACATCGATGGCGGAAGTTTTAACACAAGACCCATGTCAGCAGAACAAATTGATGATGAAGGAAACTTTTGGTTTCTAAGCGCAGATGACAGCCACAAGAACAAAGAAATTGCAGATGATCCTTCAGTGCAACTATTGTTGCAGGGTTCGCACCATTCTGACTTTTTAAGTATCAATGGCAGGGCGGAAATATCCAGAGATAAAAATAAGATCGAAGAATTGTGGGATGGAATAATGAAAGCCTGGTTTACCGAAGGTAAAGACGACCCAAGAATAACCGTTATAAAAGTTACGCCCGTAGATGGATATTATTGGGACACAAAACACGGTGAAGCTGTCGCACTGGTAAAAACAATGATTGGCGCTATAGCAGGGAAAACCCTTGATGACTCAATAGAAGGGACAATCAAAGTATAGCTATACAGAAAATCTGTACCAGCATTATTTTATTGTCCGTCGCTTTGACAGTGAGTGGTGAAATAGTCAATAATGAATACCTAAATATGGATTCACGCACAACTGAGCAACCACCGTTCACCTGATTTGCTTATTTGCCCCCGAATATTTTAGCGCCTATGATCAATGCTATAATAAACAGCACTAAGAAGATAAAAAATAAAATTTTAGCAATACTGGCAGCGCCGGCAGCAATACCGGTGTAACCAAAGATCGCAGCGATGATCGCTATTATAAAAAATATGGCAGCCCATCTTAGCATAAATTAAAAATTAAATGTGATAAACTATAATATTCATCACTAATATACAATACTCTTTTCAAATTTTACAGATGCAGGTATTAATTCAACAATGATCTGAAGAATGGAACGAGCTCCTGAGCGAGGATACCATGATCTTCAACGCTCGGATGGCCAGTGCAACCGCCTGCCTTCATAGGAGTAAAAAAATATAATGCAACCGGCTTATCAGCGGGAAATAATGCATCAACATTTTGTTTTACTGCAGCCAGGCAATTTTGCAGGAGTATCCTTTTATCTCCGTTTATCATCGGGCTGCTAAGCAATGCGATCGTTGCTGCGGGATATTTTGATTTTACTAATTGCACAAATGCTATGTAATCTTTCACGAACACCGTACTGTCAAATGGCTGTCTTGGATGGATGCCATCGCCATTGCTGAGATCATTTGTGCCTAATGCAATACTTACAATTTTTGGTGTATAGGTTTTGAAGTTCCAAAGCATCGAATCATGAAGGTTAAAGCTTTCTTTTTCATACACCTGCGGCATAGATGGACCATCCATATTCCAGGTGCGGTAAATGCCAATGCCACTCACACTGCTTAAAATGTAATTAAGATTCAGTGCCCTTGCTACCCGTGGCCCGTAAGCATAGTAAGCATTATGTTGATCATGATAGGCGCCTTTGCCGCAATCTGCTTCCGACGTATCCGAAGCGGCGCCGCAGGTTATACTGTTACCTATAAATTCTATTAACGGTGCATTCGTATTATCCAGAACATGAAGATCGTTACCCATTATTTTTTGAATGATAATGGGCCCGGTGGCTGCTTCTGTGGCTTTGTATATCCAAACCGTATGCTGCCCGTTTGTAGCTGCAGTTATATTAATTGGCTGAACAGAATTGCCAGTAACCTTTAATCGCTTTTGATAAATCCCGTCCAATTCATATTGTAGATAATTATGACCATCGGGATCATTGATGAAGGCATATGCAGTGCATTCTTTACCAGAAAATGTAAACCCAAAATGTACAGCGGAACTTATAAGTTCGAGGTTGTGCTGCGGATCTATTACATATCTTCCGTATGGTTTTAAAGATGCTGCCTCTAAAAGTTTTGTTGTGTTTGCCTGGGCAACAGCAGCGCCGGAACAAATCAAAAACAATAAAATGACAGTAAAACAGCGCTCGGGTTTCATTAGCCAGGAATTTTTTGCAAGATCCGGATTACTTCAGCTTGCTGATAACACTGTCGTAATAATTTTTTTCCGAATCACTTTAAAATGAACATGGATAATCCGGTTGCACAAATTATGAATATAGAATTTACAAATGATCATTTTAAAAACGTTTGAGCGACGAAATAAAAATTGTTGCTCAAAAATTCAACTGATACTTTACTTAAAACCATTATTTTTATTGCATGAGACTTGATGATCTTAATGAATTACCCGAATGGGATGATGACAAATTTCGCGATGAAGAAGAGGAAGGAGAAGAATGGAAACCTAATCCTACAAGAGATTTATGCAAGGCCATGTATCAACAATGGAACCAGGTGATGATCGTTCTGAATGCTGCGTTTGACAGTTTAAAAGAACCCGGGGAAGACGGCATGTTCAGTAAAGAACATTTGGAAGATCATAAACAAATGATACTGGGTGATGCGTATGAAGTAGGCGCGAAAATAAGAAGTTCTGAAGCCGGCTTATATATTATAAGAATGGAAAATGCAGCCATCATCAGAAAGAATGCCCAGTTTATAAAAATATCTACTAATTCCTTTATTGTTGATGATTTGATGGAAGAAGAACACCGCCAGGTTATACGGGATGAGATTGACAAATTCCGTGAGCTTTTTAAGCAGTGGGTGGCAACGTTTGAGAAAGACGATTGCGAAGATGAGTGGGGTTTATTTATATGATCGCCGGATTACCTTCATCAGGTTCATTATATTCTACGTTCGGATTGTCTAAAACCAGCTCTGGGGTTTCTCTTCGTCGCGAACAGTTTCATCGGTTATAAATGAGGCTGCATCGTTTGATGCCATTGCATCTTCATTATAGGCATCATTGTCTGCAACGTGGAGTTTTTTTATACTGCCTTTCAATAAGCTGTATTTATCAACATTTACTTCCGCCGCGTAAACCTGTCCGTCAATTTCTCCCTTTTTTTTCGCATCAACTTTGCCATCGCTGTGGATGTTGCCCTTGATCTTTCCTTTTACAATAACATTTTTGGCACGCGCATTACCATTTACCACACCGGTTTTTTCAATAATGAGTGTTGCCTGTGTAGTGATGTCCCCATGTATCGTGCCTGCTATATAACTGTTTGCATCAGTTACAATATTTCCCTGAATTACTGTTTGCTTCGAAACATGTAAACCCGGTTTTATTAAGTAGAGTAAATTCATCGATACAAGTATTAATTTATTTCGCAGGCTTTTCAAAGATGGAAATGGTCGTCGAGGCATTGCCAAGATCGAGGCCAATACATCGTGCCGGGTTTTTATCAGACACACGCAACGAGTTGTATAAATACCCGATGCTTACTAATGATTCCGGCTGCGGCGCTACTGCCACCGGGATAAAATCTCTGTACTCGTCGGCCACCGCATCTACGAGTTCTTTGTAATTGGCGCCACCACCGAGTATATATACTTTGGAACAATGCTCAAGATCCGCATCGGTGAAATATTGGCGCATTAAGGGAGATACAACCTGTTTATAATACTGCGTTAATAAATGCTTTCTAAGATCTTTCAAATCCACTTTTTTACGATTAGTGAAGATGGAGCCGTTTACAAACGCTTCATCCAACTGGTGCTCGTTTTTCATTTCAAGATAATATTGCTGGCTTAGTTCTTTCGCAAGATTGCTAATCACATACCGGATGCCATGCGAACTGAAACAGGTGCGGTTCACCAGGCCGTTAGCGGTTGCATAACCTCCTTCCACCGTGCCAAATCCAAAACTGATCGCAATAAAATTTTCATCAGGAGACTGGGCGACAGTTTTCTTTAAACCAATAATGCCACCGACAATTTCGGGGATCACGTCATACACGTCTATCTCGAAAGTATTTTTTTTGACACCGCCTTTAACATTAAAGGTGGTTGTATCATGATCCAGCATGAAATGCCGGCGCGCCAGGTATTGCTGTGCAGGTCCTTTATATATATTGAATGTAGATAACGGCAAACCAACGGTAACTGTAAATGGAGGCTGCACCTTGTCAATTATGTTCACCATTGCCGCCCGGAACAGGATGTCAAAATCAGCTTCATCGGGCGCTGCATTGATGATGCGGCCAGCACTCATAGCATTACGTTTGGCCATATTACCAACGAGATACCATGCATCATCTTTCTTAACCTTTAACCCGTTTAAAAGATCTTTGGCTGAGTTTTCAGTGTTGCCGAAAGCGGCTTCAAAAACGCTTGGGAATGTGATGACTTTGTAATCCATGCAGAAAATTTATACGGAACTTAATAATTTCTCAAGTGGTTGTTGCTGTTCTTTAAACAGGTAACATAAAAATAATTATCATTCACTATAATCGCAACACTTATTTTCTAAGCTCACGGCTTTAGAATCTTTGGCGATAATAATCTTTACCGGATTCATGAAAATTGAAAAGGGCTTCATGCCAACTGCCTGAAACCGCTTTTACATCTTATTCCTATAAGATTCTACCTGTAGCTGAAAGTTGCTTTTTTATCTCCAATCATTACATCGAAATCTCCGGCTTCGGTCACGGTTTTCAAATCAGCGTTCACAAATGCAAGATCATTTTTATCCAGTGTGAATGTTACAGCTTTGCTTTCGCCGGCTTTCAGGCCGATCTTTTGAAAGGCACGCAATCTTTTCGCAAAAGGAGTTATGCTCGCATAATGCTGGTGTGTATATAATTCAACCGCGTGTTTGCCATCCCGGCCGCCGGTATTTTTTACTGTGATTGTTACTGTGAGTTTATTATTACCGGTTAATGCATCGGTGCTTAAATTAAGATCGCTGTATTCAAACGTGGTATAGCTTAATCCAAAACCGAAAGGATACAACGGATCATAACCGCCGCTGATATTGTCATTAAATACTTCGCGAATATCTTCTGTTGGCTTACGGTCATATAAAACCATTTCGCCCATGCTACGCTCATAACTAAAAGGTAAAATGCCATCCGGGTTATAATCGCCAAACAAAACATCAGCTACAGCTTCGGCAGTTTTTCTTCCACTCCAGTAAGCAAGTAAAATGCCTTTCATCCCTGGTTCTATCGAAGTAATGAAACGCGGCCTGCCTTCGGTTAAAACGAGTATCACAGGTTTGCCTGTTGATGCTGCCACTTTTGCCAATGCAAGCTGGTTATCCGGCAACGCCAGCTCTCTTGTATTACCCGGACTTTCTGCATAGGCGTCCTCGCCTAAACATAAAACGATCGCATCAACATTCGCAGCAGCAGAACGTAATGCAGCCGTATCATAATTAGCAGCATTATCAAAACCTTTTACCGAAGTGGTCGTAGTATTTGCAGCGCCAGCTTTATCAGCAATGGTTTGAAAAATTGTTTTACTGTCGGCAGGATAAAATTGTTCCTGGTTGCCCTGCCAAACATAACTCCAGCAACCGTTCAATGCAGTGATGCTTTGTGCGGAAGGGCCGGCAACCAATATCTTCTTATTCTTTTGCAAAGGCAAAATGTTGTTTTGATTCTTTAACAGGGTCATGGCTTCATGCGCTGCATCCAGGGCTGCCTGCTGGTATTCCGGTTTGCCAAAATTTGCAGTAGCTGCCGTTTCCGGATAAGGGTTATCAAACAACCCCAATTTTGCCTTTAGCAGGAGAATTCTGCGGACAGCATCATCAATACGACTCATTGGTACGTCCCCTTTTTTCACCGCTTCGAGTAAAAGGTCATAAAAGGAAAAATCAGTGGGCACCATGCTCATATCAATACCCGCATTAATGGCCATGGCTACAGCTTTCTCCGGAGTGGATGCCACAAAATGCCTGTCGTGCAGGCGTTTGATATCTTCCCAGTCCGTAACAATAACGCCTTCAAAACCTAACTCTTTGCGCAAAACATCCATTAGTAAATATTTGCTTGCATGAACAGGTACTCCGTTTATTTCACCGGAGTTGATCATAATAGTTGAACTCCCTGCTTTTACTGCTGCCTGGAACTGCGGTAAATAATATTCACGCATTTCAATTTCAGGCATGTAGATGGGCGTTCTGTCTTTACCGGTTCTTGACGCAGAATAGCCAAGATAATGTTTCATACAGCTTGCAACAGCGGTTGGATTTTTTAAGCCATCTTCCTCATATGCCTTCACAACGGCTGCACCCATTGTTTTTCCTATGTAAACATCTTCACCATAAGTTTCGGGAAAGCGTGACCATAATTGTTGCCGGCCACAATCCAGCACCGGTGCAAAATTCCAGCGAACACCGCTTGCCCTTAATTCCATGGCTGTAATTTTTGCCGCTCTTACAGCAAGCGCTGTGTTACGGGTAGCCGCCAGTGCTATGCTTTGGGGAAACAGGGTTGCATCCAATGTGTACGTCTGGCCATGTATGCCGTCAAGGCCATAGATTACAGGTATCTTTAATCTTGTATTTTTTGTCTCATCCTGTATCTGTGTAATAACGGTATGCCATTGATCAACTGTTAATGCATGCCCGGTTACATTTAATATAGAGCCAACCTTGTAATCTACAATAGCATGCTTTAGTTTATCCATATCCAGAACGCCATCTTGTTGTGTGCAGACAACACCAAGCGTTACCTGTGTCATTTGTCCCACTTTTTCCTCGAGCGTCATTTTTTTTAATAAGGCATCCATTTTTTGAAGATCTGTTTGTGCAAAAGAAAATTTAGCTGCAAGCAGAGCAGTTATAGTAATGGCAAGTTTTTTCATGCAGTGAATTTTAATTGAACTATGAAGATAAAAATATCAGGCAAACCACTCCATTAATTATAGCGGACAAATAAAATTTCATTTGTTTTTGATAAAAAAGTGATGGTGTTGTTATAAGCAACGCTTTGAAACGAGGATTAATCCGGAAATGGCAGCCAGCTATAAAACAAAAAAGGCTGCCTCATAGAAGACAACCTCTTTATGCGTTAATATCTTTTTTATGGAGAAACTAACCTGAAACCGTTTCCATGGATGTTTACGATTTCAATATCTTCATCATCCTTTAAATATTTGCGCAGCTTTGCAATATATACATCCATGCTGCGGCCATTAAAATAGGTATCGCTACCCCATATTTTTTTTAATGCCCTTTCGCGGGGTAACAGATCATTTTTATGTTCTGCGAGCATTTTCAACAACTCATTTTCTTTGGGTGAAAGTGTTTGCGTTTTGCCATCATGGGCCAGTTCACGAAGCTTCGGATTAAAATGATAGCGCCCAAGATCAAACTCCAGGTTTTCACTTTCTTTATTAAATTCCTCATTGCGCTTCAGTATGGCTTTTATTTTCAGGAGCAGCACTTCGCTGTCAAATGGTTTCGTAATGTAATCATCTGCTCCCAGTTTATAACCCTGTATAATATCTTCTTTCATGGTTTTGGCACTTAAAAAGAACAGCGGTATATCGGGGTCAATGTCCCTGATCTCTTCAGCAAGCGTAAAGCCATCCATATTCGGCATCATCACATCAAGCAGGCATATATCATACTTTTCGCGTTGAAAAGCAGCAAGGCCAAGCCTGCCATCTCTTTCGAGTGTTACATCATAATCATTTAGCTCAAGATAATTTTTTAGCACCATCCCGAGATTGGTATCGTCCTCACACAATAAAATTTTATATTTTTTTCCTTCCATAAGTTTGTTTTTAAAATAAAATTAATATCAATTAAAATGCCTTAATTAAAATAATTGAGTGATTAAAGATAAGCATGATTAAAAGAAATTTGATATATGAATCCGGTTTAACGGATGTTTATAATTTTACAAAGCTGAATCAGATTGTTATGATGCTTACACAAGACAACAAGTTAAAGAAATTAATTGTAATTGGCGACAGGGTGTTGATACGTCTTTCCAAACCCAATGAACGTACCGACAGCGGCCTGTACTTACCACCCGGCGTTCAGGAAAAAGAAAAAGTGCAACAAGGATATATTATAAAAACCGGTCCGGGATACGCCATTCCTTTACCGGTGGAAAACGAACCATGGAAGAGCGAGGAAGAACAAGTTAAATATATTCCTTTGCAGGCAAGGGAAGGAGACCTCGCTATATTCTTACTGAGCGGGGCAACGGAAGTAATGTATGAAGGCGAAAAATATTTCATAGTTCCCCAAAGCGCTATCTTAATGCTTGAAAGAGACGAAGACCTTTAACGCCGGTTTCTGTCATATATATTAATGTATTGCAGTAAGGTTGCCACTGAAGCCAGGGCAGCAACAACATAAGTAAGCGCAGCCCAATGCAAAGCATCTTTTGCTTTGTCATGTTCCTGTGGCAGGGTCGCATTACTTTTTTCAAGCCAGGCGAGCGCCCGGTTGCTTGCATCATATTCTACGGGCAATGTGATCAATGCAAAAATTGTAGTGAGCGCAAACAGCACAATGCCCACCAGCAGGAGTCCCGGAAAAGCGCGGATCATAAGAACTCCGGCCAGCAACACCCATTGAACAATATTACTGCTAAACTGAACGAAGGGCACCAACCTGCTTCTCAGCATAAGCCAGGAATAGGCTGTCGCGTGCTGCACCGCATGTCCGCATTCGTGTGCCGCTACCGCGGCGGAGGCAATACTGCGGCCATTATATACATCCGGGCTAAGATTAACTGTTTTTTTAAATGGATCGTAATGATCTGATAAATAGCCGTTTACTGAAACAACCTGCACATCATAAATCCCGTTCTCCCGGAGCATTTTCTCAGCTATCTCCTTGCCGCTCAGGCCTTTAGCTAATGGAAGCCGTGCATATTGATTGAATTTGCTTTTTAATGTTGATGAAACAAGAAAACTTATTCCCAGAAAAATAATAGAAATTAGAAATATGGAGTTCATTAAAATTTTTTTGATTTCAATAGTGCAAATTTATAACCAGTTCAAAATCAAATTACAAATTGAAATTACTCATTTAATTTGCCGCCAATTTGACGGCATTTGCCAAATTTATTATGAAATTGTGCCAAAATGGGTGTTTTCGCAGCCTGCATACAACCATAAAAGTTTTCAACAACCCAAAAAATTTATTTTGTTATGTAGCCCATTATTGTAATTTAGTGGCTGAATTTAATGGGTTAGTAAGTAAAAAGAGGTCGGTATTATTACCGGCCTTTTTTGTTTGATTATGGTCATAAGCAATCGTGTTTCAATTCAAAGTGTGCAATTATCTTTATAAGATGAGTAAGGTCAAGACAGCTTTTTTTTGTTCTAACTGCGGTTATGAGAGCGCTAAGTGGTTGGGTAAATGCCCTGCATGCAATCAATGGAATACTTTTATTGAAGAAGTAATCGAAAGAAATTCTAAAGAAAAAAATTTCTGGAAAGATATTTCAGGTGAACGTCAAACATCAAAAGCTAAATTGCTTGACGCCGTTGAGAGCATAAAAGAAGAGAGGCTTGTTACAAAAGATGCGGAACTCAATCGTGCGTTGGGTGGTGGCATTGTTGCAGGCAGTATTATTCTTTTGGCAGGCGAGCCGGGTATTGGCAAAAGCACTTTATTATTACAGGACGCCTTGCATTTTAGTAATATTGTTACACTATATGTTAGTGGTGAAGAAAGTGAGCAGCAAATTAAAATGCGTGCAAACAGGTTAAATATCCGTAATGAAAATTTTTATATCCTCACTGAAACATCACTCTCTGTGATCTTTGCTGAAATAAAAAAGCTTCAGCCATCGTTAGTGATTGTTGATTCCATCCAAACCCTGCAATCAGATAATATTGATGCAACACCGGGAAGTGTTGCGCAGGTACGGGAATGCGCGGCATCACTTCAACGTTTTGCGAAAGAAACACACACGCCTGTCTTTGTGATAGGGCATATTACAAAAGATGGCAGTATTGCCGGTCCAAAGATCCTTGAACACATGGTGGATACAGTTTTACAGTTTGAAGGTGATCAGCATTATGCTTACCGCATCTTGCGGACATTAAAAAATCGTTTCGGTAGTACATCCGAGTTGGGTATTTATGAAATGACAGGCGCCGGCATGCGTACAGTAAGTAATCCCTCCGAAATATTGATCAATCAAAAGGAAGAAGCGTTAAGCGGCAGTGCCATTGCCGCAGGCATGGAAGGATTAAGGCCTTTATTGATTGAAACACAGGCACTGGTTACACAAAGTGTTTATGGCACACCGCAAAGAACTGTGAGCGGGTTAGACGCAAGGCGGCTGCAGTTATTATTGGCTGTGCTGGAAAAGCGCGGCGGATTTCATTTTGGCGTGAAGGATGTATTTGTGAATATTGCAGGAGGTTTACGTATTGAAGACCCTTCGACAGATCTTGCCATTATATGCGCATTGCTTTCTTCGTACGATGACACGCCGCTGTCGCCAAACATTTGTTTTGCAGGTGAAGTTGGATTGAATGGTGAAATAAGAGCGGTGAACCGTGTTGAACAAAGGATTGCAGAAGCCGAAAAATTAGGTTTCGAAAAGATCATCATTTCGCCTTTCAATAAAAAAGCATTGAATAAAACGCAATATAAAATTGATGTTACTGCTGTAAGTAAAGTGGATGAATTATACAGGCTTTTATTTTAATTTTAGTTGTTCAACCCTTTAACTATGACCTCTGTAAAAAATTATGTTGATGACTTTCTTCATCTTTTCTTTCCGCATATCTGCATTGGCTGTGATGCTGATGTATTAAATCACGATGATGTTCTGTGCGCTAAATGTATCAGCAATTTGCCAGGAACAGGGTTCTTATCTGCAGCCGGGAACCCGGTAGAAAAAATTTTTTATGGCAGGCTGAATATCCAGAATGCAGCAAGCGCTTTTTATTTTAATAAAGATTCAGTAATTCAACACGCTATAATTGAACTTAAATATAAAAGCAATCAGCAGGCGGGAAATTTCTTAGGCCGGTTGCTTGGGCAACAACTTGTTTACAGCAAACGGTTTGATGATGTTGATCTTATCATTCCTTTGCCACTAAACGAAAAAAAACTTTTTAAACGAGGCTATAACCAGGCCTCTGTCATAGCTAAAGGCGTCACTTCGATTTGGCATAAACCTGTCATTGAAATTGCAGTGGAGCGCATTTTATTTACAGAAACACAAACGCATAAAGATCGCATTGCCCGATGGGAAACTATGGAAGGTGTTTTTACAGTAACACAACCCGGGTTATTAGAAAATAAACATATTCTGTTGGTGGATGACATTATTACTACAGGCGCCACGTTGGAAGCTTGCGGCGAAGCCATTCTGAAAATACCGGGAATAAAGTTGAGCGTGGCAACCGTTGCTTATACTATTTAGTGCTATGTTAAGCAAATATGACGTTTCAGAGTGTGAGTGGTGAGTTGTGAGTGAACACACAGTTAACTTATCACTAGTTTTACAACGGATATACAATGCAATAACAATAACTTTGTTTCTTATAAATAAATATTTATTGATATGAAAACTTTTCTTTTATCTGTTGCAGTAATTATTATGTCTTCATTTCACCCTGCTGTAAAATCCATTTACGATTTTAAAATACAAGGGCTTGAGGGTGGAACGATTGATTTCTCAAAATTCAAAGGCAAAAAAATCCTCGTTGTAAATACAGCTTCCAAATGCGGGTATACGCCACAATACGAGGGGCTTGAAAAATTGTACGAAGAACACAAAGACAAACTGGTGATTATAGGATTTCCTTCAGATAATTTTGGCGGACAGGAATATCATGACAATGATTCGATCAGCGCTTTCTGTAAAAAGAACTTTGGTGTTACTTTTCCGCTTACGACCAGAGTTGATGTAAAAGGTCCGAATGCTACGCCCGTATTTAAATACCTGTGCGATAAAAATGAAAATGGTGTTTTAGATGCCCAGATCTCCTGGAATTTTAATAAGTTTATTATTGACGAAAATGGTAACCTGTTACAACATTTTGACAGCAAGGTTACTCCTGACAGCCCGGAACTTTTGAAATATGTAAATCAATAAGAAGAGAAATTTTTTAAAGGTTCAGCATTTGAGCTTTCGCCTTTTTGTATTGTCCCGGTAAATAAAACTTCAGGTTTAATGTCATGCACCTGAGTTTATTGATTTCTGCTGCACCGTCTCCGCCAGGTAAGATATTCGTAAAAACTTCCTGGTAAAAGAGGGTTGCTTCTACCGTTTTTAAAAAATTAAAGCCTGCACCTATATTCAGTCCCCAAATAGCATTAGCCAGATCTGACCGGAATTCATTTTGCACCTGGATGCTTCTGCCGTAATGAATTTTGTGCGTTTCATCTACGGAACTCACTATCACCGGCTGGCCGGTTGAATCCAATACATAGGAAGTTGAGCTACGGCTTACCTTGCCTCCTATGCCTACTTGTGTTGTTACGCCGCCATAAACTCTCAGACCCAGTTCTTTTGTAAGATCAAACTGGTAGCCGATACCAAAAGGAAAATTGAGAAAGACAGGTTTATAAGTATAATGCGATTCGATGCTTTTAAAATCGCCGGAAGCTGAAGAGTCTTTTTTAAACGTTTGTCCTGAAAAGCCTGCTTCAAAATACACGAAATAACCAAAATGAGTATTATACTCAGCACCTGCCGCTGTCTGCCATCCAACACCGCCTTTGCCCTCCACTATACCGCCAGGGTTTCTTGTTATGCGCAGATGAGAATAATTGCCGCCGCCTGACACATACAAAGAAAATTGTGCGTGCAAAAAAGTGGAAATAAAAACTCCCAATGCGAGCAGCAAATACTTCATAAAGTTTTTTGCAAATAAAACGCATTTGAAATTCTTCTGGCAAATCTCGTGTTGTCAAATGGCCGCGGATAATTTCCAAGGTTTAACATTTCCGAAAGACTTCGTAATTGATAAAGTTCTCTATATTTGAACTACTAAAATTTTCGTAGATCATAAAAATATTATTATGCTTAGATCATTAAAAGCAATCATGTTATTCTTAGCCGTTTCAATAGGTTTTGTAAAAACAAATGCACAATCTGCCAAGATAAAAAAGTCTGGTGATGAACATATCATCATTCACAAAAAAGACTCTACTAAAGAAAAAATAACCGTAGTGATTGATGGTGATAAAATAACGATCAATGGTAAACCTGTTGATGAATTTAAAAGTGATGATGTTGATATTATTAAGCAGGATTGGGATTATGCATACGGAGGGGATATGGCAGTTGTAGCACCGATGCCACCTACAGCTCCCCAGGTTGAAGCTTTTCGTAGCGACATGTCGCGGAAAATAAGATCCAATACTGCTTTTCTCGGAGTGATGACCGAGAAGACAGAAAAAGGGGCGAAGATCACAGAAGTTACTGACGGCAGTGCCGCGGAAAAAGCCGGCCTGAAAGAAGGAGATGTTATTACAAAAATTGGTGATGATGTTGTCGCCGGACCAGATGATCTGTATAAGGTCGTAGGCAAACACAAACCTGACGAAAAAGTTTTAATCACTTATTCAAGAGATGGTAAGCAGTTGACCGCAAATGCAACCTTAGGTAAGTCAGAACAAGTCAGGGTGTATTCATGGAATTCGCCCGGCGGAGAAGGATTTAGAAGAACCTATCCGCCATCTAATTTCTACTTTTCCTGGAATGACAAACCTCGTCTCGGTATCTCTGCGCAGGATACAGAAGATGGCAAGGGGGTTAAAATTCTTGAGGTAGATGACGACGATGATTCTCCTGCCGCAAAGGCCGGTTTAAAGGAGGATGACATAATTACCCAGGTAAATGGTAAGGCAATCGCGTCAACAGATGATTTAAAAGAAAGCTTAAAAGATATAAAGAAGGGAGATACGGTAAAAATAACTTATAAGCGCAACAATCAAACACAAACTATTGACGTTAAATTTCCCAAAGAATTAAAAACAATCGATCTCTAATATTTTCATTTTTCTCATGTGCAATAAAACCGCTTTTTTCTAATAGCGGTTTTTTTGTGTGTGCCAGGCATGTTTGTTATCTATAAGGTGGGCGTCCTGAATGAGCGTTACAGTGCGTATTATTACGGAAAACGCCCGGCTTGATGTTTTGTTCTTTTTTATATAAACCAGGTTTATAAACATTATTATCGCACAACTTTATTAAGAAACATAACATCATCGTGTCCGTCATTCCTGCGCAGGCAGGAATCCCCTGGTTAAGAAACATTATATAATGTGCATCCGGTATAAGGAAAGATAACTGCAAAAACATAAAGCTTTTCAACCGTCATTTCGACTTAACATTTGGTTGCACCGAAATCATAAGCATTAATGACAAAAGCGCTGCGAGGTGTCAGACATTTCAAAAATGTCAGACACCTACTTTTGGCTCACAGCCTTAATTTATAGAGATTTATTTCGCGCATAATTTATTTTTCAATGGCCTCAATGAGTGCTTCGCAATTCCCAGTCGCACGAATGATTCGGATCAAAGAAAATGATTTTTCAATGCTTCTTCGAAATGACGTACCTGCTGTGACGCGAAAACTGACTGCAAAATACAAAGTTCTTCTACCGTCATTTCGATCCCGAATGCTTTCGGGAGAGAAATCTCATGCAGTTTAGAGGGCCTGAATAAGGATTTAAGTCTTTTTTCCCGCAATGGCACTTCGCCGTGCTTTTGTGCGATGAAAGGACATTGCGGATTTTTCGATTGTGATCTCGTTTACTGAACCGCAATGTCCCTACCTGCGCTCATTGCTTTTGAGGAGACATTGCGTAAAAGAAAAAAAATACCTACTTCCGGGTATTTTTCTTATGCAGGCTTTACTGCATTTTTACATGGCTGCTTGTGTACGATGGTTGACGCCGAGTTTTTCCCCGGTAAAGATGTAAACCCATCATATACTTTAGCAATGTGCAATGAGAAACTGACCCACAAAATTTTACTTAATTAAAACTTTAAAAATAATGAAACTAAAACTACTTTTCCTGGCTGCAGCCATTATTACCTGTATGCATTTCGCCCAGGCCCAAACAGATTCCACAGCAAAACCAGATTTCATTCAGCCTGTTACGGCCGCAAACATGTATGATACCATTCAGCCAAACCTGCAGGCACACGGGTACCTGAAGAATAACATCCAGTGGAATGCCACAGCCATCCTGTTCAAAAGCTACAATTTCAGCTATGAGCGTTCCATCACCAGAAAGATCAGTGTGGTGGCTTCCTACCGTTTTATGCCTTCCACTAAAGTAGGCGCTATCCCGGTGGGCAAAAAGATCTTTGACAAAATAAGCGATGAGGAGAACGATAATGTAGATATTAAAGAATCCGTAGTGTCGAACCAGGCATTCACTGCAGAAGTAAGATTTTACGGCGGCAAACATCCCGGTGCGCGGGGCTTTTATTTTTCTGTTTATGGCCGCTACGGAAATTTTACAACCGACTATCCGTACGAGTATGAAGATGAAACCGGCAGTATGTATTCCATACCGCTGCAGGTAAAGGCCAACGGCTTCTGCGGCGGCATAGGTATTGGCGCGCAGTGGCTGATTGCCAAAAGAGTGACGCTAAACTGGTATATACTCGGTGCACAATATGGCGGGCTTAATGGTACAATAAACGGCGTTGCCGACCTCAGTTCAATGTCGGCGGAAGACCAGCAAAACCTGCAGGAGGAGATCAATGAGCTGATTGGAGTGAATTCAAAACAATATATTGATGCCACGGTAAGCGATAACGGCGTTACCGGTACGGTAAAAGGGCCGTTTTTGGGTTTGCGCGGCGGCATAAGTATTGGGATTGCTTTTTAAGCTGCCTGCCTTAAACAATTCAAAACAACATTTATTTCTCACTTTCATAATTAATAACAACATGAAACCTATTTTAAACTTTTTATTGATCGCGCTTTTATTTGCCTTTGTACAAAATGCAACAGCCCAGGCGCCTGCCGGTATTAATTTTCAGGGTGCCGCAAGAAGCCAGTACCTCGGATACCTTACCAATAAATTAATAACCCTCCGCTTTAATATAAGAGATAAAACGCTTAGCGGGCCGGTAGTTTATAATGAAGTGCGCAATACAACAACAGATTCATTTGGTGTTTTTAATGTAGAGATTGGCGCAGTTGGCGCTGTAAGCCAGAGCGGAGATATACGCAAAGTGAAATGGAGCGATACAACGGCTAAATTTTTACAGGTAGAAATGGATACGCATGAAGGCGCACCCGGTTTTTTGGATATGGGCACTACGCAGTTAATGAGTGTACCGTTCAGTTTTTACAGTGATGTAAGTGATTCATCCAGAAAAACAGATAGTGCAAAATTCTCTCTGAAAGCGGATAGCGCGAAATTCTCTAAAAAAGCAGATAGTGCAAAATTTTCTCAAAAAGCAGATAGCACAAGGTTTTCAAGCAGTAGTGGTAAATATTTCTTTAGTGCAACCATGCCCTATGGGTTTAAGCAAACAATATCTTCAAGTTCCAATACAGTAAAATACCCAAGTGTATTGTACAATGAAGGCCTGGTGTATGATTCTGCCACGTCTGTTTTTACAACCCCGGAAGACGGTATTTATGAATTTGATATGTCTGTTAATGGTGAGTTTTACGAAAGCGCAGACACTTTCGAATGGGCGCTTACAAAAAACGATACTCTTTGTAAAATCTTAGGAACCGCAGAAGGTTATTATGATAGTGATAATGATAGATATGAATTGGAAGAAAACTCTCTAACTGCGCAGGTACGATTAAAACTGAAAAAAGGAGATAAAATAGCGATAAAACTTTTTGGAGAAAAAGTTATTCATCTATACGCTTTTAAGTATTGGGAAGATGATGGAGATTATGGAAACGAAGATCCACCTTCCGTTGCTTTTTCTGAATTCAGCGGTTATAAAATCAGATAAATACATGCCTTATGAAAAATATTTACATAATAATTACACTACTGTGCTTTACAGGCATGCATGCGGCCAGCCAATCTATAAGCCGGCATATAGTAAGCGCCGGCGGCGGCCGGTTTCAGAATGGAGATATCATACTTAGCTATACTATCGGCGAGCCTTTTATTGATTTTAAGTCAAACGGCGATACCGTTATTGAAGCCGGCTTCTGGCCGACGGTAAACGCCACTTCACCACCGGATGTGGTGCTCGCTTCCAGGTTCATACAGTTTTCAGCTTTGTTGCAAAATAATAATGCCTTGCTTAACTGGCAGGTTGTAAATGAAACGGATGCCACCGGGCATTATGAAGTGGAAAGAAGTTTCAATGCCATAAACTTTAAAAAAGTTGGCGCTGTACAACCACGCGTTAATACAGGGCTTATCAATTACAGCTATACTGATCTCAACCTGTCTTCCGTTCAGGCTTCAGGTATTTTTTATTACCGTATAAAACAAGTGGATAAAGATGGGTACGTCTCTTACTCTGCAACAAAAATGATTCGTGTAAACAGTAAAGCCATTGTACTGAGCCTTTATCCTAACCCGGTTAAAAATATGGCGAGCCTGAGCATAGATGTTGCACAAAAAACAAGTGCATGTATTGTCGTTTATGATTTGAATGGCAGGCAGGTTAAGTTTATGCAGGCACAGCTTTCTGAAGGCCAGAATATCTTAAACATGGATATGAGCAGGCTGGCAGCAGGGCATTATTTGCTGAAAGTGCAAACGGCCACTGAAAATAAAACTGTACCGATAATTAAAATAAACTAAACAATTCAAAAAGGAATTGCATGAACCAATTGAACCTACATCTGTTTTCAAGGGGTTTCACTACATACTTCGGGTATAGTAAACGTTGATGAAATAGTTGATTACATGGCATCGCACACCGAAAACAAAACACTTAAACTCGTAAAAACCAGGTAAGCCTTCTGTTCTCATTTGACAAAGAAGCTGTCTCTAAAAAGGCAGCTTCTTTGCTTTTATTAGTAGCGATGTGAAATAATGAATGCATAAAGAAATCTATCGAGAAAAAAAATACCCGGAAGCAGGTATTTCTATAAAAAAGTTTTATCTTTGCCGGCATGATACCTGGTATGAAAAACGAAACCACTTTACCTACTAATGGAAATTTAAGCTGCGCAGAAGCCCTTTTTGAACAAAAGATCCGTGCATTAGAAGCTATAGCTGATAAACTGCCTGTTGTAGTTATCGTTCTTGAGATAAATCCCATGGGCGTAAGATATATGTCGTCTAATGGCCTGGATATACTAGGATTTTCACTCGAAAAAATTAAAGAAATGGGAGAAGCATACCATGAAGCTTTTTTTAATCCTGAAGATATAGCTGATTACAAGCCGAAAATACTGGAGCTGATCAATTCTGCAGATGATAAAAAGTTTGTGACCTATTTTGAGCAAGTCCGGCCTTCACCCAGACATGACTGGAAATGGTATTTGAGTTCCGCAAAAGTATTTATGCGCAATGAAAATGGTCAGCCTACGCATATACTTGTCATCGCTTCTCCTGTTGACTCGTTGCACCATATTACCGGCAAGGTAAACCGGCTGCTGGAAGAAAATAATTTTCTGCGACGAAATCAAAAAATATTCGCTTCACTTACCAAAAGAGAAAAGGAAATATTAAAGCTGATGGCATTAGGGGAAAGCTCTCTTGAAATAGGAGGTAAACTGAACATTTCAGAGCAAACAGCTTCCACGCACCGCCGCAATATAAAAGCTAAACTGAACGCCGAAAGCAACTATGACGTGGTAAAATTTGCGCAGGCTTTTGATTTGATATAAACAGGTGTTCTTTTTTATAAGGCACTAATACCTCTTTCATGCTTTCCTCTTTGGGGGCTTGAGTTATCCAATAAAAAAGCCTCCGGCACGGAGGCTCTATTTGTTATAAGATCAGCGTATTTGTTGTTTAGTTAGAAGCTACTTCTTCAGAAACCGGTTCTATTTTTACTTTAGCAACCCCCTTGTTAACAATTTTTAACTGTTTTGCCCCGGTCATTGTGAGATCAAGAATCCTTCCTTTTTTTGACATATTCGGGTGCATCCTGTCGTTGATCCTTACTATAATTGATTTACCGGTTAAAAGATTGGTTACTTTAACCAGGGTATTCAATGCAAAGAAATTGCTGGCTGCGGTAAGGTTGCTATGATGGAAAATTTCGCCGGTAGCGGTTACATTGCCCTCGAATTTGCTTGCATAATAGGTTGCAAGCCCCGTGATGATATTTCCTTTTGAAGCAGGGCTGTTGCCCGACTTATTGAACAGGTAGATCGGAGGCCAATCATATGTTCCGGCGTTACTTACATTAATATTTGAAAAGAAAGCCGATGCCAAAAGGAATAAGAAAATCCCGATAAATCGCTTCATGTTTAATTATTTGTAAAGTCTAAGACTTTAGATGAAAAAATAATTTTTTGCCCTTCTCCCCGTTGATCCTTTTAAAGCGTTGCACAATTTCCAATAATCATGCCGCAATCTTAATTCTACAAATAAAGGCGGCAAAAATACGCCACGAAGCTTAAAACTAAGGAATGCGTCCGATTAATTAACATTTGATAAGTTTTTTTAATATGACGTGTAAAACCTGAGGTTTTAAATTATTAGTTGCATAAACAACTTTTCAGTTATATTGCGCACCTAATTTTTTGCCATGAAAATACTGGTATGCATCAGTAAAACGCCTGATACTACTTCTAAGATCTCTTTCCAGGAAAACAATACAAAATTTGCCGAAGGCGGCGTGCAATGGATAATCAATCCTTATGATGAATGGTATGCATTGGTACGCGCAATTGAGCTAAAAGAAAAAGATGCGGGTGTTCAGTTACATCTTATTAGTGTTGGCGGTGCTGATTATGACCCTGTTATCCGCAAGGCTTTGGCGCTCGGCGGGGATGAAGCAACCCGTATTAATGCGGTAAGTGATGACAGCTATTATGTTGCTGCACAGATCGCCGCCATAGCAAAACAGGGAAATTATGATCTTATTCTCACAGGTAAAGAAACCATTGATTATAATAGTTCTTCGGTAGGGGGGATGCTCGCTGAGTTGCTTGAACTGCCTTACATTTCATTGGCGGTTAAGGTGGAGGTTAATAACAATATTGCAACCGTTACCCGGGAAATAGAAGGTGGTGAAGAAACAGATGAAGTGAGCCTGCCGGTGGTTATCAGTTGTCAAAAAGGTGTTGCCGAGCAACGAATTCCAAATATGCGCGGGATCATGGCTGCCCGCACTAAACCACTTAAAGTGGCGGAGCCGGCAGCAATTGACGCTCTTACGAATGTTACCAGTTATGAACTGCTCCCGCCAAAAGCAGGGGTGAAATTGGTTCCGGCCGATAACGTCCGGGAATTGGTCCGGTTGCTGCATGAAGAAGCTAAAGTGATATAGTAAAAATTATTATATCAATGGCAGATCAATCATGTTCACCATAATCGATTGATTATCTTCAATTCTCTAATATCAAATAAAAAAGCGCTACATGGTACTTGTATTCACAGATCATTCAGATTCAGAGATAAAAAAATCGTCTTACGAAGTATTATCCTATGGTGTGGCGCTTGCGCAAAAACTGGGCGTTCCGGCAGAAGCGCTGTTACTGGGGACAGTTAAAGATGACCTCTCCGCCCTGGGCAATTACGGTATTTCAAAAGTGCACCAGGTTGCTGATGAAGCGCTCAACCAATTGGATGCGCAGGTTTATGCAAAAGTTATTGCAGAAGCGGCAACTTCATTAAAAGCGGATATAATCATCCTCAGTCATAATCAAACCGGAAGGGCAGTGGCTCCCCGCGTTTCAGCCCGCCTGAAAGCAGGACTTGTTTCGGGTGCGGTGGCATTGCCGGATACTTCGAATGGATTTGTTGTAAAGAAAAACGTATTCAGCGGCAAAGCTTTTGCTAATGTGAAGATCAACTCTGGTATAAAAATCATTTCGCTAAATCCGAATAGTTTCCAGGTTACAAAAACAGAGGCAATTGCAAGTGTTGAAGAATTGGCCGTAGCTGTTGATGCACCCAAAGTAAAAGTTGTATCGGTTAACAAAGTAAAAGGCGAAGTGCCTTTAACCGAAGCGGAGGTAGTTGTCAGTGGCGGCCGCGGTTTGAAAGGCCCTGAAAACTGGAAAATTGTTGAAGATCTGGCTCACGCCCTGCATGCAGCCACGGCTTGCAGCCGGCCGGTAGCAGACTCGGGCTGGCGGCCACATCATGAGCATGTTGGGCAGACAGGGATACAGATTGCTCCCAACCTGTACATAGCCATTGGTATTTCAGGCGCTATCCAGCACCTGGCGGGTGTAAACCGCAGCAAGACAATCGTAGTGATTAATAAAGACCCCGAGGCGCCGTTTTTTAAGGCAGCAGACTATGGCATTGTGGGGGATGCGTTTGAGGTGGTTCCAAAACTTACCGAGGAGATAAAAAAATTATAGCATCTCGTTGTTTGGATAAAAAAAGCCGGAGTGTGATAAGCACCCGGCTTTTTTGTGCAACAAAAAACCCCGCATCTGCGGGGCTCCAGGTAAATTTCTAATTTCTTTTATACTTTAAAGTGGGAGAAAGCCTTGTTGGCTTCTGCCATACGATGGGTATCTTCTTTCTTTTTAAAAGCAGCGCCCTCGCCCTTGCTTGCAGCAAGGATCTCGTTGGCAAGCTTGTCAGCCATTGTTTTGCCATTGCGCTCGCGGCTGTAGCGGATAAGCCATTTCATGCTTAAAGAGACTTTGCGGTCTGCGCGAACTTCTGTAGGAATCTGAAAAGTTGCACCACCAATTCTGCGGCTGCGTACCTCAACGGCAGGCGTTACGTTCTGTAAAGCCCTTTTCCAAATGTCATAACCGTTTTCACCGGTCATCTTGCTCACCTTATCAACAGCATCGTAAAATATGTTGATCGAAGTGCTTTTCTTTCCCTGCCACATAATGTTGTTAACAAAACGTGTAACCAGCTTGTCATTGTAACGGGCATCCGGTGCTAAGGGTAATTTTTTTGCTTGTGCTTTTCTCATCGCTTATTATAGATGATTGATGAATTATTATTTTTTTGCTTTTTCTTTCTTGGTTCCGTATTTAGAGCGGCTTTTTTTGCGATCCTTTACACCGGCAGTATCAAGACTGCCACGTACAATATGGTAACGAACACCTGGTAAATCTTTTACACGGCCACCACGGATCAACACTATGGAGTGCTCCTGTAAATTGTGACCCTCTCCCGGAATATAAGCGATAACCTCAACTTTATTCGTCAAACGAACTTTTGCTACTTTACGTAAGGCTGAATTTGGTTTTTTAGGAGTTGTGGTATAAACCCTTGTGCATACGCCACGACGTTGCGGGCAGGCATCCAAAGCTCTTGATTTACTTTTTGCCCTGATAATTTCACGGCCTTTTCTTACTAACTGTTGTATTGTAGGCATTATTTACCTTTAATTTTTGGGACGGCAAAGGTAATAGCTTGACTGGAAATTTCAAAACTTTTGAAAAACTCTTCCTAAAGAAAAGATTAAAAAAGCCAATTTTAACTTTAATCCCGTGAAGGTTACACTTTAAACATCCAGCCGTGGGTGTCGTCTGCCTTCCCCTGGCGCAGATCGTTCAGTTGCTGTTTCAGGCTGGCTGCAATGGTAAACGTCGCAGGATCGAACTTCATAATAATGTCTTTATATTTCAATTCCCTGATCAAAGAGATCACGGCTGCGGTTCCCATGCCAAAAACTTCCTGTATCCTGCCTTTTTGATATTGCCCTACAATTTCATCAATGCTTATCTTTCTTTCCTCTGTTTTTATACCCATATCTTTAAGAACGGTTAAGACGCTGTCCCTGGTCACACCCTTAAGAATGGTTTCTTCCAGCATGGGGGTTACAAAAACATTGTTAATTACAAACCCGATGTTCATCATGCCAACTTCCTGCAACCACTTATGCTCAAAAGCATCTGTCCACAAAACCTGGTCGTAACCCTGCTCCTTTGCTTTAGTTGCCGGCAGCATGCTTGCACCGTAATTGCCTGCATTTTTTGAAAAACCTACGCCACCGGGAGCAGCCCGTGTATATTTTTCTTCAACAGCGATCTTCATTGGCGCGGCATGAAACGGGCCAACAGGACTAAGTATAATTAAAAATTTGTATGTATCAGACGGTTTTACTCCCAGTAAGTTATCAGTGGCAAACATTACCGGGCGTATATATAAGGAATGATCTGCTTGTGTGGGAATCCAGTTTTTGTCCAGTTCAATTAACTGGCGCATGCCTTCAATAAAAAGTTCTTCAGGAACCTCAGGCATGTTCATTCGATGAGCTGACAAGTTAAAACGGGCCAGGTTATCATAAGGGCGGAAAATAAAAGCTTCTCCTTTTTTATTACGGAAAGCTTTGATGCCTTCAAAAATTGCCTGTCCATAATGTAACGCAGAAGTGGATGGTTCCAGCAATAAAGGCTGGTATGGTTTTATCTCAATATTTTTCCATTCTCCATCTTCATAATCTGCTTCCAGCATATGGTCTGTAAAATATTTTCCAAACGGAATATTCTCCAGGTTAAAATCATTCAGCTTACTTCTTTCAATTTTTGTAATGTTTATATCCAACACGCCTGTCATACCTATAAATTTGATGGTAAAGAAAATAAAAGCCTCTTTGGTAAGAGAGGTTAGCCATTCTTACAAATTAAAGAAAAAGTTTGCTTTTTGCAATACTATTTAAAGGAAATATAACGTAACCGGTAGTCTTGTTATAGAAAATCTTTGCCGGGAATCTAAAAATTTATGCGCATTTCCACAGCACATCTACAAACCAATGCTTATGGTCAAAGAAATATTCAACCGGCTTAAAGCCGCTGAGCTTTGCTATCTCATTTGTTTGATGAACTGAATATTTGGTTGATATCTCCATATCAATTGTTTCATACTCCTCAAAATCTATGAACTCTGTATCGCCTATAAAAACGCGCTGCCTGCGATTACTTACCAGGTAGCTTTTGCATTCGCCGCTTTCGGGATTGTAAACAGGAAAGTGAGTAAAGTTCTCCGGCACAAAATCGGCATTTAATTCCCTGTTTATTCTTTTTAATAAATTAAGATTAAACGCCCTGGTAATACCTTTCCTGTCGTTATAAGCCTCTAAAATTGTTTGCGGATCTTTTTTCAGATCAAAGCCTATTAACAGGTAATCTTCTTTATTTAAGCAGCTTCTCACCTCTTTACAAAAAGCGATGGATTGCCGGTAATTCATGTTGCCAATATTACTGCCCATGAACAAAACAAGCTTTCTTCTTGCCGAAATTTGGTTTGATCTTTTAAGCATTTCGATATACTCGCCATTCAGCCCGTAAATATTCAGTCCATTAATTTGCCGCGGAAGATCTTTTGCAATCAGATCAATTACATGTTTGGAAATGTCAATTGGAAAAAAAGTAAAGTCTTTGTCGAGTTTAAAAATAGCTTTTAACAAATGGATGGATTTGCTGCAATCACCGGCTCCGAGCTCCACAACATCAAAATTGTTTCCGGGTTTCGATATAGCTGATACAATTGCAGCAGACTGTGTTTGCAGAATTTCCATCTCGCAATTGGTAAGATAATATTCTTCACAATGCATGATCTGTTGGAACAGCTCATCTCCACGGGCATCATAGAAATACTTTGAATCAAGGCGTTTGGGTGATGACTGTAATCCTTCCATTACATCTTTATAAAATTTTGTGGTGTTTTTTATGGTCGCAAGTTGCATATCATTTTTTTTATGGATGTGTAATTAACAAGGCTTCGAGCCTCGAGCGGCGAGCTTCGAGGTTTAGCGCACTCACAGCTCGTAGCTCAAAGCTCATAGCTTGTTTTTTATTTAGCTAATCTTATACCGGTATATTGCCATCTCAATGGCGGATGAAAAAAGTTCCTGTAGGTAATGCGGCTATGGTTAGGTGGCGTAACTTCTGATGCACCACGCAACACTTTCTGGTTCACCATGAACTTACCATTATATTCACCAATGGCCCCGGGGGCTTTAGAAAAACCCGGGTAAGGCAGGTAAGCGCTCTCCGTCCATTCCCAACGCTTTCCCCATTTGAATTTTGTGGCGGCTACTTCCCATTCAGCTTCTGTTGGTAACCTCAGATTTTTCCAGGAGGCATAAGCGTAAGCTTCATAAAAACTAATATGGCAAACAGGTTCATTCCAGTCAAGGGGCAATAGGCCCTTTAATGTATAGTTCATCCATTTACCATCGATCAAATGCCAGTACATGGGGGAATTAATTTGATTTGTTTTCACCCATTCCCATCCTTCCATATGCCAGTAAACATAATTACTATAACCGCCTGCGTTGATGAATTCCAGGTATTCTTTGTTGGTAACTAATTCGCTGCAAACAGAAAAATCATCCAGGTAAACCTTGTGCCTGTTTAACTCATTATCAAAACAAAAACCATTGCCTTCAAAACCGATTTCATAAACACCGGCATCAATGTGTATCCACTCATTTTTTGTTGATGCTGACGCAATTTTTTCTTCATGGTATAATGCAGGAAACAAAGGATTATTACCTAAAATATATTTGATGTCTGTTGCCAGTAATTCCTGGTGCTGTTCTTCATGATTTAATCCAAGAATAATAAGATCATATAAGACTTTATTGGTCTGACGCTTTTGAAGCATCTGACTGCTTAAAAAAGTTGCCATTACCTTATCCACATGTTCACGGTATTTAAAAATTTCGCTCACAGAAGGGCGGCTCAAATTACCCCTGTCTGTCCTGATAACTCTCGCACCCGCTGCTTCATAGTAACTATTGAAAACATAATTGTAATCAGGGTTGAATTGTTCATAATTCTCATCATTTGGTTTTAAAACAAATTCTTCCCAAAACCATGTTGTATGTCCCAAATGCCATTTAGGCGGACTAACATCCACCACCGGTTGCACTACATAATCTTCCGTTTCAAGATTAGCACAAATGTCTGTTGAGCGTTTGCGCACCTGCTGGTATTTTTCAAGTAATGTCATGCTATTTCTATTGTTAATCTCCACCTTCGCCATTTAACCGGACGAATCAAATCCAATGGTGAATGCAGATGCGAATATTATTCAGGCAATAAAAAACTTTTAAGTGACAAAAATTGTACTTATCTGTAAAAATCTTTTTAAAATTTTCATGTGAGCGATGCCTTTAACGAATGTTCTGATTTATTAACAAATAAGAATTCAACTAATGAGGCTTAGGTTCCATGTTTGTATGCCTTATTCTTAAAATTCTAACTTCGGTATGGGTAACTCTGTAAGCAATTCTGTAACTATGTAATTCAAATGCCCTGTAACTTCCATCATTATTTAACTTGTATTTATCCGGAGGATGTATTTCGGGATATATGGAAAGCCTCTTTATTTTTTCGAGTATTCCTGTTCTTATCTTTTCAGCATTTTGAACAGAATGTTCTGCTATAAAGTGTATTGCGAATTCAAACTGTTTTAAAGCTGCTTTAGACCAAATGATGGTTTTATTTGCCATTTGACCAATCTGCCGACATTTTTTTTACATCATCATGTTCATATGATTCACCTCTTTCAATTTCAGCTTCAGCTTCAGCAAGTTCTTTATTATATTCTTCAATGCTGACAGAACTATATTTTTTGCGGCCTGATAAAAAAGTTCTTAATAAATCTATAACAGATTTTTTTTCAGATTCATTTAGTTGTATGAAGTAGGATTGCATTTCATCTTCTAAGACTCCTGTTTCCATATAATTTTTTTTAAAGTTACATCATCATTTGTATAGCAATGTTGCTTTCTGGTATCACCACAGTTTAAAATTTTATTTTTCTTTTTTGTCAATATAATTAGTCAACTCTGTTATCGAATGAATACCTAATTCATAGCTCTGTGCTCGTCTCATCATTAAAGCGTAGGCATTATTAAAACCGATTGGTTTCAGCCAAACCAGGTTATATTTTTGTTTGAACTGGTTTGAAACATATGCATACACACTGTCTTTGCTTTGTGTTAAATGCTTAACCATTTCGGGTGATGCATTTAAGATCGCCAATAAACCTGTTCCCGTATATTCAGGATACATATCTATCTGGTTATTGGTTAATGCATCAAAGCAAATTTTTGTTCCGCCCAAACCGGTTTTTGTATCCACTTTGAGATCAGTATTTCCCCTGATCAACATAGAATACATATTAATTAAAATGTATTGTTCTCCGAAAATTTTTGATCCAAGCCGTATCGTTCCTTTATTTCCATTGCGTGCCTTTTTGTATAGATTGTTTTTAATAAGAAAATTTCTTGCCACTTTTTCCGGCGACTGTTTTAAATAATCCACTTCATAATTTAATTCAGTCATTATAGAATCATTTATTTTTCCTGAAAGCATGTTTAATACAGGTGAGATCTCAGGATATTGCTGCAGCACTTCATTTCTTATTAAAGGTGCAGCATAATAGGGCGGGAAAATTTTTTTATCATCATTTAACACAATAAGATCAAAAGCTTTCAGGCGACCGTCTGTACTGTAACCACTTATGACATCTAATTTTTTTTCATACGCTGCTTTATACATTACAGCATCGCTGATAACAACATTTTTTATCTTAAGCTTATAGGTTGATGTTAATCCCAGATAACCATCCTGCCTGCCCATAAATTCCGGGGTAAACCCTGCAAGCAATTTGTTTTTTTCAAACGATGGTAATACATAAAAAGAGGATAATAATAAAATAATAGCCGGCAGGAGCCAGACAGTTATACGTAATTTTTTCAGGTTGAGTTTCTGAAGACGGGATAATAAAAAATCAAACACTATTGCGAGCAAAGCTGCAGGAATAGCGCCTGCTAAAATCATGTTGGTATTGTTGAGTGAAATACCACCAAAAATAAATTCGCCTAAACCGCCTGCGGCAATGTAAGCAGCCAAAGTAGCTACGCCAACATTGATCACGGTTGCCGTTCTTATGCCGGCAAGTATTACCGGAAACGCCAGGGGTAACTCCACTTTTGTTAATGTTTGCCATTTGCTAAAACCCATTGCAGTTGCTGCCTCCGTAATGCTTGGGTTTACTTCTTTAATGCCGGTATATGCGTTCCTGATAATAGGCAATAAAGCATATAAAAACAAAGCTGTAATGGCAGGTAAAGGCCCGATCCCTAACAGAGGTATCATAAAGCCAAGCAAGGCGATGCTTGGAATGGTTTGCAACACGCCTGCGATGTTTAATACAATGGCTGCAGCTTTTTGTCGCCTTGCAATAAAAATCCCAAGAGGTAAGCCGATCAGCACAGCAAAAAGTAAGGAGATAAATGTTAAGCCAACATGCGCAATAGTTTGATCAAGCAGCTTGCCCCGTTGTTGTACAATAAAATCCCATAAGCTTTGTTGCTGCTCCATTAGTTGGCTTTTTTGTAATCAATGAATGCTTTCATTAATGAAGCGTGATCTATTTTTTTTATGGCTTCTCCTTTGCGAACAAATAGTGCATTCGCTTTATCATTTATCGAAAGCAATTCCAAAACCTGCCAGACATTGTTATCGGTTGATATTTCTTTTAGAGAATTATTATTGGTGGAAGTATCATCTTTTATAAACTTCCAAAGCATTCCAATTGTTACAGATTTATATTCCAGTTGCAGCCTTTGATCGTCAAAGAATTGCCGGACAAAATCATTGGCGGGCTTAAACAATAATTCGGCAGGTGTTCCGGTCTGAATGATTTTTCCTTTATCCATCAAACAGATTTTATCTGCTAATTCAAATGCTTCCTGTACATCATGCGTAACCAATACAATTGTTTTCTTTTTAAATTCTTCCAGGTTCTTAAAATCATCGCGCACATGCGTTCTTGTTATCGGATCGAGCCCGCCAAATGGTTCGTCCATTAATAATATGTCAGCATCGGCAGCAAGCGCTCTTGCCAGGCCAACTCTCTGTTGCTGGCCACCGCTTAATTCACCCGGGAAAGCGTTATAATAATCTTTTGAGAGGTGCAACTTTTCCATCAGCTCAAACACGCGTGTTTTATTTCTTTCTTTGTCCCATTTAAAAAGATTTGGCACAACAGCAATATTTTCTGCAACGGTATAATGTGGGAACAATCCAATGTTCTGCAGCACGTAGCCCATGTGCCTGCGCAATGTTGCTGCATCCTGTTCCTGTATATTTTTTTGATTGATAAAGATTTCGCCTGTTGTTGGTTCAATCAAGCGATTGATCATTTTCAATGTTGTTGTTTTGCCGCATCCGCTTGTGCCGAGCAAAACAAAATTCTCTCCTTCATCAACGCTGAATGAAATATTATCTACTGCTGTTTGTTGCTTAAATTTTTTGCTGATGTTTTTTACTTCGATCATTTATTTTTATCCAGTTGTATAAATAAATTGTTCAGCGATTCTGCATACAAAGGATGTGCGAACACCGCATTGCGCAAAACATCATAAGTCAAATCGCCCATCATCGCTAATTCGAGCATGCTCATTAATTCACCGCCCTGCTCACCAATAATGGCAGCGCCTAAAATTTTTTTAGAATTAGTGTCGATGATGGCTTTCATAAAGCCTGTTGTTTCACCGGTTTCCAGGGCTCTCGCTACATGTGTCATTGGTAGTTTTGCTACCCAAAAGTTGAGGTTCTTTTTTATGGCTTCCTGTTCACTTAAGCCAACTCTTCCCAACTGCGGATCTGTAAACACGCAATAGGGTGCCAACCGGTTGGTGATTGTTTCATTACCATTTTCAAAAAGATTGTTGTAAACGATGAGGTGATCGTTATAAGAAATATGGGTGAATTCCGGCCCGCCTTTTATATCGCCTATTGCATATATTCCTTTGACATTCGTTTCCAGTTTTTCGTTTACAATAATATGCCCGTGTTCTTCTGTTTGAATACTTGTATTGGATAATTTCAATGTATCCGTATTAGGTATTCTGCCGACAGCAATTAATAAATGTGAGCCGGTAAAGGGCTTTTCTTTATTGTCAATAATTGTATGAACTGAAATCTTTTTATTAGTTGACGAAATCTTTTTTACGGAACAGTGCGTGAAAATTTCGATACCATCTTCTTCCAAAAAATTTTTTATTTTCCCTGATACATCTTCGTCTTCTCTCGAAAGAAACCGTTCTGCATGTTCGAGAATAGTAACCCTGCTTCCAAAACGGCGGAACATTTGCCCAAACTCGAGTGACACATAGCCTGCTCCGATCATAATTAAATGCTCCGGCAATTCCTCCAGTTCCATAATGCTTGTTGAATCAAGGTATGGAACAGAATTAAGTCCTTCAATTTTCGGAATAGACGGCCTGCATCCTGCATTGATAAAAATTTTATCGGCTGTAATATTTTCCTCTGCTTCATCGTTTAGAAAAACTTTCAATTCTTTGTTTTTCATAAAGACGGCCTCGCCAAAAAAAATGTCAAGATCTTTGGTTTTGCGTAATCCATCTTCCGCCCCTTTCCTGAAAGCCTCTACCATTTTATTTTTCCGCTCGATAACTTTTTTAAAATCCAGGTAGGCATTACCGGTTGTAATTCCCAATGCTTCACTTTTCCTGATAAGATGCATTATGCGTGCAGACGCTATCAGGGTTTTAGTTGGCGTGCAGCCATCGTTAATACAGGTGCCTCCGATAAATCTCTTTTCAATGATGGCTGTTTTCAGATTTTTTCCGGCGAGCTTTTTTGCGAGCGGCGTTCCTCCCTGTCCCGAGCCTATCACAACGGCATCGTAGTGTTTCATATGTTTGGAATAGTGGTTTAGATGATTAAAGTAAACGAATTGATGCAACAGAATATAATTTTTTTGTGTCTAATAATTAATTCTTTTAATTTGCCGTCCATAACTGCATGAAAAAGTTTGCAGCCATATCGCTTCTTCTTCTCTTGTTGTTCAATTTTGTTGGATACAGGTTGTTATTTTCCGTGCTTGAAAAAAGGGCTGATAACACTATTGTTTCCAGGATTGATAATGAGAAATATAATGATGCGGATCTGATAACGCTTACCATTCCGCTTTCGATGCCCTATATACAGGATTCAAAAGATTTTGAAAAGAAAGATGGAGAAATTAAGCTGAATGGTAAAATTTATCATTATGTCAAGCAAAAAATTTCCCAGGGTAACTTAGTGTTAATGTGTTTGCCTGATGAAGAAAAAACACATTTGCAAAATGCGAAAGATAATTTCTTCCGTGTGGCGAATGAATTGCAGAACAACACTTCTTCCAAACAATCAGGTGAAAACAGCCATGTTATTAAGCTCGTTATCAGCGATTATGAAGAGCTGCAAATAAGCTCCATTGATCTGTATTCAACTTCCATCAATAATTCTTTTTTTATCAATGCATCTTTTGCCATACAAAAAGGCGAAGGCGTAATGCCTGAACAACCTCCCGATGCTTAAAACCTCTAATTAATTGCGCAATACCTTTTAAGATCAAGATATTGCTTGTATTACGATGATACGGCAGGCAACTGCCGCATGCTTACACGTTATCCAATTAAATTACACTCATGCAACCTTTTATAAAGCGTAAAATACTTTCGTGCTTACTATTAGCTGCTTTACAGTTTGCAGCAAAAGCGCAGACTGATATCGACGGCCTTATGATGGCCAAAAACAATTTTTGTGTTGGTGGTACGTACAGCCACAGCAATTGGACACATTACTGGGAAGGAACCTTAAAAAGAGATAACCAGAATATTGGCACCGTTTCTACCAATGTGTTTGCCGTAATGGGCAACTATGGCATTACCAATAAACTAAATGTACTCTTTGGCTTACCCTATATAAAAAATAAAGCCTCTGCAGGTACACTGCACAGCGACCAGGGCGTACAGGATCTTTCTTTATGGCTGAAATGGATGCCTGTTGAAAAAAAGCTTACTTCAAACTCCGTATTTTCTTTGTATGGCTTAGCCGGTTTTTCAACACCCTTAAGCAATTACCAGGCAGATTACCTGCCGATCGCCATTGGATTGCACAGCACAAATCTTTCAGGAAGATTAATGGTTGATTACCAGAATCACGATTTTTTTGCGACCGCTTCAGGCACGTATCAATACAGGAGCAACATCAAGATAGACCGTACTTCTTACTATACCGATGAAATGCATCTTACCAATGAAGTAGATTTGCCGGATATGGCAAGCTATAATGTAAGAACAGGTATAAGAACGTTCCGTGTAATAGCCGAAGCTTTCTTTCAGCAGAATTATACTTTAGGCGGTTTCGATATAAGAAGAAATGATATGCCTTTCCCCAGCAACAGAATGAATGCAAGTATTCTTGGTGCACACTTCAAGTATGTGTTCAAAAAACTGCCTAATCTTTCAGTGGAAACCGGTGGCAGCTATGTAGTGAAGGGAAGAAATGTGGGGCAGGGTACCGAATTCAATGGCTCTGTATTTTACATTATCCCGTTTGGCAAATCAAAAGTAAACCCTTCTTATTCATGCAAGCTTTGCGGATTGCGTTAATTCATTAAGACAAAAACTATGAAAAAGATATTTTATATAACAGCAGGTATAGCACTCAGCTCAATTATATATTTCTCCTGTACAAAAGCAATAGAAGAAAGAACAGATAATATTCCCGCACTGAATCCTGTATCGCAGGATCTTGATGCAGGGCAATGGAAACTTATTTTATTGTCAAGCCCCGATTCCTTTGCAGTAGCAGCGCCTGCTTTGCCAGGCACTCCGGCTTATGCTGCAGACGTTAATGAAATTAAGGCGTACCAACAAAACTTAACCGCTGAGCAAAAACAAAACATTCGTTATTGGGCTGCCGGTGGTGTTTTAAGATGGAATGAAATTCAACGTGAACTGGTTGCGCGGTATAATCTTCCCCCTTACCAGAATGATGACGGTACTTATCCTGCGCCGAATCCGGCAAATCCATTTGCTTATCCTCAATTCCCCTTTGCCAACCCTCCTTTTGCCGCACGTGCCTATGCTTACATAAGCGCTGCGCAGTATGACGCATTGGTTGCCTGCTGGCATTACAAAAAATTGTATAACCAAAAGAGGCCTTATGATGCAGATTCATCTGTAAAAGCCCTCGCCGGGAAAACTGACCTGTCTTCCTATCCTTCCGAAGCGGCTGTCCTGGCAGGTGCAACGGCTGAAATTATGAAGCTGATGTTCCCTACAGAAATAGCCAATATCCAGCAAAAATTAGAAGAGCAGGAACTGGCAGCCATTATGAGCGGTTCAGCCACCCGGGCTGACATAGCAGCCGGCGAAGCTTTGGGCAGGCAGGTTGCTTCTGTGTTTGCAGCAAGGGCAAGGGCCGATAAGGCAGGTGTTGCCGGCGGTAACCCCGACTACTGGAACTCCCTGGTTACGAATACCGAGGCAAAAGGCGAAACTCCCTGGTATAGCCTGGAGGTTCCGCAACGGCCACCAATGTTGCCAAAATTTGGGGACGTAAAAACCTTCCTGTTCGATTCTGCTACCAGGGTTAAAATTAGAGCTGGCTCTCCTTTTTCAACCAACAGCAATGAGTTTACAAAAGAAAATGACGCTGCTTATCAACAGATTAAAACGCCTACAAGAGAGCAGATCAGGATCGTGCAGTTTTGGGCAGATGGGGTGGGCACTTATACACCCTCGGGCCACTGGAATGCTATTGCCGCAGAAGATTTCATCAGGCAAAATTACAGCGAGGTGCGTTGGGCACGCAATATGGCTTTATTGAACATGGGCCAAATGGATGCTGCAATCGTTTGCTGGGATTCGAAGTATTATTATTTTAACCCGCGTCCATCCCAGGTGATGACTGATATAAAAACATTAACCGGCGTTCCTAATTTTCCGTCATATATTTCCGGGCATTCAACATTTAGCGAATCTGCGGCAACTATTTTAGGCCACATTATACCGGCTAATGCAAGTGCATACGAAGATATGTCGAAAGAGGCTGCCATGTCGAGGTTTATTTCAGGAATACACACTAGAATGGATTCCGATTCCGGTTTGGCTGCGGGCAGGAGAGTAGGCAATTATGCCATTTTAAGAGCACAATCTGATGGAGCGGAATAGTTGGACCAGGATTTAGGAATTTGTAATTAGGAATTAGGCGGTAAGCGTATAAAGTATGAAAATAAAGATATCATAATACAAGCAAAAGACGCTGTTAGTCTTAGCGGCGTAATTTTTTAAAAAGTAACAATTGAAAACATGGCGCATATACAATTAAATGACGAAATGGTTATACAGCAACAACACCGGTTATATAAAAGAAGTTTTTGTCTCATAATACAAGCAAAACCTTGTTAGTCTTAACGAGGTTTTTTAAAAAAGTTTAATTGAATTAATAAAAATGAAAAGAGTTGGTTTTTTGATTTTAGTGGCGGTAGTTATTGCTTTTGCCTCCTGTAATAAACAGGATTATAAGACAGTGATGCATAATCCCGATCTCTATTGCAAAGCAATGCATGAACTGAATTATGTAGTGATCTACGACATTTTTTCACCACCTGTGGCTGCAAGGGTGTTTGCTTATTCAAACCTGGCAGCTTATGAAACATTGGCAAAGGAAGGCGGCCACTATGCTTCGCTGGAAGGAAAGATCAGGGATCTTGAAGGCATTCCTTCACCGGCTAAACCAGATAGGGTTGATTTTCCATTTGCATCGGTGATTGCAATGATGACGGTTGGCCGTACACTTACATTTTCTGAAGACAGGATGGACAGCCTGATTGATTCTGTAAAAACGCTTGCGGCAAATAGCAATATGACGAAGGAAATGTTCGACAGTTCTGTAAGCTATGGCAGCCAGGTTGCCGCTGCTATTCTTAACTGGAGCAAAAAAGATAATTATGGTAAAACCCGCGGTTCAAAATTTACCGTTACCGGTTTGGATGGCCACTGGTCTCCAACACCTCCCGGTTATTTTGATGCAGTTGAGCCAAAATGGATGACTATACGCACAATGGCGCTGGATTCCCCTAATATATTTCCCATTATACCGCCGCCTGCTTTCAGTAAGGACTCAGGCAGCGCTTTTTATAAAATGGCAAGGAAGGTATATGATACGGTAAATGCCTTAAATGAAACACAGCAATGGATAGCTAATTTCTGGGATTGCAATTCATTTAAAATGCACCAGGAAGGGCATGTTATGTTTGCCACAAAGGCAATGACGCCGGGCGGCCACTGGATGGAAATTACCGGAACCATAGCCATGCAAAAAAAGAGCGACTGGCATGAAACCGTATATGCATATACAGGCGCTTCCATGGCCATCTTTGATGGGTTTATTGATGCCTGGTGGTGTAAATATCATTGGGACCTTATAAGGCCTGAAACATACATTAACCAATATATTGATCCTAACTGGAAACCATTTTTGCAAACCCCTCCTTTTCCTGAATACATCAGTGCACACTCGGTAATATCTGCTGGTGCTGCACAGTTTCTTGCAAGAACTTACGGCGACAGCACTGCTTTCAAAGATTCTTCTGAACGCGACTGGGGCTGGCCCGACAGGAATTTTAGTTCATTCACACAGGCTGCATGGGAAGTTTCGATGAGCCGGTTTTATGGTGGTATTCATTATTACGAAGCTATTGTTGAAGGCAGAAGGCAGGGCCGGTTTATTGGCGATATGGTTATGGACAAATTATTGGGGCCAAGCAAACAACTTGCGAAACGCAATTAAAAACATTCTTAAACAATGATGAAAACAAGCGTGGAAAAAAATGTTTGTTACACCCTGCGCATTGCAAGCGCCATGTGCTTCATTGGTCATGGTGCATTTGGTATAATCACTAAAGAAATCTGGTGCAATTATTTTGGTGTGTTTGGTATTGGCCGCGACATGGCGTACGCATTTATGCCATACGTGGGAACTATGGATATAATTATGGGTTTAATTATTCTTTTTTATCCCGTAAGAATAGTTTTTGGGTGGCTTATACTCTGGGGAACATTCACTGCATTGCTTCGCCCGTTATCGGGCGAACCATTTGCAGAGTTCATTGAACGTGCAGGAAATTATGGTGCTCCATTAGCTTTATTGTTACTCACTTATTCTGCCAGGAGCACATGGCTGAAAACAATAAGCCTAAAACAGGTTCAGTTCAATACAATGATCACCAGGCGGGTTACAATTTGTTTGCGTATTGTTGTATTCCTGCTTTTTTTAGGTCATGGCTGGTTGAATCTCATCGAAAAGAAGCCTTTGCTTGAGCAATATAGTTCTTTAGGCTTTTCAAACCCTGAAGTCGTTGCGCATATCATAGGTTCGTTGGAAATATTGGCGGGGGCGATAACACTTATAAAACCGATTCACTCGATACTGCTTATATTTTTTATATGGAAGATGGCAAGTGAATTATTTTATCCGCACTGGGAAATATTTGAATTTATAGAACGTGGCGGAAGCTATGGATCCATACTCGCTTTGTGGTTTCTTACAAAACCATCCATAAAAATTTATCTTGATAACAAACAAAAGCATACAATAGCTTCAGCGCTTTTATAAAGTGCGGTTGACAATTTTAAAAAGATCATAAACAATAATTTAATGATGAAAAAAGGCAATTTACTTTTTACTATGTTCGTATGCCTGCAACTATCCGTTAAAGCGCAGCAGGACACAATTCCAACAGGATTATTAGATACAGTCACCGTAAGCACGAAACTTAAAACCAATTATTATCTCTCCAATACAGACGGCGTGAGCCTTTTTGCCGGAAAGAAAACAAATGTTTTACATGCTGTCAATATGGACGGTAATCTTGCGAATAATGTTCAACGCACAGCCTTCTCGAAAATACCCGGATTGAATATGTGGGAAATGGATGGGGCAGGCACACAGTTGAACCTTGCAACACGCGGCACAGATGCACATCGTTGCATTGAAATGAATATGCGCCAGAACGGTTATAACACCAACTCTGACATGTTCGGTTATCCTGAAAACCATTACACAGTTCCATTGGAAGCAATACAGGAAGTGCAATATGTACGGGGTTCCGCCGCTTTGCAATTTGGTTCGCAATTTGGCGGCATGATGAATTTTATTTTAAAGCAGCCGGACAGTACAAAACCTTTTTCGCTTGAAAGTATTCAAACAGCAGGTTCCAATAATTTTTTTAATTCGTACAATGCTGTTGGAGGGACATCAGGAAAAATAAGCTATTATGCCTATTATGATTACAGGCATGGCGATGGCTGGCGCGATGAAGCTACATTTAATTATCATGCCTATTATGCAAACTTTCAATACAATTTCAACAGCAAAGGAAGCCTGGCTTTCCAGTTTTCAAGAATGGATTATGTACAGCAGATCGCAGGAGGGTTGGATGATGCACAGTTTAAAGAAAATAATCAGCAGGCTACCCGTTCAAGAAATTATTTTCAGCCCTTCATAAATGTGCCTGCCATTACTTTCAATTATAATCTATCAGAGCGCACGCATCTGCAGGTTATAGCACATATGATATTGGGTGAACGTAACAGCGTGCAGTTTATTAATCCGCCTAACATAGCAGACACTTTCAATACAACTATTGGATCGTATAATCCACGCCAGCTCGACCGCGATTATTACAACGGCTTTACAACAGAAGCAAGAATTTTGCACAACTATAAATTAGGCAACATTACGAGTATACTTTCCGGCGGTGTACGTTATTTTACAGAAGATACGAGACGCAAACAAAAAGGCACAGGTACAACCGGCAGTGATTTTGATCTCACGCTTGTTAAACCTTACGGCATAGATCTTCAGCTTCATACAGACAATTATGCAGCTTTTATTGAAAACAGTTTTGCCGTTACAAAGAATTTAACGGTTGTTCCCGGTATACGGTATGAAATTATCAACTCTACTATGGATGGTGTAATTAATAATACTGCTGATCATGTGGATTATTCAGGTAAAAGAAACTTTCCGCTGGCAGGTTTGGGATTGCAATACCAGGCAGCAAGAAGCGTACAGTTTTATGGCAATATTTCGCAGGCTTACCGTCCGTACATTTATGCCAACATTACGCCGGCAACGCAACTGGATAAAATTGATCCTGATTTAAAAGACACAAAAGGTTATGATATTGATCTTGGTGTGAGAGGCAATATTAAAAATATATTCCGGTTTGATGTAAATCCATACTATGTATTTTATGGTAACCGTGTTGGCCTGCTGTCTTTCACCGGCGATGATAATGCCTCACATCTGCTTACAACAAACATCGGCGACGCTGTTGCAAAAGGTGTGGAAGCTTATACGGAATTACTGGTATGGAAGAATGGCTATACTTCTTTCCTGTCTGTTTTCAATTCACTGGCATATAACCATGCACGTTATACAAATGCCCAAATAAATAAATCAGGCGTGAATACCAGTATTAAAGGCAATTACGTTGAGAATTCACCTGACTGGATTGAAAAAGCTGGCATCAGTTTTCAATATAAAAATTTCAGCACAAGTTTTCAGTACAGCTATACCAGCATGTGTTATAACGATGCTTTAAATACCGAAAGCAGTGCGAATGGTGTAGTAGGTAAAATTCCCGCTTATCATGTATGGGATTGGAGTTTTAACTGCAATATTGTAAAGCAGTTTTCCATATCCGGTGGTATCAATAATTTAACCAACGAAAAATATTTCAACAGGAGAATTACGATGTATCCAGGTCCGGGTATTTTACCTGCGGATGGAAGAACATTTTATGTGTCGGCCAAAATAAAGATTTAAGTTTTTAATAATTATACAAGCTGGGAGGGTGTGTTTCTACACATCCTTTTTTATATTGCTTTGGCGAAGCAGGTAAACATCTGTACTTGTTTTAAACTCAATGACGAAATCAGAGCCGGCATTAGCTTTTGGCGGTGTAAGAGATTTGATCACAAACAAGAATTGAGCAAAAACACTACGGTTACTGAGTTGCTATTTTGAATCAAATTCATTTTGCCAGTCGGCAGCAATATTGTTTACTTTTTCCAGCACAGACTTTTCCAACTGCTGTTTGTAACGGCTTAATCTTTCTGCCACCTTTTTATCTGATGTCCCGATAATCTGCGCTGCGATGATACCCGCATTTTTCGCACCATCCAATGCAACGGTTGCCACAGGAACGCCTCCGGGCATTTGTAAAATAGACAATACAGAATCCCAGCCATCAATTGAATTAGATGATTTTATCGGAACACCAATAACAGGCAATGTAGTCAAGCTGGCGATCATTCCCGGTAAATGAGCGGCGCCACCGGCTCCTGCGATGATAACTTTTAATCCGCGCTCCAGCGCGGTAGTTGCATACTTTACCATACGCAACGGCGTGCGGTGTGCTGATACAATCGTTAGCTCAAACGGAATTCCGAATTCTTTTATGACGGTGGCAGCATCCTGCATTATGCGCAGATCGCTGTCGCTGCCCATAATGATACCCACTACAGGAGGCCTGGCTTTGGCGTTTTTATTTTGAGGCATTAAGAGGATTTTGAATTTAAAAATGTAAAATATATCCTAAGCAATTACTTTCAAACTTTTTTTGATGACGTTTACCTTTTTAATCAGATCATCCCTGTCTTCACTCATTATGGTTACATGGCCCATTTTTCTGCCAGGCTTTGTCTGAGTTTTTCCATACAAATGCACAAAAGTATTTTTCATGGCAAGCACTTGATCCAAGCCTTCATATTTTGCTGCACCGCTATACCCCTCTTCACCAAGAATGTTTACAATGGAAGATGGCAGAATAGATGCTGTATTCCCTAATGGATAATTCAATATCACCCTTAACAACATATCATATTGGCTGCAGTAATTGGCTTCAATGGTATGATGGCCGCTGTTATGTACACGCGGCGCCGTTTCATTTACCCATACTTTATCATTCTTATCAATAAACATTTCAACGGCAAACAAACCGGCGCTGTCAAAACTTTTTACCAATTGCAAAGCAATGTGCCCTGCTTCTTCCAAAATATTTTTAGGCAATGCCGCAGGAGAAACCTGGTAATCCAATAAATTTAAAACCGGATCAAATATCATTTCGGTTGCAGGATAAACAGCCGTTTCTTTAGCATCATTCATCGCAACAATTACGGCTATTTCCTTTTTTATATCCACCATTTTTTCTAATACTGCAGGCGCATCAAAAGCTTTATTTATGTCATCATTGCTTTTTACAACCTGTACGCCTCTTCCATCATAACCGCCTTGCGCCAGTTTATGCACTGCCGGGATGAAATGAATACTATCTTCTAATTCATTAATGTTTTGTGTGATTATAAACTCGGGCGATGGAATGGCATTGGATTGATAGAACTCTTTTTGTTTGATCTTATTTTTTATGATTTTTATCGCTGATGGTTTAGGATAGATTTTCACTCCTTCCATTTCCAATTTTTCCAGCGCTTCTACATTCACCGCTTCAATTTCGATTGTTACTGCATTCAGTTCTTTTCCGAAATTATACACCGTGTCAAAATCTTTGATATCTCCTTTTGTAAAATGATGACATAAATGAGCGGCAGGGCAATGCTCATCATTTTCTAAAACGTAAGTTTCCACAACATAATTTGCAGCAGCTTGTAATAACATTCTTCCTAATTGCCCGCCACCAAGGATACCCATCCTGAGCGGAGTCGAAGGATTTCTTTTATCAGCTTGTGTTACCGATGATGATAAAGATTGAGCGGAGTCGAAATCTTTGTATTTACTGTGACTCATATTCTGACATTGAGAAAGCAACTGCAATTTGTGAAAATTTTGTTCTATCAACGCTTTCTTTTTTGCCCTTGACCATCCTCTGAATTGTTGCTGCCTGTTTTTTGCATGATGCAAGGAGGGAATTATTTCATAGTACATCATCTTTACAGGCGTACGGGTACAAGTGAATTCATACTTACCGTTATTGTGTGCGTTGAAATCGGTTATCAAATCGGTTGTTAATCCTACATAATAAAAGCCGTCATTACAATAAAGTATATAAACAAAATATTGTTCCTGCATTATCAAATAAATAAAATTATTTCGACTTCGCTCAATAAACCCGCCCTTCGGCTCCGCTCAGGGCTGATTTGTCACCGTTAAAATTTTAAGATTGCATATAACATCATATGCTTTTAAGTGCCTTTAGAAAAATTGAGTTTATTTTGCCTACATTAAACTCGATAAGTTTTCATAATGTTTGAAGCATTAGTGAAAGGCATAATTTTAGGCTTGCTGTTAGGTATTTCCGTTGGCCCGATCATTTTTTCCATTCTTAAACAAAGCCTTAATAATGGTCATCGTGGTGGCTATGCGTTTATTGCCGGTGTATCGGCCAGCGATGTCATGCTCGTACTCATCTGCAATATGTTTACCCAACTATTTAATGCGGCTATGGCGCATGAAATGATCATTGGTGTTGCGGGAAGCCTATTGCTTATAGCCTTGGGGGTTTATAATTTTTTCTTTCGAAAGGTGCAGACTGCCGATAACGGAATGCTTATGATAAACAACCTGCGTAAAAGGGATATGGCAGGTATTTTTTTCTCCGGATTTTTTATGAACACGCTAAACCCCGGATCATTTTTATTCTGGTTTGCAGCCACTGCAACCATAACCGCAGACTCGAAACTGGTAGATCATCCGGAACAATACCGTTTTATTGTTTTTATATCTGCCTTGCTGTTTAATCTTTCAGCCGACACAGCAAAGGTTTTACTGGCAAACAAGATTCGCGTAAAACTTACGGCACACAATGTGCACCTGATCAACCGGATTTCAGGATTTATTTTAATAGGATTTGGCATTGCTATTATTATAACCATGATCATCCGGAATGGATATGCAGGCAAGCTTTAACAAGCCATTACAAAGCGGGTTTGTATTTTTAAGAATGAACCGCTGCTTTCTTATTATCATCACCGTCTTTTTTGTTAACGCATCTTTTAGCCAGTCAGATTTTTTTCAGCTTAAAAAAAGGGATAAGGTTTTAAAGACCTGGTACAAGGACAATGATATCTATTTCCAGCTTGGCAATGGCCAATGGATCACTGCAGTGATACACAAAATCCAGGACGACAGTTTATACCTTCGGCCTTACCAGGTGCAAACGTTTGTCAACCGGCTGGGTTTAAATTATCTTGATACTACGTTTTACGGGTTAATGACAATTCATATCAATTCCATCCATGCTTTTCCTAAGGACGATGAGGGATTTAGTTATGTTAAGAATGGTGCCATTTTCAAAATTGCCGGCGGCGGTTATCTTTTATTAAATATTATAAATACATTAAGTGATGGTGATCCGGTTTTTGGTGAGGACAATCTTCCTAAAATAGGTATTGCTGCCGGTGTGATAGCAGTCGGCGTGGTGTTGGGTCTAACGCATAAATCAACTTATATTATCGGTAAAAAATATCGCCTGGAATATATTGCAGTAAAACCTTCCGAAAAACCATCCTGATAGTAATTTCGGCTGATAATGAAAGTTCGGAAACAATCATTGATAAGAAGTTTTTTGCGCCGTTTGTTCAAGGTCATTCTTTACGGTTTTATTCTTTCTCTTGTGTACCTGTTGTTATGTAAATGGCTGATGCCCCCGGTAACTATTACGCAACTCGGTAGTCGGATAAGTGGGTATGGGTTAAAACGGGATTATGTTTCGTGGGATGATATCAATGCTAACGCGAAGCTGGCAGCTATTGCCGGGGAAGACCAGTTGTTTCCGGTGCATAATGGTTTTGACTGGAAAGCGATTTCCAGAAGTTTCGACAATAATTCTTCAAAATCCAAAAGGCCTGCCGGATCGGCTGCAAGTACCATCAGCCAGCAAACCGCAAAAAATGTTTTCCTGTTCCAGGGTGAAGGTGTGATGCGGTATGTGCGCAAGCCTTTGGAAGCGGTGTATACCAAACTTATTGAGTGGGTTTGGGGAAAGCAGCGCATCCTTGAAGTATATCTTAACACCAGCGAAATGGGCCCGGGCATTTTTGGCATTGAAGCTGCTTCCAGGGAATATTTCAGCAAATCCGCAAAAGAGCTTAACCGCAATGAAGCCGCCATGATCATTGCCGGTTTGCCTAATCCCAAACTGTATACCGTAAAACCGGTGAGCCGTTTCGTGAATTGGAAAAGCAAATGGATCCTGCGGCAAATGGCTAATGTACAGGCGGATAAAAATATCCAGGCATTGATTTATAAAAAGTAAATTGCTGGAAGTACCACTATATCTATTATGATTGATTCCGGCAAAATTTCTGAATCCCGTTGTACAAGTGGAAGCCCTAAAACCAATAAGCTTTTTCAAAAAAGCAGTGTCATGCTGTTATAATTTTTTCTTTGCTGCTGCAATAATATTTTATTGAAAATAAAATCCCTTACGGGAAACCCGGCTGTACAATGTGAAAACTTTGTCGGTAAACTAACACTTGTTAATGTTTCGATTTGCTATCTTGTAACCCTCGCCTGCCATTAGAAAAAATTATAATTTATAAAACGATAAAAAAAGTACATGCCTATGGCAAGTAACAATGGTTTATACCATCCTTCTTTTGAACACGATTCTTGTGGAATTGGTTTTGTTGCGGATATAAAAGGTAATAAATCTTACCAGACAATTTCTGACGCGCTTACCGTTCTCGAAAATATGGAGCATCGGGGCGCCTGTGGATGTGAGAATAATACCGGTGATGGCGCCGGCATTATGATCCAGACTCCCCATGATTTTTTCGTAGAAGAATGCCATAAGCTAAATATAGCCTTGCCTGAATATGGAAAATATGGTGTGGGGGTTATGTTCTTTCCCAAAGAAGAGCATGCGTATGAAGAGTCCCGTAAGCTGTTTAATAAATGTGCCGATGAATTAAACCTGAAAATTTTGGGTTACCGGAAAGTTCCGGTTAATGATGCAGAAGTGGGTTTTACCGCTTTGAGCGTAGAGCCGCATATAGAACATGTATTTGTCAGGTGCCCGAATCATATCCATGACAAAGAGGAATTTGAGAGAAAGCTTTTTGTGTTGCGTAATTATTCTTCCCATCTTATCAATAAAACGATCGGTAAGAATGATGTTGGCTTTTATATAGCGTCTTTATCTTATAAAACGGTTGTATATAAAGGACAGCTTACCAGCATGCAGGTGCGTAATTATTTTACCGATCTCACCAATGCAAAATTGGTCAGCGCATTTGGCCTTGTTCATTCGCGCTTTGCCACCAACACCTTTCCCTCCTGGAAGCTCGCACAGCCTTTTCGCTTTATAGCGCATAATGGTGAAATAAATACACTGCAGGGTAACCTGAACTGGTTGCGTTCCAGCGGTAAGTCGTTCATATCACCTTATTTTTCCAAGGAAGAAATGGACCTGTTGTTGCCAATAGTGACGGAAGGCCAGTCTGATTCCGCATGCCTGGATAACATGATAGAACTGCTTACGCTTTGTGGACGCTCGTTACCGCATGTGATGATGATGCTGATTCCCGAAGCCTGGGACCAGGATGAAAAAATGGACGCTACCAAAAAAGCGTTCTATGAATTCCATTCCGCTTTTATGGAACCCTGGGACGGCCCGGCTTCCATTAGTTTTACAGATGGAGACATCATTGGCGCAACACTGGATAGAAATGGCCTGCGTCCGTCCCGTTATTGCGTTACCTCAGATGGCCGCGTAATCATGGGCTCTGAAACGGGCGTACTTCCTGTCGATCCTTCTACAATAATTGAGAAAGGAAGGTTGCAACCCGGAAAAATGTTTGTGGTTGATATCAAACAAGGCAGGATCATAAGTGATGAAGAATTAAAACAGAATATCTGTTCGCAACAGCCGTACGCAGACTGGCTGAATAAATATAAAATCCGCCTGGAAGAATTACCAGAACCCAGGGTTACATTTTCTCAGCTTAAACACGAGCAGGTTTTCAAATATCAGAAAGCATTTGGTTATACGGCAGAGGAACTGGATAATATTATTGCACCGATGGCGGTAACGGGTAAAGAGCCTGTCGGTTCAATGGGCACTGATATCCCCTTGGCAATTTTAAGCGATCAGCCACAGCATCTGAGTTCGTATTTCAAACAATTATTTGCACAGGTTACCAATCCACCGATCGATCCAATTCGCGAAAGGCTTGTGATGTCAACAAGGACCTTTGTTGGGAATATTGGAAATATCTTGGTGGAAAACCCGCTTGCCTGTCATAGTGTTTCATTAAAGCATCCGGTACTAACCGATTTTGAACTGGAAAAGATCCGCAGTATTGATACGGGGATGTTCCAGGCAAAAACACTGCAGTGTTATTTCAGGGCTGATGGAAAGCCGGGCTCGTTAGAGGCAGGCCTGAAAAGGCTTTGCCGTTATGCGGAAGATGCGGTGAATGATGATTTTAAAGTGCTGATATTGCAGGACAGGGCAATTGATTCAGAGCATGCCGGAATCCCTTCGCTTCTTGCAACTTCGGCTGTACATCACCACCTTACTAAAAAAGGTTTGCGTGGCCAGGTGGGGATTATTGTTGAAGCCGGTGATGTTTGGGAAATACATCATTTTGCCTGTTTGATCGGCTTTGGCGCAACCGCTATTAACCCTTACCTCGCATTATCTTCTTTAAAAGATATGAAGGAAAACGGTAAGCTGCCGCAGGAAATGACCGATGAAGAATTAAAGAAGAATTATATAAAGGCAATCAACGACGGCTTATTAAAAGTGTTCTCAAAAATGGGGATCTCCACTTTGCAATCTTACCAGGGCGCCCAGATATTTGAGATATTGGGTATTAATAAAGAAGTGGTTGACGAATATTTTACCAATGCCATTTCCCGTATCCAGGGCATGGGTCTTGATGAAATTGCTGCCGAAGTACTGACGAAACATTTTTATGCATTTAGTAAAAAAGAAAACGGAAGTGAGCGCCTGCCGATAGGTGGAGTTTACCAATGGAGGGCGAAAGGAGAGTTTCATTTATTTAACCCAACCACCATTCATTTGCTGCAGTACTCAACGAAAATGAATGACTACAAGATCTTCAAAAAATATTCTGCAGCAATAGATGATCAAAGTGAAAAAGCCTGCACTTTACGCAGCTTGTTACAGTTTAAAAAAACCAGGCCCGCTATTTCGATCGATGAAGTAGAACCTGCAGAGAATATCTATAAAAGGTTTGCTACAGGCGCCATGAGCTTTGGGTCTATTTCATGGGAGGCGCATACCACACTCGCTATTGCTATGAACCGGCTTGGTGGAAAAAGCAACACCGGCGAAGGCGGAGAAGATGATGTTCGGTATACAAAATTGCCGAATGGCGATTCCATGCGCAGTTCGATCAAGCAGATCGCATCTGCACGGTTTGGCGTTACCAGTTATTATTTAACCGAGGCAGATGAGTTACAGATAAAAATGGCTCAGGGCGCTAAGCCGGGTGAAGGCGGCCAGTTACCGGGTCATAAAGTAGATGACTGGATCGGCAGGATACGCCATGCAACACCAGGTGTAGGATTGATATCACCGCCACCGCATCATGACATTTATTCTATTGAAGACCTCGCCCAGCTAATTTTCGACCTGAAGAACGCAAACCGCAAAGCAAGGGTCAGTGTTAAGCTGGTAAGTAAGGCCGGTGTAGGAACAATTGCCGCCGGTGTTACAAAGGCTAAAGCAGATGTGGTGCTGATTGCAGGCCATGACGGCGGCACAGGTGCATCGCCGGTAAGTTCTATTCGTCATGCAGGTTTACCCTGGGAATTGGGACTGGCTGAAACACACCAGACATTGGTAAGGAATAAATTAAGAGACCGGGTTGTAGTGCAGGCAGATGGCCAGATGAAAACCGGTAAAGACATTGCGATTGCCGCTTTGCTGGGCGCCGAAGAATGGGGAATTGCCACTGCTGCGCTTATCGTTGAAGGCTGCATCATGATGCGTAAATGTCATCTCAATACCTGTCCTGTAGGCGTAGCCACCCAGGATGAAACTTTACGTAAAAGATTTACCGGTGATCCGGAGCATGTGATCAACTTCTTCAAATTTATTACCCGGGAATTAAGGGAAATAATGGCGGAGCTTGGTTTCAGAACAGTGAATGAAATGATCGGGCAGGCAGATTGCCTGGAAATGCGTGATGATATCACACACTGGAAATTCAGGCAGATCGATGCTTCAGATATTTTACATAAGGCAACACCATCTCTAAATTCAGCCGTGTATTGCAGCGAGCGCCAGGAGGATGTTTTGACGACTGTTCTTGACTGGAAGCTCCTGGAAAAAGCACAACCGGCAATACATCATCAGCAAAAAGTGTATGCTGAGTTTGAGATAAAGAATACTGACCGCACTACGGGAACCATTACTTCCAACGAAATAACAAAAGTGTATAAAGCCGCGGGGTTGCCGGCAGATACCATTCATTTTAAATTTAAAGGAACAGCGGGGCAAAGCTTTGGTGCATTCAATACCAAAGGCGTGACACTGGAGCTCGAAGGCGATGCCAATGACTATTTTGGTAAAGGATTGAGCGGCGCAAGGCTGGTTATCTACCCTCCGCAAAATGCCACTTATACACCGGAAGAAAATATCATCATTGGCAATGTGGCTTTGTATGGAGCAACGGCAGGTGAAGTGTTTATCCGCGGTAAAGCAGGGGAACGTTTTTGTGTGCGCAATTCAGGCGCCTCTGTTGTCGTGGAGGGTGTCGGCGATCATGGCTGCGAATATATGACCGGTGGTGTGGCTGTTATACTTGGAGATACGGGACGGAATTTCGCGGCAGGTATGAGCGGTGGTATTGCTTATGTATATGATGTAAATGGGAAATTTCCTGAGAATTGTAATATGGAAATGATAGACCTTGATCCGCTTAGTATGGAAGATGAGTCTTTGCTAAAAGACATAATATACAAACACTACCTGAACACCGGCAGCACTGTCGCAAAGTTCATGCTGGAAGATTTTGAGAACCAGCTAAAGAATTTTGTAAAAGTATTTCCCAAAGATTATAAAAAAGTGCTTAGCCAGCGGGAATTGCAGGCGCAACATCAAAATGCGACGGCAGTACCAAACCCAAAGCATACAATATAAAAAATCTCTACTTAGAAAATAAAACTTAGTATTTTAATGGGCAAACCAACAGGGTTTTTAGAATTTGACAGAGAAGCGCCGGTAAAAATACCGGTGACGGAAAGGGTTAAAAATTTTAATGAATTTGTAGGAAGATATAGTGACGCTGAGCTAAATCACCAGGCTGCACGCTGTATGGACTGCGGTGTTCCGTTTTGTCACAGCGGTTGCCCTCTTGGCAACATCATTCCCGAGTTTAATGATGCAGTATATCGCAAAAGCTGGAAAGAGGCTTACGAAATTTTAAGTTCAACCAATAACTTCCCTGAATTTACGGGCCGTATTTGCCCGGCGCCTTGTGAAAGTTCCTGTGTGCTTGGCATCAACCAGCCTCCGGTGAATATTGAAGAAATTGAGAAGCATATAATTGAAATAGCTTTCGAAAAAGGGTTTGTTCAGCCTAAGAAGATCAATATCCGCACGGGTAAAAACGTAGCGGTTATTGGTTCCGGGCCGGCAGGTCTTGCCGCAGCAGCGCAATTGAATTATGCCGGTCACGCTGTTACTGTTTACGAAAGAGATGATGCGCCAGGTGGGCTTTTGCGTTATGGAATCCCTGATTTTAAACTGGAAAAATGGGTGGTTGACCGCAGGATAGAATTAATGGAAGAGGAAGGTGTCGTTTTTCAATGTAATGCAAATGTGGGTGTAAATGTGGCTGTGCAGGATATTCTCGATAATTATGATACGGTTGTTTTGGCCGGCGGTTCTACAGTGCCAAGGGATCTTCCTGTAAAGGGGCGTGAATTAAAAGGTATTCATTTTGCGATGGAGTTTTTAAAGCAGCAGAATAAATTCAATGCTGAAAAAGATCCGTTCATTAACCCTGATATTGAAAGCAATGTTTATCCTGAAACCATTAGCGCATTTGGAAAAAATGTGATTGTTATCGGCGGTGGCGATACGGGCAGTGATTGTATCGGAACATCAAAAAGACAAGGAGCAAAATCTATAACTCAATTGGAGTTGTTGCCGCAGCCTCCAAAATCAAGAACGGAACACATGCCCTGGCCTGTTTACCCAATGCTTTTGAAAACTACATCTTCACATGAAGAAGGTTGTGACAGAGACTGGGCTATTGCAACGAAAGAGTTCCTGCATGATGACAATGGAAATTTGAGCGCACTAAAAGTTGTAAAGCTGGAATGGCGCTTATCAAACGATGGCAGGGCAACAGGTTTTGAAGAAGTAAAGGGTACGGAAAAAGAATTGCCTTGCGAATTGGTTTTGTTGGCGATGGGGTTTGTTAACCCACAGTATAAGGGCATGCTGGAAACGATGCAAATCAACCTCGACGAAAGGAAAAATGTAAAGGCCGATACTAAATTTTATCAGACGAACCAGGAGAAAATATTTGCCGCAGGGGATATGCGCAGGGGTCAATCGCTGGTAGTTTGGGCAATCAGCGAAGGAAGAGAGTGCGCAGCAAAAGTGGATGAATTTTTAAAGAGCGAATAAATAAGTCAATTTAAATAATAAAAAGCTGTTTCAGATAAAGCAGCTTTTTTTTATGCAGCGTCAATCAAATTAAATAAAACAATATGTTTATAATTTGTGGCTTGAGAATTCAAAAAAACGATACTTTTATGTTTTAAATAATATATAATCTTTTTTAATTATGAGTAGACTAACACGAATCCAACTAACGCCATTTGTGCTTCTTATCCTCATTGCTGTAGGTTCTATTTTTATTCCCACAGCAATTGATTTTGCTGATACCGGCAAATACAATTCTGCAGACATAGCCTGGCTTCTCGTTGCCACTGCATTGGTCTTTTTAATGACGCCGGGACTTGCTTTTTTTTATGGTGGAATGGTACATCGTAAAAATGTGATTTCCACAATGATCAAAAGTGTGGTGGCTGCAGGAGTAGTTACTGTTCTTTGGATCGTTGTCGAATATGGAATGTGTTTCGGAAAATCCATTGGTGGATTTATCGGCAATCCAACCTCCAACTTATTTTTTGAAGGCGTAAATTCCGGGGCACCCTGGAGCTTAGGCCCAACAATCCCCCTCACTTTATTCGCGCTTTTCCAGTTAATGTTTGCTATTATCACGCCGGGTCTTGTTGTAGGTGCAGTAGCAGAGCGTATCCGTTTTACATCTTATATTTTATTTATTGTATTATTTAGCTTATTGGTGTATGCACCTATCGCACACTGGACCTGGAACCCCGAAGGCTTCCTTTTTAAAATGGGAGTTCTGGATTTTGCCGGTGGTACGGTTGTGCATATTTCTGCCGGGTGCGCCGCCTTGGCCGGTGCGCTTGTTTTAAAACGCAGGCAGGTACATATCGAACACAAAGAAATCCCTCCTGCCAATATCCCTTACGTTTTGATAGGAACAGGATTACTATGGTTTGGATGGTTTGGTTTTAATGCAGGTTCTGCTTTGGCTGCAAATTCCCTTGCAGTATCTGCGTTTGCTACAACGAATACTGCTGCTGCCTCCGCCGGTTTAACCTGGATGCTGTTTGATGTTGCCAAAGGTAAAAAACCATCAGTGGTAGGTTTTTGCGTAGGTGCTGTTGTGGGGCTTGTGGCCATTACGCCTGCAGCAGGTTTTGTAGCCATTCCTCAAAGTATCTTTATTGGATTTATAGCAGCAGTCATTTCAAATATTGCTGTACAAATAAGAGCCAAATCAAGACTGGATGATACATTGGATGTATTTCCCTGCCATGGGATTGGTGGTATGGTGGGTATGTTGATGACAGGAATCTTTGCCACAAAAGCAGTAAATGCTGGGGGTAATGATGGTTTACTGTTTGGGAATGTAGCTTTTTTCCTTACTCAACTTAAAGCTTTGTTGATCGTTGTTGCCTATAGCTTCACCGTTTCTTTCCTTATTTTCAAGTTTATTAATTTCATTTTGCCTTTGCGTGTTAGTGCTGAAGATGAAATGCTTGGCCTTGACGCCACTCAACACAATGAGAAATATCTCCAGGGTAGTTTACTGGTTCATCAAAATGGGGCAGTGGAAGAAACTTTGGTTGATATGGAAGAGGTCATTCCGACAAAATAAATTGCTTTTTCCCAATGAAAGCGGGCTGCATATTTTAATGCGGTCCGCTTTTCTGTTTTGATCAGACGAGGGTTTATTCAACTAACAAGCGTTCACTTTAATTTTCAAACAGTTAATTTTGCGGCAATTCAATTGTTTGATGAGTTACACCCCGCAAAATAAGATCCGCATCGTAACAGCCGCTTCCCTGTTCGATGGTCATGATGCTGCTATAAACATCATGCGGCGCATACTGCAAAGCAAAGGAGCAGAGATCATTCATCTCGGCCATAACCGGAGCGTAAAAGAAATTGTAGAATGCGCTATTGAAGAAGATGTGCAGGGAATTGCCATAACATCGTACCAGGGAGGGCATCTTGAGTTTTTCAAGTATATGAAAGACCTTCTTGACGAAAACGGCTGTGGCCATATAAAAATTTTCGGCGGTGGTGGCGGCACCATTCTTCCACAGGAAATTACTGAACTCCATAACTACGGAATTACAAGAATTTACTCTCCCGATGATGGCAGAAAAATGGGTCTGGAAGGAATGATTGAAGATGTGATTGCCAGCCTCCTCCCAACCTCCTCCGGGGGAGGAGGAGATTGGAAACAGTCTGATTATTGGCAGGCGCCTAAAAAGTGGAACGGCAAATTGCCTTTGGGTGAAGCAAAAGATATAAGAAGAATTGCCAGAGCTATTACACTTGCTGAATCAGGTATTAATGATAATGAAGCAGCATATGATGGTTCCATTACTGTGAATCAGTTTAAAGCTGATCCGTTTTATTACGGAAGATTAAAAGATTTTGTATTAACACATCGCAAAGAATCAACGGTTGCAGAAGATATTTTATGGGATAAATTAAGAAATAAAAAGGAAGGTTATAAATTCAGAAGACAACATGTTATCGGTCAGTTTATAACTGATTTTGTTTGTTTAAGTAAAGGGTTAGCAATTGAAGTAGATGGTAATTATCATCAGCTACCTGAAACGAAACTCAGTGATAAGGAACGAACTGAAGTACTCAATAGTTTAGGCTTTGAAGTATTAAGATTTACCAATGAGGAAATAACTTATGATCTACAGAATGTAATCACTAAAATCCACACAACATTAAAAGCTTTACCCGATAAACAACTTACAGAAAAAAGCAACAGGCTTGCCAAAGTCCCCTCCACCGGAGGGGATTTAGGGGAGGCCGTAGTCTTAGGCATCACAGGCACAGGTGGGGCCGGTAAAAGCTCCGTAACAGATGAAATTGTACGGCGCTTTTTAAACACTTATACAGACAAAACAATTGCTGTAATTTCTGTCGATCCTTCCCGTAAAAAAACCGGCGGCGCTTTATTGGGCGACAGGATTCGAATGAATTCCATCTCACATCCTCGTGCGTATATGCGTAGTCTTGCCACCCGTGATGATAATACTTCTTTAAGTAATGCGGTAGAACACGCGCTGGACATTTGCAAAGCTTCGTCATTTGACTTTATTATTTTAGAAAGTGCCGGTGTTGGTCAAAGTGATGCATCTATTTTGGAGTATTGTGATGTAAGCATGTACGTAATGACACCGGAATATGGCGCCGCATCGCAACTGGAAAAAATAAACATGTTGGACTATGCAGATATTGTGTGCATCAACAAATTTGATAAGGCCGGCGCTTTGGACGCCCTGCATGATGTGCGCAAACAATACAAACGCAACCGGAATCTATGGAATGCAAAAGACGAAGAATTGCCCGTTATTGGAACTATCGCGTCGCAATTTAACGATGCAGGTATCAATGAATTATTTGAGAAAATAATGCTTGCTGTAGAAGAAAAAACACAAGTCGATTTTGGTAAGATCGAACAGCATAAACATACGAATGATACTACTTCAAAATCGCTGATCATTCCGCCGAAACGGGTACGTTATCTTTCCGAAATAACTGAAAACAACAAAGCGTATGACAATTGGGTGAATGAACAATGTACGATCGCGTCAAAACTGTATAAGATTTCCGGTGTACTGGAAGAAAAAGGCCTACTAAATATTCAAGACCTGTTAGGTGTAAAAGCGCAGTATGAAAAATCACTGCATCCTGAATGTAAAAAATTAATTGACGATTGGCCATCACTGCAAAAAAAATACAGTGCTGATTTTTTTGAATATACAGTTCGTGATAAAACCATTAAGCAACCGTTAATCTCCACATCATTAAGCGGAACAAAAATTCCAAAAATTGTTTTGCCAAAATATAATGACTGGGGTGATATTTTAAAATGGCAGTTACAGGAAAATGTGCCGGGCGAATTTCCCTTTACTTCGGGTGTGTTTGAATTGAAAAGACAAGGCGAAGATCCAACAAGAATGTTTGCCGGCGAAGGTGGCCCTGAACGCACTAATAAGCGTTTTCATTATGTTTCGATCGATCAGCCTGCAAAGCGCTTAAGCACTGCATTTGACAGCGTTACCTTGTATGGAGAAGACCCCGATCATCGCCCAGACATCTATGGAAAAATAGGGAACAGCGGGGTTAGCATTGCAACTGTAGATGACGCAAAAAAATTATACAGCGGTTTTGATCTCTGTGATGCAAAAACATCTGTAAGCATGACGATCAACGGACCAGCGCCGATCATCCTTGCTTTCTTTATGAATGCGGCTATTGATCAGCAATGTGAGAAATGGATTGCAGAAAATGGTGAATGGTCAGTGGTGAATGGTGAGTTGGAAAAGAAGTTTTCTCATCAGCCAAAACCAACTTATTATAACCCGTCATCGCCGGGCCGCCATCCTGTGGAACTGCTGCAAAAAGTCCCCTCCACCGGAGGGGATTTAGGGGAGGCCGTTTTGGGTTTAAAACTGTTGGGTGTAAGCGGTGATGAAGTGTTGGCTGCAGATATTTATGAAAAGATTAAAGCATCAACGCTATCACAGGTTCGTGGTACCGTGCAGGCCGACATTTTAAAAGAAGACCAGGCGCAAAACACCTGCATCTTTTCAACAGAGTTTGCTTTAAAGTTAATGGGTGACGTGCAGGAATATTTTATTCAGAATAAAGTAAGGAACTTTTATAGTGTAAGCATTAGCGGTTATCACATTGCAGAAGCAGGCGCCAACCCCATCACACAACTTGCATTTACACTGGCAAATGGCTTTACTTATGTTGAATACTATTTAAGTCGCGGCATGCACGTAGATGATTTTGCGCCCAACCTGTCATTCTTTTTCAGCAATGGAATGGATGCAGAATACAGCGTTATCGGGCGTGTGGCGAGACGTATCTGGGCAAAGGCAATGAAGTATAAATATAATGCCAATGACCGTTCACAAAAATTAAAATATCATATTCAAACCAGTGGCAGAAGCCTGCATGCACAGGAAATTGATTTTAATGATATCCGCACAACACTCCAGGCATTGTATGCTATTTATGACAACTGTAATTCGCTTCATACAAATGCTTATGATGAAGCCATCACCACGCCTACTGAAGAAAGTGTGCGGCGCGCTATGGCAATACAGTTGATCGTCAATCGTGAATTAGGGTCAGCCAAAACAGAAAATTTTATACAAGGCTCTTTTGCTGTGGAAGCATTGACTGACCTGGTGGAGGAAGCAGTGCTGGCAGAATTCGACCGTTTAACCGATCGCGGCGGCGTCTTGGGCGCTATGGAAAGAATGTACCAGCGCAACAAGATTCAGGAAGAAAGTTTATATTATGAGCATCAGAAACATACCGGTGAATTGCCATTGATCGGCGTAAATACTTTTCTTAATAAAAAAGGAAGCCCTACGATAACACCCAATGAGGTTATTCGTTCAACAACAGAAGAAAAACAACAACAGATAGATAATCTCCGGGCATTTCATAAACATAATGAGCAGCGGTCGGCTGAGATGTTGAATAGGTTGAAAAGTGTTGCCGTAAATAATGGAAATCTTTTTGAAGAATTAATGGAGACAGTTAAATACTGTTCGCTGGGTCAGATCACGCATGCTTTATATGAGGTAGGCGGGCAATACCGGCGTAATATGTGATCATCAATTGCAGGCTTTGTCTGCACAGCAACTGCTGGCAAAAGCTTCAGGCTTGGCTTTAAAAGCAAATCCCATTCCCATGATATAGCCCATGGCTTCGCGCAACGCATCGTTACTTTTAAAATGCGGGTTAGTGTTAATGTCTGCATGTACTTCCATATCCACATCGTATTCAATAAAAAGATTGCAAAGCTCATAGGCCACTTCAATGCTTTTTGCCACTTCAACCAGCATGCGTTCTTTAATATTGTAATGCTGTCTTGTTTTTTCATTGTGAATGAACATAAAGCCACCGTTATGTTCCCGCAAAAAAACGATTACTGTTGCAAACTCCGTTTCATCTCCCTTTACCTGGCTGTCGGTACCGATGCAAACTTTTAAATGTACCCCTTTATCATGCTCACGTTTAATAGCTTCCTCCACCGCATTTTTTATGGGTATATGAATGGTTTCCCCGTTAAATCTTCTCCAGCGCATAGTATAAGTTTTTTTCAAGATACAAAGAGAATGTAATATAGACTGTTATAAGATTATGAACAGACGTGGAAAACATTCATTATGCTGCATGCATCAGGATATTTGTAAGGAGGCATTGACTGCACATCTATCAGCGATTAATATGTTCTGGTGTTCAGTTTTTTTCTTTTTTTTAAAGATGCGATAGCAACAAACTCAACAGAAGTTCTGAAAACGATTTATTGAATTTACCTTTAAACTGCTTAATGCCTTCTTAAATTATAATTGCTGCCATGGAAAATGTTTTTCGTGAATTACAACGATTGATTGCAGAGAAAAAATTTGACGCCCTGCAACAATTATCGATACAAAAGCCAGCCAAATTTAACTGGGCAAAGGAGGTATTTGAAAGCATTCATGTAAAAGACCGCCCGGATGAACCGGCACTTATATGGACAAATAGCAGCGAAACGCAAAGCTTTTCATTTAGCGAAATGCAACGGGCATGCAATCGATTCTTGAACTTTTTGCGAAAAAATGGTATCGCACAACAAGATGTGTTATTCCTGCAACTGCCGCTGCTCCCGGCTAATTGGATAAGCTATCTCACTGCTATAAAAGGTGGATTTCGCTTAATTCCCTCAGCAACAATTTTAGGTGTGCATGATATAGAATACCGTTTTAAAAAATTAATGCCGGCCGTTGTTATTGCAGATGCAGAGAATGCTGAAAAAATGGATGAAGCAGAAAGGCTTTCAGGAAAAGCGATAAGACTTAAAATAATTATTGGCGCTGCAAGGAATGACTGGTTACCGTTTGACGATATTTTCAAAGAATCGGAAAGCGCAGAAGCTGCCGACACCAATGCTGATGATCCATTATTCCTTTTCTTCACATCAGGCACAACGGGTATGCCTAAAATAGTGGTGCATACGCAACTTAGCTATCCGCTTGGGCATCTTACCACCGCAGCATGGATCGGTTTGCAGCCGGGCGATATTCATTATAACATTTCCCAACCGGGGTGGGCAAAATTTGCGTGGAGCAGTTTTTTTGCCGCATGGAATATGGGTGCTACTGTATTTGCATTTTATCAGCAAGGAAGGTTCTCGTCAAAAGAAAACCTGGCTATGATGGAAAAATATAAGGTCACTACATTTTGTGCGCCACCGACTGTATTACGCATGCTGATACTCGAAGACCTGTCTTCCTATACATTCAGTATCAGGGAGTGTGTTGCAGCAGGTGAACCATTAAACCCTGAGGTGATAGATGAATGGAAGAAAGGAACAGGGCTTGTTATACGCGATGGTTACGGGCAGACGGAAAGCTCCTGTCTTGTGGCCAATTTGCCTGGTAGTAGTATAAAATTCGGTTCCATGGGTAAACCAACATTTTTATATGATGTTGTTATTGCAGATGAGGAGGGTAATGAACTTGAAAATACTGAGGAAGGCAGCATTACCGTAAATACAGGAACTGGAAGACCTAATGGTATTTTTATTGATTATTTTGATGATACTGAAAAGATGCAGGATGTGTTTAAACACGGACTATATTATACCGGCGATAAAGCATACAGGGACGAAGAGGGTTATATATGGTTTGTGGGAAGAGATGATGATGTAATAAAGACCTCCGATTATCGTGTCGGCCCGTTTGAAGTAGAAAGCATATTGATAGAACATGAAAGCGTAATTGAATCTGCGGTTGTGGGGAGCCCACATCCTGTTAAGGGTTTTGAGATAAAGGCATTTGTAATTTTAAAACCTGGCTGCATACCCAATAGCGACCAGGCGCACCGGCTCTTCACTTACTGCCGAAAAAAATTGGCTCCTTATAAATTGCCGCGTATTATTGAATTTGTTGATGAACTGCCTAAAACTATTAGCGGAAAAATCAGGAGGGTTGAATTAAGAGCGCAGCAGGCGCAAAGAAAAGCGCATAACCAAATAGGTAAGCATGAATATTTTTACCGAAACAAATAGAATTTGGTCTTAGCAGGGTCTTCATTAAAGTTTATGTGCAAAGCCACAAGACCCTGCGTGTTTTATTGCTGCAACTATATATAACGCAGGGTCTCATTCAACACACAAGGCTAAGCTATGAAGACCCCGCTGCGACCGAGACGGAAAATTTGTTGATGAACTGCCTAAAACCATCAGCGGAAAAATCAGGAGAGTTGAATTAAGAGCACAACAGGCACAAAGAAAAGCGCTTAACCAAATAGGTAAGCATGAATATTTTTATAGCAAGGATTGATGAACAGATGATTTCTTTGTTGAAGCAGCCTTTTTTTTACATCAGGCAGTTACCTTATTTCTTGTCGTGTACTTTCTCTCCACAATAGGGGCAAACTTTCCAGAGCTTTTCAAGTTGACTAAAACACTTATTACAAATGATCGTTTTTTCAATAACTGATTTAATTGGTATGCTTGTCTTAACTGTGAAGATGTCTGGTATTTCTTTTAGAAAACTTGATTCAATTCCTCTTTCGGTAATAAGAAAAAGTTTGTCTTTGGCTCTGGTGATTGCTACGTAAAACAACCTTCGTTCTTCCTCCATCAACAAATCGTGGTTTGCTTTTTTAATGACTTGAAAAATTCTGTCTTCTAACCAAATATCCGGGAAGCCTCCTGGTCCTTCGGTCAAGCCAATAATGAAAACAACTTTTGCTTCAAGCCCCTTTGCTGCATGAATGGTTTTTGCCTGAACCTTGATTCCCTCGCGATAAAATGTTTTAGAGTAAGAAGGCCTGCCCGAATATGCACCAGGGTTATACATGTGGGTTCTGCGATACAAAAACAAAATGTCTTCGTCTGTTAACCCGGAGCTTTGCAGCTCTCTTATTTTGTCCAAACAGAAATGAATGTTTTCTTCTTCACTGTTGCCAGAATACACCACAATTTTATGCTCTGATTTCTTGGATGCCTGTATGTCTTTTTCAACCTTAAATTTATTGTGTTTTATTACTTCGTTGCTTGCACCAACAATGTTTTGCGTGCTGCGGTAATTTAAATTGAGTTTTATAATTTCTGAATTGGGAAAATGTTTTTCGAAATCAATTATGTAATTGACATTAGACCCCCTGAAACCGTAAATACTTTGCCAATCATCGCCAACGCAAAACAGTTGCGTATTATCGGTGAGCAAAAGCTTAATTAACTCAACTTGCAGGTTGTTTACGTCCTGAAATTCGTCAACTAAAATGTACCGGTATTTGTTCTTGTATTTGTTGACAATATCAGCATGATTTTGAAATAAAGAGATGCTTCGTGAAATCAAATCATTGAAGTCAAGGTAAGATTTGTTAGTACAATAACAGATATATTTCCTAAAGATTGGAATTGCCAGCTCGTAAAAGCTGCGAACTCTTTCATGCTGGTCTTTCGCTGCGTTTTTAGAAATCGTGTCAACGTTGATGTTTTCAACTTTTATCATGTCGGTGATGCGCATGATATCCCTGACAAAATCCTTCACATTTTCGAGGTATCCATGAAACTCCTCTTTGAAGTTTAAAGAAACGGTTTTGTGATAATCGGAAGGCAACCTATTTTTTACAATTTGGTCAAGCGTATGGTTAAAAAAGGCGGAATCCTTTGTCATGCTCTCATAAGTTTTCACTAAAAGCAGGTTGCCTTTTTGGAATTGCTCCTCTTTTTCCTTGATGGAAAAGCTTTTGTCACTGATATGCTCAATGTAAAGATTAGCTCCGGGAATGTAGAAGTCGGGATGAAAAGAAAAGTCTTTTATATTAAGTAATGGCTCGTATTCGTACCTGATGCTATGCCGGTAAAACCAATCAGCTATAAACTGTTCTGACTTTGAGCGGACTTTTGTCCCGTCAAGTGTTGTAAAATATTTTCCATCTTTTGGTAAATACTTTGGATCAGCTTTTTTCAGATCGATTTTATCAACGAAGTAGTCAAGAATGTAACGCTTAAGTTGAAGCAAATATTCTGTGTCTTCACATTGTTCAATCAAGAGGTTATAGATAACTTCAAAAACTGTTTCAGGTGCTACATGCTTTGAAAGCTCATCTTCCTCGTTCCGCTTTTCATCTCCAATAATTTTAAACTTATTGTCAAACTCATTCACTCCGAAATTGCGAAGAACGCTGTAACAGAAACCATGAAAAGTCCTTATGGTTAAACCTTCAATCCATTTATATTTTTTCTGTTGATAAAATCTTTCTTTGTCCTTGTCAGCTTTGCTTAATCGTTTATCAAAAAGTTGTATCTCATACATCCCTGTTGTTTCTGCCGAAATGATTAAGCGGTCAATCATTTCATTCGCTGCATTCTTCGTGAAAGTGATTGCCAGAATACTCGAAGGGCTTACTCCTTTCTCTTCAATCAGATAAATAATTTTTTGTAAAAGTGTTTTTGTCTTGCCTGAACCTGCGCCCGCTAAAACCAAAAGCCGATTGTGCTCGCTGACAACTGCTTCCCGCTGTTTCTCATTGAGTGAACTTAAGTCTGTTTTAGTGGTTATTATTTGCATAGGAATTACGCCTGCAAATAAAGTTAAATAAACTTTGGTCTTAGCAGGGTCTTCGTTAAAGTTGATGCGCAAAGCCATGAGACCCTGCGTGTTGTATTGTTACAGTTATATATAAAACGCAGGGTCTCATTCAATACACAAGGCTAAGCTATGAAGACCCTGCTGCGACAGAAAGTCCGAAAGGGAAGTACAAAAAATAAAATAAAAGCTGCCACATAACATGACAGCTTTTGGCTTTAGATGATGGTTTCTATTAACTACAGCCCATAAGAAAATGCCACATAATACAAGCCGCCTATTGCAGGATTACCAAACTGGTCAACCGTATAATGATTTAAAATATTGGTCGCGCCAAGTTTTACTTTGCTGTTGGCCTTAATGAATTTATAACTCACCTGTGCATCTATCACATTGGTTGCAGGCAACATGCCGCTTCTGAAGCTGGCTGTCGAATACATCGCATCCTGCCATCTCCAATTTACATTCATACCAAATCTTTTCTGGTAACCGAAACCATAATTATTGATGCCAATGTTGAAACGGTAACCAGGTATGCTGAGGTTAACGGTCTTGTTGGAATCAGAAGGATTTTTACCCATGTCTCTTGAAGTATTAAAAGATACTGACCAGGCATCGTTAAGTGAATAAGTGAGCGACAAGCCATAGCCGTAAGTGGTATTGGCATCGGCAGAAGAGAACCAGATAGAGAAAGATGAATCCGGCACATCAGGCTTTACACGCACCACTTCGTAAGAGGCAATAACATTTACATTTTTGGCAATGTAGCCGTAAGCATCTATCAGCAAACGGTTCGCAATAACGCCCCTGTAGCCCAGCTCATAAGAATTAATGGATGGCGGCACGAACGTTCCGAATTTTTGTTCAACAAGATCACTTTCCTTGCCGGATTGCTGGTATTTCGCATAGCTGGATGCAGTGTATAAGGGATACTGATGCAACTTGTAAGGATTTTTATCTTGCAGGTAAGTCAAGCCACCCAGTTCAATCGTATTGCCAAGGTTCAGCATTTCCCATTGTGAACGGTTATCCGGATTGTTGTAAGCATTCTGGTAAGAAGCCCTGATATAATGTTCTTTAGCCACCTGCAATACAGCAGAGATACGCGGTGTGAACTTGCCTTCAAAGTTCTCATTCTTATCATACCGCAGTGAAGCGCCTAATTTCAGATTGTCAGACAGGAGTTTTTTTGATGCTGATACATAGGCGCCATATTCATTGATGTTGATAGGCCCGTCGGCATCAGCAAATAAGGTTCCTTCTGAATTGAGTGTATAGATTCTGAAGCTGGCGCCGGCTATAACATCAGCAACCTTTATAACGTCTGAAAAATTATACTGGCCTTCTGTATGATAGAGGCTGGTATGATCTATGAATTTTGATCCATTGGGAAAAGGTGTGTTTGTAACCTGCTTAAACAAGTCTTTATATGCCTGTGTGCCGGGAAGTGGACGGTTACGATCGGCGTAAGCACGGGCAGCATTGTTGGCATCCATTTCGCCGGCGCCCGTTAATCTTGCCATGATGTAAGCGCCTGTGTAGTCAGGATACCAGCCCCCGGCTATGTTGCCATTTTGGTCAAAGCTGATAGAAGGATTAATCGCTTCATTCATATAAATGGAAGTAACACCCATATCATAAGCTTTGCCGGCGTTTTCCTGTGTGGTATAGGCTCGCACAAACCAGTTCTTCGATCTCAGTTCCAGTTTGTACTGCCCCATAGACGCATCGGTGAATGCATAACGGTTGCTGCCCGTATAAACTGTTTTGCCGGTTGACCAATCCGCCATTAAACTTGCCGTTAACCTGTCGTTGATCTTATAATATATGGCCCCATTTAAACGCAGGTTCATGGTGTTATTATCCATCAGGTCTCTTTCCTTATAACCTGTTCTTGAAACAGGGAAATATTTTGACCCATCGGTAGCATACAACTGCTGTACTTCGGCCGGCCACAAGGAAGGATCGGGCCCGAACTGGCTTGCAATGACACCTGCAAATAAAGAGTTGTTTGGATTGGTTGGATCGGTGATGCTGGTTGAAATTTCATTACCATATACATTCACGCCCACATAATTGGGATCTGTTGCACGGGTGCCGGGAATTTTTCCGCCATGCACCATATCATAGTTGGAAGTATCAGTACCCATCCAGTCTTTAGCCTGTAAATACTGGCCGCTGATCTTGAAAGCAAACCTGTCGTTTATCTTTTGCGCCCAGCGGAAACTAAGATCATAATAAGGCGCTGCACCAACGGGATCTGATTTTCCCAAATGCATAATGCCTTGTTTTACTTCAGCGCTTAAACCTTCATAAATAAAGGGGTCTTTTGTGTTGATAACAACCGTACCATTCAAACCACCGGAACCATACAAGGCTGATGAAGCTCCGGGCAACAATTCAACGCTTTCAATGTCTAATTGTGGCGGCCCTAAGAAAGAGCCCACGGGGAAGTTGAGGCCGGGTGCACGGTTGTCCATTCCATCTAAGTATTGGCCTAAATCTGTATTACCGCTTCCGGCGCCGCCACGTGTGGAGATAGAGTTGAAAGTAAGGCTCGACTGTGTAAAGTTTACGCCTGCCACGTTCTTTAAAATATTGTAATAATCGCTCTGTGCAGAGTTTTTTATCTGTGCGGAACTGATGCGCTCAATACTTACCGGCGATTCCATAATACGCTCACTGGTGCGGCTGGCAGAAACCACTACGTCATTGCCGATAGAGAAGGAAAGTACCATTTCAACCTGCAAAGTATTATTGCCCGCTGTGGCATTTACTTCCTGTGTTTCAAACCCGATGGAAGACACCACCAGCACAACATTTCCGGCTTTACCTGTGGTGATTTTAAAATATCCTTTTTCGTTGGTTAAAGTACCGCTGTGTGTACCTTTTATGGTAACCGATACAGCGGGCAGCGGATCCCCGGAAGTTTTATTTTTTACGTGTCCTGCAACCGTTTGTGCAAAGGTCATTTTTCCGAAAAAGATAAATGCAATAACAATTGAAATACGCTTCAGTAGTTTCATCATGGCAAGATTTGTTTTAAAAAGAATTAAGTTATTAGTTTGGATTTTATGTTTGAGCTTTCAGTTTACAGCTTGTTATTTTCAGTTTATAGTTGTGGCTTTTTTTTAGAACACTTGCCTTTGAGCTAACCCGAAGGTTCAATTTTTAAAGTCAACGTCAATCCCGAATCGTTCTCCCGGAATAGGTCGTAAACATGAAAACTTCGAAAAGTTCTTAGAGTAACACTTAAATTTTTTGGGTTGCCGAAAGCCAGGAGCCTGTAATTCACGGTTCATGTTCATCATTTCGCTGCTGTCGGCTCCGCTTTCATGCTGGCAATCCATTGCTTTATCAATTCCACACCTTCTGTGTGCACCAGTTTTCTTCCTATCTGCGGCATCATTTTGCCTGGTTCATCAATCATCATCCTGTGTGGCATGATGGATTCATCAGGCTTGCCCGGGATAATATCATATAAAAAATCTCCGCCGCCGCCCCCTGCTGCTTCAGGGGTTTTAAAAAAGCCAAGACTTCCTGCATCCCGGTTGGCATACGTTAAATACAACCCGCTCGGGTTGGCCATGCCTTCTTTCCTGTGACAATGCGCACAGTTGGCATCGAGATAGGCTCTTGCACGTGCATTGATATCGCCCGTGGTGGAGTCATCCCATTTTGCCATCCTGTTGCTAATATTATCTCTATTATTATAACCCATTAAATAGCCTGCAGTCACCCATTTATCTAATTGATTTTGTTTGTCATCACCATATAAAAAATCATGATTCATATTGCGCACTTTCGGACCAATTGGTATGAAGGCACCGTTATAGCTGTGACAGGTTTTGCATTGATTTTTGTTCGGAACAGAATATTCATCATGCACATTCTTACCATCTTGGTCAACCCAGTCAAGGCTTTTGGTATCGCCGATGATGTTCAGGTCTGCATCTGTTTGTTCTTTATTCCACACATAAGCCAATGCATCCCATTTGTCCTGTTTATGAATAAGCAAACGTGTTTCAATTATTTTTCTGCCTTTTGATTCATCCCTGAAATCATAGGGATAATAAAAGTTTTTGATGAGTACGGTACCAACAGGGAAATCGAGCACTTCATCTTTAACATACCTGGCTGATGAACCTTGCGGCATCCATACAAACCTTGCCTTTAATGCATAGTCTGAAAAGAGCGGCGTGATAAGATCATAAGCTAATACACGGTCATTGGGCGTTAATGCTTTCAGATCACCTTTGAAGAAATGATATTGCGAAAGTTTTTTAAATGGCTCTTTATAATTGGCATCCACAACAACCGCAGCAGCATGGTCCGTACACCTGCTGAAAAAGACAATCATAAACAAAGCGATACCTATTGCAGAAAGCACGGAAATTTTTTTCATCACATTTTCATTTACACTGAATAATAATCTTTAGTTGGAAGCATTGCCTGCGATTCCCTGGTGCTCGCAATCGAATTTTGTTAGATCGTGGTCAACATGGTCGGTAATATCGCTTTCGCCTTTCACCTGCCAGAAATTAAGATTGGCAAATTTTATATCGCCATTGTTGCGGATACAGATCTTATAATCAGCAGGCACCTGGCCTTTGCTATCTCTTAGTTTCGGATCGGCATCACCATCTATAATAATATCTTTATAACCTTTTAAACCAAGCGCTATCAGTTTGCCAAAATCCTTGCTCATATCAGGCATTGAAACCGTTTTGGTGTCAAATTTATTATCGTGAATAGTGATAGCTGTGCTATAAGGGCCGAAGAGAGAATCATTATAGGGTTTGCCTGTAAGCGCAAAACCTATTATTGATACGCCTACTGTTTTGTTGTACAATATCCTGTTGTTGTAAATGTCTGCACTATCAGTTGCCAATACAATCATGCCTGTGCCAGGCGGAACGATGGAAACCATTGAACTTACTTTACCGAAATTGGTTCCGTTGTTACTAATGCAATCGTTATCATAAATGCGTGCATTGCGGCCGTTGTGCAAAGGCAAACCCGGTGTATCAAATACTAAAATACCGCCGGTATTTTCTTCGGCTTTACATTTATACACATCAGAGTTGATGCAGTTCTCAATTTCAATACCGGCTACGTTATGATGTGCATAGCAATTGCGTACTGTAACATTAATGGTTTGACCAACATAAATACCGGCATCGCTTGAGTAGGAGGCTTCGCATTCTTCCATTAAAAGATTTTTGCATTGCACAGGATAGTAGGCATAATCACCATTAGTACTGTCGGTGCCGCTTGTCCAGGTAGAATTCATTTTCCGGATGGCGATGGTATCGCAATCGATCAGCTTAATATTATTGCCTTTCGCATCCTGTATGGTAAAGCCTTCAATAGTGATGTTTTTGCAATTAGTTACCAACAATCCTTCCCCGCCTTCAGACTGATGCAGGAAAGAAAGAAAAGATTTTCCAACACCGGCGCCTTTAATGGTAACCTTGTGTTTGCCATCAATGGATAAAGGTTTTTTCAATAAGAATTTCCCTTCGGGAATCTCGATGGTGCTGCCATCTTCCGCCAGTATACATTTTTCAAGCAGCTTGTTTTGAAAATCTTCTGAATAAATAAAACCCGATGCGTCGGGTGATTTTTTTCCGCCATTGCATGCACATAGAGAAAGAACAGCAATCAAAGCGATCGTTAGGACATTGGCAATTCGTTTCATGATAATAACAAAAGTCGTTTTGGTAATAGTTGTTTAGGCAACTAATTCGGGCGGAAAATATACATTTTTTTGAAAACCGAAGGAAATTTTCCGGCTTTATGGGCTTGAAAGGCTATTCTTTAACATTTTGCCCGGGGATTATATTGCCATCGAATTGGCGGTGCTCTTGTTAGATCAATATGTGTTTTGCCTTTTAAATTTTTATCAAATGAAAACTCATTATTTCTGTAGGCTACAATGGCACTATCTGTAACCTGCATTAAAAAATCATTGATGTTTGAGTAAGCACTTCACCAGCCATTTCTTTAAGCCCTTGTTAGCGGCTGGGCTATTCCTGGGTTGTAAGTTGAGCCATTAAACTATGCAGGTCTAGTATGCCCCAATGTCCAATGTATTTTCCGTTTCTTAGCTCAATGATGTCAATTACTTCCATCACCACCTTTTTGTTAGTTGGCTTAACACCGAAAAATTCACCCGTGTGTGTTGCATGAAGTGATTTGCGGGTAGTTACTTTTTCACTCTCGGCTATCATGTCGTGTATTTCTACCGTCAAGTCGGGGAAGGCAGGTTTCAGTAGGTGGTTGAAGAAATAAACTACCCCGTCACGATTTTTCGGTGAACCCGGAGGGGCTGTGTGGTTTACAAAATCTTCTGCAAAGATTTCATTGAATGTCTCCATGTTACCGCCTTCAATAAATTCTTTGTTTACTCTGCGAACCAATGTTTTGTTTTGCTCTGTTGTCATTGTTTTGAACTTTAGTTTGTTATTGAATGAATTGATGATGCAAAAATGCAGAGTAAGACTTTCAATAACATAGCACGAAACCGACTTTGAATAGACCGATTACGATTGGTTGCGAAATTCAAGGGGAGTTAACCCGCAATACTTTTTAAAAAAGCGATTGAAATGAGAAGGGTCTGAAAATTCAAGCTTATAGGCAATTTCGGAAATGGACTGTGTAGTATGAAGCAAATATGCCTTTGCGTCCATCAACAACATTTCATCAATTAGCTCGTGTGCTGTTCTGTCAGAACAGGATTTGATCGCCCTGTTCAAGTGGTCGGGTGAAACATGAAGCATGTCAGCATAGGCGGCAACTTTTCTTACAGTCAGAAAATATTGACTAACTGCTTTTAAAAAGTCGTTGTATAATACCTGGTGTGAGTTTGGTGTGCTTTGGTTTGAAAGCAAAATACTTCCGTAATTTCTATTGGCAAGCAAAATGATTTGGTGTATGAATAGTTTTATCATTTCGCAGCCGTCTGTTTTACGCTCTTTTATCTCATTGTTTATTTTAAAGATGATATTCTCAATCTCATCGGCAGTAATATTGTCAAGCTGAAAACACTGCAATGCTGAGTAGGATAAAAAAGGAAAATGTTGCTTGCTGTTATGTTTAAGTATAATATCGCTAATAAATTTTTCTGTGAAAAGCATGTAGTAAGCAAGAAAGTCATCGCTAAACTGATGAAGTGAAAAAATCTGTCCGGGTATCCCAAATAAAATACTGTTGCGTTTGGTATTGTATTCTTCAAGTCCGATGTCAAAGGTTGCGTTACCCTTTCTGGTGAGCGAAATTCTAAAATACTGTGTCTTAACAGGTCCGATTTTTTTCTTCAGGTCAAGTGTTGAGTAAAGTCCAAAACCATCGTTAAGAAGTTCGGAAGTGTTGTCCATGCCGAAGTCGCCATTGCCTTTGCCACTTTTGTGAAGTTTGTAAAGGTCGGCGTCAAGTTTAATTTTCTTTAAGTCGGTCAGAACACTCTTATACATATCATTTTCGTAGCGTAAAAGTTTGATAGTAGCACTGTCGCTGTCTTGTCCTGAGACAACGTGAACGCATTTGTGAAGGCATGGCAATAGCGTATTGTCAGCTTGAACAAAAGATGATAAGAATTACTGCTGCACAAGAGTTGCTGGTCAAGCCATGCTTTACAAATGCCACTATTAGCGTATACCCTTTTGTCATCGGTTTTATAAATGTTGTCATTAGTCAAAGTAAAATATTTTCCAATGCGGTTGAGGAAGGTCAGCCTCTTTATGATAACCTCTCAATATATTCTCAGGTGCAATTCGTAATAAGTCCTGATTATGCACCGTCATTTCGTGCTCACCGAGTTTGTTATACATTACTACTTCTTCTGTCCCTAACATTTCAGATGTCTGTTCAAAATAAATATTGTATGCTTCGCCACTTCTTTCGTAGCGAAAACGAGGTATGCCCACCACTCTGGGTTTGTAATCTTCAATGGTTGACAGCAAAGAAACAGGATAGTGTCCGTTCGTTTTTTTATACGCTTCAATGTCCTGAATTAATTGCTCACTCTGTTGTATTACAAAGTCGGTCGTTTTATTCTTCACTGTTTCAAGAAAAATCATACGAATAACCAAAACTGTTAACGGAATAAAGATGAAGTAATAAGGCTTAATGTTGTCGGAAACATAAAACAAGGTCTTTATTTTCTTGCGGAAGATGAAAAGAAAAATTCCTGCTCCTAAAATGATAATTGCCGAGAACCTGTTGTTAGAGGCAAAAGCACCTAACGCTGTCGCCAAAACAATAATCGTTGCTATAATCAAAGTTATCTTTTTGAAATAGAGAGGATATTTAACGGTCGGGTTATTTTGTCCAATGGTAAAGTTCAGTATTAACCAAATTAGTCCTGTCGGAACAAACAGCAATGAGGCAAAAAGTCCAAATTGGAAAATGTAAGAAAGTCCGACTGCTAAATTGTCGTAGTCACCGTGAATGTAAGGAAGGAAAATTCCTGTCACGATGATAGCTATTGCCAATAGGATAATAAAAATATGTTTCATACTAACTGCTGTTCTTTAAGCGGACGTCTGTTAGGGTTGCTGCCAACGGTCCGGTATTGCTGATGGGTTGGTATTCAGCGCCGTGTCAGCCTGGACTGCTGCTGATTTTTGTTTTGCAGCCGAAGATAACTGCTAATGTTCAATAGCGAACTGTCTGCCGAAACTGAAGCTGAATAAAGATTTGCCGCTGAAGTTGCCAACGTCAAGCCAGCCTATTACTTTTGTTGGCGGTTCGTGCTTTTGTTTTTCGGTTTGCCAATTTTGCCAAACGTTCTTTGTCAGCTTTTATAAACCCGCTGATTTCTTTCTTTTGTTTGTCAGTGAGCGGCTTACCCTTGATTACAAAGTCAATCCCGTCTGGTTCTTTTATGTATCCCATGATTATCCATTTTTGAAGTATTTGTCAACTAAAATGTTTGCAGCCAAAGTATTTATAATCATCAGTTGTCCACCAAATGTTATTGCATTTAATGTTTTCTGATAATGTTCAATAAGTCGTGTCTTGGCAGTGAATGAAACGTAACCGTCAAAGCCATGTTGGAAAGAAATCTTACAGGCGTAAGCAACTAAGTTACCTGCAACTCCTTCATAAAGTTTGTTACGTCCTAAGTTGAAAGGTGCGTTTTCAAGTAAGTCCATGTAAACATGGTCAGCATTAATAGTGAAACTTATAAGTCCTTGAATAATGTTTGGGTTGTCAACAATTGTCAGTTTATAAACTTCTCTTGCATTGTTTTCAAGTTCTGTTTTCCAATTAAAATTCCAGCCATTTTTCTTTGTAACTTGTTTTAAATCTGCTTTTGTCAATCGTAATACTTCCGTTCTGAAACTGTCGCCTGATACCGTGTTGCGAATTGAATTTGCCAAAAAATCAACCTCGAAATCAAGTCCAATTATTTTTTGTTTTTTCACCCCTACGAATTTACGAAAAATCAGTCTGGCAGGCAAGTGAAAATGTGTCAAATATAGGGTGTCAAATCACATGACCGCCATATTATGTGCAGGGCTTTTGTCAGTCTCTTTGCTTAACCGTAGAAAATAAGAAGCCGTCAACTCTGTTAAGAACTGACGGCTTAGAATAACTATTCATCAAGTCTGATGATAAGTAGTTTATTCATTGTCGTAACTGTTACTCGCTGTTCAGGATTAAATCCTAATCTGTCAAGCCAAAGTCCACTTAATCTAATTACTGGAACTGTTGTCTTGCTCAAACGATTAAGTCTAATGTCTGGTTGGATTTTTAAGCTTCTGATCTCTGGTCGTCTGCTTGATTTTTTCTTCTTGTGTGTTCGCATAACTTTTGAAGATTTTAAAAAATAACCTGACAGTGCTGCGAACACACAAGAAGACTTGGATGTGCAGGACTTGCACCTGCTCTCTGTCAGGCAAAATTGTTAAATAATAAATGTCGTTGGATTTCTCCTTATGTATTCGCACTTCAAATATAAAAAAGATTTAGAAGCTGTCGTCTGATAAGATTAATTTTTTGCAGAAACTTTTGTCAAATGAAAACTGTCAAATAGAGACGCCAAAATAAAAAAGCAAGGATTAGAAATTGTCGCGCTTAAATTTTGAATGATGATGATTTTTTGCCTTGCACATAACGGCTCGGTATTTATGCAGGTAGGGCAATAGCGCTGTGTTAGCCGATAACCGAAGCTAAATATAGAATTAAATGCTGAAATTAATTGTTGCAGCCCAATAGCGTTCCGTCGCGATGGGACTAAAGCTAAATAGAATTACTACTGTTGATGCTGCGCTGTGTCAACCCTGCTTGCATAAATACTTTTGTTGTACGCCGCTTTTCTCATCTTGCTAATTTGATGTTTCATACTTGCTAATTATTCTTACACTTCTGCTATTAGCAAAGGAAGCAGAATCATAACTACCATAACTATTTGCTCCTTTAACAGACACAGAAAAGTGAGGTATAAAATTCATTTCTTTTGTTGAAAATACATGCTGTAATAAGAAATTTTGAATATAATTTGCTCTGGCTTGAGCTAGCGATAAATTATCACCAAATTTTAATAAGGCATCATTGCGTAAATGTCTGTTGTCAACACCGCCATAAATAGCTATTTCAATGAATTGCTTTGAGGTGTCAGAAAAAAAATTTTTTAAGCTGTCGAGTTCCCAAACTGCATTAGGTTCAAGAATATCATAGCCAGAGACAAAAGGACCGATAGTAGCTGTGTCAAAAAATGTTACACTTTTTGACGAATCACAATTGCTTAGTTCAAGTTTAAACTCTGGGTCAAAAGCTAATTTACCTTCAAAAACAAACTTTGTACTTATAGATAAAACGCTTGAGGCTACTGCAGCTTTAAGCCATTTAGTTTTATTTTGTTGCGAAAATAATGCGCAAAATAAAAATAGCATTGTAAGCCCTAAAAAAATAGGGCTTAATAAAAATACCCAACTATAACTTTTCGGTTTAGTTGAGACAGATGAAATGTTGTCAACTAATTCTTGTTTGGTTAAGAAAGTATTTTCATTTTTTTCTTTTTCAAGTTTCTGAATTGCTTCTAAAATTATTTTTTGATTTGAAAGAATTAAATTAATTGAATCCGATTGATTTAATGCTTCAATTGTATCTAATGGTTTGCCTAAGCGTTCATTTATTGATTTAAAATTTGAATTGACTTCTGTTTTCAAAAAATTTAGACTTTCTAAGATAAGTTTATCATTAGCATTCATTGAGCTATCTAATTGTATTTTTTGTAAAGGCTTTAAAGAATCCGATATTTCATTTAATCTTTTATTTACCAATTTTAAGTTGTTATCTATTTGCTGTTGTTGTCTTTTCACAGCTGCAAAAGATTTTTCATTACTGTCTTTTTGCTGATTATAATAGAATGCAATTACCAAAAACAGTATTAGAAGTATATTGAAAACGATTATTACCGGCATTCCTCTTCTGCCAATTTTTTCTTCTAAATCCTCAAATTTATATAAGAAGAAAGCTAAGAAAATTGCAAGAAAACTTATAATTATCCAAATAAGCATATTTTACTATTAATTTTAAGGTTCCTTCTAAAGTGGCGTACAACACAAATATTTCCGCAACTTACAGATTTTATTGCGGCAATACAATCATTGTTATGCGTAACCATAAGACCCCTCAAAATGTTCGAACTATTTAAAAAGACAAGTTGGAAAATTGACGGCAAAGCGTTTGACTTCTTTGATAAACTCTTCAAACAGTTGCCAACTGAATTTCATTTTTTATCAGACGGGCTTCATAAAGGACTTTATAGAAGATTCTCTATAAACTATGCAATCAAAGGACACCATTATACAATTAGCTTTGATCCTTCGCAATCGGATAAGTCAATGGTAAAAGGAAAGCAATTTGAATTACAGAACATTTTAGTTATACAGAGTGGTGCCAATTTCCCTCTTAATTTAACTGTTTATGAAGGGCTTTGGGTTGGACTTGAAATCGAAAAGAATATTTTGGACTTCGCTGACTTTCATTTTGACCTATCAAGACTTCATAAAGACAAAAGCAAATTCGCAGCGGACAGTAAAATTGAAAGACTGGTTAGCGGACTATCGTCAACAAATTTAGACTTGCATAACCTTAACGAATTTGAAATCGATGGCAAATGCTATTACCAGATAAAGGATTTAGAAGATGGCAACTATATCGTAATTGATAACAAAGGACAAGTGTTCGGACTAATTCACGATCCTTATAAAATCGAACTAATAAATAAATCAATTAAGCATTTTGTAGACGACGTTAACAATGGACTTTTTGATTTTGAGAAATATCTTACTGGACGGAATGGCTAACGCATAACAGGGGGTTTGGCAATATGGCGGGGTGACGAATATTTTCTCAACTTTTTGTTCGCTAATCGGCTTCAGTTCCAGCCGACGAATAACGCCGGGCAATAGAATAAACAATGAACTTTTAATTATAAATTTAACTTCGGTTCCGGCTGAGTGTGTCACGAGAAACTCTTTCAAAAGGTTTTGCAATTGTATAAATGATGGCAGTAGGACTGCCGCACACGCTTTACAGCAGGAGTGTGCAAACCGCCCAAAGGTGCTGTGTTCAAAAGGCATGGTATTGAGCGTTTGGGTAAAAAGGTTTCGCTTAAAACGAGATCAGGTAAGTGCAATGGAGCTGAATGTGAATGAATCACTGAAGACGTGTCGAAAGATACTAAGTAGAAGACCAAACCGCGGGTTTTCAGCCGCCGGCGGGATAAAGCTGTAACGGGCAAGCTGTATACTGGTTACAGGTCTTCCGGCATTGAGGTGACAGGAACATTGCACAGGCGTTTATACGAAACGTGAGAAGCTGTTATATTAATGGGCGAAATGCTGCAACAAGAAGCCCCGCTGTATAGCGGGGCTACCGCGATTGTGAAACAGTTAAGGTTATCATTGTTGTCTAACCATGCCACAGGCAGAGGGATGTAATAAGCAGCCTCGGATGTATCCATAGTAGCGTCGAAGCTTCTGTAATGGAAGCAGAGCAAAGGGATACAGTTATTCAGTTGGAGTATTTGTAAACAACCGCAAAAGTGGGAGGATGAACGAAGAAAAGACAAAGTCATTTGGTGTAAGCAAACGGATGGTATATAACAGTTACCTGAAAGTATGCGATAAAAATGGCGGTGCAGGCATAGATAAGGAGACGATTGGGTTATTCAATAAAAACCTTAGCAATAACCTGTACAAGATATGGAACCGCATGGCATCAGGCAGTTATTTTCCACCGGCAGTACGCACCGTATTAATTCCTAAGAAACAGGGAGGAAGCCGACCGTTAGGCATACCTACGGTAAGCGACCGTATAGCACAGGGTGTAGTGAAAGACTACCTTGAGCCGATACTTGAACCATTGTTTCATGCCAGTTCATTTGGGTATCGTCCGGGTCGCAGTGCGCATGATGCACTGGCACAATGCCAGCACAACTGTATACATTATTCATGGGTGATTGATTTAGATATTAAAGGATTCTTTGATAACATCAGTCATGAGTGGATGATGAAAATGCTGAAGCACCACACACAGGAGAAATGGGTATTGCTGTATGCGGAACGCTGGTTGAAAGCAGGGATAGAACAAACTAATGGAGCTATTGAAGCCAGAATGAAAGGTACTCCGCAAGGAGGTGTTGT
>DASUGF010000021.1:0-116894 GCA_036274175.1 Parafilimonas sp.
AGCGACAGTTATACTGAGATGCTGGAAGCGTATGAAATACGGATTAGTATGTGCAATGAAGTATATGAAAACACTCATATAGAAAGGGTAAATGATACCATAAAGAATCAGTATCTGAAAAGGATGGAAATACGCACCAAAGAAGAACTTAAAAAGAAAAAAGACATAAAATGAAAATTTTCACAATAGAAATTAATAAGGAAGATCAAAAAAACATCCAATTAAATTTGTTTGAAAAGTTATAAAAACTGTCAACCTATTTTAGGCATGCACAATTTGTGCATGCACAAGTGAATGGTGAATGAATATGTAGTGAATCAGAAAATACGCAATAATCAATGTTCAATATTCAATGCTCATTGACAAAAAGTTTCCCCACTTGAATATTGAATATTGAGTGTTGAATATTGAATATTTGTGCATGCACAAGTGAATGGTGAATGAATGTGCAGTGAATCAGAAAATACGCAATAATCAATGTTCAATATTCAATGCTCATTGACAAAACGTTTCCCCACTTGAATATTGATTATTGAGTGTTGAATATTGAATATTTTGTACATTCAATATTTACCATACATAAGCAGCTCCTATAAATGATCATCTTTTTGTAATGTCTTTTCAAGGATTGCAGTAATTTTCCGGTGATGCATTGAATGGTACAGTTTATGACATAAAGAATTCATAACGCAAAGCATTAGTTTTTAACCTGTTCTTACTATAATATCCAACGGTTGGAGTTTTAAGAAAATAATGTGCATTCTTTCGGGTTGATGTTTGTTAATTTGTTTTTTGTTTTTTAAATATTTATATGGCAAAACTTTCGGGTAATATTTTAATTGTTGATGACGAGCGGGCTATACGCAAAACATTAAATGAAATTCTATCTTATGAAGGATTCAGGATAGATGAGGCAAACGATGGGGAAGAAGGTTTGAAAATGTTTGCTGACAAAACGTATGACGTTGTATTGTGTGATATTAAAATGCCGAAGCTTGACGGCATCGAGTTTCTCACGAAAGCGGCTGAACAAAATGCTGATGTCCCTGTTATTATGATCAGCGGGCATGGCACTATTGAAACCGCTGTGGATGCAGTGAAAAAAGGAGCTTATGATTACGTGGCAAAACCGCCTGATCTCAACCGCCTGCTGATCACCATTCGTAATGCGCTTGATAAGAACACGCTCAATAAAGAAACCAAAACACTTCGCCGTAAAGTTAACCGGGTGGAAGAAATGATCGGCGAAAGTGATGGCATTAAAAAAATTAAGGAAACCATAGAAAAAGTTGCGCCGACAGATGCAAGGGTTTTGATTACCGGCGATAACGGCGTAGGCAAGGAGTTGGTGGCAAGATGGCTTCACGCCAAAAGCAAACGTGCCGAACAAGCCCTGGTTGAGGTGAACTGCGCAGCTATTCCTTCTGAACTGATAGAAAGCGAATTGTTCGGACATGAAAAAGGTTCGTTTACTTCGGCTATAAAACAACGCATCGGGAAATTTGAACTGGCTAACGGCGGCACTTTATTTTTGGATGAAGTGGGGGATATGAGCCTGAATGCACAGGCAAAAGTGCTGCGGGCTTTGCAGGAAGGAAAGATCACAAGAGTGGGCGGCGATAAAGAGATCAATGTTGATGTAAGGGTGATCGCAGCTACGAACAAAAATCTTTTGAAAGAAGTGGAAGATAAAAACTTCCGCATTGACCTGTACCATCGCTTAAATGTTATACTCATTCATGTCCCTTCATTGAATGAACGCAAAGAAGATATTCCTTTACTGATAGAAAAGTTTTTGTCAGACATCGCAGAAGATTATGGCCAGGCCAAAAAAGAAATTGATGCAAAAGCAGTTGCAGCACTACAGCGTCATAACTGGTCGGGCAATATCCGCGAGCTGAGAAATGTCGTGGAACGCCTTGTGATCCTGTCAGGAAAAACAATTACGGAAAGTGATGTTACCAGCTTTGTGTTGATATAAAGTGCATTTTATTGATTTCCCACAAAGTGCACAAAGGCCACCAAGAAACAACCATCAGTTAGTCTTCATCAGTTTCATGGCCTTTAATAAAAACACCCGGATATATTTTTGTTGCCTGGCCGTTTTGATAAACGATCTTTCCATTCACCCAAACTATTTCAATACCTGTGGATAATGCTTTTGGATTTTCGATAGTTGCGTTATCTATCACAGTTGCAGGATCAAACAACACCATATCTGCATAATAATTTCTTGCCAGGATTCCCCTATCCCTGATGCCAAGGTGTTCGGCTGTAAGCGCTGTTATTTTATGAATTGCTGTTTCCAATGGCATGATCTTTTGGTCGCGTACATATCTTCCAAGAAACCTGGTAAAAGCGCCATAGCCGCGCGGATGCCCGCCGTCGGCGCCATCTGAACAAAGATTTGTCTGATCCCATTTTAAGAAATTGATAATATCAGGTTCAGACATGGATACGCCAATGATATTACCATCATCTTTTTTTTCATCTCCTGTTTTAATGATCCGCAGCAATGCACCGGCAGCATTTTCATTGTTCAACGCACCGATAGCTGTTAAAGATTTTCCTTCAAAATTTTTGTCTGCTGAAAAATGCGTGATAACTGATTTGCCCGGATCTACAAGATTTGTCACAGCAAATTCAGCGCTTGCATAATTCGTAAAATCTTTTTTAGGAAATAACACTCTTGGTGTGGATGACCACATGGTATATGGATAACAATCTGCGGTGATATTAATACCATCGGCCCGTGCTGCCTCAAGCTTTGCCAACAATTTATCAGATGTTCCCCATTTGCTTACCATAGCAATTTTGAAATGTGATATTTGCACGGGAATTTTTGCTTCTTTACCGATTTGAATGATCTCATCAATTGATCTTTCAAGATTTATATCTTCACTCCTGATGTGGCTTATATAACGCCCGCCGGATGCGGCTGCAGTTTTTGCCATTTCGATCACTTCATCCATAGACGAATAAAACTGGTCTTCATATTCAAGCCCTGTTGATAAACCAAAAGAACCTTTTTGTAATTCAGATGTAAGCAATTGTTTCATGCTGTCAAGCTCTGCTGCAGTAGCGGTTCTTGAAAGATCATTTTTCATTACGGCATAACGCAGCGAGCCAAACCCGGTGTAGGTGGCGAGGTTCACACTTGCCGGATTATTTTTTATCCTGTTCATCATCGAATCTATTGGATCTGAATCACCGTCCTGGCCGGCCACAATAGTTGTTATTCCCTGGCTGGTAACTGCGATAGCATCAGGATTTTCATTAAGGTCACGATCATGATGGCTATGGCTGTCGATAAAACCCGGCGCCAGCACGCGGCCTTTTCCATCGATAACTGTTTCGCCGGGAAAAGGTTGCAGATCGCCTATATCATTGATCCTGTCGTCAACGATGCGAAGGTTTGCCTTTTTGGGTGTTGAACCTGTTCCGTCGATAAGCTCAACATCGGTAATGATGGATGTTTGCGGTAATGTATATGAGTTGCCTTCAATAATTTTTTTTATGATGCCTAACCCGGTATAATCAGCCGAATTTTCAAGAAAAATATAAGTCTGGCCCTTATCAATATAGCGATGTATATATGTTCCAAATGCGACCCAGCCGCCGGAGTGAGCAACATTTCCTGCAGAATCGACTGCCCAGCCAAAACCATAACCCGTTAATGAACCATCTTTTAATTTCCCGGAAGTGATGGCTTCCCTGAACGTTGTTTTCTTCACCAGTTTTTCTGTATATAAAGCCTTGTCCCATTTATACAGGTCTTCTGCTGAAGAATATATATTTCCATCGCCAACAATGCCATCAAGATATAGCAGGTCGTCGGATACGGGTTTGCCATTCTCATAATGAAAGCCGAATACTCTTGATGCCGGATAAGAAGGCATTGTAATGTTATAGATATAAGTGTTTTTTAACCCAAGCGGCCTGGCGATCTTTTCATCAAAGAATGCCGCGCAGCTCATGCCTGAAACTTTTTCAATGATGGAGGCAAGTGTGGTGTAGTTGGTATTGGTATATTGAAATTTTGTTCCGGGCTCAAACAACAACGGTGGTTTTTTTGAAGCCAGTAAAGCAAGTGCTTTATCGTTGTCCAGTGTGTCTATCAATGTCATGGTGCGGTCTGTTATTTCAAAATATTCAGGCAGGCCCGACGTGTGATTCATTAAGTTTCGTACAGTGATACCCGGATAAGGAAAAGACGGAAGATATTTTTGAACAGGATCATCAAAATTCAGGGATCCTTGTTCTTTCAATATCAGCGCCATCATAACAAAGAATTGTTTGGATACCGAAGCGAGATTAAACGCCGAATTCGTTGTTAACTGCCTGCCGCTTGTGTCGGCAATTCCCAACGCTTTTTTATAGATGATTTTTCCGTGATCGCCGATCAATACAACTCCATTAAAGAGATGCCTTTCATATAAATAATTTAAAACAGAATCAATGGTACCGATCTTTTCCTTCCATTGGGCAGCAGCTACTAAAGGAAGTAACAATAAAATAAAAATTAATTTTCTCATGGCTGGATAAAAGTGATTTGTTTTACTTCGTACAATACAATCCAATTACATTTACAACAATTATAAGAAATTTATGTATAGGGCAATTGTTCTTACAAATGGATTATTTAATACGGAGAATGCCAAAACTGCTCATGGGCTGGTAAGAGAAAGTAACCGCTATACAATAGTTGCTGTTATTGACAGCGTTTATGCCGGCAATGATGCAGGTGTTTTGCTGGATGGAAAGCATCGTAATATTCCAATTTATGCTACTATAGAAGAGTCGCTTAGTTTGAATCCGCAGGTATGTATTGTCGGGGTGGCCACATCGGGCGGTATATTTCCCGGAACCATGCTTGATGAAGTAAAGGCTGCAATCTGCAACAAACTAAGCATTGTAAATGGCCTGCACGATCATTTAAATGCAAGACCTGATATAAAACAATTAGCTGATGAATATGGTGTGGAGCTGACCGATATACGGGCTCCAAAAAAATTGCAGGAACTGCATTTCTGGACGGGAAAAATTTTTGAGATCGTGACGCCAATAATAGCGGTGATCGGAATGGATTGTGCTTTAGGTAAACGTACCACAGCAAGATTGGTAATGAATGCATGTAATAATGCCGGGCTGAATGCACAAATGATATACACGGGCCAGACAGGCTGGCTGCAGGGCGGCAGGTATGGTTTTATCTTCGATTCAACATTAAATGATTTTGTCTCAGGGGAACTGGAGCATGCCATACTTACCTGTAATGAAGAAACAAAACCTGACATTATTTTTATCGAAGGACAATCTGCATTGCGCAATCCCACAGGGCCGTGTGGCAGCGAGATGCTTATTTCAGGTAATGCTAAATCAGTAATATTGCTATATGCGCCAAAACGAAAATATTATGAGCATGTCCCGGAATGGGGTGAAATTCCTTCTTTGGAATCGGAAATAAATTTAATTAAGCAACTTGGTTCCAACGTAATTGCAGTTGCATTAAATACCGAACATTGCAACGATGAAGAAGCATACAGGTTTCAACAGGAATATGAAAGAAATCTTAACCTTCCGGTATTGCTTCCGTTGCAGGAAGGATGCGATAAAATAATTCCTGTTATTAAACGGTTAACGGAAAAAAGCAAGCCGGTTCCCGCCTGATTTATAAACCAATAAACTTTTCTTTGCATTAATGAAAATAAAATCAATAAAAGCCTTTAAGAAAAACCTTAAGCTTCAGAAACCATACACTATTGCACGGGAAACGATCACTAATGTGGAAAATGTTTTTTTTGAGATAAAGCTGGCGAATGGTATAACAGGCATTGGCGCTGCTAATCCTGATCCTGATGTGGTTGGAGAAAATCTATCGCAAACATTAGAGAACCTGCATTCAGAATTTTTGGAATATTTTATTGGAAAGGACATACGCCATTTCCAGCAACTTATTTATACTGCCCGGACAAACTTTAAAATTTTTCCCGGAACACAGGCTTGCATCGATATAGCATTGCATGATGCATTTTGTCAATACCTCGGCGTAAGTGTGCTTGATTTTTATGGCAGGCATCATGAGAAAATGCTCACATCTGTAACGATAGGCATTAAAAACGTGGAGGAAACAATTAAAGAAGCCGATGAATATTTTGAGAAAGGTTTCCGCATTTTAAAAGTAAAAACCGGGTCGCATGCAGAGTTGGATGCAGAGCGCATCATCAAGCTAAATGAAAGATTTGGTGATCATTTTGTGATACGTGTTGACGCTAATACCGGTTATACTATAAATGAATTAAAATTGTTTTTAGCGCTCACAAAAGATAGCAAGATTGAATTGATCGAGCAGCCTTTGCCACCCTCAGCAGATAAAGACCTTTCGCAACTGTCACAGGAGACAAGGCAAAAACTGGCTGCCGATGAATCATTAAAAAATGCAAAAGCCGGTTTAGAACTGGCAAAGCAAAATTTATATGGCATTTTTAATATTAAATTGATGAAATGTGGCGGCATCAAAGCGGCGCTGGAAATCGCTAACATCGCCAGGGCCGGAAGCATAGACGTGTTTTGGGGTTGCAATGATGAAAGCATTACCAGCATTACGGCCGCATTACATGCTGCATTTGCAACACCGCATACAAAATATATCGATCTTGACGGAAGTTTTGATCTTGCTGAAGACGTTGTCGAAGGTGGTTTTACGGTTAAGGATGGTTATATGTATGTAAATAATAAACCGGGTTTAGGGCTGAAGCTGGTCTGAGCGTTGGCTTCGCACGGTGAAAAAAATAGAAAAGCTTATGCTGACCTTTTTACATTTATTTTCAGTATTGTCCGGTTAACTTGGGCTAAAGCCCGTTGGATAAGGATTTCCGCTATATAGCCCCAGGCTTAAGCCTGGGGCTAGTGAAAACCAAGCCCATCAAGGGCTTTAGCCCAAGAATTAAAATTTTAGTTGGACAACAATGATTTATTTTTTATGATGAAGATCAGTGCCGGTGTTTCCTGATGCTAACTTTATTTTCAACACAAATTAATATTATGCGGTTGCTTAAACTTATGCTTTTCATAACCGTGATCTTTCGGTTTGAAACCGGCTTTGCTCAAACCAAAAGCTTTGTTTTCAGAGACGCTTCTGCTTCCATCAAAGCAAGGGTTGATGACCTGCTTCACCAGCTTACACTGGAAGAAAAAATTTCATTATTGGGTTATGAAAGCAAACCTGTTGACAGGTTGGGTATTCCTGCTTACAACTGGTGGAATGAAGCTTTGCATGGTGTGGCAAGAGCGGGTAATGCGACCATATTTCCGCAGGCCATAGGAATGGCTGCAAGTTTTAATAACGATCTTTTATACGAATGTGCCAATGCCATTTCCACAGAAGCAAGGGCAAAGTATAATCTTGGCACTAAACAGGGGCAGCACCTGCAATACATGGGGTTAACATTCTGGTCACCCAATATCAATATTTTCCGTGACCCGCGCTGGGGCCGCGGGCAGGAAACATATGGAGAAGATCCATTTCTTACAGCAACGATGGGTACTGCATTTATAAGTGGTTTACAGGGGGCAGATCCGTTGCATTTAAAAGCTGCGGCATGTGCCAAACATTACGCAGTGCACAGCGGGCCCGAAGCCGGGCGGCATGGTTTTAATGCCATCGTTGATGAGAAAGATCTGCGGGAGACTTATTTGTACGCGTTCAAAAAATTGGTGGACGCACATGTTGAATCGGTGATGTGCGCCTACAACCGGGTGAATGGCGAGCCTTGTTGTTCGGGTGAAACATTGTTGCATGATATCTTACACAAAGAATGGAATTTCCAGGGACATGTGGTTACAGATTGCGGCGCATTGAATGATATTTATTCAAGTCATAAAACCTATCCGACCACTGTGGAAGTGGCTGCAGCGGCCATTAAAGCCGGTGTTGATTTGGAGTGTGGCAGTATTTTGCAGCACGATGTGATGAAAGCGATCGATCAGAAATTATTAACTGAAAAAGATGTTGACACCGCCTTGGCACATATCTTAAGAACATCGGTTAAACTTGGCTTTTTTGATAATGCAGCATCATCACCTTATGCTTCCTGCAATGAAGACAGTATTGCTAATACTTATCATCGCGCATTGGCAAGAAAGATGGCGGCTCAAAGCATGGTGCTGTTAAAAAATGACAACAATATTCTGCCTTTGGATAAAACCAAATACCCGCAGGTAATGATAGTTGGCCCAAACGCTTCCTCATTGGATGCATTGCTGGGAAATTATCATGGTGTGACTGATAAAGCTGTGAATTTTGTTGAAGGTATCACCAATGCAGTGGGTGTTGGAACGCGTGTTGAATACGATATGGGTTGTGATTATAAAGACACCGTTCATTTTGGTGGTATCTGGGCCGCGGGCAACGCCAATGTAACTATTGCAGTAGTTGGTTTCACGCCTGTGTATGAAGGCGAAGAAGGCGATGCATTCCTTGCAGAAGGTGGCGGCGACCGCAAAAACTTTTCCTTACCTGCTGCGCATATTGCTTACCTGAAAGCTTTAAGAAAAGGTACTAAAACACCGCTTATTGTTGTTATAACTTCCGGCAGCGCTGTGGATGTATCTGCTATAAAAGATTTCGCAGATGCTATTATACTGGCATGGTACCCGGGCGAAGAAGGCGGCAATGCTTTGGCGGATATTTTGTTTGGCAAAGTTTCTCCATCCGGCCATCTGCCTGTAACGTTTTATAATTCTTTTGATGATCTTCCTGCTTATAATGATTACGCCATGAAGGGAAGGACATACCGCTATTTTGATGGTAAAGTGCAGTTTCCTTTTGGCTTTGGTATGAGCTATACAAAATTTGATTATGCGTGGATACATAAACCTGTTGTAACAAATGACAGTATTTCATTTTCAGTTAGAATAAAAAATAACGGGAAGTATGACGGTGATGAAGCAGTACAGGTGTATGTGCATTATCCGCAACTGCAAAACATGCCCGTTGAAGAATTAAAAGCATTTAAGAAATTATCATTAACAACAAATGAAGAAGGCATTGCTTCATTTGCTATCGCGTTATCCGAATTAAAAAAATGGGATGATGCAACACATGCATGGACATTAAATAAAGGAACATACACAATCACCACTGGCGGTAATGCGCAGGATGCAGCATTGAGTGTGCCGGTTACCATCAAGTAAAATATAAATATTTATAAGCCTGTTTTAAAACCTTCGTGGCCTTTGAGTGTTTTGTGGGAAATAATTTTGCTGGTTCTCATAAAACTTACGTAGCGCCATGAGAAAATAAAGCATATGAAATGAGTAAAGCAAATCTTTTAATACTTCTTGTAATAGCACTGCCTGCCATATGTATTTCCCAGGTAAATAATAACCTTAATCTCGAATATTTTTTAAAACAGTACTACGATTTTTCTTCTTTGCCTGCCTATGAAGAAAATACCTATTGCGCTGAGGTTTCTACCTACGACAGGACAGGGTTAAACAATGATGGCTTCAATGGAACTTACTCTTTTATCAGGAGGAATGAAGACAGCACATTAGTGATCTTTGAACAAAAAGGTCCCGGTGTTATCAATCGTTTCTGGACGCCTACGCCAACAAACGATACGCTTGATTTTTATATTGACGATACGTTGAAAAAATCTTTTTCCGTCTGTTATATGGATTTGTACAGCGGCAAAGTATATCCTTTTGTAACACCTTTATGTGCCAATCAGCTTGGCGGATTTTATTGCTATTTGCCGATACCTTTTAATAAATTTTGTAAGATAGTTTTAAAAGGAAAAAAGACAATGTTTCACCAGGTAGGGTATAAGTTATATCCTGGTGATGTTCAGGTGAAAAGTTTTTCACTGCCATTAAGTGAGAACGAAAGACAAGCATTAGAGAAGATTAAAACAAGTTGGGGCGATCCGCTGTCAGCTATCAAAAATGCTGATGCATCCATAGCACAATCAACAAAACAATTTATTTTGAAACCCGGCGGAACGGTTACAATATTCGAGTCTGATAAACCGGGCAGAATTATTGGATTTGAATTAATGTCACAATCAACGTTAGATACCATCGCAAAGAATATTGACTTGCGGATAACCTGGGATGGCGATAAGAGCCCGGCCGTGTATGCTCCGCTGGCGGATTATTTTGGTTATGCTTTTGGTAAAGCTTCTATGGCCGGATTGATGACTGGTAGTGATGGGGAAAGACATTACTCGTGGTTTCCTATGCCCTATGACAGATCGGCAAAAATTGAATTGATCTATAGAAAAATAAAAGATGAAAATGCTTTAAATGATGTGGCAGTTTCGGCGAAAGTATATCTTCAAAATAAAAAAAGAGATGCGGCAACAGAAGGCAAATTTTATGCAGCATGGAATCGTGGGAATCCTGTACCAACGGGACAGCCATTTGAGATGCTTGATGTAAAAGGTAAAGGCCATTTTGCGGGAGTTGTTTTGCAGGCCCAGGGCTTGCGGCCTGGCATCACCGAATTTTTTGAAGGAGATGATTCCACAGTGATTGATGGCGAATTGCGTTTTCACGGCACCGGCTCTGAAGATTTTTTTAACGGAGGCTGGTATGCTTTACTGGATCGATGGGAAGATGGCATGAGCCTGCCGCTTTCAGGTGCGTTGGATTATTCAATTCCACTGGCAAGAACAGGCGGCTATCGTTTTTTTCTTTCCGATAAAATGTCTTTCAATAATTCGTTGTTGCAAACAATAGAGCATGGCCCGGACCATAACCGGTTTCCTTCTGATTATATTGCCGTAAGCTATTATTATTGCGACAGGAATAATATTCAAAAAAATATTCCCGCCAATAGCAACACTACTATTTATATTCCCGATACGCTTGAAATTTATCCGCAGCTTACACCATCCACCATCGATGAAAATATCGCTGTAGCAGCCAGGTGGGACGATTCACCTGCAAAGACAATGTTCTACACGGTGAGCGATGCAACCCTGCTGAAAATGTATCTACAGGATGTTCCATCCGGAACTTATGCGATCTATTTGGATTATCGCAAGAGCAACGATGCTGCATCATTTTCATTGTGGCAACGACAAACACAGGTATCTGAGTGGCTGGATGCTCATGCCGCATCAAACGAAAAAATAAAAATGTTTAAAGCAGGAGTTATTGATATAACTGAAATGAACAGCACTATTTCTTTCAGGTTTAAAACCATGGATCAGCGCAATAAATTCACACTTGCTAAAATTGTGCTCGTAAAAAATAAATGATATGGATGACTTGCTTGTTCGGGCATTGCGGCAAAAAATTTTGCCCGCCGTAGTTTTTTATGACGAAGAAAATATACTGCCTGTAGCGGAATCTTTTTTGAATGCAGGGCTGAATGTGATGGAAATACCTTTCAGAACTTCAGTTACGTGGCATGCAATAAGTAGTATAAGAAAAGCATTCCCGGAAATGGTTGTCGGGGCAGGAACTATACTAAATATAAATTCATTAAAAGATGCAGTGAATGCGGGTGCGCAATTTGGCTTAAGCTCATCCTTAAACAGCAAGGTTTGTAGTGAAGCGAATCAAATAAATTTTCCATTTATACCCGGGGTGATGACGCCATCTGAAATTGAGTCTGCATATGAACTTGGTCACACGATTCAAAAATTATTTCCGACTGCGCAGTTGGGTGGCGCTTCATTTCTAAAAGCGATGCTGGGCCCTTACGAACAACTTAATTTGCAGTTTATTCCTATGGGTGGCGTAACCCTTTCCAACATCAAAGATTACCTGCGACTAAAAAATGTAATTGCTGTGGGAGGAACCTGGTTGGCAACAAAAGAGATGATGATAAAAAAAGAATATGAAGCGATTGAAGCAACGGTTACAGAGGCTTTGCGGTATGCCGGAATGAGCAATGATTGATGAATAATGAGTGATGAGTAATGAGTGATGAATAATGAGTAATGGTGATAATAAAAAAGTTGACTATTCACTATTGACCATTGACCATTCACCACTTATTACTATAATAAGTTGAAGTATGAAAATCACGCGATACGAATTATTCCTGGCGCCTCCGCGCTGGTTGTTCTTAAAAATAGAAACTGATGAAGGTATAACCGGTTGGGGCGAACCTGTTATAGAAGGCAAAGCGGCAACTGTTAAGACCGCTGTGGAGGAACTGATGCAAAATCTTATCGGTAAAGACCCGATGGATATCGAAGGGCATTGGAATACGATGTATCGTGGTGGTTTTTACCGCGGCGGACCGATATTAATGAGTGCCATCTCGGGTATTGACCAGGCATTGTGGGATATTAAAGGAAAATTTTTCAATGCGCCGATTCACCAGTTGATTGGAGGAAAAGCACGGAATAAAATGCGGGTGTATTCCTGGCTCGGCGGTGACAGGCCTTCTGATGTGGGCAGCGCGGCAAAGCTTGCAAAAGAACAAGGCTTTACTGCTGTGAAAATGAATGCAACCGATGAAATGCAATACATAGATTCTTATGAAAAGATCGACCGTGTGTTGCAACGTGTTGCTGCTTTGCGTGAGGCAGTTGGAATGACTGTTGATGTGGGCATAGATTTTCACGGACGCCTGCACAAACCGATGGCTAAAGTGTTGGCTAAAGAATTGGAACAATTTCACCCTATGTTTATCGAAGAACCTGTGTTGCCTGAAAACAATGAAGCATTGAAAGAGATCGCGCAACTTACATCAATACCCATTGCAACAGGTGAAAGGATGTTTAGCCGATGGCATTTTAAACAACTATTAAATGATGGTTGTGTTGATATTATTCAACCCGATCTGTCACATGCGGGCGGCATCACTGAATGCAAAAAAATCATATCGATGGCGGAGGCATATGACGTAGCGGCAGCGCCGCATTGCCCGCTGGGACCAATCGCTTTAGCTGCCTGTTTGCAGGTAGATGCCACATGCCATAACGCATTTATACAGGAACAAAGCCTGGGCATACATTATAATGCCGGCAACGACCTGTTGGATTACCTGGAAGATGCGTCAGTGTTTAAATATGAAAATGGTTTTGTAAATATTCCTTCACAACCAGGACTTGGAATTAGTATTAACGAAAAAAAGGTTATTGAAATGGCAAAGATCGGTCACAATTGGAAAAATCCTTTATGGCATCATGAAGACGGAAGCGTTGCTGAGTGGTGATCAAACAAAAAATATCAGTATTGTCCGGTTAACTTGGGCTAAAGCCCGTTGGATAAGGATTTTCGCTATATAACCCCAGGCTTAAGCCTGGGGCTAGTGAAAACCAAGCCCATCAAGGGCTTTAGCCCAAGAATTAAAATTTTAGTCGGACAACAATGAAAAAATATAAAAATGTATGATGTCATCTCAGGGAAATAATCAACTATTATTAATCAATGCCGTTTACTTAAGATCAATTTTTTAAATATTCAATAATCAACACTCAATAAACAATATTCAAGTTTTTAGGGATTTCTCCTTGAGCATTGAATATTGAACATTGAATATTGAACATTGAATATTGAGTGTTTATAAGTCAACGGCATTGTATCATCAATTGCGAATGAAAGCTTCACGGGTAAGATATTCTATTCTCGCCATGGTGTTTGTGAACGTGGTGATCAATTATATGGATCGCAGCAATATTTCTGTGGCGGGTACGGTGATGAATAAAGAACTGCATCTCGATTCGGTACAGATGGGCTATATTTTTTCCGCCTTTAGCTGGACCTATGCTTCGCTGCAGATCCCGGGAAGTATTCTGGCAGACAGGTTTGGTGTAAGACGATTGTACACGTTCACATTAATATGCTGGTCGCTGGCAACAATAGTGCTTGGTTTTGCACATGGCTTCATAACATTAATAGTATTGCGCGTGTTAATTGGTGCGCTTGAAGCGCCATCTTATCCAATGAATAATAAAATTGTTACGAGTTGGTTTCCTGATAATGAAAGAGCCTCCGCGATCGCCACGTATACTTCCGGGCAGTTTTTGGGGCTGGCGTTTTTGGTACCCGTACTTGCTTTTATTATGCAACAGGCCGGATGGCGCGGGATGTTTTATGTAACCGGAATTATTGGTGTGCTGTGGGGTATTTGCTGGTATTTTATTTACCGTTCGCCCATGCAACATAAAAGGGTGAATGAAGCCGAACTTGATATTATTGAACAAGGCGGTGGTTTGCCTGACAGGCAAAAAACAAATGATGAAAGCACAGAAGAATTCAAATGGGACAATCTTGCATTGGTTTTATCAAAGAGAAAGTTATGGGGTATTTATATCGGCCAGTTTTGCTTAGGCGGCACGCTGATATTTTTTCTAACCTGGTTTCCCAAATACCTTGTCGAATTTAAAAAAATGAACTTCATTCAATCCGGTATGTATGCGTCTGTGCCGTTTTTAGGTGCATTCCTCGGCGTATTGTTTTCCGGTTTTTTATCAGATTACCTGGTAAGAAAAAATGTATCAGTCGGTATTGCAAGAAAAACACCGGTCATTATCGGGCTTTTTATGGGAATGACGATCATAAGGGCTAATTATGAGACCGAGCCTGCCTGGGTTATATTTTATATGACGCTGGCCTTTTTTGGTAACGGGCTTGCTTCCATAACGTGGATATTTGTTTCCCTGCTTGCACCGAAAAACCTCATCGGTTTAACAGGCGGCACATTTAATTTTATAGGTAACCTGGCAGGCATTGTTACTCCGGTAGTGATTGGATATTTGGTTAAAGGAGGCGATTTTTCTCCGGCTTTATTGTTCGTAGGAAGCCTTGCCGTTGCAGGTGCTTTGAGTTATATTTTTTTGGTCGGGAAAATTGAACGGATCATACCGAATAATATTTATGATAAAGCAAATATTAAGTTGTGACTGGGGAACATCAGGTTTTCGTTTGCGGCTGGTAAGTGTTGAAGATGTTATTGTGTTGAGGGAAATGACCAGTCAGCAGGGGATCGCTGCTGTGTATAATGCATGGTTAGAGAGCAGTCAGCCGGAATCCAACCGCGTTGCTTTTTATAAACGTATTCTGCAAGCAGTTCTTGAGAGCAATTTTAAAGAAAATATAAAAGGTATTCCAATCATGATGTCAGGGATGGCGTCGTCAACGATTGGAATGAAAGAACTTGAATACGGTGAGTTGCCCTTTCAATTAAAAGATATGAATTTGAATATCGAATGTATTAAGGCGGATGATGATCTTAATCACGATATTTTCCTGGTTTCCGGACTAAAAACAGCAAATGATGTAATGCGCGGGGAGGAAACAATGTTGCTGGGTTTTGATATGGAGAAAGAGGAAGAAGCTTTGGTGATATTTCCGGGTACACATTCCAAACATGTTGTTGTAAAAAAGAATGCTGCAGTTGATTTTAAGACCTACATGACGGGCGAAATGTTTGATCTGCTGGCCTCGAAAAGCATTTTATCAAAATCAGTTGTAAAAAACAGGAATAAGCATGAAAATATTTTTATTAAAGGAGTGCAGGAGGTGGCAAATAATAATTTTCTCAACAGCTTATTTCATGTAAGGACGAACCAGCTTTTCAAGCGATATGGCGCTGAAGAGAATTATCATTTTCTAAGCGGATTGGTCATTGGTTATGAGTTAAAAGAGATAGCATCCGGCGGGAAAAATATTTATCTCGTTTGCAGCGGGAATCTTGTCGAAAACTACAGAACAGCCTTAAAAGCATTGAATCCTGCAATTGCCTTTACGCATTATGACGCTGACGAGGCTTTGATTAAGGCGCATTGCAGGCTTTCACGGGCAATAGATGAATCGTAAGATCAAAAGGTATTTTGCACTGAAATTGCGGTTCGGAGTTTCAAAAAAAGTTTTAATAATGCCAAATTTATTCAGGCATGCAGACTTAGTTAATCTATGAACAGAAAAAAAACAGTGATTATCATTGTTGGACCCACTGCATCCGGCAAGACAGATCTTTCATTACACCTTGCTTCTCGGTACAATACATCTATTATATCTGCTGATTCCAGGCAATGTTTTAAAGAAATGGATATTGGCGTAGCCAAGCCGTCTGAAGCCGCCCTGAAAGCCATTAAGCATTATTTTATAAACTCCCATTCGATTCACGATAAAATAAATGCGCAGGTATTTGAAGAATATGCACTCGATGCTGTTGCAGAGATTTTCGAACACAATGATATAGCGGTGATGGTGGGCGGTACCGGCATGTATATTAAAGCTTTTTGTGAAGGGCTTGATGCAATACCTGAAATTGACCTGTCTGTACGTGATGAGATAGCAAAGAATTATAAGACCGAAGGTCTCTCGTGGCTGCAGGAGGAAGTGAAACGAAAAGACCCGATGTTCTGGGATCGGGCAGAGCAACAGAATCCACAGCGTTTAATGCGTGCGCTTGAAGTAATAAATGCAACAGGTGTTTCCATTATTCAATTCAGGAGGCTACAAAAGAAGGAAAGGCCTTTTCAAATTGTGAAGGTCGGAATTGAAATACCTAAGGCACAACTTCATTTGAATATTGATAAAAGGGTAGATGAGATGATAGAAAAAGGGTTGGTTGCAGAGGTAACGTTATTAAAGCCTTACAAGGAGATGAATGCCCTGCAAACTGTTGGCTATAAAGAAATTTTTCAATACCTCGAAGGAGAAATAAGTTTAGAGGAAAGCATCAGGCAGATAAAATCGAATACAAAACAGTATGCCAAGCGACAGGTTACCTGGTTTAAGAAGGATAAAAGCATTTATCCAATGGTGTCAGAAGAAAAAGAACTAAATATTTCTACCGGTATTTTTTTATCAAAAGTTGATGAGATTTTAGCCTCTGAAGGAATTTTATAAGCTTTTGAATACGTTATAGTTAGATAAAATAACTATGTACAAAGTACACATTAAAAATTTCTTAACTTTTTTTTGGATTCGTGCAATGAATTGTTAATCTTAGCTGTCCTATATAGTAATTTATTTATCACCTTTTAACAATTCTTATGAGACAAAAACTCGATTGCACATGCGCACGCCTATGCGCTACCTTTCTTTTGTTCTTTTTTTTAAGCTTCTCGGCAAGTGCTCAGAAAACCATTACAGGTAAAATTGTTAATTCTAAAGATAATGCTCCTGTTGGCTTTGCCACTATTACAGTAAAGGGGACAAATGTAGCCACGGTTTCAGATGCTGATGGCTCTTTTACCATTAATGCGTCTTCCGAAAACAGTACATTAGTGGTTTCTTCTGTTGGATTTATAACAAAAGAAGTTGATGGATCTTCCGGAAATGTTACAGTAACACTTGTCGAAACTACTTCATCATTGGATGAAATAGTTGTAACAGGTTATACAGCGCAAAAAAAGAAGGACATTACAGGTGCTGTAGCTGTTGTTGATGTTTCCAGTTTTAAATCAGTTCCTTCAGGAAACACATCTTCCCTTTTACAAGGTCAGGCATCCGGAGTAACTGTAATCGGTTCAGGCCAACCTGGTGGTGGTGTTAACCTTCGCGTACGTGGTATAACCTCACTTGGAAGTTCCAATCCTTTAATTATAATTGATGGAACACCCGGAAGTTTTAGCGATTTAAATCCTGATGATGTTGCATCTATCCAGGTATTAAAAGATGCTGGTGCAACAGCAATTTATGGTATCCAGGGCGCCAATGGCGTAATTGTAGTAACCACCAAAAAAGGTCGTGGTGCTGCAAAAATTAATTATAACGGGTTTGTTGGCGTTCAACAACCTTTAAAAGGGTTTGACCTGGCAAATACCCAGGAATACGCTAATGTAATCTGGCAACAAGCAATTGGTTCAGGAGTTGACCCTGAGCATCCACAATTTGGCAGCGGAGCTAGCCCGGTAATTCCTGATTATATAACTCCCGCGGGAGCATCTGAAGGAGATCCTGGAACAGCTGCTGGAGATTATGTTTTTAATCCAGGTCAAAGCGATGATAACCGTATTACCAAGGCTAATAAAACAGGAACAGACTGGTGGAATGAAATTTTCGACCCTGCAATGATTCAAAGCCATACAGTTTCTGGTAGTGGAAGCAGTGAAAAATCAAACTATTTCTTCTCACTAAACTATTTTAATCAACAGGGTACTTTAACAAATAGCTACCTGAAACGTTATTCTGCAAGAATTAATACGGTATTTAATGTAAAGAATAATATCAGAATAGGTGAAAACGCATATGTGTTTTACAAACAGAATCCAGGGTTCACCAACCAAAACGAAGGAAATGCCATATCAATGACTTATCGTGAACCTCCCATTATTCCTATATATGACATTATGGGCAATTACGCCGGCACTGGTTCTGATGGATTAAGTAATGCGGCAAATCCTGTGGCAGTTGTAAACAGACAAGAAGATAACAAATCAAACGACTGGCAGGTGAATGGGAATGTTTTTGCTGAGGTTGATTTTCTTAAACACTTTACTGCAAGAACAACTTTTGGCGGAGTTTTTGACAATTATTATTACTATTATTTTACTTATACTGCTTATGAAAATGCAGAAGGAAATACCAGTGCCAATGGTTTTACTGAAGGTTCCGGTTATGGCAGTACATGGCAATGGACAAACACTTTAAATTATAGCCAGATATTTGGCAGGCATAACATAAAGGCATTGATAGGTTCTGAAGCAAAAAATGTTTACAACAGAAGCATGTCTGCATCAAGAAGCAAATACATTATTACCAGCCCAGACTATTGGACATTAAACACTGGTGATCCAACTACTCAAAGCAATAGCGGAGCTTCTCCTTACCAGCTTGCATTATTTTCTTTATTCGGACGAGTTGATTACAGTTTTGCAGACAAGTATCTTTTATCCGGTACAATAAGAAGAGACGGAGCTTCAGTATTTGCTAAAGACAATCGATATGGAAATTTCCCTTCTGTTACAGCAGGGTGGAGAATTTCCCAGGAAAATTTTATGAAAAATATTTCCTGGTTAAGTGAATTAAAGCTCAGAGGTAGCTGGGGAAAAACAGGTTCAATCAGTAACATCGGTGCCACTAATCCTTATAATTTATATTCTTCAGGTGTAGGTTATTCATGGTATCCGATTACCGGTTCTGCAACTACACCTACGCAGGGCTTTTACGCCAGCCAATTTGGTAATGAAAACACAACCTGGGAACAGGATATAATTACCAATATTGGTTTGGATGCCTCTATTCTGAAAGGTAAACTTGATTTTTCGATTGAATGGTATAAGAAAAAAATAAGCGGACTTTTATATCCATTGCAATTCCAGATTGGAAACTATATCGGTGGTACATCTGCACCTTATGTTAATGCTGGTAATATACAAAATACGGGTATTGATTTTTCTGCTACTTATCGTGCAAACATCACCAAAGACTTGCATCTTGATTTAACAGGAACTTTGACTTCTTATAACAGTAAAGTGGTTAGCCTTCCTCAAGGATATAGCTACGTAGATCAGGTCAGTGGTGGTTCTAGTCGTATAGGTGCATTTGTACGTACTCAACCGGGTCAAGCTATTGGTGCTTTTTATGGATATGATGTTATTGGTTTTTTCCAGAATGCTGACGATGTTGCAAAGTCACCTTCACAAGATGATGCAGCCCCTGGCCGTTTCAAATACAGGGATGTTAATGGTGACAACAAAATCACAGCCGATGACAGAACATTCTTCGGCAATCCGAATCCCGACTTTACTTATGGAATAAACTTAGCGCTTTCTTATAAACGTTGGGATTTGTCTGCATTCTTTTACGGTTCTAAGGGCAATGATGTAATTAACTATATTAAATACTGGACTGATTTTCCGCAGGTATTCGGTGGAAATGTAAGTAAGGATGCTGTTTATAGGTCAGTGAAACTTGTAAACTCTCAAACAGGCCAGCCAACGAGTGTTAGCGATCCCCTTGCACAAGTTTCAAATTCTGATGCTAAAGTGCCTGTATTAGAACAATCGCCTAGTTTCAGCACAACTACTGTTTTTAATTCTTATTATCTTGAAAACGGTTCCTATTTTAGGTGCAAACAGATTCAGATTGGCTATACCATTCCTAAAGAAACATTACAGCGTGTTGGAATCGATCAATTCAGGGTATATTTCCAGGTTGCAAATTTGTTCACGATAACCAAATATTCTGGTCTTGATCCTGAATTGCAGGCGTCTGACCTGAATAACAACTCTAATTTTGGTATCGATTTTGGGAACTACCCTGCTAATCAAAAAAATTTCAATATCGGTGTAAATCTCACTTTCTAATTTTCAAATTAACTTCTTTATGAAAATGAATAAATTCAAAATAATCTTATCTACATTCCTGATGTTGGTAAGTGTTCTATTAGCCTGTAATAAATTTTTGGATAAGTCGCCAATAGGAACTTTAAGTCCAAATGTTATATATAATAAAAACGGTGTTGAAGGTTTATTAATTGGCGCTTACGCTTTATTGGATGGCGAAGGTGGAAATAATAGCGGCTGGGGCTCCGCAGCGTCTAATTGGGTGTATGGATCTGTGTGCGCGGATGATGCTTATAAAGGATCCACACCTTCCGACCAGGGAGACATTGTTCCATTGGAAGAATGGAACGCCAATTCAACAAATCCTTATCCCGCGCAAAAATGGGCACTTTGTTATGATGGTGTTCAGCGTGCTAACGAGGTGCTGCGGGTTATACCACTGGCAAGTGATCTAACTGATCCCACTCAAATAGCTGAATTAACAGGCGAGGCAAGATTTTTAAGGGGTTTTTACCACATGGAATTAAAAAAGGTATTTGGTAATGTACCTTTTATTAGCGACACCATTGTAGCCACTACAAAACCAGAGTCTGTAGCTAATGTTGACGGCAGTGGAAACTATGTAAATATTTGGCCGCAGATTGAAGACGATTTAAAATTTGCTGTTAATAATATTGCTCTTACACAAACAGAAGTTGGAAGAGTTAATAAATGGGCAGCCATGGCTTTTTTAGCAAAAGCGTATATGTTCCAAGGAAAGTATAGTGATGCTAAAGGTTTATTGGACGACATTATTCAGAATGGTACAACCAGCAGAGGGGTTAAATATAAACTTACAGACAATTACTACGATAATTTCAATCCTGCTACTCAAAACAACTCTGAAACGGTGTTTGCGGCCCAGATGTCAGTAAACGATGGTTCCGGAACTGCACAAAACGATGGTAATGGAGTAGCAAACGGTAACTATGGAGACGCACTAAATTTCCCTTATAATGCCGGGCCTGGCGCATGCTGCGGATTTTTTAATCCATCTCAATCTCTGGCAAATACTTTTAAAACAGACGCTAATGGATTGCCACTTATAGATGCATATCAATCTGGTAATGCAGTAAATGCACATACTAATCCCTATGCCGGTACACTTGATCCGAGAATTGATATGGTGATGGGTAGGCCTGGAGTACCTTATTTGGATTGGGGAGCCGTTCCGGCAGATGATTCCTGGATTAGATCAGATCAGGGCCCCAACGGCAGATTTGTTCCAAAGAAAAATGTTTATTCAAAAAGCCAGCAAGGTAACCTCTCAAGTACCGAAAGTCAATTTTGGGCTGCTATCCAGTTGACAGCTAACAGAGTAAATTTAATAAGGTACGCTGATGTTCTTTTATGGGCTGCGGAATGTGAAGAGCAAATTGGAGATCCTGAGAAAGCACGAGCTTATGTAAACCAGGTACGTGAAAGAGCTGCAAAATCTGATTATTGGATAAAGAATGCTGCAGGAACAGCTAATGCAGATAATTATAAAATTGGTGACTACCCTGCCGGTTCATTTGACAACAAAGCAGAAGGTTTGAAAAAAATTCAATTTGAAAGACGTCTTGAATTGGCTATGGAAGGTCATAGGTTTTTCGACTTGGTTAGATGGGGTACAGCTCAAACTGAGTTAAATGCTTATGCAGCGTATGAAAAGAGCATCAAAAATTGTTATATCTTTTTTGAAACACGTCAATTCACGGAAACAACTGAATTATATCCTATTCCTCAGGCACAAATAGACGCTTTGAATGCTAACGGAAATACTAATTTGAAACAAAACCCGGGGTATTAAATAATAATTTCGTCATATAAAATAAAAGGTAGAGCTTATATTAGCTCTACCTTTTTTATTGAATTTTTAAATTTTTTTAGTGAATTCCTGTTATAAATTTTTCCGTTTTTGCCTGGTTAGTATTTTAAATATCATGTTTTTGCTTTCATGTAAAAACGATGCCTTGTTTGATGAGATTCCTTCTTCAAAATCGAGCATTACGTTCAACAATCTTATAATCGAAAACGATTCCATCAATCCGCTTGATGCAGAAAATATGTATAATGGCGGTGGAATTGGAATTGGTGATTTTAATGGTGATGGCCTGGCTGATATTTATTTTACCGGTAACCAGGTCTCCAATAAATTGTACATCAATCAGGGTGATTTTAAATTCAGGGATGTTACCAACGAGGCGAAGGTTGCAGGCGAAGGTAAATGGGCAAGAGGCGCCTCTGTAATAGATATTAACAATGATGGCTTGCTTGATATTTACGTTTCCGAAACACTTAATAAGGATCCGCAACGGCGTGCTAATCTTCTGTATGTAAACCTTGGTGCTGATAAAAGCGGCATACCTCACTTTAAAGAAGTAGCTAAGGAATATGGACTGGCAGATACGGGTCACTCCACCCAGGCTGCTTTCTTTGATTATGACAATGATGGTGATCTTGATTGTTATATAGCTGCCAATGAGATATCCAAAGACCGCTTTACAGACCAGTTCAGGCCCATACTTACGAATGGTGAAAACCCAAGTACCGGAAGATTGTACCGCAACGGTTGGAATGACACACTTCAACATCCCTTTTTTGCAGATGTTTCAAAGCAGGCCGGTATTCAGACGGAAGGCTATGCACACTCGCTGGATATTGCAGATTTTAATAATGACGGATGGAAAGATATTTATGTTGCCAATGATTTTATTACCAACGACCTGCTTTGGATAAATAATCACGATGGTACTTTTTCCAACAAGCTATCGGACTATTTTAAGCATACCTCGGCCAACGCAATGGGAAGTGATTTTACTGACATAAATAATGACGGATTGCCCGATATGATCGCTTTAGATATGAGTCCTGAAGACAACACCAGGAAAAAAATGATGCTCAACTCCGGCAGTTACCAGCGTTATTTAAACAGCGACCATTTTGGTTATAATTACCAGTACATACGCAATACGCTGCAACTGAATTGCGGTAACAGCCTTGGCCAGAATGATTCAATGGGCCACCCGGTTTTCAGCGATATCGGTTTTTATGCAGGTATTTCTCAAACAGACTGGAGCTGGACGCCTGTAGTAGCAGATTTTGATAACGATGGTTACCGCGACGTGATCGTTACAAATGGCTATCCAAAAGATGTTACCGATCACGATTTTATTTCGTTTAGAAACAGCGCACAATATATAGGCAGCAAGGATATGATTTTAAAAGCTATCCCGCAGGTAAAAATTCCTAATTATGCATTTCGTAATAATGGTGATCTCACTTTTAATGATGTATCATCAGATTGGGGTATCACAATGCCTTCGTTTTCCAATGGCGCAGTTTATGTTGACTTAGATAATGATGGCGATCTTGACCTGGTGATGAACAACATTAACGATGTGGCTTCAGTTTATAAAAATACTTCCCGTGAGAAAAACAAAAACAGCACTCACTTTATCAATTTAAAATTTTCGGGTGATTCAAATAATATAAATGGTATTGGTGCTTTGGTGGATATTTTTTACAACAAAGGCCGGCGCCAGTACTGGGAAAATACTCCCTGCCGCGGCTATCTTTCAACAGTTCAGGATATCGCCCATTTCGGACTTGATACAATCAGCACTATTGATTCTGTAATCGTACGATGGCCCAATTTTAAAAAGCAGACGATAAGAAATGTAAAAGCAGATCAAACGTTGACAGTAAAAATTAATGACGCAATTGAACCTTATGTTTTCAGTAAGGGAATTAATTCGGGCTCCTTGTTTCGTAACATTACGGATTCAGTGGATATTCATTATGTTCAAAAAGACAAGGACTTTATTGATTTTAACATACAAAAACTGATACCGCACAAATTCTCGGAATTTGGCCCGGGCATGGCTGCCGGCGATATTAACGGTGACAGATTGGATGATATCATAACCGGTGGGTCTTTTATGTACAGCGGCCAGGTTTTCACGCAACAGAAAAACGGAAGCTTCACGCAAAAAAATCTCGAACTATTCACAGATTCACTTAGCAAGCAAACAGAGGATGAAGGCGTGCTTTTGTTTGATGCAGATGGCGATGGCGACCTTGACCTGTATGTTTCGAGCGGAGGTTATGAAATGGATCATGATTCACCAAACTACCAGGATCGTTTTTATGTAAATGACGGCAAAGGAAATTTCAACCGTGATTCAGCAGCCATACCTCAAAATTTTATTAGCAAATTCTGTGTGCGTGCTGTTGATTACGATAAAGATGGCGACCCTGACCTGTTTGTTGCCGGCAGGGTTGATCCATGGAATTATCCGAAGCCTGTTTCAAGTTTTATCCTGCGTAATGATTCAAAAAATGGTGTTATAAAATTCACAGATGTTACTGCAACAGTTGCCAAATCGCTCCTAAACATTGGCCTTGTCTGCGACGCTGTTTTCTCCGATTTCAACAATGACGGTTGGCCGGACCTCATTCTTGCAGGAGAATGGATGCCGGTAACTTTTTTGGAAAATGATAAGGGGGTATTTAAAAATGTAACCTCATCATCAGGGCTTGCCGATAAGATCGGTTGGTGGAATAGCATCGCCGCCGGTGATTTTGATAATGATGGCGATATAGATTATATAGTTGGTAATTCAGGATTAAACACATTTTATAAGGCAAGTGACAAGTATCCTGTTTCAATATATGCCAAAGACTTTAATTCGGATGGGAGCTATGATGCCATAACTTCTCAATACCTGCCCGATAATAATGCAGACAAAAAAATACAGGAGTACCCGGTTGCCTTGCGTGACGAAATAATACGGCAGATGATCACCATGAGGCGTAAATACATAGATTATAAAACTTACTCTGTAGCCACTATGGATTCTGTATTGCCTGCAGACCAGCGCAAAGACGCCATTATCTATCATGCAAATGATCTTGCTTCTGCCTATTTAAGAAATGACGGTAAGGGAAAATTTGTTTTGCAAAAATTACCGGCACAGGCACAGCTTTCCATGTTATGTGGAATGGCGGTATCAGATTTTGATAATGATGGAAACCTGGATGTAGTTATCAATGGCAATGATTATGGCACTGAAGTAGGTACAGGAAGATATGATGCTTTAAATGGCTTAATGTTAAAAGGTGATGGAAATGGAAATTTCGTTCCGCTATCCATCACGCAAAGCGGAATTTATATTCCTGGTAATGGAAAATCGCTGGTACAGTTGCATAATAATAAAAATGAGTGCATGCTGGCAGCCTCAGAAAACCGCGGACCCTTAAGAGTATTCAAACTTAAAAAAGCGGTTAATTGCTTACCGGTAAAACCCGATGACCAATACGCAATTATTCAATTAAAGAGCGGAAAGCAACGCAGGGAAGAATTTTATTATGGCACATCTTATCTCTCGCAATCATCCAGGTTTTTAAATGTTACTGAAGGCACAATAAGCTCTGTGCGTATATTTAACAACAAAGGCAAAATCCGCGTGATAACTTTTTAGTTGATGCAGTATAAAGGAATTTTGATTTGTTTTGTTTGCATGCATTTGTTTGCATGCAGTAATAACAAAAATCCATATGAAAATGATCTTGGTATTAAGCCCGAACACCTGGCAGAAATAGATACTGCCCATTATACGATGATCAAATGGAAAGACACGTTGATCAATTTCGGTAGCATCCGGGCCCATGATTCTGTTAACCTGAAATTTGAGTTTACCAATGTTGGAAAAACATTGTTATTTGTTTTTAATACAAGAACCACATGCGGTTGCACCATAACAGATGCGCCAAAAGAACCGGTATCGCCCGGCAACTCAGGATTTATAAATGTTATTTTTAAAAGCGGCAATCAAACAGGAGAAATAAATAAAAGAATTGTTGTGGTAACAAACACAAAGAACGGCCACCATAGCAATTTAATTATTCGCGGAATGATTATGCAGCCGGGTAAAAAAACAGACAGTTGAATATGAGAAATCCTGTTTCGCTATTAGTCGCATCAATAATTTTTCTTTTTATTTCCTGCGAGCGTTATCAAAAAAATGCATCTCATCAACAGGTTTCAAGCGGAAGTATCGGGATGGGCAAAAAATTAGCGGCGCAGTACTGCGCTTCATGCCATCAGCTACCCGACCCATCATTGGCAGACGCCCATAGCTGGCAAAAAGGAATATTGCCCGAAATGGGGCCGAGATTTGGAATATTTAACTATGGCTACGAAAAATATCCGTCGTTTAAGAATGACCTTAATGTTGACCGCAATTATTATCCGGCTTCACCGGTGATAACCTTACCAGACTGGCAGCATATCATTGATTATTACACGGCAACTTCGCCGGATTCTTTACTGCCTGCAAAAAAGGAAAGCGTTCAGATGAATGATAGTTTGTTCAGGCCGGTTCAACCTTCACTCAGTTATTATATGCCGTCAGCCTCGTATGTAAAGATCAAACATGATGAGTTGGTTATATGTGATGCTTTTAAAAAAAAGCTGTATGTATTTAATAAGGCATTGCAATTAGCTGATTCAAGTGATACGAAGGGTTCTGTTACGGATATGATTGAAGACTCCGCTGCTTTGATACTTTGTAATACCGGCTTACTTCATCCAAACAACGGAAAGTATGGCATGATAGAGCGTGTTTCAAAAAAGAATAGATCAATTGACAGCATGCTATTTAAAGATTTAAGAAGGCCGGTTCATATTATTCGCTCAGATATTAATAAAGACGGAAAAGATGATCTTGTTGTGTGTGAATTTGGAAACCTCGAAGGTGCATTATCATGGCTTGAAAAAAAAGATACGGGATATGTGCGTCATGTAATACGTGCTGCACCGGGTGCCACACGGGCTTATGTTGACGATTATGATCATGACGGATCACCTGATATCCTGGCGTTGTTTGCCCAGGGTGATGAAAGCATTTTCCTCTTTACCAATAAAGGCGATGCCACGTTTGATGCTAAACAGGTTTTACGTTTTCCGCCCTCCTATGGTTCTTCTTATTTTGAATTAGAGGATTTTAATAAAGATAGTTATCCCGATATAGTGTACACCTGCGGGGATAACGCGGATTACTCGCCTGTATTAAAACCATATCACGGTATTTATATTTATTTGAATGATGGAAAGAACAACTTTACACAAAGTTTTTTTTACCCCTTGAACGGATGTTACAAAGCAATGGCGAAGGACTTTGATAACGATGGCGATTTGGATATCGCGGCCATTTCTTTTTTTGCTGATTACAAAAACCACCCGGAGGAAGGCTTTGTTTACCTGGAGAATAATGGCAATCCGGCAAGCGGAGCGACAGGCTTAAATTTCACAGGATATAGCCTGGATGCTGCAAAATATGGCAGATGGCTCACAATGGATGCAGGAGATTTTGACGGTGACGGGAAACCAGATCTTGTGCTGGGTAATTTCTCCCTGTTGGATCCGGTATTTAAAGCAGGCATTAACTGGAAACAACAACCGCCGTTCCTGTTGCTGAAAAATATTCAGTGACCACTTCCTGCATATAATAAAAATATGGCTGGCCGTTTATGTAGGTTAAGCTGTGTCTTTTTCCACTCGCTGATTTTTTTGGTTTGAATGGATTCAGTCGCCGCAGTTATATCCACCGCAATGCACAGGCTGGTTGCGGGTCTTGCGGTAAGTAAAAGATCATTCAATAATTGATTATTCCTGTAAGGCGTTTCAATAAATATCTGCGTGCAGTTTTTTTTGCCCGATTCATTTTCCAGCTCAGTGATCTTCTTTTTTCTTTTATGTGTATCAACAGGCAAATATCCAACAAACTGAAAGCACTGACCATTCATTCCGCTGGCCATTAAGGCAAGTAATATTGAATTTGGCCCGACAAGCGGAATAACTTTTGCATTCGCCTGCTGTGCAATATTTATTAAAATCTGTCCCGGATCGGCAACACCCGGGCAACCGGCCTCGCTCATTATACCTATCGTTTTTTGCTGCGACAGATCTTTTTGAAAATTATGTAGGACTTCTCCTTCTGCTTTATGAATGGTATGCCATTCATATGCATCAATATTTATTTCTTTCCATATTTTTTTCAAAAATCTCCTGGCAGTTCGTTCATTCTCCACATAAAGAACAGAACATTTTTTAATGGCTTCAATTACATAAAATGGGATAGCCTGTAAAGCGGTTTCATCTTCATGCAAAACAATGGGGATAAGATAAATAGCTGCTGTTTCCATTATACTTCAGCTTTTACGGGCAACTCTTCCTGAACATCATGCAGGCTTAAAGTTGCCGCTACCACGGCATAGGTAGGAGCAAGCACCCATCCTAAAACGGGGATCACCTGGATAAGATAGAACATAAATCCGTTGCCAATCGCAAGTCCTTTATGATTTGAAATAAAATAAATGCTTTCTGAAGCGCTGATCTTTTTTCTTTCCAAAGTATAATCAAGCATAGAAGATCCATAATAATAAAATTCAACCAGCAATGCCAGTAGCGGTGTAAGCCAGCCGACAATCGGGATAAGTGATAATAGTATGATCGATATCATATATACCGACTGCCAAAGACAGTTACGGATGGCAATTTTTATTCCCCTGAAAATATCCTTTATGAATTGCCTTGCGTTAAAATCAAATTCTTTGTCTTCGATAATAGATGCTGTTTTTTCACTCAGGTAAGCAAATACAGGTGAACCCAAGATCAGCCATATATATTTGAACAATGAAAAATAAAATAATATCTGGATCAGCCATAGCATTACGCCTGCAAATGCAAATAAAAAACCCACCAGGCCTGTACCGTTTTTATCAAGCCATGCTTTTAAACCTGTTTTTAAGCTTAACCATTCAATAAAGCTATTGGCGGTAACACCAAAAAAATACATCGATATAATGAAAAGGATACAATAAATAATCCCGGGAATAATTATCCATTTCCATAATTTATGTTTACGGATAAAATAATGCGCTTTATAATAACCCTGGATGGCAATAATAATCTCTTTGAGCAAGGGCCTTAATTTTAGGGCTTAAATTTAATTGAATTGATGATTATATCTCGTCTAAAAACGGAAGAACAGGAATTTTTGGCATCTCTCAAAATATTAAATGAAAATTTTTATGTACGCAGGGATGTTGTAAAAATTGCACGGGAATTATTGGGGAAAATAATTGTTACTGTTTTTGACAACAGTTTAACGGCAGCGCGCATAACCGAGACAGAAGCCTATAATGGTGTGGTTGATAAAGCATCGCATGCCTACAACAACAGGCGTACGAAACGTACTGAAATCATGTATGGGGAAGGCGGTGCTGCGTATGTTTATTTATGTTATGGGATACACCATCTTTTTAATATTGTTACCAATTTGAAAGATGTTCCCCATGCCGTATTGATACGGGCTGCGGAGCCTGTTATTGGTATTGAAACGATGTTGCAGCGAACACACAAAAAAAAACCTGATAATACATTAACGCGCGGGCCTGGTAATGTATCAAAAGCCTTAGGAATTTATACACATCATACCGGTAAAGATCTGAGAAGCGAAAATTTTTTTATTGGGGATGATGGTTTTAAATTATCTAAAAAAAATATTGTTGTTACCCCGCGTATCGGCGTGGATTACGCAGCAGAAGATGCTTTGCTTCCCTACCGGTTTTTTATAAAAGATAATGTTTACGTGAGTGGAAAGAAAATGCGGTGATTGGTTCATAGTTCATGGTTCATAAATCATGGTTCATAGATCATGGTTCATAGATCATCACTATGAACTATCCACTATGAACTATGAACTATCCGCTATGAACTACCCGCCATGAACCATTTCCTGCCATTATCTTCGCACCATGTTCTACCCGGCACTGCGTAAGCTTCTTTTCACTTTATCTGCTGAAGATGCGCATTATTTTTCCATGAATAGTTTAAAAACGGCATGCAATTTTTCGTTTGTAAAAAAAATAATAGAACAGGCTTTTCAATACGATCACGCTTCTTTACAAAAAGAAGTTTTCGGATTGAATTTTAAGAACCCGGTTGGTCTTGGCGCCGGCTTTGATAAAAATGCTTTGTATCTGCGCGAACTGGAGGCACTGGGATTTGGTTTTGTTGAGATAGGGACTGTAACGCCAAAACCGCAAAGCGGAAATGATAAGCCACGCTTATTCCGCCTGCCAAAAGATAAAGCATTGATCAACCGCATGGGCTTTAATAACGATGGTGTTTATGCAATCCGCAAAAGGCTTGAAGAATGCAAAACGCACCACTCACCACTCACCACTCACCACTTTATCATCGGAGGTAACATCGGTAAAAATAAAATAACTCCGAACGAAGACGCCTGGAAGGATTACGAAATCTGCTTTAAAGAACTATTTGATTGTGTTGACTATTTTGTTGTGAATGTCAGTTCGCCTAATACGCCCGGTCTGCGTGCGTTACAGGAAAAAGAATCCCTCAAAAAAATATTGTCCCATTTGCAGGCTATCAATAATACATATTCAAAGCAAAAACCATTATTGCTAAAGATAGCGCCTGATCTTACGCATTCCCAATTAGATGATATTATCAGTCTTGCTTTTGAAATAAAACTTGACGGCGTTGTTGCAACCAATACTACTGTTGACCGCAGCAATCTTTTGACGTCATCATCTGAAATTGAAAAAATTGGCGCAGGCGGTTTAAGCGGAAAGCCTTTGCAAAAAAGATCAACGGAAGTGCTGCAATATCTTGTAAATAATTTCCAGGATATTATTCCTGTTATTGCCAGTGGTGGAATTTTTACCGGGGCTGATGCAAAGGAAAAGCTTAATGCCGGCGCTGCACTTATACAGGTGTGGACGGGCTTTATTTATGAAGGCCCGGCTGTGGTAAAAAATATAAACAAGGCTTTGTCGAACTAACAAAGAAGCGGAAACACGTACAATATTTTCCGCTTCTTTAATGTATTATGTGCCTGGTTAATTCGAAATATTAAAGGCTATTTTTTGTTTGTTTTCAAAAGCAACATTATGGCCATTCTGGCTTGCAGGTACCCAGTCCGGACCTTGCTTAATTACCCGAACGGCTTCTGCCGCTGTTCCATAGCCAGGATCATTCAATGCTTTTATGTCAGATACTTTTCCATTCTCGCCTACTAAAAAAGAAACAGTAACTGTGTAAATTCCGGGAGGTGCATTCTTTTTTGTCAGAATACTCATATCTAATTTATTTAATAAATAATTCTTCCATGCTTCCGTTCCGCCGGGAAATTTCGGTTCAACCTGGGCATCTGTAAAAACAGGGTTGAAGTTTGTATCCCGCACGGCTACAGTATTTTCCTCTCCATTTACGCCGCTTGTTTTTTTATCTTTCAATGTAATTTCAACAACACCATATTTCCCTTTATCACCGTATTTATCTGTTGCGTTTTTATCTTTTAAAACATTTATACTTTCAATTGTATTGGGATCGAGTTTATCCACTTCAGATTTTTGAACAATTTTTTCATTAAGAATATACAAGGGCTGGTTTGAACCTGTATTATTGGATTTTGATATTATTTCAACAACGCCATTTCCTCCCTTATCACCATATTTATCTGTTGCGTTTTTATCTTTTAAAACACTTACGCTTTCAATGGCATTAGGATCAAGTTTGTTCATTTCTTCTTCTGAAATTTCCTTTCCGTCTAAAAGATATAACAGTTTAACGCCTGTACTATTAGGTTTCACCGGTGCATTTGTATCCTGTAAAGGAGCATTTTGTAATTTATACAATTGTGATTTGTCGAATGAATTATTAGCATACATGGCAACACCCTGTAAAATATTTTTGGCCATCAATTCAATCTTTGCATCATCTTTTAAATTATCAGCATCACCTTTATTGGTGATAAAGCCACATTCAATTAATGCTGATGGAATATTGCTGTTCTTTAATATCCAAATCCCTACTTTTCGTTCGTGCAAAGCAGAAGCGGCGTTAAAATCTTTACTTAGGGTTTGTAATATTGATGAACCTAATACCTGGTTTTGCGTACCAAATTTTTCATTATCCGATGATAATAATACTTCAAAACCAGAAGATGATGGTTTTGAATTGTCGGCATTTGCATGAATCGAAATAAATGCATTTGCATTTTGTGTGTTTGCAAAATTTGATTTCTCTACAGGGGTCATATACACATCGCTGTTGCGCGTAAGTATTACATCAATTCCATATTGCGATGAAAGCTCTTTTATTTTCTGCGCAACTTTTAACGCTGCATCTTTTTCGTACAGGCCGTAGCCCAAAGCACCATAATCTTTCCCGCCATGACCTGCATCAACAACCAGCATAAAAGGTTTTGATGCTGTAACGGGAGAAATTGTGCCGGATGAATTGCTGGTTTTAATTGTAAAAGCAAACAGGCAAATAAGCGCCGTAATTAATGGCAGCGCCATTAATCTTCTTGCATAACTGAACTGGGGTTTTTTTGACGTGGTGAGCATAATTAATCTTCTTTTAATGGATGAGTAAAAAATGGATTGTGCGGGTAAAAAATTAAACTTTCCGAATTGAGCTGTCAATAGCATTTTGGCAAAAGCATCTGCATCGGAATGTTTAACTGCATGTTCATCGGCAATAAATTCATGTATTAGATACAATTCTTTTTTTACCAGGTGAAAAAAAGGGTTCATCCAGTAAAAACATAAAAGGAACTGGATGTATAATTTGTCCCAGCTATGTTTTTGCCGGATATGTGTTATTTTATGCTGCAGTATTTGTTTGCCGGTTTCCTCTTCAAGACTGATATCATTTCTCCAGAAAATATTTTTCAGGAATGAAAATGGTGCAGCGGGGATATCCGTATTAATAAAATCAAAACCGGGAAATTGCTGAACAGGATATTTCTTTTTAACCAAATGAATTTTTATAACGTGAAAGCATTGCATAACTATCAGCAAAAAACACATAAAAACCAGGCTGTACAGAATAATATTTTCTGCATTCAGGCCCGTATTGCCATGAATGACAACCTCATCTTCTCCTGGTCCGTAAATGATCTTATACAAATGAATTGTTTGCTCGGAACTGCTGAAAAAAGTGAACCATTGCAGTTTCATCAGGGGCAAAACAGCGCTGATAATAGTGGCCATCAAAAGATAAAACCTGTTATAATAATGGAACTGTTTGTTGCGTAAAGCAATATGATAATATAAAAAGAACAACCCGCTTATGCCTATAACTTTCAACAGGTAAATACTTATTTGCTGCAGCATTTTATTTCTTTTTTAGTTGTTGAAGTAATAATTCGAGTTCTTCCACACTTAACTTGTTTTCTTCCACGAGGAAAGAGACAGCTTTACTAAAGGAGCCTCCGAAATATCCTTTCACCAGGCTGCTCATCGTATTTTTTGAATATGCCTGCTTGCTTATGGCCGGAGAATATTCATTCATTCTGCCAAAAGTTTCGGTGGCTACAAATTTTTTATCAACCAGTATTTTTAAAAGGGTTGCAACCGTATTGGAGTGTGGTTTAGGATTGGGCATGGCTTCAACGATATCTTTCAGAAATCCTTTCTGTATTTTCCATAAAGCCTGCATTACCTGTTCTTCTGCTTTGGTTAATGTTTTCATTTTAATTGACTTGTATAACTAAAAATTTAGTCAAACATAAAACTAAAAATTTAGTTATACAACTATTTTTTTAGTTAATATTTTTATAATGCTTTAAAAATTCCTTACTTCAGCCTTTTAGCTGTTTTATTTTTACTTTTGCCTGCCTTCGGAGGAAGGCCTTTAAAATTGATGATTCATGTCTGAACCAGTTGTAACTGTTAAAAATGCTAATATATACCAGGGTAATAGTCTTATTTTAAGTGATGTAAATTTTACTGTGGAACGGGGTGAATTTGTTTATCTTGTAGGAAAGACCGGCACCGGTAAAAGCAGCCTTTTAAAAACTTTGTACGGCGAGCTGCCGCTTAAAGAAGGGGATGCTATAGTAGCCGGGTATGACCTCAGGCAGATGAACTGGAAAAAAGTTCCTTTTCTTCGCCGTAACCTCGGTGTGATTTTCCAGGATTTTCAATTGCTTACCGACAGGAATGTAAATGAAAACCTGCGTTTTGTTTTGAAAGCTACTGGCTGGAAAGATGACAAGTTGATCGAAGAGAAAATTGCTGACGTATTGGATAAGGTTGGCCTGAAAAGCAAAGGCTTTAAAATGACCTATGAATTAAGCGGAGGCGAACAACAACGTGTTGACATTGCAAGAGCCCTGTTAAACTCACCCAAGCTTATTCTGGCCGATGAACCGACCGGTAATCTTGACCCTGAAACAAGCGATGAAATAATGCAGCTGCTTTTTAATATTTGCAAAGATTATGGAACATCCATTATAATGGCAACGCATGATTTTATTGTAATAAGCAAGTATCCTACACGCATGCTGAAAACGGAAAGAGGACAGGTGTTTGACAGTACTGTTGCTGAAGTGTGAGTTCATGAGTTCAAGTGTTTTCACGGGTTGTTTCAACTTGTGAACTTGTGAACTCGTGAACTTGTAAACTTGTGAACTTTTAAACTTGTGAACTTTTAAACCTGATCTTTCCATATCCATTGAACAATTTGCTTTGCGTTCTTTTCATTTGAAAATTCTGTCTCCAGTAATTTTTGCCTGTACAATTTTTCTTCCTTTGAAAAAGGCTGGTGATACAGAAGCTGTATCCTTTCTTTAAACTCATCGGCGCTGTTTACCACATGGCACATGTTTTTCAATGAATTCCCGGTGATCATGGCATCATTTACCACGCAATGCCTGCCATTGTAGAGGGCATTCAATAATTTTATTTTTATACCGGTGTTATTAAATGAGGGCAGCACATGAAGATGTGCTTTTGAAATAATATCCTGCATCTGTTTTTCATCAGGGTTTGAAACAAGAGAAATATGTTTATATTTTTTTGCCAGTGAAACAATTGTTTTTGAAGGATTTTTTCCTGCAACCACAAAAGGGAGATCAATATTGTTAAAAACTTTTTGTACAAGCCATTTAACAGCATATTCATTTTCTTCAATTTCAAGCGCGCCGTGATACAGGCAATATTCACCCATTCCTTCTGCTGCATTCAATTTCCATGCAGGAATAAACAAAGGCAAATATTTTATGTTTTTGCAATCAAATTCCTTGTGATAGTATTCTACATCGTGCGTTGCCACGGTCCAGAACGCATCGGCCTGCCTGACCAGTTTCTTTTCATATTTATATAACCGTTTCGATTCAAGCCAATAAAAAATTGCCTTTTTTGTATTACGGGAAAATTTATATAACTGGTAATAATATTCATTTTCCACGTTATGAACCCGTACAAACTTTTTCCTGTTCGCAAATCGTGTATCATTGGTAATCGCAGTACAATGAGCGCCTTCCATTAAAACAGGATAATTATCTTTTAACAATCGTTGTGCAAGATCTTTACTGAAACGGCTTGCAACAATGTAAGGAAGATCTGATGAAAGCCCCGCGCCGCCTGTGTTCCTTTGATAATAAAAAACCTCTTCGCAATACTTATTAAGCTCAGATTGCTCTGCACGGTCTTTGGTAAAACAATGTAAATGAATCTTTACACCCTCGTTTTGTAGTGCCGGTAGTTTATAGAACAGATCATAAACACCTCCGTAATCAGCAGGGTAGGGTATATTAAGACTAATAATATGAAGATGCTTTTCCAATGATTAATCAAATAAATTTTTCATGTTTTTATTATCAATTTCTTTCAATGTATGCTCAAATACCTCGCGCCATCCTCTCCATTCAAAACAGTTACCTAACGTAGAATTGTGCCAAAGTGGAATAAAAATTCCATCATACCGATAAATGATGTTAATAAGTTTTGAAACTGTTTTTTTGGCTTCCTCAATACTTAGCTTTAAGTAGGTATTTAAGGTGACCTCCATGTAAGTGAAAGGGTAAAGACGGAGTGTTGTCGGTTCATTTTTTATCAGGTCGAAGAACAGAAAAGAATTACAGGTGCCTGCACGAAAACCATAGATGGATGAGTATCCCTGTGTGAAATCTTCCGTAATATGATTGCGGATAAGATTGTTGTAAGTACCGGGCAATTTTAATTTCAAATAATGCTGACGGCTCATAGTGATTGTATCCCCTGTTATTTGTTCCAGTATTTTTTTTTCTTTGGCCACCAGTGTTGTGTTTATATTAGATGTGTACGAAGGATGAATACCAATCCTTGCTTTGCCTGCAATGTTTTTTATTAAGCTGCGGAACGGTTTGTTTGTATAAGCAGGATTCTTATCCAATTTCCCATGATCGCCCATATCAAAAAAGAAAACCGGCTTTTTGTTTTGCAATGATGTAAAAATATAATCGTACGTATCATATATATCTCTTCTCCTGTTCAGCAACGTAAGCACGTGGTTTTTGGCTTCGTTAAAATTAAATGTCACTAGTTTTTTTGCTATGCCTCCAACCGTTCTTAACATAGTTTTATTTTTATAGGCAAACGCAACGTCCACATCGAAGCTCAAACCAAATTTTGCTGTATGTTGTTTAAACCGGATCTCAGGAAAATTTTTCTGTAATACATCTTTTAAGAGTTCTATCCACTGTTCCACAACCGGGATGTCATAAATTTTAAGTTTATATAAAACACTGTTTGCCGGCAGGTAATTGCCATGTTCATCCAAAGGTTTTCCGAGATATTCTTCATACCGGCTAAGCAAATAGAATACGGCCGCGAATACATCAAAATTTAAAGCAGCAGCCTTATCATTATGTGAAAATAAAACTGTTACATCATTGTAAATGTTTTCATGCAATTCAATTTCTTTTAAATCATCTTCAAATAAAATTTTAGCGGCATTAAAAAAAATTCCTTTTTTAATATCAGTCCCGGCATAGTGTACCAGGAACGTGTTTGTGTTACTGAAATATTCATCTTTGTCATTCGTTATCGAATATTCCACTCCCAGCCTCTCCTCAAAAATATATTGCATTACGTATTGTATGCGACTGGTAATATGTGGCGTATAGATCAATAACATTAATGGGCAAATACATTAGTATAAAAAAGGATCAGTTTTTTTTCCTCGTGCTGCCAGTTTAATATTTCCCGTGCGGCAGTACAGTTATTTTTTAATGTATCATGTAAAACTTTATTTTTTAATAAAAGGTTGATTGCATCTGCAATTTCTTTTTCATTAACCGTATTTACCAAAACGGCAACGTTAAATTCATCATTTATTTTTTTGTATTCAGGAAAATTCATGGTTACCTGGGGGATACCTGTTTGTATATAGTCAAAGAACTTGTTGGCAAGGGAATAAACCTGGTTCAAACCAACAGGTTCTACTAAATTGATCCCGATATAAGCGTCCTCTGTTACCTGCCGCAATTTTTCCGGCGCCAATTTCCCTTTCAATATTATTTTATTTTTTAGCTCTTTATCAAGAATAAGCTTTTCTATTTTTTTATAAATATTTCCATCGCCATAAATATGTAATACCGCACCAACGTCTTGCATTGCATCGATAAGATTTTCCAATCCTCTTGCTTCATTTACTGCGCCCTGGTATAAAATAATTTTTTCCTGCGCTTTATTGGTGCTGGAAGTTTCACGGTTTTGCAGATTTAAATCATGCAACTTTATTGACAACGGCATATTGCGGATAACCTCATACGAAACATTGTATCGCTTATGAAATTCTTCCGCAATTGAATGGCTTACCGTGTAACCATATTTAAATCGTGGTACCGCAAATTTTTCTATAGCAAGCCACGTTTTTTTAACGAGGGGCCTTGTGATCACTTCTTTCATTTCAGTAAATAATTCATGTGCATCATACACTCTTTTTTTTCTGCGAAGTACAGAAACGATATAACAGGGTAAAATAGTATCAAGGTCTATTGCACAAACTGCCTCCATCCGGGCAAACAGTAAATAGAAGAACAGGCGCAGGTTATATTCAGTATAAAACAAAAAACCCTTATTAAATAAACAGTGCATTCTTTTTTGTGTAAAGGCTTCTTTCTTTAGCTCAACCGAGCTCTTCATTTTTCTTCCGATCAGCAATATATCGTAACCGGCATTTGCCAGCGATGTGCAGATACGCTGCATGCGCTGGTCATAGTTTAAATCATTGGTAACTGTAAATAATATGCGTTTCAAAAAATGAAGATTATCTGCAAAACAATTTATTTTTTCGTTTTATATTTCAATTCCACCGGGACAACACCTGCATCGATCATATTTATTCGTTTCGCGGCTTTTTTGCTAAGGTCAATTATTCTGCCCTGCACGAAAGGGCCGCGGTCGGTGATACGCACTTTTGTTCTTTTATGATTTGAAAGATTAATTACGGTAACCTTTGTGCCAAAGGGTAAAGTTTTATGCGCTGCGGTTAGTTTACGCTGGCTGAATTTTTTCCCGTTGGCCATCGGCCTGTTAACAAATTTATCAGCATAATAAGAGGCCCTGCCGGTTTCGGTCATGTATTTTCCGCAGGAAGATAACAGGGTAACAAATAGCAGGCAATAAATAACAGATAAAAATTTTTTATTCATAGGAGATCAGATCATCTCATCTTCCATTTCAAATCCAAATTCCAATTGAGCAGAAGTTATGTTAAAGCTTTTCCGGTGGTACCTGCATAAACCGTGTTCCTCAATAGCCCGGCGGTGTTCGGGTGTTCCGTAACCTTTGTTTTGCGCCCAGTTATAATATGGAAATTCTTCATGCAGTCCGCACATGTATTTATCCCGGTACGTTTTAGCGAGCACGCTTGCAGCGGCGATGCTTGCATAAATACCATCTCCCTTTATGATGCATTCATGTTTAATATTTTTCCATGCTGTAAAGCGGTTGCCGTCAACCAATATTAAAGCAGGTTCAACCGGTAATTGCTCCAATGCCAGGTGCATCGCTTTGAAGGAAGCACGCAGGATATTTATGGTATCGATCTCATCATTATCTACCATGGCAACAGCATAATACAACGCTTTTTTTTCTATATATACCCGCAGTTTTTCACGCTGCTCGGCGGTAAGCTGTTTGCTGTCGTTTAATTCAGGATGGTAAAAATTTTTAGGTAAGATAACTGCCGCTGCACATACAGGCCCTGCAAAACAACCCCGGCCGGCTTCATCACATCCTGCTTCTGTTTGTCTTTTTTTATGATAAGGTTTAAGCACCGGCTTTTGAGATTTCAGGGCAAAATAATACATTCAGATTTTATAAAGCCTTCTTATCAACGCCTGTTAATAAATTTTATTCTGGTACTGCCGGTTTGAAATTCTGTAATTTCATTTTACTAAACTAAGTTTTAGTATGTCAGTTGCGAAAAATTATATTGAAGGGATAAAAAATGTTTTTCAGCCGAAACGTCTTCCAAAAAGGATAATGCGGTTTAACCCTACGGTTATACCTGTGCGCCAGGAAGCAACAACGATAGCAGTTGAAGTATATGATTACAATGCGCAAAAGATAAATCATCTCCGGCTTGATAATGTTTATTCATGCGAGAAATATAAAGATAACGGGCATATTACCTGGATCAATGTTGACGGGTTAAGGAAAAACGACGTAGAGGTGATTTGTAATTCTTATAAAATACATCCGTTATTGATCGAAGATATTTTAAGCGTAGGGCAGCGGCCTAAAATGGATGAGCTGGAAAATGTATTGTTCTGCCTGTTAAGTATGCTTTTTTACAATGAGGCGTCTGACTCCATAGAACAGGAACAGATAAGCATTGTGCTGGGCAAAGATTTTGTGCTGAGTTTCCAGGAGGAGGCAGACCGCGATGTATTTAATCCTATCCGTGAAAAATTAAGGGTTACCGGCAGTAAGTTACGGCTTGCAGGCGCCGATTATTTATGCTATTCCCTTATTGATATAATTGTTGATAATTACTATACTGTTCTCGAAAAACTGGGAGAGCGTGTGGAGACGCTTGAAGAAGAAATCATACGCCGCGGCGATACACGTTCACTGGCTTCTATCAATTACCTGCGCAAAGAAATGATCGTGTTGAAGCGCAATGTCAATCCGGTGCGGGAAGTGATCAATGGTTTTATACGCAGCGACAGCGACTTATTGAATGAAAAGATGACCCAGTATTTTAAAGATGTTTATGATCATGTAGTGCAGGCCAATGACCTCGTAGAAAACTACAGGGATATGATGATGAGCCTGCAGGACCTATACCTTAATAAAGTGAACCTGCGTATGAATGAAGTGATGAAGGTTATGGCGATCGTGACCTGCCTGCTTGCGCCTGCCACCGTTATAGGCGGTATATTCGGAATGAACTTTGAAAGCATACCTTACCTGCATAATAAATATGGCTTCTATGCGGCCGTGGGATTCATGCTTTTAATTCCAGTATGGATGATCTATATATTCAAGGCACGGGGATGGTTTAAAAATTAAATGATGTTATGGCTATGTATGATTAACCAAATCCCTGAAAATGAGGAATGCAGAATAAGCAATAAGAAATGTAAAAGTTTAATTACGTTTTCGTTTACTGGGAATTACTTTTTCATTTTATGTTTCTCATTTCTTATTTCTGATTGAGTAAACAGTAGTAAAAATAAAAGCAACAACATTTAATGCCGCCTGCTTAAGGCTCAATTCTTAATATAATTCAAGGCACGGGGGATGGTTTAAAAATTAAATGATAAGTGATGCCGAAATCAAAACGTAGATAAGTGTTTCAATCCGTTAAGTAAGACTCAAATTTTAATAACCAATATTCAACACACAATAATCAATATTCAAGTTTTTGGGTTTCCATTGAAAATTGAATATTGAGTGTTTTCTTAAATCAGGATTTACTAATAATGATGACGCATAAAAACAGGTAAAGCCCTCATAAAATAAATTACGAGAGCTTTACTGACACGATTAAACCAAAATTTTAAACAAAGATTTTATCTGAACAATACAGTAGAATCTTTGGGTTTTGTAGTATCTGTGGGAACTGTATCCTTTACAATATAAGTGTGATTGTTTAAAGGAAGGTTTGAATTAGCATTGCCATAATTTGCAACACATATTCCTATAGCACCCATTACCACTGCTGCCGAAAAAAGAAGCTTTTTCATAGTTAAATGTTTTAAAGTTATTTAAAGTTTAGTCCTGCTTCATTAAACAACAACTTTGCCAGTTTTGGAAATGATTATAATTTTTGCATTACGCAATTTGTTAATGGTATAAACAAATTATGAGTTTATTAATATCAATAAATTAAGCTATTGAAAACTTGTATTTAATACATTGCTCATTTTAGGTCTATGTTTGATCAGCATGAAATAAAAATTTTTACGCGTTAACTTAGCATCATGCATTTTAAATTAGTTGCTCCTTATGAGCCCAGCGGTGATCAGCCCGAAGCAATACGACAGTTAACAGATGGATTAAACGGCGGTGAACATTTTCAAACATTATTAGGTGTGACCGGCAGCGGCAAAACATTTACTATGGCCAATGTTATTCAAAATGTTCAACGGCCAGCACTTGTTTTAACACATAATAAAACACTCGTAGCGCAATTATATGGAGAGTTCAAACAGTTCTTTCCCGACAACGCTGTTGGATACTTTGTATCTTATTATGATTATTATCAACCTGAAGCTTACATGCCCGTAAGCGATGTATATATTGAAAAAGATCTTAGCATTAACGAAGAACTCGATAAGCTTCGCCTGCAGGCAACAAGTGAATTGCTTACAGGAAGACGTGATATAATTGTTGTAGCCAGTGTAAGCTGTATTTATGGTATTGGTAATCCAACGGATTTTGAAAACGGTATTATACGCATAGCAAAGAGCCAGACAATTTCAAGGCAGGGGTTCCTGCATTCACTGGTAAATAGTTTATATAACAGGACCCAGCTTGAGTTCAAGCGTGGTACCTTCCGTGTGAAGGGCGACACAATTGATATTAACCTTCCTTATGTTGATTATGGTTACCGGGTTACTTTTTTTGGCGATGAAATTGAAGAGATAGAAACCATTGATGTGCATACCAACAAGCGCATGATGAAAGTGGATAACGCAGCCATTTTCCCTGCTAATTTATACCTTGCTCCAAAAGATATGATGCAAACAATCTTATACGAGATACAGGATGAGATGCGGTTGCAAACAGAATATTTTAAAAGTATTGGTAAATTGATAGAAGCACAGCGCTTAAAAGAAAGAGTGGAATATGATCTTGAAATGATACGCGAACTTGGATTTTGTAATGGCATCGAAAATTATTCAAGGTTTTTTGACAGAAGGCAACCGGGTACAAGGCCATTCTGCCTGCTTGATTATTTTCCAAAAGATTTTTTATGTGTGATTGATGAAAGCCATCAAACTATTCCCCAGGTTGCCGGTATGTATGGCGGCGACAGGAGCCGCAAATTAATCTTAGTTGAATATGGATTTCGTTTACCATCGGCATTAGATAATCGCCCGTTGAACTTTCATGAATTTGAAAACATGACAGGTCAAACAATTTTTGTAAGTGCAACACCCGGAGATTACGAACTGGAAAAATGTGGTGGTGTTGTTGTGGAACAGGTAGTGCGCCCAACCGGATTGTTAGAGCCGCCTATTGATATCCGCCCGTCAGTAAATCAAATAGATGACCTGCTGGATGAAATTGATAAACGTGTAAAAAAAGGCGATCGTGTTTTGGTGACAACATTAACTAAACGCATGGCGGAAGAGATGGATAAATACCTGCAGCGCATCAACATAAAATCAAAATATATACATAGCGATGTGGATACATTGGAACGCATAGAAATACTAAGGCAATTGCGTTTGGGCGAGATTGATGTTTTAGTTGGTGTGAATCTTTTACGCGAAGGATTGGATCTGCCGGAAGTTTCCCTGGTGGCGATACTTGATGCAGACAAAGAAGGCTTTTTAAGAAATGAAAGATCATTAACGCAAACTGCAGGGCGCGCAGCACGCAATGCCGATGGACTTGTGATTTTTTATGCTGATACCATGACGGAAAGCATGCAGAAAACAATTGATGAAACCGATAGAAGAAGAGAAAAACAAGTTGCTTATAACAGGGAACATAATATCATCCCCAGGACGATTAAGAAAACAAAGGAAAATGTATTTGCACAAACCTCCGTGCTCGATATAAAAGGTTTCGATCCAAGAAACCCGTATGCCATACAAGGCGATGAAGATATTGTTGCCACATCTGCTGCTGAAGAACAGGTTGCCTATAAAACCATTCCGCAAATGGAAAAGGCAATTAATAAAGTAAAGAAAGCAATGGAAAAAGCAGCGAGGGACCTGGATTTTATTGAAGCGGCGAAATTAAGAGATGAGATGTTCAGGATGCAAAAGGAACTCGAGGCGATGAAATAATAACCGCTTTAATACCGGATATTCTTTACATGCGAACAGCGCCAGGTGGAAATCCTTGGCTTCGATTTTGAAATTGTCAATAGGGAAATTGGGGAATTGCTTTTGATCAGTGTTCCCAATTTAATTTTCAACTATTATGTGGATTCGTATGGGGCAGGCAAACCATTTCGAAATTTCCCAATTCGCCTTTTCCCAATCATTGTTGCTTTAAGTACTTTGTGGGAGATGCAATACCTTCCTTGTGGCGCATTGGCTTGAAAGGTTATCCCAAGGAGGCCGCTAAGTGCACAAAGAAGCACGAAGAACACCAGGGAGTTAATCCGGTCTGTTCTTTGTTATTAATACTATCAAAAAGAGACTATGAAAAAGATATTATTAATAGCATTGATCTTTCCTTTGTTGTGTAAAGCTCAAAATGACATCAGAACGGCAATTGTAGATAAACACAATAACATTCCTGTGTTCATCATGAGTGAACCGGTAAAAGAATACAACATTGTGGGCGCCGTGACCGATAAATTCAGAACAGATACGGTAGATATTCAAAAGGATCAGCCATTGACAATAAAAGATATGGTTGACAGGCTAATCGTTTATGCAAATGAACTCGCAAAAACGGACAAGATAGATTTTGACGCGCTTATTACAACAGACGGCAAATCGGCTTCGCTTATAAAATTTAAGTCTGGAAAGAACATAACAGATTCTGTTACGGTTAAGCCATAATGCTTAAAATACTATAGAGCAAAGTTTTGATCTTCATAAAACATGCTTTTCATTTAGTGAGTTCTCTTATATTCGTTTATAAGAATAAAATGTTGTATGATCAAAACTTTATCGCTGGCAATCGCAACCACATTAGTTTTTAATTTTTCTTATACTCAAATAAAGCGCCCCCTTAATCCTTCCGATTTTTCACGGTACGTTGATGTTACAGATCCACAGGTTTCACCCGACGGAAAATGGTGTACCTATACCGTAACTACGGTTGATACGATCAAAGATGAAACCAATACCGATGTATGGATGGTGAGCTGGGATGGAAAGGATAATGTGCAGTTGACCAGCACCATGGAAGATGAAAGTTCAGCGAAATTCAGCCCTGATAATAAATACATTTCTTTTTTATCGTCGCGCATTTTCGATGAAGATAAAGATGATGACAAAAGCGGTGGCTCACAGTTATGGCTAATGAATCGTTTGGGAGGTGAAGCCAAAAAAATAACGGATGTAAAAAATGATATAGAAGATTATGCATGGAGCCCCGACAGCAAAAAAATATTGCTGGTGATGGATGATATTGATTATGCTGATACCGCTGAATCGGGTAACCGACAACCTTATGTGATCACACGCTATCATTTTAAACAGGATATTGAAGGATATCTTGATAACCGCAAAACACATTTGTATTTGTTGGACGTTGTCACAGGCGATATTGATACGCTGACATCCGGCAAGTATAATGAAGAAGATGTTGCCTGGAGTCCTGATGGAAAAAAGATAGCTTTTGTAAGCAATCATTCTGAAGATGCAGATAAGAATGAGAACGATGATATTTTCATAATGGATGCAGTGCAGGGTGCAGTGCCTTACCAGCTCACCACATGGAAAGGTGAAGATCTAAACCCGCAGTGGAGCCCTGACGGAAAATATATTGCGTATTTGCAAAGCAGCAGTGATGAAAGCTTTACAATGTATGGTCAGAATATATTGGCTGTAATTCCGGCAAGCGGAGGAAATCCGGACCTGATTTCCGCATCCGTTGATAAACAATTTTATTCACCACGATGGAGTAAAAATGGAAAGAACATTATCGCATTAATGGAAGATGACAGGCAACAATCCGTGGTTTCTTTTGATCCCGCACAAAGCGGAACAGCAAAATATACAAAGCTTGCAGGTGGCGACAAAGTTTTTTGGACCACAGAATTAAATAAAGCTACCGGCGACTGGCTTGTAAACATGACCGATCCGCAAACACCAAATGAATTATATGTAATTGAAAGCAACGGCTTACGCCGGTTGACACATGCAACGGATTCTTTTCTTGCTCCTGTTCAGTCAATAAAAGTGGAAGGCTTTCAAAGCAGGAGCAGTGATGGCAATCTCGTATCAGCTATTTTATACCGCCCGGCAAATGCTCCTGCCAATACAAAGCTGCCTTTGATAATGTATATACATGGCGGCCCGGTTGGCCAGGACGATTATGAATATGACCTGTACAGGAATGTGCTCGCTGCCGGTGGTTATGCAGTGGCTGCAGTAAATTATCGCGGGAGCAGTGGCAGAGGCAAAGATTATATACGGGCGATTTATGGCGATTGGGGCAACAAGGAAGTAACAGATATCCTGGGGGCTGCAGATTATTTAATTGCGCAGGGTATCGCTGATTCAAGCCGCATGGGTATTGCAGGCTGGAGTTATGGCGGCATTCTTACAGATTATACTATCGCGACAACAACGCGTTTTAAAGCCGCATCCAGCGGCGCGGGAAGTGCATTACAGCTAAGCCTGTACGGTGTTGATGAATACATCACACAATATGAAACCGAGTTAGGCCCACCGTGGAAAAATGCAGATAAATGGATAAAGCTTTCTTACCCGTTCTTTCATGCAGACCGGATAAAAACGCCCACCTTATTTATGGCAAGCCAGAAAGATTTTAATGTGCCTTCCGTTGGCGCCGAACAGATGTACCAGGCCTTGAGAAGTCTGGGTGTGCCAACTGAATTGGTGATTTACCCGGGACAGTATCACGAGATAACTGTACCAAGTTATATGAAGGATAGATTTACAAGATACTTAGATTGGTTTGGGAAGTATTTGAAGTAATAAGGCCATACAGGAAAGCTTTTATAAACTTTCCTTTAATAAAGCATCAAGTTCAGACAGGCCAATATCTTTAGCAATTATTTTTCCATTCCTGTCAATTAAAAAATTTGTCGGGAATCTTTTGATTGAAAGTTTATCTGCTTCCATTCCATTTAAATCGAGAAATTGCTGCCACGGCAACTTATATTTTAAAATAACCTGTTTCCAGTTATTTATCTCATCAGTTCCATCTATTGAAATAGCTGCAATTTGAAAACCATTCTGATTATATTTTTGGAAAATTGCTTTTAACTGGTCAAACTGACTAATACAGGGATTACAATGGCTGAACCAAAAATCTATAAGTGTAAAGTGATTATTGAATTTTAAACTTACATTTTCTTTCTGTGCATTTAATAATTTAAGAAAGGGAAAACTGTTGCCAACGGCTGTAGTGCGTGCTGTATGTAAATTTCTTGCCAGTATAGTTGCCGTATATGTTTTCTTTACCGAATCAGAAAAGTGTGAATAAACAGAATCATAAATAGCTTCATAGCCACCGGAAAACATATAAACCAACTTCCACAAAGCAATGTATGAATTGGGATGCCCGGTTGTATAATTTAATAAAAAACTTTTTTTATCAATTGGCTGGTCATTAAAAAGGTTATTGTAATCCTTTAATTCATTTATGCTTTTGTTTGATACATGCGGCAATTCTCTTAATGAATCAATATCGCATGTAATATCCTGTTCGCCTGTATCTGCCAAAAAAATATCAGAAATATATTTCCACTCAGAATTTATTTTAACCCCTATTCTGAAACCCAGCGGATAGGGGATAGAGCCTTTAAAATAAAATTTGCCATTTGAGATGTTTGTTTGAAGTAAATCAAAACTTACAGGATAATAAGATTCATCATTTAGCGGCATCAGGCTTATTTCGCCACTATCAGAATTGATTTTTCCATTTATAATAAATGATTGTTTTACCTGGGCGGCAATAGCATGCCTTACAAAACAAAAAAAGATAAATAGTATAACAACCCTGAAGTTTTTGATCAACATGTAAAACCTATAATTACCGGGCAATATAAAAAGTTAATCTAAGAACTATTGCTATTTATTATTTCATGTTATCGCCATCGTCTTCAGGCATTGGGATAATGCCAAAATATACAAGTAAAATTCATTCCGGGTATTTTTCTTTAAGAACAGCAACATGATGCAGCTCATGGCCGATAGTAGCTTTAAGAAATTCTTCCACGGTTAATTCATATTTCCAGGCAACGCCTTTTAACTGCAATTGTTCAGGCGATAAAGAATTAATAAAACTGTTTGTTGCGGCTCTTACATTTTCAAAGTCTTTTATTAATTCCCCGAAACTCAATTCGTCAGAGCGGCTGTTTTCAACCAGTAATATCTGATCATAACCTGGCAACAATGTTTGATCGCGGCGGCTGAAGCGCAAAGTCCTGTAGGTCATAATGCGTTCGTGATCGGTTATATGACCAACGATTTGTTTAGTGCTCCATTTGCCTGGCGCATACCTGAAACTTGATTGCTCTTCACTGATTGACCTCAGCAGGTTGAATGTTTCCTGTGAAGCAAATAATTGCCGGTAGTTTTTATTTTCAACCAATTCAACATAATAAGGGAATCCGTCATTTACCGTGTATTGCATTTAATAGTCGCATTTTATTGTTAACACACAAAATACATAACAAATAGCTGATTGTATAATCAACTGTTGAATGGCTGCCGGATGGAAATGAAAAGCCCGGTGAAGATTCGTGCGGGAGCCTTGTGGCGGACTTGCAATGTACAGCCGGAACAATTGCTGCCATTTGTACTGCGGATGACAGCCCCAAATAGGTATGTTTGCTTATAAAATCTTTCTATGAGTTTATTATTAGGACGAAATGTTTTTGGGGATGCAGCTAACACAGGTAATATTTTATCGAGGGAAGAAGCTTATAATCTTCTTAATGACTGGGTAAAGAATCCGCGACTGCAACTGCATATGAAACAAGTAGCGGCGTTGATGTATGCGTGGGCGAAAGAAAAAGAAAATTTAAGTGAAGACGATGCCTGGCGATGGGAGCTTGCGGGTTTATTGCATGATGCAGACTGGGATCAATGGCCGGATCAGCATTGCAAAAAAATAATCGAAGAACTGGAGAGCAAAAATATTGATCCTGAAATCATACACGCGATTGCATCACATGGACCCGGATATTTTGGTGTGGAACCGCAAACAAAAATGGATAAGATGTTATATGCTTTTGATGAACTAAGTGGTTTGGTGCATGCTTATTCTTTAATGCGGCCAAATGGTTATGAAGGCATGGATGTGAAAGGCGTGAAGAAACGTTTAAAAGAAAAATCATTTGCGGCCAATGTATCGAGAGAAGATATAAATGATGCCTGCAACCGTGCAGGTGTTGCATTGGATGAGCTTGTTGCTTTTATAATTCCTGTACAAACAAAAGTTGAGTAGGGTTTTTCGCACAGAGCTAATGAGTGCACAGAGAATTCTCTGTTAGCTCTACTGCACTCTGTGCGAACTACTTTTTGTAATTTTTATTATACAATCTTGTTATTCCATCTTTCAATAATTCAACGTTAAAGTTGATTAATAGCCCCACTTCCAAATTAGTAAGCGTTAAATAAGTCAGGACTTGTTTTTTGCGAACAGGCGCAATAGCTTCTATAGATTTTATCTCAATTAGAAGTTTATTGTCAACAATTATGTCGGCTCTGAAACCAGCATCCATTTTTATGTCGTCATAACAGACCGGAACCGGATGCTGACAAATAAAGGGAATTGCATTTTTGGAAAGTTCGTAACATAATATGGTTTCATAAACAGATTCAAACAAGCCGGCACCAATTGTCTTGTGAATTTTAATGCATAAGCGGATAACAGTTTCAGAAAGTTGATTTATTGAGTTCATGGTTGAAAATTTTCATGAAAAATTATTTTAAGTTTTTCATACAGGGTAAACAGAATTCTCAGGAGATTTCCTCTGTTATCTCTGTGTTCTCTGGTGCGGTATATTATTTTAAATTTTTCGTACGGAGTAAACGGAGTGTGCAGAGTAGGTTTTTCTGCTAACGTCTGGTGCGGAATATCATTTTAAGTTTCTTGTAACATTTCTTACGAGGAGCATTGTGATTCAGCGTTGATGCTGTACGCCAATCTGTACTGAATCAATCAATCCCTCCAACTTTCTTACCTTTGCGCGGCAAAAAGGAAGTTTAATAAAAGATTATGAAGCAGTTTGCAGTTCCGAATATTTATCGCAGTGAATTAATAAGTGCTATTAAAAACAAAAGAAAACGCGAGGATAAATTAAAGAAAGATTTTTCTCCTACACTCCTTGATTTTGGTAAGCTGAAGATCTATCTCGCCAGGCATTTTGGCTTTTGTTATGGTGTTGAAAATGCCATTGAGATTGCTTTCAGAACGATCGAAAAAAATCCCGGTAAACGAATTTTTTTATTGAGCGAGATGATCCATAACCCGCAGGTGAATGCAGACCTTAAGGAAAAAGGCATTGAATTTTTACAGGATACTTATGGTAAGCAGTTAATACCGTTTGATGCATTGAACCGGGATGATATTGTGCTGATCCCTGCCTTTGGAACCACGTTGGAGATCGAGAACCTTTTACAGGCTAAAGGCATTCAAACAGAAGAATACAATACAACCTGCCCGTTTGTGGAGAAGGTCTGGAACCGTAGCGGCCAGATCGCCGAGAAAGGCTACAGTATTGTAGTGCATGGCAAGCCGAAACATGAAGAAACAAGAGCCACATTTTCACATGCTTCATCCAAAACGCCGACAGTTGTGGTGAATGATATGCAGGAAACTATTGAGCTGGCGAAATATATCACCGGTGAAAAGCAGGCTGATGAATTTTATACCGAATTCAAAGGCCGGTATTCCAGTGGGTTTGATATAACAAAAGACCTGCAGCGTTTTGGCGTGGTGAATCAAACAACACAACTGGCAACAGACACGCAGGCAATTGCTGAATATTTAAAGCAGGTTGTAAAAACACATTATAACCTGGATGATAAAAATATACAGGAGCGTTTTGCTGACACAAGAGATACTTTATGTTATGCAACCAATGACAATCAAACGGCCGCAACCGCCTTATTGAATACGCCTGCGGACCTTGCCATCGTTATCGGCGGGTACAATAGCAGCAATACTTCCCACCTGGTTGAATTGTGTGAAGAGAAATTGCCGACTTATTACATAAACAGCGCAGATAAAATAATTTCTTCCACAGAAATACTGCATTGTAACTGGAGAACAAAACAGGAATATCTCACAAAAGATTACCTGCCTTTAAAAGACCCGGTAAGTATTTTAATTACCAGCGGCGCCAGTTGCCCGGATGCTTTGGTGGAAGAAGTCATTGAAAAGCTAGCCGGTTTCTTTGCTTCAGAAAAAGGCAAGGCAACGCTAACGCAGGAGTTTGTGTAATGTTTCTCTGATGTTGCTCTGCGAAGTCTCCTGACTTCGCAGTACTATGCAATAAGTCTCCGACTTATATTTCTAAGCTTTAAATTTCAACATGCTTCTTCATCGCTGTTCTGTATAAGAACAACCCCATCAATGCAAACCCGATCACACCAACCAGTTGATACATATCAATGCCTATCGCATCTTCTGATGAAGTTCTTTGTTCTTCGAACTCTCTGGCCATAATTGTACGATGTTGCTCTGCGAAGACTCCTAACCAACAAGTATTCAAACCTTAGTAGAAAGAATAGCTGGTTAATACCACAAACCTTATTAGCTTATTTTTTGATTAAGTAAAAAAGTAACAAGGGAATAAGCTTATAGTTTAATATTGTTTCTCTGCTACTAAGGTCATAAGATGGATTTCATCTATAATGCTATATTAACCGGTGCATAGCAGGCTTCAAGCGGTTATAGTCTCCTGACTTCGCAGTACTGTGCAATAAGTCTCCGACTTATATTCCTAAGCTTTAAATTTCAACATGCTTCTTCATCGCTGTTCTGTATAAGAACAACCCCATCAATGCAAAACCGATCACACCAACCAGTTGATACATATCAATGCCTATCGCATGTTCCAATGAAGATTCAAGATTTAATGACTCCAATTTGGCAGCAATATTTTCACTGCCTGCAGTTAATAAGGCAACGATAACGCCTGCCAGCGCTCCGCCGGCCACCAAACCCGTTGCAAACAAATTGCCTTTGCCCAGGTCATCTTCAGCAGCAACTTCACCTTTGCGCTTCTTTCTCCAGTCAACAAAGGCACGGATAGCGCCGCCGCAAAATATAGGCAACGTTGTACTTAACGGGAGATAAGCGCCTACTGCAAAGCTTAAAGAATTCACACCGCAGAGCTCCATTACCACAGCCAAAGCAACACCCACAAATACAAATTGCCAGTCGAGGTTAAAGGATAAAATTCCTTTTATTAATGTTGCCATTAAGGTAGCCTGTGGCCCGGGAAATTTATCTGTACCGATGGCGTGCGTATAACCCTGGGCCACCATATCTGCAGTCGGTTTGTCAAGAATTTTTATGGTGATGCCGATAACCAATGAAGAAACGATTGCACCAATGAACAAGGCAATCTGCTGGCTGCGGGGCGTTGAACCCACAAGAAATCCTGTTTTCAAATCCTGTGATGTGGCGCCGGCATTGGCAGCAGCAATACAGATCATCCCGCCGACAACCAATACCATAGGCTCATAGGTTTTACCGCTCCATCCAATCCCAATAAATACCAGGCATGTGCTCATCACTGTGGCTATTGTCATGCCGCTGATCGGGTTATTGCTTGACCCGATGATGCCTACAATGCGTGATGAAACCGTTACGAAAAAGGCGCCGAATATTACCACCAAAACGCCCAGCAATAATTTGCTTCCTATGGAATCGCCGGGAATCATTGGAATAAAAGCCATTAATGCGATCAATGCAATGCTGCCAAACAAAACAACTTTTAAGCTCAGATCTTTTTCTGTGCGTAATTGTGTGCCGCCTGCCTTCCTGTCTTTGATGGAACCTATACTTTCTTTGAAAGATGAAATGATTGTTGGAATAGTTTTTATCAGTGTGATAAAACCACCGGCAGCAACGGCGCCCGCGCCGATTTGCCGGACGTATGCCCGGTACACAGCAGAGGCCGTATCATCAAACAAACGGGTAGCCGGGTTCCATCCTCCCGGGCCGCCGGGTGTATCAAGGTCTTTTATATAACCAAGTTTTACAAGTTGTTCGGCAATAATGGTTTGATCATGGATCAATGTCGCCAGCAATGGATGAAATACAAGCCAGCTTAAAACACCACCGGCCACCAATGTGCCGGCGATGCGCGGACCAACGATATATCCAACGCCTAAATATTCCGGTGTTATTTCGCCACTGACTTTTGCCGCAGGGAAATATTTGTTGGTGAGCTTGGTTGTATATGCAGGAACTTCAGCGATGATGTGCAATACTTTTTGAAGAAATGCATATACCAGGGCAACACCCAGACCGATAAAAGCGGTTCTTGCAATCGCACCGCCTTTTTCTCCGGCTTTAAGAACAGAGGCGCAGGCTGTGCCTTCCGGGTAAGGAAGCGTTGCGTGTTCCTTCACAATAAGCGACCGTCGTAAAGGGATCATCATCAAGGTCCCTAACAATCCGCCAAATATGGCCAATATTAATATGGTTATGTAGTTGAAAAAATTGGCGCCGACACTTTGCCCGTTCACCATAGATAAGAATAAAAAACCAGGCAATGTAAATGCCACGCCGGATGCAATGCTTTCGCTGGCAGAACCTGTTGTTTGTATAATGTTATTTTCAAGAATGGTTGTCTTCAATAATTTTCTCCCGATAGTAATTGCCATGACTGCTATCGGTATAGATGCGCTTACAGTTAAACCTGCTTTTAAAGCGAGATAAACATTGGCTGCCCCGAATAAACAGCCCATGATACATCCCATCACTATCGCTTTAACAGTAAATTCCTTCATGTGCGTTTCAGGCGCTACAAATGGTTTGAATTGTATTTCAGACATGTTGGTTTTGATTTTAGTTACCAGATTGTTTGAACGTTGTATTGCATTATCTTCTCATCTTTTGTAAAAATTTTTATACCATCAACTAATGAATTAGCTATAATCATTCTATCAAAGGGATCACGATGTAATAAGGGAAGTTCAATATATTTACTCAAGTATCTTGAACTGATTGGAAGTATTTGAATATAGTTGTCTTTGCAGAATGAAATAAATTTTTCTATGCCAACTCCTAAATCTATTTTTTTGACGTTAGTTTTAATTGCAATCTCCCATAGGGAAACAACATTTAAATAAATATTGTTTTGATAGTGACGGATTGCTTCGTATCCAAAACCACTTAATTCAGGATTTTCTTCAAAAAACCAAATGACAGCATGTGTATCTAAAAGATAATTCGCCATTACATGTAATCTTTAAAATCTTCCAATGGCGCATCAAAATCAGGGCTCATCCAAACCTTTCCTTTTAGCTGGCCTGATTCACGATATTTTCTTTCAGGAGGCATTATGTTTATTTGTTCAAGAATAAAATCTATATAATTATCTACCTGTTGCTGGTATTCGGGCGGAAGTAAATCTAATTTCTCAATCATTTTTTCATTTACCATACTTTCTTCTTTCTCCAAATTTAATCTTTATTTCTATCATTGTTTTACTGTATCCCATGCATCATCTTTTGCAGTCTTTTTGAGAGTAAGAGAAGAATAATACCTGCAGTTCCGCCCATAAAAACAAAGAGCATAAAGAATTCATTCAGGTTGCTCATTTGATAGCCGAGAAAGTTGGTTGTCTTACCACCTTCAGGATATAAGCTGCTTAATACACCTGCTAATTTATTACCACCGGCATTGCCTGTAAACCACACTGCCATCAGCAATGATGCAAACCGTAACGGAGATAATTTATTGAACAACGAAAGGCCGATTGGAGATAAGCACAATTCGCCCAGGGTATGCAGCAGGTATAAACCGGTAAGCCATATCATGCTTACCTGTTTTGTGGAAACATCTTTTACGCCATACGCTATCCATAGATATCCCAGGGATAGAAGAATTAAACCGATGCCCATTTTGGTTGGCGTTGCCGGTTGCCTTTTTCCCATCTTCAACCATGCCCATGCTAATATGGGTGCAAAAATGATGATGAATGCAGAGTTGAATGATTGAAAATAGCTGGGCGGCATCACATAATTACCCCAGAGATGACGATTGGTTTGCCGGTCTGCAAAAACGCTTAGCGAGGCGCCGGTTTGTTCATACGCTCCCCAGAAGAAAACCACAAAAAAAGCAATGATCACCATTACCCAAATTCTTTGCTGTTCTTCCCTGGTGAGGTTTTTATCTGAAAAAATGAGGATAATAATAAACAGGAAGCTGGCGCCCAAAAGATAGAACAGGTAATTAATTCTCGTATCAAGATAAATAGCGCCAATTGAAAGGGCTGCAAACGCAAGCATGATTATAATAATAAAAACTGCATTCGACCATATTGGAGATGGTGGTTTTATATGGGATGATGCTTCCGTATTTAACTTATCAACAACCAGGTCGCCAGGTGTAAGGCCTAATATTTTTCCTTCGGGATCACGCACATATTTATTGTGATATATTCTTTGAACAATAAGGCTGATGATCATGCCTACACCGGCTACGAGAAACGCCCATTTAAAATCGGCAGGGCTGCCGGTATTGCCAACCGTGCCGCAGGCAATAGGCCCTATAAATGCACCCAGGTTTATGCCCATATAAAAAATGGTATAGGCCGGATCTACCCGTAAATCTCCTTTAGGATAAAGCTGCCCTACAAGCGTGGAAATATTAGGTTTGAAAAAACCATTGCCGGCAATCATAAAACCAAGTCCTGAGAAAAAAAGAATATTTGCTAAACCCGGTGAAGAGTTATAGATGGTGCCGCAAATAAAAAGAATTAATTCGCCTGCAGCCATTACCAGTCCGCCGACAAATATTGATTTTTTATTGCCCCAGAAACGGTCAGCGAAATATCCTCCCACCAATGGCGTGAGGTACAATAAACTAATATAGCTGCCATATAAGTTTGAAGCAAAATCAAGTTTAAACAGGAGCGCCTGCGTCATAAAATAGAGCAGTATGGCGCGCATGCCGTAATAGTTAAACCGTTCCCACATTTCTATAGCAAACAATACATACAGGCCTTTGGGATGGCCTTTTTGTGCAGGTTGTTCAGCAGTTACCATTGCGTCTTCAGTAGAGGTAATACTCATGATGTTGATTTATCGGAAATAATATTAAGACTCCCAAAATAAGCAGATTTTGGAATAAACAAAATCTAAATTGAATCCGGGCATCAGTCTAATAAAAAATCTCCGTTCATATGAGCGGAGATTTAATGTGGAAAATGTCGTTTAAATATTATTTTGCCAGAATCATTTGCTTTGTTGCAATCAATTTCCCATCAATTATTAAAGAGTATTGATAAGCTCCGGAAGCCAGTGTTGAAGCATCAACTTTTACGTTGCCTTTATTGCCGGAAATACTTATTGCTTTTAATGTTTCCCCGCTTTTATCGGTAATTACAATTTGTGCTGTCCCGCCATTGCGGGATTGAGGGAGTGCATAGGCTATGCTTGTTGTATTTGTAAATGGATTGGGAATGTTTTGCTGAAGAGATGCGGAAGAAAGAACGTTCGGCGGTTGACCGTTGACGGCTGACTGGCTTGAAACGATAATTGCTTTTAATTCGTCAATTTGTTTTTGCAGATCAGCATTTATTTTTTGCTGAATAGCTAACAACGAATCTTTTGCATCATTCATCTTGCTTAATTCCTGTACTGCCTTTACAAGCGGTACTACAAACTCACCATACCTTAAGCCATACAAATCTTTATCATTCTTAGCCGCATCCACACCACTAAAATCATATTTCAAACTCCTGGCAGCTTTCTCTACTTCCTGTGCGGCAAAGCCGGTATAAACAATTGCCGTATTTGCTTTACCGGCAGCAACGTCATCAGAGCGCTTTATGATATTTCCATTTTTATCTTTTATTGCAGGTGGCTGAATAATCTTATTAACCGCATCATTATCTACCGTATAGGTTATGGGTTTAAGTTTATTAATGAAGATAAGACCAGGAACATTTTCTTTGATATTCTTTTTAACTCTTGCATCTGATAATGTTGACCAGTCAACTTTTCCTCCTATTGAAACCGGGTCCGACTGATCTCCGATACTGCCAATTCTTACCTGGTTACTTTCGGAAGTTGTGGCGTTAAGTCCTAAAGCTGTAGTATAATTTAAATCTGCTGAATTAGGTCCTGCCTGATACCCTATTGCAATATTAGCGTCACCGGTTGTATTCCAATATAAAGCTCTACCGCCTACCGCTGTATTAAAGAGTCCGTTCTCGTTGTTAATTAAAGCAAGTGTGCCTATGGCGGTATTATCAGAACCATCCTTATTTTTATAAAGCGCCTTTTCACCTGTTGCAGTATTGTTAGAACCAGTTGTATTAAGATACATGGCATAGGCGCCATTGGCAGTATTCCATGAACCATTTGTATTGTTGTTCAATGCAGCCGTGCCATGTGCCGAATTATAATCGCCATTATTGCTATATAAAGCAGCAAAGCCTGTAGCGGTATTTTGTTGTCCCGTTGTATTTGAATACAGAGCCTTAAAACCATTAGCTGTATTATTGTTTCCTGTGCCGTTGAAAGTAAGTGCGCCAAGCCCATTAGCTGTATTGTATGAACCTGTTGTGTTCTGGTACAAAGCTTCATAACCGGTAGCAGTATTGTTGGCGCCTGATGAATTTAAATACAATGCGTAGGCGCCGTGGGCTGTGTTTAAACTTCCGGTATTACTATTCAAAGCTGCAAACCCGGTAGCAGTATTATCATTACCTGATATGTTTGAATACAAAGAAGAAACACCAAGTGCAGTGTTTTCATTTCCTCCGTTATTTGAGTTTAATGCCTGGAAACCATTGGCGGTATTGTTATTGCCGGTTGTGTTATGCTGAAGTGCAAGACTGCCGGTTGCTGTATTATGGACGCCTGTTGTATTAGAAAGCAAAGCATTATATCCAAAGGCACTGTTGTCCGCACCCGTATTCTTGGCTAAGGCGAAGCTGCCAAAAGCTGCATTGAAAGATTGCGTTTTGGTGGCATATAAAGCATGATAACCAAAGGCAGCATTGTTTTTTCCTTTAGTAATAACATTACCGGCACCTTCCCCTGCAAATGCATTTTGCTTACCTGTATTGTGTATAAACCTAACATCACGCAGGTAAACATTGCTGTCAATATAAAGGCTTCTCCAGCTTTTGCCGGCAGAACCAAGATCGCGCCCATTATTATTATTTGGAATTAAACTTTGGTTTACTGCGGTAGGCGAAACAAGATTAGATAAAGTGGTGTTGGCTTGCCCATAACTTAAAGAGGTAATAGCAATAAAAATGATTGTTACCTGTAAAACTGTTTTCATAGTTGAAGTTTTTGTTGCAGAACAATTTAACTCTATTTATTTAATATCATCTCCCGCAGGTTTGCGGGATGTCGCAATAATTTTTATTATTTAATGCGCTCCATTTATTTTGTGTCGATCATTCTCCCGGCAATGATTAATGAATATTGATAAGCACCTGAAGCAAGTGTTGAGACATTATATTTAATGAGCCTTATCCCCGTCTACCTGAATAAACGGGGATTTTGTGCTCAGTGATTGATCCTGGTTATTAAAAATGAAGCCGTAAAATTTACTTATCAATAGCCATTCCCCAATCGCATGCTTCCAATCCTGGTTCCGATAGTCTCCGCCATTGCCAAACCTATATCTATTGAAAGCTTGTAATGAATGCCGCCATACAGCCTTGAGATACCCGCTTCTTTGCCTGCAGCGAAAATGGTTGGAAAATTCCTGGGCGCCCAACCCCTGAAATCGTACGTATGATCGGTTATATTGGTATGATATCCAAGTACGCCGGAAATAGCCTGCATCACTGAACCTGTAACCTGGGCGTGTGCTGCAGGGTATTCAGAATGTGGCGGCGTAGGAATAAAAGGAAGCCAGTTGGGATCAATTACCTTTTGAATATAAGACACCGGCCGTATAAGGGTATATTTATATTTGGAGCGGAAGCACATTATTGTTGCATCTCTTTCTGCTATACCCGCTTTGGCATATACCTCGGCGGCTTTTAACAGGTCAGCATTTGTTTGTTCAATTGCCTGCATTGCAATTGACATATCATGGCCTGCCGGCGTATAACCAACACCATCTCCCTGGTCAACCCAATACAAAGCAATGTTCTTTTGCTCATCAGTTAAGTTTTTCGAAACGTTATATACCTGCTTTGCTATCTTATAATAAACAGAGTTAGCATCTTCCGAATAAGCAGGATACTTCGGCGCCACACCGTGTAAATGGGCTGAAATAAAGGTGCGTGCATCCCCTGCGTACGGCAATACCGGCGGGTTTACAAATGCCGGTGGCGTGGGTATCCATGCACCCTTAAACTCGCGAAGTTTATACCCGACATTGGAGAGGTTAATGTCATCGGTTAAATACCAGTTATAAATTGCGGTTGCTATATTTCTTCCAAAAGCCTGTGAACGGTTAAATTCTTCCGTGTTTGTGTTTTGCAGCTCTTGGTTGTATGCATTTTCTAGGGAATCTATACTGGTTGAATCTGCTTGCGATATACCAATATAAAAGTGGCGCACAAGACTTGCCATTGCTGCATTGGCACTTACCTGCCAGTTATAGGTTTTTCCTTCTTTTTTTACAGGCATGGCAGGCATCTGGTATAATTTTTCAGACAGGCTTATCGAGTTGGGGTTTATATTTCTTACGGATTCATATAAGCCAATGCCAATGTATCCAAAATGTCCCCCAAATGACAGCACTGAATTTTTTTTAAGCAAAAAACGCAGTTGTAACTTATACCAGTCCGTTGCAACAGAAGCATTAATTTTTTTGACCTGCAGATCCGATTGAGCAGATGAAGTGCTTGCATTGGCAGGAACATCATTAATGTTTTTCTGGCAACTGCCAAGCAATAAGATCATAATAAATAATAGAGAAGAGTAGGTGCAGATGTTAACTGCAGAAGTTTTGTAATGCGCAAAATGTTTAAAGCGCATAGCTGTGCATGTAGTTTTCATGATTGTGATTTTTTGGTGATTAAAATGTTCCAGGGCTTGCCTGCCGCAGGCATGTTTATTGCTTTTAATGTTTTCCCGCTTTTATCGGTAATTATAATTGGGGCTTGAAGAGTGAGAATCACCTAATACTTATTTCAAAGTAATTAATTCCTCATACAGGCTGCAAGATGTAAATGGTATGGTGCTATGGTTAGCCCCTATATAATACTTTCTAACCTGTATCTTATATTTTTCTCCAATTTTATATGCATCGTCTGTAGCTCCTACCCAATCAACTGCAAAAAAAGGTGAGGTATATGCATTTGCTTGATTGTGCGGAAAGAGGTTAACTCCGGTGTAAAACGGGTATTGAGTGAGCCCAACCATTGCGCCCGTCTTGTCATAAATGTGAACATCAATATTTAAACTTCCTGTAACATCCCAGCTGTTTGTGTTTGATAGAGAGATTTGAACACTGATCTCTTTATTCTTGTTTGCATCGAAAGAATAATTTATAGGCCTGGAGATACAAACATTCTCAATCCCTTTAACATTCACCCACAGCTCAGCGAGTTGTTTTTGGGTAATGCAACTTTCAAGAGACAAAAGCACTATGCCAAATAAAGTAATTTTAAATAACTTCCTCATAAAAAATATTTTAAATGAATTGTTGCTATGAAAAGAAAATTTTAAATCATGTGAGTGTTCAAATAGTTTACACGTTACAAGTGTGCGTTATAGACTTGTAATGCGTTAATACCATTCAGCTTTTATTTAGCCAGTATCATTTGTTTTGTATCAATCAATCTTCCATCAACCATTAAAGAATATTGATAGGCGCCGGCTGCCAGTGTTGAAGCATCAACTTTTATATTTCCTTTACTGCCTGCAATATTTATTGCTTTTAGTGTCGTACCGCTTTTATCAGTAATTACAATTTGCGCTGATGTAATTTTTTGAGGCAGCGCATAATTGATAGTTGTAGAATTGGTAAATGGATTAGGAATGTTTTGACTGAGGAAAGCTGAAGAAATAGAAACTGATTGTTGACTATTAACTGATGATTGATTTGAAACAATTAATGCTTTTAATTCATCAATTTGTTTTTGCAGATCATCGTTCTTAGCAGATAGCTCCTGCACTGCCTTTACAAGAGGCACAACTAGTTTTTCATAGGACAAACTCCAGTTATCAGTTGGATTTTCGGGTGCATGCACACCATTAAAATCATAACTGATCTTTTTTGCTGCTGCAGCCACATCCTGTGCTATAAAACCTGATTGCAGGATGTTAGAAGCTTTTGACAATGACTTGCTATCCAATCTTGCGAGCCTTTTCTCTTTAATACTGTCAGGAGAATTTTGTACTAGAAATTCTTCATACTTTTTTGCGTCGAAATTGTAAGTAACAGGTTTTAGAAGTTTAATAAACTCTAAGCCCTTTACATTCTCTTTAATGTTGCTTTTAAATCGTCCGTCTGAAGTTGTCCATGAACCTGCAGCAGATTCTACAACAGTAATGCCTGCATCTCCCAGGCGTATTTTATTATTGGCATTTACTTTTGCATTTGCGCCAATTGCAGTTGCGTTAAAAAGATTGCTTGCTGACACATCTGCTTCTATCCCGAGAGCAGTATTGTTATAGCCGGTTATGTTATTATAAAGGGCCTCGTAGCCTGCGGCAGTATTGTAATTATCCTCATTGAAATATAAAGCCTTGTAACCTATTGCTGTATTATCAGAGAATGCATTGCCACTGCCACCGCTTAAACAACCTGAACCTATGCCTGTATTATTACTTCCATTGGTATTACCTGAAAGCGCAACCATTCCTACACCGGTATTGTCATTTCCGTATTGATTAAAGAGCAAAGCGCTGGCGCCAGTTGCAGTATTGTTCGACCCATTAACATTATAACCAAGACTATTGCCGCCTTGTGCCGTATTGTATGATCCTGCTGAATTAGAGGTGAGTGCGTGACTACCGGTTGCCGTATTGTTCGATCCGGATAAATTAGCATAAAGAGCCGTATAACCCATTGCTGAATTATCGCTTCCCGTGGTGTTGGTGAAAAGCGTTTTTGAACCTATAGCAGTGTTCGAAGAACCCGTATTATTGTATAATGCTGAATCTCCAATAGCAACAAGACGACTGCGGGTCTTGTTGCTATACAATGCATACACTCCGAGAGCAATATTTGAGTATCCTGTTGTGTTTGAATATAATGAATAAGCACCGGCAGCAGTATTATTATCACCATTATTCCAGTTTAAAGCCGCATAGCCTGTGGCAACATTATTATTACCTGTTACATTCCAATTAAGTGTAGTTGCGCCAACAGCAGTGTTTCTATTACCTCCATTATTGGAGTATAATGCTGCCCAACCATTTGCTGTATTATTGCTGCTGGCAGTATTATTTTGAAGAGCCGCACTGCCTGTTGCTGTATTATTGTTGCCTGTTGTATTAAAAAACATTGCATTAAATCCGAGAGCCGTATTATCGTCTGCATTATTATTAAACAAAGCATATTTTCCAAAGGCTGAATTATTATTACCACTAATGTTGGTATAGAGCGCCCCGTAACCCGTTGCCGTATTCTCCGTACCGATTGTATTCGAGAAAAGCGACCTTAACCCGAATGCAGTATTTCTTTTGCCGGAACAACAGGTACTGTATTCAATTAATCCTGCCTGCAGGTTGCCTACCCGAAATACCAGATTATGTGCATCTGTAGTTCCTAAAAAATTTACAGAGGAGTCAGTTCCTGCGTTGCCGGTTAAACTCCATCCCTGGGATATTGTAGAACTGACAGTGAAAGTTGGATATGTGCCTGTAACACTTATTCCTGTTCCATTATTCAGCACTACCGTTTTATCAGGCTTGCTGTTGGTTATCGTAAAATTGGGGTATGCGCCTGTAACAGTAATTCCTGTACCGTTGCTTAAAGCAACAGTTTTGTCCGGAGTGGTATTGATTATATTGGTTCCCGAAATGCTTATACCGGTTCCCGGCGTATAAGGAACAAATGCGGTTGTTTGGGTTGTGGCGTCGTTGAATTTAAGATTATACAGGTTTACATCTTTCCATTTTAGTGAGCTGCTTCCAAGATTTCTTATACTGTTGCCATCGGGGAGCAAATTAACATTAACAGCAGTTGGTGTTTTCAAATTTGATAAACTGGCGTTGGCGCCTTTTGTGCTTATGGCATTCCATGCACTGCCGTTATAATAATAAAAGCCAGTTGTGCCGTTTGTTTGATAGATCAGCAAGCCCGTGGCTGGCGTTACAATAGCATCGCGTTGAGCTTTCGTCATACGTGGTATCAGAACACCCTTTGTGGTTGATTTGATTTCAAGCAGAGAAGACGAATTCGGTGAAGTGGTGCCTATACCAACTGCACCATTTGCAGGAAATGTATTGGTTTGTGCATTTGCAGTATTAAAGAGAAATACTATAAGCAATACATTAATGACAGAAGTCAGTTTCGTTTTCATGGTTTTTGTTTTCGAATTCAAAACTATACAGGCATACAGGCCATTTGTTACTATTTCGCTGTACGGCTTTGTTGTATCTACACTTTACATTCAGCGACGGGTTTTGCATTTTTTGTAGATGAATGGCATCCGTCGCCATAAACATTTATTTCGTTGGAAAGCAGGTTTAGTACAGCGAAAGGTCGTTTATCTTTATAAAGGAGAAATTTTTGTGGCTGCGAACGAATTTATATTTTCAAATAAGCTCAAATACAGACTTGCGAGGCACCTGGCGTTTTGGGGAATGTATTATCTATATACAGTTTTAAATAATTTAGTGGGGGGGATGCAAGTAGAAAATTTTGCCGACCCTATGCTGTATAGCAATGCATTCTATGAAGTGCTTACATTTCTTCCGGTGTTTATGTTCTCCGTCTATTTTCCTATCTATTTTATCTTACCCAATTACCTTGCAAAAAGAAATATTTCATTACTCGTTTTGTCTGCTGTCTTATCGGTTATGGTTACAGTTTCAGCAGTATATATTATATCGAAAATAATTCACCCGCAGTGGCATGAACTGGATGTAATAACCTTAACGATCAGAAAAGTTGAGGAAGCGCAGATGATAGTCGCCGGTTCGGCCATCATTATCAAGATCATGAAAGATTATTTTTTAAAACAACGCGAAAGCGAAATGCTTGCTGTTGAAAATATCAGGAATAATCTTCAATTGCTGAAAACGCAAATGCATCCCGGAATTTTGTTTGAATGTTTACACAATATTTACAATGATATTGATGCGGGAACCTTGTATGCACCGGAAATGGTTTTAAAATTGTCCGAACTCCTGAGTTATTTACTGTACGAAACAGAATCTGATCAGGTGCCGCTGAATAAGGAAGTGAAGATGATTCAGACTTATGCAGAATTGAAAAAGCTGGAGTATAAAAACAAAGCCGATATATATATTGAAATAAGCGGGGATATGAATGATTATTATATTATGCCGGGTTTGTTCCTGCCATTGTTAGAAACGGGTTTTGTACATTTTGAAGAAATGGAAAACGTATCTATAGAATTAAAAATGGTTGCATCAAAGTTTTATTTCACTTTAAAAAATAATAGCCAAGGCAATAAAATCAGGAAAATGCCCGCTACGAATACAACATTGGACAATATAAGAAAGCGGCTGCAAATTTTTGATGTACATAAATTCAAACTGGAAACATATTCCACTATGTATGGCCTGGCCATTGTGCTGCAACTCGAACTGGAAAAAATCATCCGTCCACAAAATCAAACCATCCAAAGGGAGGAAAGCATGATTTATGAGCATGCATGAATTTATATTTTCTGCTCAACTTCATCAGCGTATCAAAAGACATGTTTTGTTATGGGTTATATGCTATTTGTTTCTTGTGTTCTCCTATCCACCTAACGGAAGCGGCTCCCTTAATGGAATTGGCACAGATGGGTTTATTAAATTTTATGAGATGGTGCTGATCAGAGCATTTGTTCATTTGCTGTGTCAAATGATATTTTGTTACCCTCTTCTCTATTTTTTAATGCCTTTATTTTTCTGGAAGAAAAAATATTTTCATTTCATTTGCTCCCTTTTGCTCTTGTGGATTGCGGTGTCATTTTTCAGATATGGTATTTTTACTTATGCTTATAATCCAATTATGGAGCGATTAAAACTGTATACGAATCCCCCTCCGGTGATTTTCTTATTCAGCTTTACACAAACAATAAATGGCCCGGCGTTTATCAGCTTTGCATTTATTTCCATTAAATTTTTTAAAGACTGGCAGCAAAAACAAAGAGATAATCTCCATCTTAAAAAAGAGAACGCAAAGGCAGAATTAAGTTTATTAAAAGCGCAGATACACCCGCATTTTTTATTTAATACATTGAACAACATTTACGCCTTTACGCTCAATAAATCACCGCAGGCAAAGCATATTGTACGAAAACTGGAAGACATGCTTCACTACATGATAGAAGAATGTGAGCAGCCGCTTGTTCCTGTAAAAAATGAAGTGAAAACTGTTAAGGATTATTTCGAACTGGAACGTATACGCTATGGGAACAGCCTCGATATACAGGTAGAAGTAACCGGTGATTATGAGAACAAAACGATTACGCCTTTGCTGATGATACCGTTTGTTGAAAACAGTTTTAAGCATGGTACCAGTAAAATGTTGCGAAACCCATGGATAAAATTATTTATCCAGGCAGACGAAAACGTCCTTCATTTTACATTAATTAATAGCAAACCTGCAGGTGAAATTAAAAATGGCAAAGGAGGTATTGGGTTGCGTAACGTAAAGAAAAGACTAGAGCTTTTGTACCCGCAAAACCATTTGCTTTTGATAGAATCAACTGAAAATACTTGTACTGTGAATATGCAGGTGCCGTTGGAAAAAATGAATAAAAAGATAATTTCAGCCTGATGTAATTATCCACGAATGCAATTTGGTGCCAAAACCATTCCTTCTGTTGTAAAAAAAATAATACTCAAGCGTAAAAACTAACTTTAATGTTGCAGTGTTTTTAATATGACCGGTTACGATTTTATATTTTCCAATAAACGCAAACACAGGCTGGCAAGGCATTTGGCATTCTGGCTTGTTTTTGGGCTGCACACTATTTTAGTGAACACGCCAATGCAAAACGTTACAGCAATTTTCAAATTTTCATCGTATCGGCATGGCGTTATTTTTACGGCCGCTCTTTTGCCCGGCTGCGTTTTTTCCGTGTATGCATGCTTATATTTTCTGTTCCCTGTTTTTCAGCAAAAAAAATATGTGCTGTTTATAATATGTTTTATTGCAGTTGCAACATTTAATTGCATTATCGAATTATTTTTTTGCCTCGCTTTGAGACCTTACCACTGCCCGGATTGTGATACCGTTACGTTACGTGAGAAAATAAGTATCGTTTGCGCCACAGGTATTAACGTGGCAACTATCTTAGGCTTAATTGCGCTGGGTGTAAAGTTTACGAAAAGCTGGTACCTGCAACAGGCAGGTAACCGTATGCTTGCGCGACAAAAAATTACGAGTGAACTTAAATTATTAAAGGCACGCATTCAGCCGGATTTTTTATTTGAATCATTACAGGCGCTTTATAAAAAAATATCAACGAACAGAAACCAGGCCGCAGAAATGCTCTTGAAGTTTTCAGAACTTTTAAGCTATATGTTGTATGAATGCAATACCGATTTTGTACCGGTGCAAAGAGAACTTTTTATTATAAACGAGTTTATTGCACTTGAAAATATGATCCGGCAAAAGCAAATCATCTTTACTGAAAACATTGCAGATGGTTTAAGCGGAAAATATATTCCTTCATTTATAGTATTGTCGTTTATACAAAACTGTGTTATTTGTTTTTATAAAAGCAAACATAAAGAAGCGCATTTTGATATAACATTATATGGCAAAAATGAAATGTTATATGGTGTGATGGAGATACAACCTGTAAGTGCAAACGATGTTAAAAATACATATGCGCCGATAACAAACACGTATATAAACAGGCTTGATGTTTTTTATAAAAACAATTATACGCTTGGCTTTGCTGAAGAAGAAAATGGCAGGTTTATTATCACAATGTCTTTATTGTTATCCGATGGTTTTCCCAAAGCAAAAATTGATAACGTAACTGAAGCTGTATATGCCTATACGCATGTATAAATTTATATTTTCAAACAAAATTACTACCCGCATTTTGCGCCACGCCTGTTTTTGGCTGTGCTGGTATTTATACTCGGTTTTTATTTTTTTATATAACAACAACAATGTTCAAAGTGATTTCTGGCAAAACCTTGCGCTCAGAAGTTTAAAATTATTAAGAGTTTTCCCGGGCGCAATAGCAACATGCTATATTGTTATTTATTGCCTGGTTCCAACATTTCTTTATAAGAAAAAATATTTTCTCTTTATAGCCGGGTTTGTAATTATTGAAGCCATAGAAATTTTTTTCGTTGATATAGTTTCATATAAAAGCTTTGATTTTTTACCTGTATGGATAGGCATAACATCTGCCATGAGCCGCGGAGGCCCGTTTGTTTGCCTTGTATTTTTTATAATTAAAACATTAAAGACATGGTACATACAAGAATGGGAAAAAGATGCACTGCTAAAGGAAAATCTTAATGCGGAATTACAATTATTAAGCGCCCAGGTGCATCCGCATTTTTTATTTAATACGCTCAATAATATTTATTCATTTATTCTTTCCAATCCGGTGCAGGCGCAGGATCTTGTGCAAAGATTAGACAAGCTGCTGCGCTACATGATTAATGAATGTGAGGCGCCATCAGTGCACTTGCAAAAAGAAATAATAATGCTGAATGATTATATAGAACTTGAAAAAGTGCGCTATGGCGCCCGGCTTACCATTGGAGTAAATATTGAAGGTAATTATAGAAATAAAATTATAACGCCTTTATTAATGATACCTTTTGTTGAAAACAGTTTTAAGCATGGCGCCAGTAAAATGTTGCGAAACCCATGGATAAAATTATTTATACAGGCTGATGAAAACATACTTCACTTTAGTTTAACCAACAGTAAACCCGTAAATGCAGATCAGAATCAAAATGGACGCATTGGCTTGAATAATGTAAAAAAGAGATTGGAATTGTTATATCCGCAAAATCATCTATTACTAATTGAATCTACAGCAAACACCTTTACGGTAAACATGCAGGTTCCTTTGCAAAAAATAGGCGAAGAAGTTTTAACTTGAAAGGCATTTCAAAATTTCAAAAATGCCTGCTGATAAAAAAATAATTTGTCTTGCGGTTGATGATGAGCCACCGGCCTTGCAGGTAATTGAAAAATATATTGCTGCTGTGCCTGTATTGGAATTAAAAGCTTCGGTTAATAACGCAGTCGATGCTTTGTCAATTCTTCAAAGCAATAAAATAGATTTAATTTTTCTCGATATTCAAATGCCGCAGTTATTAGGTACAGATTTTATGCGCAGTTTAATCAATCCACCCAAAGTAATTTTCACAACCGCTTTTCGCAAATATGCGGTTGATGGATTTGAATTGGATGCAGTTGATTATTTATTGAAACCAATTTCATTTGAACGTTTTTTAAAAGCAGTCAATAAAGTAATGCGCTTAAATATTGCCATGACTGAAAATCAGCCGGTCATTACATCCAACATAAATACAGCGCCTGATGCATCTGTCTATCTGCGTGCAGACAGAAAAAATATTAAAGTGAATTTTGAAGACATATTATTTATAGAAAGCCTGAAAGATTATATCAAGGTTGTTACTAAAGACAAAACAATTGTTTCAAAACAAGCTATATCTTCCATTGAAGAAAGCCTCCCGGTTAATTTATTTATTCGTACACACCGTTCTTTTATTGTGTCTCTGAAAAGGATAGAATCGTTCACACCCGAACTAATACAGATCGGCAAATATGAATTGCCGGTTAGCCGCAGCTACAGGCATGAAGTGGAAAAAGTTTTAAAACAGAAATAAATCTCAACAGTTACATTGCCATTGCCCTGTATAAATTACGGCATCCGTCATCTGACTTAAATAAATTGTGGTGCCAGCTATCTGAGGCTTTTATAAACTGATTTCAAAAACAAAGCTGCTTCATGTAATGAAACAGCTTTGTTATGCAACAGTCATTTTCCTCCGCATTACAGATTCATAACATTACCTGCTGATGATGAAATTGTTCTTTGCTGCATTGCTGCCGTTATTTATCTCTGCATAATAAACACCCGGACCAGCATTGGATAAATTCAAATAATAACTGTTGCCGCCTTTAATGGCATAACCGTCTTTTTCATAAACCCGCAAGCCTGCTTTATTATATATCGTGATATGTATTTTCCCTCCTTCTTCAGTATTGTATTTAAGCGTTATGTTACCAACAGATGGATTGGGTGAAATTGATACGCTGCTTGTAGCTATACTTAAAGATGCTGCAGTGGCTTCACTTTTATCAAAAGTGGTGACAGCATAATCCGGCTTACCGTTTTTCCAGGCAACAGGATAACGGGAACACTGGCCATTAATGGCTTCATTTACACCTGCAGGATAACAATACGGTTGAGAATAAATTCCATAAGGGTCAAAGAAATACCAGCGGTCATCAGTTGGGTCCCTGTATGCAAAAAAGATATGTAAATGTGTATTTACGTTTACAGTTCCGCCAAGGCTGCCGCAACCACCGGGGCCGGTACTGCCCGACCAGCCTATAACCTGGCCTGCAGTAACATTTTTATTAAGCAAACTCATATCTATCTTCTTTGAATTGGTGCCCCAATACGCTGCCTGCGGGTTGCGCTGGCCGGTTTCCGGGCATCCCGTTGAGTTTAAATAATGCTTATAATTAACCTGGTTAGAGTTATCCTTGGCATTATAAATTTTCGGCACACTTATACTCCATGCTTTGCCGCAATCATTTGTGGGCCCGTTTTGCAGGTGCATATAAATAGTACGGTAAGCATCTTTTTTGTTGCCAACATTATGGCTTATAACCATGGTATTGCCGCTCCAGTAATCCCATCCTATATAAATTACTTTACCCGCAGCGGCTGCAACTACCTGGAATGTGCTTTTATCGTTGCGGTAATAATCAATAGCATGATGCCAGGCGCCGTTATTATATCTCCAGCCATTATGGCCCATACTGTTTGCCGCGTCTTTAAACGGCAATGTAAAAATCCGGTCTTTTGCGCCAAACACAACGGAATTGCGCAGGTAATAATTGCCATTTAGCTGCAGGTTGGGCCAGCGATAAATTACATCCGTTGCATGCAAAATGCCGGTGTCGCAACTGCCAGGTGTGCCATTGCAGTGGTATTTGCCTGCAGTAATATGATAATCGTAACCATCCCGCCAACCTGTAGATAAATCATCAGGCATTAAAGCATGATTAAGGCAAGTTGCATCACAGGTTGTTTCATATGTTTCAAGATTAATTAAACGAAGGTTTGCATTGCCCAACTCTGCCCATTTGGAAACGGTGCTTTCCCAATCTGTGCCATTCCACAAAGCATAATTACCAGTACCGGCCCTCCATACACCAAGGTATAAGCGCTTATTGTTTTTCATATAACTGCTAATGTTGATAAGCCTTAAATTTTGAGATGCAAGCTGCTGCCATTGTGTTGTAAAACTATTCCATTCCAACCCGTTTAATAAAGCATAATTATCGGTGCCCGCACGCCAAACGCCGGTATATAACCTTGTTCCGTTTTGCAGGTAGCTTGCCACATCAATTAAACGCAGGTTTTGGCTTGCAAGCGATGACCATTGCGCTGTAAAATCGGCCCACTTTAGCCCGCCTAATAAAGCGTAATTATCTTTGCCTGCACGCCACACGCCAAGGTATAAACGGGTGTTGCCGCTCATGTACGTTTCAATATCAATAAGGCGCAGGTTTTGTTTGGCGAGTGATGTCCACTGCGCCACAAAATCTGTCCAGTTAAGCCCGTTCAGCAAAGCGTAATTATCAGTACCAGCACGCCATACGCCATTATAATAACGTTTATTGCCTTTTGTATAAGTGGAAACATCAACAAGGCGTAAATTTTGTTTTGCATACGCTGTCCACTGCGCTTTAAAATCCGTCCAGTTTAATCCGGCCTGCAAGGCATAGCCATCTGTGCCTGCGCGCCAAACGCCTGTATATAAATCCTGTGCAGGAATTTTTGTGATAAGTAAGCATGCAAAGAGTATTTGCAGCAATTGTAATTTTAGTTTCATGTTCTTTATGTTTAGGCAACAAAAATATTTTGACAATAAAGTGAAATCAATACCGAATAAGGGGGATATGCATAAAAAGAGTTGGTAGTTCATGGGTAATAGATCATAGTTAAGAACAGATCAATTTTTTAAATATTCAATAATCAACACTCAATAAACAATATTCATGTATGTGGTTCTTCAATTGAACATTGTGTATTGAATATTGAACATTGAGTGTTCTTAAGTCAACGACATTGAATAGTGAATAGACTTTCAACTGACCACTCCCTACCCACTACAAATACGATAATTTGCAATAACATGGCAGTAGTTTAAAATTATTCCGCTAACTTTTCAAAATTGTGTTATCATTCATTGCTGATAATACGATACAAATGCTCTATTAAAACTATATATCTTGCTGCTTACTTTAAAACTTCAATCGGCTTTGTACAGAATTTTCTTCTGTATATTTTTTTGTTTGGTCTCTTTTATTTCGGTTGCTCAACAATCATCAGGATCAAAACAACAGGTAAAAAACCCCAGTGCTGCTGTAAAAAAAATTGAAGCGCTCGAAAAGCAGGCATTGGATCTATCTGCATCAAATATTGATTCCGCTATGGCCGTAGCAAAACTTGCAGTGAAGCTGGCCGGCGATTATAAAAACGATACCTGTCTTGGTTTTGCCTATATGCCGTTGGGCTGGTGCTATTATTACGCCGGTAACAGGGATTCTGCAGAATATTATTTATTAAAGGCCGCAAATATTTCACGCAAGGTTAATATGCCTTTACTTGAAGGAAGGTGCCTCATCAACTTAAGTTATGTGTACCAGGACGGCGCTGAATATATAAAGCTGCTCGATTGTTTAAAAAGGGCAAGGCCATTGGTTGAAAAAGATAAAGACGAAACTATTTTGGCAGGCCTGGATTTAACAATGGGTTCTACTTATGGTGATATGCAATTATACGAACAGGGGAAAAAATATATATTTTCTGCTATCGCTACTTATAAAAAATTAAACAAAACAGAGTTTTTAAGCTCTGGCTATTCAGCGCTAGGATACTTATTGTTGCAACAGGGCGATTTTGATTCTGCATTGTATTATTATCATGAAGGCTATGCTGTTTCTGTGCAGTTACAGGATACCGAAAGCATGGCGATAACAGCAGATAATTTGGGAGAAGCATTTCAAAAAAAAGCCAACAGCCTTAATTGTTCTTATTGTATTGATTCAGCGTATTATTATTACAAAATTGGCTTGCATTGGTTTACAGAAATGAACAGCCCCGGCTATATTGAATATGCAAAAATGAATATTGGCAGTGTTTTAATTACAAAGAAAGAACATACTACTGCTGAAGAATACCTTACGGAATCATTTCATTATTTCGATTCTATTAATGATGTGAAGTATGCCTACACCAGTGCGCAGCTATTGAGTACGTTGTATGAAAATCTACATGACTATAAGCAGGCATATCATTATAATGTTGTTTCATTAGAGCTTAAAGACAGCCTTGATGCAAAGAACCGTGCAGATTCAATTTCAAAAATGTTTGCCCTGTATGAAACAGAAAAAAGAGGCAGGACCATTCAATTATTAAATGCAAAAGCTAAGCTGGATAATGATAAAATTGAACGGCAGCATATGATCCTGTGGTTTGCCATCATAAGTGTTATGCTTGCAGTTGTACTTTTAATAGTTGTTGTAAACCGGAACCGCATAAGGCAGCAGCTAAAAGAAGTGAATGTGCGTAACCAGCTTGCCTCGGACCTGCATGATGAAGTGGGCAGCTCATTAGGCAGCATTTTATTGTTAAGTAAAATGGCTGCGACACAAAAAAGCGACGATAATATTTTGCTGGAAAAAATTTCAGGCAATACGAAAGATGTGATAGATAAAATGAGTGATATAGTATGGATGATGAATCCGAAATATGATGAAGGCGAAAACCTGCGGGAAAAGCTGGAACAATATATTGCTCGGATTAAAGATGTGGCGAGTTTTAAAATCAACCTGGAAATTGATGCCGGCGTTGATGCAATAAAATTTACAATGGAAATAAGAAAAGCCGTTTTTCTTATTGTGAAAGAAGCTGCCAATAACGCAATGAAGTATGCGCAGGCAACTAACTTTTTTATTCAATTGGGAATTAAAGAAAAAAACCTGTTGCTCTTTTTATCAGATGACGGTACCGGCTTTAATATAAACGAAGCCGAAAATGGTAATGGGCTTGGCAGTATGGCTTTACGCACAAAAAATGTAAAAGGCAGTTTTGAAATTAAATCGGTAACAGGTAAAGGCACCCAAATAAAAGTAACAATTCCTGTCCCTCATTTTCGGGAGAAGATAAAGTATGGAGAATATTGAAATTTGCATTATGAATACCGGCAAGAAAATTACGGTTGTTGTTTTTGAAGACAATAAACATTTACGTGAATCGCTCCAGTTGCTTATTTCATCATCAAAGGATTTTGAATGTATCGGCGCTTTTGCGGATACACGCAATGCTGTGGCGAATATTGACAGGTTAATGCCGGATATTATTATTACCGACATTGAGATGCCTGTAATGAATGGCATTGAAGCAACAAGGCTGATCAAAAATAAATTTCCTGAAACACCCATTTTAATTTTGACCGTATTTGATGACAGTGAAAGAATCTTCCAGTCTTTGCGTGCGGGTGGTAACGGTTATCTTCTTAAAAATTCTTCACCGGAAGAAATATTAAATGCGCTTATGGAAGTACACAATGGCGGTTCTGCATTATCACCGGCTGTTACAAGAAAAGTGATACAATTTTTTCAAAATAATACTCCTGTTGAAAACAATTATCATCTTACACAAAAGGAAAAGGAATTACTGCAGCTTCTTGTGCAGGGCATGAGCTATAAAATGATCGCTGACGCTATGCTTATATCTTTCGAGACGGTAAAATCACACATTAAAAATGTATATAAAAAACTGCATGTAAGCAGCAATTCAGCAGCCGTGGCAAAAGCCATAAAACATAAGATTGTGTGAGACGCAATAAGCCAATGATGAATACTGCATTGCTTTATTTATAATTCACAGTCCTGTTTTAGCGTAAACCTTTTACTTTCGCCGTTTTAAAATCATTTGGATGAATATTCTTTTGTTAGGAAGCGGAGGCCGTGAACATGCACTCGCCTGGAAGATATCTCAAAGCAAACATTGTGATAATTTATTTATAGCTCCGGGGAATGCGGGTACATCGCAACATGGTAAGAATATAAATATTGGTGTGAATGATTTTGAAGCCATCAAAAAATTTTCAATAGGGAATAACATTGAAATGATTGTTGTTGGCCCTGAAGAACCTTTAGTGAAAGGTATTTATGATTACTTCGAAAAGGAGAAAGCCAATAGTGACACTGGTATAAAAGCTTCCCCCACCGGGGGAGGTTGGAGGGGGCTTTTGATCGGTCCGTCGGCAAATGGCGCGCAACTGGAAGGCAGCAAAGCATTCTCCAAAAAATTTATGCAGCGTAATAATATTCCAACCGCCGCTTATGCTGAATTCACTAAAGAAAATTTTGAAGAAGGAAAACAGTATATTCAAAAACATGCTTTGCCGGTTGTTTTAAAAGCCGATGGTTTGGCTGCGGGTAAAGGTGTGGTGATAGCGACCACCACAGAAGATGCATTAAGTGCTTTTGAAGATATGATCATCAATCAGCAGTTTGGTGAAGCGTCCAGCAAAGTGGTGATTGAGGAATTTCTTGATGGCATTGAATTAAGTGTTTTTGTTTTAACGGATGGAAAAGAGTATAAGATTATTGGCCATGCGAAAGATTATAAACGAATTGGTGTTGGCGATACCGGGTTGAATACGGGTGGCATGGGCTGTGTAAGTCCGTTGCCTTTTTTGACAGAGGAATTCATGCAAAAAATTGAAACCAAAGTCATTCAGCCAACTATCAATGGATTGCAGAAAGAAAACATTATTTATAACGGATTTATCTTTTTCGGTTTGATCAAAGTTGGTGATGAACCTTTTGTGATCGAATACAATTGCCGCATGGGCGATCCTGAAACAGAAGTAGTAATGCCGCGGTTAAAAACTGATCTCGTAGAATTATTTTTATCCATACATAATAATTCATTGAAAGATGCAGTTATTGCGTTCGACGAACGGGCATGTGCAACAGTTGTTGCGGTGAGTAAAGGCTATCCCGGCGATTATGAGAAGGGGAAGTTGTTAAGTTTACCGGTTGATAAGTTGACAAGTGACAGTATTGTTTTTCACGCGGGAACAAAACAAACAGCTAACGGCGATATTGTAACAAACGGCGGAAGAGTCCTGGCGGTAACGTCTTTTGGCAAGAATATTGCCGATGCAGTGCAGCTTTCAAAAACTGTTTTAAACAACATTCATTTTGAAGGCATGTATTTCAGGAATGATATAGGATATGAGTTTGATGCCCCAATCCGCCGCGGCGGAGAGTAATAAAAACTTATAGTTGTGATGTATGCTCAATCACATTCATGCAATACAGGGGTAATTTGCGTGACGGTAGCAGCAAAGTTGAAAACAACCGTACCTGATAACGATTCTGTCGCTGGTTTCCAAATAAAGTTTAGAACTAAAAAAACATTACCTGTGTATATTAACAAAAACCCTTGAAATTGAGTGATTACCACTTTGTAAATTCAAATTATATCCTGCACCTTTGCGGCATTAAATAAAAAATACGTAACTGATCATATAAATGGGACTTTTTAATTTTTTTACCCAGGAAATTGCGATTGACCTTGGCACAGCAAATACCCTGATCATTCACAACGATGAAGTGGTGGTGAATGAGCCATCGATTGTAGCCTTAAACAGGAATAATCCAAAGGAAGTGCTGGCTGTTGGGAAACGTGCCCTGATGATGCATGAGAAAACGCATGAAAGCATCCGTACCGTAAGGCCTTTGAAAGACGGCGTTATCGCAGATTTTAACGCGGCTGAGTTAATGATAAAGGAGATGATCAAAATGATCTATCCAAAAAAACCATTGATCGCCCCACGCTGGCGAATGGTCATCTGTATCCCTTCCAGCATTACCGAAGTGGAAAAACGTGCCGTGCGCGACAGCGCCGAGCAGGCAGGCGCCACTGAAGTTTATTTGATACACGAGCCGATGTCTGCCGCTCTGGGTATTGGTATCGACGTGGAAGAACCGGTTGGTAACATGATCATTGATATTGGTGGCGGCACCACAGGAATCACGGTAATTGCGCTGGCGGGTATCGTTTGTGACCAGAGCATCCGTATTGCGGGCGATGAATTCACCGCTGATATTATGGAGGCGCTTCGCCGTTATCATAGTTTATTGATCGGTGAGCGCACCGCAGAGCAGATCAAGATAACGATCGGTGCAGCCATGAAGGACCTGGAAGCGCCGCCGGAAGATATGCCCGTGAACGGTCGCGACCTGGTTACCGGTATCCCAAAACAAATTATGGTAAGCTACCAGGAAGTAGCGGAAGCCCTGGATAAGTCGATATTTAAAATTGAGGAAGCCATTTTAAAGGCGTTGGAAACAACACCACCTGAGTTGGCTGCCGATATTTATCGCAGGGGCTTGTACCTCACCGGGGGTGGTGCATTGCTTCGTGGCCTGGACAAGCGCCTGAGCCAGAAAATAAAATTGCCGGTGCATATTGCGGAAGATCCGCTGATAAGTGTGGTAAGAGGCACAGGGCTGGCACTGAAAAATTACCAGCGCTATCCATTTGTAATGAAATAAAACCCTCCTGAATCCTCTCCGCCGTGGTGGAAGGATTTTTAAAGAGGTTAGATAAAAGAGTGTTTAACTAAATAATCGTTTTCTGTCTTCTTCCGCCGCGGCGGAAGGCCGGAGGGTATGCGGAACATCATCGCTTTCATACGCCAGTTTTTCAATTTCTTTTTATTCCTTGTTTTGATGGGGGCTTCCCTCGGCATTCTTATTAATTATAATCAAACTTACCAGGTTGTCTTTTCTAACATTGCCAACGAAGCGACGGGAACGGTAGGCGCACGCTATAACAGCATTGAATATTACTTCAAACTGAAAAAAACAAACGAAGCGCTTGTTGCGGAGAACGCAGAACTGCGTGGCTTGTTAAAGCAAAGTTTTGAAAGTCCCGATACATCAACTGTCATTAAAATTGATTCTTTATTAAAAGATACTTTGGGCCGTGTAAGAAAATTCCAGTTTCTGCCTGCCAAAGTGGTGAACAACGATATATCCGATCAAAATAATTATATAACGCTGTATCGTGGCTCAAAGCAGGGTGCACAGGTTGATATGGGTGTGATCGGTCCGATGGGAATTGTAGGTAAGGTTATTTTGGTGAGTGACAATTACTGCCGTGTCATGAGTTTGCTCAACCATAACACAAAAGTGAGTGCCATGACCAAAAACGGGTTTTATACAGGGCTTGTTGACTGGGATGGAAAGGATCCGCGTTATGTAACCATGCACAACGTTCCTAAATCAGCGAAAGTAAAAGCGGGCGATAGCATACTTACCAGTAATTTATCAGGCAGTTATCCGCCTGGCATTATGATAGGCACGGTTGCTGGTTTAGGTGGCGACCCCGGTAGTGGCTTCTTTGATTTGAAAGTAAAAACATCTACTGATTTCTATACCATCCAATATGCCTACCTGGTAAATAACATGATATGGGCAGAGCAAAAACAACTGGAAGCCAAAACCCCAAAAGATAAATGAGCAACCTGCTTAAAAATATCATTCGTTTTATATTGTTTATAGCTGTGCAGGCATATATCTTTAATAAAATCCCGCCGGTGCACCAGTTTGTAAAGCCATACATTTACTTTCTTTATATTTTATGGCTGCCCTTCAAAATAAACCGCGCCGGACTGATGCTGCTGGCATTTATTTTTGGGTTAACCTTTGATTATTTCAGTGGCACGCCGGGCTTGCATACCGCACCATGTGTATTGATCGCCTATCTCAGGCCATTTTTATTAAACCTTTTAATACCACAGGAAACCACGCAGCTAAGCTTTGCCGAACCTTCCGCTAAAAGTATGGGTTGGGGTTCTTATGCTACTTATGTAGTTATTCTTACGTTCATGCATATGGCATTGCTCGTATTTATTGAATGGATGGAGTTTGGCGATTTTTTATTCTTTATAGGAAAAGTAACCGCTGCCACCGCACTTAGCCTGTTGCTTATTTTTATTGCAGAAATGCTTTTCCCCCGGAAAGGAAAGTATAGAACTAATGCAGCGGTTTAGAGTTTAGCTCGTAGCTGATGGCTTTTTTTTACGTTTGCGCCAATGTGAAAATTAAAAGATACATACTCAACATAAATGATTAAGAAAAAGATTTGCTCTGGAAGTCTCCGGGCGGCAAATGTTCGGAAGCTAAAATTGCCACGACTTAAAAGTCGTGGAATTAAGGTTCACAAACTATAAGTGGCTTTAGCCGAAATAACTGTTTAGGCTAAAGCCATTTTAAAGACGGCTAAAAACAGCTCCCCCTACCTAAAGGCAGGGGCAATTATCGCTCTTATAAGCAATCTACCGAAAAATGTTCCGAACAGTTCAGGCCTCCGGACTTCGCAGCCATATGCTAAAAGTCTCCTGACTTTCATTATTATTTTTTGAAGTAATAATTTTACAGGCATCTATTGAAAGTTATCATAAGCTTTTTATGTTTGCCACCCATGCGAAAACTGGAAGACACATATCAGCATAAAGGGCTAAGAAAAAAGCTGATTGATTCATTGCGTACAAAAGGCATAACATCAGAGCTTGTGCTGGAAGCAATGTATAATATACCCCGCCATTTTTTTTTAGATTCCGCCTTTGATAAAATTGCTTATGAAGACCGTGCTTTCCCGATTGCTGCCGAACAAACTATATCGCAGCCCTATACCGTAGCTTATCAGACACAGCTATTAAATGTGCATCGCAATGATAAAATATTGGAGATAGGAACAGGAAGCGCTTACCAGGCATCTGTCTTAGCGGAGATGGGCGCCTGGGTTTATACCATCGAACGGCAGCGAAAATTATTTGAGGCGAACAAGCAATTTTTTTTCAAGGCAAAATATCCCAATATAAAATTTTTTTTCGGTGATGGCTTTGAAGGTTTGCCCACTTTTGCGCCTTTTGATAAAATTCTTATCACGGCAGCGGCGCCCTTTATTCCGCCAAAATTAGTGGCACAGCTAAAGTTGGGCGGCCTGATGGTTTTACCTGTTGATGAAGGCGATAAACAACGGATGTTGCGTATCACCAAAAAAGCAGATGGCAGTTATAGCGAAGAATGGTTTGATTATTTTTCCTTTGTGCCGATGCTTAAAGGCAAAAACGGCTGATCCTGCTATGAACTATGAACCATGAACTACGAACCATGAACTACCTGCCCAAAACATTTCTATAATGCCTCGCTGTTAATAAGGCAATCGGCAAACCAATACAAAACATTAAAATTAAACAACCTCTTAAAGCAGGCACCCAGGAAAATGGCGCGTGACGGGCATTCGATAAAGGCAACACAATAAGATTCATCACCATCCAAACAAAGATCCCGTACAACAGACCGGTTATTATTTTATTATGGTGAAGAAATTTTGCATAGGGATACACTAAAAAATATCCTATGGTAAAGCTGAAGGCAATAAAATAATGAAATAACAATCCGATTAACGCCATTACGGTTTTGCTGCCAATAACAGTTTTGCCAAAAACACCGGCAGCTATTCCATTCAAAATTTGCAATGGCGTAACCACATTCATGATAAAAGAGTAAACAAAAAAGGCTGCAAGAATATCCAACGTACCCGCAATAAAACCTGTTAACAGGATTGTTTTTGTCGCTGAGCTTTTATTATTCCTTTCAGTGGGAATTGCTGGTATCATGCTTGGTGTTTATCCTGAAATTATTTTAAAGTGGATATTGGTGTCCATAAAAATAAATCATCTTTATTTTTATTATCTAAATAACTTTTATGGCGATCCGCATTTTTATTACCGGCGGCACATTCGACAAAGAATACAATGAACTTACCGGTGAGCTTTTTTTTAAAGACTCCCATCTTCCTGAGATGCTGAAATTAGGACGTTGTAAAACTGAAGTTGAAATAAGAACCTTGATGATGATAGACAGCCTTAACATGACGGCTGGTGACCGCGAATTGATCGTGAGGCAGTGCCAGGCAGCACAGGAAGATAAAATAGTAATTACGCATGGAACAGACACCATGGCCGAAACGGCAAAAGTTATCGCGGCAGAAATAAAGAATAAGACCATAGTGCTTACCGGGGCGATGATTCCGTATAAATTCGGAAGTTCTGATGGCTTGTTCAATCTTGGCAGTGCCCTGGCCTTTGTGCAAACGCTTCCCAATGGCATTTATATTGTGATGAATGGCAGGTATTTTAATTGGAATAATGTACGCAAGAATAAACAAACGGGTCAGTTTGAAGAATTGAATCACAACTGATGTGATTGCAACTGTTTATTAATTTTAAATACTTTTGACCCCTCAATATTAGACTATGAGTAAAATAACAGCCGCCATCACAGCAGTGGGCGGTTATGTTCCGGAGTACCGACTGACAAATAAGGAACTTGAAACGATGGTAGATACCAATGACGAATGGATAAGAACGCGCACCGGGATCAGCGAAAGAAGAATCTTAAACGAGCCCGGAAAGGCCAGCAGCGACCTTGCCATACCCGCAGTGCAGGAAATTCTCAAAAAGAAAAATTTAGACCCGCTCGAAATTGATTGTATTGTTGTAGGCACTGTTACACCTGATATGATATTTCCTGCAACGTCAAATATTATAGCGCATAAAATAGGTGCAAAAAATGCCTGGGGCTTTGATGTGAGCGCAGCCTGTTCAGGGTTTTTGTTCTCACTGGAAACAGGTGCGTCTTTTATAGAAAGCGGGAAGTATAAAAAAGTACTCGTGGTAGGTGTTGACAAAATGAGTGCAATTGTTGATTATACTGACAGGGCCACCTGTATCATTTTTGGTGATGGGGCCGGAGCTGTGTTACTGGAACCTTCTACAGACGAAACAGGTATTTTGGATAGCATCCTGAGAACAGATGGCAGCGGGGAACACTATCTTCATATGAAGGCCGGCGGCTCGCGTGAACCGGCAAGTATAGAAACGGTTACTTCAAAAAAGCATTTTATTTACCAGGAAGGTAAGGCGGTATTTAAGCACGCAGTGGAGGGTATGGCTGATGTTAGCGCTGAAATAATGCAGCGCAATCATCTTTCCGCAGATGATGTGGCATGGCTTGTCCCGCACCAGGCCAATTTGAGAATAATTGATGCCACGGCAAACCGCATGGGTTTATCAAGAGATAAAGTGATGATCAACATTCAGCGTTACGGCAACACCACGGCGGCAACTATTCCCTTGTGTTTATGGGAATGGGAGAAACAACTGAAGAAAGGGGATAATATAGTCCTCGCAGCTTTTGGAGGCGGGTTTACGTGGGGAGCAATATGGGTAAAATGGTCTTATGATTCTTAATAAGAAGGAGGCTGATTTTTCAGCCTCCTTTGTTTCATAATCCTTCAATTTATATATCGCTGTTTGTAGTTGTTTTTGTGATGGTTACGTCGCGGCCTTTACCCCCTCTTACTATTACTGCCAATATAAGAATAAATACGGCAGCGCCTACTACCCAAACCCAGGGCTCCACATTCACAGACTGCTCTACACGTGTTGTTTTAGTTGTGCTTCCTCCGTCCTGGGCCAAAACAGAGATCATGCAGGTAAACAACAGGAGTATGGTTAAGAAAACTTTTCCTGCAGTTTTTTTCATTAGCTGTTTCATAATTGTCGTTTTAATTGAATAATATACTGTTAGATAGTATGCTTGTTTCAACAATTAAGCCAATCGGCATAAAAGAAAACTGTATTTAAATTGTTATGCTGTGTTATGGTGTGGGCAATTAGCAGGAAATGATGCCACAAAATGATGAAGCTTGTCACCAAAAAATAATTTCAGATATCGGGCACCCACAACTTAAAATCACAAACTGTTATCTTCGCGCAAATAATTAATATGAATCTTCACGAATACCAGGCCAAAGAACTGATAAAAAAATATAATGTACCGGTGCAGGAAGGCTACGCCTGCAGCACAGTGCATGAAGCAGAAGAAGCATACCGAAATATTAAAAGTCAGACGCAAAATAATTTCGCGGTGGTGAAAGCGCAGATACATGCCGGCGGTCGTGGTAAAGGAAAGATAAAAGGTACTGATCAGCGTGGGGTTGCCGTGGGTAAAAGCCTTGAGGAGATTGCTACGATAGCAGGAGCCATTTTAGGCGGTACGCTGGTGACAATACAAACCGGTGAAGCAGGTAAAAAAGTGAATAAGGTTTTAATAGCGCAGGACGTGTATTATCCCGGCCCGAATCCTACAAAAGAATTTTATTTATCTATTTTGCTTGACCGCACAAAAGGTCAGAATGTGATCATGTACAGTACACAGGGCGGAATGGATATTGAACAGGTTGCACACGAAACACCGGATAAAATTTTTAAGGAATGGGTGCATCCTTCAGGCGGACTGCAGGCTTTCCAGGCAAGAAAGATCGCTTTTAATTTTGGATTGAAAGGTGAAGCGTTTAAAAACTGCGTAAAGTTTGTCACCAATTTGTACAATGCTTATGTGGGGCTTGATTGCTCCATGCTTGAAATAAATCCTTTGTTTAAAACAAGTGATGATAAAATAATTGCGGTTGACTGTAAGATGAATCTCGATGATAATGCTTTGATGCGTCATGCTGATCTTGAGGCTTTAAGAGATTTTGCAGAGGAAGATCCAACTGAAGTGGAAGCCGGAAAGTATAACCTGAACTTTGTAAAGCTTGACGGTAATGTTGGTTGTATGGTGAATGGGGCAGGGCTTGCCATGGCAACAATGGATATGATAAAATTAAGCGGTGGTAATCCTGCTAACTTTTTAGATGTTGGCGGCACTGCCAATGCACAAACGGTAGAAGCAGGCTTTCGAATTATTATGAAAGACCCGAATGTAAAAGCCATATTAATAAATATATTCGGTGGTATTGTACGTTGCGACCGTGTTGCTGCCGGTGTGATCGAGGCGTATAAAAACCTGGGCAATATTACAATTCCCATTATTGTGCGATTACAGGGAACCAATGCAGAAGAAGCTAAGAAACTGATAGATGAAAGCGGGCTTAAAGTTCAGTCGGCCATATTATTGAGTGAAGCGGCAGACCTGGTGAAAAAAGCAGTCGCTTAATAATACATAACGAATTATAAATTATATAAGCACTTATACAAATTGTGTAAGTGCTTATTTAATTTTAATACGAACGAGGTAACCCAATTCGCTTCCTGATCTTACTGTTTTAACATTTTTGTTTGGCATGATATTTTTCTGCTTGATTTGTCTAAAATGAATGTTATGAAAAAAGTAATGATTATTGTAGCAATTCTCGGAATCGGAATTATTTCCAAAGCGCAGACATTTTCAATTGGGCCAACGGGAGGTTATGGACACTCATGGATAACTAACGCCAATGGTGATACAAAATTCAATCCCGCATGGAATGCAGGCATTGCTGCAGTGTACAGTACCAGCACGCATTTTGGTATTGGCGCAGACATTAAATATTCTGCTGAAGGAAATAAAGTGAAAGACTTAAAAGGTGTAGCTGATGGCGCCGAAAATGTTAGAAGCACCGTGAATGCAAACTATGTACGCGTACCCGTAAAAGCTATTTATTTCTTCGGAGACAATAACAGCACAGTTCGCCCTAAAGTTTATGCAGGGCCAAGCTTTGGTTTTTTAACAGGTGGCAAAACAGTTACCAATAGCAATGGTGTAGTAACAAAAACAGATGCGGATAATGACATCAAAAATTTCGATTTTGGCGCAACAGCCGGCGCCGGATTGAATTTTAAAGTGGCGCCCCGCACATGGTTGAATACCGATGTAGCTTTTTACCAGGGTCTTACAGATATAACCAAGGCTAATAATGTTACCCAACGCAATGGCAATATTGGCGTGAACGTAGGATTATTAGTAGGCTTAGGGAAATAAAAATCTTTAAACTAAACACATCAGTGAAAAACATCCGCCACGGGCGGATGTTTTCTTTAAATGAAGCAAAATTTTTCTTTTATCAATTCAAGTTGGTACGCTCAAAATATACCGGCAATATCACCCTTCGTTTGTGTTGTACATTCTCCTCTTTATCGCATGTTTTTTTCGCGTTTACATCTTCGGTTATTGGCTGATTAAGTAAGCTGCCGCTTTCTTTTTTTGATTTCATAGTTAGCCATAAGAGCCGGGCAATATCTACGCACATTCTTTGTATAACTTTTTTTCTTTTCATATAATTTTTTTGTCAGGAGATTAATTAATTGTTAGATATTTCGAGAAGCATTAAAAAGTGTAATGATTCTGCACTTGCTAAAGACCGGGAAGAGCGCACGTTGCAGATCATTTGTATTCAACAACCACTTTATTCAGTTTACCTGTGAACTTAAAGGGCGTTTCATATCGCGGGCAAACAGGCGAATTAAGATCCTGTCCTACATCAATGCCATCAAGATAAAAACCAATATATTTTATTTCAGATTTCGTGATTTTTCTTTCTCCAACTTTTTTGTTGTTGATATAAATTGATTCAATTCCAGCGTATGGATCTTGCGAGGCAATTGATTGAGCAGAATTGTGCGCCGCAACTTTTTTTTCATTATCACCGGTATAATTCAATTCAAATGAAAACTGGTTTTTCCCGGCAGAGATTTTTTCAGAAGATTCAAGGTATTTAATGTTGTCGCCTGTGTTATGAGCCACCTGGAATTTCCCATCCTTTATAAACAAGCTAAGCCCGTCAAATTCACTACCTGTGGAAAATAGTACACCTTCGTTTTTAATTGATGTAATATCTGCATCGGCTGTGATCTTAAATGATGTTGTTTGGAACTGCGGCCCGCTAAAGCACAACAACTGATCAACACCAGGATACAAAACAATTCTCGATGCGGTGTCATAAATGCTATGCCTTCTTCCCGCATACGGCGGTTTATCGTTAAGCGGGTAAACATTATATTTTATCGCTTCACTGTCGAAAGCATCCTGCATTTCTTTGAGCCTGGCAGGTTCTTTGAATGCAAGATCATTTAGCTCGGTGTAATCATCATTCAAATTATACAGCTCCCATTTATCTGTGTTGAAATCAGTGCCCGACTTATGATAAACTTCAGCTTTCCAGCCATCTTTATAGATTGCACGTTTGCCGGCTATCTCGTAATATTGAATGGTATGCTCTGATGGCTCATTTTTATTGTTGAATGACTTGAACAAGCTATAGCCTTCAAAAGGTTTTTGCACATATCCTTTTATCGTATCCGGCGACTTTACGCCGATCAGGTCGAGCGTGGTGGGCAATATATCTATCACATGGCTGTATTGCGTTCTTATGCCGCCTTTCTCCGTGATGCCTTTCGGATAAAAAATGATCAGCGGATTGTGCGTGCCACCTTCTGAATTTGCATCGGCTTTCCAGTATTTAAAAGGCACATCGCAGGCCTGTGCCCAGCCAATAGGTACGTCGGGATCAAGAAATTCAGTGCCCAATTTGTCGTAATTTTTCAACAGCTCCCGGATTTGTTCGTCATGTGGTAAGCTGCTGATGTGTCGTGTAACCGTACCTTCTTTTGTACCGCCTTTACTCGCACCATTATCACCTATCATAACGAAGATCGCCGTGTTATCTAACTGGTCAATTTCTTTGAGATAGTTAATGATCCGGCCAACTTCGTAATCAGCTTGTGTAAGAAATGCAGCATATACTTCCATAAATCTTGCATACACTTTCTTTTCGTTGGCTGTTAAACTGCTCCATGCAGGCACCTCAGGATTCCGTGGTGGCAGTACAGCGTTAGCGGGAATAACCCCTAATTTCTTTTGGCGCTCAAAAACTTTTTCCCTGTAGTCATCCCAGCCGTCATCAAACTTTCCTTTGTATGCATCTATGAAAGGTTTATCAACCTGGTGCGGCGCATGAATGGCGCCCGTAGCAAAATAGAGAAAGAAGGGTTTATCAGGCGCCACTGATTTTTGATTAGCGATATACTTTATTGCTTTATCAGCAAGTAATGCAGACACGTGTTTTTTATTGGGCTCAACATCGGCTACATTCAAGTCTTCGTAGAGGTTTGGATGATATTGATCGGTGTGTCCAAGATGCCAGCCAAAAAAATGATCGAAACCTCTTCCCGTTGGCCAGCGATCGAATGGGCCTGCCGGTGAAACTTCTTCCGTTGGCGTTACATGCCATTTACCAACAGCATAAGTGTTATAATTATACTCATGTAATATTTCTGCAATGGTTGCTTTATCAAAAGGCATTCTTGCATCATAGCCGGGAAAGCCAGTTGCCGCAACAGGGAAATAACCCATGTGTACTGAATGATGATTTCTTCCCGTTAATAGGGCAGCGCGTGTTGGAGAGCAAATAGCAGTTGTATGAAAGTTTGTATAACGCAATCCGTTATTTGCCAGGCTGTCGAAAGTCGGTGTTTCCGCTAATCCTCCGAAGGCGCTGGATGTTCCAAAGCCGCAATCATCGATTAATATCCATACGATATTCGGGGCATCTTTAGGCGCCCGTTTTTTTTCAGGCCACCATTCCTGTGATTCTTTGGCTGTTTTGCCGATCCTGCCTTTAAATTCTTCGTTGTTTACCTGTATGGTTTGAGCAGGCAAATAGGTAACGCAGCTTATCAGGATCGCTAATAAGAAAAAATTCTTTTTGAAAAATATTGATTGAATGTTCATAATGATTTTCATTTTAATAATCGGTTTATTGATCCCACCACAATTTTGGATTCTGAAGATCAGAACTGGTTGTTGGAATATTAGGGTTTAGGGTTGCCTCGCTATTCGGATAAGGAAATCTCCTGGGTATTTGCCCGGTTGGATTGATAGAAGACGAGCCGCCTGTAGCCGGAGACAAAACAGGATATCCGGTTCGCCGGTAATCCGTCCAGGCCTCCGGGTTGAGATAAAGTGCGATATATTTTTGATTGATGATCTGTTCCTTTTTTTGTTCTGCTGTTCCATATAACTGTACAACTTTGTTTATGTACTCATCCTGCTTTTGTGATGTAGCGAATGTATCTTTTACAGAAGTGACCTTTGCAAATGAAGCTCTTACTGCATCTTCAAAAGCAACTTGAATTTGTGCATCGGCGGGATCCAGGATCAATCTTGCCTCTGCTTCTATAAATTTTGACTCAGGAAAATTTGTTATAGAAACCGGCCCGGTATTTACACCATAATAGGTGTTCACTCCAACGATGTTTGAAGCAGCAGAAGGAACACCTGGCAATGATCCCACATAAGTATCAGGAGGCGCCGGCGCCGGCCTTGGCGCAGCGAAAGCCGCTCTTCTTGGATCAATAGGACTTTCAGGCGGATCCCCGTTTAACTGGTTAACGAAATATGCACCCATGCCATACCATCCCGGCCTTCCCGCATCCTGCGTAAACCATGGTGAAGCCTGGTTATTTGCAGTGCCAAAAACAATGGCAACATCCCCATCGTTGTTTTGAATCCCTCTGTAATTATTTCCATCATACAAATAGTTCAGCGCCTTTTGCGCAGCATCTTTTGCATCTAATTTTGAAAGATGTATCGCATAACGTGCCTTTAAAGTCCATGCCGCAGCCGTCCATTTAGCAGCATCACCTTTAAATATTACATCGTCAACGCCGGGTTTGATATTTCCTGTTTGCGACAGATCAATAATAGCTGAATCCAATAAGCTTTGAATGGTATTATAGATATCTTCCTGCGATTGATAATGCGGCGCCAATTGTGTGGACGAGAGCGCTTCCTTGTACGGAATATCGCCATAAGCATCAGTAAGTGTGCCCAGGGAAATTGCTGAAAGAATTTTAGCAATGCCTGAATACGCGGGCGCGCCTGATGCATTTGCTTTATTGATAATAATAGACAAGTTGATCAGTGTTTTTGTATAGGCATTGTTCCATGGCCCATTAAAATTTGCCGTAGAGAAATTATACTTATCATCATTAACTGCAAATCCGCCTATGCCGCTTATCTGCTGTATAAAAACAGATGAATGAATAGAATAATCTGCTGCGACATTGTAAGCCAGCGCTACTTCTGCGCCTGGTAATAAACCTGCCAGCGGAATGTCTGACGGGTTATTTGGATTGTTATTCGCTTTCTCTAATACTTTACTGCAGGATATTATAGTTATTGAGATTGCAGATAAAAAATATAAAAACTTATACTTCATAATACTGGGTTTAAAAATTTAAAATGATACTCTTAATGAAGCGCCGAAGCTTTTAGTGGTTGGATAATTAAAAAAGTCTGAACCAAAACCATTGGTAGAGCCGCCACGAAGGTTTACATCAGGATCGCTGCCGGTGTAATTGGTTACAAGAAATAAATTACGCGCTGATAATGTAAGCGAGAGTTGAGATAATTTTATTTTATCCAACAGTGCTTTTGGAAATTCATAGCTTAGATTGATATCACGAAGTCTTATCCACCAAAGATCTTTTTCTATATAAACGCTTCCGTAATTTATAGTGGTTCTGTACCACGATTCACCCGGTACCACAGCAACGCCGTTTGCCTTACCGCTTGTTAATCCAACTCCATCAAACACTATTTGTTCATACCTGTTCTCCGTTACTTTTGCTGCACCATTGCTTACTAATTGTGCAAGCGTGCTGTTGTAAATATCAAATTTGTAACGGTTATCAATCAGGAAGGAAAGGCTGAAATTTTTATAGGAAAAAGTATTTCTCAAGCCTGCATTCCATAGCGGATTAGGATCGCCTATAACAGTTGGCGCTGCATCCGCAACAGGAAACCCATAATTGGCATTAGCTGCGCCATTGATCGTTTCCCTGTCATCAATAATTGTCTTGCCTTCTTCATTGGCGCTTAGAGCAATCCCGGTGATCACGCTGAAAGGCTGGCCCACCATTATATTCTGTGTGCCACCGTTTGTGCTCATTAGCGCTATCTGCGTAATGCCTTCTGCTAATGAATGAACAAGGCTTTTGTTGTGAGAAAAATTCAAGGTTACATTCCAGTTGAAATTCCTGTTACGGATAAATGTTCCATTCAACACTGCTTCAATGCCTGTATTTGTAATAAGCCCGGCATTGGTGGTGAAAGTACTGTGGCCTGTTGCTCCGGGTATGCTGATGGGCAATATCTGGTTACGGCTTTCATTCCTGTAAAAAGAAACATCGAGTCCAAGCCTGTTTTTAAAGAACCATGATTCCAATCCTGCTTCGTAAGAAGTGATTTGCTCGGGTTCAAGGTTTTCATTTCCGAGATTGCTGTTAATACTGTAACCCGCAATACCGTTGAATGGAAAATTAAGTGTTTGTCCCTGCACACTCCCGTTTAAAGTAGTTGAAGAAAAGTAGGTGGCTAATGCATACGGCGATGCATCATTGCCCACTTTTGCATACGACGTTCTTAACTTGATATAGTCTATCCAGTTCGCACTAAATCCTAATGATTCATTCATTATCCATCCCAGGCTAAAGGAAGGATAGAAGAAAGAATTTTTATCTTTTGCCAAAGTGGAGGTCCATTCGTTCCTGCCGGTAATATTTAATATCAACCATTTCCTGTAATCCAATTCTGCGCTTGCATATCCTGCAATCAGTCTTCTCCTCGTTGTTGTTTGTACAACATTAAAAGTTGATGCATTGCTGATATTATAAAAGTCAGGCAGGTTAAGATTGTTTCCCTGGTTGAGTGTTGTATTAAGATTGTGATCGTAATAATTGGTTCCTGCTATTACTTTCAGATCAAAGCTGTTTGATAATTTTTTCTTTGCAGATAAATAAAGATCAGAATTGAGATCCCTGTTAAAAAAGTTATAGTTAACAATAATACCAGCCGGGAAAGCAATAGAACCTTTGCTGTAAGCCGCAGTCCTTTTATCAGAATAAACATCAGCGCCTAATCTTAATGTGGCTGTAAGCCAGTCAACAATTTTATAATTTGTTTCTTCAACAAATACAAACCGGTTCACATCATCCGGTTGCGGATTGTTATTTAAAGACCAGAAAGGACTGTCGAAGCCACGCGTACCACCGGCATAAGCTCTTTGTGTTCCATCGGGAAATGTATAAGATAATTTATTGTCGGCGGGATTACTGAGACCATTTGTAATATCAAAATTCTGCGGCGTGTTCATCAGGCTTCTTAATGTGCCTGCGGGGGCGCCGCCCGGCAACATCCTGTTATGAGAACCCGTATTAAAATAATTGACAGACACGCTAAAATCAAGACGGTCATTTGCTTTAAATATCGAGCCGAAACGGACAGTGCGCCTGTAAAAATCGGTTGTGGGAACTATCCCGTTTTGCTGCAAAGCGCCTAATGAAAAATAATAACCCAGCTTTTCTCCGTTACCTGTTATACTCACCGTATTATCAAACGTATGCCCGTTAACAAAAAAGTTATCAATATTGTTATACCTGTTTACAGGAATATGATTTGAATTGGGATCGCTTTCACCAACAATAGTTCCGTTCACATCCCATTTACTTGGAATGTCGCTATAGGTTAATGTATCAAGTAACGGCCCCCAACTGTCTTCTGAACCATTCTGCCCGGGTACCACATATTTGCCATTAACACCTTGCCCGTAGATTGTTTGTAATGGCTGTAACCTGCGGGCAACCGATTCAGTGCTGAAGCTGCTGTACAAAGACACCGTTAAATTCTTCCCGCCTTGTTTTAAAGATCCTTTTTTACTGGTAATAATTACTGCGCCATTGGAGGCTCTTATGCCATATAAGGCTGCTGCAGCAGGACCTTTCAATATCGAAATGCTTTCAATATCGTTTGGGTTAATATCCACTGCGCGGTTCGATTGGTTTACGATCTGGTTTGCATTCTGAATATTTAAGCCAACATTGGAATTGTCAACCGGCATCCCGTCCAGGATAAACAAAGGAGAGTTTTCTCCCAGCGCTGAAGTACTGCCTCTTATACGAATGGTAGCAGAGCCGCCGGGTTGCCCGCTGCTGTTATTGATCTGTACACCTGCTGCCTTTCCGCTTAAAGCAGATACAACATTTGTTTCTTTTGTAGATATTACTTCTTCAGATTTTAAATTCTGTACAGAATAATTAATAGACCGCCTTGTATTTTTTATACCTACGGCGGTTACGATCACTTCATTCAAATCGTTGTACGCCGGCGTTAATGTTATATGGAGGTTTGAATTATCTGCCAACACTTCTTTTGTAGCAAAGCCTGTGTAAGAAAAAATTAAAGCAGGATTTTTTTCATCAGTCGCGATCTGAAAATTCCCTGCAGCATTAGTAACTGTAATTTTATTGCTGTGTTTGTCTTTAATTGTCACTCCTTGTAAAGCCTCGCCATTATTTGACACAACATTTCCGTTTATTAAAGTGAGATTCGTTTGAGCAAAAATGGAAGCAGAAAAGAATAAACATGCAATAATCAGGTAAAGCCTGGTTAACCGTAAAAACTTCTTCGGCCGGTTTAGTTCACAGAGTAAGAAAAAGATTTTCATTAGATTTGTTTTGAGTTAATAATAATGCCGGTGAACAGCAGTTTCTGCTGACACATATCCACGGCTTGTTGTTCTTCAAAGGCCGAAGCTGCTGCAACAGCTCCGGCCAGTTTTTTTAAATCAATTATGAGTCTTTCATAGAAAAAGAAGTTTTACTTGTTATAAAATATATTAATCGATCCAGTTCGGAAGAAATCGTTATGGTCTAAAAGTATTCCTGGTTAACAACAGCAACACATTCGCTCACATAAAAATGTGGCCAAACAAAAATCAGCTTGCTTATAAAGATTGGGGGTGTGATAATTAGTAAGCATTCTTTTATAATTGCGCGACAAAATAAAAGATTATTTTAATTCCTACCAAATTGGTAGGAATTAATTTTATTCACATTAAAATTCTCTTATATTAATTAATTTAACCTCATACATCGGGCTGATTAAATATACGAGGCCGGTATTTTTTTCGGTGCATCGAAAGCGTTTGCGCAGTTTCTCTCCTTTTTGAAATATGCGCCCGTCTTTTGTTTTAAAATAAACACCGCGCGGAATTTCTTCCAGTAAATAAACATCTTCTTTCTTTTCATCATACCCGCGCAATACCCGCATCAAACCTTCTTCAGCACAACTGCTGGCCGCAGGATCGCGCACAGATTCTTTTAAAGCTGATTCAACATCAGGTGGAAATATTTTTTTATTGATGAAATCTTTCAGCAGGTTGCTGTAAACAAACTTCCATTCTTTCCCATGTGCCTGTATGCGGTTACTATAATTTTCGAAGGCAAGCAAATGCGCCAATTCATGCAACAAGGTTATCAGGAATGAAAATTTATTGAGATTGCCATTCACACTGATACGGTGATTTTTACCGTTCACTGCATTGCGGTAATCACCTAAAACAGACTCCCGCCGGCGTGTTATGGTAAGATGCACTTTGTAGTGCTGCAGAAAATAAGCTACCTGTTCAAAACTGTTCTCAGGTAAATACGATTTAAGTGCATGTAAGGGATGTTCAGTTTTTGGCATTTCTATTCCGGTTAATCCGCATGGCGCCCTTTACTTCAAATAAAGTATATACAATGTATAATGCCATCGCCGTAATAACAGCATACACACTTTTGGTTTCAGCGGTGAAAAAATAGATGGCTACGCTTATTACGATCACCAGGAGCTTCATCAACGAAGCAAGGGTTACACCTCTTACAAATGCATAAGGATTATTATTTTTTATTGCTCTTATATGAATATAGCAGGCAATTAAAGTAAGCAGGAACAGAATAAGATTGGCATACATTAAAACTATGTGGTCGATATTTTTCCTGTCAAGCCAGTTGGCGCAGGTAAGGCAAAGCGCGTTGATTAAGATGAAGAAAATAATCACAGGCCTGAAAAAACTGCCCAGTTCGGTTTTATTCATTTTTTATTTGATGTGTCTTTTATTGCTTTTATTGTAATTCCAATAATAAAAATAAGCGGCAATAACCATATAAATATGGGAAAACTTAAATGTATCTTCCCGTCGATCCATTTCCCTGCGAATATGGAAACGATCAATCCTGCCAATATCTGTGTACCGATACTGGCATATTGTGCCAGCAATTTCTTGTTTGAAGTGCGGTTATTGTCAGGTGATTTTGCCATCCCGTTTATTTCATTAAGGTATTGTAAGATTGGCCGTATCTTTTGTAACGGCATCAGAAGATAAAGCCTTTTTTAATCCTTCAAGGTATACTTCTTTGTATTTTAAGGCCTGCTCCATAGAGTCGGTGCGAATTTTCAGCACCTGTAATTCTCTTCTTGTATCGCTGTTGCTTGAGCTGCCGGGAATATAATATTTCAAAGGGGTAAGCACCAGTAATGCTATTGCCAAACCGATCATTACCAGGAATATGGTGCTGAACGCCATATAAACGCTCAGGCGGGAAAGACGGAATTTAATAACTTCTTCAAATGTATCATCGTTCATGATCACCAGCCTGTAACGGTTTCGAAGTCTTTTTAAACTGGAATTTGTATTTGTTTCCGCCATATAAAAGCACTAAATAAGTTCGGCAAAGGTTATGTATCCGGCGGAAAAATAACTGTAATTTTAAAATAAATTCATCCTTAATTCAGTTAATAATTAGAATATTTGCTGCATGCTAAAAGCCGGTTATTTCCTGTTTCTTTTTATCTGCATGCATTTGTGTTTTCTTGCAGATGCCCAACCGGGTACAACCATCGACCTGAAAAAACCGGATAAATATGAGAGCCGTACGCTGGCTTCGGAAAAAACGCCTGATACCAAAATAAAAACAACCAGGAAGTTTTACCAGAATACGATCACGCATTATAATTATTATTTTAATGCCAGCCTCAGGCTCGCGGAAATTATTGATAGGGCAAAAGAGGGTTTTAAAGATGATTATACAAAGCTGCTCCCTTATTATGGTTATGACCTTAACGTTACTGCTGCAGACCCCGAGATCGACACGGTGATCTATAAATGCAATGCCGGTATTTTGTTACATGACCTCCGGAATGACTGGGTAGATGATCTCTATTTCCTGATGGGAAAGGCTTATTACCTGCGTAAAGATTTTGATTCTGCGGCGCATGTATTTTCATATGTAAGCTATGCGTTTGCAAAAAAAGAAGATGGCTACGATGTACCTGTTGGCAGTAATGCAGGCGGCAATGAATTCAGTATTGCCACAAAAGAAAAGAACGGGGTCTTCAGGCATACGCCAAGGAGAAATGAAGACCTGATATGGATAGCAAAAAATTATATTGATGGCGGCAGGCCGTATGAAGCTTCCTCTATTTTGGAAATGCTGCGCAATGACCCCAATTTCCCGGACCGCCTCGAACCCCGGCTACATGAAACAATAGGCTATTTATTTTATCAATTAGGATCATATGACAGCGCTGCTTTTCATTTAAGCAAGGCAACAGATATGGACGATGATAAGCATGATAAAGCAAGACGGGAATATTTGACGGCGCAACTGTACCTGGCGTCCGGATCAAAAGAAGATGCCGAAAAATATTTTACGCGCAGTGCTCAACATACGGTTGATCCGTATATGGCTGTTTATGCGAGCCTTAATGCGATCAATGCGTCGACCGATTCATCCAATGCGACAGAGAAAAAAATTGCAAGCCTGATGAGCCTGGCGAAAAAAGACCGTTATGTTGCTTACCGCGACCTGATTTACTTTACTGCTGCCCGGGTGGAAATGGAAAACAACAATGATTCAGCGGCTTATAACTTCGCTAAAAAAAGCATTAAGTATAACGTCAACGATCCCGTTCAGCGAAGCCAGGCCTTTATGTTGCTCGGCGACATCGATTATATGCGGCCGGACTATGTAACCGCGAAAAATGAATACGATAGTGTGGACGCGAGCAGTCTTGCTACGGAGGCCGACCAGCAACGTTTAACGGAGCGGCTTCCGGCATTACAAGCCATTGTAGCAAATATCAAAACGGTTAAAACAGAAGACAGTTTGCAAACGGTAGCCCGGATGCCTGAAGCGGACCGTACTGCTTTGATAAGAAAAAAGGTAAGGCAGTTAAGAAAAGCACAGGGCCTGCAGGAAAGTGATACTTCAACCTTTGTAAATCCTGCAGTACAAACTCAGGGCGATAACAATCCAAATGCCGCCAATGATATGTTTGCTGCGCAGGCGGCTGCCAAGGGCGATTGGTATTTCAACAATAACACTTTAAAGAGTACGGGTTTTACTACGTTCAGATCGTCATGGGGCAAAAGACCCAATGTGGATAACTGGCGCAGGATAGATGCGGTAACCAAACAAATTGCCGCGGTAAATAAAGGCAACCCTGATGAGCCTGATTCCGCTGAGGATGATGATTCGTCAGAAGATAATGCGAGCGAAAATGAGCAGACTGTTGTTCTATCTTCTAATCCTGAAGAGGAGATAATGAATGGCGAAATTTCGTATGATGCCTTGCTGGCCTATCTTCCGCTCACTGAAGAAAAATTACAACAATCAAATAAAAAAATAGAGGAAGCTTTATTTAATAATGGCGTACAATTTCAGAATACACTGGAAGATTATAATGCAGCTATCGAATCATATGATACATTATTAAAGCGCTTTCCGGATAATGAGCATCTTGAAGAAGTTTTATACAACTTATACTATTGCTATAAAAAACTGGGAAAGAAATTCTCAGCCGATTCTGCTTTGGCTGTATTGAAGACAAAATATAAAGACGGCAAGTTTACCCAAATGCTGGCTCATAAACCGGTGCCAACAGAAGCGAATGCGGAAGATGCTGCTACCCAAGAATATGAGAAAGTATATGATATGTTTATTGAAGGGAAATTCGAAGAAGCAAAAGCTGCGAAAGCCGCGGCTGACAGCCTTTATGGAAATTCTCACTGGACCCCGCAACTATTGTATATCGAATCAATTTATTTCGTATCGAAGCATGACGACAGCAGCGCTATTGAAACGCTTACTTCTTTAAGGGATCAGTTTGCGGGCTCACCCATGTCGGCAAAGGCAGAAACAATGATCGATGTTTTAAGCCGTCGCGCCGAAATTGAAGATTATCTTACCAATCTCGAGATCACACGTTTGCCTGAAGATGAGCCTGCCCCCATCGTTAATTTAAATCCTGTAGCAAAGATTTCTCAAAAGCAGGACATCAAAAAAGATTCAATGGTTACCTCGCCAGCTAATAAAGTGGCAGCACCTGTTATAGTGGATAGTTTTAAAACAGTTACAGGCACTACAGTACGCAGTTATGTGTTCAACGCATCAGACTCGCAATTTGTAGGTATTATTCTTAATAAGGTTGATCCCGTTTATATTAATGAAACGCGGAATGCATTCAAACGTTATAACGGGGCGAATTTTTACAACCAGGAAATTCATATCACTTCTTCAAAGCTCACCGACTCATTAAATATGGTTTTGCTGGGGCCTTTTGCAGATGCAGCTTCCGCAACGATTTACCTGGATAAGGTAAAGCCCAAGGCGCCGGGTGTTATCATTCCCTGGCTTAAGCCGGAAAAATATAGTTTTACCATCATCAGCCAGCCTAACCTGGATATTCTGAATGATACAAAAGATTTGAACGGTTATAAAGCGCTGCTGGAAAAGGTGCTGCCCGGTAAATTTTAATTTAATTAATGCATATAATATAGATAATGGCTAGCAAAAAAAAGATGAAGACAGGTATTAAAAGATCTGTAAGTATTCTATGGAAAGTATTTTTTATTGGACTTGCTTTAGGTATTTTAATAATTATTGCCGCTGATCTTGGTTTATTGGGTAAGATGCCGTCAATAGAAGAATTGCAAAATCCGTCCGCTTCACTGGCAAGCCAGGTATATGCAGACGACGGCACATTGATGGGGAAATTTTATTTGCAGGATAGGGTGAATGTAAAATATGCCGATATCAGCAAATATGCAATACAGGCGTTGGTGGCAACAGAAGATGAACGTTTTTATGAGCATAATGGCATCGATCTGCGTTCGGTGGGAAGAGCTGTTTTTTTCCTGGGGAGCCAGGGTGGCGGAAGCACCATTACTATGCAAACGGCCAAAAACCTTTTCACCAATGACTGGCAGACCAGTAACATATTTACAAGGATACCGCAAAAAATAAAAGAAGGTATTATTGCTATAAAGCTTGAACGGAATTTTACAAAAGATGAAATCATAACGCTCTATTTAAACACGGTTCCTTTTAGCGATAATGTGTATGGCATCCGCAATGCGGCTAAAACTTTTTTTCAGAAAGAACCCGACAGGCTAACTATAGAAGAAGCAGCTACGCTTATTGGCATGGTGAATGCACCAACCGCTTTTAATCCCCGGCTTTACCCCGCGAGGGCAAAGGAAAGAAGGGATTTCATCATCAATAAGATGGTGAACAGCAATTTTATAACACGAGGCCAGGCGGATGTACTCATCATAAAACCAATTGTACTTAATTATAAAAAGCTGAATGAAAATACCGGCCTTGCGCCTTATTTCCGAATGGTGCTGGGAGAAGAATTAAAGAAATGGTGTAAAACACATACTAAGCCGGACGGAGAAACTTATAATCTTTATTTAGACGGTCTAAAAATTTATACTACCATCAACCCAAAAATGCAATTATATGCGGAGGAAGCTGTGGCAAAGCACATGAGCTACATGCAAAAAATTCTCAATACACAAAAAGATATTAAATCAGGTTCGGTTTGGAAAGATCATGAAAATGTGCTCCAGGCTGCTATGAAAGCCAGCGACCGGTGGAGGAATTCGAAAGACCAGGGCTTGTCAGATGAAGATATCCGTAAAACATTTTTCACCAAAACGAACATGAAGGTTTTTGCATGGAACAATAACCGGGAAAAGGATACGGTGATGACTCCTTACGATTCTATAAAATATTCCCGCCAGATGCTGGAATGCGGATTTATGGCCATGGACCCGTTAAGCGGGCATGTTAAAGCATGGGTTGGCGGAATTGATTTTAAGAATTTCAAATATGATCATGTAAACATGAACACGCGCAGGCAGGTAGGATCAACTATAAAACCATTGTTGTATAGCCTCGCTATTGAAGACGCAGGCTTTACCCCCAATACTATGGTGGAAGACCTGCAACAGAGTTTTGGGGAATACGGTGAGGTGCCCGCAACCACCACTTCCTGTACAGGCAGAACGATGCCCATGAGTGCAGCGTTGGCCTGGAGCCGTAACTGTGCCACAGCCTATATTATGAAACAGTTGGGCGGCGAAAAGGATAATGAAGGAGCAAAAAGGTTTGTGGATTTCCTGAAAAGCTGCAATGTGCAAACATCAAAAATAGAGCCCTATCCTTCCATTGCTTTAGGTTCCTGTGAAATTTCTTTGTATGAGATGTTGCAGGCATACAGCATGTTCCCCGGAAGAGGGTTCAATGTAAAACCCATGTATATCACCCGCATTGAAGACAAGAATGGCAATGTATTGGAAACACGCACGCCGCAACGAAAAGAAGTGATAAGCGATGTGACTGCTTATTTTATCATCAACATGATGCAGGGTGTGGTAAACTTTGGCACCGGCAGAAGAATGTGGAGCTACGGCGTAAAAGGCTCAGTTGCCGGTAAAACAGGTACTACAAACGACAACAGTGATGCATGGTTTATAGGCTATACGCCGCAATTGCTTTGTGGTGTCTGGTCTGGTTGCGATGACCGCTTTATCCGTTTCAGCAGTACAACGAACGGGCAGGGCGCCTCGGCGGCATTGCCGGTGTGGGGATATTTTTATAATGCAGTTGAAAGAGATAAAACATTGCCTTATTCTGACACAGCCGACTTCGCAAAACCCGCAATTGATATCAATGAGCCTAATTTCGATTATATCAACAATACACAGATAGACCTGGGGGCGCAGGGAAGTGATTTAGGCAGCGGACAATCATCAGATTACGAACAGGGATTTGACAATACCCATCCTGAAAATATTGCCCCGGAGAGCAGTACGCAGAATTTATATGATGATGATCAAACACCCACGGGCGAAAGCAAAGAGCCGGTAAATGATAAGAAAAATCAGCCTAATAAAAACGACACCAAATCGCCAACAGATACTTCACAAAAACCTAAAGCCGTAATGCCCAAAAAAGATGGTGACGGCAAATAACCCGGAAGCAGGCATTTACGCGTTTAGAGAGAAATTTCCCTCCCGGAGCACAAATGTCCCCTCTTTTAGAGGAAAGTTTCCCTCCCGAAGCACAAACATTCCCTCTTTTAGAGGAAAGTTTCCCTTCCGGAGCACAAACGTTCGCTCTTTTAGCAGGAAGTTTCCCTCGCGGAACACAAATGTTTCCCCTTTTAGAGGAAAGTTTCCCTCCCGGAGCACAAACGTTCGCTCTTTTAGCAGGAAGTTTCCCTCGCGGAACACAAATGTTCCCCCTTTAGCAGGAATCTGACTGATTGTTTTCTTCGTTACATATAATATCAAAAGAGAAAATTGGAAATTCGCAACATGTTTACAGGAATTATAGAAACAACAGGCAAAGTTGATGGAATAGAATCAGACGGAACCAATTTAAGTTTCTGGATTACTTCTTCCATTTCAAATGAATTAAAGGTTGACCAGAGTGTAAGTCATGACGGTGTTTGCCTTACAGTAGAAAAAGTAGAGAATGATAAACATCGTGTTACGGCAATAAAAGAAACGCTTAATAAAACCAATCTCCGCAGCTGGAGGATCAACGGCGAAGTAAACTTAGAGCGTTGCATGCAGTTGAATGGAAGGCTCGACGGTCATCTTGTACAAGGCCATGTTGACGCCACGGCTTTCTGTATTGATGTGGAAGAAAAGAAGGGAAGCTGGGAATACCGCTTCCAGTTCCCTGCGGAGTTTACGCATCTTTTAATTGAAAAAGGTTCTGTTTGCATCAATGGGGTTAGCTTAACTGTATTTGATATAAAATTCAACAGTTTTAAAGTGGCTATCATTCCTTATACCTATGAACACACCAATATTCGTCATATCAAAAAGAAATCAGTGGTAAACATTGAATTTGATGTGATAGGAAAATACCTGGCAAGATTCCGGGAAGTGTTTCATCGTTAGGAAATGGTGAATAGGCAATAGTAAATGAGTGATGAATGATCAATAATGAGTGATGCAAACGGCTCGAAGCACGAGGCTCATAGCTCGCAGCTTTAAATCAGACATCAGCAAATCAGACATCAGAAATTAAAATCAAAAATCCCAAAATCGCAAATCAACGGTCATAGCTCGCAGCTATAAAATATTATACTTTCGTGATACTTATTTGAGGTCTGTTAACATCCTTCAGGCAATGCATCTGCGTAAATTTGAGGAAATAAGGTATATGAAACAGTTTCCTGCTTTTCTATTTTCCATTATAACATTTGTTTCCTGTGCGCAAAACAATAATATCAAACCGTCCAACGACCACCTCGCTACAGAGCAATTAAAAAATTATAGCGTTGCCACTTTTGCTGCCGGTTGTTTCTGGCATGAAGAAGCTTTATTTGAAAGCGTAAAAGGTGTTAAGGAGGCGATATCAGGATATGCAGGCGGAACAACATCAAATCCAACGTATGAGGATATTGAAACAGGCCAAACCGGCCATGCTGAATCAGTGAATGTTTACTATGATCCTAAGCAAATAAGTTTTGAAACATTAGTGAAAGTTTACTTTGCGGCACAAGACCCAACGCAGGTAAACGGGCAGGGGCCCGATCATGGAACTCAATACAGGTCTATTGCATTTTATCGTACGCCACAGGAGAAGTCAATTATAGAGAATCAGATAAAAGCATTAACTGCGTCAGGCAGGTATAAAAAACCGATTGCAGCACAGGTTACAGCTTTTACAAAATTCTGGCAGGCTGAAGATTATCACCAGGATTATATTGAACATAACCCGGGAAGCGGGTATGTACAATTCGTTTCCATTCCTGAGATAAAACATTTTCAGAAAGAGTATCCTGAGTTGATTAAGCCTGACCATATTTTTTGATTGAGGAATTGCCGGTACTGTTGCATTTGAAGTGAGTGGTCAGTTGTGGGTGAATATTGTATGAGGGCAATTACTCACCATTCACCACTGACAACTCACAATTAACACCGGATATTTCGTTGTTGAAAGATTTTTGTAATGAGACTTATCACCTGGAACTGTAATATGGCTTTTAGAAAAAAAGCCGATCTCATTCTGCAATACAACCCGGATATTGTAGTAGTTCCTGAATGTGAGAATTTAGAAAAACTAAAATTTAATACGGCTGCTAAGAAACCAACCGATATGTTGTGGTTTGGCACGAATGCCAACAAAGGTTTGGGCATTTTCTCCTATACAGACTTCCGGTTTAAATTGCTTAAAACCTATAAACCTGAATTCAAAACAATCATTCCAATAAGTGTTACCGGCAGAGAATACAGTTTTGATTTGTATGCGATCTGGGCGAATAATCCGGATGATCCCGATGGGCAATATGTAGAGCAAATTTGGAAAGCATTGCATCATTATGGTAAAAGGTTGAAAAGGAAACAATCTGTCCTGCTTGGTGATTTTAACAGCAATACAATCTGGGATAGGAAATACAGGGAAGGCAATCATTCCAATGTAGTAAAACTGCTGGAGAAAAAGGGAATAGTTAGCTGTTATCACTTATACTATAACCAAACCCAGGGCAAAGAGAAACATCCAACATTTAATCTATACAGGCACAAAGACAAACCGTATCATATAGATTATTGTTTCGTGTCAAAGGATCTATCAGATAAGATGCAGTGTGTAGAAATTGGCGACCATGAATTTTGGCGGCAACACAGTGATCATGTTCCGCTAATAGTAACTTTCACCGGGAATTAGCTTTATTGTTCTCTAAATTTTCAAGCGCAGCCTGGAGCGAAGGATATAAAAATCTAAATCCTGTATTGCTTATTTTTTCTGAACTGACTGTTGCACTTTTTAACACCTCAACACTCATTTCACCCAGTCTTAATTTTAAGGCAAACACAGGCACATGTATAGGGATATAGAATTTGCCACGCATTTTTTCGGCCAGCAATAATGTAAATGATTTATTGCTGATAGTCTGCGGCGCAACAGCATTATAAATGCCGGAAACATTTTCATGTTCGATCGCAAATAATAAAAGCCTGCATAGGTCATCAATATGAATCCAGCTAATAATTTGTTTCCCATTTCCTAAGATTGCTGCAACGCCAAATTTTAGTGGTTTTTTAAATTCAGACAAAGCACCGCCATCATTGCTTAATACAATTCCAAACCTGAAAATTGCAAGACGTTTGCTTAATGCTTCAACCGGTTGTATGCTTTCTTCCCATAGTTTGCAAGTGTTGCCTAAAAAATCATTTGACGGAGGTGCATCTTCCTTGAATCCATGTTGCTTTGATTGAATTGTATCGGGCCCATACCAGCCAATGGCTGAAGCGCTTATAACAGCTTTGACTTTATTAGGAATTTGTTGTAATGATGTTACCAACAAAGAAGCGCTTTGGGTACGGCTTTCAACAATTTCTTTTTTGCGTTTATCCGTCCATCTTTTTTCTGCAACGTTAGCGCCTGCAAGATGAATGAGATAATCTGCTGCTGCAATCGCGCCTTTATCAATCTCGCCTCTTTGAACATCCCATTTTGCGTACGTGATGTTCTTATCAGCCGATGGTTCTATATCGCTTTCATTTCTTATTAAAACAATTACAGTATGCCCTTTTTCAGCTAAAAATTTCTGCAAATGTGTACCGATCATTCCTGTTCCGCCGGTAAGTAAAACTGTTGCCATATGATATAATATTACTCTAACAAATTAACATTCAAACACTTCTTTTTTATCAAAAATTTGACCGTAATTTTTAAAAATTAGTTTTACATTAGACGTGCGATTGTCCCGATTAATCGGGAATTTACCTCACTTAAATTTTGATCCCATGGTCCAGACAGACATCTCACAATTTACCAGGGAATGCAACGATTGGAGAGAAACATTGCGTTCCCATCGTGATGAATTGCACAGGATGCAAACAACATTACAACAAGCAGTTAACCATCCATTATCCAGGGAAGAACGAACAGAACTGGAACATCTTCAGAACCAGTTACACATCCAGCTTATTAACGTTCACGATCTCAAACACGCGGTAAAATTGCATGACCGAAAATTGCACATGACAGTCTCGGGCAACGGAGATATGCAGTTTTCAGATAATATCTCGGCCTACCACGAAAATCTGTATGATAATTACCAATCGCTTTCAAATACATTGAGCGAATTGCGCACCGATCTTCATCATTTCGTGCTTTTGGTACAATAAATTTTTGTATTGACGCACACGACAATTCTTCATAAAAATTATTTACGCCATTTGATCTTGTACAACAATGATCATGGAATAATATCCATGTTTATTGATACAGGATCAAATGGTTTTTACTAACGACAAAAAAAATTGCAATGCCTGAATTTGATACCTCACACGTAAAATCTATTGTCTTGCTTGGCCATGCCGGCTGTGGCAAGACAACATTAGCGGAATGTATGTTATACGAAGCTGGATTGATTACACGCCGCGGTTCTGTTGCAGAAAAAAATTCGGTGGGCGATTACCACGAATTGGAACAGGAACGCGGCAATTCTATTTCTAGTAAGTTATTACACGCTAAATGGCGCGGTTATAAAATAAATATTATTGACACACCAGGTTATGATGACTTTGTAGGCGAAGTGATTTCTGCACTGCGTGTTGCGGATACAGGCGTGATGTTGTTAAACGCGGAAATGGGTGTGGAAGTAAGTACCGATATTATCTGGGACTATACCGAGCAGTTCAAAACGCCTTTGATCTTTGCGGTAAATAAACTCGACAAAGACGATGCAGATTTTGACCGTACCGTAGCGGAAGCAAAAAATCATTTTGGCAGTAAAGTGCAGGTAGTACAATACCCGCGTCAACAGGGTGCAGGTTTTCATGAAATAATCGATGTGCTGCGGATGACGATGTATAAGTTCAAAGATGCAGGCGGCAAACCTGATAAACTGCCGATACCGGAAGAAGAAAAAGAAAAGGCAGATCAACTGCATCGCGAGCTGGTAGAAGCGGTTGCCAGCAATGATGAAGGCTTAATGGAAATATATTTTGAGAAAGGTGAACTGGATGAAGATGAAATGAAATCAGGATTGAAAAAAGCAATGATCAATCATGATATTTTTCCTTTATTCTGTTTAAGTGTTGAACGCAATATGGGTAGCGGGCGTATAATGGGATTTATTGATAACGTATGCCCCAGCGCCAATGAAATGCCACCTCAAAAGACGATCCGGGGCGAAGATTTGCCCTGTGACGAAAACGGTCCCGCCTGTATGTTTATTTATAAAACGGTAAGCGAACAGCATGTGGGCGAATTATCATTTTTCAAAGTGTATTCAGGGTGTATTAAAAGCGGGATGGAACTGGAAAATGAAACGACCAATGTAACTGAAAAAATAAATCAATTGTTTTTGGTGGAAGGCAATAAGCGTACTGCGGTGAATGAACTTTGCGCAGGCGATATTGGCGCCACACTGAAATTGAAAAATACGCATGTAAATAATACGCTTCATGTAAAAGGTAAAAACTATGAATTGAAGCCGATAGAATTTCCGCCACCGAATATCACGGTTGCAGTGGAAGCTGTAAAAAAAGGGGAAGAAGAAAAATTATCACAGGCATTGCATCAGCTAAAAGAAGAAGATCCGACATTGATTGTTGAATTTTCACCTGAGCTAAAACAAATACTTATCCATTGCCAGGGCGATATGCACTTAGCTGTTGCCAAATGGAAGATCGAACATAATTTTAAGCTCGATGTAAAATTTGTCAAACCCCGTATTCCTTATCGCGAAACAATTCGCAAAGAAGCCGATGCCAATTATCGTCATAAAAAACAAAGCGGCGGCGCCGGCCAGTTCGGTGAAGTATATATGCGCATTGAACCCTGGTATGAAGGTATGCCCGAGCCACATGGTTTAAATGTTCGGGGACGTGATATTCATGATCTTGATTGGGGCGGCAAACTTGTATTTTATAATTGCATTGTTGGCGGCGCTATTGATGCACGCTTTCTTCCTTCCATCTTAAAAGGAGTTATGGAGAAAATGCATAACGGTCCGCTTACAGGTTCTTATGCAAGAGATATCCGCGTAAGCGTATATGATGGAAAAATGCATCCTGTTGACAGCAATGATATTTCATTTAAAATTGCAGGGCTACAGGCTTTCCGCCAGGCGTTCAAAGATGCTGATCCACAAATTCTTGAACCGGTTTATAAAGTGGAAGTTTTATGTCCCGACGATCTTACCGGCGCAGTGATGGGTGATTTGCAAACACGGCGTGCTGTGGTGGAAGGTATTGATGCGGAAGGTCATTTTCAAAAGGTCGTTGCCAAAGTGCCGCTGGCTGAAATGGATGGTTATTCTTCTTCATTGCGTTCTTTATCGCAGGGGCGTGCGAAATTCAGAAGCAGTTTTTTTGAATATATGCCGGTGCCTTACGATCTGCAACGTAAACTGATAGACGAATATAGTAAGACAGCGAAAGAAGAGGTGGCTTAAGGGCATTAAAGCATACCAAAAGAAGGAGGCAGTTTTTCCACGAACTGCCTCCTTCTTTTTATAAATATACTGCCTCAGATAGTATTATAATAAGCTCTCTTTAAAGTATCTGGAAAAAAAGTGCTCTTTATTTCCAATTTGCTTTTGGTATGATAATGGAACTACAACAAATATTCATTGTTAACTAAAAATTTATATTATGGACAACTTGGAAGCAAAAGGGCAATGGAATATCCGGAAGGGAAAATTAAAGCAGGCATATGGCGACCTTACAGATGATGATCTGAAATATGAAGAAGGAAAAGATAACGAGTTGTGGGGCAGGATACAAAAGAAAACAGGCCGGACAAGAGACCAGTTAATTGACTGGCTTAATGGCCGTGAAAATTAACAATTGTATTTGATGATCAAAAATAGCTCTGCTGACAGCAGGGCTATTTTATTAAAATACCTTTTGAGTAATTCTTATTTCATCTTCCAGGATACTGTCGATTATTTGAAACTCGTCCGTTATGTTTTTGAGATCGCGCAATGAAATGCGTGTTTTCGTTGGGGTATCTGTTAAACCCTGTTCAATTTCTTTTTGCCGTTGATGCATTAATGCGTGAACTTTATTAGTAATGGGTGCATGGCGGTTTGAAACAGCAATTTTTACAGTTTCACCTTTCAAAAGACTTTCAGCGCGTTTAAATTTATCATCAATATTAATAATTAAAGCATCAAAATCGTCCGGGTTTAAGTTACTGCCATGATGTTTAATTAAGGAAGATAATGAAGCGATATGCGCCGTGAGCATATAACCGCTTGCTACAAACTGGTGATAAAAGGAAAGATGTTCATTCTTTCTTTTTTCTGAAAGCATTCGCTGAAAATTATCGCTCAGGTTAGCAAGTGCTACAAATGCTTCCTTCCTTACAGGTGTGTAATTTGTTTTCAGTTTTTCCGGTGATCTTAACAGTGATGCGGCTGCATTAAAATATTTTTTGTTGGCATCTGCGAATGCAATGATCAGTTCTTTTGTTTGCTGGTGTTCCCAAAGCGGAAAAATGAAAAGCGATACTATAAAAGCAATAAGGCATCCTATTGCCGTATCGATGAGCCTGTCAACAATAATTACACTAAAGTTTGAATTATTTAAAAAATGAAAGCTGATAATAACATAAATGGTGATGCAGGCGCAGCTAATGTAGTAGTTCAGTTTTAGTACACTGTAAGCAACAATCATTGCGAAGGACAATAATACAAAAGCCAGTGTATTGCTTGTAACAAAATACAAAAAAGTAAATGCCACAGCAACGCCTGTTATAGTGCCCAGCAAACGTTGTTGATTGCGCGTTCTTGAAATGCTGTATGCAGGTTTTAAAATGGTTGCGATAGTCAATAATATCCAATAACCATGTCCCAAAGGATAAAAGAGTGAAACAAGGTAGCCGATTAATAAGGCAATGGTGACACGCAATGCATGGCGGAACTGGCTTGATTTCAGCGTGAGATTTTGAACCAGCAGTTGAGGAGAGATCTCATCCTGTTGCATCTTTAACTCAGCACCCGGATAATCTTTATAGTGCCTTGATGTTATAGTATCATAACCTGAAAAATAATATAGCCTTTTAATTCTTTCTCCAACATCCTGCAGCACAAAACTTATGTGCCTTAATTTGATGAATAGCGGTAATGTATTTTTATTAAGGCGTTTTTTCCTTACTTCCAATATAATATCAAAAAGCTGTTGCGTTGTTTTGTCGATATCGGCGTTTGGCCTTGCAGGTTGATTAAACTGTATAGCATAGCCAATGGTGTTTAATTCTTCCCTGAAGGTGTGCAGGGTTTTTTCTATGGTTGATACGATGGCAGTGTCGTCAAATGCTGAATGAATGTCAGTGTAATCCTGGTGCAGGGCGATCACCTGCTCAAATAAGTCAACGCTGTCAAGAAACATCATCATCAATATCCGGCCTTTTGCTGTAGAATCAATAACCATTTCCCGCGTGTTAAGGAGCATTTCGCGCAAGCTATCCTGCTCCTGTTGTATAGTGATCTGTTGCAGGCTTAAACGGTTATACAGATAGTCATCATCGTGTTTGAGTTTGAACAGGCCGGAAAGCGTTTCGCTGTAGTTTGAAATGGAACGGAGGCTTTCGCCTAATTGCAATTGTATGTAACGGTAAGGCCTGAGTTGATGCAGTACAAGGCTCATAACAAAATAACAGGCGCCGCCTGCTGTGAACATTAACCCATTGAACCAGGGGCTTCCAAAGCTCGCTTTACTGTCAATATTGAAAATAAAAACCAACAGGGCAATCAGGCCCACAGAACTGGCCCGGTTACCATAAATGCCGATAAGTGAAAAGAATAAACCGAACAAAATAATAAAAACGATGATAAGAACAGCATTGTGTTTAAGCGAAATAGTTATTACAACCACCAGGAAATTTATACAGATGCTTGCCAGGATCGAATTGCGGCGATGGAGAAATGGCCCGGGGCTATCTGTTGAACCCACTACTAGTGCACCAAGCGGGATTGCTGACATTAACCCCAAAACATCGTAATGATATAAAATAAGAGCAGGAATAATTGCGGCAGCAGTGATCCTTATCCCGGTAAATAAATATTGGCTATTAAATATTTTTTTGAACGTAAGTTGGTAATCCATGCTGCGCAAACTTAAATAAGAAAGTCCGCAAGTTAGAAAGGGGATAAGTGGGAAAAACGGCATCTTTCATCAATAAAAATTAAGTCATTAATTTTGCGCCGCAATGGAAATAGAAGTATTAAAATCAAAGATCCACCGTGCTGTTATTACCGAAGCAAATCTTCAATATGTGGGCAGTTTAACCCTGGATGAAGACCTTATGGATGCAGCCAATTTAATCGAGAATGAAAAAGTGCAGGTGGTGAATGTGAACAATGGTTCAAGACTGGAAACTTATATCATAAAGGGTAAGCGTGGCAGCGGCACGGTTTGTTTAAACGGCCCTGCGGCAAGACAAGGTGCGGTAGGCGATGTGGTGATCGTTATATCCTATGCTACAATGGATTTTGAAGAAGCCAAAAAATTCAAGCCCTGGTTGGTGTTTCCGAAAGAGGGTAACAGGCTGTAAGTATTTTGGAATTGGGAATTGGGAAATTTTGAAATTGTTCATTGATTGGGCATGATTACTTTTTTAACCATCTTCTCATGGCAGTATTATCGCATTACCCGGCAAATTTCTTACAATATAAATTACAACAGCAACTCTTTATTTTTAATATCAATTCCTTCAAACAGCTTGTAAAAACTTTTTTTTGAGGCGAGTGCTTTTAAGCTGTTCAAATGATTTTCATGGTGCATATCAGTGCCAACCAATGTTACCATATTTTTCTTAAGGAGATTTTGAGCTGTAACCTTTGAACCTTCGCCATAATACCCAAGTAATGACAATATATTTATCTGGAGGTAGCAGCCAAGATCAATAAAGCGCTGGAATTGGTCTATGTTCCCGAGATAATAATTATACCGTTCAGGATGCGCCAATACCGGCTGCAGGCCTTTAAGCCGTAAATTAAAGATCACATTTTCAATATTGTTGGATGCCGCTACATAAGACATTTCAATCAGGATCAGGTTCCTGCCAAAAGTGAGCAGGCGTTTGCCGGCATTGAAATAATTTTCAAAATCAAGGTCAACCATGTATTCGGCTGCAGCTTCTATCTGCATGTCAATATTATTTTTTTCCAAAGCATCCCGAACCAATTCAAGTTTTGGCAAAATAGTTTCGGGTGAATTGGGATAAACGTCAGACAGTATGTGGGGCGTACAGATTAATTTCTTATAACCTAACTGCCGCAGCTCTTTTACAAACGCAATGGTTTGCTCAATTTCCTGCAGGCCATCATCAAGCCCCGGCAATAAATGTGAATGCATGTCAGCGGCAAGAAAAGAAAGGTCTGGTGTGGTTTTTTTAGAAGCGCCAAACAATGAAAACATGCGGTAAAAATACAATAGAATTGTATTGCTATAATAATAACATGTTGACCGGCGCCAATTAGAAAGATGTGTGTTTAAGAGAAAGATGCTCTGCCGGAAATTCCACGATAAGCACCTGTTCCAGGCTCTCCAGGCGTACATATACTTTCTTACTCCCGCCTTTTATAACAGTGCCTTCAACATCCATAAACACGCCTTTACGTATTACAACCTTATTGTTTTCGCTGAAGTGCCTTAGATTTTCTACACTCAGGCTCACATTTTTTTCTAGTAAGTAAGAACGTATTATTTCTATTTCTTCGTCGCGTATAACCGCGGGTTTTTTTAAATGTTGCACAAACTGCACAGCACCATTGGTAGTTAAAACAGCCAGACGTTCATCCTCGCTTATATGTACAAATACATATGATTTAAACAACGGGTCTTCTATGATTTTTTTTCTATCGCTCCATTGGCTCAATTTCTTTTGCACAGGGCACCAGCTTTCGATACCTTTTTCCAAAAGCCTGCTGCTTACTTTTTTTTCCCATCGTGGTTTTGTATAGATAGCGAACCATTTTTTCTCTTTTGACATTTCCATTGTAACCGTTTCTTTAAAAACCAATTTAAAAAAACTTTCATTTAACTGCATAAAAAAAGGCAACCTTTTTCAAGGAAGCCTTTTTTATCAAATTTATTATTACTGTTGTTTTTTATCCATTTCCCCGGGCACATGTGCGGTTTCTCCCGACTGTTCTTCGTTAATGTCGCGAACTATGTTAACGGTTTCATTTATATAAATATCTTTTTGAATATTCTTAAGCCACTGCTGGTAACGCAACCCCTTTAAGCTGTCTGTATTACTGTAATACTTTGAACTGTCGGTAGAAACAGGCTGAATGTCCATAGGTGTGGTCAAACGGGATAAGCTATCATCCTGTTTAACGGTGGTTTTCAGCAGGTTTTGCTCCTTTTGATATTCCTGCAGGTTCAGGCTATACTTTCTGTCAGCATTATCTTTAAGCCATTCACTGTTTTTACGGATAACGCTGAATGCGCCATTTGCGAGGATGCGGTTTTTAGCCTCTGTTTCAACATTATTCCAGTTTACGCCTGAATTGAATTCGGTATAATCAGCTTTCTGAAGCTGGTCCCAGGCAAGCGCTGAAGGCTGGTCTTTTTCGCGCAGTTTCAGGTAATCATAAGGATCCGGCAAAGCAACGTCGGGGGTAACACCTTTTAATTGTGTAGAGCCGCCGTTAATACGATAGAATTTTTCAAAAGTAAGTTTCAACAAGCCATATTCTGTTTGGCCGTACATATCAATTGTTTTGCCGAGTGGTAATGTGCGCTGTACCGTTCCTTTTCCATATGTATCTGAGCCTACTATTATGCCGCGTTTATAATCCTGTATGGCTGCTGCGAATATTTCAGAAGCAGAAGCGCTGAATTCATTCACCATTACAGCGAGCGGGCCATCGTATAAAACGGAACCATCATTATCGCTTAAGATAGCAGGTTTGCCGTTCCGGTCTTTCACCTGAACCACAGGGCCCTCTTTAATGAATAAGCCGACCATATTCACAACTTCGGGCAACGATCCGCCGCCGTTATTACGGAGGTCGAGAATTATACCCTGTACATTTTGTTTTTTCAGTTTAATGATCTCATTGGCTACATCCTGTGAGCAGCGGTTACCGTTTGGCCTGTCAAAATCTGCGTAAAATTCGGGTAGGTATATGTAGCCTATCTTACCCTCTTTTTCATTTATAACAGCGCTTCTTGCAAATTGTTCATCCTGCACAATTTCATCCCGTATAATAGATACAACCTGGGTGGTTCCATCGGCCTTTTTGAAAGTTAACCGTACTTCTGTTCCCTTTGTTCCGCGGATGAGCTTTACAGCATCTGTTACCGCATACCCCCTTACATCCACCGGCTCGTTTTTGCCCTGGCCTACCTTTATGATCTCATCATTTACCTGTACCTGCCCGCTTTTCCATGCCGGGCTGCCTGTGATTAAACTTGCAATTTTAATAGCTCCGTCATCATCTTTTAACTGGGCGCCGATGCCGTAAAAGCGTCCGCTCAGGTCTTCTTCAAATGAACGGCTTTCTTTTGGGGGCATATATTCTGTATGCGGATCCATAAGATCAGTGATAACATTCACATAAGTGCTGAATTGTTCCTGCCCTGTAAATATTAATTTCTGGCGGTTAAAGCTCCTGTCCAACACGGCCTGTACTTTGGTGCGCGCTGTCTTTTCAAGCTCAGCGTCTGTTTTTTTATTCCAGGCTGTATCGTTCATATTCCGGGAGCGTTGTTGCAGCAGATCAACATATTGATCAAGCGTAAGATATTTCAGCCGCTTACGCCATTGTTCCTTCCGCGCTGTTTCATCTGCAGGAAAATCCACTTTATCATCGTCAAGCTGTATTTCTTCCTTTGTTGTAAAATCAAAAGGTTTTGACAAGATGCCTTTATATATCTGCATTATTTCGTCAACCCTTTTCAAATAAATGGAAGCAGCATCAGTATAAAAAAGCAGGGGTGCGCCATGTATTTCGTCATCCAGGGTGAGTTCATATTTTTTTAAATAAGTAATATCCTGCTTTAAAAAAATATCCTTGTCGGGGTTAACTGTTTCAAGATATTTTGTAAATACCTGTTTTGAAAAATTATCGTCAATGGTTTTAGGAGAGTAATGTTTTTGTTCCAGTTGAGCGCCGATATAACTCAACAATATTTGTTCCTTTGATTCCCCATCCCTGTTATTTCGTTTAAAAGCCCACAAAGTAACTCCCAACAGAATTACGAGTACTGCGGGTAACACAGTTCTTCTCAGCATAATTTTAGAAATTTTTAATTGCATAAGCGCTTCCAAAAATAAATTAAAAAAAGACGTCATTTTTTTTATTACATGAATTAACAAGACCTGAACAAATATCAGGCGAAATAATGCAATGTAGTTTGTATTCAAAGGCGAATTCAATTATTTTTGCAGCCCGCAATTATGGAGGATGTAGCTCAGTTTGGTTAGAGCGTCAGATTGTGGCTCTGAAGGCCGGGGGTTCGAGCCCCCTCATTCTCCCCAGAACCTTGCAATAGCAAGGTTTTTTTGTTATATAATTTTGATGAACGGTTATTAACCTGGTTGCCTGCCAGGATTATTAAGTCCTTTTATGAAAACTTTCCAGGTCGCAAATCGGGTAAAAAGGCGGTCAATATGCCGATCAGGGGAAGGAACGCGCACAATTTAAATACATATTCGATGCTTGTTTTATCAGCCAGTGCGCCCAGTACAGCAGAACCTAATCCCCCCATGCCAAAAGCAAAACCAAAAAACAGCCCGGAAACCAGTCCTATTTTACCGGGTAATAACTCCTGCGCATATACAAGTATGGCAGAAAAGGCGGAGGCGATGATGATTCCAATGAAAACTGTAAGAATGCAGGTAAAGAAAAGATTGGCATGCGGCAGTAAAACTGTAAATGGCGCCGCGCCCAGGATAGAGAACCATATTACGTATTTTCTTCCGAAACGGTCGCCTAAAGGTCCGCCAAGGATGGTTCCTGCGGCAACAGCCAATAAAAAGATGAACAGGTATATCTGCGATGTTTGAACAGGAAGGTGAAATTTATGGATGAGGTAAAAGGTATAGTAACTTGTTATGGAAGCGAGATAGAAATACTTGGAAAAAATAAGTACCAGTAGAATAGCTATGCTGGCAATAATCCTGCTTCTTGAGAGAGAGATGCCGGTGTGCGCTTTTTTCGGAAATGGTTTTTTCCGGGTAAAATTCAGATGAGCTTTATACCAAACCCCAAGCCTCATCAAAATAATGATAGCTAAAAAGGCAACCAGCGAAAACCATAATATGTTCGATTGGCCATACGGCTCGATTATTAATGCTGCGAGCAAGGGGCCGATGGAGCTGCCTGCATTTCCGCCAACCTGGAAAATAGATTGTGCAAGGCCGCGCCGGTTGCCGGCCGCAAGATATGCCAGCTTCGAAGCTTCAGGATGAAATATTGAAGAGCCTATTCCTATTAATGCCACGGCTATTAAAACCATTGCATAATTGGAAGCCTGTGACAACAAGACCAGCCCGGCTAAACTGGATGTCATTCCCGTAGCCAGCGAAAATGGCTGCGGTTTTTTGTCCGTGAAAGAACCCACAATTGGCTGCAGCAGCGAAGCAGATAATTGAAACGTGAGCGTTATGAAACCGATTTGTGCAAAACTCAAATGAAAAGAATTTTTTACAATAGGGTAAATAGAGGGAATAAGGGATTGAATGGTGTCATTTAACAGGTGCGACAAACTTATAGCGATCAATACAGGGAATATTGTTTGCGAATGAACCGAAGCCGGGCTATGCTCAATTTTCAAATTTTGAGTTTGGGTGCGAAAATACAAAGGCATTGCAAAAAGAAATACCTGTTCTAAAGCATTCGGTGTTCAGCGGATTTATAAATTTTTGCGGGGAATATTATTCCGCAATGCGTAAGTCTTTAGGTTTTGTTAAGTAAACTTTCATCCAATCTTTATTAATTTCGCATTCTTAATTATGTACAATGATCAAAACAGGTAACCCCATTATAAGCATCTATACGGAAATGACACCTAACCCGGAAACCATGAAGTTCGTGGCAAATAAGCTGTTATACCCGGGCAAGAGTATCGATTTCCAGGATGAAAGCCAGGCGACACCGAGCCCTTTGGCTAAAGAATTGTTCAGTTTCCCTTTTATCAAAAGTGTTTTTATAGCGAGCAATTTTGTAACGCTTACTAAAACTGCCGACACAGAAGACTGGCAGGACGTAATTCCTTCGGTAAAACAATTCTTAAAAGATTATCTTGAAAACGGCGGCCCGGTTGTAAATGAAGACGAGGTTGCCAAAATGAAACAGGATACCGGCAATATTATTTTAAGCGACGATACAGACGTTGTAAAGCGCATCAAGGAACTATTGGATAACTATGTGCGTCCTGCCGTTGAAATGGACGGCGGCGCCATACAATTTAAAAGCTACGATGATGGCACGGTGAACCTGATGTTACAGGGTAGTTGCAGCGGTTGCCCTTCATCGATGGTTACGTTAAAAGCGGGTATTGAAGGTATGATGAAACGCATGATACCTGAAGTGAAAGAAGTAGTGGCAGAAGCAGAATAAGATATTTCTATATTCCGTAGAGACGCTAAGTTTTGCGAGTGCAAAGTTTGGCGTCTTTGTATTTTAACTTTGCAGCTTTTATAATCACACATTTTGCATGTTTTACACTTCTATCTTTGCCTGTCCTCGCGAAATTTTTAGAAAGATGCACCATTTAAACAAATACATTTTCTGTTTATTGCTCATAGTATCCTGTCATTCAAAAGAAAAAAATCCAACCCCTCAGAAATCCCCGCCACCCATTGTTGATGTTATTGTTGCTCAGCCTCAAACGGTTTCAAATACCATAGAAGCGAACGGAACTGTTGTCGCCAACGAGTTTGTGGAATTGCATCCTGAGGCAACCGGCCGTATTACCTATCTGAATGTTCCTGAAGGAAAATATATTACAAAAGGTACCGTGATCGCACGTATTAACGACGCAGATCTTGTTGCTAACTTAAATAAAAGCAAAGCCACACTTGTGCTTGCGCAAAGCTATGTTGACCGCTTAAAACCTTTGCTTTCAGTGCAGGGTGTGAACCAGGCAGATTATGATGCCGCAGTAAATACGGTGATTAGTACACAGGCGGATATCCAATATACACAGGCATTGATCGACAAAACAGTTATTCGTGCTCCTTTTGATGGCGTTGTTGGTCTGCGCCAGGTAAGTATGGGCGCCTTTGTGAGTAATGCAGATGTAATCGCCACCATGCAACAGGTACATAACTTAAAGATCGATTTCACGCTTCCTGAAGAGAACAGCAATTATGTAAAAACAGGTTCATCGGTGAAGGTTGTATTAGATGCTGCCAATGATACGGTGAAACATACAGCCAATATTATTGCTGTCGAACCACAGGCAAATACAACAACACGTAATTTAAAAGTAAGGGCATTGCTACAGGATAACGCCAAAGCAAATCCCGGGGCTTTTGTAAAAGTATATGTGTCGCAGGGCACTGCTAAACAAAGCATACTGGTACCCACGAACTGCATAATTCCAAGCGATATTAATAAACAATTGATCGTAGTTAAAGATGGCAACGCGCAATTTACAAATGTAACCACCGGTCTTCGCCTGCAAAACAATGTTGAAATTACAAGTGGCGTAGCTGCAGGTGATAGCGTTGTTGTAACGGGTGTTTTGTTCGCAAAAGATAAAAAACCGGTTAAGGTAAGAAATGTATTGATGCTGGATTCGCTGATTGCAATTAATTCGAATTGAATTAAAAACCGCCTCATGCTATTAGTCGGGTTAAGGAAATTAACTGTTTGGTAGCATAATAGGTAAGTTGTATTCAGCTTAATTAAAGGCTAAAGAATTTACAGACTCAATTTAATTGTACCTCAAGTATGCCGCAATGTTTCAATAGGGGGCCGGGTCTTGATGCTTTTGAGCAGGATTTAAAATCAAAAACAGGGCTAGCGTTTTTATAATCATTGCAGGAATTTCCTGTATGGCTGCTGTATCTCTGTTAAGCTTGAAATGGCGCGCAGTGAAACAGATTCCCACAGCCTCTGAATATATGTAATGGCTGCTATTGATATCTTCCGTATTTGGCGGCATTGTACCAGAAATCCTTAAAAGAAATACCAATAACAAACTGTGTATAATTTTCTCTTATCTGGTTGTATTTTCCAGCGCCTTTACGGCCAAACTCCAAACCGAGGTTATAACTTAATACCCTCGATACATTATTGCCGGCGCCAACCGTCCATGTATAATCGTTCAGTGGTTTATTCTGAATACGTATATATCCCGTTTCATAAGCAAAGCCTGCCTGTAAATAATATTTTTCTTTCATCTGCAAACCAACCCTTCGCTTGAAACTATATTCAATGCCTGTTGAAAAACGTTCGGCCTGGTATATATAAGAATTCGGATAATTCACTTTCTGCTTTTTCCAGTTATAAAAATTATAATCTGCGCTCACAGTAAAATTATTGATCACCAATGCATAACCAACACCAACCTGTAAGGGCAGGGCAACAGGGTCTGCAGCCTTGCTTTCTGTTGTAATAGTAGAATCATTTGTTACATATTCGGCAGAATATGCGCCTTTTAGTATTGCCGGCGCTGTAACAATAACGCCAATTTGTTGCGAAATATGCTTACTGATCTTACCGGCATATTGCAACCCTCCTGTAAATAATGGCGTGTTTAATGCATTATGTTCGTTTCTTATTATGTTCAGACCAATAGCATCGGAACTATATATGGTGTTGGTTTGAACCGAGCCAAATATATACGACACCGTTACCCCTGCGGAAAAGTTTTTGGATAACGCA
>DASUGF010000022.1:0-71966 GCA_036274175.1 Parafilimonas sp.
GGTGCCTGTTTCGATAAACGCTAACGGTGTTGCCGAATATAAAATGGCTGCCGGCGGTACTGGTTCTTACAGTAAGAATGTAGTAATATCTTATTTTAACCAGTCAACGAATAAACAGGAGCAAACCAGTTACCCGTTAACATATTCGGTTGGTTCACCTACGGGAGCCAGCGTAAGCGCTGATGCGGTAAAGGTGTTTTATGTAGGGCTGGATAACCCGATCAGTGTAAGTGGAGGAAATGTTGGTGATGAGAAAGTGTCTGTCAGCATGTCAAACGGATCTCTTACCAAAACAGCACCAGGTAAATATATTGTGCGTCCCGGAAAAGCGGGCACACCGGCTGTAGTAACTGTTACAGCAGATGGCAAACCCAGCACATTCGATTTCAAGGTAAAAGATGTACCTGACCCGGTTGCAAAGGTTGGAATAAACAAGGGTGGCCGTATGCGTGTGAATGATTTTAAAGCGCAACCAGGCGTTCGGGCTGATTTGGAGAACTTTGTATTTGAAGGGGTGAAATTCAATGTTACCGGGTATACGATCGTACTTACAGGTGCAGGATTCCCGGTATTACAATTCAGGGATGTAAAAGGCGCCAGTTTTGCTTCAATCCAGGATTTAATAGAAAAATGTAAGCCTGGCACTACTGTTACAATAGATAATATAGCAGCTTCGGGTCCGGGTGGAACCAGGTATCTGCCACCAATTCCATTCAATCTATATTAATAAAAATATTATGAAGTATAAGTCATTAATACTGGTATCAGTTGTTTTTATATTGGGGATGTTTAAGGAAACTGCAGCACAGCGTCCTGTTCAACGCAGGAATAATTATGGAAATACGCAGCAACAGCAACCAAGCAGCTATGGGAATCCTGATACAACCATAAAAAGTAATAATAACGCAGCCCCCAGTAATTACGGGAATAACAACACAGCTTCCTCTGGTATAGATAGCACTTTGCCGATCACTGTTATCAAAAGCAGTGGTAGCGGGTTATTAGACACTGTAAAAATGTCTTTACGCAATGACGGTGCAGTTGAAAGAAATCTTGTAAAAGAGCGCACACCTCTCAGATATGAAGATATACGTGAAGATGATGCCGTCTTCATGGTACGGGTATGGCGGGAAATAGATGCAAGGGAAAAATTGAATCTTTCGTTCCGGTATTCCGCAAATGCAGACAATGGAAATCAACGCTTTATTTCGATCTTATTAAAGGCAATTAAGGATGGTGATGTAACTGCATTCAGTGGTGATGATGATCGTTTTACAACACCTATAACCGCTGATGATGCGATTAATGCGTTCGGAGGCGGGTTTGATACTGTGAAAGTGTACGATGATGAAGGAAATGTGAATGGATACCAGGTGCGCCCTAAAGCTACAGACCCTGATTCTATATATAAATTTCAGCTAAAAGAAGAATGGATTTTCGATAAGGAAAGCAGCCGCATGTATGTGCGCATTATAGGTATTGCTCCTGTGATACCCTATAAACTTTCAACCGGAGATATTGTTGCTAATAGTGAAAGACCGGTTTGGTGGATTTACTATCCCGAGCTACGCCCGGTGCTGGCTAAATATGATGTGTATAACCCTAAAAACTATGCAACACAAATGACATGGGAAGAGCTTTTTGAAAGCAGGATGTTCAGCAGTTATATTGTAAAATCAACATTGGATAATCCATATGACATTCCATTGTCATCGGTTTATCCTAACAATACATTATTCCGTTTATTGGAAGGAGAAAAAATTAAAGAGAAAGTCTTTAATTACGAGCAGTCGCTTTGGAGTTATTAAAATTGTTTTCACAATTAAAAATTTCCGTATTAAAAAAAATTGAATAAATAAACTTGTTACATACATTTGTAACGGTTTTTCATAGGATATTGGATTTTAAAACGGGGCAGGATTTTCATCCACGCCCCCTTTTTTTTGAAAATGATTTATTATAATTCCAGCCTTGGATTTCCCTATAAAGGATTCTAATTCTTCAAAAGACAGTTGTTTAATTTTTTTGACTGATTTAAATTGTTGTAGTAAACCGGTTGCGGTTTTTTCTCCAATACCCCGAATATTTTCAAGCTCATTTTTAAAAGTTCCTTTAGAACGTTTGTTGCGATGAAACGTTATGCCGAACCGGTGCACTTCATCGCGTATTCGTCGTATTAAATTAAGTCCTTCGCTACTCCAGAATAGCTTGACGGGGTCTTTATCAGCCGGAAAAAAAATTTCTTCTTCATTTTTTGCCAGCCCGATCACAGTAAATTTTCCTTCAAGATTCAATTCATAAACGCTTTCCATTGCAGCGCTTAATTGTCCTTTACCACCATCAATAATTACCAATTGAGGTAAAAGCTGTTGTTCATTTGACAATCTTTTATATCGCCTGTAAACGACCTCCTTCATGGTGGCAAAATCATTTATGCCTTCCACCGTTTTTACATTAAAATGCCGGTAATCTTTTTTGCTAGGCATGCCGTTTTTAAAACATACCATCGCTGATACAGGATAACTTCCCTGGAAGTTGGAATTGTCAAAACATTCAATATACACCGGTAGTTCCTGTAAGCCGAGTTGTGCTTGTAGTTCAAGCAAAACCTCGCGTTGAGATTCGCTACTTTGTTCGAGATGCAATATTTTTTGTCTTCTCAACTCCTCCCTGAAATGATGAACATTCTTTTGTGACAGCTCAATTAATTTCAGTTTATCGCCGCCTTTGGGCACGGTAATTTGAATTTCGTTTTCGGGATAACCTATATTAAACGGAATAACAATTTCCTTTGCAGAGCTATTAAAGCTCTTTCGTAATTGAGCAATGGCAAATATTAAAACAGCCGCTTCGTCTTCTTCAAGATTGGTTTGTAATTCCACAGTATGTGTTTGGATAATTGTACCGTTTTGAATCATAAGATAATTCACAAAAGCAATGTCTGATTCTTTTACAATGGTAAATACATCCAGATTACCAAGATGCTTACTGACTATCACTGAACGCGACTGATATTGCTCAAGATGATCTATTTTTTTTCTGATCATCTCTGCTTTTTCAAAGTCAAGTTTTGCTGCATATTCATTCATCAGAAGCTTATACCTGGAAATAGCAGGAGACAAATTCCCTTTTAGCATTTGCCTCACCTGCATTAAACCATCTGTATAGTCTTCAGCAGTTTGAAATGCTTCACATGGCCCCTTGCAATTTCCTAAGTGGTATTCCAGGCAGACTTTAAATTTTTTCTTTTCGATATTTTGCCTGGTTAAATTAAGCTTGCATGTTCTTAGCGGAATATATTGTCGTATAAAGCTTATCAGCTCTCTTACTTTTCCTGCGGAAGTAAATGGCCCCAGGTATTCCGATCCGTCATTTACTTTTTTTCTTGTAAGAAATATTCTCGGAAACGGTTCCTTTTTAATAATGATATAAGGGTAAGATTTGTCATCTTTTAGATTAATATTAAAGCGCGGTTGAAATTCTTTAATAAGAGAATTCTCCAGCAAAAAAGCATCTTGTTCAGAATTAACAATAGTAAACTGTATATGGTGGATACGGTTAACGAGCTCGTACGTTTTGTAACTGGAAAAAGTTTTACTGAAGTAAGAACTTACTCTTTTCCTTATATTTTTTGCTTTGCCTACATATAGCAATTCACCTGCGTCATCATAATATTTATAAATGCCAGGTTGATTAGGTAAGGAAATGGAAACGGCCTGGAAATCCTCCGAAGTCATGCGGCAAAAATACTTTAGTAAGCAGCTCCAATGAAGTAAGGAGAGAGGATAAAAATTATTTAAGTTGTTTTACAACGCCAATTTTAAGTCCGTAGTTAAAGAGATATTCTTTATTAGGATATTTATCTACAAGAGACGGCAGCATTTGATAGCGGACCTGCGGCCCAATCTGCCATCGGTAGCTTCCGGTAGTATAGCCCAAAAATGTTTCTGCATTTGCATTAATATTCCAGTTACGGACATAGGCAGAACCATCTGCATAGTTCTTATAATTAGAAGATATAATGAGCGGTTGCTTATCAAAGGTATAGGTAGGTTGAACAGATGCTCCCAATCCCCAGCTTATATGTCCTCTTCTTAAAACCTGCCATTCCAATCCCAGTGGCATTGACAATTGATAGTAGCGGTTTTTAATAGTGAGAGGTGTGGTTCCGGGAATGCTTCTTAAATTTGATACGGTATTTACGGTACTTGCATATTCGCCTTCATCCAGTATAACTGACGCAACTTCGTCCGTATGCAAAAATGCATTTATTTTATACTGGCTTATATTAAATTGAAAGCCTCCGGTAAGTGAAAATCTCTTATTTAATTTATAACCAAGACCAACACCTGTTTCATAGCCCAACGCAGGACTTTGGTTTATAGCAGTTGATGGATCAACCCGATAGTCGGATTCCAATGAAGCCCCTGCATTTTTATTTTCTTTTGAGTTTTCCCCGCTTTCGTCAAGCCTTCGATAACTTACAGAAGGCGCTGCATAAAACCTGAAATCGAAACGCGATGATGATTTACCTAACTTATCCAGGGCTGCAAGCGACTCTCTTTTGTTCGGAAGTACTTTAAGATCAAAATTTGTATAAAAGTTTTCATTTCTCCCATAGGAAAAGAAAGCAGCGCTGCCCTTATACTGGTGTACCGATTCTGTATTTAAAATGCTTTTTAATCTTGATGTTACATCAAATAAATAATCATCAATATTTTTAAATGAAGTAAAAGCGCTGTTTTGCGTTTCAGCCGTAAGAACATTGTCTTTTGCAGCAATTTTCACACTGCTTATATCAGAAACAGAAACGGTTGTCTTGTTTTGTACATAATTTGTCGGAATGGGTGGCGTGAAAGCTGTTAAAGCGTTTGTATTGGATAAAAGTAGCGCGACAGCTTCATCAGTTTTAATTTTTTCCGTAGCGGCAATTATAGTACGCGATGTTAATTGGTCGATAGAATAGTTGTCCTCAGTTATTTGCTCATTATTTTTCACCGCAATATCATTCGGTTTTATTGACGGTGTATTCGCAGGGCTTTGCAATGAGTAGACAAAGTTTGGCGTTACTGAATCGGGGATTGGTTTATTTAGTAAGGTGCCAACTACTAACCCCGAAATTATTAATACTATAAAAACTGAAAGTGCCGGCCATTTTTTTGGTGTGTGAATACGCCCGCTTATGCTTCTCCATACCCTGTCTGAAGGATACATCCTGTGCTCACTCACCTGGTCGCGGAGGTATTGTTCAAAATCATCTGTATGGTTAGAATCGTGCATTGCTGATGTGTTCTGTAAACTATTTTAATGCTGCTGTTAGCGTATAGGCTTCTCCCGGGTTATCAATTATTTTCTTCTTAATCAAAATTGTTTCAAGCATTGTTTTAGCTCTTGTACATTGGCTGCGGCTGGTGCTCTCTTCTATATCAAGCATTTTGGAAATCTCCTTGTGGCTGTAACCCTCGATTGCATACAGGTTCAAAACCGTACGGTAACCAACAGGTAGTAGCCTTATACATTCAATAACCTGCCGCACAAGCATCAGAGAGGGAATGGTGTCTTCTTTAACCTGTATGTCTGTTACATAAGCAAGATCAATACTTTCATTGAACTTCTTATGTTTCTTCAAGAAATTAATACAGGTATGAACGATTATTCTTCTTATCCAACCTTCAAAAGAGCCTGAATTACGGAAAGAACCTATCTGAGTAAACACTCTTATAAATCCTTCCTGCAGCATATCTTCCGCATCATCCCGGTTTTGTGCAAACCGATAACAAACCGAAAGCATTTTAGGACTGTAACGATTATACAGTTCCCTTTGTGCTACAGGATCATTTTTCAGGCAACCGGCCAGGATGGATTGTTCCGTCATGCGGGTAAATTGTAGATTACCCACCAAGGTAGACAATTTATAAATGCAAAATGCTGCAAATCAAAAATCTTTGTGAAACCGTGGTAGGGATTAAATTAAAAAATTTTAATAAAATAATGGGTATTATTCAATCGTCAGCGCCAGTCTTCACAAAATCTCACATCGTCATCACGCGAAACTAACATAAATATTATGCAGATTGTTTTATGCCCGCAAATTTTCTTTCTCCAATTTGCTGCCGCCACATAGCATAATACAAACCCTTTTCATCTAATAATTCATAGTGGGAGCCTGTTTCCACTATCCGGCCTTTTTCCAGAACATAAATCCTGTCTGCATGCATTATCGTGCTTAACCGGTGTGCAATTAACACAGTAATTTGTTCTTTCATTTCAGAAACCTCTTTTATGGTTGAAGTAATTTCTTCTTCAGTTATTGAATCAAGAGACGAAGTTGCTTCGTCAAATATCAATAAATGAGGTTGGCGTAATAAAGAACGTGCAATACTCAATCTTTGTTTTTCTCCCCCGCTTAATTTTAATCCGCCTTCTCCAATTACGGTGTCAATGCCTTTATCTGCTCTTTCCAGTAAATTCTGGCAACTCGATTTATATAAGGCATCCACCAATTCTTCATCGCTGGCGCCAGGATTTACAAACAACAGGTTTTCTTTTATAGTGCCGGCAAATAACTGTGTGTCCTGCGTTACGAAACCAATTTGTTTTCTCAGGTCTTCCAAAGCGATATCATTGCTGTCGATACCATTATAATAAACCTTGCCATTTTGCGGATGATATAAGCCAACCAGCATTTTTACCAGCGTGCTTTTACCTGCGCCTGATGGACCAACAAATGCAATCGTTTCTCCTTGATCTGCTTCAAAACTTATATTATCGAGCGCTTTATATTGGGCGGTTTGATGTTTGAAAGAAACGTTGCTGAAACTTAATTTTTGAAGATTGCCAATATGTACAGGTGTTTCGGGTTTTCTTTCAGCAGGCCTTTTCATTACATTATCAAAATTAATCAAGGAAGCTTCAGCTTCGCGATAAGCCATTATGATATTCCCGATTTCCTGCAATGGTCCAAAAATAAAAAATGAGTAAAAGGTCAATGTCATCACCTGGCCGGCAGTAAGCTGGCCCCTGAATACAAGCCAGGCCAGCGTAAACATGATCACTTGCCTGAGAAAATTTACAAAGGTGCCTTGTATAAAGCTTAATGTTCTTATGCTTTTTACTTTTCTTAATTCAAGCCCAAGTATTTTATAAGTATTGTTATTTAACCTGTCAACTTCCTGGTTGGTTAATCCGAGGCTTTTTACCAGTTCAATGTTTCTCAGTGATTCTGTTGTTGAGCCGGCCAAAGCATTCGTTTCTTTTACAATATTCTTTTGAATAATTTTTATCTTCCTGCTTAAAAAACTTGTTAACCAGGCAAGCGAAGCAATACCTACCGTATAAATGGGCATTATTGACCAGTGCAGGCTAAATGCATAAATGCTCACAAACACAACGCCTACAACTATGCTGAAGAGTACATTAATGAATGATATAATAAACTTTTCGGTATCTGCTCTAACTTTTGATAAAATGGAAAGTGTTTCACCACTTCTCTGATCTTCAAAATCATGGTAAGGTAAGAGCATAGAATGCTTTAAACCATCTGTAAAAATCTTCGCTCCAAATTTCTGAACTACCACATTGGTAAAATAATCCTGGAAAGCTTTTGCAATTCTTGAAACCATTGCCACGCCAATAAAAATTCCCAGGTACCCCACCACGCCCCATACAAATTCATTGGTTGTTCTGGTTGCAGTTTTAACGAAATTCTTGTGGGTATCGAAATAACCTGCTTCAAAAGGATGGGTCAGGTATTTGTCAAATAACTTCCCAAAATAATAGGGATCAAGCATGGAAAAGCTTTGGTTGATAGCTGCTAAAAGCAGGGCTAATGCAACCAGCCATTTATATGGCCTTAAATAATGAAGCAGAATTTTCATTCATTCGATTTTTTATAAAACGCAATACAATGTCTAAGGATTGTGGTTATAATGGCGAGCGAAAACTCATTACTCATTATTGATCATTCATTGGTTAGCGGCTGATCAACGTTCATTATTGACTACTCACCATGCACTACTGCAGCGCAATATCCAGCACCTGCTGCATGTTTTTCACATAATGAAAATGAATGCCTTTAATAAAATTGCTGTCGATTTCCTTTACATCTTTTTCATTCAATGTGCACATTAAAATTTCTTTCAGGCCCGCCCGTTTTGCGGCCAGCACTTTTTCCTTTATTCCGCCAACAGGCAATACCTGCCCGCGTAAAGTGATCTCCCCGGTCATGGCGAGATAGGGTTTTATTTTTCTGCCGGTAAATGCGGATGCCAGTGAGCTTAACATGGTTACGCCTGCACTAGGGCCGTCTTTTGGTACAGCCCCTTCCGGCACATGAATATGAATATTTTTCTTGCTGAAGATGGACGCATCAATACCATACTTTTTTGCATTCGCCTGCAGGTAACTTAAAGCTGTTGCTGCGCTTTCCTTCATTACGTTTCCAAGATTACCGGTAAGTTTTAGTTCTCCTTTACCATCGCTTAAAATGGTTTCAATAAAAAGAATATCACCCCCAACGTAAGTCCAGGCAAGACCGACGGCAACACCCGGAATATTGGCAGTTTTATAAATTTCATTACTGTATTTCTGTGTGCCTAATATTTTTTCAATATCCTGTAAAGAAACGGTCGGGGCAATCTTGCCACGCGAAGAATATTCTTTCGCCTTATAACGCATGATCGCTGCCAATTGCCTGTCTAACTCACGTACACCGCTTTCCCGGGTATAATTTTCAATTACCTTTTGCAGCACCTTGTCACTTATTTTAAGATTTGTTTTGCCTAATCCATGGGCTTCCTTCTGTTTGGGAACAAGGTGCCGTTGCGCTATCTGTATCTTTTCTTCTACCGCATAACCACTCAGGTCAATTATCTCCAGGCGGTCGCGCAAAGCAGGTTGAATATTTTGAATATTGTTTGCCGTAGCGATAAACAGCACCTTACTTAAGTCATATTCCAGCTCAAGATAGTTATCATAAAAAGTGTTATTCTGCTCCGGATCCAATACTTCCAGTAAAGCAGAAGAAGGATCGCCGCGAAAGTCAGCGCCTACTTTATCAATTTCATCCAATACCATCAACGGGTTGGATGATTTTATTTTTCTTATGTTTTGAATAACCCGCCCGGGCATGGCGCCAATGTAAGTTTTGCGGTGGCCGCGTATCTCGCTTTCATCATGCAATCCGCCTAAACTTACCCGAACATATTTCCTGCCGATAGCATGGGCAATGCTTTTACCCAACGAAGTTTTCCCGATGCCCGGTGCGCCGGTAAAACATAATATCGGGCTCTTCATATCGCCTTTTAATTTAAGAACGGCAATATATTCCAGTATTCGTTCTTTAATTTTTTTCATGCCATAATGATCGGCATCCAGCACTTTAGCGGCGTGCTTCAGATCATAATTGTCTTGTGAATATTCATTCCAGGGCAGGTCAAGCAACAGGTCAAGGTGATTATAAATAACAGAAAAATCAGGGGTGGATGGGTGCATTCTTTCCAGCTTTGCGATATTACTTTTAAACATCTCTTTAGCTGCATCCGACCATTTTTTTGTTTCTGCTTTTTTCTTCATTTCAGCAATCTCGCGGTCATTGGTATCGCCGCCCAGTTCATCCTTAATACTCTTTAATTGCTGCTGTAAGAAATATTCGCGTTGCTGTTTATCAATTTCAGTGCGTGTTTTGGTTGTCACCTTGTTTTTCAATTCAGCAAACTGAAGCTCTTTCTGCAGCAACTCAATTAATTTTTCTGCGCGAAGTTTTAGGTCATCGATCTCCAGGAGGTTTTGTTTTTCATTTATATCGCTGTTGAGATTACTGCTTACAAAATTTATAAGAAAGGAAGGGCTCTCAATATTTTTCAAAATGATAGAGGCCTCGGCAGGCATATTAGGCGAGATCTGTATAATCTGCGATGCAAGGTCCTTTATCGAGTCAGTATGGGCAGCATAAAAATCATCTTTTGCAAATTCATCCTCTGCCAAAACATTGATAGTAGCAATGTAGTAGGGTTCAGATTGAATAATAGCGGTTACGCTAAATCTTTTTTTCCCCTGGATGATGATGGTTGTGCCGCCATCTGGCATTTTAATCAGCTTTACAATTTTGGCAATAGTGCCAATGTCACACATATCTTCCGGGCCGGGCTCCTCTACATTCGCATCCTTTTGGGAAAGTACGCCGATCAGTTTGTCGTTTTTATAAGCTTCCTGTACTGCTTTAATGCTTTTATCTCTTCCTACCGTTATAGGTAAAACAACCCCGGGAAAAAGCACCGTATTTCTTAAAGGTAACAGGGGCACTGTGTCCGGGATCACCAGGTTCTTATCCTGTTCATCGTTTTCATTAATGGGTATGATCGGTAAAAATTCAGCATCTTCATCACTAAGCATAAACTTATTAATCTTCATAAAATCCTTTATAGTCAGTTTGTCATTAAATAACGCTAAAAAAGCGAAGGTAGACAGGTTCAATTAAAATGCCAGAGGCCAAATTTTGAACGGAATGTCACTAATTTAGCCTGTCAGGCTGCAAATTGTCCGCTTAATGCCTGTAATTTGACAGTCTTTCCCAATTTCTAATTATTTATAATCCAATGCCGTTTTACTAAGATCAATTCTACAAATAATCAATATTCAAGTTATAGGGCTTTTCCTTGAGCATTGAATGTTGAACATTGACTATTGAGAGTTCTTAAGTCAACGACATTGATTTATAATCCTTCATAAATAATAGCTGCACCCTGCCCAACACCTACGCACATGGTGGCAAGCCCGTATTTTAAACTTTTTCGTTTCATTTCGTGTAAAAGTGTGGCAGAAATGCGGGAACCGCTGCAGCCCAGCGGATGGCCGATGGCAATTGCGCCGCCGTTTACATTCACCTTACCGGCATCCAATTCAAGTTCATGGATACAAGCGAGTGATTGAGAAGCGAAGGCTTCATTCAGTTCGATCAGATCCAGGTCGGACGTGTTAAGATTGGCTCTTATCAAAGCTTTTTGCGTGGCCGGTACAGGACCGATACCCATAATGGCCGGGTCAACGCCGGCAACAGCCATACTAACAACTCTGCCTAGCGGCTCCAGGTTGAAAAGTTTTACAGCTTCCCCGCTTGCCAACAGTAAAGCCGCGGCGCCGTCATTAATGCCTGATGAATTTCCCGCCGTTACGCTTCCGTCTTTTATAAAGGCCGGTTTTAATGCAGCCAGCTTTTCCAGCGAGGTTCGACGTGGTGGTTCATCCTGTGAAAACCAGGTTATCAGCCTGTCATGGATCATTTCAACGGCGACGATCTCATCTTCCCATTTATTTTCCGCCAGCGCTGCAAAATATTTTTCCTGCGATCCTAATGCAAATTCATCCTGTTGTTCACGGCTTATTTTAAATTGACCGGCAACATTTTCTGCGGTTTCCCCCATAGAGAAGGGCGGGTACATCTGTGCCAAAGCTTTATTGATGAACCGCCAGCCTATGGTGGAATCATGGATCTCCGGTTTCCGGCTAAAGGCACCTTCACTTTTTGCCATTACAAAAGGCGCTCTTGTCATGCTTTCCACGCCTCCGGCGATATACAGCATACCTTCCCCGCACATTATCGCCCTGGCTGCATCCATGATAGCCTGAAGGCCACTGGCGCATAAACGGTTTACGGTATTGCCCGCAACTGTTACCGGTAGTCCTGCGAGCAGGGCGGCCATTCTTGCTACATTGCGGTTGTCTTCGCCGGCCTGGTTGGCATCTCCGGCAATAACGTCTTCAATAGCGGATGGATCAACGGGGTTGCGGTTAAGTAAAGCGGTGATTACATGCGCCAGTAGATCATCCGGGCGAATAGAGCTTAACCTGCCGCCATATTTTCCGATCGGGGTTCTTACTGCATCTATTATAAAACAATCGTTCATGTTGTGTGTTTATTTATTTTGGCTGAATGCCGGCTTAAGAACTTAGAATTTTTCTCTTTTGGAGGAAAGTTTTCCTGCTAAAAGCCCGGAACTTTCCAGTCATTGAGGAAAACTTTCCTCTTCAGGTATCAAAGTTTCTTCCCGGAGCACCAAAAAGTTTCTTTCCGGGCACCAAATTTCGCGCTCAAAGCAGCAATATTCCCTCTCCCTTCACCAAATTTTCTTCTTTGAATACCAATTTCCTCCTTTAAGAAACCAACTTCCTGTTTACTTGCAATTCTTATTCTGGAGGGCGGCAAAGATAAAGGGTGGCTTGTAACAGGCGGAGCATTCCTCGTGGTTTTAAAATAGGATTGATCTTATCGTCGACTAAATAATTTAAAGCCTGAAGTATTCGCAAATACCCAGGTCTTCAAATAAATAGCAGCCGAAGTCCATCCAGGTACAGCGTTTAATGAATTTTTACCAGGTATTAGAGCATAAAAAGTAAAAGGCCGCCTCGTTTTGAGGCAGCCTTTAAGCGAGTTGCCATGCAAAGCTTTATCTGACTACAATAAACCGTGTTCTTCCTATAATCACATTGCCTTGTATGGCAACAACCATGTAAGTGCCGGGTAATAAATTAAGGTTGTGCAAAGCGTATGAATTAGTGCCGGCAATAATACCCTGTATGTTTTCTGACCTTAAAATCTTCCCGGAAAGATCAGCGATCTTTATATTAACCGTGCCTGCCTTCGCGGTTTGCAGTTTAAGATTAGCAAATGAAGTATTTACCGGGTTGGGTGAAACTGCAACACTGTTTAAAACATTTTGCTTTGCGTTATTTGAAGCCGATGCACTAACGGCAACCGCCTTCAAAGCGCCACCGGTAATTTCTACCGTATAATCTTCTGCTTCACCATATTGATCACCCGGAACATCGCATGGATCGTTACGATAAAAATCAAAGTTCATCACTACGCGCATACGGGTGCTGCCATTCAATGCAGTTGCGGGAACCGTAAAAGATATGTTTTTATTGCTTGCGTTTGTGCCACGTACCTTCCCTACCGCTTCATCCGCATCATAAAAATCCCCGTCCTGGTTATAATCAATATATACCTGCCAGCATTCTTCGTCTGGGTTATTGGTAAAACCCGGTGTAAGGACAATCTTCTGTAAGCTGCCTGCAGCCATACTTGTACTCAACGATGTATAGTCGGCATAACCACCGTTATTGCCGCTGGTATTATTGATGCTGCCCAGTTTCACCTTTTCTATCCATTCATAATCAGTTATAGCTTCCATTGGGCAATAGGCATATGTGGTAGTAAAGGGTGCAATAGCACTGAATGCGCTTTTTAAACCTGCCCCGCATAAAGACTGAACCCTGTAGCTATAACTGGTATGTACTGCCAAACCCGTTAAATGGTAAAACGTATCAGCTATATTATTCACACTGGTCCAGGGGTTAGTGCCGGTTCTGTATTGCAGTTTGTACTTTTTTGCCCCTGCTGCAGGCGACCAGCTTACCGTTGCAGCATCAGCGGTGATTGATGAGGCAGCAAGACCCGTTGGCACATTACAGGTGGTGATCTTCACTGTATAATCTTCTGCTTCGCCGAAGAAATAAGTGCAGGGATTGTTTAAATAGCCAATATCTTTTTGCATGATGATACGCATACGGGTGTTACCGGTAAGCGCTGTCTCAGGTACCGTAAAGGATACATCTACAGGGCTATAGCTATCGCCCTGGCCTGCTTTTTCTCCCGCATCTGTAAAATCTGCATTGTGATTATAATCTATATACACTTCCCAGTAGTAGTGATGGATTTCGCCACCTGATGTAAGGCTAATGGTTTGTGAAGTGCCTGTACCTATGCTTGTACTTAGCGCTGTATAATCGGCATACCCGCCATTATCTCCACTGGTGTTGTTGATACTGCCCAGTTTAACGTTGTTGATATACCCGTACTGGGTTGAGCCCCCTGTACTACAATAATTATAGGTTGTGGTAAAAGATGCCGTGGTGCTGAATGCGCTTGTTGAGCCGGGTGCGCATATAGCCTGAACCCTGTAGCTGTATTTTGTGTTTAGGACTAACCCTGTTAGCGCATAAGAAGTATTGGTGATATTATTTACAACCGTCCAGGTGCCGGCGCCCGCAATTCTGTATTGCAGCTTATATTTTGCTGCCCCGCCTGCCCAGCTTACTGTTGCCGCTGTATTGGAAATGTTTGAAGCGGAAAGGCTGGTTGGTACAGGGCAGGTGATTTGTACTGTGTAATCTTCTGCTTCGCCATCACCGATGTTGCCGCATGTAGAATTACCGCTGGTAAGCTTCATCACAATGCGCATGCGCGTATTACCGGTAAGGGCGCTTAGCGGCACGGTAAAGGGTATGGCTACAGCACTCCCCCAGGCAGCACTCCCTGCGTTTTCACCTGCATCATTGAAATCGCCATCCTGGTTATAATCAATATATACATTCCAGTATTGGAGGATGGGTCCTGCTGCCGGAATAATCCCTGGTGTAACGGTAATGGTTTGCGAACTGCCCGCAGCCATACCTGTACTCCATGCTGTATAGTCAGCATACCCGTTATTATCCCCGCTTGTATTATCGATACTGCCCAATTGAATTCGTTCTATATAGGCAGAGATTGCGTTGCCGGATATTGAACAATATTGGGCATAAGTGCTTCCGTACAAGAAGCTTAACAAAACAAGAGATAGAATTTTCGGTTTCATACATTGAGTTTTATAAATGAATTAAAAATTGCTATATATAGATGAATTACCAGATGCCGCAACAGGATGCATCTTCTTCTCAACATTTTCTATTCTTTTATCAAACAACCATATCACCAGTGCTATCAAAAGCAGTGTTAACAGGATGATGAGGATGATTGATGCATTTCTTTTGAGCATACAGCATATGAACGGTATTGTGCCAGGATGAAAATACTGTTGTGCAGGTGTGTATTCCTAAAAAGCGGCAGGACAAAAGCCAGACAGGTCGCGGACAAAAAACGGACAAACGGGTGATAGGTGAGGATAAGGAAATATATTAAGCTTCTTAAGTTGACCTCACCTAAATCCTCTCCAAAGGAGGGGACTTTCAATACCCTAATCTTATAAAACACTTTCAAATTCGGTAGTTCTTCTTGTCCTTTTCCTTCGGAGAAGGGTTGGGATGAGGTCGAAGTAACAACTAAAAGCTTATCCCAAAATCACGTGGTGTTAGATAAAAAATGGTTGGTTTAAATACCCAGTAGCCAGGCTTCAAGATTTACTTCGGGGGCAAGCTGTATGCGCTGGCGCAGGCGGCGCTTGCTTTTGGTAACGCTATCTGCAGAGATGCCAAGGATGGAAGCTATCTGCCTGTTATCAAACATAAGGCGCACTAACGCTGCCATGCGTTGTTCTGCCTGCGTTATATCGCTTGCCTGTAGTTTTAGCCTTATAAAGAAACCGGGATATGTTTTTTCGAAGAGTGTTTTAAATTTCAGCCAGTCATCCTCGGTTAATATAGTCTGCTGTGTAAGTTCTTCTATCAATTGTTGGTGATCAATATTCTGTTTACTGGCATTTAGCTGCTGCTCTAATTTTTCGATAAGGCTTGTTTTTTCAATAAGGTTTTGTGTAAACAGGCCCAGTTGTTCCGTTGCGGCATTTCTCTCTGCGTCTGCAACAGCCATATTAGCTTCAGCAATTTCTTTTTGCTGCAGTGCAAACTGCTCTTTGTGTTTTGCTTTTTGCCGTTGGCGGTTAACCGTCAATATTGCCATCAACGACAACATGATAATAAAAGCAATAATAAAATTGCGGGTTAATGCCTCTGTTTCTTTCTGCCTTCGTAATTGTTGCAGGGTTTGATAATTCTTTTCATTATTAATACGCAATTGAGCGATCTGTACACTGCTTAATGTAATTACTTTTTGAAGTGAGTCGTGCAACCTTGTATATAATTGTGTATAATGATAGAAGCTATCGGTATTTCCATACGCACGAAAAACATCTGCAGCAGTAGAATAGGCATACTGCAGGTAATCCATTTTTTGTACAAGATTATCTGTGGAGTTATGCAGCAACTCCAGCGATTGTTTTATGTGCAGGAGCGCGCTGTCTTTATCGCCATTAATAAGATCGGTCTTTGCCAGCAATTGTAACCCATAAGCACAAACCTTAGGCTCTGTTCTGTAATTTATTTTGTTGATATATTGAATAAACCCTTTGGCTTTGTTGTAATCTTTTTTAAGAAACCATGCTTCGCCGATGAATACCGCATTGATGGTGGTCCAAATAGGTTCATTTATCGTATAAGCCACCTGTATTGATTGTTGATACCATGCCAAAGCAGAATCCAGTTGCCCAAGCTGCTTATAAGCCTGGCCAATGGTATTCAGGTGTCTTATACGCCGATAGGTTGCTTCAGCCGAGGTGTCTGCATAATTGGCCAGTCCTTTTTTCGTATAATCAATGCATTTTTCGTATTCCGCGATGCGGTACATGTCTTCACCCAGGTAAACCCGGTAATTTCTTATGAAGAGGGGTATCTCCTTTGATGGTAATGTATTATATATTTCATCGGCATTAAGATAAAAAAAAGTACTTAGTATTAACTCGCTTCTTGACTCCATCACCAACCCGTAAAAAATGGACATGTAAGCAATAAGATAATTATCGCCGGTTTCATATGCCTCATATAAACTCTGTTCACAAAGTTTGGTTAGGGTGGTAATATCGCCATGCCGGTAATAGACATCTGCGGCTTTCAGGAAAGTAATCTTCGCTTTAATATACGCGCCTGATTCACCCGTGTTTTCCAGTTGTTTGATACAGTTAGCAACAGTGGCGCTGTCATAGTTTCTTAACGTAAACCATGATATTTGCCGCAGGTAACTATTTTCAGCATCGTCTTTCGAGTTAAGCTTTTTTGCCCATTCTTTTATGGGGAATGAAGTTGTTTGTCCGACTGCAGAAAATTGTGTTTGCAGTGCAACAAATAATAAGAACAACAGGTATTTAGCTTTGATACCACACATGCATAATCAGCATTTAACATAGTTAGTTTCTAATAAAAAATGAATATATGAGAAAAAATAGTACAGCCTGCTGATTGTTTTGGGGTTTTCTCTAATCGCGCAACGCATTTAAACATAGAGAGAAAGGGTGCCTTTGGAATTGATTATATTTGGCGTATGAAAACAGTTACGCTTACATTGCCGGAAACTTTGGACATGGATAGCCAGGAACTTGCGATGCTTGTAGCAGCACACCTGTACCAACAGGGTAAGTTGTCTCTTGGTGAAGCAGCAGAGGTTGCAGGTTTAACTAAACGCACATTTGCTGAATTATTAGGCAGTTATAATGTTTCTATCTTCAATTATCCTCCCTCTGATTTATCAAGCGGTGTAGCAAATGCCTAAAACAAATATTGCCGACCAGGCTGTTTAATTGTTTTATCCAATATTGGCGAGATGGATATTTTGCAAAAAGTTTATGGTCAAATAACAACTACCGTTGAGGTTGCAAATGAATATGGGAACTTCTTCCTGAATGGATAGAAGCGGTAGCTGTAGCCGATAAGCAGCGGCAACGAATTCTTGAAATGCAACTTGATAAAGGCGAATCCAGTGCAATAGCTTTAGCGATTGAAATTGCTGACAGCACAATAATTTTAGATGATTACAAAGCCCGCAAAATTGCTAACCAGCTACATTTAAATTTTACAGGCACGCTTGGTGTAATAATCAAAGCAAAGCTTAAAGGAATAATTCCATCTATAAAACCATTACTCGAAAAAATCAGGCAAACCGATTTTCGCATTAATGATGAGCCTGAATGGATGGCCCTAAAAGAAGCGCAAGAATAACAATTCTGTGGGTTTACCAACATAATGCTTCAGCTATCTTTGCAGCATGATTTCTGCACAGCAACCGAATATCCGGAACTTGAGTTTGGATGAATTACAAAACTATTTTGCTGAAATAGGGGAGAAGAATTTCCGGGCTAAGCAGGTGTACGAATGGCTTTGGCAAAAACATGCCGGCAGCTTTGAGGCAATGACTAACCTCAGTAAAGACCTTCGATTGAAATTATCAGAACATTTTTCTTTGCCTGCCTTAACTGTCAACACGACACAATACAGTGCAGACGGCACCGTGAAATCGCGTTTCAAAACATTTGATGATCATTTTGTTGAAGGTGTTTTAATTCCTACGGAGGAAAGAAAAACTGCCTGTGTTTCTTCACAGATCGGCTGCAGCCTGAGTTGTAAGTTTTGCGCTACCGGTAAAATGGAAAGGGAACGTAACCTCACCTTTGATGAAATATTCGACCAGGTAGCGCTGATAAATGAACAAACAGAGAGGATCTACGAAAAACGATTAAGCAATATTGTGTTCATGGGCATGGGCGAGCCGTTGCTGAATTATAATAATGTATTGAAAGCGATTGATAAGATTTCTGCAGAAGATGGGCTTGGGATGAGCCCGCGCCGTATTACCGTTTCAACAGCCGGCGTTGCGAAAATGATAAAGAAATTAGGCGATGATAAAGTACGTTTCAAACTGGCATTGTCTTTACATGCAGCCAACGATAAAAAGCGCCACGAGATAATGCCCATTAACGATACCAATAATATTAAATCGTTAATAGAAGCGCTGAATTATTTTTATCAGCAAACAAAGAACGAAGTAACCTTTGAATATATCTTATTCAGGAATTTTAACGACAGCCAGAAAGATGCAGAAGAACTGGTAAAAATTTACCGCCAGGTGCCGGCCGATCTCGTAAACATTATCGAATATAACCCTATTGACGGCGCCAGTTTCTCCAAGCCTGATGAAGAGACCATTGAAGGCTTTATGAAATATCTTGAAACCCACCGCGTAAATGCGCGTTTGCGCAGAAGCCGCGGTAAGGACATTGATGCCGCCTGCGGACAATTAGCGAATAAGGATAGTTTTTAAAATAAAAACCCACCGTTGCCAACAGCGGGTTCTCATTTAAAGGGGGGAATTTATTTAACAATTGAAATCCTGGCGCCGCCAACCATATTTCCTTTTTCGTTAACGATCCTCAGATAATATAATCCTTCAGCATACTGGTTTACCATAACCTGTTTACCGTTTAATGCTTCAACATTCATTAAACCTGATGTCCACACTGCCTTACCGTTTGCGTTGTACAGTGTAGCCGAAACCCTTTCTTTCACATCGTCATTATAGCGTATGGTAAAATAACTGCTTGCAGGGTTTGGCGCAACAATAACCGGTATGTTTTTATAGCTGTTGCCATTTATGCTTGCATCTGATTCATTAATATTATTTGCAGCAATTAATGATGAGGCTGTTTTAAAACTGATGCTGTCTGCATACGTGCCCATGCTTATGATATTATTCTGTGAATCAATTGCAGCTACTGTCCAATCGTATTTTGTGTTTTCTTTCAGGTTTGTGATGTTCATAATATTATTATTGCCTGTACTTTGTTTTGTGGTCCATGTTGCAGCGCTGTGTTTTTTATATTTTACGGAGTAGTAATCCGCGCAACTAATTTTTGTCCACTTTAATCTTGCAGCGGCGCCTGTAATATTGGTTGTATTCAATCCTGTTACCGGTGGTTCAATAGAAACTGTATCAGACCTTCCATAAGCATTACCGGTGGCGCCAGCGCCAAATGCTGTTGCAAAATAAGCGCCATCGGGTAAACCTGTAAAGCTGAATTGCGCATTGCCGGTAACTGTTTTCACATTGCCATACTTCTGCCCAAACCTGTACAACTGCACCGTGTATGGCGGCTTGCTTTGTGTGCATTTATAGGTTATCGTGTTGCCTGTACAACCAGTGGCTGTATAGCTTACTGTTGCAATTTTCGCTTTGGCCTGTGTAAATTTATTGGTTAAGGTGTACGCGCCAAACTCGCTTTGCCAGTAATACATAACAACACGTACCCAGTAATAGCCTTTTGTAAGGCCGGTAAGGTTAATATCACCGCTTGCATTCAGGAAATAAGTGCTGTAAAACGGGGTGGCTGTATCCTTATATACCTGTATATAGAAATAGTGCCCCCACCCGTTGGATAGCCAGTTGTTTAAACTTACATTTAAAGTAAGTGCGCCGCTCCCGGTGTAATTTATTTTCCAGTAATCAGCCGTATCCCTTTGATGGCCACCATAAAAGCCTACATGGCCTGTTACGGTTTTATTGGCAGGCAATATTTTTGCAAGATATGGCTGGTTATTAGGCTCTGTGGTATCATTAGCATTTGCATAAGTACTTAATGAAGTTGCAATTTTGTAAGTGCTCCAGCCGCTGTATGGGTAATAATTGTCGCTGCCGCCGCAGTTTACCTGTAAATAATAAGCGCCTGCTGCCAAACCATCCATGCTTATTGTGGCGCCGCTGCCAAGTAAAGTTGTTCCATCGGCATCATACAAATAAAAGTAAACATCGGTTTGAGTATTATAGCGCGTAAAAGACAAATTAAGATAGCCATCGTTTTTTAAAACTAATTTGTACCAGTCATTTTTATCCCGCTTATTATTATAGTAGTAACCTATGTGCCCTGTTATGGTATCGTTCGATTGCAGGGTTACAGCCTGGGGATAATTGTCATTTGGTTCTGCATCATTGGCAGTACCTGCGGCATTTAATGTATTGCCAAGCGTATAGGTTGACCAACCGTTATTGATGTAATAGGTATTGTTTCCTCCCACAGCTACCTTAGCATAGTATGTACCTGCGGCAAGCCCGTTTATGTTAAGTGAAAGCGGGCCATACCCTTCATTTGACTGTATAACTGTTGTTCCATTGCTATCCAACAAATACAGGTACACATAAGTTTGATTGTTGCCATTTGCCAGGCTTAAATTCAATTGTCCGTCCTGGCTGGTGGTTACCTTGTACCAATCGGTAAGATCTCTTTGATTATTATAGTAGTAGCCTATGTGCCCTTTCTTGTTGCCGTTTAGCGGCAATGCTTTAGCCTTGGCCCTTGTGTCGTTGGGTTCTGCATCATTATTAGAAGCGGCCGTTAACTGGCATCCCAGCACATAGTTAGGTATAGTGCCCGTGCCATTACTGCTGTTGTAATCGCCATGAATTCTTACATAATAAGTGCCGGCCGCCAAACCATTGAAGGTTGGTTTCATTACGCCTTCGCTATAAGCCTGGTACAGTAAAGTAGTTCCATTGTTATCATATAACTCAAGCCAGCACCACTGGTGATTGAATACACTGGTATTTGTAACGGAATCGTATAAGCTCAGCATTCCGTCGGCGGTAGTGGTTATCTTCCACCAGTCTTCATCGCCGGGTGCACTTATTGAGCCACTGTTGTTGCTGTTTAATGCAAGTATGTTTGCAGTATTGCGGCTGTTGTTTGGTTCGGTTTCATTGGCGAAACCAAGTATGGCTGTAAAACAAAATACAACCAGAAAAAAAGGGTATATAATTTTCATAAACGAAATTTGAAATGATTAAACTTTATGTTTTACCAAAATTCATTTCTTATCCTCCCTTTTGCAATAACACATTTGCGCTATTTTAATCCGGACAGGGTTTATGATGAGTAATAAGATTTACCTTACAAGTGATTTAAAATTTACCTGGTTATTGAAATGCTTTTGAGAAGAATTGCTATACTATTTTTTTTGTTTGCCGTATATGCACAAACAGCTTTTGCACAAAGGCCGGATGCTATTATTAAAAAACGCTTTCCGGTAAAATCGCTTAATTATGAGGATGGCCTGCTTGATAATATAACAAGCAGCATTATTACAGATATTAACGGCTATACCTGGGTTGCTGCTTTTACGGGTTTGCAAAAATTTAATGGTTACAGGCTTGAAACAATTATACCGGTTGCAGGTAATGATACCTTCATCATTAATTACCCTGTACTATTTTTTGGTTTAAACGATAGCAATATTCTTATAACCATAAAAGAAGGCATATTACAATACAACCCGCACACCAACAGGTTTACCTTACTTATTGCGCTGCATGCTGAGCCATCTTTTTATTTTGGTGTAATGCCTTTGAAAGAAACTGCTGAAGGCATCTGGTGCATGCAGCAAAACAAAGGCATCGTATTGTATAACAGGCAGGGAAAACTGCAACAGTTTTTTTCTTTTTTTAATGAAAAAACCATTAACGGCATTTTACAATCGGACAGAATCTTTAATCAGCAAATGATTACGGCAAATGACAACTTTGTTTATATTTATGACTTTGATAAAAGCATCTTATCCGTTGATACAAAAAAGAAAAACAGCTTCATAATTAATGCAGGCAGGAACCAGTTTGCTGTATGTTGCCTGCTCGATAAATTGTATGTTTCGTTTAACAACTATCTTCTTATCATAGATGATAACGGCTTGGGAAAGCAAACAAAAATTCCTTTAGGTTCATCTGAAAATATTACAAACACTTCTTTACAAAAGGCCGATGAAGCCCATTTGTTGCTGAGCAGGAACAGTTATTTGTATAATGTAGATACCAGCGGTAAAATTGAGTATGAACTTACAGGCCGTGACAGGAATAGTTTTTTAAGGAACGGAACTATTATGAAGATATATGCGGATGAATTAAAACGCATCTGGCTTTTAACAAACAACGATGTTAAGCGGGTTCAGAATTCGGAACTCCGTTTCCAGCACTTCGATTATCCCGGCAGCAAGAATAATTTTATCAGGGCATTGTATTATGATGAGCAAAAACATGTTTTAATTGCCGGCGGGTTTAATGGTTCAATACAATTATATGATACCTTATCAAACCCTTTGTGGCCCGCGCCGCTTATTACCAACGCAGCCGACTATATACTTGCCATAGATAAATTAAGCAGTGAAGAATATCTTATCACAAACCTTCACAGCGGCTGGTTTATTTTAAACCTTGCTAAAAAACAAATTCATCGCGTTAGTATAAAGCGTGGCGCAAAAAATATTGTGTTATCAGAGCCACTGAATTTTCCCAATAACCTGCAGCGTATAAATGATACAGCCATTTTTACGGCTACACCCAATAATGTTTTCAAATGTGTTTTTAAAAAGGGAGAACTGGTTTCCGGTGAACCGCAGTTGCCGGATGTTTTTAATAAAAAGCTTACCTGTTTTGTACATAGCGGTAATAAAAAAATTTGGGCGGGAACAAACACCGGCCTTGTATATGTGGCAGATAGAAATGCAATAACCCATTTTCAAATACCCGGTAATTATGGTATAAGAAGTATGGCTGAAAATTCAATGGGACAGGTTTGTATTGGCACTGAAAAAGGATTATTTATTTATGATGATAATTATAAGCTTGTAAAAAAAATTAGCATTGAATCAGGGCTGCGCAACGATTGTATTTATGCCATAGCCGTTTCAGGAAATGATGTATATGTGTCAACAAACCTTGGCATATCGCATATTGATGCAAAAGGTGCTGTTCAGAATTTTTCTAAAGAAATGGGCTTGCAGGATAATGAGTTTAATACGAATGCCGTTTTGAAAACAAACAGCGGAAAGCTTTTCTTTGGCGGCATTAATGGCATCACGGCATTCTATCCTTCAACACTTAGGCAGGTGAATGATAGCCCGCTTATATCGCTAACCGGTTTTGCCGTAAACGATGTATCGTTAACCGCTTCTTCCGGCGCCTGGCAAGGCGATACCATACAACTTAACTATCACCAAAACCGTTTGCGTTTTGATGCGGCTGCAATGGGCATGCTTAATGTAAACGAATATGTGTATCAATACCGCCTTACAGGTTTTGATACGGCATGGCAAACAACTTACCAGCCAACCAATATAAACTACACTTTGCAGCCCGGCAGTTATACGCTTGAAATAAAATGCCATCCATTGCTTTCATCAGGAGAAGAATTTTTTAGAAATTTCTACATTCTTATTACGCCGCCGTACTGGCAGACATGGTGGTTTAAAACTATTGCGGTTTTATGTGCAGTTGCTATTGTTTATTTTGCTATTTACCGCTACAATAAAAACAAATACTTAAAAAAGATCCGGCTGCTTGAAACACAACAGCAAATTCAAACAGAGCGTGAACGCATCAGTCGCGAATTGCATGATAATATTGGCTCCCAATTAAGTTTTATTATCAGCAATATTGACTGGACGATTGATAGTTCTGAACGTATGACAAAAGCTGAAGAACTACAAAGGCTCACTTCAATCAACGCAACAGCTAAAAATGTTATGGGTAATTTGCGGGAAAGTATTTGGGCTTTAAACAAAGAAAAAATTTCACTCGAAGAATTTGCTGATAAACTGAAGGCATACATTCAAAATATAATAGTCTTGCAACCTGGCCTTAAGTTTATTTCAAAAGAAAATATTCAAAGCAATATCACTTTATCGCCAACAGAAACACTGAATGTTTTTCGTATTTGCCAGGAGGTGGTTAACAATGTTATTAAACATGCAGAGGCCTGTATTATAAAAGTTTGCATTTCGGCTGAAAACAAAAAATTTTCAATTTTAATCGAAGACAATGGCAAAGGGTTTAATGTAACAAATAGTGCAAACGGGTATGGTTTGGAAAACATTAAATACCGTGCTGCAGAAATGAATTTGCAAATTAATATAACATCAGAGCCTGCCAAAGGCACAATCGTGCTGATACATTAAATAATACAAATGCGTTATTGAATCCAATCTGCAAACACCGCAGTTTTGTTATATATGAAAATAAGAACGGCCATAGTTGATGATAGATCGCAGAATCGCATTTCCCTGGCAGAAAAAATTAAATTTTCTGAGGAGATTGAAATTATACTTAGCGCAATAAATGGCTCAGATTTTCTTGAAAAGATGAAACATTTAAAGCCTGCACAACAGCCACAGGTTGTTTTAATGGATATTGAAATGCCTGTAATGAATGGGATTGAAGCGGTGCGTCTTGGAAAGCAGCTTTATCCTCATGTAAAATTTTTAATGCTCACTGTTTTTGATGATGATGATAAAATTTTTGAGGCCATCAAATCCGGCGCTGACGGGTATTTATTAAAAGATGAAAAAGTTTCAGCTATTATTGAGGCCATTCAGCAGTTAGTTGAAATTGGCGGTGCGCCCATGAGCCCGCGCATTGCGCGCAAGGCTTTGGATTTGCTGATGCATGCACCGGTTCAGAATAAACAAACTACGGTAAAAGTCGAAACATATTTATTGTCTGAAAGAGAAACAGAAGTATTGCAATTGCTGGTTGATGGTTATAATTACCGCACTATTGCTGAAAAATTGTTTTTAAGTACGCATACTGTTAGAAAACATATTGCCAATATTTATGATAAACTGCATGTAACATCCAAGGCACAGGCAATAAAAATTGCTACGAATGATAAACTGGTATAATACAAAACAAAAGAGGCTGTTTTAATTCAAACAGCCTCCGGTGTTTTATAGGGGCATTATCTTGCTACAACAATCTTTACACTGCCAATCATAATTCCGTTGGCATTAATAACCTTCAAATAATACAATCCTTCAGCAAATTGGTTTACTTTAACCTGTTTCCCGTTTAATGCTTCAGCAGTAATTAAGCCCGATGTCCACACGGCTTTACCGCTTGCATTAAATAAGCTGGCTGTGAGCTTGTCTTTAATGCTGTTGTTGAAACGGATAACAAAGAAATTGCTGGCAGGGTTAGGCGCAACCGATAATGTTGTAACCGGTAATTTGCCTTTAATGCTTATGTTTTCTGGGTTATCATCATTGTCGTTTTCAGCAATAAATGCCTCAGCCTTTGTTGTGAAGGTAGCGGTAGCGCTATAACTGCTGATGACAGACATGCCATTGGCAGAATCCGCAGCAGCTATATTCCATTGGTACCCGGTGGATGGCTGCAATTGTTTTATTATTAATGAAGTTTTTGTGCCCGGCACATTTACAGTTTTCCAGCTACCTGCACTTTGTGCTTTATACCTGATGGTGTAATATGCAGCACAGGATACAGCCTTCCAGTTTAATTTCGCCTGTTTAGCTTTAATACCGGTAGTATTTAAGCCGGCTGGTGCAGGTGGTAAAATACTGATAGTATCGCTTAAACCATTGGCACTGCCTGTTGCGCCGTCGCCGTAAACACTGGCATTATACACTCCGTCGGGCAGGTTATCAAACACGGCTGTCTTATTGTTAACTGTCTTCTGCGCATATTGTTGTCCAAACCTGTACAAAGTAACGGTGTAAGGCGGGTTGCTTTTCGCAAGTTTATAGGTAATAGAAGCGCCTCCGCAGGCCGGTGTGGCAGTATATGTATTCGTAGTGATCTTTGCCTTGGATTGCTTGAAGGTATTGGAGAAAGAATAGCTGGAAAACCGGTTATTATAATAGGTAAATATCCTGATCCAGTAGTACCCTTTGGTAAGGGACGTAAGGTTTACGTCACGGCTTGCTGCAGTGCTGTAGCTGGAATGTATGGGAGATTTGGTTGTATCCTTGTACACCTGGAAATACAGGTAGTTATATCCGCCGAGGTTTAATGCCTGCTGGTTTATAGTAAAGCTGAGGGGCCCTTTGCCGGTATAATTTATCTTCCACCAGTCAACTGAATCGCGGGCATTATCATAGTAGAAACCGACGTGGCCTTCTGTGGTTTTATTTGCAAGTATTGTTTTTGCCTGGTAGGGATATTTATTTGGCTCTGCATCGTTAGCATTACTGTAAGCAAATAAACTGTCGGATATAGTATAAGGCACAAAGCCATTGTTGTAATAACAATTTACTCTTGCGTAGTAAGTGCCGGCAGCAAGCCCGTCAACATGCACTACAGCGCCGGTTCCGCTTGTATAACCCTTATCTAATAAGATGGAGCCATCTTTATCAAACAAATAAACATATATGTACTGTCCGTTGCCTGACGCCAGGGTAAGGCGAAGGCTGCCGTCTTTATTGGTAATGATCTTGTACCAGTCGGCAGAATCGCGGTTGTTGTTATAGAAATATCCTACATGGCCTGTTCCAGAACCGTTGAGCGGCAATGGAATAGCCTGGGTTTTTGCGTTATTGGGTTCTGCATCATTTGCCTGCGCAGGTTTAAACAGGCTGTCTGAAATAGTATAGGGAGCAAAGCCAGTATTGTAGTACATCCTCACTTTTACATAATACGTACCTGCTGCCAGGCCATCCGCATTTATTACGGCGCCGGTTCCGCTGGTATAACCCTGGTCTATCAGGGTAACGCCATTGTTATCGTACAAATGGGCATATATATACTGGCCGTTGGCAGATGACATAGTGATGCGAAGGCGACCGTCTGCATTAGTAGTTACTTTCCACCAGTCGGCGCTATCCCTTTTGATATTATAATAGTATCCGGAATGCCCTGTTTTGGAATTATTTAAGGGTAACACCTTTGCTTGTGCCTTGCTATCATTCGGCTCCGTATCGTTTGCCTGTGCCGGTGTTATAAGCTGGTTAGACAGGGTGTATGCCGGCAATTGTCCTGAATAATAGGCTCTTACTTTTATATAGTACGTTCCGTTAGCAAGCCCATCTTTAGAAATAACACCGTTACCGCTGGAATAGCCTGAGCTTAGTTCGGTAGTGCCGTTATTATCATAAATGTAACAGTACATATAAAGGCCATTGGATATGGTGAAATTCACCTTCAATTCTCCATCAGCATTAGTGGTTACTTTCCACCAGTCTTCATCGCCGGATATGTTTATGGCGCCTGTATTATTTCCATTCAAGGCAAGCGTATTTGCCTGAGCTTTCGTGTTATTGGGTTCGGATTCTGCAGCGTACATTTTTATTGCAAATAGCGTCAGAATCAATGTGAGTAAAATTTTTAAGGTTTTCATAATAAATTTTTTTGATGAATAATTTTGATGCTTCAAAAGTTCATTAAAAGCAAACCCGGAGAAATACTCAATTTGTAGTACCGGCTTTTCAAGAATGCTGTTATCTTTATTCCTGTTCTGTTTAAAGCCCTGTAACCAAAAAATAATTGCGGTATGCGTATCCTTAACGGAATTTGTGTAGTAGTTGCGGTTTGTATAAACATTGCAGGCGCCTCGCAAACAAAGAAAATCGACAGCCTTAAACAAAAGGTGGATGCAGCCAATGCCAACGACAAAAAGCTGGCTGCTATTATAGCTTATCTCGAAGATTATTCTAATGTGGCGCTCGACAGCCTCGAAAAATATGCGTATGTGGCGCTTGAGCTTGCAGCCAATTCAAAGGATGAAAGATTGAAAAGCCTTGCCCTGCTTACACTGGCGCAGGATTATATGCAATGGGGCTGGACGGACAGCGCACATGCGGTTGCAGATAAGGAATTGCCTAAAAATTTAATAACCGATGATTCAAGAAGGGATATTTATTTCCGGCTGAAACGGTTAAAAGCAGTTGCTTTTGCCGCTGATGGCAAATACCAGGAAAGCCTTTCTGTTCTATACCCTTTAGTGCAGGAAGCAGAAAAATATAAAGACACGCTTGTAATAGTTTTCGCATGCAATTCAATAGGATACATTGCAACTTCCCGGAACGAATTGGCGGAAGCGCGGAAGTGGAACGATAAAGCGCTTGCATTGGCTGCCGCAAGCAGGAGCAAATATCTCGGTTCTGTTTTTATAAGCCGTGCGCAATTATTATACAAAGAAAATAAACCAGACTCTGCGATATTTTTTTTAAATGACGGCATTGAATTTTGTAAACAAATTGAAATGAATGACAGGCTTGCGGCAGGCTACCGTTTTCAATCTGTAGTATATACGCGCCTTAATGAATTAGACAAAGCAGAAGCCGCTCTGAAAAATATGCAGGCTGCAAGAAAAAAGATCAACAGCAAGCCTAATGCTTTTATAAATGACAACCTGCAGATAGCTGAATTTTATGCTAATACCGGACAGCTTAAAAAAGCAATTGCTTATTGCTGGAGCAATCTCGACAGCGGTAATTATTATGAAAAACTTTCCGGAGATACAGACAGGGTATTTAATACAACGCCTGCCTCCCGCCTGCCTTTTTATATTGCTTTGTCACGTTATCTGAAAGAGGATAAAGATTATGAGGATTACCAAAAAGTGCTGGAAGAAATTATTGTATTGAAAGATTCTTTGAGCGAAATAAACAAAACGGAAGCCATTGCAGAACTGCAAACAAAATATGAGGTAGAACAAAAAGAAAATACAATCATTTGGCAGCAACTTAAGTTAACGCAAAGAAATTATTTGCTGTATGGTTCGCTCGTGTTTATCGTAATGGCTGGAGTTGTAACCCTGTTTTGGTTGCGAAATGAAAAAAACAAGCAAAAAGCAAAATTGCAACATGCAATTGAAGATGAAAAAAGGCTTGCAGCGCAGTCAATTTTAGATGCCGAAGAAAAAGAGCGCAAACGCATTGCGGCAGACCTGCACGATAATATCGGAGCTTACGCTACGGCCATAGCCGCCAGTGTTGAAAGCATTGCCGGCAAAGGCGTTGAAGCCAGTTCTGATCAGCTTAAAAATCTGCAGCAACATTCGCGGGAGATTATTTACTCACTGCGTGATACTATTTGGGTGCTGAATAAAGATAATATCACTATAACCGGCATAAGCGACCGTATAAAAAATTACATCAACAAACTAAAGCCGGCCTATGAATATATAAATATATCAGTTGAAGAAAACATAGAAAATGATCTGCGGGTAGGTTCCCAAAAGGCACTGAATATTTTTCGTATCATGCAGGAATCAATACATAATGCATTAAAGCATAGCAAGGCGAAGAATATCATTATATGCATTGAAAGCGCAACTACAATTTCCATACAAATAAAAGACGATGGTATTGGTATAAAACCGCAGATAACCGGCGATGGCAACGGTCTTCGAAACATGAAAGCAAGAGCAGCAGATGCGGCAATTCAGCTTACTTTGTATACATCGGCAACAGAAGGAACGGCAATTAACCTGGAAACTACTACAAATTAAGTATTGCGTACACTTGCTGAAAATTGAATTTTGTAAAGTTGTATTCAAAGCACCCTCATTCCAAGCCACACATACATGGAAAAAATACGCATAGGTATTGCAGATGACAAAGCCGTTAACCGCCACAATATTGCGGAAAAAGTAAAGCAGTTCCCCGAACTGGAAGTTTGTTTTACTGCCGTAAACGGGAATGATTGCCTCGAACAATTAAAAGGTCTCCCACTCGATAAAACGCCGCAGGTTTTATTCATGGATATTGAAATGCCGGAGATGGATGGCATACAGGCCATCGGTATTGCAAAATCCCTGTACCCGCAGATATCTTTTATTGTACTTACCATTTTTGATGATGATGATAAAATATTTGAAGCTATTAGAGCTGGGGCGAATGGGTATTTGCTAAAAGATGAAAATGCCCCATCCCTCTACAATGCCATCATAAATGTTATGGAGAATGGCGGTGCGCCTATGAGTCCTGCTATTGCAAGGAAAGCCCTTCAATTGCTCAGCCAGGCTTCCCTGAAGATCCCCGAAAAAAAACAGGCTGACAATGGCCTGGGTACCATCCTTTCGGAAAGAGAAAAAGAAGTGCTTCAATACACTGTAAACGGGCACGACGCAAAACGCATTGCTGAAATTACCGGTATCAGCGTGCTTACCGTAAGAAAACATATCGCCAATATTTACCAGAAACTTCATGTAAACAGCAAGGCGCAGGCCATGCGCGTAGCGTATGATAAAGGATTGATGAGATAAAACTATTTTGTTTCCCATTTGTAATTGGATGGAAACTATTAAAAAACAACAGGGTGATAACGCAGACACTCCGCAAATGGATAAAGAACTTTTTGATTTAGTGAATAATAAATAACCATTGCATTAGAGCTATCGCTCTGCAAATAAAACCTGGCAGATTTGACTATGATAGTTTACTGCCGGTTTGAAATTTTTTGTGCTTCTGTGTATTCAGCGGCAAGAATGATTATTCCGGCTTTGAGCTCCACAAAATTCCGCCTTCTGTTAAAACCTACCATAAAGTTTATTTACTTTACAGCCCTAAAAATTAAAGGTTACATATTGCGTTATGGGTAGAATTTTTGAAGTTAGAAAAGCCACCATGTTTGCCAGGTGGGACAGGATGGCAAAACAGTTCACGCGTATCGGTAAGGAAATTGCTATCGCAGTTAAGTCTGGCGGCCCCGATTCCGCAACCAACCCTGCGTTGCGTCGTTGTATGCAGAATGCCAAAAGCGTGAATATGCCGAAAGACCGCGTGGAAGCTGCCATAAAGCGGGCAATGGGAAAGGAGATGGAGAATTATGAAGAGATCCTGTACGAAGGGTATGCACCGCATGGAGTAGCATTATTAGTTGAAACAGCAACAGACAACCATGTGCGTACAGTAGCGAATGTAAAGAGTCATTTTAATAAAGGTGGCGGCGCTTTGGGCAATAGCGGCAGCGTAAGTTTCCAGTTTAAAAAAATGGGTGTATTCAAATTAAAGCCCGAGGGTTTACATGTAGATGATCTCGAATTGGAACTGATTGATTTTGGCCTGGAAGAAATGGGCGATAGCACTGATGAGAACGGCAATGATATATTGGTGCTGCGTTCTGCTTTTACCGATTTCGGAAGATTACAAAAAGCGCTGGAAGACAAAGGCATTACACCCTTAAGCGCGGAAATAGAATGGATACCGCAAAGTACTGTTCCCATAACCGAAGCGCAGGCAGAAGACGTAAGTAAGCTCATCGAGCGCCTGGAACAGGATGATGATGTAAGTAAAGTATTTCATAATATGGGGTAATGTTGTGAGTTGTGAGTGGTCAGCGGTGAGTAAGGCATTTACAACTATTTATAACCATGGCTGAAGATTCTGGTCTCATTACTCACCATTCACAACTCACCACTCACAAATTCAATAATCATGGCTTCAATAAAAAATATATTAACGGGGACCGGCGTGGCGCTGGTTACGCCTTTCAAAAAAAATTATGATGTTGATTACGATGCCTTGCAGAAAATGATCAACTATGTAATTGATGGTAAAGTGGAATATATTGTTGTATTAGGTACCACCGCTGAGGCGCCCACATTAAGAGCACCGGAAAAAACGGATATCATCAAGTACACATACGATATCGTAAAAAAGCGTGTGCCCGTAGTGGTTGGTATTGGGGGAAACGATACCAGTGCACAGCTTAGGGATTTTGAAGGCTACCCTCTGGATGATGCTGCAGCAGTTTTAAGTGTTTCACCCTATTACAGCAAGCCATCGCAGGAAGGTCTTTATCAGCATTATAAGAGACTGGCAGAGGCTTCGCCCAAACCGATCCTTTTATATAATGTTCCGGGAAGAACTTCAAGAAATATAGATGCAGATACGATCATTCGCCTGGCAAATGATGTGGAAAAGATTGTCGGTGTAAAAGAGGCCGGTGGCGATTTTGCGCAATGCATGAAAGTGTTGCGGGATGCGCCAAAAGATTTTTTAGTTGTGAGTGGTGATGATGCGCTGGCTATGCCCCAGATCGCTTGTGGTATGCAGGGAGTTATCAGCGTTGCGGCAAATGCTTTTCCGAAAGAATTTTCTGATATGGTGCGTGCAAGCTTAAAATGTGATTTCAGAAAGGCGAAATCGATCAATGATAAATTGATAACGGCTTATGAATTGATGTTCGCTGAAAATAATCCTGCCGGTGTAAAAGATTTTTTGACTGTAATGGGCCTGATAAAAAATTTCGTTCGGTTGCCACTGGTACCATTGAGTAAAAAGTTACAGGATAAAGTGAAAAACTATTTGCATGCTTAGGCATTCGCACACGGGCTAAAATATTAAAAGAAAAGTACAGCTTGTATCGTATGCAATCAAAACTTGTTAAGGTTATTACTGGTATAATTGCCATTGCAATAATACCATTCCTGGTAAAAGCTCAAGGAAAGAAATTCGAGATCACTAACGATGGCATCATCGTTTATCCTGATAAAGCGCTTGCAGGAAATGTGCAGATAATAAAGTTAGAGGTGATCTCAGACAAGATCATCCGTGTAATGGCCAGTGGTGAGCCGGGATTTTCCGGTAGTAAAAGCCTCATAACCATTTATACAAACACTGCTGAAAAAAACTGGACAGCGAATGAAACAAACGACGCTATTGTTCTAAAAACACAAGCCCTCATCGCAACTGTAAACAAGCAAACCGGCGCTGTAAGTTTTACAGACGTTAACGACAAACCTGTCCTTAAAGAAAAGCAAATGAATGGCCGCAGTTTAAAACCTGTTGTTTATGATGGCGAAGGTTTTTATAAAATAAAACAGACTTTCGAAACAACGCCGGATGATGCGCTCTATGGCTTAGGTCAGCACCAGGATGGTATTATGAATTACCGCAACCAGCAGGTTTATTTCTTTCAGAACAATACAGAAGTGACGGTGCCGTTTCTTATTTCCAGCAAAAACTATGGCATTCTCTGGGATAATTATTCGCTTTCAACTGTGGGCGATATAAGGCCTTTTGAACCGCTTTCTTCACTAAAGCTTTTTTCAGCCAATGGTGAACAAGGCTGGCTTACCGCTTCTTACTTTAATGACAAGTCGGATACTGCAAGCGCAAGTTTTACAAAAGCAGAGTCGTTCATTAATTATCCATATCTCGGCGATACAAAACTATTTCTGCCTGCCGATTTTAAGATTGATAAAGGCCTGGTACGTTGGAGTGGTTCTTTTTCTACCGGCTTTACCGGCGTGCATAAATTCCGGTTTACCTATGCCGGTTATTTTAAGGTTTGGATCAACGGAAATCTATTGGTTGACCGCTGGCGCCAACCCTGGAATCCCGGTTCTGAAGTAGTAAATATCCCGCTTGCGAAAGACATAAAATATGCAATCAAAATTGAGTGGATACCTGATGGCGGTGAATCGTATGCAACGGCAAAATGGTTAAGTCCTGTGCCCGGTGAATCAATAAATGATTACAGCTTTTTATCTGATGCAGGTAACCGGTTAGATTACTATTTTATCTATGGCAACAACATGGACAGCATTATTGCGGGCTATCGTTATTTAACGGGTAAAGCAACTATTGCTCCAAATTGGGCAATGGGTTTCTGGCAGAGTCGCGAACGTTATAAAACACAGGATGAAATATTAAGTACTGTAAAAGAATTCAGGCAAAGAAAAATTCCTCTCGACAATATTGTACAGGATTGGAGCTATTGGAAACAAGATGACTGGGGCAGCCAGGAATTTGACCCTGCTCGTTTTCCCGATGCGGATAGTATGATAAAAGTGGTACATCAGAACCATGCACATTTTATGATCTCGGTATGGCCAAAATTTTATGAAGGCATAACGGCGTATAAAAATTTTGACAGTAAAGGCTGGTTATATAAAAGAAATATTGCGGATCGCCAGCGTGACTGGATAGCACAAGGCTATATTTCTACTTTTTATGATGCGTTTAATGCCGGTGCGAGAAAAGGTTTTTGGGACTTGATGAATGAAAAACTCTTCACCAAAGGCGTTGATGCCTGGTGGATGGATGCCAGCGAACCGGATATTCTTTCCAATGTAAGTCCTGAAAAACGTTTGTTGCAAATGACGCCAACAGCACTTGGTCCTGCGGCTGCGTACCTTAACGCTTATCCTTTGGAAAATGCAAAAGGTATTTATGAAGGCCAGCGTTCTGCTGATCCGGATAAACGTGTGTTTCTTTTAACCCGTTCCGGTTTTGCAGGTTCGCAACGCTATGCGGCTGCTATTTGGAGCGGTGATATTTCGGCAACATGGGGTGATATGAAAACGCAGATCAGCGCCGGTATTAATTTTTCCATGTCGGGTATTCCATACTGGACGATGGATATCGGCGGTTTTGCCACCGAACAGCGTTATCAAAATCCACAAGGTGAAAACCTCAACGAATGGCGTGAGCTGAATACAAGATGGTTCCAGTTTGGAGCATTTTGCCCTTTATTCCGTTCGCACGGGCAATATCCTTTCCGTGAAATTTACAATATAGCGCCGGAGGGTTCACCTGCTTATAACAGCATGGTGTATTATGATAAACTGCGTTATAAACTGATGCCGTACATCTATTCACTGGCAGGTAAAACTTATGTGAATGATTATACGCTTATGCGCGGGCTGGCAATGGATTTTGGCAGCGACGAGAACGTGAAAAATATTGGAGACCAATATATGTTTGGACCATCATTGCTGATAAATCCTGTTTACACTTATAAAGCAACCAGCCGCGATGTTTATTTGCCTGCCGGACAAGGATGGTATGACCTGTATTCAGGAAAATATTTTGATGGTGGTAAAATTATTACTGCAGAAGCTCCCTATGATCGCATGCCTGTGTTTGTAAAAGCAGGTTCCATAATTCCAACGGGACCGGATGTTCAATACACCAATGAAAAGCCTGCTGACGTGATTACGCTGTTTGTTTATACAGGCAAAGACGCCAATTTCAGCTTGTACGAAGATGAAGGCACAAATTATAATTATGAGCAGGGCAAGTATTCCATCATTCCTATACTGTATAATGAACAATCAAAAACCTTAACCATCGGCAAAAGGGAGGGGGGATTCGATGGGATGCTAAAAAACAGGAAGTTTAAAATTGTAACGGTGAGTGAAACAAAACCTGTTTCAATTGACGCCACCCAATCAAACAAAACAATAAGCTATAAAGGCGATGCTGTTAGTACGATATTAAATTAATGAATCATTGTACTTAATTAGCAAAGTTTCCCCGGCGGAATTAAGCTGCATTTCAGTAAGGCTATATTTGTCCTTGTAATCAATCTGTGGATATGAAGAAAAGGATCGGCGTAATAATGCTTGCTGTATGTATACTTTTTTCTTTTTGTAAAAAAGAAGTTGGCGGAGATGATAATGGTGGCGGCACAAACCCACCGCCTGATGACACGATCCCGGTTGTTATAACTCCAACTGATCCTGCCCTTGCCGGCTCTATTGGTTTTTTCATGGATAATTGGCAGGCAAAAACTTTTATAGCACCTGATGCTAAAGATACTGCTGCACCTGCTTCGGCCAACATTACTGTTACGGTGGATGCCTCAACCATTCTTACCAAAATATCGCCCAGCCTGTTTGGCAATAATGCCAATTTGTGGATGGGTGATTTTTCCAATAACGCATTATTGCAATACATTACTGATCTTAAACCAAAAATCATACGTTTCCCTGGCGGTAGTATAAGTGATGTGTTTTTCTGGAATGCGCAAAAAGATGTGAAGCCTGCGGATGCGCCTGCTACTTTAGTGGATGCAAATGGCGTTGCAGCGCCTGCAGGTTATTGGTATGGAAAAAATAATGAAAGCTGGACCTGCTCAGTCGAAAAATATTACCAGATGTTGCAACAAACAGGCAGTGAAGGGTTAATAACGATAAATTATGGTTATGCGCGTTATGGTACTTCCGCAGATCCTGTTGCTGCGGCAGCGCACCTGGCGGCAGATTGGGTGCGGTATGATAACGGCCGCACAAAATACTGGGAGATCGGTAACGAAAATCATGGTACCTGGGAAGCAGGTTACAGGATCGATCTTTCCCAGAACAAAGATGGCCAGCCGCAAATCATCACCGGCAGTTTATATGGCAGCCATTTTCAGGTTTTTTCAGATTCCATGAAAAAGGCAGCCAATGAAATTGGCACTACCATATATATTGGTTCATTGCTGTTAAGCCAAACACCCCAGTCCTGGCAAACAGAAACGGAGAAGAACTGGAACCAGGGTGTGCTGTCTGTTGCAGGTAATACAGCAGATTATTTAATTACCCATGATTATTTCACGCCGTACCAAACGAATGCAAGCCCTGCGGAAGTGTTATCCAGCGCTACTACAATACCAGCTACTGTGATGAGTTACCTGGATCAAAGCCGCCAAAGTGCAGGCGTGTCTTCCAAACCGATCGCGCTAACAGAGTGGAACATATTCTCTCAGGGTTCGCAACAAATGGTGTCTTATGTTGCAGGAATGCATGCCGTGCTTACAATAAATGAACTGATGAAAAATAAATTTGGTATGTCGGGCCGCTGGGATTTGGCAAATGCCTGGGATAACGGAAATGACCACGGTATGTTCAGCCAGGGCGGAGAACCCAATGTGCCGATGTGGAATCCAAGACCTGCATTTTATTACTACTATTTTCTTCAAAAAATGCTGGGAGACCGTTGCATCAATGCAAGTGTTACCGGCGGGAATAATATCAATGCCTATGCTTCTACATTCAGCTCAGGGCAGGTTGGTGTAACATTGGTTAATCAATCTTCATCAGCCCAAACCATAAAACTGGCCTATAAAAATTTTAATGCAGGCGATAAATTTTATTGGTACACTTTGACCGGCGGAACAGATAACGGCAGTTTTTCCAGGAAGGTGTATGTAAACGGACAGGGAACGGCTTTGCCTGCAGGAGGTCCGGCGAACTACGCATCTGTAAAAGCTTATTCAGCCAGTGCAGCAAATGGTGTTTATATTACCTTACCGCCAATGAGCGTGGTGTTTATGGTGGTGGATAAGAAGTAGATTTTTGAGAAGTTGATGGGTTGATATGTTGACAAGTTGATTGGTTGAACAGTTGACAGGTAAATATATTAAGTATATCATCTGAACTCTGAAACACTAAAACTCCTTACTGTAGCTGCAATTCTAATAAAGTGCGCAACTTCACAACAGAATCCTCTTTACCGCAGAGATCTGCTAAGGTCATCTTATCTAATACCTGGTCAACGGAAAATTGAATTATTTTCCAGAGAGAACGTGCGGAGCAGTCAACAGAGTTGGTACAAAGATTTAATGCGCCGATATGTGTAGCACAAAATGATGCATCGAACAGGGCGCCGCCCAGTGTTTTTAAAACCTGGTTGATGTTTATTTCAGATGTTGGTCTTGACAGCACATAACCGCCTTTTTGGCCAGGGGTACTTTTTAAGAATCCACTCAACCGTAACTGGCGTGTAAGCTTGGCAACATAGTGCGGCGTTAAGCCTTCCGCTTCACTTAGCTGCGGAATACTCAGCCCGGTTTCATCAGCACATCTTGCGATCCTTATCAGGATGCGTATGCCATATTCTTCCTGTGCGGTTATCTTCATTTTTATAAGTTGATTGGTTGATCAGTTGACCGGTTGATAAGTTTTTTACTTTTCAACCAGTCAACCAGTCAACTTTTGAACTATTGTTGTTGTTGTTCTATTGAAAGCGGATCAACATCATATGTTGAAATAAAATACTGCCTCAATTCTTCAACCGCTGTATCATCATTTTGTTTTGTGCATACTTTGTCATATTCATTGATGAGCGCATCGGCGATGTCGCCTGCTGCGCTTCTTTCGATCTGGTAACGATGTAAAATGAATATCAGTTCGCCATCCTTGAACAAAGAAATAGTTGGAGAACTTGGAGTGATGCCTGGTAAATAAGCAGAACGGAAATGAGCAACTGCATCTTTTTCCATGCCTGCAAAAACAGTGAATTTTTCATCGGGAACTACTTTACTGAACAGCGAAAGCAATGCGCCCGGTCTTGCTACCCTTGCACCGCAACCACACACGGAATTCAATACGACCAATTGTATTTTTCCATCATTACGTTTTAATGCTTTGTCAACATCTTCAACGGTGAGCAATTGTGTAAAACCATTATCGGTAAGTTCTTTACGAAAAGGTGCGGCAATCTGCTCGGGGTATGATGGCCCGTTATTGCCAAGTAAACTATCTACGCTTATCTGTGCCATATTTGTTTGTTTTAGCCTCTCCCTAAGTCCCTCTCCGGTGGAGAGGGACTTTGAAGAGCGTTCAATTTTATGTTTAAAAAATATTTATAAGAACTTAATTTCTCAATTAACCAGCAACTGCAAAACTCCCCTTTAGGGGTTGGGGGGCTGCGCTACATAAACCCCAACTCCAGTTGCGCCACTTCACTCATCATGCTTTTATCCCACGGCGGCGTCCATGTTACAGAAACATGCACATCATTCACGCCTTCAATCTCTCTTAATTTCTGATCCACTTCAACCGGTATCGATTGTGCAGCCGGGCAACTGGGTGCAGTTAATGTCATTGTTATCTGCACATTGTTGATGGGCAACACATCAACAATGTATATCAAACCCAGATCATAAATGTTCACCGGAATTTCAGGATCATAAATGGTCTGCAGTTTTTCAATTACTTTTTCTTTTAATGCTTCTTCGTTCATCTTGCTATCTAAGTTTCGGTCAGACGCTTTTGAAGCGTCAGGCCGGTTTATAGTTGCGCCTTTGTTTTATAAGCCGAAGCGTCTTTTTTCATTCTTTCCACCATCGATAAAAAGCCATTGCTTCTTCTTTGTGTAATAAAACTATTTAGTTGAACTCTCGACATAAAATCATTCAAATCAAATTTTATTACTTCATCAAAACGGTGATTAGATAAAATTCTTATTAGTATGCTGATTAATCCTTTTGTTATCTCAGAGTCGCTATCTGCTTCAAAAAATATGCGTCCGTCTTCAGCATGGCTAATTAACCAAACCTGGCTTTGACAACCTTTTATTTTGTTTTCATCAACCTTATATTTTTCATCTAAAGGACTTAGCTTATCTCCTAAATCCATTAAATAAAAATTTTTATCATTGGCCGATTCGAATAAAGCGAAATCTTCAATTATTTCCTGCTCTATATTTTCAATACTTGCAACCACACTCATCTTTTTCTTTTTAAGATTTTTTCAAGTGATGCAACAAGTTCATCTATCTCTTCTTTTGTATTATACATAGCAAATGAAGCACGGATTGTACCCGGAATTCCAAACCCTTTCATTAGCGGTTGACAACAATGATGGCCAGTTCTAACGGCTATGCCGAAACCATCTAATAATAAACCAATATCATACGCTGACCAGCCATCAACAATGAATGATACAACACTTGTTTTATGTTTTGCAGTACCGATCAGTCTAACGCCTTCGATCTGCGAGAGCTTCTCCATTGCATATTGTGTGAGCGCTTCTTCATGTGCACGGATATTGTCTTTGCCCACTTCATTCACAAAATCGAGCGCGGCTTTAAAAGCTACTGTATCTGCAATGTTGGGGGTGCCTGCTTCAAATTTGTAGGGCAATTCGTTGTAGGTTGTATGATCGAAGGTTACTTCCTTTATCATTTCACCACCACCCATATATGGCGGCATTTCTTCCAGCAATTCTTTTTTGCCATATAAAACACCAACACCCGTTGGTCCGTATATCTTGTGGCTGGAGAGCACAAAGAAATCACAATCCATTTCCTGTACATCTATATCCAGATGAACGGATGATTGTGCACCATCCACCAATACAACAATATTGTGCTGATGCGCTATATCAATAATTTCTTTTACGGGGTTAATCGTTCCAAGAGAATTGGATGCATGAACAATAGACACCAATTTTGTCTTTGATGTAATGAGCTTTTCAAATTCAGTCATTACCAGTTCGCCATTATTATCAACCGGAATGATTTTCAATTTTGCTTTTTTTTCAAGGCAAAGCATCTGCCAGGGAACGATATTGGAATGATGTTCCATTCCGGAAATAATTATCTCATCGCCTTCTTTTATATTTTGCCTGCCCCATGTTGAGGCAACCAGGTTAATGCCTTCGGTGACGCCACGGGTGAAGATTATTTCCTCGCGGTATTTCGCGTTAATAAATTCCTTGGCTGTATCTCTTGTGGCTTCAAATGCAGCCGTCGCTTCTTCTGCAAGAGAATGAATACCACGATGAATGTTTGCATTATACTGCTGATAATAATGTATCAACGCATTGATAACAACCTTCGGCTTTTGCGCTGTTGCAGCATTATCAAAATATACAAGGTTCCTGCCTTTTACTTTTCTTTCAAGCACAGGAAATTCTTTGCGTATTGCAGCAACATCAAATGGTTGTATGTTAGTATCTGTAGAGATCATTGTTGTGAGTTGTCAGTGGTGAGTTGTTAGTGGATTGCATGAGTAACACTCACTATTACCACTCACCATTCACCTTGTTAATCTTCAATATCCAACCGTTCATTTAACTTTTGTTCAAGATAACTGCGTAATGCTCCGGGTTTTACCTGGTCTAAAATATCCGCTGCAAAAGCATGTAATAATAATGCCTTTGCTTTCTTCTCACCAATACCTCTTGCCCGTAAATAAAATAAAGCCTCATCGTCCAAACGCCCAATGGTACAGCCATGCGAGCATTTAACATCATCTGCAAAGATCTCCAACTGCGGCTTTGTATTTACGGAAGCCGTATCGCTTATCAATACATTTTTGTTGGATTGATAGGCATTTGTTTTTTGTGCATTCTGCCTTACAAATATTTTTCCATTAAACACACCGGTTGCATTCCCATCCAGTATGCCTTTATAAAATTCGTTGCTGAAACAATTCGGCATTACATTATCAACGATGCTGTGATTGTCGACATGCGTTTTGCCATCCACCATATATAATCCATATAAATGCCCTTCATTGTTGGCGGCTTCGAGGATCATGTTGATATTATTACGTATAGTGCCGCCATTCAGGGTAACCGTAACACAATGCGTAAAGCATTTGCCAACCTGTTGTATATGTGTTGTGCCCACATGATGGCAATTCTCGTTTTCGTCCTGCACTTTATAATATTCCAGCCTTGCATTTTGCTGTACAGCTATTTCTATCACTTCGTTGGTAAAGCTTTCATGCAGGCCATTATTTTTATATAATTCTACCAATTGTACCTGTGCGTTTTCTTCCACGACAAATAAACTTCTCGGCTGAACGAAAACATTGTCATTATTGGTATCAGTTAAATGATAAACAAATATGGGGTTATCAATGGTTCTGTTTTTTCTTGCCAAGATGAACAGGCCGTTGGCGGTGAACGCTGCATTCAAAGCATTCATGCCGTCTCTCATGTATTTGCTGCTTTGGTTTAAATGCTGTTGCAAATAACGCTTGTATTCGCTATCGGCAGCTTCATTCAATGGTAAAACAACTAAGGTGTCATTATCGAAAGATGATATCTCTTTTACAAAAACACCATTGATAAAATACAGTTCTGCTGCGTTGTCGGATTGCAAACGAATATTGTTCAGCACTTCATCAGAAGGCAAAACAGTTGTTGTTTGCAGCGTAAAATTTTTATTAACCAACGATGTTAAGCGCGTGTATTTCCACTCTTCGTTTCTTGATGTTGGAATACCGAGTTTATTATAATGTTCAAACGCCTTTTCGCGCATAGAGCCCAGCAAGCCATTGCCTGCAATGGTGTTTAACTCTTTATATTTATCTTGTATAGTTTCTGCTAAACTCATATTACCTCACCCTCGTTCCCTCTCCACATATGTAGAGGGAGGCCGGGCTTTTGTTTTTTAATTTAACTTTTGTAAGAACTTTTTTAGCTGCAGTTTTCAATCAGCTTTTGTTAATGCCTTGGGCATTTTTCTTTTATGTTACCAGCGACAGCATTTCAAGTTGGCTTCGTTGTGTCACTCCCTTGTACGTTCAGTTCACTATTCAACAATAATGCAACGTACAAAACTCCTCTTTAGGGGATGGGGGCGGTCAACTCCTGTTTAATAAAATCGTAACCTTTGTCTTCCAATTCAAGTGCTAATTCTTTACCACCTGATTTTACAATTCTTCCTTTGTACAATACATGCACAAAGTCAGGAACAATATATTCAAGCAAACGCTGGTAATGTGTTATCACCAACACTGCGTTATCTTTTCTGCGCAAAGTATTTACGCCATCCGCTACAATGCGTAAAGCATCAATATCCAGGCCGCTGTCTGTTTCATCCAGTATAGCAAGCTTTGGATCAAGCATCGCCATCTGGAAAATTTCATTACGCTTCTTTTCACCTCCGCTGAAACCTTCATTCAAAGAACGGCTTGTCAGGCTCTGGTCTATTTTAACCAGCTTCATTCTTTCTTTCATCAGCTTTAAGAAAGCCACCGCATCCAATGGCTCCAGGCCGCGATGTTTGCGCATTTCATTTACGGCAGTTTTAATAAAATTTGTAGTGCTCACGCCGGGAATCTCAACAGGATACTGAAACGCAAGAAATAAACCTTCCCTGGCTCTTTCTTCCGGAGACATTTCGAGCAGGTCAATACCTTCAAATTCTACTGAACCTTCGGTTATCTCATAGTCGCTTCTGCCTGCCAGAACAGAGGCCAGCGTGCTTTTTCCGGAACCATTCGGCCCCATGATAGCGTGCACTTCGCCCGGATTGATCTGCAGGTCAATACCATTTAAGATCTTTTTGTCTTCTATTGATGCGTGTAAATTGTGAATCGTTAACATAAGCCTCTCCCTAAATCCCTCTCCGGTGGAGAGGGACTTTTTAGAACGTTTATTTTTTATAGTTTATCAAAATTTATAAGAGCTTTTAATTCTCTCCCCCGCCGCGGCGGAGAGTTGGAGGGGGCGTTAGCCAACGCTTCCTTCCAAACTAATTGCCAAAAGCTTTTGCGCTTCTACCGCAAACTCCATCGGCAACTGGTTCATTACTTCTTTTGCAAAGCCGTTAATGATCAATGCAACAGCGGTTTCTGTGTCAATACCGCGCTGGTTGCAATAGAAGATCTGGTCTTCACCGATCTTACTCGTCGTGGCTTCATGTTCAACAATAGAGGTGCTGTTCTTTGTTTCTATATAAGGAAAAGTATGCGCACCGCATTTATCGCCCAATAACAAAGAATCGCATTGGGAAAAGTTGCGCGAATTATGTGCATTTTTTCCAACCTGTACCAAACCACGGTAGCTATTATTGCTATGGCCGGCGGAAATACCTTTTGAAACGATACGGCTGCGGGTGTTCTTTCCCACATGCATCATTTTTGTTCCTGTATCTGCCTGCTGGTAATTATTGGTGACAGCAACAGAATAAAATTCCCCCACGGCGTTATCGCCTTTTAAAATTACGCTCGGATATTTCCAGGTGATGGACGAGCCGGTCTCTACCTGCGTCCATGAAATTTTGCTGTTAGCGCCACAAATGCCCCGTTTCGTAACAAAATTGTAAATACCGCCTTTACCTTCCTTATCGCCCGGATACCAGTTCTGCACTGTAGAATATTTAATTTCCGCATTGTCCAATGCTATCAGCTCCACCACAGCAGCATGCAACTGGTTTTCATCACGCATAGGCGCGGTACAACCTTCCAGGTAGCTCACGTAACTACCCTCGTCTGCAATAATTAATGTACGTTCAAACTGGCCGGTATTTTCTGCGTTGATACGGAAATAAGTGGAAAGTTCCATCGGGCAGCGAACTCCCTTTGGAATATAACAAAACGAGCCATCCGTGAAAACGGCTGAGTTCAATGCCGCAAAAAAATTGTCGGTCATCGGCACCACTGAACCGAGGTATTTTTTTACGAGTTCAGAATGATTTTGAATGGCTTCTGTGATCGAACAAAAAATAATGCCCTGTTCTGCCAGTTGCTCTTTGAACGTTGTCGCAATGGAAACACTGTCAATTACAGCATCTACCGCCACACCAGTCAAACGCTTTTGCTCATTTAGCGAGATCCCAAGCTTTTCAAATGTTTTGCGTAATTCGGGATCCACTTCATCCAAACTCTTTGGCTTGTTTTTCTGCTTGGGAGCAGAATAATATTTAATGTTTTGATAATCAATTGCAGGATAGGAAATATTGGCCCATGCCGGTTCCCTGTTTTCAATGCTCAACCAGTAACGGAAGGCTTTTAAGCGCCATTCGAGCATCCATTCAGGCTCATTTTTTTTCTGTGAGATAAAGCGGATTATATCCTCATTTAAACCGAGCGGGGCTTCATCTGCTTCAATTTCTGTAACAAATCCATACTTGTAATCACTTAGGGCGGTTTGCTCCAGCGTTGCTATCATTTCGCTCATGCTGCAAATTTACAAATGAATTTGTACAAAAAAGTATAAATTAAATTTATCAGCCCATAAAGAAAGTCAATCAGCCAAAAAATGCTGTAATTCACGGGCATTATTTATCGCTGCTAAAGTTGCTGTATTATTGAAAAAGATATAAGCCGTTTTACCGCCTGCTTTTTTCTTTAGCTCATTCGAAAAATCCTTGATTCTTCGCGTTGAATATTGCGAATAATATAGTTTGGGAATGCCATGAAAACGATAATATGTAATTGCCGTGTTGATTATTATTTCCTCCGGTAAATTATTTATGCTGATGCCGCTGAAGCTGATATTATTGGCTGAAAGTGTTGTAAATACGTGCTGATTCCACCAACCCACATCCCTGAATTCAACTACATTGTTAAATGATGTATCAAGATTTTGTATAATTCGTTGCAGGAAATCTTCACTATAAAAAATCTTTGCAGAAAACTGAAATAGTATGGTTCCCAGCTTTTCTTTCAGGCCTTCCTGTACAGTGTTATAAAAATTGTCCAGCAGATTATGGCAATCGTTTAGCTGCTTATAATGAGAGATAAGCCTTGGCGCTTTTACAGAAAATTTAAAATCTGCAGGACTGGCTGCATACCATTTTTCTAAAAACCCGATTTTGGGGAACCTGTAGAAAGTTGTATTTAGTTCGAGGGTGTTAAAGCGGCTGCAATAAAATTCAAACCATTTCTTTTGGGGTAAACCTTTGGGATAAAATACCTCTTTCCAATCTTTATTATAAAACCCGGAACAACCAATAAAATGTTGCATTAAATGATGATTGCAAAAACAACTCCATTTTAAATAAGCTGGTTAAAGAGGAGGTATTGAAAAAAATGAGCAACTTTACCTTAATTGATAAGCTTTCAGATCGTCCTGGTTGATGCCGAAGAATACAGTGTTGTTTATAACAGCAGCACTACGTACATCTCCGCGCAGTTGAAACCCCGACAATCCTTGTTTTATGTAAGTGAAGTTTCCGTTTCCATCATTGTGTAACAATATGCCGTAATTGGCATCAAATTTACCCAGGCGTAATCTCGCATGGTTTATATTGCCACAGAGTAAGATATCTTCATTATTGTCTTTATCGTAATCAATCGGCGTGATGGTAAATACAGGCGAATACTGGACTTCAACAGGTAACTGCTTTTCGACAAACTTTCCATTTGCACCCGCTTCAAACAAAACGGTTTTAAAATAATTGGCCTGCAGATGGCCGGCATCCTTTAGTTCATCCTTCGTGAATAACTCGTTTATGGTGGCATCCGCATAGCTCTTATAATCTTCAAATTTTTTATGCATATAGCTTAACTGCGAGAAGAGTTCATCCCTCGACATATAAGGGTAACTTTTACCCTGTATATAAAAGCAAAGGATAGGATCTACCGTTCCGTTTGCGTCAAAATCTTTGTAATACAATTCAGCCGGTTCTTTATCTGTAGCCCTGCATTGGCTGTTCAATCCCTGGTTGCCAATGATGAGGTCCTGTTTGCCATCCTTATTAAAATCGCCAACAGCCAGCTTATTCCACCAGCCGCTATATGCTTTATCAAAATAATCCGTTGTTTTGTTTTCCAATTTGCCATTAACATTGATAAATACCGAAACAGGCATCCATTCGCCCACTACTACAAGATCATTCTTTTTATCATTGTTTAGGTCAAGCCATGCAGCATCGGTTATCATTCCTGCTTTTTGCAAACCGGGCGCCAGCTCAGGTGTCTTATCTGTAAAATGTCCTTTGCCGTCATTTACCAGCAAAAAGCTTTGGGGCGTTTCGGGATAGTAACCTGGTATCACCCTGCCTCCAACAAAAATATCAGGGGACCCGTCACCGTTAATGTCTGCTACCCTTGCACAACTTTTGCTTACGTGCATTTCGGGCAATGCATTAACCGCTTTTGTATAATTTCCTTTGCCATTATTGATATATAATCTATCCTGTAGCAGCGCATCACCCGCTGCAAAATTTACGTAACCGCCACTCACCACATACAAGTCTGCGAATCCATCTTTATTAACATCAAAAAAAACAGCATCTGCATCTATACTTTGTTTGTCTGCTTCAAAAGCAGGTTCCGGTTTTTTGATGAATGTTCCATTTTTTTCCTGCATGTATAACGCTCCGGGTTGCCCGTGCCCGCCGCCCACGTAAACATCTTCCAGGCCGTCTCCATTTACATCAGCTTTCGCGATGCATGGCCCCACAAAAGATTGAGGATTGGTCATTAACGACTGGCGTTTAAAATCATTAATATCAGGCGTTTTGTCGCGATAATTTATAGGCGATTTTATTTCAGTGAAAAGGGTATTGGCAACCGCAGGCGGCATATACATATCTTTTGCATCTTTCTCCCGGAGCGTTATGGTTTGATTGGCTTTAATGTTGGTTACCACCTGTTGCTTACCGCTTTGCCAAACTACCAGCAGGGAATCAATTATTTCATTTTTCCCCACACCGAAGTGCAATACCGGTGTTACGCTGGATTGATAGCCAAGCGAGGGTACCTGCTCTATATATTGCTTTTTGTCTTTACACCAGGCAGTTATTTTAGCCCCGACACCGTAAGTGTTTGGCGCATTCCCCTCAAGTTTTACAGCGAGGTAATGATTGCCGGGTCTGTTGCTTTCATTGTTCTGATAAATAAATGCAGGCAGATTTATATTGTTTACTATAAGGTCAAGGTCACCGTCGTTGTCAAGGTCTGCGTAAGCAGCCCCGTTGCTGTTTGATGGTACATTTATCCCCCACTTGCTGCTCACATTGTCAAACCCTGTTCCGTTATTTTTAAAAAGATAATTAACCACGTTGGACGCGGGCATTTTGTCTATCATTTTTAAAAGATCATCGCGGGTTAATTTTATGCTTGTTTCCTCAACCTGGTTCATGTACATGATAAAGTCAAGGTTGGTATAATCACGCAGGTAGCCATTGGTTACAAAAAGATCTTTCCACCCGTCGTTATCAAAATCAGCAAACAATGGTGCCCAGCTCCAGTCCGTATTTGATATGCCTGCGAGCTGGCCTGTTTCGCTAAAAGTATGATTACCATTGTTGATGTGCAGCATATTGCGCATATACTGGTAATAAAAACCTGATTGCAACAGCACATCAAACTTCTCATAGTTGTCAGGTGCAAACAATAGTTTCTGACGGCGGTTATCTTCGGGCAACATGTCCAAAGTGAAAATATCCGGCAGCGCGTCATTGTTCACATCTGCTACCGCATTGCCCATGGAGAACTGAGAAATATGGCCTAAACATTTTTCAAGGTCATTCGTAAATGTGCCGTTCTTATTGTTGATGTACAGAAAGTCAGGCACCCCATAATCGTTGGAAATATACATATCCGGCCAGCCATCGCTATTAATGTCGGCAATCCCTGCCCCGAGACCATAGCTTAAGGTGCTGTTATTGAGGTTGGAGGTAGCGGTAACATCGTTAAAACGGTTCTTATCATTCCTGTATAATGTAAGCCCGATCGCCGCATTGGGCTCTTTGAACAACAGGGCAGTTGCGTTAGGATTTAATACTGCCAGGTTCCGCGGATTATGATGCAATAAAAGCATGTCCAGGTCGCCATCCCTGTCATAATCAAAAAAGAAAGATTGCGTACTGTATCCTGTATCTGCCAACCCGTATTGGCCAGCTTCCTCACTAAACCGGGGGTTGCCTTCAGCATCATTGCCTTCGTTTATGAAGATCTCATCGGTTCTTTTCACACTTGGAAGCATTCCTGAATGGCAGGCATAAATATCCAGTTTGCCGTCTCCATTTACATCCGCCATGCACACACCCGTTTTCCATGGCCCCGATCTGCCGGCCACACCTGCCATCTCTGTAATATCTTCAAATTTCATGTGGCCTTTGTTCAGGTATAGTTTGTTATTCACTACGTTACCTGAAAAATAAATATCCTGCAACCCATCACCATTAATATCACCTATGGCAACACCTCCGCCATTGTAATAATATTCATACATGAGCACATTCATATTCAGGCTTTCTTCCAACGCATTGTTGAAATCTACATGTGTTTTTTCGGCGGGTAATAACTCGAATAATGGCTCTTCGATGCTGGAAGTATTATGACCTGTGCCTGGCGAGCATCCGGCAATAAGAGTGGCTGCAAGGAATATGAATGAGATCAAAGCAGGAGATAATCGAATATGATGTTGCATGAAAAAAATTAGGTTGGAAAGATATATATAAACTTAAAAATCAATGCCGGCAATTTGCCGGCATTGATTCTATAAAATAGAAACAAAATATCAGCTACGCTTAATAGCCCGGGTTTTGAACAAGTTTATTGTTCTTATTCATTTCATCCCTGCTTATCGGCCTGAAATACATCTTATCCACCCACTGCCTGTTTTCAAGAGAATTCACTTCAGTTGGCGTATAGGTATATTCATATTTTATTTCATCGTGTTTGTAAGGAGCTACCGCTGTCTGTCCTGCCTTCAACTTTCCTACTACATTGATATAAACTGTTTTCCTGCCTAATGTAGCGGGAGCGATCATCCATCTCCGGGTATCATGGTACCGCTGTTCTTCATATACCATTTCTATTCTTCGCTCATTCCGATACCGTTGCCTTAAAGCATCTCCGGTTTCTGTTATAGCAGGCATACCGGCACGGTAGCGGATCTTATTCAACCACAGTTTTGCTTCGTCATCCAGTCCAAGTTCGATACAGGCTTCTACATAATTAAGTACTGCTTCCGTGTACCTGAAGAATGGCCACGGTATGTATTGACGTGTGGTATTATCAACAATATTCGGATCCGGATCTATGAATTTCCTTACATAATAGCCGGTCCAGCTACCATTCCAGTTTTCAATCGTGCTTTGGCGGGTATCCAATCCTGCTGTTAAACCGCCCGACATTTCATATTGCCCTGATTGAATCTGGTTGGCGGGGTCAACATTGCCTGATATCTTATCCCTGGGTTTCCAGGGCGCGCCATCATACATAATGGTAGCATAAAAACGGGGATCGCGATTAATATAAGGATGTGCTTTTTCAGCAGGATCACTCCAGCTAAATTTACTGCCATCCATCATTTCGTAATCATCAACCAGTTGCTGGATAGGTGAATTACCTGCCCAGTTATGGTAGCCGTTCGGGCCATTTGCCAACCCTACATAAATGCCTGCATATTCATCCTTGCCGGGATCAAAATCTCTTTCAAAAAGTAACTCAACTGCCGCTGCAGCATCCACGCCAGGTGCTTTACTACCGCCGCCCATAGCCATTGAAATATAATTTTGAGTAGCCTCGGCAGCAGGGGCCGGGGATGTGTAATTAAGCTTGTAACCACCACCGCCCTGGTCTAACACCGCTTTTGCAGCATCCTTTGCTGCCTGCCAACGGGCTGTGCGGTCTCCGCTGGCATAGCCCAGGTATTCCTTATTAGTATAAGTACCAATGGTTTGGGGAGATTTTGCGGAGGCAGTAGGTATGTCGTGCAGATCGCTGGCCGCATACAATAGCAACCTTGACTTGAGTGCGAGCGCTGCAATAGCGGTAGCGCGTCCTGTGCCAAGACCGGGTTTGCCCGTCAGTTGCATAACAGCGGTATCGCAATCCTTGGTAATAAAATCCACGCAAGCCTCATAGCTGCTCCTTTCAATGGTATAGTCCTCCCCTAAACCATACGTGTGGTCTATGATAGGCACACCGCCATAGTAACGGAGTAACTGTTGATAATAATAAGCCCGCAGAAAATGGCACTCACCCTGCAGACGCTCTTTCAGTTGCGCGTCTTCAAAAGTGGCGGTGGGAAGATTTTCCAAAGCTGTGTTGGCGGCCCGGATCTGTTTGTACATAACGTTCCAGTCATAAGTACTACCTACCCAGCCTTGGTTATCCGGGCTCAGTAAGCCTTCGTTAATCGTATTGATCCCTCTTCCCGCATGTGTAAAAATAGCTTCATCGCTAAGGGACGCAAGCATTTGTTCATCAAAGCCTCCCATACCAAGGCCTTGCGTATTTTGATTATTATATACGCCATTTACAAAAGCGGTTGAAAGTGCGCCGTCCGTCCACGTCACATCAGCAGAAACACGGTCCTGCGGGGTGGTGTTAAGAAAATCCTGGTTGCACGAAGAAATAATGCTTATGAAAAGTATGGTAAAAAGAAAGTTGCTTAATTTCTTTATCATAATAAATTAATTTAAAAAGATATTCTTAGACCTGTATTGATAACTCTTGATTGAGGATAGTATTGCCCGCTGCTGCTGGTTGATTCCGGATCGTATATTTTCATTTTATCCCAGGTGATCAGGTTATAACCATTTACATATACCCGGAAATTGCTGATTCCTACTTTTTGACCTATCCGACCGGGCAGGTTATAACCAATCTCGAGGTTTTTCAGGCGCAAATAGTCGCTGCTTCTTAACCAGTACGTATTTCTGCCATAGCTGCCGCCTGTATAATATGTATCACCCCTGTTAGCCAGGCGTGGATCCACACTGCTTGGATTTTCCACGCTCCAGCGGTGATCCCAGGAGTATTTGAGATAGTTGCCTATATCTCCTGATTCAGTGCCGATATAGAGCAAGCCGCCGGTTGCACCCTGGAACAGGATAGTAAGATCAAAATCTTTATAGCGGAGGTTGATATTAATTCCTCCGGAAAACCTCGGATCCCTGTTCTTATCCAATCTTATCTGGTCGTCGCCATTTATTTTACCATCGGGTCCTTTAACAGGATTTCCATTATCGTCACGGCCACCTATGTCTTTTATTTTCATATCGCCTGGACGAAGCTGATTCGTAACGCCGCTATAGTCAATTGTATTTTTATCAATTTCAGCCTGGTCTTTAAACACGCCGTCATATTCATACGCTAAGAAATTTTCTCCGCTGGTACCAAAGCTGTGGCCTGTGGCCTTCTGCCAGTAAGGGGCGCCCGGAATTTCAGAGTAGTTGTCAATCTTATTTTTAGCATACCCTCCGTTTACACTAACAGAGTAGGTGAAATCCCTGGCAGAACTTCCGTAACCCACTTTGAACTCAAAGCCTTTATTGGAAGTTTCCGCAAAATTTTCAGGAGGCGGTGTGATACCAGAACTTCCCGGGTTGTTGCCAAAGTTTTGCCAGAGTATCTCTGTTCTTTTGTTATAGAAATAATCAAATTCAAAGCTTAATTTGTTTTTCAGCATAGAGCCTTCTAAACCTACATCAAAGTTATTTGCCCTTTCCCAGGTAAAATTCGGGTTGGCAAGCGCTGCTTCATACAAAGTTTTGGTTACCTGGTCATCCAAAATATAACTACCGAAGCCATAGGTAGAAAGGAAGGCGTATTCTGCTAAAATACCTGGCTGTGACAGGCTTGTGCGTAAATAAACCTGGTCGTTGCCCATCTGGCCGTAGGAGGCTCTTATTTTTAAATAATCCATGAAGTGAATACTATTCTGGAAGAAATTTTCCTGGGAGATATTCCAGCCTGCCAGTATCCCCGGGAAAAATCCAAAGCGTGAATCTTCAGGAAAGATATAAGAACCATCATAGCGCCAAAGGAACTCAGCAAGATATTTCTCTTTATAGTTGTAGGCAACGCGGCCGAAGTAACTTAAACGGGCACGTTCGTATCCACTACCGTTATTATCCTTTTGCAGGTCGCCTCCGGCGAAAAGCTGGTCAATGGCGGGAGAAATAAAATACCTGCGGAAAGCATTAAAATTATCGCTATTGATCGTTTCGCGGGTTACGGCAGCTAACGCATTGATAGTATGATTTCCGAATTTTTTATCATAATTAATCATACCGCCCAGCAATATATTCAGGTCAGTCCTGTTTGTCATCGTTAACCTGGGATCTGTATAAGTTGACCTTATGGATTTCGTTAACAACGGTGTTACGCCATCATCTTCATAAGTGGCATGATCCCAGAAATACAGGTACCAGGGCGTTTGCCAAAGCTTCCTGTTATAAAAAGTTTTATCAACTGAAGCCGTTCCACTGATCTTTAAACCTTCCACGCCGGGTATATTGATTTCCAGTTTTCCATTGCTTTGAAAATAATCCCGTTTGTCATGGTCATAACCTGTTTGGTTGGTAGTAATAACGATAGGGTTCTGGCCATTCTCAATATCAGGTCCAGGTAAGCCATTTGGCCAAATTTCCGGTTCTGTTGGTTTTCCTCTCATCAGCATCCTGAAGATGGAGCCGGCGCTTTCTGTAGGAAATTTGCGGTATTCTTCACGACCACTTACACCAAACTGAACATTAATATACTTGTTTACTTTAACATCGAGGTTAAGGCGGAGGTCGTATTGCTGATATTTTGTTGCAGAATTTTTATAATAGCCATCCTGTGTTAAATATCCCAAAGAGGCCATGTATCGTACATTCTCTGAACCCCCGCTTACCTGTACCGTTTGCCTGCTTTGAGGCGCCCAGTCTTTTAACGCATCTCCATACCAATCCGTATTTGGGTGTCCCCAGGGATCGGACCCATCCCTGTATTTTGTTATATCATCCGGTTTGTAAGCAGCATCCACAGTGGCGCCATTATCTGTCCTGGTATAAGTGCCCGTTGTTTTGAAAGCTTCCCAGGCAGCGGACCATTGGTCAGCAGGAACACTGTTCCATAGTACCAGTTCATTATTGGCTGTGGCATATTGCGGCGCATCCATTAATTTGGGAATTACAGTCGCCTGTGACCATCCATAGTCAAAATCGTAGGATAATACAGGCTTGCCTGATCTGCCGCGTTTCGTTGTAATCAATATAACGCCATTGGCAGCCCTTGCTCCATAAATAGCAGCGGAAGCGTCTTTTAATACGGAAAAGCTTTCAACATCTGCCGGGTTAATACGGTCAAAACCACCTACACGGTCAGGGATACCGTCAATAACTATCAATGCAGAGTTATTACCCAACGTATTAGTTCCCCGGATCTGTACAACGGAACCATCATAACCCGGTTCGCCGGTCACCTGGATGGTGGTTACACCCGGTAGCCTGCCTGATAATGAATTGGATAAATTCGCAACGCGTGATTTTTCCAATTCAGCGCCTTTTACCTGGGCTACTGCGCCTGTTACAGTTACCTTTTTTTGCGAGCCATAACCTACAACCACCACCTCACTGAGTTTGCCGGCTTCGGCAGTTTTTAAAGTGACGTTAATGGTTGAACGGGCGCCAACTTTTTCCTCCATCGTCTCATACCCAATGGAGGAGAAAGTCAGTACCGAACTACTGTCCGCGACTTTCAATAAATAGTCTCCGTTTTCATCGGTTGTTGCTCCGTTTGTGGTGCCTTTTACCAACACAGAAATATTAGGTACGGCTTCCGATTTGTCATTTAAAACCTTCCCTTTGACAACCAAATTTTGTGCATTCAGTCCGGTTTTGGCAAAAATGAGTAGCAAGAACAATGAAAGAATAATCTTCATCTTTTTGAGAATAAAATTTTTCGTCATGGTTTGTCTTTTTTTGGTTTTAATAAATTGGATTGCTTCCTAGTAAATTGATGGAATGTGCAATAAAAAGCTGGGAACTGGGCGGCAATACAATTTTTCAGATTGGTCAAATATATAAGGATAAGTTAAAAAGAAAAAGTTTTTTTAATTGTTATTTATACATTTATTTTTATTATTATATAATCCGTTCGATTTCAATAGCTCTGAACAAACTCATCCACTTGATTTCGGGCAGCTATTGCCTCATAACATGATTTTAGAAGGGAAATAGTGGTTTCGGCAGCGTTTAAAAATATTTGCCAGCTTAAATCTGATAACCATTCCAATTTTTCTGCAATCTGTTTTACATTTGATAACTCACTTAACGCGTGTGAACATTCCAGGCAACAGAGGGTTAAATCAAAAGCTTCCAGCATAATTTCAGGTAAATGTTTTTATAACCTTTTTTGCACAACTTAACTATGTCATATTGCAGTGCAATAGAAACCATGGCACCGGAAAGAAAGGCTTTGCATAAAGCTTATCATGATCATCATTATGGATTTCCTATTCATGACGATAACGAATTATTTGGGCGGTTGCTGCTGGAAATAAACCAGGCAGGCCTTAACTGGGAAACGATGCTGAAAAAAGAAGCAGGCTTCAGGAAAGCATACAAAAATTTTAATATCAAAAAGGTAGCAGCTTATACTGATGCCGACAGGGGAAGATTAATGAATGACGCAGGCATTATCCGCAACAGGTTGAAGATAAACGCGGCTATTGAAAACGCCAAAGCAATATTGCAGTTGCAAAAAGAGTATGGTTCATTTGAAAAATGGCTGGAATCAAACCATCCCAAAACAAAAGAAGAATGGGTGAAGCTTTTTAAAAAAACCTTTCGGTTCACCGGCGGCGAAATAGTAAATGAATTTTTATTGAGTACCGGCTACCTGCCCGGCGCACATGTGGAAGACTGCCCGGTATATAAAAAAATCCTCAAGACAAAACCCATGTGGTTAAAAAGATAAAAGTTACGAAGTTCTTGCAGAGTTCCCACAAAGGTCGCAAAGAACACGAAGGAACACAAAGAACACAACGCTTTTAATATCGATGCAATCCGATTAAGTCTAAGATAATTTGTTAGACAAAATTCTTCAGTATTTCTGTGCAATCAGTGGCAATTCATTCCTCACAAAGTGCACAAAGAATACACAACATATAATTCCCCCTCTTAGTGTTGTGTTCCCGGGAGGCTAAAACAGTATTATTTCTTTTGCGGTTTCCATTCTTATAAATGTTCAGCATATTAAAAGCTATTTATGCAAAGTGCTATCAATAGCGTGTAACAATCCGTTAACCGGCTTATCATCACCCAATTGCCAGAACATAATTCCGTTTAGCCCTTTGTCAACCGCGTATTGTGTTTTAAAAGACATGGAACGTTCGTTGTCATAACTAAAAAGCTTCTTTAAAGTTTTATTGTACATGTACGGCGCTTTGGCCACATCATCCCAATAGTACACATAACCTTGTTGCTCCATAGCAGCCTGGTTAAAACTTTTCCATGATATGCCATGATCAAAATTTCCCTGTTGGTATAAACCATTTTGAGCGTCTGTATTCACATTAAATATCCTGCCATACATAGCGGAACCAATCACGATTTTATTCAAAGGAAAATGAATAGAATCAAAAAACCTGATCGCATTATCTGCAGACTCAATTTGCTGCGGGGTTGAATATAACGGCGTATGATGGCCGGTGATCGTACTGTTCCCGTTCACCAGGTCATATGACATGAGATTTACTTTATCCACTAAAGAAGCTATCTTATTCCATTCAACTGATTCGTGTAAAAATTTTTCAAAGCCGCCGGCGGCAAAACTTATTTCATATTTATTACCAAGCTCATGCCTCAATGTTTTTATTAATGCGGTAAAATTTTGTTTGTCTGAAGGCATGTACTGATGCCCTTCATATCCCGCAATCGCCGGGTATTCCCAATCGAGGTCGATGCCATCCGTGTTAAAGTATTCATTCAAATGTTTTACAGAAGCTGCAAATTCTTTTCTTCCTTTATCCGTAGAGAATACGTCAGAACAAGGTGCGCAACCGCCCCATCCGCCGATGGATAAAATAACTTTTAAGGAGGGGTTACGCTTTTTTAATTCAACAAGATGCCGGATGGTTACGGTGTCATTCATTTTATCCACGTGCAATTCATTGCCTTTTAGATGGCAGAAGCTGAAAATAATATGCGTGAGCATTTCTATGGGATAAACATCCACACCTTGGGCATTGCCGGCATAATAAGCTATTACGGATATTTTCTCCGGGGATGTTTGGGCGCCTGCAGAGAAAGTTGCCAGCACGAAAACAAATAATAGTGTTTTTTTCATTTGCGGTTTACAATATGATTTTGTTGCAAAAAATATTTATTTGTTGATCCGGGACAACATTTATTGTCCCGCATTTCTCGGATCCGAAGTATAGTTTATTTTATACTCCTTTGGTGGTTCGGTTCCGAGCAGGTTCTTTACAAAATAATCCCAGCGGCGGCGCATCATATAATAAGAATAAGTGCCGTAGCCATGGTGGCTGTTGGGAAAAACAATAAGGTCATAATCTTTGTTGGCCTTTTCCAGCGCCTCAATTACAAGCATCGTATTGTATGGCGGTACGTTGTCATCCATTAAACCATGTGCTAATAGTAATTTCCCTTTTAGATTGCCGGCATACACCTGGTTGGCCTGCGCATTGTAATTGTCAACGCCACCGGCATCTTTTGTCAGCAGGCCGATATATCTTTCACCCCAGTCATCCTCGTAATTTCGGTTATCATGGTTCCCTGATTCTGAGATGCCCACTTTGAAGAAATCAGGATATTTAAACATAGCGCAGGCTGTGGCAAAACCGCCGCCGGAATGCCCCCAGATACCCACACGGTTTGTATCCATGTAACTATACTGTTGTACAAGCTGGCGAACGCCTGCGACCTGATCGGGCAATGTATTCTCCGCCATAAATCCATAGCTCATGTCGTGAAAAGATTTGGAGCGAAGCGGGTTACTTGTGCCTTCGAGCGCCACTACAATAAAGCCGAGTTCGGCTAATGCCTGGTTATCGCTTCTTGAGGGACTAAATGACCAGTTTCCCACACTCCCGCCCTGCGGTCCCGGGTAGATGTATACAACAACAGGATATTGTTTTGTTGGATCAAGTTTGGTTGGCGTAAACAGCAAACCATAAATATCAGTTGTGTTATCATGCGCCTTGACAGAGAATGGTTTCGGCGGCTGCCAGCCGGTAGCTGTCAACCTGCTGATATCTGTTTTTTCAAGGGTGGAAATTATCTTTCCATTCATGTCGCGCAATACAACAACATTGGGTACATCCGGCTGTGAATAATCATCGGTAAAATATTTTCCGGATGGAGACAAAGAGATCTTATGATTGCCGGCTTCAGGTGTAAGCGATACAAGATTTTTCCCGTCAAACCCTATTTTATAAAAATGGGTGAAGTAAGGATTGCCGGGTTCTTTTCCGTTTGCAAGAAAGTAGATTTCTCTTTTTTTCTCATCCACTTTAATCAATTCCGTCACTACCCAATCGCCTTTGGTGACCTGGTTTTTAGCCTTGCCGGTAGCGGCATCATATAAATATAAATGCCCCCAGTTATCGCGTTCGGAATACCAGATGATCTCTTTTGTTTTGGAAAGGTATTTCCAGTTAATTGTGCCCTGGCCTGATTCATATTGCGTGGGAACGGTTTCTTCAAACACTTCCCTTACTGCGCCGGTAGCAGTATTGGCAATTCTGAATTTTTCATTTTTATGATCCCTTGAAGTGGATACGAAAGCCAGTTCTGTGTTATCGCTGCTCCAGTCCACATCATCAAAAGTGCCGCTGCTGGAAATATCATCACTTAAAGAACCCCGGTGCGCATCAGGAAGGATCTGCAATCTCACTACAGAAGGATGCTCCACATTAATAATTACTCTTTGAATGGTAATGATGTTGGAATCGCCTGGCAAAGGATATTTCCATGCTTCCAATTTGGGATGACCTACATTGGTAGAAACCAGGTACATGTCACCCGCCTTGCGTTCATCCTGCTGAAAGGTGGCGATCTTTTTCGAATCGGCCGACCAGCGCAGGATTGCTTTGTCTGAATGTTTCCACCCGGCATTATCGGTAGCGTATCCAAAATGCTGTACCCCGTCTGTAGTAAGTTGTGTAAGCTTATCTGTTGCAATATCCCTCACCCATAAATTATAGTCTTTTATAAAAGCCGCTTTAGTGCTGTCAGGCGAGAGCACTTCGTTGCTGTTCACGTTTATTTTTTCACTTCTATCAACCTCGGCTTTTGTTACCACGGTGCGTGTGCCTTTGGATGGATCAACTAATACATATTCTTTCTTTTGCGGCCTGAAGGTCTGGTACCAGCATCTGTCGTCTTCCAGCCAGTGGATACTACCGACATTATTATCAACATATTTCGCTGTATTAAAAGAAAGCATTTGTTCCGCGCGGGCATAATCTGCTTTTGTCAAAGAATCTTTTTGCTGGCTGATTCCTGCAGGGGAAAGCGATAAAAAGAAAAATGTAATGATGTGATATCTCATAAAATAAAGCTGTGGAAAAACGTTTGAATTGTGCGGCGCAATATAAGTAACCATAATGCAATAAATCAATGGATATTCATAAAACAGGTTTCACTTGGGTAAATATGGTTTCTTTTAACATTCCGTTCCGGCTGATTTTCTGAGGAAATTTTAATGTTATTTTCTGCTTATTGAAAGTATTTTTGGAAAAAGAAGTCTTATGAGAAACGTGTCCAAAACTTTTATTCTTTTAACGCTGCTTTTTTTAGGTATAGGAACATACGCGCAAACAAATACCGGAGGTGTGATAACAGACTCTTTGGGAGCGCCGCTGTCAGGCGTTTCGATAAGGGTTAAGGGCACGGGTACAGGAACGCTTACCTCTGGAAATGGTTCCTATTCCATCAATGCCAAACCGGGAGATGTGCTTGAAATAACATACGTTGGCTACAACCCGGTTAAAATAACTGTTGGCGATGCTGCTTTGCTCAATGTTAAACTTGCCGAGTCGCTGGCAGATCTTGGTCAGATTGTTTTGGTTGGATCACGCGGCAGTGGCAGAGTGAAAACAGAAACCCCTGCCCCGGTTGACATCGTTAACACCAACCAGGCAATTATGCCTACCGCGCGAATGGATATAACCTCCCTGCTCAATTATGCAGCGCCTTCTTTTAACTATAACAAACAAAGCGGCAGCGATGGCGCTGATCATGTTGATCTTGCTACCTTACGCGGTTTAAGCCCTGATCAAACGCTCGTTTTAATTAATGGTAAGCGACGTCACCAGACAGCTTTTGTCGCCATATTCGGAACCCGCGGCCGTGGTGCTTCCGGCACCGATCTGAATGCCATTCCTGAAGGTTCGATTGATCACGTGGAAATACTGCGTGATGGCGCTTCGGCTCAATACGGGTCTGACGCCATTGCAGGTGTTATTAATATGATATTAAAAAAAGACGTAGGTAAATTTTCAATAAATGTTGGTTATTCGGGCTATTATGATCATAAATACAATACATGGTTCGACAGGGGATCCGGCCAATATCCCACAAGCGGCGGCATTGACGGAAATGCTTTAAGTGTGAATGCGAATTATGGCTTTAAGCTTGGCAATAACGGCGGCTATTTAAATCTTACAGGAGCTTTTAGCACTACTGGTAAAACATTCCGGCAAATACTGGATACTACTGATTTTTTGAATAAAAAAGACGCGCTGTATTATAATTATATACGCCGTGCCAATGGAGATGCGTCGTTAACGGAAGCCGGTATCATGCTGAATATGAAAGTGCCGCTTGGCGGATCGAATGCCAGCTTTTACGCATTCGGCGGTTTCAACCAGAAATGGTCTGATGCCTATGCTTTCACCCGGTCATGGAATTCAAAGCCGGAGCGTTTTCCAACAGATGAAAATGGCAACCTTATCTATGTGCCTTCTATCATGTATTCAGTAAATAACGGCGATGGAAGTTTCGATACCGTATATAACCCGCACATACAAACACATGTGCAGGATGCCTCGCTTTCTGCCGGTGTGGAATGGCAATCTAACGGAGGCTGGAACTGGGATATCAGCAATACCATCGGCAGGAATGATTTTCACTATTTCGGTGATAAAACTCTTAACGCTTCGATCGGTCCGGCGCCAATACATTTTGATGACGGGGGGTTTAATTTTTTGCAAAACACCGTTAATGCAGATATCAGTAAAAAAATCACTACGGTTGCGCGGGGTTTGAATCTTGCTTTTGGCGGCGAGTTCCGTTTTGAGAATTACCAGATCTATAAAGGGGAAGAGGCTTCCTGGCAATTGTACGACATAGCTAAAGCGCCGGGGTCACAAGGCTATCCCGGGTACAGGCCTGCCGACGAGGTAAATGATGACCGGACAGTGGAGGGTTTTTATGCAGATGCGGAACTCGATGCCACTGAGGCCTGGTTATTGGGTGGTGCGGTACGGTATGAACACTACAGCGATTTCGGATCCACGCTTAATTTCAAGCTGGATACGAGGTACAAAATAGCGCATGATTTTAACCTGCGCGGCTCATTCAGTTCGGGTTTCAGGGCGCCTTCCCTGGCACAGATAAATTTCAGTAATACCTTCACCACCGTACAGGCTGGTAATCTCCTTGAAGTTAAGATCGCACCGAATTACAGTGAGATCGCAAAGGCGGCAGGTATTCCGAATCTTAAACAGGAAAAGTCTTTAAATGCCAGCCTGGGTTTTGCCTGGAAAGCTTTGCCTGAATTAACCATTACGGTAGACGGTTATTGGGTACAGATAAAAGACAGGGTGGTGTTGTCAGGCCAGTTCTCGGCAGATGATCCTGATCTTGACCCCGCTTTAACGGATGTATTAAAAGAGCTGAAGGTGGCTTACGCCCAGTTCTTCGCCAATGCGGTAAATACTACCAACACAGGCGTTGATATCGTATTTGATTATAAAAAGCGTTTTGGCAGTAACAAACATTTCAATGCATTGCTTACCGGGAATATCCAAAGTATGACGATAGATAAGATCAATGTGCCGGAAGAGTTGAGCGGCACAGAAACGCTGCGGGAAACTTTTTATAGTGATCGTGAGCAGAAATTCCTGCTGGCATCAGCGCCCAAACAAAAATTTGCATTAAGCCTGGAATATGGGTTGAATAAACTTGCTATCGGGGCAAGAGTAACTTATTTCGGTAAAGTTGACCTGTATGGTTATGGGGAAGATGGCAGCGGTATAAACCCGATGGTTCCAACCGATGCCAACCCTGATGTATATGTGCCGGACCAATATATCTACAGCGGCAAGTTTGTACCTGATGTATATCTTTCTTATCAACTCTGCAAGAATGCATCCTTATTTATTGGAGCAGACAATTTTGCCAATGTGCATCCTGATTATGGCCTTGTTCAATCGGCAAAATACTGGGCTTTCAATAATGAAACGGGCGGTCCCTGGGATGCCGTACAGATGGGTTTTAACGGTATTCATTTGTTTGCAAAGCTTGCTTTTAATTTTTAGGAACCATAAGGCATAAGAAATTAACTCACTTAAGCTTTTACATTTGTAAGAGCTTTTTATTTTTTAGAAAATGAAGACAGAAACAAACTTATCATCGGAGCTCTTTGTGAAGATGATGCTCACCGCATGGCAATTACAAAACACCAGAGTGGATGAATTGATTGATCAGCTTTCTGATGAAGATTTAATGAAAGAAACAGCGCCAGGCAGAAACACAGGCATTTATTTGTTCGGTCATTTGGCTGCCGTGAATGATGGCATATTTACGATACTTGGCCTGGGAGAAAGATTGCATCCTGAGCTGGATGAAATTTTTCTTGATAACCCTGATAAATCAGGCAAGGCCTTTCCTTCAATTGATGACTTAAAAAAATATTGGAAAGAGATCAATACTGCACTTACAAATCAGTTCAATGCTATGCAACCTGATGAATGGTTTCAAAAACATAATTCCATACCGGAAGAAGATTTTGCAAAAGAACCGCATCGTAATAAACTCAATGTGATCATTACAAGAACGGTGCACCAGGGTTATCATCTTGGGCAGATGGCGTATTTGAAAGTCTGAACCGGGATTTAACTGATTTAAAGATTAACCTGATTTCTTATTCTTCAAATTGTTTTAAAGATAAAAACAGTTCGTTGCTGCATGCGCGAAAAAATTTGTTACATAAGAGATAAAGAAATTGATAAAGCTTCAAATTGAATGTAAGTTCCAAAAATTAAAAGAATCAGTTCTTTTAAGAACCAAAGCCAAAGAAACTTTATCTTTCAAAACTATAAGTTGAGTTAAAGCCAATATGAAAAAATTTATACTGTTATTCATTATCGCCATTGCAGCAAACAAAACAGTTGCACAGCAACAATTCCAATTATTATCTCCGGATAAAACAATTAAAGTTATCATTCAATCAACCAACCAATTAACGTATTCAATTTTTGTTGATGATAAAAAGATCATCAATGAATCTTCGATAGACATGCAATTAACCAATGGCAATGCATTATCAAAAGACTTAAAAATAAAATCCACCAAAACAAAAAGTGTTAGTGAAACGATTGTTGCACAAATACCTGTAAGCAGGAAGAATATTCCCGATGTTTATAATGAACTTGACATAAGTTTTAAAAACAATTTTGCAGTGATCTTTCGCGCTTATAATGACGGCATTGCTTACCGCATCGCAACTGCATTCAAAGATTCCATCATCATTAAAAATGAAACTGCACAATTCAACTTTGCGGATGCATCATCTGCTTATGCGCCGGTTGTAGTAAAAAGGGAAGGACTGGATATTTTTCATACCAGCTTTGAAGAATTGTATCAGCATAAATCACCCGATAGTTTTTCCGCAAATGATTACATGTTCAATCCTGTGCTTGTCACAACGAACAGCAGTAATGTAGCCATCACAGAATCCGATCTGGATGATTATCCCGGCATGTTCCTGCAGGGAACAAATAAGAATAGTTTTTCAGCAGCATTTGCGCCTTACCCGGTGGAAGAAAAAATTGTTGAAGGCGATTATCCTGAAAAGGTGGTAATTAAACGCGCTGATTACATTGCCAAAACAAACGGAACAAGAAATTTTCCCTGGCGGGTGCTCATCATTGCAAGAGAAGATAAAGAATTGCCAACAAATGATATAGTTTACCGGTTAGCAAAACCTTCAAAGATCGATGATGTTTCATGGATACATCCCGGCAAATGCACCGACGAATGGATCATTGATGTAAACTTATTCAACGTGCCTTTTAAAAGCGGCGTTAACACTGCCTCGTATAAATACTATATTGATTTTGCCAAACGCTTTGGATTCGACCGCATCATGATGGATGCCGGCTGGAGTAACACAAAAGATCTTTTTGATGTCAATCCAAACATCAACATGGATACGATCGCCGCGTATGCAAAGCAGCAAGGTATTAAGCTGAGTATGTGGACGCTTTCCATGACACTTGACCGGCAGCTTGATGCTGCATTACAACAATTTCAAAAATGGGGTGTTGATTTTATCATGACAGACTTTATCGACCGCGATGACCAGCCTACCGTAAATTTTTACACACGCATTACAGAAGCCTGCGCCAACGCCCATCTCATGATTATGTTCCATGGCGCTTACCCGCCCAAAGGACTCAACAGGACTTATCCTAACAATATTACCCGCGAAGCTGTTCTCGGCAGCGAATACAATGCATGGAGCGATAAACCAACAGCATCCCATAATTGTGTTATTCCTTTTACAAGAATGCTTGCAGGTCCTTTAGATTATGAACCTGGTATATTAGACAATGCCACGCCTAAACAATTTAAACCTATTTGGGGTAAAGTAATGAGTCAGACCACACGCTGCCAGCAGCTTGCCATGTTTGTAGTGTATGACAGCCCTTTGCAAATATTTGCCGGCAATCCATCTCAAGGTTATATGGAACCAAAGTTTATGGAGTTGCTGGGCAGCATTCCAACAAGCTGGGATAGCACTATCATACCTGATGCAAAGACCGGTCAATACATTATTTCTGCAAGAAGAAGAGTGAATGATTGGTTTATCGGCGGCATGACAGATTCTTCAGCAAGAGATGTGAATATTGATCTTTCTTTTTTAGGCGAAGGGAATTATGCTGCTGCTATTTGCAGGGATGGCATCAATGCAGACAGGAATGCAATGGATTATGTGATAGAAGAAAAAACATTAACGCATGGCGATAGTTTGTATATACGCCTTGCGCCGGGCGGAGGATTTTTGGTGAGATTGAGGAGGTGATTTTATATTGTCAGACTCCTATTATTAAACATAATCCCGTTCACTGGTGATTGAGATAACATATTTAAATATAAAATGATTTAAATATTCAAACGCATAAAGTCAGTAATAAAAACATTATTATCTTATGAGGAAATAATTTATACGCGCACCGATTTCATAAGCACTTGAATTTAATTTTGAAAGAATACTATTTTTCGGATAAATAGTAAAAAAAAATTGAGGCAATCCTAACTGTTCAAGTTTAAATATTCCAATTTTACTAAACTTTTGGAAAGCTGCTCCAAAACCCAATCTTTGTTCATGAACGACATCTGTTAAATTATTGTCAGTATAATTTGGTGAGCTTAGAAAATTAAGATTTAATGCCAATTCGATTGTTGATGACTTAATAAAGAAACCGTCAAGTTCAAACTTGTAGGTTAACCCATCTTTAAATGATGGTGAAAAATTTAAATCATTTACAGGGTAACTGATTCCAATAATTGAATACAACGTTACTAGGGGTCGAAGGAAAAGTGAAAATCCTGCTCCTCCGAATATTGTACTATTTTGTGTTGAAATAAATGATGCTTGAACCAAAGGGTTAATAAAAGAAACCCTATGATAAGTAATTTTAAAATAGTCAGAATTAGTTACCCCATGATCATCCACCGTAACTTTAAACACTTTAGTTGAAGGTATTATTGTATTTCCCTTTGTAAAGGCACTTGGAATAAGTTCGAATATAACGCCTGTATAATTTGTTGAATCATTAAATCTAGAAAATGTAGTTGACCCTGTTTTCAAAATAGTGTATGGAGAAACGTATTCGTTTGAAATTCCTTGCTGGCGTGTTGGTATTTTCGGAAGTGTTATTTCGGATGACATGAATGAAGTGTCATATAGTTGACTTTTAGGTTGCATTAATTTAAGAGTAATATTAGCAGTATCGCGTGTAGGAACACCAACAGATACTTTAACATTCATATTTGATATATTAAATAAATCTTTTGAAAAATCTTGTTCATTGTATTTTTTACGATATGAATAAAGATGAAAAGTATTGTCTTCAAAATAAATATTACTGTCAGGTGCCCTTGACGAAATATAAGGCTTTGATATTACTTTCAATATGTATTCTTGCTTACGTGTTTGGTTTCCGTCACTAACTGATAAATATAAAATGTAATCACCTTCTTTTTTAAAATCAAAAATTTGTTCTTTTATATTAGGATTAATCGAAAGTGATTGTTTTTTGTTCGAATCAACTAAAGCCCAAGTATATTTCATTTGATCTGGTGGCGAGTCTTCATCGATTTGAGAGGCAATAAACTTCAACTTAGAACCTTTCTCAATAAAAAAAATAGAATCGATTTCGTTATTGTTATAAATGACCTGAGGTTTGGGTGGAATATTTGCTTCGTATATTAACTGCCTAAGCGCTAATCTTATTTTTTCTTTATAATCATTTAAGCTTGGGTCAATAAACACAGAAGTTGCGCGATATTCTTGAACATTCATATCTCTTATTATCTTTCTTTCTAAACCTTCTTTTACACTATCTAGCTTAAAAATTAGGAACTGATATTCCAGTAATCTATCCAAAATATTTATGTTTATTAAAAGAAAAAAATTGTTATTATTTAAATTAGAAGCAATTATGGAATCTCTTTTTTTCCCCTCATCGGAATTAAGAACAGTCAAATCATTTCTAAATAATCGAATCAATGAAATTCTATTTTTATTTATTTTAGGTAAAGAAAGATAAACGTTAAGATATCTCACGGAATCAAAAATGTATGAATTTGAGTCATTAGTGATAGAAGATTTCAATTTTTTCAGCTCATTTTCAATGACTGGAAATAAAAATTGATTACTATTTGTGCTGTCAGCATTAATGTAATATAACAATTTAGACCTTGGGACAACTGGAAAGCTTTGCCCAAGCAAAATGTTATTTACAGTGGATAGCAAGAAAAATATAAGTAGATATCTTATAAACACTTGTTTGCTCGAAGTTGGTTGCATATTTCAGAAATGTTATTTTGAATGATTGCAATCATTTTGTTATATATTTCTCTCTCCATCTCATCCCTTGTATCAGATATATCAACATGAATGCTTTCATTTGTTAGCGTGAAGCAAAAAGACCCTCCAATAAATACATTTATATAGTCATCACTAAAAATAAAATAACCGGACACAGAAGGATTGGGCTTCAATTTTTGATGATTAAAATCAAATTTTATTTTAATAGACTGACTACCATTTGAATAAGAAGCACCTATTTTCTCCGACATTTTTCTTATTGTAGCTGAATTTAAATTTAAATTTTCTACGTAAAAGGTTGGGTCTGGAGATCGTGGTTTGTTTAAATCTATTTTTCTTGGAATTCCTACGTGTAAATATTTACTAATAATATTTCCGTTATAGTTAAAATTAACTTCTACACTGTCATTCAAAAATGAAGCAGGCAACGTAAATTCAAATTTACCTTTTGTATCCGTTTCTATATGAATATTTGGAAATTCGTTCGTTGTAACAGAAATATTAGATAAAGGGATATTATCATATATATATCCGGAAATCAATAGTGATTCGGGGTTTCTTTTTACAGGCATATCTTTTTCACCGTCAAAAATTTCAATGCTCGTATCCATTCTATTATTTGCAAATACCCATTTCCGAGAATTAATCAAGAGTTTGACATTCTTATAATTAGAAGGTATTTGACTAAACAGGTATGCTTTACTTGACGGAATTAATTCTCCTTCTCTTAAATTTCCTTTAAGCCGAATGCTAAGCCGAATGCTATCACCATATATATAAGCATTATTGGAATCTTTTAAGAAAATTGTAGTACTAAAGTCAAAGTTAACGGGTGGTTTTAATTGCTCAGGAGTGTTGTGATAAATTAAATAGATTGCAGTCGCGACAGCAACTGAAATAAACCCAACAATTATAATTACAAATTTTTTCGTTTTCTCTGAGGTTGCATTTCCGCTCGTATCATCACTTGGCAATTTCTCAATTAGTGTTTTAATTTCTTTATTAATTTGTTCCTTTTCCTTATTAAAAAAAATTCTACCTTGATTATCAAATTCTTTTTTATTTTGAAATTCATTGACTCTGTTTTCTAATCTTTCAATTTGCAGTCTTAACTGAGAATTTTCCGAAGCCAATTGCTTTAATTGTAACACATAAGTGTCATAGTTTGTTTTATGTTGATTATTTTCATATTTTGTATAGGTTAATTTTATAAAACCATTCTCAGCCAATTTATTTAATTGTTGATCAAACTTTAATAATAATTCATAGGTGTCTTTATAGGCAGTATAAAAATGCCCAAGCTTATCTAGTTTTTCCTGAAAATTCCATAAGCTCATTAGATCATTCTTATTAGCCTTTCCTGTAGTAATTTGTGCATCTTTAAAATAGGTGAAAATAAATGGTTTGTTAGTTTGTTGAAAAGTCTCAAATGCTTTTTGAAATTCTTCTTCAGTGTACTTTCCTACTTTAGTAAAGAATAGAAGAAGAAAAATGTCACTTTTTGAGATAGCCTCATTGTACTCGTCTTGTAGTCTTGTTTGAGACATGGCATCAAGAAAATCTTCCCATAGAACTAATTTCAAAAAAACATCTTTTTTTGTCCATTCCTTATTTTTATTGCCTATATGTATTTGTAGTTGATCTCTATCTTCTTTAAGTTCAGAGGAAGATGCCAAGAAAATACTTACAATTTTCATTTAGCTTTATTAGTTTGCGTCTTATAAATATACTTCAGAATAGGCATAGGATTAAAAAACTTCTGTCTTCAAGTTGTTCTAGAAGTGTTAACAGCTAGCGTAAAACTGAGGTATGGCTTATGACTATGGGATAGTATCGTTTAAATGAAAACGAAGGGCTTAAGACACGAAGCAGAAATCCTATACTTTAATCTTAAGCCAGTGTTAGCGAAGCAATCTGCCCCTTATTAATAACGGGCCTATGAATAGCAAGGCTACCCTATTACATATCAGGTTTGTACAAACCTATATACAAGTGCACATAAAGGCGAGGAATGAGGCCGGGACATCGGCTAAGAACAATTTAAGGATAGAATATGGTTTTAAATAAGTTAAAATATTTGCTCTGCACATGTCTCTTTTCAAAAAGCATTGCAAGCAGAGTTGAATATGCTACTTTTGTTCTTTAACTGCTTAATTACCAAAAAATGTTTTTGACTAAGCCCGGTTATTGTTAAATTAAATTTATTAGTTGTCGCTGTTGGAATATGTTGTGGAATAAGCCTTTAATTCTTTTATTTATCCTGTTTTGTTTTTGTTCTTTATCATCATATCCACAGGTGAATAATGACAGCTCAAGCTGCATCAACAACTATTTCATTAAGTTTTACAATAATCCCAATCTTTCTTTGGAACCCGGTGAAATAGCATTGGATGGTAACGATGTGATTACCTGTGGGCTCGTAAGGCTGCCTGGTGAAGATGATTTGGATGATGGTTACATCATGAGAATTAATTCTTCAGGACATATTGTCTGGCAAAAAACGATCGGCGGGTTAGGGACACAGGGATTAATACGAATGCTGAAGTTATCTGACGGAAATTTTGTTGCCACAGGTTTTGATAGTAAGGGTAATTATACTACAAACTTTCTTATAAAATTTGATGGCAGCGGAAACATTATCTGGCGGAAAGATTTTGGTACATCCAACAGTGAAGAAAGTATTTCAATAGGGTCAATCGTTGAGGAAAATAATGGTTCCATAATTATTACAGCTAATGACTATGAAGCAGACCCCTGGGCACATTTCAGGATATTATTTGCAAAGTTTGATAGCAAAGGCAACATAATAATATCAAAATTTTTTGTGCCTCCATCAAATTCTTTTGGTGGTGTAATGAATCAGAATGACTGCCTTGTGCACAACGGCTATACCTACATTGCAGGTAATTTGTTTACGAGCTTTCTGCAGGGCTTACTTATGAAGATCAATAATGGTAACGGCGATATCGAGTGGACTAAACTGTACGACTTCAATAATAATGAAGCAGATTTTACACAGCTATTTCCCTACGCTGACGATCAATTGTGTATTATCGGAGTGGATAAGTTAAATCCTGACGACACGAGCCTTGTTTATATTGCAGATACTAATGGTGTTATCATATCGGCAAAGTATTATCAATTCAATACCATTTCAAACGGCGAACACAGTATTTATGGAAAGGCGGCGATGGGTAAAGATAAAAACCTTGTATGGGGCATGCTTAATTATAAGGTCCCATATACATCATCAACGCTCACACTTTCCAAGATAAATCCGTTAACAGGTGTGCTATGGAAAAAGGATATCCTGGCCTTAAGGAATATGCCGAGAACCACTTCGCTTAATTTGGCTAATGACAGTTCAATATATGTGGGCGGTTATAACCTTACCAAATCGGAATACCTTCAATCTTATCTTGCCAGGTTTAATAAAAACGGAGAAACAGGTTGTAACGCCGGTGATCTGACTACATCATTCGGAAGCGGGTCTTCCAATGTAACAAATGTAATTTTTTCAGTAGCTAATAAAGCGCTCGTCGCAAAAACAAATTCATCGCAGATGGTAAGCAACTACCTGGCACTTGCTGACAGTTCCTGCTCACTGGTTAATATCTGTAACAATCTAAAATTAAACGGAGCCGGTAAAGTTTGTGCCAATAGCACCTTTTCACTTCAGGTTGCAAAGAATGCTGAGTGTAATGCTACAGCTGTTTTTAGTTACGACAGCACATTTTTAAAGTTGGTTACTTATGCAGGTAAGGATGTAACATTCCAGGCATTAAAACCAGGGATCTGCATTGTAAAAGCCAGTTTAGAAGGTTCCTGTATATTGATTGCGGATAGTTTAAAGATAGCCATACAGCCGGTAGTAGCTGCACTTGAACTTGGTAAGAACGCTGCTCTTTGTAAAAAAGATTCAATACGATTAAATGCAAAAAGCGGCTATGCTTCTTATGTATGGCAAAATGGTTCAACCGACTCCACACAATTAGCAAAAACCCCGGGGAAATATTATGTTACTGTTACTGATTTCTGTGGTAATATTCAAAGTGATACCATTGTTATATTCGCTGCAACCGCGGCGTCTTTTAATTTTCTTTCTCTATATACAAAATGTAATAAAGACACCATTCATGTAACTGTGCCATCACATGTTAATTACACAATTCTGCCTTCAGCATCGATTACTTATAATGCAGATATGATCACTGCATGGCCTTCAGCCAATACCAGTTATTTGATTCGTGCAACTACCTCTGAAGGGTGTATTGATACGGCTACTTTTAATATCAAAGTAAATGTATCGGATGCTTTCTCTTTGGGAAGCGATGCTGAAATATGTGCCGGAGATACTGTTGTGCTTAAGGCGCCAGCCGGGTTTCGTCAATATACATGGAATGACACTTCTTCATTAACATCATATCCTGTAACTGCATCCGGCAGGTATTGGTTAAAAGCGGAAGACAATAATGGGTGTATATCTTTTGATACGATAAATATTAGTGTAAAAAATGTCCTCAAAGCTGATCTTGGGGCAGATAGCAAAATTTGCCCGGATTCATATATCACACTGAATGCAGGCGCCGGAGCAACATCGTACCTATGGCAGGATGGTTCAACTGCTGCAACTTTTATAGTAAATAAACCAGGTACTTACTGGGTGATTAAAAATAATGACAAGGGATGCAGTGATTCAGATACAATTCAAATTACCGCTTATAGAAATACACCAGCTAGGTTTCTTAAAAATAAAGACAGTATTTGTGCTTATGAGTCAACAAATATTTATGCAAAAGGCAATTGGAACTCTTACTTGTGGAGCACCGGTTCCGCATCACCCTTTATCACGGTAACAAAGCCCGGAAAATATTGGTTAAAGGTGTCTAATGCTGATGGCTGTTATGCAACCGATACCATTCATGTGGTTAAGAAAAATTGCATTGACGGGATTTTTTTTCCTGCAGCATTTACTCCAAACGGAGATGGTAAAAATGATGTATATAAACCTGTTGTTCACGTACGGGTAGATGACTATTACTTTGCCGTTTACAACCGTTTTGGTGAAAAAGTTTTTGAAACAAAAGAAATAAATAAAGGCTGGGATGGAAAATTAAATGCCATGCCGCAGGATGGCCCGGTAACTTTTGCATGGTTTTGTATTTACAAGCCTTCAGGACGCGCAGAAAAAATGGCTAAAGGGACAGTGGTATTAATACGGTAATTTAAAAGCTAAAAAGCCTAGCCCACATTGCAGCTAAACCGGCGGAGAAGCCAGTAAATACTGCATTTCATTTTTTTTGAGTTCCGGTTTGTGTACTACAGATTTTCGTTTGGTGAAAGGTTTTGGTTTTATTAGCAGGATGGACTGAATGTTTCTTAACTG
>DASUGF010000023.1:0-7225 GCA_036274175.1 Parafilimonas sp.
GGTGCCTGTTTCGATAAACGCTAACGGTGTTGCCGAATATAAAATGGCTGCCGGCGGTACTGGTTCTTACAGTAAGAATGTAGTAATATCTTATTTTAACCAGTCAACGAATAAACAGGAGCAAACCAGTTACCCGTTAACCTACTCTGTTGGTTCACCTACGGGCGCCAGTGTAAGCGCTGATGCGGTAAAGGTGTTTTATGTAGGGCTGGATAACCCGATCACGGTGAGCGGTGGAAATGTTGGTGATGAGAAAGTGTCTGTCAGCATGTCAAACGGATCTCTTACCAAAACAGCACCAGGCAAATACATTGTGCGTCCCGGCAAAGCGGGTACACCGGCTGTGGTGACCGTCAATGCTGATGGCAAACCCAGCACATTCGATTTCAAGGTAAAAGATGTACCGGATCCGGTTGCAAAGGTTGGAATAAACAAGGGTGGCCGTATGCGTGTGAATGATTTTAAAGCGCAACCCGGCATTCGTGCAGACCTTGAAAACTTCGTGTTTGAAGGCGTGAAGTTCAATGTTACCGCGTACACGATCGTGCTTACAGGCGCAGGGTTCCCGGTATTACAGTTCAGGGATGTAAAAGGCGCCAGTTTTGCTTCAATACAAGACCTGATAGAAAAATGTAAACCAGGCACTACAGTAACTGTTGATAATATAGCTGCTGCGGGTCCTGGTGATACAAGGTACTTACCTCCAATTGTGTTTAATTTATATTAATACATTGTGGCGGAAGAAAGAGGGAATTCAGGTTTTTTAATCCTTTAAAAGCTTTTAGACCGTGTATCTTTCAAATATCTAATAAACATTTGCCAGCGATCATATCATGAAGACCGGGTTCAGCCCGGTCTCTTTTTTTATCTCAGTTCCGGTCACCGGTGCAGTTGATGAACTATTTCATAGAATAAGATTGGGCATAAGTTTCTGGCGATCGAAAAAATAAGCGGCTAATCAACCGGGAGGAATGATCTCTATTACACAGAGATGTTTGTAGGCGGGTATTATCCTAAAATTTCATTCCAAAAGTGAGCAGCACATTTGTACGCTGGTTTTTCAGGGCAGCAAATGTGTTGGATTTATCTGCTAACCTGTAGGGGAAGTTCACATCTTTATTAAAAGTTTGTGCCACAGTCAAATCAATAAATATTCCTTTATTTCTATAACCAAAGCCGCCGGCTACCATTATCCGGTTTGCCTTTAATGCTTTGTCGTCGTAGGGGCTGCCGTAATAGGAGGCGCCAAGGCGTATAGCGTAGGGTGAAAACTTTATCTCTCCGCCAAGCCGGGCATCAAATGCTCCTTTGTAATAACCTTTTATAATATCATTCAATGACTCATAATAGTCATCTATGGCAGGGTCTCCGCCACCATCACCGCTTTGCTGCAGGAACCTGGAACCGCGATGGTTCACATATTCAATATCAGCAGAAATAAATCCCTTTTGCAATTTTACATTTTCTACCTCTTTGAAAACATAGGCCGCACTGAGTACAAATTTATAAGGTGTTATTTCATCGTAATCTGTTTCAGAAACAGCATTGGAAAAATCGCTGCTTTTTGAAGTTTGAATGCCGGCATAATCTTCAGTGTTCGTTGTCATTGCAGTGCTTAGCTTATCGTTATAGCTCATGAAGGAAGGCGTATGAAAAGCAAGCCCCAGGCGTAAAGATTGCTGTGGCCGGAAGATAACGCCAAAGCGGCCGTTGATGCCGACACCATTCAGTTTGTGATTCTGCGTAAAGGCTGAATAGCCAAAATTATTGGTCACATCAGCAGAAGGATCGGTTTCACTATAAGTAATATCCTGTGTATAAAAAGAAAACGGAATATTAAGGCTTCCACCAAAAAGCCATTTATCCTTATTATTACTTGCAAAGCCAAACGACACCTCGTATAAACCACCGCCGGTTGTTTCATCGTATTGTTGTTGAACACTGCTGCCATTCCCTACGGGAACCAGGCTTTTATAGCCCGTCAGATTGCCAACGGGATCAGCGATACTGTCAACCAGGTAGGTGAAGTAAGCAAGCGAAGCGCCAAACGGGTAATTATTAGCTGCTTCATTTAAATCGGCGTTGTCGGTCACCAGTTGTTCCAGGTATTGCTCGGAGTAAGAACTGTAATCATTTAATCCGTCATAATGAATTTTATTATTGTAGCTGGCAAGCTGGTTAATAGAGATAGAGAAAGCGCTTGACCTGTTATCCTGGCTTATTCTTCCGCCAAAAACAACCCCGGAAGTTCCCAACTGGAAAGCCGACTTATTTACTTTATCCGCAGCAGTTCCGCGGTAATCCGCTTTGTTATTATTCAACAGGAACTGGGGGGAGATCACCACTTCCCTCGTTTTATAAAAACCGATGCCGGCAGGATTTACATACACCGAAGTGATATCCCCGCCCAAAGCGCCGATGGCGCCCCCTACGGCAGTACTGCGCGCTGTACCATTCGGGATAAACCATGCATTTTTCCCGATGTCGTTAACAATTTGCGAAAAGGTATGATTGAACAGCAAACATCCAACTGTTAACACCAAAAACTTTCGCATAAATAATCCGGCTGATTTTTATGTATTGAAAAATAGGTATTAAAGGCATCGTTTACGGACGTGTGCGGCTGCCACCTCCGCTTATCCTGGAACCGCCTCCTGAACTCATACTGCTACCGCTGTTAAAAGAACGGGAAGGAGTTGAATTACTATTATTTTGATTTGAATTGTAATAGGAATTTTTTGTCCTGTTTGCATTTGAATTGCTGTTATAATAATTAGCGTTATTATAAGCGCTGCTGCGGTTGCCGGCCTTCAGTGGCATATTATAATTGTTATAGCTCCTGTTAGTGTATGTGGACAGGGTATATTTACTCACAGGCTTATAATAAACAGCGGGGCTTTTATAATATACAACCGTATAACAAGGGTTATACCAGGAGCTCCATGGGTTATACCAATATGGATTATACAAGTGCGTATTGTATGTATAATAAGGATAATAGGCTCCATATCCAATACCCAATGACATATAAGACGTATAAGGGCTGTAATAATTGTTCATATAATACCGGCTGTCGTACCAGTAATCGTAATCATCGATCGCATCCCACTTATTGTGATCCTGGACTTTCATGCGCAGGTACGCATCATCAGAAGATGACGGGTAACTTTCGTAGCGGTCAACGGCATCGCTGACATATATCTTTTTTGCCGGTGAATAATATACGTCATCGGGAGTCTGGGATGTCTTATATGCGGGTGAACAACTGGCAAAAAGGGCAACCGCGCTCAACAGGTAGATTAATTTCTTTTTCATTCTCACATGGTTTGTATGCTAAGTTATTACATTTGCCGCTTTCTAAATTCAATTTAAACTTTCTTTTTACAAACGGTATGGGCAAAGAGATAACAGCAAGAAATGAAGATTATTCGCAGTGGTATAACGACCTTGTTTTAAAGAGCGGGCTTGCCGATTACAGTGCAGTAAGGGGGTGTATGATCATTAAACCGTATGGCTTTACTTTATGGGAGAACATGCGGGATGCGCTGGATAAAATGTTTAAGGACACCGGCCACGTAAATGCCTATTTTCCTTTGTTCGTACCGAAGAGTTTATTTGAAGCCGAAGAACAGAATGCCGAAGGTTTTGCCAAAGAATGCGCCGTGGTTACACATTACCGCCTGAAATCAGATCCCAACAAAAAGGGAAAGTTAGTGGTAGATGAAGAGGCGAAACTGGAAGAAGAATTGATCGTTCGCCCCACCAGCGAAGCCATTATCTGGAATACCTATAAAAATTGGATACAGAGCTACCGCGACCTGCCTATCCTGATCAACCAGTGGGCGAACGTGGTACGCTGGGAAATGCGCACCCGTCTTTTTTTACGTACGGCAGAATTTTTATGGCAGGAAGGCCACACAGCGCATGCAACCAGTGATGAAGCTTTATTCGAGGCCAGGCAAATGCTGGATGTGTATGCCGATTTTGTAGAGAATTTCATGGCGTTGCCTGTGATCAAGGGCACAAAAACGCCCAACGAACGTTTTGCCGGCGCCGAAGAGACGTATTGCATCGAAGCGATGATGCAGGATGGCAAAGCTTTACAGGCAGGTACTTCTCATTTCCTCGGGCAGAATTTCGCCAAAGCGTTTGACGTAAAATTCAGCGATAAAAACAATAAGCTAGATCATGTATGGGCCACAAGCTGGGGCGTAAGCACCAGGCTGATCGGCGCCCTGGTGATGGCACACAGCGATGACGACGGTCTTATTCTTCCGCCTAAGATCGCGCCTTTGCAGGTAGTGATCGTACCCATTTATAAAAATGAGGAGCAGAAAAATGCTATCGGGCAAAAAGTAAAGGAGATCATTACGGCTTTAAAGCAGATGAACATCAGGGTTAAATATGATGATAACGACAATATGCGCCCCGGCTGGAAGTTTGCCGAATATGAAATGAAGGGCGTTCCTGTAAGGATAACTATCGGGCCAAAAGACCTTGACAATAATGCCGCAGAAGTGGCAAGAAGAGACCTGAAGGAAAAGAAGAGCATCAGCCTTGATACTATCGCGAATGAGGTAGCGGCATTGCTGGATGATATTCAACAAGGCATATTCAACAAGGCAAAAAAATTCCTGGATGAACATATTACCGAGGTGAATACCTGGGAAGAGTTCCGGGACGTGCTGGAAAACAAAACCGGTTTCCTGAGCGCCCACTGGGATGGTACCGGTGAAACCGAAGAAAAAATTAAGGAACTGACCAAAGCTACCATACGCTGCATTCCCCTTGATGCCAAACAGGAAGATGGTGTTTGTATTTTAACCGGCAAGCCCTCCAAACAGCGGGTGCTGTTTGCCAAAGCGTACTAAGTAAAGCCATGCTTGCTTGTTGTTTTAAGATTGATGGCGCTGTTTTTTATTGAAAAGCATGGATGCCGGAGAGTGGATTGTACTAATAACAATTGAAAATAAATAACGTTAACCTGTTGATTTTAAATGGTGAGTTGTTTCGTACAATAGCATAAATTAGCGTATTACATGCAATTCGTTGACAAAACGTAATTCTTCAAAGCTATTTTTCTATTGGGATCAATTCTCCAAGACTAACACCCAAAGCAGTACAAATCGCAAGCAAAGTTGACAAAGAAGGATCGCTTTTTCCAGTTTCCAATGTCCATACCTGACTATAAGCAATATCAGCAAGATCAGCAAACTGACGAGTAGTTAGACCTTTTGCAGTTCGAAGTTTTTTCAAATTTTTACCGAAAGCCTTTAAGACTTTTTCATTTCTATTAGTTGCCATTGATCGTGTAATATCAAAAGAAATAAAAAAAATATTGACTCGAAATAACAAGTCATGTAAAAAATATTTTACCTTTGAGATATACAAGAAAACTTTATGAAACAAATAAACTCAATTGCACCAACAGAACAGCAATCACTTGAAGCATTAGAACAACTGAGGGACGCGCTGACTAATATGGGTCATCTTCGACAAAACCTGACTAACTTACGAGATAACGGCTTTACATTGTTACCTGAAAACAGGAGACCAAAAATACAACCTGTGCTGCTGTGCTGCGTGAAAAACAAAGTGACCCATTCCATATTGTGCCTTCCCTTCAACTCTGTGGCGACTGGTTGAAACAAGCAGGCTTTGAACATAATCAATATGTGCGCATTATTACTTTAGACCAACTGCTTATCATTTGCCCTGAACTGATTTTACCACGACCCGGGAAATTAAGAAGTGTTTAGGACAATAGAACTGCATACAATGGGTTTGGCGAAAATGTGGGCTGGACGGAAGTGCAATCGGCAGCGAATCGCTATTCTGCTTTTGTCATTTTGTGACGACATACTAAATAAGCTACGATGGAATCGATGAAGATTTATCTTCGCAAAAAAAATCACACAAGCTGGACGAATGCTATTGCCCGCACTTCGCCAAGCCCGGGCCGTTGTGGGCAATTATACAACACACGTAATGAAAACACTTTTGACATTTTTAATGACGACTTTTATAATAACGGTTTTTGGACAGGGTGGACAACGGAAAGATTCAACTGACTTTGTGCCGAAAGGATATATAATATTTGAAAAAATATATGGCGACTTAAATAAAGACGGTATTGAAGATTGTATTCTTATCATCAAAGGAACAGACAAAAGCAAAGTTGTTACTGACGAATATCGAGAACAATTAGACAGAAATCGAAGAGGCATTATTATATTATTCAACAAAAACGACCATTACGACTTAGCTTTTAAAAATTATGATTGCTTCACTTCTGAAAATGAAGACGGTGGTGTTTATTATGCACCCGAGCTATCAATTGAAATAAAAAAGAGCAATTTATACATAAACTATGCTCACGGTAGATATGGATATTGGGGATATACTTTTAGGTTTCAGAATTCAGATTTTGAACTCATTAGTTATGATGAAAGCGATAATGACGGACCTGTTGTTAATAGTGAAACAAGTATTAATTTCTCAACCAAAAAGAAGTTAGTGAAAGTGAACACAAACGAAAACGCTGACAGTGGAGAGGAAGTATTTAAAAAAACAACTAAAAAAATAAACATAGACAGGCTTATCAAATTATCTGAAATTAAAGATTTTGATGAGCTTGATATGTCCAAATATTGACGAAGAAATAACTGCCCATAAGGTTTGGCAAAAAACTGGCGCGACGTAATGCAACATCTCCGCCTTAGGCGGATGGCTACTCAACAGCAGTTATCGGTTGGACATTATAAATTTGGCGACATCAATAACAATGAACTTTTAATTATAAATTTAACTTCGGTTCCGGCTGACGAATTTCAAATACCAGTTCTTCGCCAAGCCCAGCTATTTATGGCTACCGCAACTGTAAAACAGTTAAGGTTATCATTGTTGCTTAACCATGCCACAGGCAGAGGGAAGTAATAAGCAGTGTCGGATGTATCCATAGTAGCGTAGAAGCTTCTGTAATGGAAGCAGAGCAAAGGGATACAGTTATTCAGTTGGGGTATTTGTAAACAACCGCAAAAGTGGGAGGATGAACGAAGAAAAGACAAAGTCATTTGGTGTAAGCAAATGTTCCGAACCAACTGAACAGTTAAGAAACATTCAGTCCATCCTGCTAATAAAACCAAAACCTTTCACCAAACGAAAATCTGTAGTACACAAACCGGAACTCAAAAAAAATGAAATGCAGTATTTACTGGCTTCTCCG
>DASUGF010000024.1:0-98173 GCA_036274175.1 Parafilimonas sp.
AATACCGTAACTTTTGATTACAGCACCATGAAGCGGTTTATATACTCCTCCCGCAAGGCGTATATGAAGGGGCTGCCTTCATCTCTTATACAGCATTGAAAAGAACTCTTATTTACTTTTCATTCGTGACACACTCCAGCCTGAATCAGGAGCATTAATGTTCTGTAAACAACTGCGTATGTCATTCTGCTCTATGTTATATTTTGTCGGGTCGCTTGGTAATAACTTTATTAATAACTTATCCTTTCTATGAATAGGATAATCTCCGCCGTAATTTGTAAAACCTGAATAAGTTGTCCCTTTGAATGAATAGGAAATATCAATTCTAACACCTCCTTTGTATCCCAAAATGTCTTCTATTGTCGCAAGTGAGTAAACACCTTTATTTTGTACTGCTTTGCTTTGGAGCTCTTGTCTTAGGATTAATAACAATATTATTGTTAGAAAAAATAAGAATATTCTTATTTCAATTTTCTTGCTCTTATTTGAAAATATATTGATTTGGTTCAAGTTGACTTTTCAGTTTGGTTAAGAGGTTTAATTGAAAGTTCTATATTTGAACGGGTCAATGAATTGCCTACAACACGGAGATTTCTGCACCTGATGGGAATCATAAGCATTTGCATGTTATTCAAACAAGCATCACATTACTGTTTCTTCACTTCTTTCGCCCAGGTATCTTTTAATGTAACCGTTCTATTGAAGACAAGCTTCTCATCACTGGTATCCTTATCCAAAGTAAAATATCCTTTGCGCAAAAATTGATAACGCCCTTCAGGCTTTGCATCTCTCAATGAAGGCTCGGCATAAACTTTATTTATGATCTGCAATGAATTTTCATTGACGTAATCTTTAAAATTTCCTTCCTCGCCGGATGGATCTTCCACTTTAAATAAACGGTCATATAACCTTACTTCAGCGGTTATGGCATGCGCGGCGCTCACCCAATGCAAAGTGCCTTTTACTTTTATGCCCGAAGTATCATTGCCACTTTTGCTTTCAGGGAGATAAGAGCAATTTAATTGAACAATATTTCCTGCATCATCTTTAACCACTTCATCGCATTTAATGATATAAGCTCCTTTCAAACGCACCATGCCACCGGGAAATAACCTGAAATATTTCTTTGGCGGATCCTCCATAAAATCGTCTCGCTCTATATACAATTCTTTACTGAAAGGCACATCGCGGAATGTTGAATTAATGTCTTCAGGATTATCTTCAACACTTACCAGTTCATTTTCGCTGGTATAATTGGTAAGCACAATTTTTATGGGATCGAAAACCACCATCCTGCGCAGAGCGATCTTATTCAAGTCCTCCCGCACGCAAAACTCAAGCAGACTCAGGTCTGCCACATTTTCTCTTTTGGCAATACCTACGCGGTCGCAAAAATCTCTTATGGATTCTGGTGTATAGCCTCTTCTCCTGAAAGCGCTTATTGTCGGCATACGCGGATCATCCCAGCCTTCCACATAATTTTCATTCACCAGTTGCAACAGCTTGCGTTTGCTCATTACGGTATAGCTTAAATTCCTCCTCGCGAATTCATATTGACGCGATGGAAATATCTCCAGCTTTTCAATGAACCAATCATACAATTCACGATGCGGCACAAACTCCAGCGTGCAGATGCTATGCGTGATGTTTTCAATAGAATCACTTTGGCCGTGTGCAAAATCATACAACGGGTAAATGCACCATTTGTCGCCTGTGCGGTGATGATGCGCATGTTTTATACGGTACATCACAGGGTCACGCATCAACATGTTCGGATGCGCCATATCGATCTTTGCCCGCAACACACGTTCCCCGTCTGCGTATTTTCCGGCTTTCATTTCTTCAAACAGGCGTAAATTTTCTTCAACACTTCTGTCGCGGTATTTGCTGTTAACTCCGGGTTGCGTTGGCGTTCCCTTTTCCGCAGCAATGGTTTCGCTGTCGCTGTCATCCACATACGCCAGGTTTTTTTTAATAAGCTTCACTGCAAATTGATATAACGCATCAAAATAATCAGACGCATATAATTCATGCTTCCATTCAAAACCAAGCCAGCGCACATCATCTTTAATGCTCTCCACGTATTCAGTTTCCTCGGTAACAGGATTGGTATCATCAAAACGAAGATTGGTATAGCCACCATATTTTTTCGTCAGTCCAAAGTTGAGGCAAATACTTGTAGCGTGGCCCATATGCAAATAACCATTGGGCTCCGGCGGAAAACGGGTAATAACAGATTTATACCTGCCACTTGCTAAATCAGCTTCAATTATTTCTTCTAAAAAATTCAAAGATTTTTCCTCTGCCATAGGCGGGCAAAGATAAAGGCTTATACTTGCCCTGCACATGAACCGGTGGCAGGTACAGGCAGGATAAATTTTGAAAGAAAAGTTAAACTCTGTTACAACAGGGCCGATATTTATAATGTAGCGTATTTGTTAATTAACTTGTTTTCCTTACAACATAAGCTTTATTTGCACCATGCAATTAAATTTCTCACAACTGTTCAATTTATCCGTCATCAGTTTTACAGGAATTCTTTCCCTTGCATCGTGTGCGGAACGTAACACACAAACCAGCAATATGAGTGAAGCAAAATTCTCCGCATCACCAACAGATACAGCCAGCTTTGGAACAGGTTGTTTCTGGTGTACAGAAGCCATTTTTCAAAGATTGAATGGCGTTATAAAAGTAACAAGCGGTTATAGTGGTGGTTCTATTCCCGACCCGACTTATGAAGAAGTTTCAACCGGAACCACAGGCCACGCGGAATGCTGCCAGGTTATATACAACCCTTCTGTGATCAGTTATGATGAGCTGCTGGAAGTTTTCTGGAAAACGCATGACCCTACCACTTTAAACAGGCAGGGCAATGATGTGGGCACACAATACCGCAGCGTAATCTTTTATCATTCGCCGGTACAAAAAGAAAAGGCAGAACATTATAAAGCTGCGCTGAATGACAGCGGCGCTTTTAATAAACCTATTGTAACAACTATTGAACCTTATAAAAACTTTTATTCCGCAGAAGATTATCACCAGGAATATTTTGATTATAACCCGGGCCAGATGTATTGCCGCCTGGTTATTGCACCTAAAGTGGAAAAATTTGAAAAGATTTTCCGGGGCAAATTAAAAAGCACGGTGAAGAACAGCGAAATGGCCAACAATGCCAAGTAAGTTTGTTTAATTTTGCCCGATGGCTCAAATGCAAATTGGCGAAGCGCTGAGGGATTTTTTAAACAAAAGCAAACTTAAAAACGGCTTAAGGGCGGTTCAGATCGAAAGCAGCTGGGAAGAAATAATGGGTAAAACCATAGCCCGCTATACAGATAAGATACAGATCATTAACACTACTCTTTTTATTTATACTTCCGTAGGTGCATTAAGGCAGGAATTGATATACCAGAAACCAAAAATAATTGAGCGTATAAACGAAGCTTTACAGGAGAAAGTAATTACAGACGTTATTGTTAAATAGGATGTGCAGTTGACCGGTTGATTAGTTGACAGGATTTAAACAATGAATATTAAACAATGAATATTTGTATGCAGGTGTATTAATAATTTTATTTAATTCGTATTCATGGCGGAAAATAAAAAAATATTAATGATCGATGATGATGCGGAAGACAGGATGCTTATGCAGGAAATGTTTACAGAAATAGGCACGCCTGATGTCGCTCACTATGAGGAAAGCGGCGACACTGCATTATCCTATCTTGACAACCTTTCAGAAAATGATCTTCCTTCCGTGATTGTTTTGGATTTGAACATGCCCAAACTGAATGGCACACAGGTCTTGAAAATGCTAAAGTCAAATAAAAGACTAAAAGACATAACGGTAATCATTTACTCCACATCCATAAACCATATAGAAAGAGAACAGGCGCTCAGGCTTGGCGCTCATTCCTATGTTATAAAGCCAAGCTCTTATGAAGAGTGCCTTGAAAAAGCAAAATATTTTAACAGCTTATGTATGCCCCCATCCTCTAAAGGGGAGTTGCATGCTTCAAACATGAAGGAAGTGCCTCCATCCCCTAAAGGGGGGCAATGCGTCTCATGCGGCCAATGATATTGAAAAAGGCTGCCCTGGTTTAGAAGACAGCCTTTTTGAATATTACACCTTCCCGCTAATGCTGCACGATCAATTTTTCTGTTTTTCTTCTGCCCTGCCCATCAATAACTATTACCATATAAACACCGGACGCTAAGCGGGAAATATCTAATGGTTCCTGTATGTACTTTACCGTTGTGCCCTGTACTTTTTTCTGTAACAGCAGCTCCCCTTTTAAACTCATTACATTAATAGTTACAACACCGTTATATCCTTTCATTATAACATTAACCCTGTTAATTGCCGGGTTCGGCATCAGTTGTACCAACGTGTTTATACCTGTTTTTGCCGCCACCGGTATAGTTTGACCTTTCACTGTGCTGCCATCATCATTTATGATGGTTCCTGTTGCACTGCCATCGACAATAACCGCATTAACAGGGTTACTGAGCACCACATTGAATGTTTCATCCGGTTCAGCTATTTTGTCTTTATTCACTGTTATAATGATTTTTTGCCTTTTCACACCTGCCGCAAAGATTACTGTACCGCTTTTGGCAATGTAATCGCTGCCCGCTGTGGCAGTACCATCATATGTAGTGTAATTCACCTGCACGGTTTGTTTGGGCTTTTTACTAAGCTTCAATATAAAATTCATGGTCCGCTGCCCTTTGTTGCCTTCAATCACATATTTGTCGTTAATGGTTATGGTGATCGGGCTGCCACCACAGCCTTCATCCACCTTGCCGTTACAATTATCATCAATGCCGTTTCCGCAAATTTCAGGTGCACCCGGATGCACAGATTGATGTGCATCATCGCAATCCGTATGGTTAGCTACATAATTTGCGGGCTGTGCACAATCTTGTATGGATACAGCGGCATTTCCATAACCATCATTATCAGCATCTGCATACCAGATAGTTTGCGCAGTTGTATTAATAAGCGCAAAACTGATGGCGCCCTGGCATGCACCGCCCCCGCTGTTATTTACCCGGAATTCAACGGTTGAATTTGAACCGAGCGCACCCTGCCATACGCTGTCATGGTTATCGCAACAGCCGCCATGCTCCCAAACCTGCACTCCGTTTATGATCAACTGTGCCTCATCGTCATGTGCAGGAATACTGATCTTATAATTTCCGCACGGGAAACCTTTGCGTTTGGCGCTCCAGGAAAATATCCAGCCATTAAAATAAGGCAATCCGCAGCCCTGGAAATTGGGGGCGTCACCGGGAACACCGTCCGGTGTCCATTTATCCAATGTATTAAAAGACAAGGTAGTGTCCGCATAATAGCCACGATAAGCATTAAAGGTGTTGTTGTTATAATTAGTGTCTGTAATATAATGTTTCCATGGCTCGTTGTAACCATAATTGGCGCCGTTATCCCAGGCATATACATTCCATGCATTGTCACCAAAATCATCAGGGTTGCCCGGCGCTTCTGTGATGACTAACGGATCAGAAGGCTCAGTGCTGCAGCCAAGAGCATCCGTTCCTGTCACGACATAGGAACCGGCATACGGTGTTGCGAAAGAACCCCAGCCATAATTCGTCACGCTGTCTGAATTTATTGTATAGGTTAAGTTGTAATCCCAGTTGTTATTTATATAGAAAGATAGTTGCCCTTGTCCGCACACGTCTGAAGCGTAAGTATACAGTTCAGGTTTAGGAATGGGTTGCACCGTTATTTGCTGGGAAATAGTCTGTGTGCAACCGTTAGTTCCGGTATAAGTGACCGAATAACTGCCGGTTTGCGATACCTGTATGCTTTTGGAAGTTTCACTGGTGCTCCAGATATAATTTTCTCCTTCAGGCGCAGTTAGATCAACTGCATAACCCGGGCAGATCTTATCAGGACCATTTAAAGAGATGGAAGGTAAATTGAGTACGATTTCTATGGCCCCTGAAGAAGCGCCGGTAGCATCAGTAGCTTTGAATTCAACCCTTGAGCTAATATCAAGAAGACCCTGCCATGCTCCATAGCCCGGGCTGCAGCAATCGCCTTCCCATACTTTTTGGCCATCAACATATAGCTGGGCGGCATCATCGTGGTTGATCACATTGATCGTGTATTCTCCGCAGGGAAAACCCTGCCGTTTTGCACTCCAGGAATGGTAGTCACTGTCAACAGGACAACCCTGGTAATTAGCGGCATTGGATGGCCTGCCGAGCGCATTCCAGTCGTTTCTTGTGTCGAAGGACAATGTATTGCTGGTGTAAAAACCACTGTAATTATTCAGCCAGGCATTTCCTGTAAGCGTACCATTCCCTGCATTATATACACTCACATTCCAGGTAGTGTCGCCAAACAGGGTTGGGTCTCCGGCAGGCGCCTGATCGCTTACCGTTACCATTTTTGCGGATGATAGCACTGCACATCCGCTTGGCAAAATATGTGCAACAGCATAACTGCCTGTAGAAGTAGCGATATAAGGTTGGGCTGTGTCTCCCTCTAACGCAACGCCATCTTTGTACCATTGATTATTGGCTGGATTGTTCGAGGTAAGCGTTACACTTCCTCCCTGGCATAAGTTGACAGACCCATTGGCAGTGATGGAAGTTATTGCCGGTGTAAAGGTTATGACACCGTTGGAAGCCCCGCCGCCATCAGTACCTCTGAAAACCACGGTTGAATTGTCGTTCAGATCCCCTTCCCATACACTGTTATGCGGATCGCAGCAACCCATGTGTTCCCATACTTTTTCACCGTCAATAAACAATTGGGCGCCATCATCGTGCATTGGAATATCTATTATGTAATGACCACAGGAAAACCCCTGCCGCTTTGCGCTCCACGAGTGGTTATCTGCATTCACCGTGCATCCCCGGAATCCCGGCGCAGCAGAAGGAGAAGTGTTTTCATTCCATTTATTTCTTGTATCGAAATTCAGTGCGCTGTCGGTATAATACCCAACGTAATTTGTTATCCATGCTGAACTTCCGCCCGAATTAAACGCATATACATTCCAGGTGTTTTTACCATAAATGGCAGTGTCTCCTGCAATTGGTGCAAAATGAAAGGTATCTGTATTGGAAGTGCAGCCGGCAAATGAAGTAAGCACGGCATTATAAGCGGCATTGACAGGCGCCGTATATACAGGAGCTTTGGCAGGGTATTTCCACACGACATTATTCGACACACCAACTGCATACAGGTTGCCTTTCTTATCAATACGTATGGCAGCGGCACTATTCAATGCGCCCGTTCCGTTGCAACAATAACCCGCCAGGTAAGTTCCGCTGGTTGCGCCCGGGGCCCACCTTGAAATGAAACCGTAAGAACCATTCACTACATACAAATTACCCTCGCCATCAAGTGTTATTCCCCAGGGATTGTCACCCAGGTCGTAGCCGGAACCATTACCGGTAACTACGGTAACGCCACTGGTTGCACCCGGCGCCCATTTTTGCACACGGCTATTCTGATAGTCAGCCACATATACATTTCCCGCGGCATCAACAAATAAGTCGTCAGCAAACTTAAGCTGGTTAGGCGCATCGCCGTCACCATTCCCGCCTGCTACTATCACCCCGGCCGTATCAGAGGGTCCCCATTTTGTAACGCGGTCCATAGCTATATCACTTACATAAAGGTTATTCGCATCATCTATAAAAATGCTCCAGGGTTGTATGAATGAAAGATTTTGACTATAAGTATTTCCACCAGCTACTGTAACACCGGCAGTGGCACCGGGCGCCCATTTCTGCACACGGTAGTTTGAATTATCCGCTACATAAATATTTCCCTGCTTGTCAACACATACGCCCGTGGGGTAGTTTAACTGGTTAGCAGCACTACCCTGACCATTGCCACCAGCTACAACAACGCCTTCTGTGGCGCCAGGCGCCCACTTCATCACACGGGCATTCCACCCGTCTGCCACATACAAATTATCCTGGTCGTCAAAACAGATCGCCCTCGGATATTGAAGCTGGTTTAAGGCGCCTCCCAATCCATTATTACCAGCCACTGCAACCGCAGCATTCGTGGTGTATGTTGCATAACTGGTATTTACCAGTGAATCTTTTATTTTCCAGTCAGCCTTAAGCGGTGGATCAGCGCTGTTAATGGAAAGGTCGCCGCTTCCCGGGCATTGCGGTCCGCTGATGGCGCCGGTAAGTAAAGTATCTACATATACTGTAATGGCTGATGCGCAATGGCTGCTGTTATCTGTAACTGTATACGTGGTAGTAACAACCGGCGAAACCGTAACAGACGAACCCGTTTGGCCACCCGGATTCCAGGTAACATTATTATTACTGACAGATAATACAGCACTGCTGCCAAGGCAGATTTCTGCCTTTGTGGTGAGCGGTATAGGTGCGGGCACCGTAGTCACGGAGTTTGATACCACAGTACAGCCATTAAAGAATACAGCTTCGGTGCTGTAGTTACCGGCTGCCCGGCTTGTTATCGCGGTATTTATAGATGAAAGTGTGTATTGCTGCACACGGAAGTTGCCTGGGTCGAGGAGGTAGATGTTACCATCGTTGGTAATAAAATTATCGCCGCTGCTGCCTATTTGATTTGGTCCGGATCCAATGGTGTTGGTAATAATTGGCGTGGGATATTCATCCCCTTCCTTAAACCTGACTACCTGGTAGTAGGTTCCGTTTCCATCCGAATAATATCTTGAAGCATAAAAATAACCGGCTGAATCCTGGTGCAGACCCACCACCTGTCCCCAGGTAATACGCACCGGCGCTGACGCACCCGGCGCCCATTTCACCACATCAAAAGAGTTGCCCCTGGCTACATAAATATTGCCGTCTTTATCTGTACACATGCCATTGGGATAGTCAAGCGCAGAAGGATCTCCATACACGCCTCCGCCTGCTACCAGCATGCCTTCAGTAGCACCCGGCGCCCATTTGGTTACACGGGCATATCCATAATTTTGATAGACATAATCCATCACATACAGGTTGCCCGCTGCATCCATTTGTACAAAAGAGGGATAATTTAACTGGTTAGCGCCGTCACCCTGCCCGTTCCCGCCTGCAACAGTTACTCCACCGGAAGCACCGGCCACCCATTTTATTACACGGTTGTTGCCATTGTCGGCGATATAGAGATTTCCCTGTGCATCAAAGCATATACCCCGCGGATAGTTGAGGTGACTCTCATCTGTACCATAACCATTGCCTCCTGCAACCGTAACACCGCTGGTTGCGCCCGGCGCCCATTTCTGAACGCGATGGTTGTTTTGGTCAGTGATATAGATATTGCCCTGTGCATCTGCCTTAATACCGATATAAGAGTTATCTAACTGGTTGTCTCCGCTTCCCTGCCCATTACCACCGGCAACAATCAGCGGCGCCTGGTTCCACGCTGGTGCATCTTCTTTTATAAGCACTCCGTCTTTTTTCCACCGCAAAGAGGCAGGCGCCAGTGGTAACCCGGCAGTTATATCATTTCCTGTACAGGCGCCCCCTGAAAGTGTAACAGAAGGGCATTGCGCATAATTGTTTGCGGTGATCGACAGACCGATAAAAAAGCAAAGACAAGCGGTGTAGAAGTTTTTCATGCAGGCAGCTCTTTGAAGGTGCAAAGCTGGTGAGATAATGAGGCGAAGTCAATCCCTAATATTAGGCATTGCATGATGAGCTATCAATAATGCCATTTCGCAAAATGCTTTCTATAACGTGAATCCGGATAGCCTGAAGACGCTTAATAGGAAAAGAGCCAAACAACAAATCAAACGTCATTCCGCCTGTGCCGGTATTTCGGGAGCAGCGACCGGGGATTTCATTATTAAAATACAGGCTATAGTTACAGATCATTGACTTTACGTCCGGTAAAGGAAGAAAGTTCCGTGAACGCACAAATAATTGTCAAACATTTAAATTTTTCAGTGCTTTTTGCGCAACAATCCAGGTTTTAAATATTTGGGAATATTAAAATTGATCAACAACGCTTCCATACATAACAGTCCGGTGAAAGATGCTTAGTTTCAGTCTGCGAAAATAGTCAATAGTCAATAGTGAATAGTCAATGGTCAAGGCAATGGTCAATGAAAAACTACTGACAACTTACCATTCACAATTGACAATATGCATAGTGCGTTCGAATTAAATAATTCTTTATTAAAATATTTTTATGCGTGCTTTCATCAATTTAATCTTCTGTTTTTTGCTAACATGTGCTGTTGTTGCACAGGATATTAGTATCATACCTCAACCTGCCCATCTGGTAAAAAAAGAAGGAAGCTTTGTTCTTACAAAAAACACATCTCTTATAATACCGGATGAAGCTGACATGAAGACTGCAGTATTTCTAAACAGCTATTTGAAAAGATTTTATGGTATAGCATTGACAGTGAAAAAACAAGCCGGGAAAAATTCAATACAGATAAATACAAAACGCAGTGGAGAAGCCAATGGTTATACATTTGAATCAAACCCGGATGGAATAAGCATTACCGGAGCTACGCATGCAGGAAGTTTTTATGGTATGCAAACGCTGATTCAATTGTTGCCGGTACAAAGATCATCGCCATTAAAAATTTCCTCTGTACGCATAGAAGATGCGCCGCGATTTGCTTATCGCGGCATGTTGCTGGATGTGGGCAGGTATTTTTATTCCGTGGAGTTTGTGAAAAAATATATTGACTTTATCGCTCTGCATAAAATGAATTATTTCCACTGGCACTTAACCGATGACCCCGGGTGGAGAATTGAAATAAAGAAATATCCCGACCTCACAAATGTTGGTGCATGGCGAAATAAGACAAACATTTTTCAGTTCAATGATACTACTGCCGGTGACGAACACTATGGCGGTTATTATACGCAGGAAGATATCAGGGATATTGTGCAATACGCAAATGACCGTTATATAACTATTATTCCCGAAATTGAAATGCCGGCGCATTCTTTGTCTGCACTTGCGTCTTACCCTGAATTGGGTTGTACCGGCGGACCTTATGAAATGCCCGAAAAATGGACCTCATACCTCGATGTATTTTGTGCAGGCAATGAAAAAACTTTTGAGTTTATAGAAAATGTTCTCGATGAAGTAATGGCATTGTTTCCTTCTCCATACATTCATATAGGTGGCGATGAATGTCCGAAAGACAGGTGGAAAACATGTCCCAAATGCCAGGCGAGAATAAAAAATGAAAACCTGAAAGATGAACATGAGCTGCAAAGCTATTTTATCAAAAGAATTGAAAAATATATAAACAGTAAAGGAAGAACAATGATAGGATGGGATGAAATACTGGAAGGCGGACTGGCGCCAAATGCTGTTGTAATGAGTTGGCGCGGCGAGTCAGGTGGTATTGCCGCTGCTCAGGCAAAGCATACAGTAATTATGACACCATCCCGCTATTGTTACTTTGATTATCCGCAAAAAGAAAATGCAGAAAATGTACCCGATTGGATGAAATTAACAACAGCGGACTCCGTGTATATGTACGAGCCGGTTCCGAAAGAGTTAAGTAAAGAAGCATCCCGTTATGTGTTAGGCGGGCAGGGAAATATATGGACAGAGTTTATAAGCAACCCGGCAAGAGCAGAGTATATGATGTTCCCACGTATGAGCGCATTAAGCGAAGTACTATGGAGCCCGAAAGATAAACGAAACATACATGATTTTAAAACCCGAATGATGATGCAATTTAAACGATACGATCTGTGGGGTACAAATTATTGCAAGACGTTTCCTGATTCAACATCTTCCGCAATGCCAACAAAAAATTAATGAGCAAACCCATGCTTTTAATATAAAAAAATCATTATTGTCCGGTTAACTTGGGCTAAAGCCCGTTGGGTAAGGGTTTCATTTTAATAACCCCAGGCTTAAGCCTGGGGCTATTAAAAGCAGCCCCATCAAGGGCTTTAGCCCAGGAAAATATTTTAGTCGGACAACAATATAAAAAAATATTTGCAACTTTTATTATCATAGCAATAACTGTAACTCCTTTATGGGCGTAACAAAAAGGGCTGAAGGTACTCATGACCGGAGATTAACACGGAGAACGGAAGACATGCATTCTTTTACCGGAATATGAATAGTTGGTTCGGCCGTATGATCCGCAAAGATTACCGGATGGGCTTCATGTGAATCCGGTTTATGAAAACACATTGCAGAAGAACTTTTTAAACAGCTCCGGTTGTTAGAAAAATAACAGAAGTACATAAATTATGACCGCGGCTTAAATGTTTAGCCGGCCAGGTAGGTTCTTAACGGTTTGCCGGATGAATTATACAACTTACTGCCAAATGCCGGCAAAAAGTATAAGCAACCTTTAAAATAGCTATTTTTAATGGAGCACATCAGGCTAACATTTAACTAGTAAGCTGTAGCTTGCTATATAAATTTTTTATTAGTAAATATTTCTAAATGAGTACAGCAGTAACCAACCGGATTTTATCTTATGATGAAGTTCACCAGTTTGCTTTACAGTTTTTCCGCGAACATTCAGATGCAAGGATCATCTATCATGATATTACACATACGCGACAAGTGGCCGCAGCTGCAGCACAGATTGCTAATCATTATCATCTCAGCAACAATGATTTTTTTATCGTACTTACGGCAGCGTGGTTTCATGATATAGGATATTTTATCGACATGTCGCAGCATGAAGCAAAAAGCGCGGAATATATCGCCAATTATCTCAAGGAAAAACAGGTGGAGGAAACAACCATTAACGCTGTAACCAATTGCATTCTTGCGACAAAATTGCCACAGCAGCCAAATAATTTACTGGAAGAAATTGTTTGTGATGCAGACCTTTTTCATTTCGGCACTGATGAATTCAGTGAACGCAATAAATTGATGCGGAAAGAATACATAGCGGTTTCCGGAAAAGAGGTTTCAAAAGACGATTGGAGAAATAAAACGATACAGCTTCTTGAATCACATCATTATTTTACAGATTATTGCCAACTGCTGCTGAACGGAAAAAAACAGGAAAACCTGGAGCAGCTCAGGAAAAAGGCAGAAGCTAAACAGAACGACCAAACTATCCTGCCGTCAGTTGCAGAAGCCGGTGGCGCTACTGGAGGTACAACCGGGAAAGAACAAAAGAAAAAAGAGAAAGCTGCTAAGGAGGAACGCCCCGATAAAGGCGTTGAAACTATGTTCAGGATAAGTTCCAGCAACCATCAAAAATTAAGCGACCAGGCAGACAGTAAATCGCATATTCTTATCACGGTAAATTCTATCATCATTTCAGTTGTGCTCAGCGTTTTGTTCAAAGCTTTCGGGCAATACCCTTATTTGCAATTGCCCGCTTATCTTTTACTGGCAGTGAGTCTTGCTACTATTATACTTTCCATCCTCGCCACAAGGCCCAACATTCCCAGGGGCGTTTTTACTCAAAAAGACATCGATGAAAAAAAAGTGAATCTCCTGTTCTTCGGCAATTTTTATAAAATGGGCCTGAATGAATTTGCAGGTGGCATGATGAAGATGATGGAAGACCGGGAATTTTTATATGGCAGTCTTATACGGGATGTTTACTCACAGGGTATTGTTTTAGGTCGCAAATACAAAATATTGAGAGTTGCCTATAATGTGTTTATGTACGGGCTCATTGTTTCTGTTATTGCCTTTGTTGCTGCCACGCTAATTGCATAACAAAGGGATTACGCCTGCAATGCTTTGGCTCACGATGCAATTCAAAACTTATTATTAACACCGGAAAATATACAATGTCAGGCTATTTCTTTTTTGACCGGGATTTAAGCGCCATTGCACAATTTTTAGCAGAACATAAAATGAAATCACAGCGCTATGATAAATGCCTCTAAATATCTTTTGCAACTGTTTCTTTTTATAACGGCAATAACGGCCTGTTCGCAGAAAGCCTCGAAATATACCAGCCCTGCAGGATATAAACTGGATGAACCGGAAAAATATGCAATGCCTGCAGTGCTGCTTGAAATATCAGGCATCACTTTTAAAGACGGCGACAACAATATGTTGTATGCAGAGCAGGATGAAGAAGGAAAAATATTTTATTTAAAACCGGGTGATGCAAAAGCACAGCACACAAAATTTGGTAAGAATGGCGATTACGAAGACATAGCCATTTGCGGAGATAAAGTAATCGTACTTAGAAGCGATGGAAATTTGTATGCATTTCCTTTTGGTGATATGGGAAAGCCGGAAGCAGCCGATGTAAAAGAATATAAAAATGTTTTACCACCCGGCGAATATGAGGGCTTATTCTGTGATAATAAAACCCGGCAGTTATATGCCTTATGTAAGAATTGCCGCGAAGCAGATGCTTCAAAAGCTGCAACAGGATACATATTGTCTGTACCAGCAACCGGCACAATTGAACAAAAAGGAAGTTTCAGTATCTTAGTAAAAGACATAACTGCTATGATCAATGACAAGAAGATCAAGTTTCAGCCTTCGGCGCTTGCACTGCATCCTGTAAACAATAACTGGTACATTCTTTCATCCGTAAATAAATTGCTGGTAATAACAGATGAAAACTGGAAAGTGAAGGAAGTGCATCACTTAAATCCGTCGATCTATGCGCAACCGGAAGGTATTGCTTTCGACAAAAATGCGAACCTGTATATATCTAATGAAGGCGGTAAAACAAGCAACGGTAACGTACTTAAAATGCAATATAACGCTGGCAAATAATCTCTTTAAACTATCTGTCATGGCTACTCAACGCTGTTTACTTAAAATTCAAATTTTAATATTCAACAATCAATACTCAATAATCCCCGCCTGCCGGACGGGCAGGAATAGTCATTTATTTGGGTGTTCAGTTGAACATTGCGTATTGTATATTGAATATCGAGTGTTTTTCTTATATTAAGACATTGATTGACTAACTGTTTAAATTATTTGAAAACACCATGCTGAAAAATATTTTACATGTTATCTTCTTCATGCTTGTTACAGCCACATTTGCGACAGCACAGGATTCTATTGTTCATCGCGTAATATTTATAGGCGATGCCGGCGAGATGAATGCAGATCAAAAAGCAGTTATACAAAGCGCTTCAGAAAAAATTCTTTCCAACAAAACCACTGTTATTTACTTAGGCGATAATATTTATCCCACGGGCATGGCTTTGCCCGGTACAAAAAATGAAACGCAAACAAAAGAGATCATGCAATCGCAGTTTGTGCCTATGCGCAGTAAAGGAGCGCCTGTATATTTTATTCCGGGCAATCACGACTGGGACAGGATGGGTAGTGACGGCCTGGAAAAAATAAAACTGCAATGGCAATATTTAAACAATCAGCATGATTCTTTAGTAAAGCTGGTGCCTGCCAACGGCTGCCCCGATCCTTATGAAATAGAAGTTTCAGACAGCATGGTAATAATTGCTTTTGACAGTGAATGGTGGCTTTTCCCTTTCGGAAAAAATAACCCCGACGCTATGTGCGAGTGCAAAACAAAAGATGAAATAACCGCCAGGTTTGAAGAGCTTTTTTATAAGAACAGGTATAAAACTATTTTGCTCGCTTCGCACCACCCGTTTCAAACTTATGGCAGGCATGGAGGATATTATTCCTGGAAAGATCATTTGTTTCCCTTTACCGCGGTTAATAAAAATTTTTATTTGCCGCTTCCTGTTATTGGCTCATTGTACCCGTTGCTTAGAAAAACTTTTCCAAGTGCTGAAGACATGGGACATCCTTTATACGAAGACATGATCCGCAAAGTAAATGGCATAACAAACAGTATTCCGAATGTGATACATGTTGCGGGCCACGAACATACTTTGCAATTTATCAAAAACGATCAAATACAAATTGTAAGCGGAGCGGGCTCTAAAAATAGTTATGTGAGAAAAAAGCATGACTTATTATTTGGCGAAACCGCATATGGTTTTGTAACCGCAGACCAGTTAATCAATAACCAAATGCGATTCACGTATTATACGCTCACTGACAGCAACGTAAGCCAATCGTTTGATTATACTCAACCTTATGTAAATGTAGCCATGAAGGAAACTGCTGCATTGCAAACAATAGCAGGTGACAGTATCATCGTTGCCGAACATGCTTCTTTTAATGAGTGGGGCAAATTTCACCGTTTTCTTTTAGGTGAGAATTACCGCAAGGAGTACGCAACACCGACTACCTTGCCTGTAATAAGAATATCATCTTTTAAAGGCGGCTTAACGCCGGTCAAACGTGGTGGCGGACATCAGTCGCGTTCACTTCGCTTAAAGGATAATAATGGCAACGAATGGGCATTACGTAGTGTTGATAAATACCCTGAAGTTTTATTACCTGAACAATTGCGGGAAACTTTTGCAAGCGATTGGATAAAGGACGCCATGTCTGCACAACACCCCTACGCTGCTCTGTCAGTGCCTGTAGTAGCTAACGCCGTAAATGTGCCGCACACCAACCCCGTGATTGGCTTTGTAGCGCCCGACGCAAGGTTCGGCGTCTATTCAAGATTATTTGCGAACACAGTCTGCCTGCTGGAAGAGCGGGAACCTTTGGGTAAATCAGACAATACTATGGAAATGCTTGCCGCATTAAATAAAGACAACGATAACAGTATTGACAGCAGTGAATTTTTTCGTGCAAGGCTGCTTGATCTTTTCTTAGGCGACTGGGACAGGCATGAAGACCAATGGCGCTGGGTTGACACAAAAAAAGGTTCAGAAAAAAAATATATTGCGGTGCCACGAGACCGCGACCAGGTATTTCATCTTACAGAAGGAATTTTCCCTACGAGCGCTGCAAGGCCCTGGGTAGCGCCATTCCTGCACAACTTTGACGGTGAGATAAAAAAGGTAAATGCCTTCTTTTTTGGCGGAAAATATTTGAATGCCCGTTTTTTAAACCAGTTTGATCACGATGCATGGATGCGGATGACAAAAGATTTTACAGCCGCAGTAACGGATAGCGTATTGCATACTGCATTGCTGAAATTACCTGCCGCATCCTATAAGCTTCGTGGTGAAATATTATTCAATAAATGGCATGAAAGAAGACAAAACATGCCTGCTGCCCTGGAGAAATACTATTATTTTTTTAACAGGATCATTGATATCACAACATCAGATAAAAACGAACTGGTAGAAATAAATGATACTGCAGATAACGGGCTTAATATCACCATTCATAAAATATCAAAAGAAAGAAGTATTAAAGGGCAGATTTATCAAAGAACTTTTTACCCGTCTGAAACAAAAGAGATAAGAATATTTGTTGCAAAAGGAAACGACAGTGTGGTAATCAACAATCATTCATCTATCAAATTAAGGATCATCGGTGGCGACAGCAGTAAAGTTTATAACGTAATCGGTTCGAAAAAAAAGATCCGGTTGTATGATAACCCTGATAATGCCGTATTTGAAGGAGAGGCCGGCAAGCTGCATAAGCGTCTCTCCAATGACAGCTTAAATACGGCTATTATTCCCACCAATCTGTATAACGTAACAGCGCCGATGATAGATGTAGGTTATAATGTTGATGACGGGTTGATATTTGGACTGGGACTCAAGCACACACAGCAAGGTTTCCGGAAAATGCCTTATGCCAGTGTGCAGCAATTTACGGTGGCTCATTCTTTCTCTACCAAAGCATATCGCATACGGTATAAAGGAGAGTGGATAAGAGCGGTGGGCAACGCAGATATTACTTTACAGGGTTTTGCTTCTGCTCCTGAAAATACCATCAACTTTTTTGGTCGTGGCAATGAAACGGAATTCGACAAAACCGGTGATTACAAAACGTATTACCGTACGCGTTTCGGGCAATACCAGGTGTATGCTGCATTAAGATGGGGTAACAGTGCAGCTACATCTTTCAGTATCGGGCCGGCAATACAGTATTATCATTTTGACAGCAGTGATAACAAAGGAAGATTTATTGTTAATACCGGGCTTATTAATTCTTATGACAGCAACACCATAGCGAAAGATAAAGGTCATGCAGGCCTTGTAGCCGTGTTCACGCATGATATGCGAAACAATAAATTACTTCCTTCATGGGGTTCTTATATCAACATACAGTTAAACACGCTTGCCGGTTTAAATAAGTACTCAAAATCATTTGTGCAGCTAATACCGGAAGCTGCACTTTATAAAAGCGTGAATGCCAGGTCAACGGTGGTTATTGCAGAAAGATTAGGCGGCATGGTTACACTTGGGAAAACAACATTCTATCAATCAGCATTCCTGGGCGGCCAGGGCAATCTCTTTGGATACAAGCAATACAGGTTTGCAGGCGGGCAAATGCTCTACAATAATCTCGAGGCAAGAATTAAACTGGCTAATTTCGCGAGTTACATTTTCCCCGGGCAGATAGGAATTATCGGGTTTTATGATGTTGGCAGGGTTTGGGTAAAGGAGGAGAACTCGCGCAAATGGCATAATGGCGCCGGCGGCGGATTATATTTTGCCCCTGCTCAAATGGCAGTTTTAAGAATTGTAGCAGGTTATTCACGCGAGGGCTGGTATCCTTATATCGCGCTTGGCTTCCGGTTTTAAATATTGAATACAGGTAATTGCATGGAAATTCACCTCTATTAAGAAATGGCATCGAATGATGAGTGATGAATAATCAGTAATGAGTGCTTTGCTTGTAGCTCGTAGCTCATAGCTCACAGCTAAAGCGACTGGTGAAATACGCAATAATCAATGTTCAATATTCAATGTTCATTGGTAAACCTTCCTCACTTGAATATTGATTATTGAGTGTTGAATATTGAATATTCTAAATGTTGTTTCCGGGCAAAAAATATTAAATGCTCCGGAACGCGCACAAACCATAATTATGAAAAACCTCATAATTAATTTTTCTGAAAGATCTCCTATCGCCGGGTTGCTTAAAGCTGAATTATCGTTCCAGCCCTTCGTGGATTTTATTGAAAATAAACGGGCAAATGATACAACCGTAAAAAAAGAAATGTTGCGGTTTGTACAGGATGGCTTAAAAAAATTTCCGTCATTAAACCAGCCTGTACCGAACGATCAACTGGATAACTATAAAGAATTATTAGAGCTTATTTACGCGGCGCTTACAGGGATCACTACAGAGCAGGGAGAGATTTTCTGGGCGCTTGGAATGCCGGCATCCATGACAATATTTTATGGCACCGATGCATTGTATAACCTGTTATTGGATAAAAACGGGAAAGCGATAAAAGCCGATATATCGAAGGAAATTTCAGAAAGTGACAGCCGTAAAATTATCATGTTGTATTCCATCATCCTGCAACGATTTTATGAATATACGCTGCCTCTAAAAAATGAAGTGATCCATTATTTTATAGATCCTGAAACGGGCCTGTCAAAATATTATAAAGTGAATTTTGACGACAGGTTTATTAATATCATCCTCAAACAAAAACTGCCTGCACTGAATTTCAGGAAGATCGAACAACATAGCTCACGGCCTGCACTTGTTGAATACCTGCAAAAAGTATTGCCGCTCGATGCATTTACTTATGAAGGCTTTAACGTGATATCGCTTGCAGATGTTACGATAGAGTATTCCATAGAAAGCATTAAGAACAGCATTACAGAAACTTCGGTAAAGCCAAAGGAAGTTTGTGTGGCTGATGTTAAACGGTCTTTAAAAACACTCGTTGGATGCAATACGATTGAATTTGGATTTATACCATTTGTTGAGATGAACAAAAGGCCACTGCTCGATTTTGGATCATTGTCAAACAGCGTGCTGTTGCATTATGGAAGAAACGGAACAATTCCGGAAGCAACATTCTTGTCGATGGTAAATGATTTTATAAAAAACCCGGTTCCCATTTTTTTAAAAGACCTGGGCAGGTATAAAAATTCATCCAATTCATTGATCACTATGTTAAAAGCATCCGGTAATGCTGCATTTGCATTGATCCCGCTATTCTATAATGGCTTGTTGACAGCCGTTCTGGAAGTATATTCAGCAGAAGCCGGTAAGCTGGATGAAAAGAAGCTGTTGAAATTACATGAAGCGCTGCCCTATCTCGCACAACTTTTGAAAACTTCAGTGGATGATTTTCACCATAAAATAGCCAACATCGTTAACGCAAAATTTACTGCCCTGCAGCCATCTGTAAGATGGAAGTTTAATGAGGCTGCATGGCATTATATGTATAACGGGTTTCTTCAGAAAAAAGAACCTGAGCTGGAATCAATCAGGTTTGAAAAAGTATACCCGCTGTTCGGGGCGATCGACATTCGTAATTCTTCTGTAGAACGGAATATGGCTACGAGAGAAGATTTGTACTATAACCTGTCGTTATTGATCGAAACATTCACAAAAATTAAAGGTAATTACAAGCTTGACCTGATTGATGAAATGATATTCAAATCAAAAAAATGGCTGAATACAGTAAGCGAAAGCCTTACGCCGCAGGAAGAATACAGGCTCAATAATTTCCTGGAAAACGAGGCGCTGGTTGCACTGCGGCATGTAAAGAAAATTCAGCCCGTTACTGCGGGCAGCATTGATGAATACCTGGAGTCGCTTGATGACAAAACAGGCGAAACACATAAGAACAGACGGAACCTGGAAACGTCTATGCAAATGATCAATAAAACGATCATTGATTACCTGGATGAAGCTAAAAATGATCTGCAGGTGTCTTATCCATACTATTTTGAAAAATTCAGAACCGATGGTGTGGAATACGACATATATATAGGCCAATCTATCTCACCTGATATTTCATTTGATGTTCTATACCTGAAGAATCTTAGGCTTTGGCAGTTGAAATCTATGGCTGCTATTTATAAAAAAGTAAAGGGGCTTGAGCTGCAGATGCCCCGCCGGTTATTCATAACGCAACTAATCTTCATCAATGCAGAACCGATTGATATAGCTTTCAGGAATGATGAAAAAAGATTTGATGTGGATGGCGCCTATAATATCCGCTACCAGGTTATCAAGAAAAGGATTGATAAAGTTCATCTTAAAGATTCTGAAGAACGGCTTACACAACCAGGAAAAATTGCGCTGGTATATTTCAATAAGGAAGATGCGGAAGATTATATTTCATACATAAATTTTTTGCAGGAGCAGGATGTACTGGAAAACGACCTGGAATATCTCGACCTGGAAGAGTTGCAGGGCGTAAGTGGATTAAAGGCGTTACGGGTAGGTATCAATCTTGACTAACCGCCTGCCAGGTTTTTCATAACTGTTTCATAAGGGAAAAAAGGCTGCCCCGACATGGAAGGCAGCCTCATTATTGCTTATTCTTTAACTAATTTCAAACTTCGTTGAATATGTTCATTATTGAAAGTGACAAAATATATTCCTTGTGCATATTTGCTGATGTCAATGCTGATTTTATTTTTACCAATAATACTCCTTCCGTTTTTGCTCAATAATATTTTACCGCTTATGTCTTTAAGCTCAAAGCTATAAGATATTTGCTCTTTTGCAGTAAATACGATGAACACAGTTTTTGTGGCAGGATTAGGAAATACCTGTAAATAATCATTATCGTTGCCGCTGCCAGGACGAAGTGTAAACTTTGAAACTTCGGCGTTAGTAATTTTCAATGGATGAACATTTACATTTTTTATAGCTGTAGCACCGGTACATCCATTCTCATTGGTCTCTGCTACTTTAATCGTTTGCTGCCCTAAGGTATCCCAGATAATATCAGCTGTATTTTTATGCTGGGTTACAACAGCGCCCGGCGCTTTCCATTTCCATTTACTGCCTGCAACAAATGGCACTTCGTATGAATAGCTAACTCCTGCATTTACATTTCCCGGGCCGGTAATTGTTTTAATATGCGGCTCGCCTGTTACGCATGGAAGGCTAAGACCATAAGTGCCGGTTTCAAACCCGTCATTATCCATTACCAAAATAGTATATTGACCGGTTTTCAGCAATTTCAAAGTATCGATAATTATTGTGTTGCCTTCAGCCCTGCGGAGTAAAACGCCATTGGGATCATAAATTTCTACTTTTGGCGTAAAGTAATAGTTGGATGTTTTAGAAACCAACAGCGTGATTATATTGTTACGAAAGCCTTTGAAAATATAACTGTTGATCGCAGCAACTGATGACAGCGTATCCTGCAAATTTGTTCCGTATGTTATATGCTTTCCCGTCGGTGGGTTAATTCGACGTAAAGTGAGACCATAAGTGCCGGTTTCAAACCCATCATTGTCTAATACCAAAATAGTGTACAGACCGGTTTTTAGCAATGTCATGGTATCAATTCTTATTGCATTAGCCTGAGCTTGTTTGAGCCGATAGCCATCAGGGTCATAAATTTCGATTGTGGGCGTGAAGTAGTAGTTTGATGACTTTGCAAGCAATAATGTGATTATGTCATCTTTTTTGCCGTTGAATGTATATCCGTTGATAGCTGCGACAGACGGTAAAATTCCCTGCAGGTTTTTCCCGTAATTTATGTTCGTTCCCATTACCGGGTTAATGCGACGTAAAGTGAGGCCATAAGTGCCGGTTTCAAACCCGTCATTGTCTAATACCAAAATAGTGTACAGACCGGTTTTTAGCAATGTCATGGTATCAATTCTTATTGCATTAGCCTGAGCTTGTTTGAGCCGATAGCCATCAGGGTCATAAATTTCAATCATGGGAGTGTAGTAGTAGTTTGATGACTTTGCAAGCAATAATGTGATCATGTCATTTGTATTGCCATAAAAGGTGTAACCATTGATGTCTGCGACAACCGGTAAGGTATCTTGTAAATTTTGTCCATAACTTATAGAAGTTCCCATGGGTGGATGAATCCGCCACAAGCTAAACCCATAACCGCCGGTTTCAACGTAATTATCGTCTGATATTATGATCTTATATTTCCCGCTTTTTAATAATTTCATCGTATCAATTTTTATCGAATTGCCTTTTTCTGTGCGAAGCAGTATATTATCCGGACTATAAATTTTAACCATTACAGTAAAGTAGTAGTTTGACGACTTAGCAACCAGTATAGTTATGATATCATTTTTTTTGCCGGTAAAAGTGTAAGCATCTGTTTCTGCCGCCGCACTTATAGACCCTTGCACATTCTCTCCATATTTAATTTTGGTTTGTGCATTGAGTTTTATTGCAGCATTAAATACCAGGGCGATTATAAATACCAAAGAAATACACAGCGGTTTAAGTGCTTTTTTTCTAAACTTATTTTGATTCAATAGAATAGTAAATTTCTCTTTTCTAATTAGTGGCAAAAGATTTTTAACCGCCACGGGTATAATAAACTTTTTCATAGTAGAAGCTTTTTAAGTGTACAATGTGTATTTAAAAATGCTATAAGCTTTTATTAAGAGCAGAACTTCCACTATTATCATCAGGTAATTGCAAAAAAATTTTCAGTCTCTTTAAATGAAGGACATGGGTATGCATTTAAGACGCCAATTAAGCATTCCCTGTGGAAATATTTTTCAAGCGAAGGAAAGTTTCTATTACTTAACGTCCTGCTTCAATTCCGGCAGTAATTGTTTTGCCATAGTGTTATAAGGAGAAATATGGGTGCCGGAAATAATAGCAAGTAAACTTATTGTCTTGTCAACATTATGGTTTTTTAACTGAATAAGCGCCATATACCATTGCGCTTTTATCTGTAACGGTTCATTTTGTGCACTGTCAATTACCCATTGCAGGTTTTCTATTGCCTTTAAATCATGCTTCGTTTCCATAAAAGCAAGGCCTTTATAATAGTAGCCCAGTTCTTTAATATTTTGACGGCTATTGATATTGGAAGAAGACGCGCTGCGATCCGTTGGCAGACTGGATAAGTCAAGATTTTGCAGCAATTTGTAATCATTGTTTTCATAATCATTCAAAGCCTCGGCTAACAGCATAGGTTTTATTTCGGGCGCAGCATCTTTTTTGAAATACTGTTTATAGAGTGAAGTTAAATCCGGTTGTGTTCCGGGTGATTTTATAAGATTTAAGGAATCTGAAGCCCTGTTAATTTCATTCTGTGCCTGGCTATCTTGTTTGGAAGAATTAATTTTTTGGCTATTTATTACCGGTGACCCGGTATTTCTGTTTATGATAAACCAAACAAGCCCTGCTGCTGCAATTAAAACACATGCCGCAGCTATGGCTGTCAAACTTCCAAAAGGAATTATATTAGTTCTTTTAGATTGTTTGGCAGGTTCTGATGGAATAGGCGGTTTTCTTTTATTTAACTCTCTCCATTGCTCCCGCATTCTTTCTATCTGTTCCCGAATACCAGAATCAACCTTTTTTTGTATATTTTTCTCTTCACTGTTCTCTTTGTCATTCTCCGCATAAGCAGCTCCAAGCGTATCCCGCACGGATTCTTCAAAATCTATTTGACTGCGCATTTCCGGATTAACAGCAAGCTCCTTTTCAAACTCATTCATTTCCTCAACGGTCATATCACCATCGAGGAATTTCAGGATCCGTTCATATTGTTCGGAGCTAATTTTCATGATCCTTTTGTTTACATTTTTCCATTAAGTTCTTAACACGTTCCATACACCTGTATATCCGGTTGGTAGCAGAGGCAATAGTTATTCCCAGGCGGTTTGCAATTTCTTTGTTACCAATTTCCTCCACGTGCCTCCATATCACTATTTGCCGGTCATCATTCTTTAGCTGATTCAAAGATTGTTCGAGGCATGACTGGTTCTCTGTTTTTGTTTCTGAAAATTCTTCAGCATTATCTTGCGTATTGGCTGAAAATTGAGCAGGAAAGTCTTTAGGTAAACCCAAATTTTTCTTAGTTAGCCTCATCTCTTTTGTAATATTTGCTCTAAGCTGATTTTTAAAAAACCTGAAAAATATTTTATCAGAGCTTACTTTGTCTTTATATAAGCCTTTCCGGATAGTAAATTCCTGCAGCTTTAACATCCCGTCTGTAAAGGCCCTGTCAGATAAGTCCGTGATCATGTCTTCAGCATATTCAGTATATCGTATAATAGCCCATTTAATAAATTTATCATAGCAACACTTGTATAAACAGTAAAATATTTCATCAGATTGCTCTTTTATGTTTTGTGTGAATGCATTTAATAAATTCTCAACCCTTAAGATTTGTTCGCACTTGTCAGCGTTCATGCAGAATATTTGTAAGATTCTTTTGTAATTACTCTACCAGCACAAAAGCAGCCCAATAAGCAAAAGGATATTTTTCTTTCATCTTCTGTTGGGCCGACCGCAATGCTTCTGCCGGTGCTTCACCGTTTAACCAGTTAGTATAAAAAATTATCATTAATTCTCTTGTCTCCTTATCCGGCACACGCCATAAACTCATAATTATCTGTTTCACTCCTGCTAATTTCAGCGCTCTCTGCAAGCCAATCACGCCCTCGTTACCTTCAATATCGCCAAGGGCGGTTTCACAGGCGCTCAATACGGCAATATCGGTGTGGGTTAAATCCATCTGTGCAATTTCATAAGCCGTTAAAATACCATCTTCTCTGCCGGGTAAAAACGTATTTTCTTTCCATATATAATTAGCTCCGGCCAAAGCTAAACCACTTCTGAACATTGGATTTTGCTGTATTGAAAAAGTATGTTGTCCCGGATGTGTAATTGAAGCATCTGCTAATGTATCTGCCGGAAGAAAGAATCCATGTGTCGCCAGGTGAAGTATTTGCGGGCTCCTGCCGTCAAGCGTTTTAAATTTTTCTTCGGTAGCTGCGGCGCCGCTATCGATGCTTACAGTAATATGAGCGTACTGAAATATATCCTGCAGGGTGCGTAATTCGTCCAATGCTCCCGGTAAAGATTCAAATTCTTTTCCACGCATTTGCGTGATACCCGCAGCATAAAGATTAGCGATAGGAGAATCTTTTTGCATAACCGCAAATGTTTTGGAACCGTCTGCAAAATTATATTGTATACTGCCCCATATATTAGCTGATACAGGTTTGATGCTTTCTTTTTCAGGGAAGGCCACAGAGCGCGTGCTTAATACCAGGTTCAGTTGATACTTATCCAGTAGATAAACAGCATCAGTTTTAAGTGCCTGAAAAGATACTCTATTTAACAAACCTGCAGGAGCATAATAAATTTTATATATACCCGAAAGATATTTTTCCAGTGGCTTCCAGATTACCAAATAGAGTGAATCATTAGTTGAACCGGGTTGATTATCGGATGATCCGCGGTAAGCAGAAACAGTGTTTATATCAACATACTCGAAACCGCGGGAAAGTAATAAATGCTGCAACTGCCTTTCTTCGCAAAGCGGTATATATTTCACAATACTGTCGCCAGGCAATAACATCAGCGCCGCATACATAAAGCTGTCTGTCCATTTTTTGTTATACAACTGAAACCGTATAAATTCAATAGAAGCAGCATGTTCTTTTATCAAACGTTGTGCAATTTCATTTACTGTAATGAACTGGTTTTTTTGTTGATCATTAAAGCTGGTTGAACCGCGCGATAACTTCTCTTCCTCATCACTAACCAAATTTTGAAGGCTGTCCAGGCGGGTAAGTCGATTATTAACAGGTAACAATAGTTGTTTGCCTACAATTTTCTTATTAATTCGCCATTCTTCGTAAAGCGCCAGGATAGCACTGTCGCCACTTTCACGTATGCTGCTCAATATGTTTTGCTGATTTTGCAAAACCATACCTTTCAGTACTAATTCTGTATTATAGAGTTGTTTCAGAATTTGCGGATCTTTTGTGTTCTTCATCAGCAGCACTGATGGAAGTACACCAAAATTTGATTGTTCCACATTGGATAGCGCCAACATTTCTTCTTCTGACAAAGTGGATATATTGCTTGTTATATTTTGCAAGCGAAGCCTGCAGGCCTTGGCAATTGAATCAATCGCGTTCTGATATCTACCTGAGCAGGCTGATACAAGCCCGATGTCCTGCAAATTTTCTATATAATCCGGGTGTTGCTCCCCTAAAGCATTTCTTTTAATTATAAGAGCCTGCTGATACAGAGAATCCGCTTCAACAAGATTTCCTTCGGCGAAATATACGTTTGCAAGGCCGTTTAAAGTGGTTGCAAAGTCAGGGTGCGTATTTCCAATTATCTTTTTTTGAATGGATAAGACTTCCCGGAACACTTGATTTGCCTGCATATATAATTTCATATCGAGGTACAGATCGGCCAGGTTATTTAAGCTTCTCGCATATTCGGAAGTTTCTTTGCCCATGCCTGCACTATCAATTGACAGCACCTGTTTATATAATGAAAGGGCGTTATGAAAATCCCCGGTTTCTTTGTACAGCCTGGCAAGGTTGTTTAAGACAGTGGTATAATCAGAATAATTTTCGCCATGCGTTTCTTTTATAATTAACAATCCTTCTTTATATAAGGGAAGCGCTTTTTTATACACTCCCAGTTCCTGGTATATAAGTGCCAGGTTATTTAAGCATACAGCATAGGAGGGATTTTTATCTCCTATTGTTTCTTTCATAATGGATATGGCCCTGCTATATAAAGGAAGCGCCTCCTTATACAGGCTGATGTCTTTGTACAATCCGGCAAGGTTGTTTAATGCAGCGGCATAATCATAGGTCTGTGTGCCTGAAACGTTTTCTATAATTACCAGTACCCGCTTAAATGCAGAATCGGCCCGGTTATAAAAAGCCATATTTTCCCACACATAAGCGAGATTGGTTAAGATGGAATAATAATAAATATGATTTTCTCCAACGGCTTTTTTTGTAACTGCCAGCGCCTCTTGATATAACTCAATACCAGTTTGAGCAAGTCCCATTGTTATGTATAGAAAAGCCCTGTTGTTTAAATCTTCTGAAAGTGTTTCCCATTTTGTTTCCGGCTGTTGTTCTATAAAATGATTAACCAATAAGAAGAATTGAAGTACTGTTTTTTTATTTATTTCCTCAGTTCTGAATAAAGTATTTTCCAGTGCAAAAAGTTTAACTATAAGCGTATCTGCGGCGATATTATTTTTAAGGGAAGCTTTGGCATCTTTCGTAGCGGACTTGACACTGCCGTCCGAAATATTTTTTTCAAAAAAATCAAGCATTTGCTTCAAACTATCCAGCGTTGAGATTTGGGCATTTGTTTTTGGTGTAATAAAAAAGATCAATAAAATAAGGATAAGATAGCAAGTACATGCCTGCTTAAACGGTTTTACCTTCCTCATTGATAATGTTTAAAGTGATTGATGGTTTCTTTGCAAGTATCGTTTACAGTCTTCGGTCTTCTGATTTAAATTACATTCTTCTAAAGATTACCATAGGTTAACATAAAAATCGGAAAAATTTATTAAATAAGCTATTGAAAAAGCAGCAGCGTTAATTCGAATTTGCCATTTTGTCCGGCAGTGTCTCTTCAAAATAATATCCAGCGAAACCAACTGTTTCTTATTATGATTAACCTGGTATTAGTGTTATGCTACCCAGGAATTGTCGTTTTACTTGCACCGGATCACACAGAAACACCGAAGAATTTGTTGCGACATTATTATGTTGATTTACCATTAGTTTAATCAGGAGATGCCCGGTTCACTTTAATTCAATTAACAATGAAGGACATTCTCCGGTATTTATATCCTTCAATTTTATAAACAATTTTTATCTTCAACAATAAAGAGCTAACACATCTGCCATTGTATCTTTTATTATCGTTTAAATGCTGTCACCAAAAACTAAAAGAAATATTTTCAGGATCATTCCATTTGCTGTGCTGTGGCTCATGTTCAGCATAGTTTATACGCTGCTCGAAAAAGGACTTCTTGGAAATCTTACCTATTATCCTTCAACGGGAAATCCTTACAATTTCAGCAGGAACATATTTGTGACGCCTGTTTCTGCTTTATTAACCGGTTTATTAATTGGAACGCTCGAGATACGGTATTTCAGCAGGTGGTTTATTCAAATGAGTTTCAGCAAAAAGCTTTTATTAAAATCCATTATCTACCTGGCAATAATTTTATTGTTCATGGTCATTACCTTAATAGCTTCCATTGATAATATCCTGACGGCTATTTTTAAAAAAGAGTTTTGGCTATACGTTTGGGCATTCTTTACAAGTTACGCTCTTGTTAGTGTTATAGTGTATATAGCGGCAATAGTTATTGTAACACAGTTTTATTCGGAAGTGAGTGAAAGCATCGGGCTGCCGGTTCTTAATAATTTTTTTACAGGAAAATATCACAAACCTGTTGAAGAGGAAAGAATTTATATGTTCCTGGATATGAAATCCTCCACAACCATTGCTGAGCATTTAGGCCATGTAAAGTATTTCGAAATGCTTAGAAACTATTACGCTGATATATCAGGCCCGATCATTGAATATTCGGGAGAAATTTATCAATATGTGGGTGATGAGATTGTTGTATCATGGAAACCCGGGAACGGATTACACAACAGTAATTGTATTCAATGTTTTTTTGCAATGAAAGCGGCGCTGAAAGAACAAGCGGAAAAATACAATGAAAAATTTGGCCTGGCGCCTGAATTTAAAGCGGGATTCCACTTTGGAAAAGTGACAACCGGCGAAATAGGGGTTATCAAAAAAGAAATAATTTTCACCGGTGATGTACTCAATACAACTGCACGCATTCAAGGGCTTTGTAATACCTATAAAGTTGACCTGCTTATTTCAGGCGACCTGGTAAAAAGGCTTGACCTTAATGCTCAATTTCATATTAAAGCGTTGGGTGAAAATGAGCTGAGGGGAAGAGGTGAGAAGATAGAATTATTTACATTGTTGTCCGACTAAAATTTTAATTCTTGGGCTAAAGCCCTTGATGGGCTTGGTTTTCACTAGCCCCAGGCTTAAGCCTGGGGCTATATAGCGGAATCCTTATCCAACGGGCTTTAGCCCAAGTTAACCGGACAATACTGATTAAATACCTTAACTTTAAAAGAAACATTATAATGGAAAGTTCAAGCCTGAAAAAACAATTGCATGAATATATTGATATGATCGAAGATGAAGAGCAGCTTGAAATGTTGAACGATGCTGCACAGGCTTATGCGACGAAGCAATCCGATATTCTTGACTTGCTCACGTCTGAAGAATTAGAAAAATTGAAAGAATCAATAGAGCAGGCAAACCGTGGCGAAACTACTCCACACGAAGAAGTAATGAAAATGGCAAACGGGTGGATTCAGAAGAAATAAAGATAATCTGGACAAAAAATGCAGTTGCAGACTATCGTAAGGTCATTAACTTTAATAAAAAACTGGCCGGATAAGGTTGTTATTAACTTTAGAGATACTATCCAATCCAAACTGAAAGTTTTAACTAAATACCCACTAACAGGAATTGCTTCACAAAAAATCACAGATGTTCGAAGTATCTTAATAACAAAGCATAACCGGTTGTATTATCGGTTTAAGAATAATTTTATTGAAGTACTGCGCATTCTTGATACAAGGCAAAATCCAACAAAAAACCCTTATTAGTTGCTCAAATAAAAAGACTTAATAGCTGTTATAATAGTTTTTACATTTATTACATGAAATTAACCGGCGGCTATCCTTTCTCATTGATCAATCATGGCTTATTAAATTCTTATCCGAAACTTTTAAAAGATATATCAGCCAATACAGTAATTATCGGTGGTGGCATTTCGGGTGCATTAACCGCTTATTATCTTATAAATGCCGGTATTGAATGTATTATGGTGGATAGCAGGAGCATTGGTTTAGGAAGCACCTGTGCCAGTACATCATTATTGCAATATGAATTGGATATCCCCCTGCACTTGCTGAAAAGAAAGATCGGTGATAAAGATGCAGAGCGCATTTACCAGCTATGCGGCAATTCAATTGATACATTAATTCAAATAATGGATAATATTGGATTCACTGAGCATAAAAAAACCGGCAGTTTATTTTTTTCAGCACATCATTCCGAGAAAAAATTTATGCACGATGAATTTGCGGCAAGAAAAAAAGCTGGCTTCGATGTCAGTTTTTTAAGCGCATATGAATTAAAAGATGAATATGGGTTAAAGGGGGAGTACGCAATTTTATCAAGGCAGGGATGTGTTGCCGATGCTTATGCCTTAACTCATGCTTTATTACAGGATTGCATTAAAAAAGGTTTGCAGGTTTTTGACAGGACGCATGTCACAAATATTCAGTATAAAGGAAATGTCGTCTTGCAAACTGCCGAAGGATGCCGCATCAAAGCAAAGAATATTATCAACGCAACTGGTTACGAGGTTATAAATTTTCTGCCAAAGGGTATTGTTGATTTCGATTGCACCTATGCGATTGTTTCCGAACAATCCCCGGAAGCCCTTCCATATTGGAAAGACAATGTGATGATGTGGAATACAGATGATCCATATTTGTACATGCGATTAACAAAAGATAACCGCATTATTGTCGGCGGAAGAGATGAGCGTTTTAGCAATGCTTTTACAAGGCAGGTACTTATTGAGAAAAAATCGAAGCAGTTAGAAAAAGATTTTCATAAGGCTTTACCTGGCCTTGCTTTTAAAAGGGAGTTTGAATGGAGCGGTACCTTTGGCAAGACAAAAGATTCGCTTCCCTACATCGGTCCTTTTAAAAAAACACCGAACACATATTATGCATTAGGTTTTGGCGGTAATGGAATTACATTTAGTGTAATTGCTGCGGAAATTATCCGGGACCTGCTTTGCGGTAAACAAAATCCTGATGCCAGGTTTTTCTCTTTTGAGCGGTAGCAGGTTAACATCCTTTCTATCCTAATCATTTACTAATTTCGCAGCCCGTTTTTATTCGGGTTTTAAATTTTACGTTTGAATTTTGATCCTTAATTTATGATAAATATTACTTTTCCGGATGGCGCTGTAAGGCAATATGAAGATGGAGTTAGCGCTTTGGATATAGCAAAGTCGATCAGCGAGGGTTTGGCAAGAAAGATTATTGCCGCCAATGTAAATGGGAAAACCATAGATGCAACAAGGCCGATCAATGAAGACTCAACTATAAAATTATTAAGCTGGAATGATGCGGAAGGGAAATCAACCTTCTGGCATTCCACTGCGCATTTAATGGCTGAGGCAGTTGAAACTATGTTCCCCGGTGTTAAATTCTGGGTAGGGCCTCCGGTGGATAATGGGTTTTACTACGATATGGATCTCGGTGATAAAAAAGTAACTGAAGAAGACCTGCGGGCGCTTGAAAAAAAGATGAATGAGCTGGCAAAGCAGAACAATCAGTACATAAGAAAAGAAACGCCCAAAGCCGAAGCAGTTGAGTACTTTACACAAAAAGGCGATGAATATAAATTAGACCTGTTGCAGAACCTGGAAGATGGTAATATCACTTTTTATACACAGGGAAATTTTACCGATCTCTGCCGCGGCCCGCATATCCCAAGCACAGGTTTTATAAAGGCCATCAAACTAACCAATATTGCGGGCGCTTACTGGAAAGGCGATGAAAAAAATAAACAACTTACCCGCATTTACGGCATTTCATTTCCAAGCCAGAAAGAGTTGGATGAATACCTGGCAATGGTGGAAGAAGCAAAGAAAAGAGATCACCGCAAGCTTGGGAAAGAGTTGGGCATTTATACAATGGATGATGATGTTGGCCAGGGTTTGATCATGTGGATGCCCAACGGAACCGTTGTTATTGAAGAACTGGAAAAGCTGGCAAAGGAAACAGAAGAAGCCGCGGGGTATAAGCGCGTGGTTACACCGCATATTGCAAAGGAAAGCATGTATTTAACCAGCGGGCATTTGCCGTATTATGCAGATAGCATGTATCCGCCGATGGAATTGGAAGGGGAAAAATATTATTTGAAATCCATGAACTGCCCGCATCACCATAAAATATATGCTGCTGAGCCAAAAAGTTATCGCGACCTGCCTTACCGTATTGCCGAATACGGAACAGTGTACCGCTATGAACAAAGCGGCGAACTGTTTGGGCTGATGCGTGTTCGCTGTCTGCACATGAATGATGCCCATATCTATTGCAGCAAGGAACAGTTTGGAGATGAGTTTCGCAGCGTAAATGATATGTACCTGAAGTATTTTAAAATCTTTGGTATTGATAAATACGTGATGCGCCTGTCACTGCATTCAAAAGAAAAACTTGGGATTAAATATGTAAATGAACCGGAATTATGGCTGGAAACAGAGGAAATGGTGCGGAGCGTATTAAAAGAGTCGAATATTCCATTTGTTGAGGTGGCCGACGAAGCCGCTTTTTACGGGCCGAAGATAGATGTTCAGATATACAGTGTGATAGGCCGGGAGTTTACGCTCGCTACCAACCAAGTTGATTTCTCGCAAGGCCGCAGTTTCAAACTCGAATACACAACAACAGACAATACGACCGAAACGCCCCTGATCATACACCGGGCGCCTTTGGGAACGCACGAAAGGTTTATCGGGTTTTTGCTGGAGCATTATGCAGGCAGATTCCCGCTGTGGCTGGCCCCGGTTCAGGTGAAAATTCTTCCTATAAGCGACAAGTTTTTGCCTTATGCAAAAGAAGTTTATACCCAGCTTAAGAAGGCAGGCATAAGGGTGGAAACTGATGAACGGAGTGAAAAGGTTGGCAAGAAGATCAGGGACGCCGAACTGAGCAAAATACCGTATATGCTGGTGATCGGCGAAAGGGAAATGTCGGAGAGAAAGCTGGCTATCAGGAAAAATAATAAAACCGAAGCTGCACCGCAGGCTATTGAAGAATTTATTAATTTATTAAAAGAAGAAATTGCAGAAAGAAAATAATATAATTTTGCAGGCTGTTTTATAAAAATCTATCTAAATTTAAAAACTTATTAGTAAGTATTATTCACGAAAAAACAATTAATGGCTTTACCTCAGAGAGGAAGATTTAATCCTCGTTTTAACAGGCAACCCGAGCCTGAACATCGCATAAACGATAGAATCCGGGTGCCGCAGGTACGTTTGGTAGGAGACAATGTAACTGTTGGAATATATCCCACGCATGAAGCACTCCGCATCGCGCAACAGCAGGAACTTGATCTTGTTGAAATTTCCCCCAATGCAGATCCCCCGGTTTGCAAAGTAATCGACTACAAAAAATTTCTTTACGAGAAAAAGCGTAAAGAAAAAGAAATGAAGGCAAATGCAAAGCAAAGCGAGGTAAAAGAAATCCGCTTTACGCCGGGCACTGATGACCATGACTTTGATTTTAAAACCAAGCATGCTGAAAAATTCCTGAAAGAAGGCAATAAAGTGAAAGCTTATGTGCAGTTCAAGGGGCGTGCCATCATGTTTAAAGAACGCGGTGAATTATTGCTTTTAAAATTTGCCGAACGCCTCGGTGAGGTTGGTGTTTTGGAAGGCATGCCTAAAATGGAAGGCAAAAGAATGCTGGCCATTTTCGCGCCAAAACCTGTAAAGAAAAAAGTTTAAGCCTTTACCATACAATCGCACAGAAGGAAAGTATTTTTTTCTGTGCGATTTTTCATTTCTTAACATTACCTTTTTCTCTGAATTCTTTAGGCGTTACCAAAAATTTATTCTTAAACACGGTAGAGAAATAAGCAGCCGAAGAAAAGCCGACTTTATCCGCTATTTCTGAGATAGAAAGATCGCGTTCATTCAATAAGTATTTTGCTTTTTGCAGGCGAACAGCTAAAATATAATCGTTCACATTACAATCAAGCAATGCTTTTACTTTACGGTACAACTGGATTCTTGAAATGCCTATGGCTTTACAAATTTCATCTACATTAAAAGCATCGTTGCTTATATTTTGCTCAACTATTGAGGTGAAATCGTTAATAAATTTCCTGTCCAGTTTTTTGGGCGCCTGGCTTTTTAATTCAATGGGCAATTCACTGGTGTAATGTTCGCGCAACACTTCACGGTTCTTTAAAACACTCTTTATTGTTTCTTCAAGAAATTGCAGGTTAAATGGCTTTGTTATATAGGCATCTGCTTTATTTTTCATGCCTTCAATTTGTTCCTGTACAGCAGTTTTTGCAGTTAAAAGTATAATAGGAATATGTGAAGTGCGTATATCTGATTTCAAAATGTTGGTTACGTCAAACCCGTTTTTGCCGGGCAATATTACATCACTCATTACCAGGTCGGGCACATTATCAAAAGCCTGTTGAATACCTGCAACGCCATTATCTGCTTCAAGTACAGGATACGTATTGCCAAGTTTTTGCACAAGGTAGTTGCGAAGGTCAGCATTGTCTTCAATTATAAGCAGTGTATTATCTGATTTATGATGCTTATCATCATCTGCCTGCATCTCTGTTTCAGAAAGCTGGGTTAAGAAAATCCTTTCATTATCATGCATGTTTTTTTCTGCAGCATCTTCAGTAGCTATTTCATGTTTTTTAAGGTGGTCTGCTCCCAGCGGCAATATAATCGTAAAGGTTGTGCCTTTGCCCTGCCTGCTTTGCACGCTTATGCTGCCACGATGCAATTGTATGAGTTCTTTAGAAAGTGAAAGGCCAAGGCCGCTGCCCAGTTTGTCGCTTACATTTTCCTGGTAGAATAATTCAAAAGCGTGCGCTGCAAATTCCGGCGACATGCCGATGCCGTTATCTTCTACTTTTAGCGTAAGCGTTTTATCAACGTCGTTCTTTTCAATTGAAACATAAATAAACCCGTTATCAGCAGTAAATTTAAATGCATTCGAAAGCAGGTTAAATATCACTTTGTCCATCATTGAAACATCAAAGCAGGCAATAAGACTCCGTTCTTTTGTAATAAGCCTTAAATCAATATTGCGCTTTTTTGCTATGGATTTAAAGGCGCTGATAATTTCATCTGTAAATTGTACAAAATCATTCTCGGAAGCCCGCAACTTCATTTTGCCCGATTCAATTTTTCTAAAATCAATCAACTCATTTACCAGCTTCAATAACCGGATAGAATTTTTCTGCATCAATTCTAAATGTTGTTTTGAAACTGCATCCAGCCTGGTGCTGTTTTTCATCTCGCCAAGCGGGGCCAGTATTAAAGTAAGCGGTGTGCGAAACTCATGCGAAATATTGGTGAAGAAATTAATTTTTGCTTCAGAAGCTGCCTCGGCTTTTTTGCCCAGCTCAATTAACTGGTTACGCTGGTTTAAGATTTCTTTATGCTGCAAAGCGAGCCTCGCAGCTATTTTTTTGTTTTCCCGCAGGTAATAAAATAATACAAATCCAAAAATCAATGCCAGTGCCAGTGATATGGAAATTGCATAAATAATAGTGCTTTGATTTTGCGAAATCACTTTCTGCTGCTCAATTATTTTTTGCCTGCGGTCAATATCATTTTGCTGTGCAACCATTTTATTATTCTGCAGCTTCATAATTCTCACATTGGCGGAATCAATTATAGTGGTGGCAAGATTATTTTGCTTTTGATATGTTTTGCCTTCCAGTATATTTAAAGCCGTACGAATGGCCTCTTCGCCCCCGGTTGGATAAAAAACGGTTGCTTTAATAATCCCATTTTCAACCAGGTCAACACCGCCGCCCTCGCCTGAAAGCCCGTCAATGCCAATGATTTTTATCTTTTTGTCAATGCCAGTTTTTTTACAGGCTTTATAAGCAGCAAATGCAAGTCTGTCGTTCTGGGCAAAAATCAGTTGTATATCAGGAGTGGATTGAAGAAATGCAGTGGTTTTTTCGTCTGACGGATAATTATCGCCGGCTTCATAAATTCTTGAAATATAATGTATGCTGTCATGCTTTTTAATCAGGTCAGTAAAACCATTGTGCCGATCTATATCGGCTGAAGAGCCGGGAATATCCGATACCTCCAGCACATTGCCCTTGCCCTTTAAAATAGAGTTGGCATAAGCACCTGCAATAGCGCCAACTTGATAATTGTTGGCGCCCACATAAGCCGTATAGTTTTCTGAAACAGTTCTGCGATCAACAATAATCACTTTTATGCCTTTGCTGTAAGCCCGCTCCACAACAGGCGTAATAGGTGCGGCCACATTAGGTGATACAATCAGCAAATCTATTTTTTGGTTGATGAGCTCATCAATTTGTTGAACCTGCAATGCGGTACTGCCATTCGCATCTTTAAAAATGAAATTTATTTCAGGATGAAATGACAGTTCCCGTTGCATGCCTTCCAGCATGGTTTGCCGCCATTTATTAACCATGGTACATTGAGAAAAGCCTATGGTATATTTTTTTTCATTTCGCAATGAATTGCATGACAATAAAACGCCTAAACTGATTAATACAGCAAGCTTTTTAAATAGACATACAGGCAGTGAGGAGCTTCTTCGTGAAAGGCAATTCATATAACAAGACGTACAAGATACTGTATTAAGACAGAAAAAAAATCATTTGGCTGCCAGCCAAAATTTCAAGCCGTTAAATAAAACTGCGCAACAGGATACAATTTTGAAAGTAGCTGATACAATTTTAGAATTCAACGCTCAATCCATAGTTAACTAAGCCAAAAAATGATTGATTATTAGCGCTTTGTAATTTTTTATTTTTTTTATGAATTTATAACTTTTTGAAATGGAATCAAACCTGAAACGCTGCCTGGCGCTTCTATATTCGGTTTCTCAACACCAGCCATATGAACAAAAGAAAAATAGTATTCTGGGCCATTGTGGTAGCCATCGGGGGTTTTCTTTTTGGGTTTGATACAGCAGTAATATCAGGCGCCGAAGAAGCCATACAACAATACTGGAACCTTACTGCCTTTGAACACGGATTTACTATTTCCATTGCACTCATCGGAACCATAATCGGCGCTTTAACGGGCAGTATTCCTTCGGATAAACTTGGCAGAAAGAAAACACTTATTTTGATTGCTGTTACTTACCTGGTTGCTTCAATAGGTTCAGGGCTTACAACCAACTGGTATTTATTTTTATTATTCAGATTTTTGGGCGGCATCGGCGTGGGCGCTTCTTCAGTAACCGCGCCTGTATATATTTCTGAAATTTCCCCGGCCGCCTACCGCGGCAGGCTGGTAATGATGTTCCAGTTTAATGTTGTTTTCGGAATTCTTATTTCGTATTTATCCAATTATCTTATCGGTTTGCTTATACATGGCGACTCATCCTGGCGCATCATGCTTGGCATACAGGCTGTGCCTTCCCTTTTATTTTTAGTGCTGCTGAAATTTGTGCCGGAAACACCAAGATGGCTTGTAATAAAACGCAATAATATTGATGGTGCACGCAGCATCTTAAAAATTATAAACGCTGAAAGCTACGAAGGCGACCTGCAGCAGATAATAGCCAATAATCGTGAGGAGCATCTGACCACAACCACAGACCGGCTGTTTTCAAAAACAAATAAACTGCCTGTATTCCTCGCCTTTTGCTTTGCAGTTTTTAACCAGGTTTCCGGCATCAATGCCATCATTTATTATGCGCCGCGCATATTTGAAATGGCCGGCCTGGGCAGGCAATCTTCGCTGCTTTCCACTGCAGGTATTGGTTTTGTAAATTTCTTATTTACAATGCTGGCCATCAATTTTATAGATAAGATTGGCAGGCGCACCTTAATGCTTATTGGCTCCATAGGCCTCATAGCAACGCTGGGACTTGTTTCCAAAAGTTTTTATGCAGAAGACTTCAGCGGTCCTGGTATTACCGTGTACTTAATGGTGTATATAGCCTTTTTTGCTTTTTCGCAGGGCGCTGTTATATGGGTATTTATTTCAGAAATCTTTCCAAACAATGTAAGGGCGAAAGGGCAAACGTTTGGCAGTTTTACCCATTGGCTGATGGCTGCCATTATCACTTTCCTTTTCCCCATACTGGCTGAAAAATTAGGCGGCGGCAATACATTTCTCTTCTTCACAATTATGATGGTGCTGCAACTGGTATTTGTGCTGAAGGTAATGCCGGAAACAAAAGGCAAATCGCTGGAACAAATAGAACGAACGCTGGTTTTGCATTAACAGGTGCAAGGCTCTGTAAAATTCTCATAAGAATCAACCCTTCCCTTTTTAAAAATTGCTTAATACAAAATATATGAAAGCAGAAAAATCACATCATCCGGTTGTATGTTTCGGCGAAACGCTGTGGGATATTTTGCCGGGCGCAAAATTGCCCGGTGGCGCGCCGGTGAATGTTGCCTACCATCTTAATAAGCTTGGTAAAAACCCGGCTGTTATATCGCGTATCGGCTGCGATGAATTGGGAAGGGAATTGCTGCAGGTGTGGGAAGCCAGGAATGTAAACACGCAATTCTTTCAGCGGGATAAGAAAAATTCAACCGGTAAAGTATATGCTGAATTAAGGGAAAATAATGAAGTGCTTTACGACATTGTAAAGCCTGTTGCCTGGGATCATATCCAGTGGCAGGAGGAGTATTTTCAATTAATACAACAGGCAGCCTACTTCGTTTTTGGCAGCCTGGCAACAAGAAGCAGGCAGTCTAAAAGCACTTTATTTAAATGCCTCGAAGCAGCACAAACCAAAGTGCTTGATATTAATTTGAGGCCACCGCATTTCAATAAAAAAATTGTGGAAGAGCTGCTTGCCAAAGCTGATGTTTTAAAACTGAACCTTGCGGAATTACAATTAATAACAGGCTGGTTTAATGATTATGCAAACGATGAAGACAGGATGCATTTGCTTAAAGACAAGTTTCATTTAGACATCATTATTGTTACAAAAGGCGGCGATGGAGCCATCTTAAATATCGGCGCTCAATTCTATCACCATCCCGGTTATACCGTTAAAGTAGCAGACACCGTTGGCAGCGGCGATGCCTTTCTTGCCGCCACTATTTCAAAACTTATTGACAGGGCGCCGCCTGGTGAAATAATAGACTTCGCCAGCAGGTTCGGCGCATACATAGCCTCGCAGGAAGGCGGTTGCCCTCAATACGCACTGCATGCAATCAACCAAACAAAATTTCTACAAAATGCAATTCACAATTAAACAAAACTCATGAAACAACTACTTACAATTATTATGGTATTTGTTGCCATTACAGGTTTTGCGCAACAAAAAACGGTAACCGGAACAGTTAAAGGCAAAACAGGAACTGCCCTGTCAGGTGCAACCGTGCAGTCAAAAACAAAAACAGCCATAACCGATACCAGTGGAAGGTTTTCTATTCCTGCAGAGACCGGCGAGACAATCAGGTTTTCCTATGTTGGTATGAATGATATCAGCATAGTGGTTTCAAATGCTGCGGAACCCCTGAATGTTACCATGGAAGAAGGCAACGTAAGCCTTAACCAGGTGGTGGTGGTGGGTTATACCACGCAGCGTAAGCAGGATTTAACCGGCGCCGTTGCCGTAGTGGAAATGGTTCCTGCCGTAAAAAACAATACTTCGGGCAACCTTATGCAGGCTTTGCAGGGAAGGGTGGCTGGTTTATATATTGAAAAAAGCGGCTCGCCAAACGGCACTAATTCCAGGGTGTTGATACGCGGCGCCAACACGCTTGGCTTTACAGATCCGTTGTATGTAATAGACGGAATTCCCACAACAAGGCCGGAAGTATTTCAAAATATGGACCCCGCCACTATTGCATCCGTACAGGTTTTAAAGGATGCATCAGCGTCGTCTATTTACGGTTCCCGCGCTTCTAACGGCGTTATCATTGTTACTACCCGTAATGGCAGCAATACGCAGGGCAAGGTACGTTTCCAGCTCAACAGCAGCATTGCCGCCCAGTCAGAAAAAGCCATGCGGTTTGATATGCTGAATTCTGTTGACAGGGGAAAGGCCTTATGGCAGGCTTCCGTGAACGACAGGCAAGACCCTGCTGCCGGTTATGGCGAAATTTATTCCTTTGACTGGAACCATGATTTTGATAACCCTGTTTTAAATTCAGTAACCGTTCAGCCTTTTGTGGGCGGAGACCCGAATACACCTGCCGGCAATACCGACTGGCAGGATGTGATGTATAAAACTGCCATGGTAACAAGCAACAGCTTCACTGTTTCAGCAGGCAATCAAAACTCATCCATAGAAATGAACCTTGACCATTATAAGAATAATGGCATGCTTAAATATACAGGTTATGAGCGCATTGGCGGCAGTATCAATGCCATCACACATGCTTTTAATAACAGGCTGAGTGTTGGCCTTAATGTGCGTATGGCTAACTCGAATGAATTGCTTACTGCACGCGACCTTGGCGGCGCCACCACCACTTTCCTGGCAGTTACCTTGGCGCCAACTATCCCGGTTTATCAAATAGATGGTGTAACCTTTGCGGGTGAATCGGGCGCCGGTTATTCAGACAGGAACAACCCGCTGCACATGCAATATATTTCCCGCTGGAATAATGCAAACCGTGTAAGCACTTTTGGTAATGTGTTCGCTGAATTGCAGGTGGCAAAAAACCTGTATTTCAAAACAAATTTTGGGGCTGATGATGCGCGGTATTTAAATAAAGTTATTGCAGTTACTTTTACAGAAGGCGCATTAAGCCGTACTACCAACAGCCTTTTATTAGATGAAAACCATTATTTAAGCACTACTTTCTCCAATACGCTGCGCTATAGTAAAGACCTGAACAACCATCATTTTAAATTCCTTTTAGGTACAGAATATATCCAGAACCATTTAGATTTTCAAACTACCAGGAAGGAAGGTTATGCCATACAAACCGAAGCCTATTTTACACTGAACGCAGGCACCGGCAATACAACTGTTTCGGGAAGCAATGTGGGCAGCAGTTTGTTTTCACAGTTTGGGCGTGTTGATTATAGTTTTAGTGATAAATACCTGGCCGCAGTTACATTGCGCCGTGATGGCTCTTCCCGCTTTGGTGAGAATAACCGCTATGCTTATTTTCCTGCGGCTTCTGTTGGATGGAAAATTGACCGCGAAGCATTTATGCAAGGCAGTATTTTTAGTGAACTGAAACTAAGGGCAGGCGTGGGCCGAGTAGGTAACCAGCAGGGAATCGGCGAAGCAAAAAACCTTTCGCTGTATGATACAAGGTATGGCACAACGCAGGCGCAGCTTACCGGCGGTTTCTTCGAGCAATACTATAATGTTGGTACCGCCTATTCACTCTCCGGTGCAAATACCGGTACTTTGCCTTCTGGCTTTGTACAGATACAGGAAGGCAATCCTGATTTGAAATGGGAATCTACAGATGAACTGAATCTTGGTTTGGATTTTACGGTGCTCAATAACAGGCTTTATGGTTCATTTGATTATTTCACAAGAAAAACAACCGGCATTTTAATTACACCGCCTGTGGCGGCTGTGTTGGGTGAAGGTAAAACACAAACCGTAAACGGAGCTTCAAAAAGCAACAAAGGATGGGAAGCCGTACTTGGCTACCAGGGCGAAAAAAGCGGGAATTTCAGCTATAATATAAGATTTAATGTTGCACATTTCAGGGATAAAATAACCGAGCTGCCTGAAGACGTGCGTGCAGCCTACCCTGGTAACCCGGGCAATACAATTCTCGGCCATTCGCAGTTTGATATTTTTGGTTACGAAACAGATGGATTATTCCAGAGCCAGGAAGAGGTTGACAAAGCGCCGGAACAGATTGGCGCAGCACCCGGCAGGATACGTTACAAAGACCTTAACGGTGATAATAAAATTGATGCGCTCGACCAGGATTGGATAGGCACCCAACTGCCCGCGCTGGAATACGGCATCCGCATTGATTTAAACTACAAAAAGTTTGACCTTTCCTTATTCGGTTCCGGTGTGCAAGGCAAAGAAGGCTTTGATGTTTACACTGTTTTTAATAACCTGATGAGAAGCCGCGAGAATGTAGGGCCCGGTGTGTTTGACGGGTGGACGCCCCAGCATACCAACACCCATGTTCCGGCATTAACGCTTAAAGACAATAATAGCGAAGGGCGTACTTCAGACTATTTTATAGTGAATACCTCGTATTTCAAGATGCGCAACATACAGCTTGGGTATTCGCTCGAAAACAAATTCATCTTTACAAGACTGCGATTTTTTATCATGGCAGAAAACCTGTTCTGGTTTAAAAGCAAAGATTATCAAAGCCCCGATGCAGAAAGGATTGACCTTGACCCGATACCGATTCCGCAAACATTCACTTTCGGTCTTAATGCATCATTTTAATAACACAACGAAAAATTTATTATCATGAAAAATAAAAATATAATTGCTTTTTTGGCGGCTGCCCTGCTGTTGTTGGGTTCATGCAAAAAAGCATTGGATTATACCCCAACCGGCGTACTCTCGCCAAGCGACCTTAATTCGCCTACCGCGGTTGAAGGATTGGTTACGGCAGCCTACGCAGCTATTGGCAATGGCGATATGATTGGCCCTATTTACAGCAACTGGGCTTTTGGAAGCGTTCGTTCAGATGATGCCTATAAAGGCGGCGGCGGCACCGGCGACGTTGGAGAAGTAGATGCGCTGGAACATTATAATCTTGTTAGCCCTTCAATGGGCTCGTTCGTTACACGCTCCTGGCAAAACCTGTTTAAATCTATCGGCAGGGCTAACGTGGCATTACGCGCTGTAACAGCTATTGCAGATGCAGATTATCCAAACAAACAGGTAAGGCTGGCCGAATTGCGTTTCTTAAGAGCGCATAGTTATTTTACCATGAAATTGCTCTATAAGAATATTCCCATTTTTGATGAGACATTAACGGATGAAGAAGTTTTGAAAGTTTCCAACGACCTGAGTAATGAAGATTCATGGAATAAAATTGCCGCCGATTTTCAATATGCTGTTGATAACCTTCCTGCCGAACAAAGCGAGATAGGAAGAGCAAATAAATATGCAGCAGAAGCTTACCTGGCAAAACTAAGGTTGTACCAGGCGTATGAGCAAAACGAAAACCACCAGGTTACCGGTATCAATCAAACGAGGTTGCAGGAAGTGGTTACGCTTTTAAGTGATGTTATAGCCTCAGGAAAATATTCTTTAAGCCCTGATATAGCAGATGATTTTTTACCCGAAACAGAGAACGGGCCTGAATCTGTTTTTGCTATCCAGTTTACTATTAATGATGGTACTACAGCCGGCAGGATGAATTATGAAGATGGATTAAATTATCCGCATGGTGCGCCGCAATATGGCTGCTGCGGTTTTCATGCTGCCAGCCAGAATATGGTAAACGCATTTACTACAGATGCTAACGGACTACCCAACTTTACAAAGTTCAACGATAATAATGCAGACCTGGTGAACGGTACTTTTGATGTTCGTCTCGACCATACGGTAGGCATAGATGGCCATCCTTATAAATATAATCCTGAGCTGCCTTTCAGTAATAGCTGGGTACGCGACCCTGGTGTGTATGGCAACTTTCATACAATGCGTAACCAGCAACTGGCCACCAGTTCATCTTATTTCAAGCTCGGGCCTTTTATGGGCTCAGCAAAAAATTATGATATTATCAGGTATGATGATGTATTGCTGATGCTGGCTGAAGCTTATATTGAATCAGGGCAGCAGAACCTTGCATTGCCTCTTATTAATCAAATAAGAACAAGAGCTGCAGCAAGCACAGGGCGGTTAAAAAAGATTGATGGCACCTTTGCTACAAAATATAATATGAAAGAATACCCCGCTACGGCGGGCTGGACGCAGGCTTATGCACGCCAGGCTTTGCAGTGGGAAAGGCGTTTGGAATTTGCAACAGAAGGCGAAAGGTTTTTTGACCTTGTACGCTGGGGTATTGCAGAACCTGTTTTAAACGCTTATTTAGAGATTGAAAAAACAAAGCGTACCTATTTAACAACCGCGCATTTTACGGCAGGCAGGGATGAATACCTGCCCATACCGCAATCCGAGATTACATTTACCAACGGGTTATATAAACAAAACCCGGGTTATTAAACGCTATATGTAAGATAAGGAAGGCTTTTGTCTTCTTTATCTTACACCTTGTAAGAGACTGTTTAAACTAAATTATAATATTCCTTTTGGCAGTGTATTAAAACAAATGCAGTTAAAAAATATTGCCTTGCAATAAAGATGTTGCTAAACTGTTTCACAGGTATTTAAGCTTTGGCAAACATCGGTCATCATTAACCAACTTTTAAATTCATTATTATACAATGAGCACTAAACATTTTTTTACCATGTTGATTGCGATATATGTATCCGATATGGTAAATGCACAAAAGCCTTATAATGAACCATACCGGCCGCAGATTCACTTCTCTCCAAAAGCACACTGGACGAATGACCCAAATGGCATGGTGTATTATAACGGCGCTTATCATTTATTCTTCCAGTATTACCCGGAAAGTTCTGTTTGGGGGCCCATGCATTGGGGACATGCAGTGAGCACCGATCTTATTCATTGGAAAGAACTACCTATTGCTTTGTATCCTGATAGTTTGGGATATATATTTTCAGGCAGTGCCGTAGTTGATAAAAACAATACCTCTGGCTTTGGGAAAAATGGTGTAATACCACTCGTTGCCATTTTTACGCATCACAGTACAACAGGCGAAAAAGCAGGCAGAAATGATTTTCAGAACCAAAGCATCGCTTATAGTCTGGATAATGGCAAAACATGGACGAAGTATGCCGGTAACCCGGTATTAAAAAATCCCGGCATTACGGATTTCCGTGACCCTAAAGTAATGTGGTATGAGCCACAGCAAAAATGGGTGATGACACTTGCAACAAAAGACCACATAACATTTTATTCTTCCCGTGATTTCAAAAGCTGGACAAAAGAAAGTGAGTTTGGAAAAGAGCTTGGTGCACATGGAGGTGTGTGGGAATGTCCGGATTTGTTTTCGCTTGATGATAATGGCAAAAAACTCTGGGTGCTGATCATCAGCTTGAACCCAGGCGCACCAAATGGCGGTTCAGGCACCCAATATTTTATAGGTGATTTTGATGGACAAACTTTTACCCCGCTTTACAAAAATGAACGCTGGATTGATTACGGGCCGGATAATTATGCAGGCATTACATGGAGTAATACGGGCGATAGAAAAATATTTTTAGGTTGGATGAGCAACTGGCTGTATGCTAATTTGGTGCCCACTGAAAAATGGAGAAACGCCATGACGATGCCAAGAGAACTAAAAGTAAAACATGATGGAGATAGCCTATTTATTGCCTCCGAACCGGTAGCAGAATTAAATAAGATTGCATTAAAAACAACTTCATTGAATGATCTGCCTATTAACAATGGCATAGATCTGTCATCAGACGTAGGAACAATTAAATTCCCTTGCCGTATTAATTTAGACTTTCAGAAAATAACGGATTTTTCTCTTGTGTTTTCAAATGAAGCCGGAGAAAAACTTATAATTGGGTTTGACAAACTACTGAATCAATATTTCATTGATAGAAGAAATTCCGGCAAAACAGATTTTCAAAAAGATTTTGCTGCAAAACATTATGCACCACGATTAACAAATACAGACAGCATTCATCTTTCATTAATTATAGATGAAAGTTCCGTTGAATTATTTGCAGATAACGGGTTATCTGTTATGACAGAAATATTTTTTCCGTCGAAGCCTTATAATAATATCTATATACAGTCGTCAGAAGCAAGTATATTAAAAAAATTAGAGTACAGTCATTTTAATAATATCTGGTAACCGGTTCTCATCATTAATATATAATCTTAAATGTTTAAATCACGACTTGTATAATTTATACAACGCTTGTGATAGATATCAACTCAACTGATAAAACTAGAGCATCTTTAAAACGCTTAAAAACGTTTCAAAAATAAAATGCTATGCTTTAAGACAAGTTGGCTGGGTTTAAAAATTAAACCCAGCCAATCCATTCATATTTTAAATTAACTTTTAGATGAATGCAAAATCATATACTTAGCCAAATCCGGAATTCTAATTTGTATATATATTGCCTCTGGAATTACTTGCAGGAAAAGTAGAAAAGCAAACTGTTGATTCTTAAAAATGACAGTAAAAAGTGTTAAACCCGCCATCTTGTTAGACAAATCATCATTGGAAGTTTTATAAATGATGGAGAAGCTGTTTTAACTACTTACTTTAGCCCGGTGAAAATGCAGGTAAGATTGCTGTCTTTGCAAATGCCGGAAGCGCAATACTAAAATTTGTAAAGATCCACGATTTGTCAAAAATCAATGCCGCAGCAATAAAGAACTGTGATTATTAATCAAAGCGTCATACGGATTATGAAAAGTGTTATAAAAATGCTTGTTTTTCTATTGTTGGTTTCTTCACGTATTAATGCCCAGGTTCCCTCGCCGCCACCAGCACAAACGGTTCCGGCTTTTGAGTTTTCAAGATTTGATAAGACCGCGTTTACAAACAAAGATTTAGCTACTAATAAACCATTGTTTTTTTTCTTTTTTGATTATACCTGCGATCACTGTCAGCATGCAATGACCTTCCTCAATCAGAATTTTAATGAATATAAAAAAGCAGCCGTTTATTTGATCAGCCTCGATAACCAACAAATGATGAATGCTTTTTTGCATAAGTATGCACCCAATGTTATCAATCAAAAAAATGTAACGATACTCCAGGATACAAAAAACCAATTCATTGTTAGATTTAAGCCAAGGAAATATCCGTCATTATTTTTGTACGATGCCAATAAAAAGTTGCTGTATTATGATGATAACCCTGATAATATGTTCAGATTTACAAAACTGTTAAGCACTGCTGCCAAATGAAATTTATGCATTAATGATGTAAAAAAGATTCATGCTTGCGAACAAGTTGTATATTATAATTCTTTTTGCATTTTTGCCTTTCGTTTTTATTTTCTCTCACAACAGCGGCACTCTATTCACAAGCCTGCTTTCATCTTCAACCAGTATTGATTTTGAAAATAATTTGCAAGGCCGGAATAACTTCGGGATACTTAATTACATCTATTATTATAATGGCGGAGGTGTTGCGATGGGTGATATAAATAATGATGGGTTGCCTGATATTTATTTTACACCCAGTGCCGGTAATAACAAATTATATCTGAACAAAGGCAATTTTCGTTTTGAAGATATTAATGAAAGGCAGGCGTGACAGGCACATCAGACTGGCGTACCTGTGTAACAATGGCAGGTATAAATGACAATGGGTTATTACAAATATCCTGGTCATTGCCAGGAATAATCGTTTAATTTTTTTAAAGCTAAAAAAGGATTTTTAAAACATTAAGCCAGTCGTGAATGCGGATTTAAAAAATGCAATATTTTGCCTGGTCAGTTATAATTGAAAAGTTATACACACGTATAGCAAAATACCTTTATAAAATTTTTTATGAAAAGAAGAAATTTTTTACATGCTACCGCTATGCTCCCGTTTGTTGGAGACCTGGTTTCATCCAATAAAGTTTTAGCAAAAGATAGTTTAAGTGTGAATGGCCCACGCGATTTTCAAGGCGCCGCCGCCCGGGATTTTTTTTATAAACCGGTTGATGCCTGGGCGGCGGATTTTATTCCTCTATATGATAATGGTATTTTCCAGTTGTTTTATTTGCTTGATTGGAGGGATTCAAAAAATCATGGTGAAGGCACTCCCTGGTACCGGGTATCTACTACCGATTTTGTAAATTTTACAGAGCACGGTGAAATGCTTGCCCGTGGAAGTGTTACAGAACAGGATCTGTATGTTTTTACCGGTTCGGCAATTAAAGCAAACGGGCAATATCATATTTTTTATACCGGCCATAACCCGCATTTAAGGCAAAAGGGAAAACCGGAACAGGGAGTAATGCATGCTGTAAGTAATGATATGATGAAGTGGAAGAAGAATCCGGAACAAACGTTTTTTGCTCCTGGTGATAAGTACGAGCCGAACGACTGGCGTGATCCTTTTGTGTTTTGGAATGAAGAATTGAAAGAATACAATATGCTGTTGGCTGCCCGGTTTAAAACAGGTATCCCGAGGCGCAGGGGCCTCACTGCCTTATGCGCATCAAAAGATTTGGTTAAATGGGAAGTGAGAGAACCCTTTTATGCCCCTGCATTGTATTTCACCCATGAATGTCCGGACCTGTTTAGGATGGGTGACTGGTGGTATCTTGTTTTCTCCGAATTCACTGACCTGGTGAGAACGCGTTACGTGATGAGCCGTTCTTTAGGCGGTCCCTGGATCACACCCCAAAGAGACGATTTTGACGGGCATGCTTTCTATGCCGCAAAGACTGCTTCAGATGGCAATAAGCGATTCATTTTCGGATGGAATCCCACGCGGAGCGACGAAAAAGATAATGGCAACTGGAACTGGGGAGGCAATCTTGTCGTACATGAAGTGCAGCAGCAAAGCAATGGTGAATTGACAGTGCGTGCTCCTCAAACAGTTTCCGATGCTTTCGCTAATAAATCCAATTATTCATTTGCCAATAATATCGGGAATGTAAAAGTTGAAAACGGATCTGTAATGTTAAGCGCTGCAGGAACATTCGCGGCCTCACTTGCCGGTAAATTGCCCGACAGGTGTAAAATAACGGCCGCCGTACAGTTTGAGGAGAATACAAAGGAATGCGGTTTAATGCTTCGCTGCAGCGACGATATGGATAAAGCCTACTATATCAGGCTTGAACCAAGACAAAACAAACTGGTGTTTGATATGTGGCCGCGGGACCGCTCTGAAGTATTTAATATGGTTGAATTAAGCAGGGATATCAGCTTAACTGCCGGCACGCCGGTTACTATGGAAGTGTTTATTGAAGGTCATAAAGGGGTTGCCTACGTGAACAATATAATAGCAATGAATTTTCGCGCATATGATCTTCCGGAAGGAAACTGGGGTGTGTTTGCAATGGAGGGAAATGCAACCTTTAAAGATATCAGCGTTTCGACTTTATAAATAATGCTTTTATAAGCTTGTCAGGTTGATTAATCAAGCGAATAAGAATTGCTAATAAAGCTATCAGCATAGGTCAAAACACCTTCAACCGGAGCAAATACGTCTTATGTTTTCAAATCATAAAGTTTCAGGCTTGTCATAAAAAAAAAATTATGCGAAACACTTCTTCAGCTTTAATACAGTTAAAAGTAAAAGCAGGATGAGTTTTGCTGTAGTGGCACTACTTATGTTTTCAGATCTGGTGGCGCAGCAGGTGGAAATGCAAATGAATGGCGCTTATCTGGATATCCGGTTGGAAATGACAGGACAGCCAAACTAATGCAGTTTGTTGTTGATGGTAAAATGCAAAGAGAATTCCGGTTAAACTGGCAAAAATGCGATCAGTTGTTGGTTATTGCGAAGCATAGCAGTGTTATATTCAAATCAATAGTTATTTCACCCTTTAAGAAAATAAATAATCATGTTATTAGGATTTGATATTGGCGGAACAAAATGTGCTATGCCGGCAATTTCATGGCCTTAAGCTATCAACAGGTAAAAAAATTTCAAAAAATTTCTTTTTTCATTAAACCATCATTGTTAATCATTGTCTGGCGTTGCATCTTTCTGCTGCCTTAACCGCTGCGCTTTTCCTGGCAATAAATCAAACTGCATGGCAGACTTATACTTTTCCTCATTAAATAAGAAAAACATATGAAACCTGATCTTAACGTGCGTTTTGGATATTATTGAACCACATAAGGAACATAGAAACATAGGCTGCACATAGCTTTTAAAACAATTCCACTATGTGTTACGCTATCCACGCCTGGGGCGGGACAAGTTGTGCGCTATGTGGCCTCTCATGCAACTTTCATAAACCGGTCGGATCATTGCGCGTGCCGACCGGGCTTTCATCGGAAGGCTTAAGCCGTCTGATGGTTTAAGGCAGTTGTTACCAACGAAACATCAGGGTAGCTACGTTTCTGGCCGTTAGGTTTATAACCTGTGTTGAACACCGTTTTTGTGCGGGGCAATGAAAGCAGATTGAATATTTTCAGTTTGCTTTCTTTTTTTACGTAATGCCCGGCAGGAGAAAAGTCAAAAGGAGGAAATTCCATGGCAATGAGGCAGCGTTGAACGTTTTGTTATTCACCGTATTTTTTATTTTATTGAAGGCAACCTCTCCAGGATTGGCAAGGTTTATTCTGTTATTTATAAAGGTAATGTTGACTATATTTTTGTGAAGCTTAGGGAAAATTATATATAACTCCGGCGATTCCTGCTAACATTATTTTCTAATTTTTAAATCAGCCAAAAATGAAAAAAAATTTACCGGCTATTGCCATTTGCCTGTTGTTTGCCATGAAGGCATATCCTTTCACCAAAGTGGTTACGGTTCAATTCCCTTCTTTTTCTCCTTCAAGTTTTACTATAAATATAGGCGATTCCGTTAAATGGGTTTGGGTCTCCGGCACTCATACAACAACCTCGCTCACCATTCCGGCCGGAGCAGCTTCATGGAACAAATCTATTACTTCAACCAGCACAACTTTCATATATGTTCCTACTAAATTGGGAACATATAACTATAAATGCACGCCACATGAGTTAATGGGCATGGTAGCAAGCTTTACGGTTGTTTGTCCACAGGCAAGCGCGCAGATTTCTGCAAATGGCGCCACTACTTTTTGTAAGGGCGGGTCAGTGTTGCTCAACTCAAATGTTTCTGGCGGCATCACTTCTTTTCAATGGTTGAAAAAAGGGAATAATATCAGCGGCGCCACTTCTTCCAGCTATACCGCTACGGCAAAAGGGTCTTATTCTTTAAAAGTCATTAATAGCTGCGGGAACAATGCTACCTCCAATACAATAAAAGTAACCGTAAACCCGCTGCCTATAGCTACTATCACCCCATCCGGTACTGTGGATATATGCGACGGGCAGAGCGTTATGCTGCAGGCTTCTGCTGCTGCATCCCAAACTTACCAGTGGATAAGAAACGGAAATAACATTGCAGGCGCCACAGTCAGCAGTTACAATACAAAAAAAGCAGGCAATTACAAGGTTCTTATTACTAAAACCACTACGGGATGCAGCAAGTCGTCGGCAGCTACAAAAGTGGTGGTAACTACATGCATTGTTTCGGATATTAAATCACCGGGAAGCCAGATAAAGATCTATCCAAATCCTTCTTCAGGAAATTTCAATATTGCAATACCTTCTTCCGGCAGTAAATATTCTTTATCTGTTTTTGATGCCAAAGGAAATTTAATTGGAAACAGCAGGGTTATTTCAAAAGATTTTTCATTTGGAAATGAGTTAAAGCCGGGCGTGTACCTTGTACAGGTAAGAAATGGCAATACCATCATATTTAAAGAGAAAATAGTTAAAGAATGATCTGAGAAGCTGCAGTTAGACTGGCAATTTTACTACAATGTAGGCTTCGAAAGGGTTTCGGTAATTAACGGAACCCTTTTTAATACCGTAAAATTTACAGATGTTCGCCCGGACTTTATAAATACAGGTAATAATCTTTCAGCAATGCAATAAATTCATCGGTATATTTTCCGGCGTCGTTCATAATGGTTATATAAGATTGAGCTGTAATCGCGGGTTGCCTGCTTAACCACAAAATGCTTCTGAAATAATTATGTCTTGAAGTTTGTTGAATAAAAATTTTCTCTTTAACAAAAAACTTTTGCCTGCTTAATTGTATACAATTCTCTGTGCGGTGATGTGGAAGCAACACAAAGAAATTACCGTCATCTTTCAACAAAATATCAGCAATATCCATCAATCCTTCCAGTGTAAGTGCTGCGCTGTGCAGGGCGAGGTTGCGTTTTTGATCATCGCTTTTCAAATCGTTTTCATAAAAGGGCGGATTCGAAATTATAAGATCATAGTTTGTTTTGGCTCGATCAGCAAACTCCCGGATCGACGAGTTATAAATATTCAGCCTCTCTTTCCATGGCGAGGCTTGAAAATTTTCTTTGGCCTGCCCGGCAGCCGTTGTATCAATTTCAACGGCATCAATTTCAACATCCTGATTTTGTTGGGCAAACATTAGAGAAAGTACTCCCGTTCCTGTACCGATATCAAGTGAGTGGTGAGTGGTGAGTGGTGAGTGAAAAGCAGACCAGGCTCCGAACAAACACGCATCGGTGCAAACCTTCATGGCGCATTTATCCTGGTGAATGGTGAATTGTTTAAACCGGAAATAGTTGTTGGACATTCAGAGGTAAAGTGATATTTTTTTGTACTTTGAGTCTTTCGGGGAACATTTAAAATTATAGAATCTTTATTCGGCACGGTTTGGCTATAAGAGCCTGAAGCCATTCTTTCTCAGGAAGTTTGTTTCGCGGATAATTCTCCTAATAAACTCTGCAGATCTAATTCCCTTGTGTACATATGCAATTCACCATTGGCATCAAAAGGCCACTGTTCCCGCGGCTTATCCCAATATAATTCCACGCCGTTTTCATCGGGGTCATTTAAATACAAAGCTTCCGAAACACCATGATCCGCAAAACCGGTAAAAGGATAGTTTGCATCCAGTAATCGCTTAAAAACTGTCGCCAGTTCTTTTCTTGTCGGGTAAAGGATGGCTGTATGAAATAATCCAGCTGCATTAACCGGGGCAGGTTTTGCATTTTTACTGTACCATGTGTTCAGCCCGATATGATGATGGTATTCTCCAGCCGAAAGAAACACCGCCTGTGTGCCGAACCTGTCCATAACTTCAAAGCCAAGGAGGTCTTTATAAAAAGATAATGCACGATCCAGGTCGGCAACCTTCAGATGAACATGGCCTATTCTGGTAGCGGCAGGAACAGTATAATCCATACAATATTTTCAACGGAAATTAGTGAAATACTTACAGAATCTGCATTATTGAAAATTAATTGTCAGCATAACAATTAATTTTTCTTTAATAAATTTTTATCTTGCCGCTCCTAAAAATAAAAGAATGAATGCTGATCTAACCAAATTGTCAATTGATACGGTGCGCGTGCTTGCCGCAGATGCAGTACAAAAAGCTAACTCCGGACACCCCGGGACACCAATGGCAACTGCTCCCATGGGCCACGTATTGTGGACAAAGGCGATGAATTATAACGCCAAGAATCCTGACTGGGCAAACCGCGACAGGTTTATTTTATCCGCAGGCCATGCCTGTATGCTCCAGTATGCTTATCTCTATCTTACGGGATATGACGTTACGCTTGACGATATTAAGAATTTCAGGCAATTGCACAGTAAAACAGCAGGTCATCCTGAATATGGTTTACTGCCCGGGATCGAGATCACCACCGGCCCTTTGGGACAAGGTTTTGCAAACGGCGTCGGTATGGCTATAGCGCAGAAATATCTTGCAGCACGTTACAATAAAGAAGGTTTTGACCTTTTTGATTATAATATTTATGCCATATGCAGCGATGGCGACCTCATGGAAGGCGTAAGCGCAGAAGCTGCTTCCATTGCAGGACACTTAAAATTGGATAATATTATTTACCTGTATGACAACAACCATATTTCCATTGAAGGCGATACAGCGCTTGCATTTGATGAAGATGTGGCAAAACGTTTCCAGGCTTATGGCTGGCACACGCAGTCTGTTGACGATGGTAATGATATCGAAGGCATTGCTGCTGCCATCGAAAACGCGAAAAAGGAAACCGGCAAACCTTCTTTAATATTGGTTAGAACACATATTGCCTGGGGTGCTCCTAATGCGGTGGATACGGCAGAAGCTCACGGTGCTCCTTTGGGAAAAGAAGAATTGGCAGCCACAAAAAAGAATCTTGGTTTTGATCCTGAAAAATCCTTTGTGGTGGCGGATGAAGTGCTCGACTTTTATCACGAAGCGGGTGCAAGAGGCGGTGAAACAGAAAAGAAGTGGAACAAATTGTTCTCAGCCTATAAAGAAAAATATCCTGAGCTGGCTGCAGAGTACGAACTGTTCAGCAGCGGTAAACTACCGGAAGGCTGGAAAGAAAAGCTACCTGTATTTGGCCCTGATGATGCGCAGGCTACCCGCCAGGCGTCCGGCAAAACCATTAATGCTATTGCCGATTTCTTTCCGCTGATGATTGGCGGTGCCGCAGACCTTGCCCCGTCAACCAACACGTTAATTAAAAATGCCAAATCGTTTGAGTCTGATAATTATAGCGGAAAAAATTTCCATTTTGGCATACGCGAACATGCCATGGGTTCCATTTTAAATGGCATGGCAGTAACAAAAGGTTTTACACCTTATGGTGCTACTTTTCTAATATTCAGCGAATATATGCGTCCGCCGATCCGTCTTGCCGCCATCATGCAGCTTAAACCTATTTATGTTTATACACACGACAGCATTGGTTTGGGTGAGGATGGAACCACGCACCAGCCGGTGGAGCAATTAGCTTCTTTGCGTTCCATACCCAACCTTACAGTTATACGTCCTGGCGATGCAAACGAAACAGCTCAGGCATGGCGTGTGGCGCTGGAGCATACGGGTGGTCCGGTTGCTATTATACTGTCAAGACAAAAATTGCCTGTTATTGACCAGGCTAAATACACCAAAGCATCCGAGTTGGAAAAGGGCGCCTATGTGTTGTCTGATGCAGAAAATGCACAGCTCATCCTGATCGCAACAGGCAGCGAAGTGTCGCTTGCTTTAAAAGCACAGGCTGCATTAAAAGACGAGGGTATTGCATCGAGAGTTGTAAGTATGCCTTCCTGGGAGTTATTTGAAAAGCAGGACGGCTCCTATAAAGAAAAGGTATTTCCCAAAACTTTAAGGAAACGGCTTGCTATAGAAGCAGGCTCTCCAATGGGCTGGCATAAGTATATTACTGATGAAGGTGATATGGTTGGTATTTCAAAATTTGGCGAATCTGCACCGGGCGATCAGGTAATGACAGAATATGGTTTTAATGTAGAGAATGTGGTAAGTAAAGCCAAGTCATTATTATAGAGATTATCTGTGAAAATCAAAGCGGGTTGTTGAGTTTTTCTCAGCAACCCGCTTTTTTATGAGAAAAATTGTACTCAGCACATGGATGCCGGAAATATTTTGCAGCAGTTAAAAATGCGGCACAATTTTTTGAATGATTCAAACAAAACGGATCATATGAAACCTATAGTAGAATTTCTCCTCGCATGTGTACTACTTTTAATAGCCGGGTGTTCAGCAATTGCCGGGATATTTACTGCTAATCTTTGGACAGCAATTTTTGCTGCAGGTTCCATTACCGGGCTGGTGTTAATACTGATATACGGTTCCCGGAACAGGCAATAAACCCTCAGTTTTTATTACCTGGAAATAAGATAAGAATTAAAGAATGCGAAAGTAATTCATACCATCTATCTGCATTCGTGATGGATTAGTATAATCAATCTGAAAATCTGCAATCGCCAATCTGCAATTATTTAAAAGACTTTCCCTGTAACTAAATTTCTTTTATATCGTTAAGTTTTCATACCTGTCAAATTTGAAATTTGCCGTTTATGTATGATATTGTACTATGCAAAACATGGTACTTATATTTGTACTGTAATTTTTATTACAAGGAACTTTAAAAAAACAGCATGAGAAAAATATTTTTAACTTTTGGAGTTATAAGTTTTTGGTTTACAATAGCAAACGCACAAAATTTTTCGGTAAAGGGAAAGATCTCTGCCGATAATAAACCGGTGGAAGCAGCAACAGTAAGTTTACTCAGGGCTGATTCCACGAAGATCAGGCAGCAATTTTCAGGAAAAGATGGCCAATTCCTGGTTGGGGATTTAAAAGCAGGAGCCTACCTGGTATCGGTTCAATCGGTTGGGTATAAAACCTACTATTCGCCGGTTATTACGCTTGACGCGAAAAATCCGCAATCTGATCTTCAGTCAATTGGGCTGGAATCAATCGCAAGATTGAATGATGTTGTAGTAACCGCTGCAAAACAGGCCATCGAACAAAAGATTGATAAAACAATTGTAAATGTGGATGCTTCACCTACAAATACCGGTTTGTCAGCCTATGAAGTGTTGGAAAAAACACCAGGCGTTACAATAGATAAAGACGGCAACATCAGCCTGAAAGGCAAACCAGGCGTTACAGTGATGATAGACGGCAAACCCACTTATTTAAGCGCACAGGACCTGGCGAACTTTCTTAAGAATATGCCATCGACAACATTGGATCAAATTGAGTTAATGACCAATCCCTCGGCGAAATACGATGCGGCAGGCAATTCAGGCATTATCAACTTCAAAATGAAAAAGACAAAGATCAAAGGATTTAATACAAGCGTTACCCTTGGTGGCGGCATGGGCAAATATCCTAAAGCCAATGAAAGCATCAATTTTAATTACCGTACCGGCAAGGTAAATGTGTTTGGTAATTATAGCTATAATTATAACAAACGCTTCCGTACGCTCGACCTTACCCGCAATTTCCGGGATAGTGCCGGCGATATCGAAAGCAGGTTCGTTCAGCATTCTGATATGATCTCTGAATACCAGTCGCATTATTTTAAAACAGGAATGGATTTTTATGCCTCCAAAAACACTACGCTTGGTTTTTCAGTGAATGGCAATTTTAATCCCGGCGGGTTTAATAACAATAATACAACCGATATCTATGATGCGGATTATAACCTGCAAAGCAAAACCTACACAAAAAGCAGTTCGGATGATAACTGGAAGAATTACGGTGCTAATTTTAACCTGAGCACAAAGCTCGACACGTCAGGTAAAGAAGTAGATGTAAATCTTGATTACATACGCTATAAGTCTTTGTCTAATCAACTGTTTGAAAATACATTTTACGATGAGGGAGGTACTAAAATCCATGCAGATGAAACACTGCGCGGTATTTTACCAGGCACTATCAATATCTACAGCGGTAAAATTGATTACACGCATCCGTTGAAGCATAATGCAAAGATTGAAGCGGGTGTAAAATCAAGTTATGTGGAAACAGATAACATGGCCAATTATGATAACCTGGTAAACGGGGAATGGATGGTAGATACAGGGCGCACCAACCATTTTGTATATAAGGAAAACATAAACGCCGTTTACGTCAATACCAGTAAGCAGTTCAATAAGAAATGGAGCGCGCAGTTAGGGTTACGTTTGGAAAACACGATTGCTAACGGCAACCAGTTAACCACAGGCGAAACCTTTAAGCGCAATTATACACAACTGTTTCCGACAGCTTATGTGAATTATACATTGAATGATAAGAACCAATTGAACCTGAATTATGGCAGAAGGATACAAAGGCCTGATTACAGCGACCTGAACCCTTTTTATTACTTCCTGGATAAATACACTTACCAGGTGGGCAATCCTTACCTGAAGCCGCAGTTCAGCCATAATATCGAAATGAACCATGTGTATAAAAATATGATCACCACAACGGTAAGTTATGCCGCCATCAATGATATCATCAATGAGCAACTGCAACAGGTTGACAGTACGCATACAACTTATGTAACAAATACAAACCTTGCAAAACAACGCACGCTAACGTTAAGTGTAAATGCCGCTATACCTATAACCAAATGGTGGAGAACAAACATGTATGCGCAGGGCTCTTATAATAAGTATGAGGGTTTTATCAACACAGGTGTCATCAATGTAGAAGGCCCGGCCTTTAATGCCAATATGCAAAACCAGTTTACCTTGCCCAAAGGCTGGAGCATGGAGCTGAGCGGCTACTTTAACAGCAAGGCCGTTTACGGAACTATTGTCGGTTTATCGCAGGGCAGCGTAAATTTTGCGGTGGCAAAAAAGATGCTGAAAGATAAAGGCACATTGAAGCTCAACTTCCGCGATTTTCTTGGTCTGCAGCAATGGAGCGGTTACAGCAGGTACCAGAATGTAGATGTCACCATTCATAATAAATGGGATAGCCGCGTGGTGAACCTCAGCTTCACTTACCGTTTCAGCAAGGGCCAGAAAGCTGAGCAATCCCGTAATGGCGGGAGCGCTGACGAAGAGCAAAACAGGGTCAAAGGCGGAAAGGGTTAATAGCAGCACTATATATACAATAAAGAAAGCTGTCCCGCGAGGGCGGCTTTTCTTTATGTGTGTAGGACCTAAAAACGGTGTTATTAAAATCATTTCTGCCGACTTCGCGGGATTCCCGGGATTATATAATTATAGTGTAAGGGAAAGTAATTTAATTCCCGATATTTGTATGCACATATCTGTATATGCAGCTTCGCGGAGTACTGATATTTTCTTTCATGGCCCTTTGCGCCATAACCTTGAAAGCACAGGTAAATAACACAGGCAATTTAAACATTGCCGGGAGTGTGTTCATTAGTTCATCTTTCACCAATACTTCAACGGCTTCTTACCAGAATAACGGTGACCTGTACCTGGATGGTGATTTTATCAATAGCCAGGCGGCTATGGTGGAGGGTACAGGTACTACCCGTTTCAGGGGCTCTGTGCTTCAGCATATAGGCGGTACCCAACCATCCTTTTTCCATAACGTGTATGTAGATAATGCAGCCGGTGCACAAATGGATACCAATTTGAGTATAGGGGGCGCCATTTCACCGGTTACAGGCAGCCTGTATTTTAATAACCATGCGTTAACGATGGGCGGGATGATGAATTCTGCTTATACCAATATAGCGGCATTTAATGTTACACCATTATCAGACCTGGTTATTAACGGGCCTGCCGGCAGCGGGAATAACCTGTATTTCGATATTTTAGGCAATACACTGCACAACCTGACCGTCTCTGGCGGGGCTACCGGTAAGTTAGGAAATGCCCTGAATATTACACCGGGGAGCAAGTTTGGAACGGTTGTGGTGGATGGCGATTTTAATGCTGCCGGTTTTCTCACTTTGAAATCCGATGCTGCCGGCACCGCAAGGGTTGGCAAATCGTCGGGTATCATCAGGGACACTGCTATCGTGGAACGGTATATTCCGCCGCGGAGAGCCTGGCGTTTTTTAAGTGTACCATTTAGTGGCAGCAATCAAACGATACGGGATGCCTGGCAGGAGGGTGTAAATAATACAGATCCCAATCTCGATTACGCCAATAATAAAAATCCTCATCCTGGTTTTGGCACCCATATAACCGGCAATAATAATACTGCCTTGGGATATGATTATAATACCACCATCAATCCGTCTATAAAAGTGTGGTCTCCCTCTATTAATGGTTGGGACCCGGCTGAGCCTGTTACAATCTCTGATAGGATAGCTGATTTTAATGCCTATTGCATTTTTGTGAGGGGAAGCAGGGCGGTTGACCTGGCCCGGGCTACCAGTGCACTTGCCGATCCCACTGTATTGCGCATTAAGGGTGTGTTAAACCAAACCGGGCCTGAGGCACCTAAAGATTACAATGGTGTTCCGGGGAACATTGTGCTCGTGGGTAACCCGTATGCTTCTACCATTAATATATCTAACATAATAAATAGTTCCGGTGGCATCGTAAAAGATAAATTTTGGGTATGGGATCCAAAAATGTCCGGTAATTATGGGGCTGGCGCTTATGTGTCATATACCGATGGCGTAATGGCCCCGGAATCTACGCCAAGCTTTCCTGACGCTGATTCTGCATTAATGGTGCAGAGCGGCCAGGCATTTATGGTTGAATTGGATGGTTCCAGCAGTACGGCTTCCATGAATTTCACTGAAGACGATAAAGATTCCGCCCAAAGCAACGTGTTTGGTATACAGGCGGGAGGTATATCTTTTCCTGTTGTGTACACCAATTTAATGATTCCTTCGGATAGTAACCTTACGCTTATTGATGGTGTAGGCGCGGGATTCAATGATGGATTTTCAGAAAACATCGATGCAAAAGACGCCGCTAAACAGTGGAATTTTAATGAAAATATTGCGTTGGCAAGAAAGAATAATTTTTTGGCGATCGAACTCCGCCCTATGCCGGTTGCAACCGACACGCTGTTTTTTAAATTATACCTGAAACAACAGCAGCCCTACACGTTGCAAATTTTTTCGCGGAAGGCAAGCGGAGTCATGCAGGCCTGGCTCGTAGATAAATATCTCAACGTTCAAAAAGAGATAAACCTGTCTGATGTCAGCTTGTACAATTTCACACCAAATAGTGATACGAACAGTTACCGGAGCCGCTTTATGCTGGTATTTAAACCTCCTGCCAAAGACAGCAGCATATTTCGCCCGCCAACAGAAAGGCCTGCGGATTTCCAGGCTATTACTATATTCCCCAACCCAGCTACGATTGGAGAAAAAGTCGTGCTCGTGTTTGGAAACATGGAAAAAGGCAGTTATGAAGCGATCATTTATAGCCTGGGCGGTCAACAGCTTATGGATCAGAAAATAGAATATACAGGGGGGCGGGGTATTTTTACGCTCAACCTGCCTTCCTCTATGACTTCCGGTATTTATGATCTTCGCCTGGTGAATAAAGACGCTGTTATCAAAACTATCAAGCTGGTTATTGTGAGCAAATAAGCTCGATTTTAGATTGCAGGTTTGGTTTGACTTCACCCTTACCGAAAGATCGGGACAAGTTCTCCGGGCGAGGGCGAGAATTACTCTATACCCTGATTTACTATTTTGTTAATTGTGTTGTTTTAGACAATTGAACACCCGGCAAAAATTTTTTAATTCAGTGTTAAATAAATTAACAAAAGTTGTTTAAGTTCGTATCGCCATGTGCACAATTTCACCCTGATCTCCAATCTCCATTGAAGCTTGAGCCATTTTTGTTTCGCCAACTTTTTATTTGAACAATTGTTTCCGAAACAGAATACAGATACAACAGTTATATAACTGTACGGTTTGCAAAACCAATTTATTTAAATCCTTAAACCGCTTATTATGTTCACAAAACCTAAACCTCCAATTCTTGCTTTTCTGAAGTGTGTTCTGTTACTGTTCTTTTTATTTACGGCAATCTGCGGTTACAGTCAAAGCGGCGTTGCCATTAATACCTCCGGCGCTTCAGCCAATACTTCCGCAATGCTGGATGTAAGTTCTACCACGGCAGGCATGCTGGTGCCAAGAATGACGTCAGCACAGAAAAATTCCATCAGCTCGCCGGCAACAGGATTATTGGTTTTTCAAACAGATGCACCCACCGGTTTTTATTACTATACCGGGAGTGTATGGGTACAATTGGGAACCACCACAGTCGGACAAAATGCAACTACGGTATATGGAACCGCTGTATTGAACAGGACCACGGGACAAACATCTTTCGCACTTATTCCCGGCCTCACCACGTCAATTGTTATTCCTGCCAGCGGAACTTATTATGTTTATATAGCTACCGATGGCGGCGTTCAAACACAATCTGTTTCAGCCGATGGATTTTCTGCCTGCGATATTGTGTTATATATTGATGGACTGGCAGTTTCGAATGGCGGCCGCAAAAGGTTGACCGTATTGAATAATGCCGGGCTGACCGGGAACTTCAGTTTTTGGTCCATGTCGCTTTCTCTCCAGCTTTCTCCGGGAACCCATACAATTGCTGTTCATGGTGCATCTTCAGGTTTATCCGGGCAGGCAGGCACAGCCATTGGCGGCAACAATTCAAGCATATTTCAACCATCATTAACCGCCCTTCTTTTAAAGCAATAGCCATCTAACCCAAACCCGGCTTATCAGCCGCTTTCAATGCATATCATATGAAATTTAATTATGCCAGGCTCTTTGCCTGTTCAACCCTGCTCCTGTTTAATTTTATTTATAAAAACCTGGCGGCGCAAAATGCAGGAGTTACTATAAGAGGCGCTTTTATAACGGTGCCCGCCGGGGCCGTTATAAATATACCGGGTAACCTGAAAATTTCCGGCCCTGCAGATTATATTCTAAATAACGGTTCCGTAATGCTCTCGGGAAATTTCATCAACGCCGGCAATAGTTTTTCAGCTTCGGGAACCGGAGCAGCTATTTTCAACGGAATATCGGTAATAAGCGGCACAAAAATCCCGGTATTTAATCATCTTGTTATTAAACCAAATGCTATAGTTACCCTGGCAAGTAACATTGATATTAAAAATGACTGGACAAATAATGGCCTTTTTGCACATGGAAGTAAACAGGTGAGCTTCAGCGGCGCCGTACCTGTTCAAAATATATTTGGATCCGGGACATTTTACGACCTGATACTTCAAAATTCGGTCAATTTTCGCTCAAGCCGGGATACAATAGAACATGCTTTCAGCAACTCCGCAGGCACAATGGATGGCGGGAATTCGAAAGTTGTGTTTAAAAACAGTCCTGTGAATATTATCGGAAGTAATGCCAAAAATTTTCACGACCTGGAAATCCTGAACTCGGCGTCAGTAAATCATACCACCGGGAGCGGGAATATTCATGTGTCTAATAGTTTTGTGAATAACGGGAGCCTTGTTGAAAATACTGCCTATACTTTCTTTTTTGATAAAAGCAATGTCACTGAAAGCATGTCCGGCACAGGTACAACAGTATTCGGAAAGCTTGTGATCGGGGACGCGGGTTTTAGCTTTCCCACCATCCTTAATTGCAGCGCTGACTTTGCCATCACCGGCGGCAGTGTTTCATTCAATAAGAACAGTATTTATAACGGGATCAGCAACACCGTTGTATTCTCAACGACAGCCGCAACTGTCAGCGGATCAGGGACGGCTAATTTTTATAATGTTGCCATCAATACAGGCGTAAATTTAGGAAGCGGGATTTCGGTCATCAATAAAACCCTGGTAATCAACAGCGGCGGTTTTATTACGGTCAGTTCGCCTTTCTATGGTTCTTCCTCTACGCTGATTTACAACACGACTACTCCAACGCTGAATACCGGTTTGGAATGGACAGGCAATACCGGGAGCACAGGGTTCGGTTCACCTTATCATGTTAAAGTGCAAAACACCAATAACGTTGTACTGTTGGGATCAAGAGCAGTTCCCGGTTTTTTAATGCTTGACCCGGTTAACAGCCTGGATATAAATAATAATAGCTTAACTGTAAACGGCGGCTTCGCCGGCACCGGTGTATTGAAAGGAAGCGTTGCTTCGGAACTGGTAACTGCCGGTTCAGGAACAATATTTTTTGATACGGAAACCTGCCTGCTGAAAATACTGACAGTAAATAACAGCGGCAATATTTCTCTCGGCAGTAATCTTCACATCGCCCCGGGTAATTCAGCCGGCGGGTATGGAACAGTAACCGTAAACGGCGTTTTGGAAAGTAATGGTTTTCTCACTCTGCGATCCGACATCAATGGTACAGCAAGAATTAATGCGTCAACCGGCGTTATTAGTGGCGATGTAACGGTTGAGCGGTTTATCCCAGGCAGGCGTGCCTGGCGATTTTTAACAGTGCCTTTCCGGGAAGGTACAGGAACATCCATCAATGCATCATGGCAGGAAGGGCAAACAAGTGCAACGCTTACCTGCCCTTCAAATGATCCTGCCCCTGCCGGATACGGCACACATATTACCTATAACGGCGTGAATGGTTACGATCAGAATATGACCAACAATCCCTCTCTAAAAATATGGGAAAATAATACGTGGGTAACGCCATCTTCCACATTGACTCAAAAGATAGCCGATTATGCCGGGTATTGTGTATTTGTCAGGGGCGACAGGCATATTTGTCTAAGCAAAGGCACAGGCGCCGGGTGTAACAATACCATATTAAGAGCCTGCGGAGTTTTAAATCAAACCGGAAGTTTTACTGTTTCAAAGACGTATGTTTCCGGCAACCCGGGCGGTTTCATTTTTGTCGGTAATCCTTATGCTTCCTCGATTGATATAGCTCCGGTAATCGGTACCGGTAGAAGCAATGGTATTGAATATAATAAATTTTGGGTATGGGATCCCAGGATGGCCGGTGACAACGGGGTTGGAGGTTATGTGGTTTTTGCCAACGGATTGCAAGCTCCGCCGGGTAGTTCAAGTTATACTTCAGGCACTGTGATTCAAAGCGGCCAGGCATTTATGCTTAAGCTTGAGGAAGCCGGAGCAAGCGCAACTATAAATTTCAGGGAGACTGATAAGACAGTCTCCGAAACCAATGTTTTTGGACTAAGAGCGCGGACAACATATCCCGCAATTTTTGCAAACCTGATGACGCCATCGGGAGATAAATTAATATTGGTTGACGGGGTGGGCGCAGGTTTTGGCAAGCGATTCTCCGCGAATGTTGATAAAGATGATGCTACCAAACTTTGGAATTTTAATGAAAACATGGCATTGATAAGGAATGGCAAAGCACTGGCGATAGAGTTTCGTCCTTTACCGGACTCAACGGACACTTTATTTTTCAGGTTATACCTTAAGCAACAACCCTATGTGCTCCAATTATTCTCCGCTAACCTGCCGGCAAATATTCGCGGACGGGTTTGGCTGGTAGATAAATACCTCAACCAGCAAACGGAGATAAATATATCGGATACTGCATTATACAGCTTTACACCCAATAGCGACACTAATAGTTATCGTAACCGCTTTATGCTTGTTCTTGACCGGGATAACCAAATAAGGCAAACCGAAAGGGTTATTCCAGTGGCACATATGGAAAAAATATATAAGAAGCGGAAATTAAAAATACGCCCGGAACTTATAAGCCATGCAAGCGCTTTGAATGTTGCCAATAAATGCGGCGGGATAAAGAGTAGGCGATTTACAATTCCCATATAAAACCAGTAGTTTGGTGGCGTATTTCAATTTCGCAGGCGGGCGGCGGCACCGCCTGTAGAGGCTGCTACCCGTCGTGTGTCTCACCAGCCGGAAAATGCAAAGCGAAAAGTTTGAAATGCACCCGTAGTTTGTGAAATAATTTGTGAAAGAAACAATAATGTATATTGTTTATCGTTGAACACGCGGAAAACTTCCTGCCACACCCTATTTTTAATAAATGCGAATAAAAAAAACTGATTATATTGCGGCGGTAGGTTAATAAAATCTGTGTCCATTAAATTACCATGATGAAGAAATTTTGGATGAAAATGCTGCTGGTGGGGGTAATAACTGTTTTTCCGCAATTATTTTTAAAGGCAGAAGGCGAGGATGATGATCCCACTGACCCCGGGCCAGATCCTGATGAAATTCCTCTTGACCCCGGTTCCTGGATATTGGCTGCTGCAGGAGTGGGTTACGGGTTAAAAAAATGGCGGGATGCTCAACAAAACGGCAAAAAAGACATATACAGAATCGGCGATATCACACCTGAGAATAAGGTTATCGACGAATACTGATAAATCCAATATTTTAATTATATTAAAATCAACTGCTTGAAACGTATATTTTTTATCTGGCTCTTATTGCTATTTGCGGGTGCCTGCTACTCACAGAGCAGGTGGTTCGCCAGTGCCGGAATAGGCCCTGTTAATTATTGGGGGGATTTACAGGATAAACGAATTACTCCAACCGGGATGCAACTAAGTGGAACGGCAGGCATTTCTTACCGGGCCTCGCCTCATTTCCTTGCCAATTTGAATTTAACAGTTGGAAAACTTTCCGCCTTTGACCGCAATAACGGTCCGAAATGGTATTACAGAAATCTGAATTTTCAATCTTCCCTTTTCGAAGCCGCAGTGACTGCTGAATATGACCTGATTAATATCACAGAGCCTGATGATGGTAATTTTGTTGATAACAACCCGAAAAGATTTACGCCTTATGCTTTTGTGGGGGTTGGATTTTTTCATTTTAACCCGTTTACGCATGACCAGGCGGGCACAAAAGTATATCTTCAGCCAATCGGTACCGAAGCACAGCCAACCCCTTACTCGTTATGGGGGGTTTGTTTACCTTACGGGGTTGGGGTGAAATATGCGATAAGTGAGAACTTTTTAATAAGCGGTGAGATCAATCTGAGGAAAACATTCACCGATTATATAGATGATGTAAGTCAACACCAGTATCCCGATACTGCCCAATTATTGATAACACATGGCCAGGAAGCAGCCTCCTTATCCTATAGGGCAGATGAAATCCCCAATAATAAATACCAGTTTTGGGGTTACCGGGGAAATCCCGAAAAAAAAGATGGGTATTATACCTTTTTATTCAAGGCTTCCATCCAGATATTTAACAAGCGCAAGTTTTATTATGGATATTAACTGGTTGGAAATTAAGGCGTTTTATTATTTTAAAGCATTATGATAAGAACATTCAGGAAGAAATAATTGTTCTTCTGCATTTTTGCAAGGAACGGTTTTTGTTTGTTTCTCGTTTCTACTATTGACATTATTTTGTGTACCTTATATTTACTTTTACCAATAAACTAATAAAGAAATATCATTATATATAGAAAATGTATCAACGTTTATCCTTATATAAAATTGCTTTTTTGAATATTCTTTTGGCGGCTTTACTACTAATGACATCAGGTCCCGCCTATTCCACAGCAATTAAAGTTGGCCTCTGCTTAATGAATGCAGGTTTCCTGGTGATCTTTTTACGTAACCTGCCCAGGTTCTTAAAGCGGAATGACGGGAGACTATTAATAGGAAGAAAGCGAACCCTTATTGTGCTTTTAGTGAGCGTTTATATAGGCATTATCGTTTTTTCATCGATCTATCCGATGCCTGTTGATGAGCTTTTCTCCATTTACCTGGCATGGAGCTTTTTGCTTTCCGTTGTTTATTTGTTTGCAGACCCTATTTCTGATCTTTTACATAAGATTTTTAAAAGGCCGCGGCGTATTGCTATAGTTGGGTATGATGACAATACCAATAAGCTTATTGAGAAATTAAAAAGAAAGAGCAATAACCAATTCATAAGCCATTTAAGCTCCGAAAACATCTTTGAATATTCTAATGATGCGGAATTATTATCAGGCTATATCGATTACGCGAAGAAGAATCACATAAATGAATTCTATATTTCCGTTCCTGAAAATGAGGACAGCAGTGTTAGTATTCTTGCAGAAGAGGCAGAAAAACATTGTATCCGGGTGAATTTCATAGCACCCCAAAAGGACCTTGAGTCCGGGTTTTATCATGTGTCTTACATTGGCGGGTTGCCCGTATTGCAACGGTACCGGGAACCCTTGAAACGCATACACAAACAGCTTTTAAAAAGAACTTTTGATATTATAATAAGCAGTCTCGTCATTATTTTTATTCTTTCCTGGCTCATACCTCTCATAAGCCTGCTTATTAAGCTGGAAAGTAAGGGCCCGGTTTTTTTCAGGCAATTACGTTCCGGAAGGGATAATGATTCGTTCTGGTGCCTGAAATTCAGAAGTATGCGCACTAATGCGGCATCTGACCTGTTGCAGGCTACCAAAGGGGATGACAGGATAACAAAAGTGGGGAATTTTTTACGCAAGACCAGCCTCGATGAATTTCCCCAATTTTTAAATGTATTTATGGGTGATATGAGCATTGTTGGGCCGCGTCCGCACATGTTGCATCATACTGAACAATATAGCAGCCAGGTAAATCATTACATGGCCAGATTATACCTTAAGCCCGGCGTAACGGGTTGGGCGCAGGTAAACGGTTACCGGGGGGAAATTAAGAATATCGAATTAATGAAAAACCGGGTTGAACACGACATTTGGTATATGGAAAACTGGAGCATACTGCTTGATATAAAAATTATGTATCTCACTCTCGCCAATATCATCAAAGGGGAAGAAAATGCATATTAATAACAATAAATTATTGAGATTGTAACTTCCTGCAAACTATTTTCGCTTTCATCACCAATGATAAAATCTGATAAATTAAAAACCAGCTAATGAAAATTAATATTAGTGTCTTAACAGGATGTATTATTGTTTTATTCTTTTTTTCCTTATTTTCTTGCAAGCCCCCTCAAAATTATCCTTACTTCCAGGATTTTGGAGATACTGCCAAGCCAGAGATAATGAAAACAATACCTTTTAAATCGCCGGTTATTCAAACAGATGATATTTTGACAATCACTATACAAACTATTGATAATGATGTAACCAACCTGTTAAACAATAATTCCAGTGTAAATAATGCCAATGCTTCCGTGCCTGTTTTAAGCAGTTCCAATATGCAGGGTGGCACCCCGCAAAATGTAAGTGGTTACCTGGTAAATAAAGATGGTGATGTGGAGCTTCCGTTTGTGGGTAAGGTACATGTGGCAGGCTTAACTACCGCAGAAGCAAGGAATCTTTTAACCACGGAGGTGAACAAATATTTTAATGATGCCATTGTTACAGTGCGTTACGCCAATTTTAAAATAACTATATTGGGTGAAGTGGAAAGACCTTCTACGTATGTAGTGCCTAATGAAAAGATAAATATCTTTGATGCATTGGGTATGGCGGGAGATATGACCATCTATGGTCAGAAAGAAAATGTGCTGTTAATACGGGATACGCTGAATGATAAAAAGCTCATAAGATTAAATCTGAATAACAAAGACATTGTCAGCTCACCCTATTTCTACATCCAGTCGAACGACATTCTTTATATAGAGCCTAATAAGTACAAGATCGCGGCAACAGACGCCTACCGCAACCGCTATTTTGCTATAGCGGCTGCCGTTCTCTCGGTATTGATCGTGGCAATGAACAAGCTGTTGTAAGCAACAAATAAACGTGTTTGGTAATTGTGTTTCTAAATTGAATTAAAAGCTATGGATAATAATAATAAATTGATGCCCATTAAAAAAGAGGATGAATTTGATATTAAAAAGATCTTAAACAAATTCCTGGTACAATGGAAATATTATGTACTGAGTTTGATAGTATTTGTATTGTTGGCTGTTCTGTTTATTAAATTTTCTACTCCGTTATACCAGGTTCATTCCCAGGTATTGATAGAAGATAACGACAGTAAGGGGTCCACCACATCTTCCACATTTATACAGTCCGGTTTGATGCAGGATTTTAGCGGTCTGTTTGATGTGCAGAGTAATGTATATAATCAAATGGCAATACTTAAGACCATTGACCTGCTTGAAGAAACGGTTAATAACCTGCATCTCAATGTGGCATATTATCAGAAAAGTGACCTGCTAAATGTTGAACTTTTTAGAAAGAGCCCTTTCCAGGTAAATTTTTATCCAACATCAGATTCTGTATTGTTAACTGAATTTGAGATCAGGTTTAATAAGAAAGACAAACCATCTGATTTTACTTTTTACACTGAGGACAAATCATTTAAGGCTTCCGGTAAATTTGGCGATACTGTAAAAACACCTCTTGGCAAAATAACTATTGAGCCCACGGGATTACCTTTTACGGATAATATTTATGGCTTTACTTTAAATTCAGTAGCCGCAGTTATCACCAATATCCAGCAAAATCTTGTTATATCTATTCCGGATGATCAAACGACTGTAATACAATTAGACTACAACACCAATATTCCGAAAAAAGGCCAGGCGGTTGTAGGCCAGTTGATCAACGAATACATGGAAAGAAGCCTCAATGAAAAAAATGAGATCTCCGACAGTACTATCTCATTTGTAAACAGCCGTATCGGGCTCGTTTCGGGCGATCTGTCGGGTATTGAGACTGATATCGAACATTTCAAGCAGCAAAATAATCTTGCCGATATTGAAGCACAATCCCAGCTGCTGGTTCAGAACAATTCTGAGTATTATCAAAAGCTTAATGAGGTTGATGTGCAGGTTAATGTTATTAAAACGATGTTGGAGTATTTAATGGATGATAAAAATAACAACAGGCCGGTACCTGCTTTGCTTACTTCTGATCCAACTTTTTTACAGTTAATGCAACAATATAATGCTTTGGTGTTACAGCATGAAAGGCTTTCTCTTACTGTAAAAGAAAATAATCCAATAGCAACTAACCTGAGCACTCAAATTAAAAATGCAAGAACTGACCTGGTGAAGAGCCTGCAAAGCCAGCAGCGTGCACTGGAAATCAGCAGGGAAAAGATCATGCAGCAAAATGCCCAGTTTGCCGGCGCTATTAAAAATGTTCCGGTTCAGGAAAGACAATATGTTGATCTCTCCAGGGAAAAAGATGTAAAACAGGCTTTGTATTTATACCTGCTGCAAAAGAAAGAAGAAACGGCAATTGCAAGGGCTTCCAATATTCCCAATGCCAGCATCATTCAACAGCCCCGGGCCGATTATCTCCCCTATTTTCCTAATAAAATTGTTATTGGTGCGGCTGCTTTGTTACTGGCCTTCGTACTGCCTACAGGGGTGATCATTATGAGACAGGTATTGTCTAATAAGATAATATCAAGGGAAGATATTACCGATAACACTGCGGTTCCTATAATTGCAGAGGTTGGGCATCATTACGGAGGAACAGTACTTAATATGAAACAGGCCGGCAGAACGCCGGTTGCAGAGCAGTTCAGGGTATTCAGGACAAACATGGAATTTATTACAAAGCAGAAACCTTGCCCGGTTATCTTAATTACTTCTACCATTACCGGAGAAGGTAAATCCTTTATCAGTTCAAGCCTGGCTTCCGTATATGCCTATGGAGGTAAAAAAGTTTTATTGATGGAAATGGACTTGCGTAAACCAAAGCTGTCGAGCATGTTTGGTTTAACAAACGATTCAGGGTTCACTTCTTACATTATTAATAATAAACCCATCAGTGATTATATCAGGACATTGCCCGAAATGCCGAACGTTTATTTTTTAAATTCAGGGCTTGTACCGCCTAACCCGGCGGAGCTTTTCCTGAGTGAAAAAATGCAGGATCTTTTTGCAGAACTAAAAAGCCAGTTTGATATAATTATAATGGACACTGCGCCTATTGCTGCTGTTACTGATGCACAGATATTAGCCAATTATTCTGATGTGAACCTTTATGTGATGCGTCAGAATTACAGCTTCAAAAACAGCGTGGAATTTATCAACGAACTTATTGAAACAGAAAGAATAAATAGTTTATACCTTGTAGTGAATGACGTAAAGAAAAGCAGCTCCTACAGGTATGGTTATGGTTACGGTTATGGTTACGGCTATGGTTATGGTTACCTGGAAAAAAAGAAGAAATCCAAATTGAACATTTTTAGCAAAGCATCATCATAGTTTGCACAGTGCGTTTGGTTTACATTTTCTTATTCAAGAAACGTAGCTATAAAAATTTGACGTTCAATGAATAGAATTAACTATTATTCAATTTTAATTCGGGTACATGTACTTTTAATGGCAATAACGCTATTAGGAAGTTTATATGTTATAGTTATAGGGGCATATGATTATCTAATAGCATTTCTAACAATTCCGTTAGTGAATATACTGTTGCTGCCAATAACAAAAAAGGACGAAAAATTTGACCCTACTCATCCTATATTGATGATACTGGTTTCTCTGATGATAGGAACAGTATTGCGATCTTTTTTCATATTTTCTCCACTTCAGTCGGATGCGAAATTCCTTATGCTGATGGGCAAACCACCTTCGGTTTTAATGACGGGAATTTTTGCCATTTACCTGGGAATTATCTGTTTTGTAGTCGGTTATGTTTACCCGGTAAAGCCGCTAAAGGATTGGTCGCGGATCGGGGTATTTTCAAATAAGGTTAGTTTGAAGAAATATTATCCCGTAGCTATTGTTCTTGCTTTGATCAGCGTTTTTGCCGCAGTTACTTATTTTAAAAAAGTAGGCGTTAATTTTTCTGACATTAACGGGATATCTCAAAAAAGGCGATATAAGGTTGATGACCAGGGGGGTGGTTATGCTGTATTGGGATATTACAGGCTTTGCATGGATATTATTGAGCCTGTTTACTATGTAGGGCTCATGTATATTTTAACAAGCAAAAAGCGCATTTTCTCTATTCTGGGCCTTTTTGTATTTATGCTAGGCCTGCTTTGTTTAATCTACCCTTTCATAAACAGCTCAAGAACCAACGCCTTATATGTGCTGATAAACAGCGGCCTCATCATTTACTTTATTAAAGGCGGTATTCAATGGCGTCAGTTATTCTCCGTGTTGGCTATAGCTTCGTTGGTTTTGGTTATAATGACTGCCCTCAGGCAGGAACATAGCCAAAAAAGATCGCAAACAGAGCTTGAAGCAAATCCGCTTGTAATTATGGTGGGCAGCTTGAATTTTTTAGGTGTTGACAAAACTTCACATATTATTGCCGGCGTGCCCGATAAGCTTTATTACCAGTTTGGTGAATCTTTCTTTCTCTGGATGGTTGCTCCGATTCCGCGAACCATGTGGCGTGAAAAGCCGGATATAAGTTACGGGCTTGTTATTGGCGATAAAATTTATGATAAAAGAGAACCTGATTCTGCGGGAGGCGGTGTTCCGCCCGGATATATAGCCGAGTTGTATATCAATTTCGGCTATGTGGGAATTGTGGCAGGAATGTTTTTGTTGGGAATGGTGTTAAAGCTTTTCTATAATGCTTTTAGAAAAAGCCGGGACACAAGCACCTATTCCATGCTTCTTTATATATTGGTGTTTATACCATTTTCGCTTAAGTTAATAGGGGGTGATGCAAGTGGATGTATCGTTAAAGTATTTAGTGGCATTCTTACCATCACACTTATAACGAAGTTAATTGAAATTAAAAGTAGCGGGGCGGCTAATACCCGGGTATGATTTTAGCAGTTTCGAATAAAAAAATATGAAATTATTTAATCAAATATCAGGTTTATATTTTCTACTCGTTACCAGTGCCGGTATTAGCTATGGCCATTGTAACGCGGGTTCAGGTAATGACTCGCCTTCGTCAAAAGTGGCTACAAATGAAAATATATCCCAAAAGGAATTTACACCCGAAATGTTCGGCGCTATTGGAGACGGGCAAATTCACGAGTTGTCTTCACAGTATAATTCGCTGGATGAAGCCAGAAAAAAATTTCCAAATATCAGAGATTTGAATATCACTATAGATGGCGCCGCATTTCAAGAGGCCGTTGATGCCGCATCCAAGTCTGGGGGCACCGTTGTTGCCAGAAAAAAGTATGCTATCAATTTTCCAATTATTACGCGTGATAATGTAACAATTGACGGTCAAAATGAAGGTGTGATCTATAATGATCGCTCCCGAAAACAAAACGTTTTTCATTTGGCTTTTTTTGTTGGAAATCATAGCGCTTCAGCATTTTACAAATCTGCGGATAACAGTTCGTATAAATTATATGATGTAGCAGGTTCAATAACCGCAGGACAGGATTTTGTGCGTTTGGGTAAGCCATCTGACATAAGCGCTTTTAAAACCGGGCAATTGGTAATGGTGGTTTCCTCTTTTAAAAGACGCCAAAAGCAAAAAAAGACGGGTCTGCCATATCATATAACTATAAGCAAGATTACAAAAGTTCAAGATGGAAAATTGTATTTTGAATATCCGATTGATGAAAATGTAGATTCTGCTGAAGTAGCTGCTAATGGAGGATTTGATAATATGACCGGAATGAATTACGGTGGAGTTAGTAATGTTACGATTAAAAATTTCACCATAAATGCTGCACAAATCACCCAGCGTGCGTATGGATATAAGGTACATATTTCAAATATGAAGGTTAACAATGCTATTCGCCTGGTTGGTATAAATGCTATAGCACATAGCAGTTTTACCAATATTTCAGGTTCATTTGGTTGGCGTTGTATAGAAGTTAAAACGGGAACAAGCGATGTTTTGATAAAAAACATCAATGCCGTTTATCAACCTTTAGCAGACAAGGGTGTTTTAGTGGACGCTATTGCTATCGGAGAATATAACCGGGATGTGACAATAGACAGTTTTAAAATTGATTTTAAAAATACCGGCTCAAAACTGCCGACTATAAACCTTCATTCCAGAAAGGCAACCATATCTAACGGTGAAATAATCAGCCCCATGCAAACCACCGGGTTTTTAAAGTTCTATAATGAACGTTACGTTGAGAATCCAAATTTCGGATGCTATGGAAACACCGTGAACAATGTAAAATTTTATGGCAGTAACATGATGAAAAATGTGATGCAGGTTGGAGAAGATGACAAAGAAAAAAAGGCTTCAGGCAATAAAGCGGATAATTGGGCATATCAAAAAAATCAAAAGAAAAAAGCAAATGCTTCTTTTAATGATGATAACGGAGATAACGATAATTTGTTATCTGACGAAGATGCAACCGCAAACGTGCCGCCAAGTTCCAATATCGTAGAAAATTGTTTGTTTGATGCGGGATCCGGCTCTTCTTTTGCAGACCTGGTTCAGGGCAAGCAAAATGTAATTCGCAATTGTACTTTCACCAAGGCCAGGCTTAAATTGTCGGATAATTTTCGTGCAAATAATAATAATGTGGACAATAACAAAGCGCTCAAGTAAATATTATCTGAATCTTATCTAACAAATATTGAAAATACAAACTTTAAAACAACATCTTTTATGTTTATAAATGATAAGATGATTTATTTAGCGCTTCACAAAACAGGCTGCTCTCATGTGTTAAAGTTATTAACCTCGGTAAAAGATTTTGATGGAAAAATTATAGGAAAACATAATAATATTTATGAGGTGCCTAAGGAAAGTTTAGGTGATCTGTCGCAAAAAATTAAATCCGGTAATATTAGGAATCCCTGGGATTGGTATGTTTCCCTTTGGGCATTTGGAAGCTTGAAAAAGGGTGCTTTATATGAACAAATATTAAAGAAAAATTTTTTAAAGAAACTTAAATACCCGCATTTGTTTTTTACACCTGTCAACGAATGGAGTGAAGCTTATTCTGATGCAACTAATCCGGAATTGTTCAGAAAATGGTTAAAATTATTACTGGTCAGGCGCAAAGATGTTGTAAAGTTTGGCGAGTCTTCCGTTCCGGGTAGCCTGGGATTTTTAAGTTACAGGTATTTGCAGTTGTACAACTATGATTTTGACAAAAGCATTAATAAATTAAAAACGTTTGATGATGTAAAATTGTTTGACGAGCAAAATAATTTCATTAATTTTTTTATATATAATGAAAACCTGGAATCAGATTTTAAAAAGCTAATGCTTGGCTTAGGTTTCGATGAAAAAAAATTAAACGGTGTTTTGCAAATTCCTAAAACCAACAGATCAAACCGAACTCATTATAGAGAATATTATGATGATGAAACTGTTGAATTGGTAAAGCGGCAGGACAAACTGATAATTGAAAAACACAATTATGATTTTTAAATGTCAAATTAACGCGAGTAATGAAAAATGAGATTGATTTAATGATAATCGGCGCACAAAAAGCTGGTACTACTTCATTAAATCGGTATTTGTCGCAGCACCCAAAAATCTATACGCATTATACACAGGAATTTGGAATGTTTTCAAGCATAGAAAATTATGAAAAAGGGCTGGCGTATTATATTGACCAGTGTGTTTCTGATGAAAGGAAAAAGCTTGATGACGACTTTATGTTTTTTGCTAAAACTGTTGGCTTAATGTATAAGCCTGAACTGCTGAACAAATTGAGAGGGATCAACCCTGATATTAAAGTGGTTCTTGTTTTACGTAATCCTATTGAGAGGGCATTTTCTGCATTTTGGTATTGCAAGAAGAACGGCCTGGAACCATACGATACATTTAAAGACGCAATTTATGTGAATGATCCCGGCAGGTTTAAGAATGAAAGGTTTCAACTGGACTGCGATTATATTGGCAGGAGTAAATATTCAGTGCATTTAAAAAATGTATATAGCATCTTCCCTGCAGAAAATGTTAAAATACTTTTGTTTGAGGAAATGATCACAGACCTGAATAAATACCTTAACGAAATTTGCCATTTTAAGCAGCTGGATCAATTTGAGTTTAATACATCAATTAAATACAATGAGGGTGGCACACCTAAATCTGTTTTTTTATCCAGGCTCTTATCTCCGGGGAAAAATACAATTTTCAAAAATATTTTATCCTTAAAAAACAGAACCAAGCTAAAACAGGTATTAAAGAGCTCAAATTCCAGGAGCGGTGTATCAGCGCCAAAAGAAAAAATGGATAAAGATGTTAGAAAATATCTGCAAAATGTTTTTAGAGAAGATGTAGAAGATTTAGCCAATAATATCAAATTACCAATCAAATCATACTGGAAAGAATTTTTTTAATGAGTAATAAAACAAATAGACTTTTTAATTACAAGTTTCTTATTGCACATAAGGCCAGTTCTTATCCTGTAATATATTCTAATATCAGTAGTGTGCTTACCGGCAAACCCTGGTATGCGAACAAGCACACCGATATTGTAATTGATGGCTTTCCCCGTTGTGCGAACACCTACGCTACTTATGCATTTGCGCTTGTGCAAGGCAAAGAAGTTAATATCGCACATCACATACATAAAAAGTCTCAGTTTTTAATAGCAGAACGGTTTAATATTCCGGCCATTTTACTGATAAGAAAGCCAATAGATTGTGTTGCATCAACCTTAGTACGCCAACCAAAATATAGCCCTGATGCATTGCTAAAAGGATATTTTTCGATGTATGATCAGTTGAGAAATAAAAACAGTTATGTGGTAGGAGAATTCACACAGGTTTTAAATCATTATGATAAAATAATTCAGGCAGTAAATAAAAAATTTGGAACTGAGTTTAATGTGTATGATAAAAATGCTCAAAACGAGGAAAAGGTAAAAGAAATAATACATAGCCAGGATGAATTAACAAACGCAAAAGATTATAAACAACGGGTAGCCTATCCAACACAGGAAAGACAGCAATCAAACGCTGAAATAAAAAATGTTTTATATCAGAAGCAATATGAATATTTAAGAATTAAGTGTGAAGAATTGTATACGGAGATTATTCAAGCACAACTTATTCAATAAATACCAAACTACTGTATGACGAAGCTTACTGTTTTTGTAAATACGTTACCTGTTAATCCGAGAAGCGGTGGGATGAAGACATTTTTGCTCGAGTTATTATTGGCTTTGGCTGAAATTAATAATCAGAAGATTAACTATTGCCTTATATGTACACCCTTAAATAAAGGGTTGTTCGATTTTTTGAAAGACAAAGAAAATTTTAATGTAGTAGTGGTTGACAATAATAATATTAAGCCGGTAAACAGGATATTTTACGAGCAGTTCAGGTTATATAAAATGTTGAATAAACAAGAAAATGCATTGTTATTGAATATATGCAATGTAGGTATTATGAAGTGCAAACTTCCCCAGGTGAATATTTTACAGGTTCAATTAGGCATCGCTGAACTCCGTAAACAATTGCCTTCTAAATACATTTCTATAAGTGCACTGCATAAAATTTATTACGATTTATTATTGAAACCGTCAATAAAACAATCTGCAAAAACGATAGCAATTTGTAATTTTATGCTTGAGTTTCTGCAACCGTTTAAGGATAAAGTTGAAGTGATCCATGAGGGTGTAAATCTTCAAAAATTTTCCGCCAATGGCGCCCCTGCGAGCCAATCTGTACAGCCTTACATTCTTTGTGTCAGCACATTATTTCCCCACAAGAACATGGATAGGCTCATTGAAGCGTTTGCTCTTTTCAGGAAAAAATATAACCTGAATTATAAATTAATCATTGCAGGGAAAGATCCTGATAACAGGCAACTCGACATTTTAAGAAAAGTGGCTAAAAATAACCAGGTCGAAAATGAAGTTGAACTTTTAGGATGGGTTTCTTTAGATACAATCACAAAGCTATATGCAGAAGCTTCTTTATTCGTTTTCATTTCCAGCATGGAGTTTTTTGGACTTCCGGTGTTGGAGGCAATGGCAGCGGAAGTGCCTGTTATAGCAGCCAATAAAATGAGTTTAACAGAGATTGTAAATGATGCGGGGATACTAATCGACGATCCTGATAATATAAATGAAGTTTCTGAAAAAATAAAAGATGTATTAACGTCGCCAGACCTTCAAAAAGAACTTATTAAGAAAGGAAAAGAAAATATTAAACAGTTTCAATGGAGTTTAACAGCCAAAAATTTTGAGAGGGTTTTTAATGAAGTTTCTTCAGCATAATTATACTAAAACAATAAAGCGTGTAAAATGGTAATTTCTGACAAAAACAGGTATCTTTTTGTTGAATTATATTTCACAGGCTCAACAGCTATAAGTAGTGAGCTATGTGAATATTATGATGGACAAAAAATTTTAAGTAAGCATTCAAGATATCATGAATTCTTAAATGTAGCAACACCAGAACAAAAAGAGTATTTTGTTTTATCGTGTATAAGAAATCCGATGGATATGGTGGTTAGTACCTACATGAAATTTAAAACCAATCATCTTGGGAAATATACAAATCCTAAAGACTGGAGGCGTAACGGGGGCATTATTACTGATAAAAATTTAAAGCTGTATAATGAAATCAAAGATTTGACCTTTGAGGAGTATTTTAAAAAATACCATAAAGTGCCTTACGATAACTGGAGTAATGTGGCGCACTCAAAATTCGATTATCTTATAAGATTTGAAAACATTCAGGAAGATTTTTCGAAAGCTTTAAAACTCTTAAATATTGACCAGGTAAGAGAGCTACCCCAAAAAAATAAAACACTTGAAAAGAAAAGTTTTATTGATTATTATACGCCTGAAATCAGGCAGCAAGCCATTTTCATATTTGGCCCGTTTATGAAAAAATGGGGATACGAATTCCCGAAAGAATGGCATGTTAAAGAGCCTGGCGTACTTTCCAATATCATGTTTTATGGATTGGGATTTTTTAAGAAAACATATTGGCAGTTTACTAAAACAAAGTCAGTTCCTGGATAAAAATTGAAAATGAATAAAATGCAGCCTAATTTTTTAATTCTGGGTCCTCCTAAATGCGCTTCATCGTCTTTGCATTTTTACTTGAGTCAGCATCCTGAAGTATTTATGTCTAAAGTAAAGGAGACAAATTTTTTTACCCGTGATTATGAAAAGGGCATAGAATTTTATAAGAGTTATTTTTCACAGGCTACAAAAGAAAAAGCCATAGGTGAATCAACTCCTTCTTATTCTTTTCTCCCTTTTGCGGCAGACCGGATACAAAAGCACTATCCGGATATGAAATTAATATTATGCTTTCGTAATCCTGTAGAGCGTGCCTTTTCAAATTGGCTGATGCTTTGGGATGCAGGCGTTGAAAAAGCAACCTTCAGAGAGGCGCTTGAAATTAACTTAAAGCAAATGGAATACGTTTCATTTGATGGGGAGCAGGGAGCAAATATTTGGAACAACCGCGTGCACAACATTGATAAGGGTGAAAAATGGGTGCGTATGTACATACAGGCAGGAATGTACAGCGAAATACTCAAGGTTTATTTTCAGCGGTTTAAACGGGAAAATATCAAATACATTTTTATGGAAGATTTTAAATCGGATTTCGACGCTTCCATACAAAGTATTTATCGATTTATTGGTGTTGATGATAGTTTTCAGGTTCCGGTTAAAGAAGAACAAAATTATTATTACAACAGAAAACTGTACAGAAGCTTAAACAGAATAATCGGAATTAAATCCGTCCGGTTTATTTCTGGTGTTCTTCCAAAAGAATTTAGAAATAGCCTTAAACAAAAAAAGAATAAGGTTAAAAAAACTATTACAATTTCAAGTCAGGATAAAAGCTTTGCAGCGCACATTTACAGAAATGAAATTGAAGAACTGGAAAAATTATTGAATAAGAATCTGGATCATTGGAAGTAATGTCTCAAAGCAATCAAGCAGGAATGATATATGCAACAAATAATTTCAAAATTTGCCAAGCTAAATAAAAGGGAAGAAAATAAAGAGTTGGTAAAACACTCTTTTATTTCACTGTTGGTAAGACTAGGAGGTGCAGCCGCAGCTTTTCTGATGAATGTTGTCGCTGCAAGATATTTAGGAGCAGAGCAGGCGGGTTATTTTTTTCTGGCGGTTACGGTTTCCACGTTAATAGCTACAATAGGACGGGTAGGTGCAGATCAGACCATACTTCGTTTTGTGAGCGTATACGGGCAACAGGACGACTGGAATAAAGTTCATGCTGCCATACGGAAGATCATTGGCTGGTCAAGTATTCTTTTGATCAGCTTAACTACACTGATATGTGTTTTTTCGAAACAGATATCTGTATATCTTTTTCATAAACCGGAGTTACAATGGCCATTATTCTGGTGTGCTTTATCCATTCCTTTTTTCGCTATTTATAACGTTCATGGAATGGCGTTGCAAGGCAGGAGAAAGGTTTTATTGTCAGTAACCAGCTTAAAAATTCTTACGCCCTTATTTCTAATGCTGCTGATGTTTGCTTTTACTCCCAAAGAAGGCACCTCTACTTCCATTTATTACTTAATAGCCTGTTTAATAAACCTGGCGGTAGCTCATTATTGGTGGAAAAAAAATACGCCTGCTGCTTCCGTAAAAGAAAATTTTGATTCTGCTGAATTATGGAAAAGTTGTGGCCCCTTGTGGATCGTCGCTATTATGAATGTTATTACAACTTGGGGTGGTCAGTTCATCGCCGGTATTTTTAACACGCCCGAAGAACTTGCCCAGTTGGCTGTGGCGCGCAATACAACATTACTGGTATCATTTATCCTGATGGCAGTAAATAATGTAAGCGCGCCGAGATTTGCGATAATGTATAACCAGGGAAAGATGAATCAATTAAAAAACTATGCGAAAAATACAACACTGTTAATGACGGTTGCTGCGCTGCCGATAACATTGTTCATATGGTTTTTCCCGGAATTTATCTTATCCCTGTTTGGAAAAGATTTTAAAGACGGCGCATGGCTGTTGCGCATATTGGCTGCAGGCCAGTTTGTTAGCGTAATAAGCGGCTCCGTTGGATACCTGCTTAATATGACCGGCCATGAAAAAGACATGAGGAATGTGATGACCATTAATGCAATACTATCCGTTGTACTTGCATTGATATTAAACCCTATTTATGGCGCCGTTGGCTCTGCGTTAGCTACAGCCATTGGCATAGCAAGTAGCAATCTTATGGCTGTAGGTCTGGTAAAGAAACGGCTTGGATTTAGTACGATAAGCATTTTTGGATTTAAACGGAGCAAGGAATAATATGCAACAACATAAACCCATATTAATCATAGGCATGGCCCGGTCGGGAACCACCCTGGTTTCTCACATCCTGGGTAGTTTGCCGGGTGTTCACATAGAAGTGGAGCCGCATGCCTTATGGAAATCGGGCAACTATAAACATTTTAATGATGAGGAGTATGAAATTACTCCGTCGATAACAAAATATATAAGGAAAAAGTTTACGGAAGATTTGGGTGAAAAAATTCTCATTGAGAAGTCTCCGATCAACACGTTGAGGCCTGACCTGGTGCATGCTGTATTTCCTGATGCAAAGATTGTTTATGTTGAAAGAGATGCGGTGCGATGCATTTATTCCAACTATAGCCGTTCTGTTAAGAAGGACTCTTTTAAAATGTCCATCACTTTAAAAAAGTATTTTTTATATACCGGGTCAAAAGATCTGTCAGGTGCTATCAGCGACCGGAAATTGTTTGACCAAATATCCCTGAAGGACATACCTTATTTCTTATATTATGCAGCTAAAATGTTTTACCTGCGCCAGTTCAGTACATTGCCGTTTGGCCCAAAATTGAAGAACTTCATGCAGATAGTAAAGGATAAAGGGTTGCTTGGATACCACACTGAAGTTTATAAAAGATCGCTTAAATATAAGGAGCGGTATATAGAATTGTATGGTAATAATTTAGAGGTATTCAGAATGGAAAATATAATGGCAGATCCAGAAGAAATAAAGCGCCTTGTAAAATTTGTAGAAATGCCTTATTCTGAAAAGTGGAGTGAAGACATCCGGAAAACATTCAGCCAGGAAAGGGTAACCAAGTCTGTAAAGAAGCGTTCTGAAGACATGGAAATTGAGGCCTTACTGGTTGAGCCGGGGGTTATTTAAAACATAACAAAATTATATTTGCAATAATGAGCAACCACAGTACAATTAAAATTCTCGGAATTGATTTTATTGATGGTACCGTGAATGAAGTAGTAAGCCTTTTAAAGCAGGGTGGCCTTATGGTAGTTCCTGCTGCCCCCGCACTTATCAACATTAAAAAAGATCCCGATTACTATAATGCCTTACTATCTGCTGATGTAGTGATACCGGATAGCGGTTATATGGTGTTGCTTTGGAATGCACTGCACCGGAAAAAAATAAAAAGAATTTCAGGGCTTGAATTCCTCGTCAATTTTTTTGATGACGCTGAAGTAAAATCTTCATCAGATCTTTTATTGGTGGATCCAAGACCTGTTGAAGCAAAGCATAACCTGGATTATCTCAGGAGTGCCGGGTTTAGAGTGGCTGATGACATTTCGTACCTGGCGCCTATGTATAATAAAAATCACGTGGAAGACAGCGCTCTGCTTAATATGATAGAAGTGAGAAAACCAAAATATGTTATTATTAATTTGGGTGGAGGAACGCAGGAAAAATTGGGAGCATACTTAAAAAAGAATTTGAGCTATAAGCCTGCGATAATTTGTACAGGCGCAGCTATTGCTTTCTTAACCGGCCAGCAGGCAAGTATCCCAAACTGGGGAGATAAGTTTTTTTTAGGGTGGTTATTCAGGTGTATACAAAATCCCAAACTTTATGTGCCGAGATATTTTAAAGCTTTCCAGTTAGCCACCTATATGTTTCGCTACGGGCACCAGCAGCCTCAATAAAAATAATACGTATATATAAAAAACAATTTCATTAACATTCAACAAATAAACTAATATCTTATGCAAAAAAAAGCTCTTGTATGTGGCGCCGGTGGGTTTATCGGTGGTCACCTTGTTAATCGTTTAAAAGATGAAGGTTATTGGGTGAGAGGCGTGGACCTAAAAGAAAATGAATATGGCAATGGCAATGCTGATGAATTCATAACCGGCGATCTGCGTAATACGGCTCTTGTGGAAGAAGTAATTACCGATGACCTGGATGAAATTTACCAGTTGGCTGCAGATATGGGTGGCGCCGGCTTTGTGTTTACCGGTGAGAATGATGCAGCTATCATGCATAACAGCGCCCTGATAAATTTGAATGTATTGGAAGAAGCAAAAAAGAAAGGTATCAGGAAGATATTTTACTCTTCATCAGCCTGTATGTACCCCGAGTATAACCAGTTGGATCCGGATAATCCAAAATGTTCAGAAGATTCAGCTTATCCTGCCGCGCCCGATAGCGAATACGGATGGGAAAAATTATTCAGTGAAAGATTATATCTTACTTATCACCGCAATCATGGCATTGAAGTGCGCGTGGCAAGGTTCCATAACATTTTCGGGCCACAGGGTACATGGGAAGGTGGAAGAGAAAAAGCCCCGGCGGCTGTGTGCAGGAAAGTGGCAACAGCCCCTGAAGGAGGTGAAATTGAAATTTGGGGAGATGGCAAGCAAACGCGCTCTTTTCTTATCGTGCAGGAATGCGTAGATGGCATAAGAAGACTGATGGAAAGCAATTTTATAGGTCCCGTAAATATCGGCTCTGAAGAAATGATATCTATCAACGATTTTGCTAAGATGGTTATTGATATATCAGGCAAATCATTATCTGTAAAAAATATCAAGGGACCAACAGGCGTTAGAGGCAGAAATTCTGATAACGCGCTTATCAAAGAAAAACTTGGCTGGGCGCCCTCTCAACCATTAAGAACAGGCGTGGAAGAAACGTATAACTGGATAGTTACACAAATAGAAAAAAAACAACAGCTTGAGTCAAAAAGTTTGTCAGTCGCTTAATGAAATTAGTCCTATAGTTACCGCGCATGGCAAAGGTGAAAAGTTTATTTTTTTAACGCAGCAGGATACGCCTACTGCCATCACACAATTTGCATATGGTAAACTTATGCCGGGTGAAGATGTTGAACAGCATCTTCACCCTACTATGGAAGAATGTTTTTATTTTATAAGCGGAGAAGGAAAATATTTAATTAATGATATAGCGCATGATATTACACCGGGCACTTTTTTCAGAATTCCTGCAAACACCTTTCATGCCTTGCAACCGACAGGAACACAGCCGTTGACCTTTGTTTATTTTGGTGTTGCCATTTAAAGAAATTACCGTAGCATTTTTATTAATTCTAATGAAGACCGGTTAACGGACAACAACATTGGGGCTGATTTAATTATTCCATACGAATTCTTTATTTATACTATTTTTACCTTTAGCAAACCGGCCATTTTAATGTCTTATATTCAAATCCCGTTTACACAGCGATCCCTATTTTTCCTGGTTTTATTTTCTATTATTTCTTATAACCTAACCGCGCAATCGCCTGTTCTGCAGGTTACCAATAGCTTTACGCAACAATCTGTGTTATACAACAGGGATAGTTTTTTGCATACGGCATGGAAGCCTGTGCTTTATACAGATTCAACTTATCAAAAGAGTAGCCGCTCCTGGGTTTACCGCAAATTTTTTGAAGAACATTTATTGCAGGTACAGCAGCCTGGTTTCAATATTTTCGGCGATTTGGTGTTTGATGAATATATAGGAAGTACCAAACGGGGCGTACCTACAGGTGCTTCGTCAGGTGAGGATGGTAAATCAAAGACCATATACATGAATACCAGGGGCTATGATTTTAGTGGTAACATAGGAGACAAATTTTATTTTCAAACAGACTTGTATGAAAACCAGGGAAGATTTCCGGGATATGTGGACAGCATTGTAAGAGCAACACGTGTTATTCCCTTTCAAAGCAGCTATAAGAAATTTAAAAATAGTGGATTTGATTTTACCTATTCCTCGGCAAGGCTTATCTATACGCCTAACAAGCATCTTTTGTTTAATCTTGGCTACGGAACAAATTTTATTGGGGATGGGTACAGGTCTTTGTTGTTAAGTGATTACAATACAAACTATCCTTATCTCCGTACATCAATCAGTTTTGGAAGAGTGCAATATTCTGTCATGTATTCCCAATACATAGCAGAGCAACAATCTTATACCTATGCCCTGGGCTATCCCAGGAAATGGGGGCAGACTTACCTGCTCGATTGGAGTGTAACCAATAAGTTTAATATCGGTGTTTTTAATGCGGTTATTTCTTCAATAGAAAATGCTGATCATGAAAAGCAGTTTGGTGTTACGCATTTCAGCCCTGTAATTTTTCTGCATGCTTCCGAATCTCCATCTGGCATCAAGAATAATGATGTCTACGGACTCAATTTGAAATATACTATTGTTCCTGCAGTTGATGCGTATGCACAATTCATGCTTGATAAAACAGGAAGTGAAGCCTGGGAAAAAAGATATGGCTTCCAGGTTGGTATCCGGGCGGGCAATTTGTTAGGGGTTGACGGGTTATCTGCACAGGCTGAATTTAATACGGTAAGGCCTTACACTTATGCTGCCGATACCCTTACCACTGTTTATGCGCACAACAATCAAACACTGGCGCATCCGCTGGGAGCCAATTTTAAAGAAGGTGTTCTGGTTGCCGATTATAACTATAAACGATGGTGGTTCAGGCTTGAAGCATTAACGGCAAGATATGGCGTGGATTCTTCTTCTGATGCCAACTATGGAAGGAACATTTTTAAACCGCTTTATACGCATAGTACTGAAGATGACGTTTCGACGGGGCAGGGACTGAATACTAAGTTGTATTATGGCGATGCAAGAATAGCATATATACTTAACAGGAAAACCAACCTGAGGATTGAAACAGGCGCTGTTTTCAGAAGCGAAAAAAATAACAGGGATAAATATACAGATACCTATTTCTATCTGGGTGTTCGCTTTACTTTCAGAAAACTTATTTATGATTTTTAAAGAAAGCGTTTTGAAAAGATTTTGTCTCATACAACTATTCTTTTTGCCGGCATTTATCATGTGTGCAGGCTTAGTGCATGCGCAGCAAATTCCCCAGAACCAGGTTGTACAAAACAGGCTCAGCGAATTATTGCTGGATGCGGATTCGTCGGTATTTACAGGCTTCAGATCACAGAACTGGTTAGAATTAGACCGGCTTAACATTATACATAAAACCGCACTTGCCGATAGCGTTTTTGGTTTAAGCAATTCGTTAGACAGGAATATTAAGAACACAAACCTTATAAGAGCTGTAGGGAAAAATGCTGTGTTCACCATTGATCCTTACCTCGATGCCGGTATTGGAAAATCCAATGAAAAAGACGGCGCGCTTTTGAATTTTTCCGGGGGGGTGAATATGCAGGCGGCATTTAATAAAAATTTTTCCTTCAACCTCGGCGTTATCACAAACGTTAATGAATACCCTAAATATATTGACAGTGCTATTTTATCCAAGTATGATAAATATGATTCTGCTTCCAATAAATATATAATACCGGGAGAAAATACCGGTTCGTTAACCAAAAGCAACCGGTTTACCTATACTAATTTCAATTTCAATTTAACCTATACTCCGAGTAAATATTTTTTAATTGCCGGTGGCTATGGCAAGAATTTTTTAGGCGACGGATACCGCAGCCTGCTGCTTTCAGATAATGCCAATAACTCGCCTTACGTGCGTTTGCAGGCAAGATTATGGAAGTTAACCTATAATGTTTTGTATAACCGTTATACAAATAATTTCTGGTATGAAGTAGATGGTAAACCACAGCCTAAATACAGTACTACCCATTATTTAGGGTTTAATACAAAAAAATTCCAGGTGGGTTTGTTTGATGAAGTTACCTGGATAGCAAAAGATACCAATTTCTCCAGGGGTTTCGATTTTCAATATTTAAATCCACTGATATTTTTACGTCCGTCGGAATTTGCCGTGGGTTCCCCGGACAATGCTATGATCGGCTTTAATCTTAAGTATAAAATTTATAAGAAAGGGTTTATTTACGGCCAGCTTGCATTAGATGACATATATCTGCAAAAATCTATGGATGCCCATGAGCAGTTTTATGGAAATAAATATGCCTTGCAATTGGGGATCTGGAATAAAGACATTTTTAGCGTTAAAGGCTTATCGTACCGTCTTGAATGGAATGGCGTGAGACCTTATGTGTACGGACATGGAGTTGGCAGCAACATCAGCTTAAATTATACGCATTATTACCAGTCGCTCACCACACCCATGGGAGCCAATTATAATGAGTTTATTTCGCTGTTTAATTATACAAATAAACGCTGGTATGGTGTGCTGGAAAATTTGTATGCCATACGCGGAGAAAATCCCGGCGTCCCTTACAATAACGGGGAAGATCTGTGGGGTGGTGAAGAAGGAGTGCCTGCATTCGGCAGCAAAACCATGCAGGGCATCAAAACAAAATATTTTTATAACAGCCTTACAGCAGGTTATCTTTTAAATCCTGCAAACAGATTGGGTGTAGAAATAAATATTGTTTACCGCAGCAGGAAATCTTCCATAGTGAACACTTCTGAATTTTATTTCAATTTTGGAATTAAGACAAGTCTTTATAATCTTTATCATGATTTTTAATAGAAATGTCGTTAAGGTTGTTTGATGCATTTTAGCTTCTCTTACAATAAAAAAAAGGTGCTGCAGGCATTAAGGTATCATTTTATTGCCCAGAAAGAAATAAGGTTTTTGTTTATAATTATAATCCTGTTTGATCTTGTTTCAGCCATATTTTATTTCAGCGGGAAAATAAGGCCGGAGCCTTTTTTGATAGGCGCAACGATATGGTTTTTCTTCATTTTGTCATTCTGGGTCTTAATGCCTTATGCCGTATATAAACGTTCCGTAACTTTTCAGGAAGCATTCACTATTTATTTTCAGCCAGGTTATATAGCGCTGGAAAATAATAAAGGAAGAGTTGAATGGGAATGGAAAATGTTCAGCAACTATTTTGAAAGCCCTAATTTTTTTCATTTATATTTTTCAGCCAAATCTTTCTTTCTTGTACCAAAAGATGGCATTGAAAAAGAAGCGCAGTCAGAGATCCGTCACTTATTGAATGATCATGTTCATATCAGGAGATGATCATAGAGATTTTTCCATTTCATAGTGCGGTATGGTAACTTCTAAAAACTCAGGGCCTGTGATTTTATAACCCAGTTTCTCATAAAAGCCAATTGCAGTTTTGCGGGCATGCATTATTATTTTTTTGTACCCTCTGTCCCTTGCAATATTTTCGGCGAATTGCAATAAAATTTTTCCGATTCCTTTTCCCTGCAAGCCAGAAACAACAGCCATCTGGCGCAAGCGTAACATGTCGGATGACGTTTTTTTAAGCAGGCAACAACCTTCTAATTTGTCATCGTCAAAGCAACCGATCAAAATATCATGTTGCTCTTCTTCCAGTTCAGCATCCGTAAATGATAATCCCAATGGCTTTCTTAAAAGCTGGTACCTTAGAGAAATCATTTGCTTATAATCTTTGGTACCGTAATCAATTAATTTAACTGCCATACGAATTTCATTTTTTAGCTGCGAGAAAATTACAAAAAATTGATCAAAGAAATTATGGTTACCTCTAAAACTTTGGACGGAATAAATATGAAACAAAAATTATCTAAAAAATTTATTTTTAAGTAAAAATTATATTTTTGCCGCGTAACAAAACTTTTAAAAATGTCAGACATAGCTACAAGAGTTAAAAAGATCATTGTTGATAAATTAGGCGTTGAAGAAGCAGAAGTAACAAACGAGGCCTCATTTACAAATGACCTTGGGGCAGATTCTCTGGATACAGTTGAATTAATTATGGAATTTGAAAAAGAATTCAATATTTCTATTCCGGATGAGCAAGCGGAAACCATTACTACTGTTGGGCAGGCAATAACTTATTTGGAAGAGCACGCAAAATAATTTACTGAACAGCATTTTCGAATCCGTCTGCCGTGTATATACATAGCAGGCGGATTTTTACATAATCATTTTTATATGCCGAAATATGACAGGGTTGTTGTAACCGGTTTAGGAACCATTAACTCATTAGGCAATAACGTAAACGATTCCTGGAACGGGCTGGTTAACGGCGTTTCAGGCGCCGATGATATCAAAGGTTTTGATACTTCAAAATTTAAAACCCGCTTTGCCTGCCAGGTAAAAAATTTTGATCCGCTGCAGTATATAGAGAGGAAAGATGTAAAAAAAATGGACGTTTATACCCAGTTGGCACTGGCTGCTTCTGATGAAGCCATGCAGGATGCGGGTTTTGTAAATAATAACTATGATCCTGACAGGTTTGGCGTCATATTCAGCAGTGGTATCGGCGGGTTTGTGAGTTTTGAGGAGGAGTGTTTTAATTACGCCTTAAATAATAAGGTGCCCCGTTTTTCTCCCTTCTTTGTTCCGAAAATAATTTGTGATATCGGGGCAGGTTACATATCCATAAGATTTGGTTTACGCGGTCCAAACTTTGCCGTAGTGAGTGCATGTGCTTCTTCTAATAACTCAATAATTGAAGCTTTGTATCACTTGCGTTTAAATAAAGCAGATGCTATTCTTTGCGGAGGTTCTGAAGCCGGCGTTGCCCAGGGTGCGGTGGGTGGATTCAGTTCTATGAAGGCATTAAGTGAACGCAACGATGATCCTAAAACTGCCAGCAGGCCCTACGATAAAGACCGGGATGGGTTTGTGATTGGCGAAGCTTCAGGCGTTCTGATATTGGAACGTTTGGATCATGCTGTAAAAAGAGGAGCACGTATATATGCGGAACTGGCCGGAGGCGGCGCCTCCGCTGATGCCTACCACATCACGGCGCCACACCCGGAAGGGCTCGGAGCAAAAAAGGTGATGCTGGCTGCATTGGATGATGCAGATTTGCAGGTTTCAGACATCGACTATGTAAATACACACGGTACATCTACGCCTCTTGGAGATCTGGCCGAAGTAAAGGCCATAATGGAAGTTTTTGGCGATCACAGTAAACGAATAAATATCAGTTCTACCAAATCGATGACGGGTCATTGTCTTGGTGCAGCCGGCGCGGTGGAAGCAATTGCCTGCATTAAAAGCATAAACGAAGGTATTGTGCCACCAACTATCAATCATTTTACCGACGACCCCGACTTTGATGCTGATTTAAACTTTACCTTTAATAAAGCGCAACCCAGGAAGATCAGGGCGGCGCTTAGCAATAATTTTGGTTTTGGCGGTCATAATGCATCACTTATTTTTAAAGAATATATACCATAAACGGTTTTGATACAGTATTTGCTCAAATCCAAAGAAAACAGGCAACTGGAAAAAAAACTACAAAATGTGCTGGGAATAAAACCCGGCAATTATTCTTTATACTATACTGCTTTAAGCCACCGCTCCGTTAAAGAAAATTCCGATGAAAATAATGAGCGTCTTGAATATTTAGGCGATGCTGTTCTGAGCACTGTAATTGCCGATTATTTATTTAAGCGTTATCCGTATAAGGGCGAAGGATTTCTCACCGAGATGAGAAGCAAGATGGTGAACCGCCAGCAGCTTAATGAAATTGCGCTTAAAATGGGTGTAAAAAAGCTGACGTTATATAATAAGTTCGATAATTTTTTAAAAGGAAGCCAGATATTCGGCAACACCCTTGAGGCGTTGGTTGGCGCTGTTTATTTAGATAAGGGATATAAAAAAACACAACGGTGGATAGTAAAACAGATCATTCTGCCTTATGTATTTGTTGATGACCTTGAGCAAATAGATATAAATCTTAAAAACAGGCTTATCGGCTGGGCCAGTAAAAACGGCAAGAAGCTGGAATTTGAGACCATACAGGAGAAACTGGAAGGTAACAGGCGGATTTTCACCATGGCTGTTGTGTTGGAGGGAAAAATATTATCGCAGGGCAAAGGCTATAACAAAAAGGATGCGAGCCAGGTAGCCGCGCAATCGGCTATTGAAAAATTGGGTATCTGATTGCTTTGTTCTCAAGATTTCTTTATATATCTCTCCCTGTTTTGAAATATAGTCTGTACTAAAATTTTCTACGCACTATGCCTCTTATTATGAGAAGAATAAACTCCCTTATCTTAATTATGCTGCTGTTTGTGTCATGTTCAAAAGAAAACAACAATACCCGGATACAATCATTCTCTGCAGACAATATTTCTGCTATCTCCGATACTGTTAAGATCCCGATTATTGATCTTAAGAATGGCACGTACAGGGGCAACCGGGGCGGGTTGTACCCGGAAGGCAGAAATATTCCCACAGGCATATATGCTAAGGATCTTTTAAAAGCTTCGAGGAATACTTTTCCACTTGATACTTTTGGGAATCCTGGCGCTAATGGACGGATAGTTTTTATTTCTTTGGGTGGAAGCACCTGTGGCCATAATATGATCCAGTTAAAGAAACAGACAGTTGGTAATCCGCTAACAAATCCAAAGCTTAACCTGCTAAACTGTGCAAATGGGTATGGCTCAGGATCATTAAACAGCATGATGAATCCGAAAGATCCCTATTGGAGTCATGTCACCCAAATACTAAAAGGAGGTGGTTCCAGTTACAGGCAGGTGCAGGTAATTTACCTGGAAACAGATGATTCGACCAGGTATATAAATTGGCCTGGCCGCGCCATGCTCGTAAGAAATGAACTGGAAGCTTCTTTGCGCGTATTCAGGCAAAAATTTGTAAACCTGAAAATTGTGTATGTGCTTGGCAGAACCAGGACTTTTGGGCCCCAGGCGCTTTGGAACAGGGAACCCTCACCCTATCATTTTGGATGGGCCTGCAAATGGGTGATCGAAGACCAGATAAACGGTGTTCCCGGAACGGAGTATAAAGGAAAAAAAGCAGTGGCGCCAATGATAACCTGGGGATGGTATCAATGGGCTGATAGTACCCCCAGAAAAACAGACGGTTTTGTTTGGAAACTGACCGATACAAAAGATGGCCTGCACGCAACCCCGGAATCACAGGTTAAACTGGCCACCAATTTTCAAAACTTTTTGCTTACTGATAATTACGCCAAAAACTGGTATGCCAATAATGCAACGCTTCATTAAGATTTGCGACTTATTCAAGCTGTGTCATAAATTAGCGAACCATGCTTCTTATCAAACCTCACCCAAACCCTCTCCAAGGAGGAAGCCAAAATCTGAATGATATAAAAAATCACTTTATACTTTATAAAGCATAGTTTATTTCAGTTAACTGTTCATATTCTGGCACAACTCTATAAGAATATTGTTGGCTGATTTTGGATGAAGGAAACAGATCAGTTTATTATCAGCTCCTTTTTTGGGTTCTTCATTTAAAAAAATATAGCCTTCCTGTTTAAGCCTGGTTATTTCCTCCTGTATATTCTCTACTTCAAAAGCGATATGATGAATGCCCTCTCCTCTTTTTGTAATAAACCTGTTGATAACTCCATCTTCCCTTTCATCCTTCAGCAGCTCAATCTTTGTTTCTCCCGTTTTAAGAAAAGCTGTTGTTACCTGCTCGCTCACAACCAATTCTTTCTTATAGCAAACTGTATTTAATAAGGCTTCAAAAATGGCTATGGAATCTTCCAGGTTTTTTACTGCAATACCAATGTGATCTATGTGTTTCATTAATGCTGGTGTGATATATTAAAATTAGTAAATTTTATATGCGGGAATTGCCAATCAAAGAAAATGCAAACTTTTTCCGTCAGAAGATATGCTAAGGTATTTTTCAAAGAAGTAGGGTTATCTTTGTGGTTAACAGCAGTTTTATGGAAACAATCACCGAAGGAGTAACCGCTACAGGAAGAGCGCAGGCAAAGGCGTTAGAACTAATGAAACAGGCAGGCATCCAGGATGAAGCCTATTTCCTGAGGGTTTCAGTTGTGGGCGGGGGTTGTTCGGGATTAAGCTACAAACTTGATTTTGATAACGAATTGAAGCCTTCAGACCAGATATTTCAAATGGAAAGCCTGAAATTAGTTACAGATATAAAGAGCCTTCTTTACCTGCTTAACACCGAGCTCGATTACTCAGATGGCTTGAACGGAAAAGGATTCGTCTTCAGAAATCCAAATGCTTCCCGCACCTGTGGCTGCGGCGAAAGCTTTGCAGTATAAATAATTAGAATACAAGTATTTTTAGAAACATGCAGCCTTTGTTTAAAGGCTGCTGTCTTTTTAGAGCAATTTGTTAAAAAATTTTTTAACAAAATATGTAACAATTACACAGCTTATATATATTTACAACTCAAATTTGCTTGTTTAATTTTTAAAACTGCTTGTATTATGACATCAAACCGATTGCTCAAAGCACTCATGATGTGCCCGATATTGCTATTAATTGCAGTCGCTGCACAGGCACAGAAAAAAATCAGCGGAAAAATTTTAGATGAAAGAAATAACCCCATTGCAGGTGCATCCATCGTTCCAAAAAATGGGACCGGTGGAACTGTATCTGATGCAACCGGACATTTTACGCTGAATGCCCCCGCTAATACAACAACGGTTACTATAAGTTATGTAGGGTATGCAGCTCAAGATATTAGTGTAACCTCTTCCGAAGATGTTTCTGTTACATTACAACCTACAAATTCCAATCTGAGCGATATAGTTGTTGTTGGTTATGGTACTGCGCGCAGAAAAGATCTGACCGGTGCTGTGGCAACTGTGAAAGAAAAAGATTTTAATAAAGGCGTTATAACAGCTCCGGATCAATTGATTCAAGGTAAAGCTGCAGGCGTACTTGTAATTAATAATACAGGCCAACCCGGTGGTTCAACTACAGTAAGGATTCGTGGTACATCTTCTATCCGGTCAGGAAATCAGCCATTGTTTGTAGTAGATGGTATTCCATTATCAGGCGGGCTTTCAAGGCCTGGGGCATCCGGTGGTGATTTTGGAAGCGACGCGGGTAATCCGCTCAATTTTATTAATCCTAACGACATTGCCAACATGGAGATTCTAAAAGATGCTTCTGCTACGGCAATTTATGGATCAAGAGGCGCCAACGGTGTAATAATTATTACAACAAAACGTGGACAAACAGGCATTCCGCAATTAGACATATCTGCTTCAGTAGGAGCTTCTAATTATTTAAAGAAATTAGATGTGTTAAATGCAGGACAGTTCAGGCAGGCTTTAAAAGATTATAATTTGTCAAGCGGAGATTATGGTGGCAATGCAGACGCCTGGGATGCAATTACAAGAACCGGTATAACTCAAAATTATAATGCCGCCGTAAGCGGAGGAAACGAGAATGGAAGATATCGTCTTTCTGCCGGGTACCTCAATCAGCAAGGCGTTATTGAAAATTCCGGATTCAAAAAGCTCTCAGCAAGCCTGACGAGCAGCTTTAAGTTTTTAGAAAGTAAAAAATTAGGCTTAGATTTCAATTTAATGGTAACCCGTACACATGAGGATATTGCTCCTGTTTCAGCTTTTGTAGGGTTTACCGGCAACTTAATAGCTCAGGCACTGCAATGGAATCCTACACTCCCTCTGAAACAAGGCGATTCATTAACTGTATATCCTGTGGGAAATACTACTATCAATCCATTGGCTGCCTTGGAATATTATAAAGACCAAGCTGATGTGACTACTGTTTTGGCAAGTATATCGCCGTCTTATAAAATCACTGATGATCTTGTGTATAAATTTCTTTTTAGCGTGCAGGACCAGATGGGCTCAAGAAGAGGCATGGTAAATCGTTTGCTCAATCTGCAGGGCGTACAGGATAGAGGTGCTGCATTTATAGGTGGTGAGGAACAGCTTAATGAGCAACTTACAAATACTTTAAATTATAACAAGCAAATTACTTCTGATTTAAATATCAATGCAGTAGTTGGTTATGAATGGCTAATCTATAATTCAAGAAGTAATTTTGAAAGTGGCCAGGATTTCGACAATATTGGGTTGAATTATTATGATATTCTTCAGTACTCAACAAGTACAAGCAGAAGTATATCTTCATATGTACCCCCCACAAGTGAATTGCAATCTTTCTTTGGCCGTGCTATTTTAAATTTCAGAGATAAATATTTATTAACTGGTACATTCCGTGCCGATGGTTCTACAAAATTTGGAGAAAACCAAAAATATGGTTACTTCCCTTCATTGGGTGCGGCATGGAATATTTCAAATGAAAGTTTTTTAAGAGGCACTAGTTTTATAAGTAATTTGAAGCTGCGGGCAAGTTGGGGTAAAACCGGTAATCAGGAATTTCCATCAGGAGCATCGCTAGACCGGTATGTTATTTCAGGAAATAACAATATTCCAAAAACAAATGAGGGCAACCCTGATTTAAAATGGGAAACTTCAACCACTTCAGATGTTGGTATTGACTTCGGTATTTTAGACAATAGATTAAGCGGTACGGTAGATTATTTTTATAAAAAAACTACAGATGTGTTGTTTGAGCAAAATGTAACATTGCCAGGGCCACCAACCAAAATCTGGGTAAATCTGCCGGGTTATGTATTAAATAAAGGATGGGAGGTTACATTAACAGGCAGTATCATAAGAAATCCAAATGTAGCCTGGAATCTTGGAGTAAACGCTTCATTTCTGCAAAATAACGTAACCGGAATACCCGGATATTATGAAACAGGCGAATTACGGGGACAAGGTTTTTCTGATGTTAGAGGACAAAGGATTGTTAGCGGCCAGCCTCTTAACGTTTGGTATCTTCAGGTTTTCGAGGGCATTGACAAATCAACAGGCCAGGGAATTTATAAAGACAACGGTGCCAAATTTTATGTAAATAGTCCTAACCCGAAAACAATTTTAGGTATAAATACAGATTTCAATTACAAAAATTTAAGTGTTATAGTTAACATGAACGGAACTTTTGGGCAGTATATTTTTAATAATACGGCAGCAACCGTTACGGCTATTGGAAACTTAAACGGGGGCAGAAATATATCAGCAAACCTTCTGGGAAATGGAGAATCGCTTTCAAACTCTGCCAGACCTTCTACAAGATATCTTGAAAAAGGAAATTATTTAAAAATGTCTAATGCAACCATAAGTTACAGAGTAGGTAACATTGGTAAAGTAATAAGAAACTTAAACATCTCATTAACCGGACAAAATTTATTTATAATAACAAATTACAGTGGATTTGATCCTGAAGTTAATACTGATGCAGGATTTGGTGGAATTCCATCCATTGGGGTTGATTATGTTCCTTATCCTTCAGCAAGAACGCTTCTTTTGGGTGTGAATTTTTCATTATAAAGCTTAAAAATGATATTATGAAATATATAAAAATTGTCTTTTTTATTTTTCTCACTCTTACTTATACGGCTTGTACTAAGCTGGATGAAAAATTCAGGAGTGATGTGGTTAATGCAAGCAACCTGACCGCTACTCAATTATTAACCAGTGCATACAACTCCCTCAATACAGTTCAAACAGGCGATTGGTGGCATCTTCAGGAACATACCAGTGATGAACTTATCGGGCCTACCCGTGGTCCAGACTGGGATGACAATGGTAACTGGAGAGCATTACATTTACATACCTGGACGGCTGACCAAAGTCAGGTTAACGGAGCATTCTCAGCCTTGCTAACTGGTCAATATAATGCTTCTGTTGTTTTACAACCTGAGTTTAAAGCTACAACACAACAGGCCGCTGAGGCAAGGTTCATAAGAGCATTTACCATATTTGCAGTACTTGATTCATATGATCAGGTTCCATACAGAGAAGACCTTAATGACTTTAAAAAACTGCCGGTTACAATGAAAAGCACAGAAGCAGCTGATTTTGTAATAACTGAATTAAATGCAATTATAAGCGATTTGCCTGATGGCCCTAATTACATAGCAAATAAAGATGCGGCCAAAGTGCTTTTAATGAAGGTATATTTGAACAAAGCTGTATATGCAAACCGCAGTACGCCTTCCTTTGATAATGGTGATATGCAACAAGTAATTACACTTGCTGATCAAATCATAAATTCCGGTAAATATTCTATAGGTGCGAAAGATTATTTCAACAATTTTGCGCCCGATAATGATATTATTTCCAAAGAAAATATTTTCACGTTGCTTAACCAGCCAGGCGGTACTCTCGGTGGTAATGTTCGTGGAACCTGGTTTCAAATTGCGCATTATAATATGAATCCGGGTGGTTGGAATGGCTTTGCCACCCTTTCTGATTTTTACAATAAGTTCGATGCTACTGATGAAAGAAGAGGGATAGATTATAGATATGTTGGCGCCCTGCCTAACCCAGCCCATGAACCTAATGTTGGTTTTTTTGTCGGACAGCGTTATGATGAAACAACCGGTGCTGCTTTAAAAGACCGGCAAGGCGCGCCATTAGTTTTCACTCCGGAAGTTAGTATAATCGAAACAGGGCCAGATCTTGAAAGAACGGGTATAAGAGTAAACAAATATCCTTATGATTACGCAACCAATAATGATCAAAAAAATAATGACTGGGCTGTTTTCAGGTATGCTGATGTTTTGCTGATGAAAGCTGAAGCTATTTTACGAAGTGGCGGGAGCGAAGCTGAGGCACGCAATATTGTAAACTCAATCAGAACTGCCCGTGGTGTTGCAAACTTTTCTACCCTTACTCTGGCAAACTTATTGGATGAAAGAGGCAGAGAATTATATTGGGAAGGTTGGAGAAGGCAGGATTTGATCCGCTTTGGAAAATATTTGGAACTTTGGCAGGAAAAGCCAAGTGATGATCCCAGGAACCTTATATTTCCTATTCCAAATAATCAATTGGCTGTAAATCCAAACCTTGTTCAAAATCCTGGCTATGAACAATAACAATTAGTATAATTTTTTTTTAAGACTGCCTTCAAAAAAGACAGTCTTTTTTTTTGTTATAAGATGAATGATTTTTAAAGATGGACAGGCAATTACAATCAACTCCCAAAAGCAGCAGACGCAATCTAGCCCACATTGCAGCTAAACCGGCGGAGAAGCCAGTAAATACTGCATTTCATTTTTTTTGAGTTCCGGTTTGTGTACTACAGATTTTCGTTTGGTGAAAGGTTTTGGTTTTATTAGCAGGATGGACTGAATGTTTCT
>DASUGF010000025.1:0-96943 GCA_036274175.1 Parafilimonas sp.
GGAAGCGTAAGTATCAATAAAATCAATGCTTTCAGAGGATATCCACAATTAAAATGTGGAAACTAAAAAGAAAAAAAAGTAGCAAAAAAAAGAAAAAGGTAATAGTAGTAATACTGTCTACTTTTTTTAGGACATGACAAACCAACATCTGACATCCGATATCTTACATCTCACATCCATCAAAACAACTCAACACTCCATGTTCTTTGCCAGCTTTCACCGGCAGAAAGCCTGTTGATGCCTTCTTTATGTATAAGTTGCTGATCATGATGAATACTGTCAGCTATCCCAAACCAGGGCTCGAGGCAAACGAAGGGCGCATCCACTGCAGCCCATATGCCGAAATAGGGAAAGCTGCTGAACTTAAACTTCAGACCATGCGGATCTTTATCTGAATACAGCTTTATTTCATCGCTGGTGATATGCTTTAGCACAATAGCGTCGGTATAAAACAATGAAGGGTCCAGTTGTAATTTCCTGTTATCGAGCTGTATATTTTCTGTTTCGATACCGGTTAAACCTTTATGTAAAAGATAACGGCTTAATTTTTCGTCACCATTAAATTCCAAAATATAATCCGTGTACTTCAGGCTGCCGGTTAATGGTACATTAAAAGCCGGGTGTCCGCCAACAGAAAAATACATCGTATTGTCGCTACGGTTTGTTACATGATAGCTGCATGAAAGCGTTGCATTTTCTATTTCATATTTTACGCGAAAAATAAATTGAAACGGGTACAGGGCTAACGTTTGTTCATCGCTGCGCAAAGTAAATACAGCAGATGCGGGAGAAGTTTCTTCTGCTTCAAATGTCTTGTCTCTTGCAAAACCGTGCCTCGACAGTTTATATTCTTTATTATTAAAAAAATACCTGCCGTCTTTCAGTTCACCAACTACTGGAAATAATACAGGCGAATGTTTGGCCCAATAAGCTGCATTTGCCTGCCACAAGTATTCAAGTCCGTTTAATTGAAGGCTTTGCAGCTCTGCGCCTTTTTCCTGTATAGTTACAGCAAGACCGCCGTTTGTCAATCGAATCATATTCCAAATTTACATGCATTACATCACCTCTATACATTAATATTTCTGATTAAGAAATAAGGGAAAAAACGCTTTGCCTCATGGGAAATTTACGGTAACAGATCGCTTACAGTGTTTATAAGTTTGGGATGTTGCTTTTAACGCATAAAACAAATTATCAAACTCAAAAAAACTAACATGAAAACGTTTAAACTTTTAATCTGCGCCCTTTTACTTTTTTCAAACTTACATGCCCAAAACGAGCGGTCTGTTTTCAGAAAAGGATACTTACGCCTCGGCATAAGCACCCTTGGAAACAACCTCGATCAAAACCTTACTCCCAAAGAAAATGTATTCAAAGGAAATTATGGCGCCTCCACGGGCTATGTTTTTGAAGCCGGTCACGTATTTTATTTCAGGCCGAAATCCTATAAAGGCAAGGTCAATTTCGGGCTTGACTGGACAATTTTATCAGCCGCTTATAATAAGCTCGATAAGTGGGAAGATTATTCAGGCAATGCAAGTGATGTATATATTGACGGGGCTTCTTTTTCAGCGTCCGCCGCCAGCAAATTAGGCCCGGTTGTATCATTTAATCTTGTTGAAAAACTGGTGCTTGATGCCAGGTTCCAGGTAGTGGCTGTGGGAAGGGTAACCCCGTTTGAATACTATGAAAATGAATCCGGCGCCAACATAAAATCTTTTGCTTTTTATAATTACGGGCAGGAAGAAATTGAGGATAGTTATGATGCGGAGAATGTGAAAAATGCGATTGCATTTGGCATAGGCACAAACTTCGGCATTACCATTCGCCGTAAAGCAATAGGCCTTTCACTCGATTACAATTCTGTAAAAGCCAATACCAGCTTTGATGCCTATGAAGGTGAAGCCAACCATAGTTATGGCAAACAAAAAATTCCAACAAACTCATTCCAGGTAAAACTGAGTTTTACCTTATAAAGAAGCAATCGGCAATTTTAGCCCTAAACCCCGCTCATTTGTATTTACAAGTGAGCTTTTTTATTTTAGAAGATTGTTCTTTGCTGCCTGACGCCGGGTTTGGGTACAACCAGTCTCATGTTTACCGGCATTTTGAATGGAAACTAAATCGTACATCTAACATCTTATTGCTTATCTTTTTTCTAAGTAGCTGTTTAAATTCATGAATTACAAACACCATGTTTAACGAAAAGAATAAATATACCATTTGAACCACAAGAATTATAGGCACATAGGGATCACATAAGCTATCCTATGTGTGTATTTTCTATGTATCTCCTATGTGCCTTATGTGGTAAAAAAACCTGTATACGAAATCTTTATAATTAAATTTAAATAGGAGCTTCTAAGTAGATGAAAGTATTTTTTGTTTGGCAAGATATTGTAGTTGAAATGCAGGCCGCATCAGTAATATATTGCATCATTCAAAACTAACATGAATAAAGTAATTTTATAGGATAGTTGTTAGCAATACCACATGAAGAATGTATCAGACAGAATTTATTTTCTTCTATTTTTTATAGCTTTTCTTTCAGGCTGTCAGCGGTCTATTATATGGCATCTAAATGCTGCAGGTACATTAAAGGATGAAGAGGGTGTTTGCTTTACTGCTATAGTTTCCGGAACTTATTATAACGGCGTTATACCAGCTTATGATACTGCTTATGTTACCGTAAACGTAAATGTGTTTACCACCGGCAATTATGTTATTTCAACTGATATGCAAAATGGTTTCAGGTTTATTGATTCAGGTGTTTTTAATTCTGCAGGCATGCATACTGTAAAACTAAAACCTGTAGGCAAACCTATATCGAACAAGCTTACCAATTTCACAATAACTTTTGATACAAGCACTTGTTCCTTATCCCTTGACGTAAAGGACAGTTCGCTTTTATATGCTGATTCCGAACTTAACACCTGGGAATATATTGATGTTCAAACCGGCATACATTACCATGGCATTATTAATGCAACCTATTATTTGTTTACGCAAATATCCGGCTTACTTTCTTTGCGGCAGGAACCTGAAAAATATGGCGATACCAGTTTTCAAATTGGCATAGTTTATCCTACTGAAGAAATCACAACAGGTAGTTTTAAAACAGATACATCAAACAATGTATCCTTGTCAGCGAACGGAAAATGCATTAATTGTGCATGGAATGTAGCTTATGTGTATACCGGCGCAGTCGCTACCATAAATGTAGAAAGTTATGATGCTTCAACAGGAATTATAAAAGGAACTTTTAGTGGCACTACCATAAACTGGAAAAACGAGATTGCACCTATAAAAGAAGGCCGGTTCAAAGCCCGCATTAAAAAATAATATGCAAAAGGTGTTTGAATTAATGAAGAGTTTAAACTATATGAGACTAACGCATTTTTGAGGCAATAAAAAGAATCATTGTTGTCCGACTAAAATTTTAACTCTTGGGCTAAAGCCCTTGATGGGCTTGGTTTTCACTAGCCCCAGGCTTAAGCCTGGGGTTATATAACGGAAATCCTTATCCAACGGGCTTTAGCCCAGGTTAACCGGACAATACTGAAAAAGAATATCAATTTTGGTCTAAGAATGTCAATGATAAAATAAGAGACCAGCTTAAGTATAAGGAGTTGGATTTGCAGTCAAGGTTTTTTTAGTCTTTTTTTTAGCACTGATGCGTTTGCCGGCAAGATCATTGAACTGGTTTAAGCAGACTTGTATATTGGTAAAGTCAATTAAGTACTATAATAAGTCAACATAATACTGTCGCAAAAACCTCAGTGCTTCTGTGCAATCAGTGGCAATAAAAAATATTTGATTGTATAAAAGAACTTATCTTTTGCCGCATCAATGAATCCATCCTCACTAAAAATCGGTTTGTTTGCAATAGGTCTCGATACCTATTGGCCGCAGTTTGATGGCTTAAAAGAAAGACTTGAAGGTTATCTTAAAACAGTTGAAGAAAAGATCGCAGCCATTCATCCGCATATTATCAATGCAGGACTTGTTGATAACATCGATAAAGCCTTTACAGCGGGAAAAAAATTCAGAACCGAAGATGTTGACATCATCTTTTTATATGTTACCACGTATGCTTTGTCATCCACAGTATTGCCTGTAGTACAACGCGCTAAAGTGCCGGTGATCATTCTAAATCTTTCCCCGGAAGCAGCCATTGATTATACAGCTTTCAATAACCTTGCAGACCGTACAAAGATGACAGGTGAATGGCTTGCACATTGTTCAGCCTGCCCGGTGCCGGAAATTGCCAACGTGTTTAAGAGAACAGGCATCTCCTTTCACCAGGTTACAGGAATGCTGCACAATGATGAAGCATGCTGGCGGGAAATAAAAGAATGGGTGGAGGCGGCAAAGGTTGCCAGCATCATGTTTTATAACCGAATGGGTTGCATAGGTCATTATTATAGCGGGATGCTGGATATCTATACCGATCTTACACAACAATATGCATATTTTGGAGGACATATTGAATTGCTGGAAGTGGAAGAACTGGCAGCATTACGCAAAGAAGTAAGCGGTGATGAAATGAAGCAAAAGCTGCAGCATTTTTATGAGGTCTTCGATGTACAACCGGATTGTTCAACAGAGGAATTGGAGAAAGCCGCGATCACTGCTGTTGCTTTGGATAAATTAGTGGCGCAACATAAACTTGGTTGCATCGCATATTATTACAAGGGTACCGGCAATGCAGAAAATGAAGAAGCGATTGCCTCGGTCATACCCGGCAATTCATTGCTCACTGCAAATGGAATTCCTGTAGCAGGTGAATATGAAATAAAAAATGTACAGGCAATGAAGATCATGGATAGTTTTGGGGCGGGCGGTTCTTTCACCGAATATTATGCAATGGATTTTAAAGATGATGTGGTCTTAATGGGCCACGATGGACCAGGACATATTGCCATCGCTGAAGGCAAAACAAAAGTGCGCCCGTTAAAACTGTATCATGGAAAAGTTGGAAAAGGCCTATCGGTTGAAATGAGTGTGAAGAACGGGCCTGTTACTTTATTAAGTGTTGTTGAAAAACAAGGTGGCGGATTAATGTTATTGGTAGCAGAAGGCGAATCGGTGCCGGGCCCGGTGTTGGAAATCGGCAATACGAACAGCCGTTATAAATTTTCAATAGGCGCGAGAAGATTTATTAACGACTGGAATAATCATGGCCCGGCACATCATTGTGCCGTTGGAGTCGGGCATATCAGCAGTAAGATTGATAAGCTTGGAAAGTTGCTCAACATGGATGTAATAAAAGTTTGCTGAATACAATAGAAAGCTATATGAGAAAAGTTCCGATCATAAAATCAATCGTAGCAAAAATTACAAAAAGAATTTTGCTTGCAGCAACAATCATCTTTTCATGGAAGGTAAATATTGTTGCACAGGATAAAACGCCCGCATTAATTGTTAACTGGGATAAGGTTATCATGACCTCAAAAACCACACCTACATTACAGGTAGTAGAAAATCCTGCGGTGAGGTCTTCCTCCCCTATCCATGCCAATGTATTCAAAGCATTGAAAGATCTCGGTGCAGATTATGTGCGTTATGTTCCCTGGTTCCCTTACCCGAAAATGGCCGTTGCTGAATTAAAAGCACCAACTAAAGACAGCACTTTCTGGGATTTTACTTACCTCGACAGCACGATGGAAGCTGTTATGAATGCAACAAGCGGTCACAGCGTAGTTATTAACTTCAGCACAACACCTTCCTGGATGTGGAAGATAAATTATGACATGCCTTATCCGCAGGATGCTTATGAAGTATTCTGGGCCTACAATGATGGCGCCGAGTTGCGTGACACAACAATGAAAGAAGTTGCGGATTATTACGCACGATTATTTAGCTGGTACACCAAAGGAGGCTTTACAGATGAATTGGGAAGATTTCATCAATCAAATCATTTTTATAAAATACCTTATTGGGAAATTTTAAATGAACCCGATCTTGAACATAATATTTCTGTTGAAGTATATACAAAAATGTATGATGCTATTGTTGGTGCGATTAAAAAAATTTCTCCCGAAACAAAGTTCATCGGTATATCGCTTGCGTTTAACGGGAGGCCTGAATATTTTGAGTATTTCCTCAATCCCAGAAATCATCAGCCCGGTATTTCATTGGATGGAATTTCTTATCATTTTTATGGAACAAGGTCTTATGCCCAACAACCATTACAGGAGTATCAATATGCATTCTTTGATAAAGCCAATGCCTTCCTGGAAAAAGTTCGTTTTATTGAAAGCATCCGCAAAAGGCTTTCGCCAGCCACCATTACAACTATTAATGAAATAGGAACAATAATCGGTGAAATGGATGGAAAGAACATACCGGGTGAATACTGGAATCTATCCGGCGCTATGTATGCATATATCTTTATTGAGTTGACAAAGATGGGTATTGATGTTGCGGGTGAATCGCAGTTGGTGGGATATCCCACCCAGTTCCCTGATGTAAGCATGGTGAACTGGAATAACGGTAAACCCAATGCACGCTATTCAACCTTAAAATTGCTGAAAGATAATTTTGGCCCGGGTGATAAACTCGTTAACACTGTTGTGAATAATACTGATATTATTTCACAGGCATTCATCACTGCAACAGGGAGAAAGATATTACTTATTAATCCGCGTAATAAAGAATCAAAAATAAATTTACCGGCGGAGGCAGGTGCAGGAATGATAAGTATAGTTGGGGAAAGCAATGAGGAAAATACTATTGAGCAAACAAACCTTACAGGTAGTTCCATAACACTGAAGCCTTTTGCGGTAGCAGTTATCCAGCTAAAATAAAATTATGAAAGCTATCCATGCTATCGGCCTGATGGCATTCAGCCGTTTGACCGGATTTTCAATTGTGATCTTTGCAACTTGAATGAAGTAACAGACGCTAACACGGTCAAACGCTTGCAAAAAGCGTCAGGCCGATAGCAGCTTAAGTTATATGGAAATTCTCAGAATAATTATGAAGCAACGCAGCGCTAAACATTAGCATTATAGCCAACATTTCAAAAAACCAATATTTTATTTTTTATCATGACAGACCATGACAGTTAATTTATAACAGGCTATATTTTTACACGAATATTGTTAGCTATATAGAAAAATCAACAATACATGCAAATCATTCTCGGAATTATTTTTCATTTTGTCGGGGGTTTCGCCTCCGGAAGTTTTTATGTCCCTTATAAAAAAGTAAAAGGCTGGCACTGGGAAAACTATTGGTTGGCAGGCGGACTGTTTTCCTGGCTGATCGTTCCACCTATCGCAGCCTGGATAACCATTCCGGGCTTTGCATCCATCATTACACAAACAGACGCATCCACTTTTTGGTGGACGTATTTCTGGGGCGTTCTCTGGGGCATCGGTGGCCTGATGTATGGATTAGGCATGCGCTATCTCGGCATGAGTTTAGGCAATTCTGTTTTGCTTGGTTTTACGTCTGCTTTTGGCGCACTCGTTCCTTCCATCTATTACAACTTTCACCCGGAGCCCGGCAAAACAACTTTCACTGATCTGCTTACAACATCATGGGGGCGCATTGTACTGGTTGGCGTGGTGTTATGTTTGATAGGAATTTATATCTGCGGAAAGGCGGGTGTAATGAAAGAAAAGGAATTGCCCGAAGAAAAAAAGAAGGAAAGCATTAAGGAATTCAGTTTGGTAAAAGGATTGATCGTGTGCATCATCTCGGGTATTCTCAGCGCCTGTTTTAATTACGGAATCGAAGCGGGCACCAGGATGGCGGAAGTTGCCAACAACATGTGGAAGACGGCTCACCCGGATGAAACAATAAACTTTTTATACCGCAACAATGTGATCTATGTAGTGTTGTTGTGGGGCGGGCTTACCACCAATTTTGTGTGGTGCATGTTTTTAAATGCACGCAACAAAACTTTTGGCGATTACACCAATAATAAAGTTCCTTTGCTTAGTAATCTTTTATTCTGTGCCATTGCAGGCACAACATGGTTCCTTCAATTCTTCTTTTATGGCATGGGCGAAAGCAAACTCGGTAACGGCGCCAGCAGTTGGATATTGCACATGGCATTTATTATCCTCGTAGCAAATATGTGGGGCTTTGCATTAAAAGAATGGAAAGATGTTTCACCTAAAACAAGAACAACGATCATCATTGGCGTTATCACGATCATATTATCTGTAGCATTAGTTGGTTATGGTAATTCGATAAAATAGTGAGTGGTGAGTGGTGAGTGGTCAGTCACTCACTACTCACCACTGACCACTCACAAAAAACAATCATCTTAAAGAATATTTTATGAACACAGCAACAACAAACTTTAAACATGTTTCCTATTTATGGGATGAAGCAAAAGCTGCTGAGCTTGCAGGCGATGAAGTGGCATTACTTGTTTACCGTTCCAATTTGCTTGGCGCCGATCTGCGCCTCACCAACTATGGCGGTGGCAACACTTCCTGTAAAGCAATGGCCAAAGATCCTTTGACAGGAAGGGATGTGGAAGTGATGTGGGTGAAAGGCAGTGGTGGTGATCTCGGCACAATGAAAAGAAGCGGCCTCGCCGCATTATATGTTGACCGCCTGCGCAGTTTAAAAAATGTATATCGCGGCATTGAACATGAAGATGAAATGGTAGAATTGTTTAACCATTGCATCTATGATCTTGCTTCAAAAGCGCCGTCAATTGATACGCCATTGCATGGATTTCTTCCATTCAAACATATTGATCATCTGCATCCGGATGCAGCTATCGCCATTGCCGCCGCAAAAGATGGAAAAAAAATAACGCAGGAATTATTTAACGGAACAATTGGCTGGGTGGAATGGCAAAGACCAGGTTTCGATCTCGGTTTAAAATTAAAAGCTGCAATAGATGAAAATCCAAACCTGCGCGGTATTATGCTGGGTTCACATGGATTATTTACCTGGGGCGATACTGCTTATGAAAGTTATATCAATACACTGGAAGTAATTGAACGCTGTGCACAATATTTAGAACAGCCCCCAGCCCCTAAAGGGGGGCAAAGAAAGCCCACTTTTGGTGGTCAGAAAATCAAGTCATTGCCTAAAGATGAAAGATTACAAAAAGCTGCTGCGCTCATGCCAATACTTAGAGGCTTTTGTTCCAGCAGTGACTTACAAAGTATCCCCCCACCGGGGGGACGGAAGGGGGGCTTTATGATCGGGCACTTCACCGATGATGATCGCGTATTGGAATACATCAATTCAAATGATTTGGAAAGATTGGCGCCGATGGGCACCAGTTGCCCCGACCATTTTCTGCGCACAAAAATTTCTCCGCTTGTTTTAGATCTCACACCGGATGAAGATGTGTCCGATGTTACTGCAATAAAAGAAAAGTTGGCGCCTAAATTTGAAGCATACAGAAAAATGTATGCAGATTATTACAACAACTGTAAACATCCCAACAGCCCTGCCATACGTGACGCCAACCCGGTAATTATTCTATACCCTGGTGTTGGTATGTTCAGCTTTGCAAAAGACAAACAAACCACAAGAGTCGCATCAGAATTTTATATCAATGCCATCAATGTAATGAAAGGTGCGGAAGCTGTGAGTGAATATACATCGTTGCCAAGACAGGAAGCATTTAATATCGAATATTGGCTGCTGGAAGAAGCGAAGCTGCAGCGCATGCCGAAACCAAAAGCTTTAAGTGGAAGAATTGCATTGATAACAGGCAGTGCCGGCGGTATTGGTAAAGCTATTGCAAAGAAGTTTGCAGAAGAAGGCGCCTGTGTTGTCATCAATGATATTAATGAAGAAAGAATGAAAGGGGCCATGGAAGAATTTAAAAAGCAATTTGGAAGAGATATCGCTGCATCAACATTGCTTGACGTGACCAATAATGAAACAATTGAAAAGGCATTTACGAATGCAGTGCTTGCTTTTGGTGGTATTGATATCGTAGTAAACAATGCCGGCATCAGTATTTCAAAATCAATTACGGATCATTCAATAGCTGACTGGGATAAATTATATGACATCTTAGTGAAAGGCCAGTTCCTTGTTTCAAAAATTGGCATTGAAATCATGCGTAAACAGAATATCGGCGGTGATATCATTAATATCGTATCAAAAAATTCTGTTGTTGCCGGGCCGAATAACGCCGGCTATGGAAGTGCAAAAGCTGCACAGGCGCATTTAACAAGATTGTTGGCTGCAGAATTGGGTGGAGATAAAATACGTGTGAACACCGTGAATCCCGACGCTGTTATTGCAGACAGTAATATCTGGGCTGGCGGATGGGCAGAAGGCAGGGCAAAAGCATACGGTATTAAAGTAGAAGAGTTGCCGGCATATTATGCGAAGCGCACATTGCTTAACGAAGCCATTTTACCTGAAGATATCGCCAATGCATGTTTTGCTTTTGTAGGAGGATTGCTGAATAAATCTACCGGCAATACATTGAATGTGGATGGTGGCGTGGCGGCTGCGTTTTTGAGATGAGATGGTGAGTTGTGAGTTGTCAGTAGTGAGTTAAGAAATTTGTAACTTGAATATTTATTCTTAACTCTTAAAAAATTAATTTATGTTTTTGCAACTATCACACACCAAACTTTATGTTTACAGTATTTCCGGCAGATGAAAAATTTGCAATGGTGCAGCAGATTCGAAGGGCGGCGTTATCAGTCCACTTAAACATTGCAGAAGGTGCATCGCGAAAATCCGAGATTGAAAGAAGAAGATATTTTGAAATAGCCCGAGGTTCAGTTATTGAAATTGATACTGCCATAGGAATTGCCTATAAATTATCATATACAGGAATAGAAGAGTTACAACCTCTTGGCGAACTAATAATTAAAAGTTTTAAATTATTAAGTGGATTGATTAAATGATAAGACTCACCACTCACCACTGACAACTCACATATATGAAGATCGAAAAATATAAGATTGATAACTATAACCAATTATCACTAAAAGAACATCAGCGCAGATTTAATTTTATTGCCCCTGATGTCCCCGATGTGGCTGAGTTATTACAAAAGCTCACCGATTTCCAGGTGGCTATTCCTTCATGGGCTTTGGGTACAGGGGGAACGCGCTTTGGAAGATTTGGCGGCGGCGGTGAACCGCGTAACCTGGAAGAAAAAATTGAAGACATTGGTTTATTGCATGCATTGAATAAAAGCAGCGGCGCTATATCATTGCATATACCGTGGGATATTCCCGAGAATGCTTCGCATATAAAGACGCTCGCTGCACAAAATGATCTGAAGTTTGATGCGATGAACTCTAACACTTTCCAGGACCAGCCTGGCCAGGCTTTTAGTTATAAATTTGGTTCGATGCAGAACGTGAATAAAGCCATTCGCAAACAGGCCGTCGATCATAACATTGAGGTGATAAAATATGGTGTTGAATTGGGCTCCAACTCGCTCACGGTATGGCTTTCAGACGGTTCCTGTTTTCCCGGCCAGTTGAATTTCAGGAAAGCTTTTCAAAATACTTTGGAAAGTTTGCAGGAAGTATATGAAGCCTTACCCAACGACTGGAAAATGTTTGTTGAATACAAAGCTTATGAACCAAATTTTTATTCAACAACAGTTGGCGATTGGGGACAATCATTATTGTATGCCAGCAAACTCGGAGAAAAAGCATATACTTTAGTTGATCTTGGCCATCATTTACCCAATGCCAACATTGAACAGATTGTTGCATTGTTATTAATGGAAGGAAAGCTTGGCGGTTTCCATTTTAATGATAGCAAATATGGCGATGATGATCTGACCGTTGGCAGCATTAAACCCTATCAGCTATTTTTAATTTTTAACGAATTGGTGGAAGGCATGGATGCAAAAGGCATGAACCATGCGACCGACTTAGGATGGATGATTGATGCAAGCCACAACGTAAAAGATCCATTGGAAGACCTGTTGCAATCAGTGGAATCTATTATGATCACTTATGCACAGGCTTTATTGACCGACAGAAAAAAATTAACAGATGCACAAAACAATAATGACGTTGTAACGGCACAGGAAGTTTTGCAACAGGCTTTCCGCACAGACGTTCGTGCACTGGTAGCAGAAGCAAGGTTAAGAGGTGGTGGCGCATTAAATCCGTTGGCTGTTTATCGCAAAGAAAAAGTAAGAGAAAATTTAATTAAAGAAAGGGGAAGCAAGACGGTGGCAACGGGATTGTAAAACGTGAGTGGTGAGTGGTGAATTGTGAGTAAGGAAATGTAACTTGGATTATTCAATCACTTAAAACCAAAATTTATGTTCCTACAGCTTGCACACACTAAACTTGATGTTTATAAATTTTCACAGGAATTAGCACTTGAATGTTATAAAGTAACAAAACACTTTCCTTCTGATGAAAAATATGCGATGATTCAACAAATTAGAAGAGCGGCCTTATCTGTCCATTTAAACATAGCGGAAGGAAGCTCAAGGAAATCTGACTCAGAAAGAAAAAGATACTATGAAATTGCAAGAGGTTCTGTAATAGAAATCGATACGGCTATTGGAATTGCTTACAAATTATCATATGCAAATCTTGAACAGCTACAGCCCCTTGGCGATGTAATAATCAAAACATTCAAAATACTAAGTGGCATGATAAAGTGAACGCTTACTCACCACTGACCACTCACCACTCACACTATGAACAAACTTCCGGTAATCGCCATATTCGACATAGGCAAGACCAACAAAAAATTGTTCCTGTTTGATGAACAATACAAACCTGTGTATGAACAATCACAAAACTTTGAGGAAACAAAAGATGAAGATGATTTTCCTTGTGAAAACATTGATGCGATAAGTGACTGGATAGCAGAAAAATTCAGGGAAGTTTCTTCGTCGGAAGATTTCAATATTGTTGGCGTAAATTTTTCAGGGTATGGTGCAAGCATGGTGCACATTGATGATAATGGTAAACCGCTTACACCGTTGTATAATTATCTTAAACCGTTTCCGGAAAACCTGAAAGACCAGTTTTATAAAACATATGGCGGTGAAAGCGCAGTTGCAAAACAAACTGCATCGCCTGTATTGGGAAATTTAAATTCCGGATTGCAGTTGTACAGATTGAAATATGAAAAACCGGATATGTATGCGCAAATAAAATATTCCCTTCATCTCCCGCAATATGTAAGCTTTATCATTTCTGCAACAGCCGCTTCAGATCTTACAAGCATAGGATGCCACACACATTTATGGGATTTCAGAAAACAGGCATATCATGATTGGGTGTATAAAGAGGGAATGCAAACAAAATTCCCTCCGATTTACAGTGGCGACAAAACAATAAATATTGATGCCGGTGGAAAAGAAATTCCTGTGGGGATTGGTTTGCACGACAGTTCTTCAGCATTAATTCCATACCTCGCTGCTTTTACGGAACCATTTATTTTATTGTCAACCGGAACATGGTGCATCAGCTTAAACCCATTCAATCATTCACTGTTAACTGACTATGAACTTCACCAGGATTGTTTATGTTATTTAAGCTACCAGGGCAAGCCGGTGAAAGCATCCCGGTTGTTTGCAGGTTATGAACATGAACAACAGGTAAAACGCCTGGCGGAACATTTTCATAAAGCGAAAGATTATTACAAAACAGTTAAGTATGACAACGTAGTGTTGGAGAAATTGCAGGCGGTACAGCCATCAAAAAAAATGAATCATGCAAACGGAATGATAGGACAGTCAGCATTTAAAGAACGCAATTTGAGTAGTTTTGAAAATTATGAAACAGCCTATCATCAATTAATATTAGATATTATTTTGCAACAGGTGCAATCAACAAAAATTATATTAAATGCGACGCCCGTAAAGCGGATATTTGTTGATGGAGGGTTTAGCCAAAATCATATTTATATGCACTTAATGGCCGCAGCATTCCCGGCAATTGAAATCTTTGCAGCAAATATTCCGCAGGCATCCGCTTTTGGCGCAGCGCTTGCCATACATGATCACTGGAATAAAAACCCAATGCCGGATGACCTGATCAACCTCACACATTTTAAAGCCTCTGAACATATATCAATATGAATGTTGGATTATTCATACCATGTTACGTAGATCAGTTTTATCCGCAGGTTGGCATTGCTACTTTACAGTTACTGGAGAAATTTGGATGTGATGTAAGTTACCCGCTCAATCAAACCTGTTGCGGGCAGCCAATGGCCAATTCGGGGTTTGAGCACCTTGCCAAAGGGTGCAATGAATTATTTATAAAAAATTTTTCAGCGTTTGATTATATCGTTTGTCCATCCGGTAGCTGCACGCTGCATATAAAAGATCATTTGCATGATGAACAACAGGAAGGCAAAGCAGTACACATCCGCAGCGGGATATATGAGCTTACTGAGTTTCTTGTTGATGTATTGCATGTAGAAAAACTCGATGCAAAATTTCCGCATAAGGTTGGATTGCATCAAAGTTGTCACGGGCAAAGAGGATTGCATTTGTCACAAATGAGCGAGCTGGTGGCAGCGCCGTTCTCAAAGCCATTGCGTTTATTGAATATGGTCAATGGAATTCAGTTAACAGAATTAAGCAGGGTGGATGAATGCTGTGGCTTCGGAGGCACATTTTGTGTGTTTGAAGAAGCGGTAAGTGTAAAGATGGGAAAAGACCGCGTGCGGGATCATATACAACATGGCGCAGAATTTATTACCGCCGCCGATATGAGTTGCCTGATGCATTTGGAAGGAATATTGAGGAGACAAAAAAGCAAAGTGCAGGTGAAGCATATTGCGGAGATATTGAATGGTGATGATGAATGATGAGGGATCAGTGATGAGTGGTGAATAGTCAATGGGTTGATGAATGATGAGGGATCAGTAATGAGTAATCAACGGTGCGTGGTCACTGGTCAGGAATAAATATGCAATAATCAATGTTCAATATTCAATGCTTATTGATAAACGTTAACTACTTGAATATTGATTATTGAGTGTTGAATATTGAGTTTCAAATAAGGTTTATGAATGATGAGGGATCAGTAATGAGTAATCAACGGTGCGTGGTCACTGGTCAGGAATAAATATGCAATAATCAATGTTCAATATTCAATGCTCATTGATAAACGTTAATTACTTGAATATTGATTATTGAGTGTTGAATATTGAGTGTTTCAAATAAGGTTTATGAATGATGAGGGATCAGTAATGAGTGGTGAATGGTCAATAGGTTCATCAATATAAATTAGTATAGAGTTGAATAGTTGATTGGTTGATTGGTTGATAAGTTTAAAAGTTCATAAGCTTTCGTTTTAGAGGAAAGTGGAATTGCTCAATAAAATCTGCAATCTGCAATCGCCAATCTACAATATTATGATCTTCAATACACATGAGGTAAATGACTTATCAAAATAAATTTCATAATCATAATTCTCCCCTTCAGGGGGCGGGGGCTGCAGACCACGCCACATTATCCGGGCAGTTTAATAAAGATGAAGCGCGGGTAAACTGGCATGATGAGACGTTATGGTGGATCCGGCAAAAGCGCGATAAAGCTGCACACAATATTCCGGAGTGGGAGCAGCTTAGGGAAACGGCGTCTCAGATAAAAAATAATGTGTTGTCCAATCTCAGCGAATACCTGGCTCAGTTTGAAGACCAGGTAACGATGAATGGCGCCATTGTTCATTGGGCTGCTGATGCTAAAGAACATAATGAGATCATTTTATCAATAATCAAACAACACAACGAGACAAGACTGGTCAAGAGCAAGTCAATGCTCACGGAAGAATGTCATTTGAATGAACACTTAAAAGCAAATGGCATTGAAGTGATCGACACGGATCTTGGTGAACGCATTGTGCAGTTGGCGAATGAGCCGCCCAGTCATATTGTGCTGCCCTGTATTCACTGGAAGAAAGAAGAGATAGGAGAATTATTTCACCAGCAATTGGGAACACCGGAAGGCAATGCCGATCCGCAATTCCTTACACATGCTGCACGGTTACATTTAAGAGAAAAATTTCTTACAAGAAAGATCGCCATTACAGGAGTGAATTTTGCTATTGCAGAAACGGGTGAGTTTGTGGTATGTACGAACGAAGGGAATGCAGATATGGGTGCACATCTTGCCGATATACATATCGCCTGCATGGGTATCGAAAAAATTATTCCGCAAAGAAAACATCTGGGTGTTTTCTTAAGGTTACTTGCAAGAAGCGCCACCGGCCAGCCCGTTACAACGTATAGCAGCCATTTTAAAAAGCCACGCAATCACCAGAAATTACATATTGTTTTGGTCGATAACGGCAGAAGCAAACAACTCGGGCGGGAGGATTTTCGCAATTCTTTAAAGTGCATTCGATGCGCCGCCTGTTTTAATACATGTCCCGTGTACAGGAGAAGCGGCGGACATAGTTATCATACAGCCATTGCAGGCCCGATAGGTTCCATCCTCGCTCCCAATCTTGATATGAAACAATATGCCGATCTGCCTTTTGCATCCACCTTATGTGGTTCCTGTTCTAATGTCTGCCCGGTAAAAATTGATATACACCAGCAGTTATACAAATGGCGGCAGGTGTTAGTGCAACAAGGCCATGCACCCGTTTCAAAGAAAATTGCAATGAAGGGCATGGCAGTTACTTTGTCTAATCCATCATTATATAAAACCGCGGGTAAAGCGGGCAGGTGGTTTGTTAAACATCTTTCATTTATAACAAATAATAAATTGAATCCCTGGTACAAACAAAGAGAGATGCCTGAGGCGCCGAGGCAATCATTTAGCGAGTGGTATAAAAGGAATAAAAAGGGCAAGCCCCCTGCCCCTAAAGGGGAGTAATAAGATCCTAATAATAAAAATTGATTTTACTTAAATTATTTCGATAACTACATGAGTGTTTCAAACAATACGCAAACTTCAAACGCCCCTTTAGGGGATGGGGGCAAGAACTGGGCTAATGATGGGAGCAGAAATGCTATCCTATCTGCTATAAAAAATAATCAACCTCAGAACAGCTCATTACCTGTTATCGAAAATTATCCGCAACCATTTACGGATGTGGCTGAAAAATACAAGACCGTTTTGGAATCAATTGGCGGTGCAGTACATGAAATAAAAAATTATGACGAGGCGATCAATATCATCAATGAACAATTTAAAGGTGCTGCAAGAATAATAACAGTGAATGAAACTTTTGCTTCCATCGCTGAATTATATCAATCAGGAAAAGATGCGCATCTTTTGGAAGATGTGGATGTTGCCATCATCAATGCGCATTTTGGCATTGCGGAAAATGGTTCGGTTTGGATAACTGAAAATATCATTAAGGAAAGGGTATTGCCTTTTATTTGCCAGCATCTGGTTGTGCTACTTGATAAGAAAAATATTGTACCCACTATGCATGATGCTTATAACCTTATCGGTGATAAAGATTATGGCTTTGCCACTTTTATCGCCGGTCCGTCAAAAACCGCAGATATAGAACAGTCGCTCGTTCTCGGCGCACATGGCCCCAAAACCATGACCGTGTTTTTGTTACATGCTGAATAAATGATTTATGCAATCGTTTGTGCTGAGCAAACACAATACATTCAATTAAATTTGATCCTTCATTACGATTGCTGAAATTTGCGTGCGATAAAGATTTAATTAATATTTGCCATTAACATCTTTCAAAAAATAACATGAAAAGAAGAAGTTTTATCAGGAACACGGCAATGACTGCCACATCTCTTGCCTTCCTGCCCAAAGATGTATTTGCTGCAGCAGATACCAAAGTAAAAATTGGATTAATAGGTACCGGCCTGCGCGGACAAAGCCATCTCGAATTGCTTTTAAAAAGGGACGATGTGGATGTTGTTGCGATTTGCGATATCGATGCAGACATGCTGAACTCGGCAAAGAAAATAGTGAATGACAGCAAAAAGAAGATGCCGGAGATTTTTACCGGTGACGTGTATGCCTGGAAGGGAATGCTGGAAAAAACACAGTTGGATGGTGTTGTTATTGCCACGCCGTGGGAATGGCATAGACCCATGATCATCGGTTCGCTCGATGCAGGTATTAAATATGTTGGCTCTGAAGTGGTGATCGGCATTACGTTACAGGATCACTGGGATGTGGTACATGCTGCCGAACAACACCAGGCTAATGTAATGATGCTCGAAAATGTTTGTTACCGGAGGGATGTGATGGCCGTATTGAATATGGTGCGTCAAGGGTTGTTTGGCGAGCTGATCCATTTGCAGGGTGGTTATCAACACGACCTTCGTGGTGTAAAATTATCAGATTCGAAAGGTGGTTTGGGCGCCGAGTTTGGAGAAAAAGGTTTTTCTGAATCAAAATGGCGGACCAATCATTCTGTCTATCGCAATGGTGATTTGTATCCAACGCATGGCATCGGCCCTGTGGCCAACTATATCAATATAAACCGCGGCAACCGTTTTCTTTCCTTGTGTTCCTATGCAACCAAGACAAGAGGATTGCATAATTATATTGTAAAAGTGGGCGGTGAAAATCATCCGAATGCTAAAGTGAATTTTAAACTGGGAGATATTGTAACCACGATGATCCACTGCAATAATGGTGAAACGATCTTATTGCAGCATGATACCAATCTGCCAAGGCCATATTCTTTAGGCTTCAGGGTACAGGGAACAAATGGTTTGTGGATGGACGTGAATAAAAGCATTTATATTGAAGGACAATCAGCAAAAGAAGATGTTTGGGATGATGCTAAGACATGGTTAGATAAATATGATCACCCGTTATGGGCAAAATGGAGCAAAGACACGGAAGGTGCAGGGCATGGTGGAATGGACTTTTTTGTGATACATGCGTTTATTGAATCCATCAAACGTAAAACACCAACGCCGCTGGACGTATATGATGCGGCATCGTGGAGCGCAATAACGCCTTTAAGCGAACAATCCATTGAACTGGGTCAGCAAACTGTTGAATTCCCTGACTTCACAGGCGGGCAGTGGATGTACCGCAAACCGGTGTTTGCATTGAATGATGAATATTAATGTGAGTGGTTGTGAATGGATACCGATTACTCATCACTCATCATTCATCACTCATCACTCATCATTCATCACTCATCATTCATCACTCATTACTCATTATTCATTATTCATCACATTCACCATATCGCAACTTTTAAATGACCATTATGCCTGAAAAAAAAATCGAACGTTACGCGCAGATCACAGGAATTCATCCTGAAAAAATACCGTATTACAAAGAACTGCATGCCGCCGTATGGCCGGGTGTTTTGAAACGCATAAAAGAGTGCAACATTCAGAACTATTCTATCTACCTGAAAGAAATAGACAACAAATATTATCTCTTCAGCTATTTTGAATATACCGGCGACAATTTTGAAGAAGACATGAAAAAAATGGCTGCTGACGCTGAAACACAGCGCTGGTGGAAAGAGACCGATCCTACACAGGTCCCTTTGCCAGATGCCGCCGCTGCCAATAAAATATGGAGCCGGATGGAAGAAGTGTTTTATGAAGCGTAGATCTTAATATGGAATACAAAGTGCACAAAAACACAAAGTGCATAACCTAAAAAGATTTTGTGAACGTTGTGGTCCGTGAACTTCGTGGCCTGTATTTCTTTTTTAAACGTTGCAAAACAGCGTATTAATTTTCCGTTGCACCGCACTTATTTTTTATAGTAACTTCATTTAATCTTACTCATGAAAAATAAGGTCGCTACCATAAAAGAAATTGCAAAGCAACTTAATATTTCTCCTTCCAGTGTTTCAAGGGCTTTGCATGATCATCCAAGCATTGGATTGCGTACCAAAATGCGCGTCCAGGAATTAGCGCAGCAATTAAATTACGAGCCCAATAAGATTGCGATCTTTTTTAAGCAAAGGAAAACTTTTGCTATCGGCGTTGTTTTACCAAATTTAAAAGAACAGTTTTTTTCCAATGCTATCAGCGGCATTGAAGATGTGGCTATAAAAAATAAATACAATGTATTCATCGGCCAATCGCACGATGATGTGGAAAGAGAGATGCAGATCATTACGGCGATGAAAGAACAGCGTGTAGATGGTATTATTATTTCCCTGGCAAAGCATACAAAAAATTATGATCATCTTACCGCTTTAAACAAATACGATATCCCCGTTGTTTTTTTTGATCGTGTGCCGCCTTTAAAAAATGTAAACAGGGTTTACTACAATATGGTGGAAGGGACGAAACAGGCGCTTGAATTTTTAATTGCGAAAGGTCACCGGCGTATCGGCGTGATCAATGGCCCTGATGAAATGAAATCTTCAAAAGAAAGAACCGATGCCTATAAGGAAGTGATGATAAAACAGCGGTTAAAAATTGATATGTCGCTGGTTGTGTCAACAGATCTTACTGTTGAATCAACCAGGGTTGCCCTTGACGAACTGCTTTCAGCAAAACCAAGACCAACCGCTATTCTTGCCATCAATGACTATGTGGCGCTGGATGCAATGCAATATGCTAAAAAATTAAAGCTTAAAATAAATAAAGACATTTGTTTTGTGAGCTACGCGAATCTACCCATCACTTCTTTCCTGTTAAATCCTCCGATGGCTTCGGTTGAGCAACATCCTTACCTGCAGGGTTCGAAGGCAGCGGAAATATTGATGGACATTTTAAATGATCAAAAGGATGAAAAGGATGGAGATAACTATAGGGATATCATGCTTAGTGGCGATTTAATTATTCACACTAAATAACCGGTATTTTCAATAATTTACAACAACCGTTTGCATAACATTTTAACGGTATTGTTTATTATGTTTGACCCTTGCTGTAACGATATAAATTATATAAATGTTAGAACAGGTATTAGTTGCCTACGGATTAAATGAGAATAGTAGTATTACCTCTTTTAATATTGGCTTGATCAATCATACATGGAAGATAAAAAGCGATGCCGACGAATTTGTGCTGCAACGTATTAATACAGATATATTCAAACAACCTGGTTTTATCGCTGCAAATATCCGCAGGGTGGGCGATTACCTTGCGCAGCATTATCCCTCTTATTTTTTTTGTGCGCCCATAAAAACGCTAAACGGTGATGATGTATTACACATTCCGGAAAAAGGTTATTTCAGGATGTTTCCTTTTGTTAACGATTCCCGAAGCCTGAAAGTAGTTACCAATACCATGCAGGCTTTTGAAGCTGCAAAAAAATTCGGAGAGTTTACAAAATTGCTTTCCAATTTTCCGGCAAACGATCTGCATATTATTTTACCGGGATTTCATGATCTTTCCCTGCGTTATAAACAGTTTCTATCGGCTGTAGGAAATGGGAACCCTGTAAGAATCAGCGAGGCAAAGAGATCAATTGAGTTTTTGAATGATGAGAAATATATCGTTGATGAATTTGAATTGATACAGGCTTCGGCCGATTTTAAATTAAGGGTAACACATCATGACACAAAAATCAGCAACGTTTTATTTGATGAAAATGATAAAGGTATTTGTGTAATTGACCTAGATACTTTAATGCCGGGATATTTTATCAGTGATGTCGGAGACATGCTGCGCACCTATCTTTCCCCGGTGAGTGAAGAGGAAAAGGATTTCTCCGCAATAGTATTAAGAGAAGATTATTTCGAGGCGATAGTAAAGGGATACTTAGGTGAAATGCGGCAAATCCTCACGCCATTTGAAGTGCAGCATTTTGTGTATGCCGGAAAATTTATGGTGTACATGCAGGCCCTCCGTTTTCTTACTGATTACCTTAATAATGATATTTATTATGGCAGCGCTTATGAAGGGCATAATTTTATTAGGGCACAAAACCAGATATATCTCCTTCAATTGCTGAATGAAAAAGAAGCTTTTTTGAAACAGATCGTTGAGCAGTATTCATAATACCTGCAGTAAAGACAATAGTGTAAGTTCAATGTCCACGGTCGACAGTCCACGGTCAACCGTCAACAGTCAACCGCCGTTTACGTTTTAATGAAAATATTTACCAATCACCATTATCTGTTTGCTTCTAGTGTGGTGTCAACCAAATTATGTCGTATAAATACATTCCCACAAAGGCGCAAAGAGCCACCAAGAATAGGCTTAGTGGCCTTAGTGTGCTTAGTGGGAGATATGATAATATTATGTTGACAGAACACTAGTTACGTGCTATAAAAATTATTATTCGCGCAGAAATCGCGGAGTTGTTATCGGTCAACGGTCCGCAGTCAACGGTCAACGGTCAACGGTCAACGGTCCGCAGTCAACGGTCAACTATTTTATGATCAACAACCATCCCTTATTTTTTTCAACAGGGATTTTATCATTAATAGAGAAAGTTTTCGCAGGTTGGAAATTATTTATGTCAGGTGCTTTTATTGTTGCTTTTGCCGGATCTATACCTAACTTTTTCCAATCAATTTTTAATTGCACATCTGCTGTGGTATCAGCCCAGCTTGCTATAGAAATTAATGCGGCGCCATTCTTTTTATATACTGTTGCCAGTACTTTGTCATTGGTTGTCTTTACAGGATTACCGTTCACCCAATAACCGATCATTTTTGTTCCCTGCATTCCAAAATCATCCCACACTTTCCAGATCGGCCGCGGATCTGCATCATTGCTCCAGGGCATACGGTTTGTCATGCCATAGACCATGCCCCGCCATGGATTACCACCTTTCTCCAGCATCTCTCCCATCAATCCAAAGGGTATCCCGCTTACCTCAGTTAAAAAGAAACCGGGTGTGTTGTTTTCATAATCAAAGTATTCACCAAACCATAAACGGTTGAGATAAGGGAAATGTTCCATGTATAAATTCGCGCTGTTGTTGAAGCCATCATTTGCATTGTATTGATTCGCTGAATGCAGGTCGATAATGCCGGGGTGATCATCTTTTGTCAACACCCTTTTTATACGCTTCATCGTAACGCGGTCAAATGCGACATCATCTAAATAAATTCCATCAATGCCTACATTTTGCGTAAGCCAGTTCATGCCTTCCACATAATAATTATGCCAGCGGTTCATACCACTGTTAATAATAGCAGCATCTTTTAATTCGGGGACAAACCATGCAGCTATATAATCACTGTCAAGATGTTCCTGCAGCCATGCAAATCCGCCACCTTTACCGGGCGAAAAAATTTCATGATTCAGGCTTCTCAGCGCAGGTAATTCATATGCCCGGTTAGACAATTCACGGATAGTATTATAGATCTTCACTTTCAGGCCGGCAGCATGTGCAGAATCAATATAGCTTTTCATTTTCTTCCAGGCGATGAAAGGATAATTGATGTATGGATTGATAGCTGTTGCGTGATGAATGTTCACTACGCTTGCACCGGTTTCTTTAATTGTTTCAATGGGTTGATATGAATGATAAAAACGTGTTGCCCATTGAAAGTCTGTATTGATGGTATGAAAAGGCGTGATGAGTAAATTAAAATTATAATACAGCGTGTCGCCTTTCTTCATTGTTCGCTGACCGCTGTAATTATCAACAAGAACAACATTGTTTTCTTTGCTGATATTAATACCACCTTTGTTATCATTACCCCACGATGTTGGCAGTAATAATGGCTTCAGCTTATAAAAATTAGTGTTAAGCGGGCGGGTATATTTTTCATCTCTCAATGAAAACTGCATACCGGCGTTTACATCGCCGATCCATGCACCGTCCTGGTTTTTATTAGCCACATCCCATTTCCATTGAAGGGATGAGGGCAACGTATCCCCTTTTAAATTCAATCCCATCATGTATCTCGCCGCATTATGACTATAAGGAATTGTAAGATTTGTATTGGAAAGGTCCACATCTTCCAAAGCGATCAGCTTAATACTATATGAGACAAACCCATCAAACTCCGCAGAACCTGTCACTTCCATTTTTAAAGAATCTGTTGCAGATGTACTTTCCCATTTCACAGTGCCGGGTTCTTGTTTTATAAATCTTACACCGTTCTTTTGCCATACCTGTTTTTGATCGTTTATATACGCGCTGAATTGAAAAGGTTGTTGCAAAATATTTTTAGGTTGTTTTGCATAATCCGTCATCTCTTCAGTAAAAAATGCCTGGATTTGTTTAGGCAGGCCATCATCATTCAATACGATCCTGCGCCCTAACAATGCAATGGTATGCTCAGTAACTTTTAAAGGCGTATAAGGTTTTATTACGGTATTCTCCTGGGCCATATTGGAGTTAAGCCATTTCAATCTTGTCATTTTTGTCGGCTCGCTGATGCCGCCATCTTCCAATACAGTATCTTTTACAAAAATGTTTAAAGCCACCTCCATTGCAAAATTTGAATCGGTGGTAATGGTTGCTCTTCCGCGATACAAACCAGCCGGAATATCTTTGGGCACATCAATCAAACACCATATTGCCTGTACGGTTTTTTCGGGGATATTCATTGCAAAATGCAAAGGCTTGTTATCATAACCGGTTCCTTCCGTATTCAGGCAGGAAATATTTTGCGCAGGAATAATATTTTCTTCTGACAGCGAAAGATCTGAGAAACTAATTTTTAAATTGTTCAGGTTTTGCAATGCATAAACACCCAACTGAAAAGAAAAATTTTCACCCTTTGAAACCGAATCAGAAAAAGTATTTTTAATACCCCTTGTCACCCACCTGTCAGGCAGGTCTTTTTTCAATTTTATGGGGTGCATCCTGTCTTCAGGAAAAACAATGAAAGGTTTATCAGCGTTCATTTTTACCAGGCTATCCGTTAACGATTTCGCCGCAATTATTTCCATCGGGTACATGGAATTGAACGTATTAATAGACTGTATCTCGTACGAATATCTTACTGAAAGTGTATCGCTTACTTTATTTAGCCATTCCGGTGAGGCAGTTTGTTCAACAGGCAGATAGGTGCCTTTCGGATAGTTACTGCGTCCTTCATTTTTATAAGGCATGTAATAAATGTAATAGGTGCCGATGCCGGAGGCAGGCTGAAAATATACTTCTCCATGCTCCCGTGTGATGTTATTGGCGTGTACATTCAATACCTTTTGGTTGGTGCTTGAATCAACTACGATAATGCGTTTCAACTCAGGATTTTCATCTCTCCTTCTCCATTGAATATAAGCCCTGATCACATCAGGTGCATTATTAATGCGCACAATGGCCCTAAAATTTCCCAGGCTGTCTGCATTCCAGCTATTATTTCCCGATGAAAATTTCAATTGCTGTGCAAACAGCGCATTGTATCCCAAGCAAAAAAACAGTATCAGAATCCTTTTCATAAAAGCGATGATATAAAAAGTGCGGCAATATATTCCGATAAAACTAAAGCCAAATATTTTTAACATTCTCCAATTATAAGAAGGGATGGTGTTCTTCATTACTAAATGTTGGACCTGGTTTATTTTACCAGCAATAAAAAGTGAAAAGTCAATCCTTGCAAGATGTAAAAAAAATTTAGAAATACAGCATTCTTAAGTTTGGCAATGGCCTGTGCAAACGATTGAAAATGCGGTCAAACGTTTGCGTGAATTTTTTCAAGATGATAACAAGTGCACCCGCTGAGTTTGAAACCCCACTGGTTTTGTTCATAAATAAGTGAAAATTATAAACAATCAAACCTGTGAGTTCAGACCTGACGCCACGCTTGTAGAAATTGCGCAAACGGTTGCTTTAAAAAAATATTGATCTAATCATCAATTTTACAACATCGAATTGGCACTTGTTAAAAAAATTATGAAGCGCATTCGATTTTAAGATTAAAGGATCTACATTTTTGTCTCATACAAGCAGTTTAGTTAGCTGGGCCCGCTTAATTCTTTAAGCGGGCATTTTTTTGAAAGCAGATTGAAAAATCAATTTTATATTGACATTATTGTTATAACCTTGTTTCAATTTTTTTCTATGCATGATCCTTTAAGCATGAAAGCTACTATTATACGGCAAACTTTATTGTTGATATTTATTCCGTTTGCTATTGCTTCAGCACAACCAAAGCCAACTGATAATTTGCAGTTTGATCATCTTGCTACAAGATGGGACGAAGCGATGCCGCTAGGCAACGGCATGCTTGGCGTGTTGATTTGGCAAAAGAATAACAAGCTGCGTCTTTCGCTTGACAGAGCTGATATCTGGGATGAACGCAAGGCGCTCGATCTTTCAACATTTGATTTTAATTGGGTAAAACAACAGGTATTAAAAAATGATTATGCACCAGTGCAACAAAAGGGTGATGCGCCATATGATAATAGTGTATATCCAACAAAATTGCCCGCTGCTGCCATAGAATTTGATGTCAGCTCCTTTGGTCATGTGCTGTCAAATGTTCTTGATATTACAACCGCGCTCAACACTGTAAAATTTCAAAACGGCGTAGTATTTAATTGTTATGTGCATGCGATGAAACAACAGGGCTATTTTGGTTTTGAAAATTTATCTTCTGCTCAGGCTGATAAACTTATAACGGCTGTTACGCCCCATCTTATTATACCAAATTATACGGGAGACAGTGATCAAATTGAAAACGATAACAGCCATGCGGGTGAAGGCTTGCAAAAACTGGGTTACAAAAAAGGTATAGTTACAAAAAATGGAAACGCTGTTTTATATCATCAGCCCACTTACAATGGCCATTATTATGAAGTGCTGATACAATGGAAAAAATTCCCGGGCAATAAATTGATCGGCGCCTGGACAATTTCAAGTGATAAACCTGCTGCGGTACCTATATTGAATACCAAATTAGCAGAACCAACAGGCTGGGACACACACACAACCTGGTGGAAAAAATTCTGGTCGAAATCATCTGTGAGCATCCCCGATACACTGCTTGAAAAACAATATTATCTTGAATTATATAAGTTGGGATGTGTCGCAAACCTCGGCTCGCCGGCAATCACCTTGCAGGCAGTATGGACCGCAGACAATGGCAACCTGCCGCCATGGAAAGGAGATTTTCATAATGACCTGAATACCCAATTAAGCTATTGGCCTGCGTACACTGCCAATCATTTGACTGAAGCGGCTACCTATACAGATTGGCTGTGGAAGATCAGGCAAAAAAACAAGCAATACACTAAGCAATATTTTGGCATTGATGGCTTGAACGTTCCCGGTGTGGCTACACTGGATGGTGATGCAATGGGCGGATGGATACAATATTCTTTATCGCCAACAATAGGTGCATGGTGTGCACAGCATTTTTACTGGCAATGGAAGTATTCAATGGATAAACAGTTACTGGAAGAAAAAGCGTACCCTTACATTCATGATATTGCAGTGTATCTTGAAAATATCACAACAGTAAAGGATGGTGTAAGAGAATTACCGTTAAGCTCAAGCCCTGAGTATAACGATAATAATATTAATGCATGGTTTTTAAACTGGACCAATTATGATCTGTCGCTTACAAAATTTTTATTCACCGCTGCAATAGATGTAAGCGAAGCCATGAATAAACCGGAAGAAGTAAAACGTTGGAAGCAGGCGCTTGATGAATTACCCGGTTACAATATAAATGAAACAGGGCTTACCATAGCAAAGGGCCAAAACCTGGATGAATCCCACAGGCATATGTCGCCATACATGGCTATTTATCCGTTAGCGCTGTTGGATATTAATAAGCCACAAGACAAAATCATTATTGAAAATTCACTAAAGCATATCGAAGAAAAAGGTACAAGAGCCTGGTGTGGTTATTCATTTAGTTGGATGGCCTGCCTGTATGCACGAGCTTATGAAGCAGATAAGGCGGTAAAGCAATTACAAATTTTCGCTTCCAATTTTTGTTCGCCAAACAGTTTTCATTTAAATGGCGATCAGAAAGGGGGACAGTATTCCGATTTCACCTATCGCCCGTTTACATTGGAAGGAAATTTTGCTTTTGCCCAGGGCATACAAGAATTGTTGTTACAAAGTAAGGAAGATTATATAGAAATTTTTCCCGCAGTGCCCCGGGAATGGAAAGAAGTTTCGTTTAAAGATCTTAGAACGGAAGGCGCTTTTATTGTCAGTGCAACAAAAGAAAATGGCGTTCCGGCACAGGTAAAGATCGTTGCGGAGAAAGGTGGTTTGCTGCGTGTAAAGCTTCCCTTTAAAACCTGGATAGTAAAAAATAAAGTAGCGCAAAAGCCAACCGTATCAAGTGATGGTATAGTTGAAGTGAAGCTCAACAAAGGCGAGACAATAATATTTGGTAATGGTTATGAATAAGTGGCTAAGAGCATATTATTAAACCTGGTTAGCACATAGTGTTATGTTAAGCAAAATATGACATTTCAGTTTGTGAGTGGTGAGTGGTCAGCTGTGAGTGAATACCGCATATTTAGGGTGATTACTCACCATTCACCACTGACAACTCACAATTAACTTGTCAATAAGTTGCCGAATAAGCGCCGTACAAAACTTGCACAAACGTTTGTGCTTTACTTTGATCAATTTCAAAATTATCTTTCAGAAAAATTATTTAATGTACGCACTTGCGAAGAACACAGTTTTCATAATAGCATTATTACCTGGTCTGTCTGTCAGCGCGCAAACAACGACGAGTTCAATTTATACAGATACAATACCATTGGGCGGAAATGCCTGGATAAAAGAACCTGCGATCATAACGGATAATGGGTTAACACAATGGTCAGATGCTTCATCGATTGCAAATATTTATTTCAGGGTTGATGTGGTACAGGATATGGATATTTCATTGCGTTTAAAGGTTCCTGCGGGTGAAAGTAAAATAAGCATTGACCACGAAAAAGATCATTTTGTAAAACAGGTTTCAAATACATCCTTCGATATTATTCATATTGGCAAGCTGCATGTAACAAAACCTGGTCATATTAAAATTGATTTAAAAGGAATAAATAAAACGGGCGTTGAATATGCAGAAGTTTCGGATCTAATCATCCAACATGCAAAACCTGACAGCCATATTGTTTATGTGAAGCATGGAAGTTCATTTCATTTTGGAAGAAGAGGCCCTTCTGTGCATTTACGTTATGCAATTCCGGAAAATTTAAAGAATAATATAGGTTGGTTTTATAATGAAATAACAATTCCTTCAGGCAATGATAAGTTAGGTTCCTATTTTATGGCCGATGGTTTTGGCGAAGGCTATTTCGGCATGCAGGTGAACAGCGAAGCAGAAAGAAGAATTTTATTTTCTGTATGGAGCCCTTTTGAAACTGATGATCCGAAATCAATTCCTGATAGTTTAAAAATTGCTTTGCTAAATAAAGGCGCTGATGTAAATGCAAATGATTTTGGCAATGAAGGTTCGGGCGGACAAAGCTATATGCGTTTTATGTGGAAGGCCGGCAATACTTATGGCTTTTTATTGCACGCTGAACCCGATAGTAGTCATCATACAACAACCTATACCGCATACTTCAAAGATGTGAGTGCTGATAAATGGTATCTCATCGCAAGCTTTAAACGGCCGCAAACTCTAACATATCTTACACATTTATATTCTTTTCTTGAAAATTTCATTCCTGAAACGGGTGATGAAACAAGAATAGGATTTTATAAAAATCAATGGATAGCCAACGATAACGGTGAATGGACGGAATTAACCAAGGCAACATTTACCGTTGATGCTACAGCCAAAGGCGGCTATCGTAAAGATTATGCCGGTGGCGCTGATGGTGATCATTTCTTCTTAAAAAATGATGGATTCTTTAATGAGTTCGTACAACCCAATCAATTCTTTACAAGGAAAGCTTCGGGCAAAAAACCGGCGATTAATCTTGATCATTTGCCGAAACAATAGGCAGTTGATCATTAGTGTTATGTTAAGCAAAATATGAAGCCTTAGTTTGTGAGTCAGTGGTCAGTTGTGAGTGAATACCGCATATTTAGGGGGATTACTCACCATTCACCACCCACAACTCACAATTAGCACTGTTTATATATTTATGAGAGCCATGTATTTTTGTAAACATCACTTGAAAAACACATGCGTTAAATCATTTAAAAATCTAAATCATGGACCTTCTGTTAAAAGGAAAGAAAGCATTTATCAGCGGCTCTACATCCGGTATTGGTTTTGCCACTGCAAAAAGAATGTTATCGGAAGATGCAACCGTCGTCATCAACGGGCGTTCAACAGCAACCATTAACAAAGCAGTGGATCAATTAAAAAAAGAAACAGGTAAAGAAGACATATCCGGCATAGCTGCTGATTTTTCCAAAACAGCAGAAGTAGATGCCTTGTTGCAACAACTTCCCGAAATAGATATTCTTATCAATAACGCGGGCATTTTTGAGCCCAAGCCTTTTACAAATATCCCTGACGAAGACTGGCTGAATATGTTTGAAGTGAATGTAATGAGTGGGATAAGATTGTCACGTTTTTATTTTCCAAAAATGCTGCAGAAGAACTGGGGCCGCATCATTTTTATTTCCAGCGAATCAGGCGTGTTTATCCCGGAAGAAATGATTCATTACGGTGTAACCAAAACAGCGCAGCTTGCATTGAGTCGCGGGTTGGCAGAGCTTACAAAAGGAACGAATGTTACAGTAAATGCTGTATTACCAGGACCCACAAAATCGCAGGGTGCGATTGATTTCATCAATGATCTTGCAAAAGCAGGTAATATCAGCACCTCGGAAGTGGAAAAAAATTTCTTTTTAAAAGCGCGGCCAACATCATTGCTTCAACGTTTCGCATCTCCGGATGAAGTAGCGAATATGATAACTTATATCGCAAGTCCGCTGGCTTCTGCTACCAATGGCGCGGCATTGAGAGTGGATGGCGGTGTGGTTCGTTCTATTATATAAGCGGGAAAATCGTGCTAGTGTTAAGTTAATCGTGAGTTGTGAGTTGTGAATGGTGAGTAGTCACCCTGAATATGCGGTATTCACTCACAAACTGAAACGTTATATTTTGCTTAACATAGCACTAGTATTAGTCTCCCACTAAGCACACTAAGACCACTAAGTTTACCCTTTGTGGTTCTTTGCGCCTTTGCGAGAAACTATTTTCGGCTCCGCTCGGACAATTATTATACAAGCCCTCTTGAAAATAAATATTTCAAAACACTTATTTTTCACTTTCAAAAACACTAAACGATTGTACAAACACTGATAAATGAAAACAGCACTCCTATTCATACTTGCATTATGTTTTGCATACGGCAATTATGCTCAAACAAAAAAACCCAATGTCATCATCATCAATGCAGACGATCTTGGTTACGGTGATGTAAGCTGTTATGGAGCAACAAAAATTCAAACACCCAACATCGACGCATTGGCAGCAAATAGCATTCGTTTCACCAATGCGCATTCCTCTGCTGCCACCTGCACGCCTTCGCGTTATTCGCTAATCACAGGCAAATATGCATGGCGCAAAAAGGGTACGGGCATTCTTCCCGGCGATGCAGCCCTGATCATTCCCACCAATGAAATAACATTACCCAAAGTTTTCAAACAGGCCGGCTATGCAACGGCAGTAGTAGGTAAGTGGCATTTGGGTTTAGGTGATGATATACAAAAGAACTGGAATGCGCCGGTAAAGCCCGGCCCTAATGAAGTTGGGTTTGATTACTCTTTTATTTTTCCTGCAACGGCAGACAGGGTGCCGACTGTTTTTTTAGAAAATCATGATGTAATTGGATTGGATAAGAATGATACCATTGAAGTTAACTATAAAAATAAAATTGGCAATGAGCCAACAGGCAAAGAACATCCTGAATTATTAAAGATGATGGCGTCTCCAGGTCAGGGACATGATCAAACCATCGTGAATGGTATCGGACGCATTGGTTATATGAGCGGTGGCAAAACAGCAAGATGGACCGATGAAGAACTGGCGCCGACTTTTTTATCAAAAGCAAAACAATTCATTGAGGAAAATAAAGATCATCCCTTCTTTTTATATTATGCATTGAATGAACCGCATGTGCCGCGTATGCCTTCAACGATGTTTAAAAATAAAAGCCCGTTGGGTTATCGCGGTGATGTGATACTGGAATTAGATTGGATTGTTGGAGAAGTGATGAAACAATTACAATATCTTGGTTTATCTGAAAATACAATGATCATATTTACAAGCGATAACGGACCTGTATTGGATGATGGTTACCAGGATGATGCGGTTACAAAACGGAACGGCCATAATCCCGCAGGCCCGTTTCGGGGTGGCAAGTACAGCATTTTTGAAGGAGGAACGCGCATGCCGTTTATTGTTTCATGGCCCGATGCAATTAAGCCTGCAATATCTGATGCATTGGTTTGTCAAATTGATTTTCTGCAATCATTTGCTGCCTTGTTCAATGAAAACATCTCCAATAACGGCGATGGTGAAAATATGATGAATGCATTTTTAGGAAAAGATAAAAAAGGAAGAACATTTTTAATAGAGCAGGCAGGTACATTAGCTATTGTAAAAGACAACTGGAAATATATCAAACCAAATGATGGCCCTGCTTATTATGCATTAACAGGCACAGAAAGCGGGAATGCAGCAACACCTCAGTTATATAATCTTTCAAAAGATATCGGTGAAAAGAACAATGTGGCAAACCAATATGCTGAAAAACTAAAAGAACTTGAAACCTTACTGATGCAGGAACGTGCAAAACAATTGAATTAATACATTACTCCACCATGTGTAAAAAAATAACAGTACTTGCTTTGTTATGCCAGTTGATATGCTTTATTGCTTTTGCACAGCAAAGGCCCAACATCATTATTTTTTTGGTAGATGATATGGGTTGGATGGATACTTCAGTTCCTTTTTACGACAGCATCATGCCTTTGAATAAAATTTATCATACACCGAATATGGAAAGGCTTGCTGCAGAGGGGATGAAGTTCACTAATGCTTATGCACAGCCTGTCTGCACACCTTCACGCGTAAGTATGCTTACCGGCATGAATGCATCAAGAACCCATGTGACCAACTGGACATCACCTGAGAAAGATAAGGATGCAGATGAACCTGATTCAATGTTCCGGCCTTTAAACTGGAATATGAATGGCTTAAGTAACAATGACACAACAAAGCATACGGTATATGCAACAACTTTTCCTGAACTATTGAGAGACAAAGGATACTATACTATTCATGTGGGTAAAGCGCATTGGGGTTCTATGGGTACGCCCGGTTCAAACCCGCATAACCTTGGTTTTATGGTGAATATTGCAGGACATTCAGGCGGACATCCGCAGAGCTATTTATCGGAAGACAGGTATGGCAATATGCCCGGAAAATCGCAGCCACAGGCAGTTCCGGATCTTGAAGAATATTTTAACACCGGAACATTTTTAACTGAGGCCTTAACAAAGGCAGCCATAAAAGCTTTGGATGTTCCCATAAGCAGGCATGAGCCTTTTTATTTGAATATGTGCCATTACGCTGTGCATATGCCCATAATGGCTGACCCGCGGTTTGTACAAAAATATTATGATGCAGGATTAGACAGTATAGAAGCCAAATATGCCAGTTTGATCGAAGGCATGGATAAAAGCCTTGGCGATATTATGAATTACCTGCAGCAAAAAGGTGTTGATAAGAATACCGTAATAATTTTTATGAGCGATAACGGCGGCCTCGATCATCACGGGCGTGGCGGCATGAGCAACACGCATAATTATCCTTTAAGATCAGGTAAAGGCTCTGTATACGAAGGTGGTATTCGGGAACCGATGATAGTAAAATGGGACGGCATGGTTAAAGCCGGAAGCATTAACAGCAATCCTGTGATCATAGATGATTTCTTTCCGTCGATAATGGAAATAGCAGGTATTACTAAGTACAAAGTTTTGCAGCAACAGGATGGACAAAGCTTTGTACCTTATTTAAAGGACCTTTCATTAAAAGAAACAGACAGGCCATTGATATTTCATTATCCGAATAAATGGATAGACCTTAAAGACGAAGCAACATTCGGCATTAATTATTACAGCGCTGTGCGTTATGGCAATTTTAAACTGATATACAGGATGCGCAATCAGCAATTTGAGTTGTACGATCTGGATAAAGACATTCGCGAAGCAAATAATCTTGCGACCAAATATCCGGATGAAGTAAAGAAGCTTGCATTATTATTAGGTAAAACATTGAAGGAACGCTACGCACAAATGCCTGTTGATAAAACAACAGGAAAGGTAGTTTCGTCGCCTGCTGAAATTATTAACCGGTAAAATGCAGTTTTCAGCTTAGAAATATTAATTTTTTAATAGCATAACTCACTAAACTTTATAAAACCAAAGCCATAATGAAGTACAGATTCTTTTTTGTTTTATCGCTGTTTTTACAGATGAGTACAAGTTGTTTCGCACAGGATACGGTTCGCATTACAGATTATGGATACATACCAGACTCAAGAGTAAATGCAGTGCCGTATGTATTGAAAGCATTGAATGATTGCAGAACAAAGAATAATCCTGTTCTTATTTTTCCGAATGGCCGTTATGATTTCTGGCCACAATATGTTACAGAAAAATTATACTATGAATCTAATACTGATGTAATCCCCTTAAGAAGATGCCCAATACTGATTGAAGGCTTTAATAAGCTTGAAGTAAACTGTAATAATGCTGATCTTATTTTTCACGACAGGATGCAGCCGTTTACTGTTGACAGCAGTAAGAATATAACTATTCGCAATGTAAACATCGACTGGGATATACCATTGACCGCACAGGCTGAAATAGTTGCTGTAACCGATGATCATGTTGACCTTGCCATCAATGCATATGAATCGCCTTATATAATAGAAAATAATAAACTGGTTTTTGTTGGTGAAGGATGGAAAAGTTCGCTATCAGGTGTAATGGAATTTGATAAAGACACAAAACTCGTAACATCGCAAACAGGTGATGCAGGTTGCATGGGAGAAAATTTTTCTTCTTATAAAGCTTCTGAATTAAAAAAAGGTTTGGTGCGTTTGCAATATACCGGAGGTCATAAACCCGTATTGGGCAACTGGCTGGTGTTACGGCACAGTGCAAGAGATCATGCCGGAACATTTATCATTAACAGCAGAAACATTGTTATTGAAAACATGAACATGTATCATAATGCAGGCCTTGGCATATTATCACAATATTCCTCTGATCTTTATTTTAAAAATGTACATGTTATACCCAACCCCGCAAAGAACAGGATACTTTCCGGTCATGATGACGGCATGCATTTCTCCAACTGCAGCGGACAAATAACGGTAGATAGCTGCCGCTTTCAATCGTTGATGGATGATCCAATCAACGTACATGGAACTTCGGTACGCATTATGAAAAAAATAAGCGATAAAAAATTATTATGCCGCTTCATGCATGGGCAAAGCACTGGATTTACATGGGCAAGACCAAATGAAACAGTCGGCTTTATAGAAAATGAAGCCATGAATACAATAGGTGAAGACAGGGTTGAATCATTTCATGTAAACAGTCCTGAAGAATTTGAAATAAGTTTTATCGATCCTGTTCCTGCAAATATTATGGAGGGCGATGCTTTGGAAAATTTAACCTGCACACCCGATGTGTTGATCAAAAATAGTTTTTTCGGAAGCAACCGCGCAAGAGGCATTTTGATTTCAACACCAGGCAAAGTAATCATTGAGAACAATATTTTTGAATCGAGTGGTTCAGCGATATTGATTCCCGGCGATGCCAACGGATGGTATGAATCAGGCGCGGTGAAAGATGTAACGATACGCAATAATATTTTTAACGATCCCTGTCTTACTTCCATGTACCAGTTTTGCGAAGGCATCATCAGCATTTCTCCTGAAATACCAAAGCCTGATGTTTCTAAACCTTTTCACCGCAACATTCGCATTGAGAATAACAGTTTTCATCCTTTTGATTATCCAGTGCTCTATGCAAAGTCAACGGATGGTTTATATTTTAATAACAATACGATCACTCGTTCAACACGCTTTCCCCCTTTTCATAACAGGAAGTACATGTTCACTTTCGAATATTGTAAAAAAGTGGAGATAGCCAATAACATTTTGCAGGGCGATGTGCTTGGAAAAAACATTCAGCTTGTTTTAACGCCAAAAAAAGAATTAAAGCTTGACAAAAAACAACATCTTGTTCTTGCTGAATAATATTATTCGTATGCAGCAGAGGGCAACCGCATCTAATTTTTATTAAGCCTGAAAGGCTTGAATAATAATAACACCGGATGAAATCCGGTGATGGCAGACCTTATAGCTTACTAAACCCTGAAAGGGTTTAATTAAGAACGATTCAATCTATATATTAATCTCAAAACATTGTCTGTTTATGTACACACCTTAGAGAAACGGTTCAACCACTCCGGATTGTAATTTATACTCTATTGCTTGTAGCCCTCCATTGCATGCAGGGTTATTGTTATTCAATTCCTTCGGAATTAGAATAGCGTCTTTTAGAGCCATATTTTAATTTAGATGCGTTTGCCTTGATATGCAGTATAAAACTGATGCTTTAATTCGCACAATTATTTAGATTTACAAATAACTGTTTTCCATTTTTAAAATAAATTTTATTAAAAGGTGCGTGAGGGATAGAAGTGAAAAGCCCGGAGCTGAAGAGTCCCCTCCGGCTTCCCCTGAAAGGGGAGTGTTGGCCAGGACGCAGAGTAGCGAGGACTTGTAACGGATAGCCCGGCCCATAGGGACACGCCCAAAATATACAATATAAAACAATATCGATATGAAAATTGCTACCCCGTTAATGATTGCTTTGGTCTTATTATTTACTACATCAATTTCAGCACAGGATCGTTACCAGCCCACATGGGAATCGTTGTCAAAATACAAAACGCCGGATTGGTTTCGCGATGCAAAGTTTGGCATCTTCATTCACTGGGGCGTTTATTCAGTGCCTGCGTTTAATAGCGAATGGTATCCACGCAATATGTATCAGCAGGGTTCCGATGAATACAAACATCAAATAGAAAAATACGGCCCGGAAGACAAGTTTGGTTACAAAGATTTTATTCCCCTGTTCAAAGCAGAAAAATTTAATGCAGATGAATGGGTGGCTTTGTTTAAAAAAGCCGGCGTAAAATATGTTGTGCCTGTGGCAGAACATCATGATGGCTTTGCGATGTACAAAACCGCTTTATCAAAGTGGAATGCTGCAGAAATGGGGCCGCACCGGGATGTTATCGGCGAGCTGGATACAGCCGTTAAGAAAGCAGGCTTGATATTCGGCGTTTCATCACATCGCATAGAGCATTGGTGGTTTATGAATGGAGGAAGAAAATTTAACAGCGATGTAATGGATCCGCAATATGCAGATTTTTATGGGCCGGCACGGGAACAAAATGAAACCATGAGCCCCGAATATATGAATGACTGGCTGTTGCGCTGTACCGAATTGGTGAATAAGTATCAGCCGCAATTATTCTGGTTTGACTGGTGGATAGAGCAACCTGCATTAGCACCATACCGTAAAACTTTTGCTGCATATTATTATAACAAAGGGCTCGAGTGGAACAAAGGTGTGGTCATCAATAATAAATATGATATAGCTTATCCTGAAGGCACTACGGTACTGGATATTGAACGCGGCAAATTAACCGGTATAAGAGAATTGCCGTGGCAAACCGATGATGCCATCAGTTATAAATCATGGGGATATATTCCGGAAGATTCATTTAAATCTTCAAAATACCTTATCAACAACCTGGTTGATATAGTGAGCAAAAACGGTTGCCTGTTGCTGAATGTCGGTCCCAAACCGGATGGAACAATTCCGGAGGAAGCGCAACAGCGTTTGCTCGAAATAGGTAAATGGCTTGATGTAAATGGTGAAGCCATTTATGCAACGAGGCCCTGGAAAGTTTTTGGTGAAGGGCCAACCGAAGTTGCAGGCGGGGCTTTCAGTGATGCAAAGGATAAACCTTTTACAGCAGATGATATTCGCTTCACAACAAAAGGTGATACATTATATGTTATATCATTGGATGTTCCGCAAAAAGACCTGACTATAAAAAATCTTTCGTCAACATCTGGTAATAGCAGCATACAATCTGTTGAGTTAATAGGCAGTGCAGATAAGGTAACATGGTCTCAAACAAAGGATGGGCTGATTATCAAGCACAATAAAAACTACCCATCAGCATACGCAGTTGCTTTTAGGATCGGGTTTAAGGAATAAATGTACTAGCGTTCTGATTATTTAGTTTTGCAACAAAAGTTATATTTGCATTACATTGTTGTCCGGATAAAATTTTAATTCTTGGGCTAAAGCCCTTGATGGGCTTGGTTTTCACTAGCCCCATTAAGCCTGGGGTTATGTAGCGGAATCCTTATCCAACGGGCTTTAGCCCAAGTTAACCGGACAATACTGTTTGCATTACTAAATACTGGATTATGAGTGACAAATTTAAACTTTCAGTAAAGGCGAAAGATTATCTTCAAACATTTAAGCGGGCAGGTGGACATAGCCTAAGGGAATTTAATCGTGCAACGATTCTTTTATTCCTTGATAAGGGGCTATCAATTTCTGAAATAGGGAATTTATTAGAAATAGACCGAACCACTATTTGGAGAATTAAGAAAAGATACCTTGATTATGGTCTGGAGATGGCATTGACTGAGGAAGCCAGATCGGGACAGCCTTTAAAATATACTACCTGGCATGAGGCGGAACTAACAGCTCTTGCATGTAGCCCTGTTCCTGAAGGAAGGAGAAGATGGACCATTAGATTACTCGTAGAGGAATTAAATAAACAAAAGGGATTTGAAACAATAACTTATGGAAGTGTTCGCAAGCTTTTAAAAAAAACGAACTTAAGCCTTGGCTAAGGCGAATGTGGTGTATACAGGCCATAACGGAAGAGTATCGTACAAGAATGTATAACCTTCGGAACTGTACCAGCAAGGATATAATCCAAATTACCCTTTGGTTTGCATGGATGAAAAAAGTAAACAACTACTTGAAGATAGCCGGCAGCCGGGTAAAGCAAAGCCGGGTAAACTTGAAAAGTATGATTATGAATATAAGAATCATAGGCACATAGGTTTAACACATAGTTGAATGAGAATAACAAAAAGGTATTTAAATGATTTAACCTACCAGGTTATTGTGGAAGATATACTTTGTGTAGAATTGAAAGCGCAGGAGGGACTTTTACCGATACATGATGCAATTTTATTATCTTATATGCAAATGCTGCAAAAGCCTAAGGGTATTCTTATAAATTTTCATTGTGTTAATATTTTTAAAGAAGGACAGAAACCTCTTGTAAACAACTTGTTTCCTTTGCTGCCGGAAGAATAATAAAACCTAATGTGAAAACCTATGTATCTATGTGACTATGTGGTTCAATTTGTTCTTGCTTTTACTGCCGCGATACCTTGAAATATTAATTAACCCGAAAGTGGAAATTTCATTTTCATAAATATGAAACAATATATTTTTATATCGTACTGCCTGTTGCAATCATTACATCTGCTTGCGCAAAACAATGCCGTCATTAAAGAGTATAAACAATCATTTCCTACCTATGCGTTTTCAGATCCTAACCCAATACCACTGTTAACACAGGTGTATCCTTATTTCCGTTATGACGGTTATTCAACCAAAGCAGTGAATAAAGAATGGAAAGTGGTGGAACTGGATAATGATTATATTAAATTATTGGTACTTCCTGAAATTGGCGGAAAGATATGGGCGGCGATAGAAAAGCAAAACAACAAGCCTTTTCTTTATTATAATCATGTAGTGAAGTTCAGGGATATAGCCATGCGCGGGCCGTGGACAAGCGGAGGGCTCGAATCAAACTTCGGCATCATTGGCCATACGCCTAATTGCGCCACGCCGGTTGATTATATAACCAAAATAAATCCAGATGGAAGCGTTAGCTGTATAATAGGCGTATTAGATTTATTGACACGAAGCAACTGGCGTGTAGAAATAAATCTTCCTAAAGACAAAGCCTGTTTTACTACGCAGGCATTCTGGTATAATGCAACACCGGTTGAACAACCTTACTATCACTGGATGAATTCAGCCGTAAAATCTGCTAACGATCTTGAATTCATTTATCCCGGCAATAAATATTTAGGTCATAACGGTGAGTACGCTTCCTGGCCCGTAAATGAAAACAATCGGAAAAAAATATCGTGGTATAAAGAGAATAATTTCGGCCCTTATAAATCATACCATGTATTTGGAAGGTACACGGATTTCTTTGGCGGATATTATCATGATGAAGATAACGGCATGGTAAGATACAGTTCACATGATGATAAACCCGGTAAGAAAATATGGATATGGGGTTTATCACGGCAGGGCATGATATGGGAACAAATGCTTACAGATAATGATGGTCAGTATGTGGAATTGCAATCGGGAAGATTGTTTAACCAGAACGCTGAGCAAAGTACGTACACACCATTCAAGCACACATCATTTGCACCCTATGCAACTGATGCATGGAAAGAATACTGGTACCCGGTTGAACATACAAAGGGGATTGTAAAAGCCAATGAATATGGTGCATTTAATATGTTGTATAAAGATGGCTGGCTTAAAGTTTATTTCTCACCGGTGCAATCAATCAGCGATTCTTTGGTCATAAAGAACGATGATAAGATCATTTATACAAAATACCTGCAGCTAAAGCCGTTACAAACTTTTGCTGATTCTGTTAAGATCAATGTTAATGATCAAAAACTGGCTGCTGCTCTCGGAACAAACAAACTTGTTTATAACAGTGATAAATATGCGGACGACCTGCAAAGACCGGTGGATACACCAAAAGACTTTGACTGGAATACAGCGTATGGTTTGTATGTGCAGGGTGAAAACCTGATGGATCAAAAGTTATATGCAAAAGCTGAAATACTGCTTGACAGCAGTTTGCAGAAAGATCATAATTTTTTACCGGCACTGGTACAAATGGCAAAGCTCCTATATCGTAACATGCGATATGATGAAGCACTGCAGTTAGCCAAGCACGCTTTAAGTATTAACACAGAAGACGGCGAAGCGAATTATTATTATGGCCTCATCAACCTGCAATTGAATAATACCACTGATGCAAAAGACGGTTTTGATATTGCCGCTTTATCGCCTGCGATGCGCAGCGCTGCTTACACGCAATTAGCGTCAATTTATTTAAAGGAAAATAATAATAGCAAAGCATTAATATATGCACAGAAGGCCATGCTCAATAATGCATATAATATGGCGGCGCTGCAATTGCAGGCTGTTATTTACAGGCATGAAAATGATCAACAGAACGCATATAAAATTTTAGACACCATTTTATCGCTGGATGTGCTTAATCATTTTGCTCTATTTGAAAAATATTTATGGCAGCAGGATGATAAAACAAAACTGCAGTTTACCTCAACTATACAAAATGAGTTGCCCGTTGAAACGTATACAGAGCTTGCTATTGGGTATTACAATAATAACTGCATTGACGAAGCAAAAAAAGTTTTTCAATTAAGCCCAGCATCAGTTACAACAAAATACTGGCTTGCTTTTTTAAATAATACAATAATAAATTTTGATACGATCGATCCTGCGTTCAGTTTTCCATTCCGCAGTGAAACGGCGGATGTAATAGAACAACTTTTACAAAAACAGGATAACTGGTTATTGAAATATCATCTCGCATTGATCTATCATGACCGCAACAGGATCGCTGAAGCAAAACAATTATTATTATCATGCAACGATCAACCACGATTTGCACCATTCTATGCAACACGCGCTGCCATTTTCAATGATAGTGCTGCTGATTTTATTTTATCGGATCTAAAAAAAGCCTTCCGGCTTGACAGCAGTTGGCGTTACAGGAAATTACTCGCAGAGTTTTATATTAACCAGGAGAATGCCGGGCAGGCTTTGCAATTAATGCAAGCTTATATGAAACAACATCCGGATGATTACATCATGGGAATATTGTATGCAAGAGCATTATTATTAGATGGTCAATATGTCGCTGCAGATAATTTGTTAACACACCTTACTATAATTCCGTTTGAAGGCGCAACATTAAGCCATGAATTATATCGACAGGCTAAATTGATGGAAGGCGTTAACGCTTTTAAAAGTAAACAGTATAGCAAGTCAATAAATTTTATACAACAGGCTAAACAATGGCCGGAGCATTTAGGTGTTGGCAAGCCTTATCCTGAAAACATTGACGAACGTCTGGAGAATTGGATCATGTATAGCAATTACAATGCAATGCATAAACAGGAGAAGGCAAACGCAATGCTCGATTCAATTATTATCCATAGCAACAATGTTACCGGTGCCGATAAATATTTTACCAACACAATTATTAGTGCGTGGGCTTTTAAGCAGTTGAAGAAAGACGAAGATGGCATTCAATGGCTGCAGCACGAAAGCAACAATTATCCTGATAAAAATATCGCGGCATGGATTCTAAAACCTGATATCAATAATTTACCATCTTCTTTAAGTGACAGGGAAAAGACCAACGCTTCGATTATAAATTCTTTAAGGCAGTAATAGTGGTGCATGAAGCAGAAAATAAAAAGAGGCTGTTTATTCCAAAGCAGCCTCTTTCCTATTTGAGAGATAATGTTATGAATTTATCTCCCTGTGATATTCCTTATCGTAGGCTTTGATGATTGCCTTTACAAGACGGTGGCGTACCACATCTTCCTCATCTAATTCTATCTGCGCTATACCATTAATGTTTTTAAGGATACGCATTGCTTTGTCCAAACCGCTACGCTGGTTTTTTGGAAGGTCAACCTGTGTGGGGTCGCCGGTAATGATCGCTTTCGCATTGGCGCCTATGCGCGTTAAAAACATTTTCAACTGCAGGTCGTTTGCATTTTGCGCTTCATCCAGGATAATAAACGCATTATCCAGTGTTCGCCCGCGCATGTATGCGAGCGGTGCAATTTCAATAGTGCGCGTGCTCATATAATAGCCAAGCTTATCAGCAGGTATCATATCATCCAGCGCATCATATAATGGCCGCAGGTAAGGATCGATCTTTTCTTTCAGGTCGCCCGGTAAAAATCCGAGGCTTTCCCCGGCCTCTACGGCAGGCCTTGTTAAAATGATCTTTTTTACCAGCTTGTTCTTTAAAGCCCTTACAGCAATAGCAACAGCCGTATAGGTTTTACCGGTGCCTGCCGGCCCGACAGCAAATACAATATCATTGGTATCTGCTGCATGCACCATCCTTTTCTGGTTAACGGTTCTTGCACGAACAGTTTTACCGTTCGGCCCGAAAACGAGAATATCATTCGGATTCTTATCAACAAAATTATCTATGGTCTCTGCGTCATCTCCGCCTAATATCTGCTCGAAATAATTCTCACTCATATCGCCGTTGCGTTCCATATACTGAACGATGAGATCAATTTTTTCTTTGGCTGATTCTACCTGCTCAGGCGCTCCGCTCAGCTTTAACTGGGTTCCTCTTGAGAGTATTTTAAGCAGTGGAAATTTCTTTCGCAGAATATCTAGTTTCCTGTTATTTACACCGAAGAATTCTATTGGATTTAGTGTATCGAGATTAATAATTGTTTCAGTCAATGGGTATAGTTTTTTGTAAAAAATATTGTTTAAAGTCTGCTACCTGCTAACTTTTACCAAATATATTTATGGAAAGAAATGTTTAGCAATTTTTGTTTTTCACATAATGTTAATTGTTGCTCATAAAGGTAAGTTGTTAAATGAAAATATTGTCTTAAATAAGCGGCCGGGGTAAGCTTATAAAATGGATACAATAAGAATGTGATTGACATACCGGCTTAATGTTTATTGTGTTTGAAGCAACACACAAAAGTGATGAGCAAAAGGTCTGCCACGTTCCAAACAGGCTCAGAAATTCCTAATAGGGCTGGCTGTTTCCAATAAGCTGCACGTAAGAGATAATCTTACAAACTAAACTTGAAACCAAAGAAGACACCAAATCTTTGAGAGCGGTCCTCCGGCAACGGATGAGGTAATACACGCCAGATAAAATCCACAGAGAAAAATTTTAGTATGTTATCGATGCCTGTTCCTAACTCGAGATACATTTTATTATTTAAGGTTTGAAACGGATAATTCCCGACAAAATTCATTTTATAATTGGCATCCGACAGATCCCCAATAATACCCTTGGCTTCCCAAAACTGCCGCAGTTTCAATTTACGGGTAAGCTTCGTATATCGAAATATTCCTGAACCTATATTATGTTCTATGCTAAACCCTGCATACCTGTCGCTTAGGTATTGAAAGCGGTTTATCAGGTTAAAAGAATACTTGCTGTAATAATACCAATCGTTACCCGGTAGCATGTACAGCATCTGGTAGGGCGCCGTGCCAAACATTTTTCCGGCAAATACATTATAATACAGGTTGCCATAAGGTGCAATATTCAGGTAATCTGTTACCGAAATATTTATCTTGTCGTATTTATAGCTGCTGTTAAAAACTCCCGGGAATCCGTGTATGTAATTTAATTGGACAATAGGAAATTCACTGCCTAGCGTAATACGTTGGAAATTGTCTTCAAGCGTTCGTTCCTGGTAAGCATAGCGCAGGCGAATTCCTGCTTCAAAAGTATTAAACGGATCACCCTGTGTTGTTTTATAATACTCAGCGCCGGGTAAATTTAATAAGGCTTCATACCTGCGGCTGCTTCCCGTTAATCCAAAACCAAAACCGCTATGTGTTTCTGAATAATATTCCAGCTTCATTTCCGTTACCTGCTGATATTTATATTGCACATTGGGTTTGCGAAAGAAAAAAGCAAACACGTTATCCGAACCCAGTTGGTCATAGAACTGCTGACCGTTATCAATATCCTTTTTATAATAAACATCTATATAACGCCACGGTGTACGGTTAAACATATATTTCACCTCTGCTTTGCCTTTGTATGTTTGATCTTTAAAGCCATAAGCAAGATATCCGCTTAAATTAAGCTTGTCATTAAAATGCCGGTTGGTCGCAACATCAAAACGCATTCTGAATCCTTCATAACTATTGCCGGTGAACCAGTAATACCAGGGGCCTAAACGTATATTGCCAAAATCGTAAGTGCCGGTGGTAAGAAAATTCATAGCATCCCGGTAAAATATATACGTCTTATTTTTTTCCAGCGTATCCAGCACCTTGTAAACAGTTTGCTCATTTGCATTTAAAGGTTCATGGCGTTTTCGCAGCCAGAATGAATCGGGTTTGTTTTGAGCGCCGCTGTTTAATAAAATGTCTTCATTTGACTTATTCGAATCCAGATTTGCGGTAACCACATCGCTATTGATAAGCACATCTTTATAAGTAGTTGTTTTGCGCGCCTTAAAACCAAGGTGTTTCTTGCCGGTGGGTCTTACATCAGCTACGAACTTGTCTTTATATAAAAACCAGGTGGTATCGTTTACCAGCTTAAATTCCTGTATCAATGTGAGACCCGTAATATAATTCAGGTTGGCGTCTATAGAAGGCCGGAGCATAATTTTTTGTATGGAAAAGCTGGTATCATGCACCCAGCAATCTCCCGTAAACATATCGCCTCCGGGTCGCTTTGGCATAAAGGCAAAATGCACTAAACGTTTGCCTGCCAGGTATTGTGTGTCGAGTAATTTAAAATTATAAAAATTATCCCCATTATCGCTGAAAGGGCTAACGTACGTTTTATTAAATACCGGTATTTGGTTGTCGTAAATATTTACATTTTGATAAGTGGCGCCTAACTGTTTAATGATGCTTTCATTATCGATCCCGTTGGTGATGGTAGCTTTGATTACTTCACGCGTTTTGCGGGGATTCCTTTGATAGTAATAATCAGAAAGCGTTTCGGTTAAATAAACAGGCAGGTAAGGTTTATCTTCAGAAGTGCTGTCAACATAATCCAATACAAAAGACAATGGCTTAAGCAAGATGTTTTTTTCAAGCTTTTGTTTGTTCACATTATCCAGGTCAAGCTCAAGTTTGTTATACACCTCATAGCCATAGTTACCAAACTGGCGCCTGTCGTTTTGCGGTTTATGCGCGATGATCTTTCTCCAGAACCATAAAGCGCGGTTATATTTTACTTTAACTACTACCTCATGTTTTGGCGGTTGCACCACGAGTTGAACCGTAATGAACAGCGAATCTTTTAGATCGGATACAGGGATTTTTGAAGGCAGGTAGCCAACACTGGTTATTTGCAGGGTATCTTTTAAAGATACGTTGCCAAGCCGAAGTGAAAAACGCCCCAATGAATCTGTTAGCTGGCCGCCGCCCTGTATTACAAGCCTTATCGATGCAAAAGGTATAGGCTCATCGCTCTGTTTATCCAACACTTCACCCCGTATCGTTTTCGTTTGTGATTGGGCATATAGCGGCAGATAAAAGAACATAACAGGTATTAGTCTCAGCAAAAACTTCTGCATAAGAGGGCAAAATTATTCTCAAAGCATGATAAAACAGGCGGCAATTTCAGGATTGCCCATTGTAGCCTATCATTTAACATATACAAGTTTATAATTACACAAACAGGTACGGTGCTTGTTAATCATAAAAAATATGGAAAAGCCGGTGGGGCAGGAAAAGACAACGGCAGCTAAAAAGAAGCCCGGTGTTAAAAATTCACTGGTTAATAATATCAATGCCAGGAAGAAGAAGGGTACATCGCGCAGCAAAAAGAAATCGACTATATCCAAAAAAAATTATGACAACCTGCAGCATAACTGGGAAAAAGATAAGGAAACCTGATGTTGGTATGAAATTGGATTTACACCCCTGATTCAACTAAAAAATAAAACCTATATGAAAAGTACAGAAACAAACGGAGCAAGAACTGCATCAGGCGCTGCTCCCCGGAAAAGCGATTCTTCTGCCGCTCGCAGTAATTCAAGAACCACCTCCAACGGTTCCGGACATAGGGAAAACCTCTCTAAAATTTTTGAGGATACCTTAAAAGATATTTACTGGGCCGAAAAACATCTCACGAAGGCCTTGCCCAAAATGAGTAAAGCAGCCTACGATGAAGATCTAAGTGCCGCCTTTGATGCACATTTGCAGGAAACAGAAATGCATGTGCAAAGGCTGGAACAGGTATTTGAACAATTAGGCAAGACAGCACAGGCTAAAAAATGCCCTGCTATGGAAGGCCTGGTGGAAGAAGGTAAAGAGGCCATTGAAGAATATGAAGAAGGCTATGCGCGTGACGCCGCACTGATCATTGCAGCGCAAAAAATCGAGCATTATGAAATAGCCGCCTATGGTTCTTTAAAAGCCCACGCAAAGATGATGGGGGAAGATGACATTGTTTCTCTCCTGGAAGAAACGGAAGAAGAAGAAGGCAATGCCGATAAAAAGCTTACTGAAATTTCAGGTACCGTAAACCAACAGGCATATAATGAGGGCGGCGAATCATAAGCCTAAAGTTAAAGATGCACATACCAGTTATAACCATAAAAAATAAACTATGAACAAGAGAATAATCACAGGTGCTGTAATAGCATTGGCAGCAGGCATAGCTGCATTTATTTACAGGCGCAACAGGAACAGGATAAATGAGGTTGCGGCAGATGCATACAATACAACAAAAGATGCAATGGAATATGCGGCAGGGAAAGTTGAAAATACATTTTCCTGACCTGTTTCGATTGTTTCGGCAAAACCCCGCTAAGTCGGGGTTTTTTTCAATAACAGGTGTCTAAATTTCTGATATGAAAAAAAGAATTACACTTAAAGGATTATTCGGCGTATTAAAAGACTCTTTTAAAGGCTTTGGAAATGATAAGATAACGAAGCTTAGCGGAAGCCTTGCCTACTATACTGTATTTTCCCTGGGTCCTTTGATGGTAGTAATAATTTCTTTATGCAGTATATTCCTTGGACGTGAGGCAGTAGAAGGCGGGGTTTACAGGCAATTGGATAATTTTGTTGGATCAGACACAGCCTCCCAGTTACAGGAAATAATTAAGAATGCTTCTATCAGCGGAAAGGGCACATTGGCGGCCATCATTGGTGGCATTGCCTTATTAATTGGCGCTACCACTGTTTTTGGTGATATCCAGGATTCGATCAACAAAATATGGGGTATCAGGCCAAAGCCCAAAAGAGGCTGGGTGAAAATGCTTCAAAACCGGTTTCTTTCATTTTCTGTGATTGCAACATTGGGTTTCTTATTATTGGTCTCACTCGGTATTTCTACCGTAATTGAAGCGCTTATAAACAGTTTTAGAGCGCGTTATCCCGATGTGGCAGTTATCGTAGTTTATATAATAAATCTTTTGCTCACGCTTATTATAACGGCTTTAATATTCGCAGTTGTATTTAAGGTGTTACCTGATGCCCGCATACGTTGGAAGGACGTAATGGCCGGTGCTATTGCTACAGCAATTTTATTTATGCTGGGCAAATTTGCTATTTCATTTTATATAAGTAAAACAAATGTCGGTTCTACTTTTGGGGCCGCCGGCTCGCTGGTAATATTGCTGCTTTGGGTATATTATTCGTCTATTATCCTGTATTTTGGAGCAGAATTTACAAAATCGTATGCTATAAAATATGGCAGCCAGATTCATCCAAACGAGTACGCGGTAACGACGAAGGAGGTAGTGGTTGAAACCGGTGACCAATCCGTGCAGGAAAAAGAGAAGAGCGTACCTCAACTCAATAAGTCTTAGCCGAGACACAAACTTAACAATTTGGTAAAGCTTATTTGTTTAATATCGCTGCTCAATCAACATTTAAACCGCGGCTATTTCTAATGAAGTGCATAATTATTAGATTTGCCTTTATTTTTTAAATGAAGTTATATCCAGAATCTGCTGAAGAACAACTTGAATTTACCAAAATAAAAATGCATCTTTCTTTTTACTGTACTACAGAGTACGCAAAAGAGAAAGCTACACACCTGCGGATTCATACCAAAAAAGAGATCATAATCCTGCAGCTTCAACAGGCGTATGAATACAAACTGATTTTAGAGCAAAGGCAACTTCTTCCCAATGATTTTAGTTTAAATCTTAGTCAGACTTTAAGATTATTAAGTATTGAAGGCAGTGTTTTGCAGCCGGCCGACTTTATCAATATCCGCAAACTCGCCGGCAGCACAGAAAAGCTCTATCGCTGGTTTGATGCCGAACGGCGCCTTGCTTACCCGGGTTTATATAAAGTACTGGAGAATTCTTACTACGAAAAAACAGTCGTGCAATTAATTGATGACATATTGGATGAGGTAGGAAATGTAAAGGATAATGCCAGCGAAGCATTGCAGAAAATAAGGCAAAATCTTTACCGTAAGCGTATTGAATTGCGCCGTGTATTTGAAAAAGAGGTCGCCCGCCTAAATAAAGCCGGTTATAGCGCGGAGATTGAAGAAAGCTTTAGCAATGGGAGGCGCGTGGTTGCTGTTTTTTCGGAATTTAAACGACAGGTAAAGGGCATTTTACATGGTGAAAGCGACAGCCGCAAAACCGCTTTTATAGAACCCGAAGAAACGATAGAGTTAAACAACGAGGTCTTTTCACTGGAGAATGAAGAACGCAAGGAGATATTGCGCATACTAAAGCTGCTCACAGCCCAACTTTCTGTTTACAGCAGTTTATTACAACAGTGGCTGGAGATCGCGGGTGAACTGGATTTTATACAAGCCAAGGCAAAATTTGCTATTGAGTTAAATGGGAATTACCCGAACATCGCAGATAAGGCATTTATTCATTTAAAAAATGCTTACCACCCGCTGTTGGTTTTGCACAATAAAACTACCGGCAGAGCAACTATCCCGGTAAGTTTAAAACTGGATGAAAAAAATCGCATTTTGGTGATCAGTGGCCCTAATGCAGGTGGTAAAACCATTACCATGAAAACCATCGGGTTGAACCAGGTAATGATGCAGAGCGGGTTGCTGGTTCCCGTACACCCTGATTCTGAGATGGGTATCTTTAAGCAATTGTTTATTCACATTGGCGATACGCAAAGCATTGAATTCGACTTGAGCACCTACTCTTCGCATTTGCTCCATATGAAGTTTTTCATAGAAAATGCAAATGGGAAAACGCTTTTTTTCATTGATGAGCTCGGCAGCGGTACTGACCCAAACCTGGGCGGCGCATTTGCAGAAATTATTTTGAACGACCTGAACCATAAACACGCTTTTGGCGTAGTTACTACGCACTATCTTAATTTAAAAATATTTGCCAATAAGGCCGCAGGCGTATTAAATGGTTCCATGATGTTTGATGAAAAAAATCTGCAGCCTTTATATGAATTAACGATTGGAAAGCCCGGCAGTTCTTATACATTTGCTATAGCAGAGCGAATAGGCTTGCCAAAATATCTCATCAGCAATGCAAAAAAATTGGTTGATGAGAATCATTTCCGCCTGGACAAACTATTGAACCGCACCGAACAGGATTTGCAAACCCTGCAAAAAGAAAGGCAGGAACTACATAAGCTTGTGGCAGAAAACGAGCGTTTGAAGAAACAATTATCAACTGCGCTTGAGAAAGAAAAGCATAACCAGCAGGTTGAGATGCTAAAGCATAAAAATAAAGTAACCGAAGAGAGAATAAATTACCTGAAAGATCTTGAGCGTAAGCTTAAGCAGATAGTACTGGAATGGAAAAAAACGGAGAACAAGGGCGAGGTGATAAAGCAAATACAGGAAATGTTGTTTAAGCGCAAGGAAAACCAGGTAAAAAACAAATTGGCGCAAAAAACTGAGTCTAAGTACAGGGAATTACAGGAGCCTGTTGTGGTAGGCTCAAAAGTTAAAATGAAAAAAAATTACCAGGTGGGCGAAGTAAAAGAGATCAGGGGTAAAAGAGCGGTGGTGCAAATTGGTTTATTGCCAATGAATATTGATTTGAATGACCTGGTGGCTGTGGAAGAAAAATAATTTAAATCTGTCATAAACTAATCTTTATTATGCCGGCATTTACAAAAGTACTTTTTATAGATGATGACATTATAACCATCAGTATTTATGAGCGGATGCTGAAATTCACCAATTTCGCCGGTGAATTCGTTGCAAAAAGGGATGGGGAACAGGCCAAAGAATACCTGATGACTAATATGGCAGCACTCCCCGATATTATCTTTGTAGATCTGTATATGACCGTAATGAACGGGCCTGAATTTCTTCAATGGTTTGAACAATGGTCTAAAGCAGAAAATATCGATATTCCTGTTTATGTGCTTTCGTCCAGCTTGTCACAAGACGATTTCGAACAGGCTACTGCTTTCAAGGTAAATGGATATATCGTAAAACCAATGACGGCAGAACATTTAAATGAAATATCTGCCAAATACGCTATTTAAATTATTACTTCAGCTTATATAAAGCTTTGCCGGTACTGGCAACTGTTTACCTTTGCCGCGCTTTATTTTCGATAATTAATTAAAAAAAATACGATGGCTTCCAGAACCGATGTATTTCAATCGCCGGATTATTTTTTATTGGATGAATTGCTTACAGAAGAACAAAAACTCGTACGTGAAGCTGTTCGCAATTACGTAAAAAAAGAAATTTCCCCTATTATAGAAGATTATGCCCAGCGTGCGGAATTTCCTGAATTTATTGTAAAACAATTGGGCGATTTGGGTTGTTTTGGACCAACCATTCCGCCGGAATATGGCGGTGGCGGCCTGGATTACATCAGTTATGGATTAATGATGCAGGAATTGGAGCGCGGCGACAGTGGGGTTCGTTCAACAGCAAGTGTTCAGGGCAGCCTTGTAATGTACCCTATTTATGCTTATGGAAGCGAGGAACAGCGAAAAAAATACTTGCCGAAACTGGCCAGCGGTGAATGGCTTGGTTGTTTCGGTCTCACTGAACCTGATTTTGGAAGCAATCCTGCAGGCATGATCACCAATTTTAAAGATGACGGTGACCATGTTATATTGAATGGCGCGAAAATGTGGATCAGCAACGCGCCATATGCGCAGGTTGCAGTGGTTTGGGCAAAAAACGAAAATGGCGATATCAATGGTTTGATTGTTGAACGCGGCATGGAAGGTTTTACCACGCCCGCCACGCATGGCAAATGGAGCCTGCGTGCCAGTGCAACCGGGGAACTGGTATTCCACGACGTGCGTGTGCCGAAAGAAAATATTTTTCCCAATGTAAAAGGATTAAAGGGTCCGCTGGGTTGTTTAACCAAGGCACGATACGGAATTTCGTGGGGAGCTTTGGGCGCCGCAATGGATTGTTATGACACCGCTTTACGTTACAGCAGGGAACGCATTCAGTTTGACAAACCCATCGGCGCTTTTCAATTACAGCAAAAGAAACTGGCAGAGATGATAACCGAAATAACCAAGGCGCAATTACTGGTTTGGCGCCTGGGTGCTTTGATGAATGAAGGCAGGGCCACACCGGTACAGGTGAGTATGGCAAAGCGCAACAGTTGTGAGATAGCAGCTAATATCGCGAGAGATGCGAGAGCTATATTAGGGGGAATGGGAATAACCGGCGAGTATAGCGTTATGCGCCATATAATGAACCTGGAAAGTGTGCTTACATACGAAGGCACGCATGATATCCATTTGCTGATAACAGGTATGGATGTAACAGGGTTTAATGCTTTTAAATAGTTGATATGTTGAATGGTTGACAGATTGATAAGTTTAAACTAACCAATCAACTAATTAACCAATCAACCAATCAACTAATCAACCAATCAACTAATCAACCAATGAACGTCTTCTTCATCGGCTTAATGGGCAGCGGCAAAACATTCTGGGCGCACAGATTAGGCGCTGTTTTGAATATTCCTGCATTTGACCTGGATACAGAGATTGAAAAGGCGGAAGGCAAACCGATCGCAGCAATTTTTGCGGAGAAAGGGGAAACTTATTTCCGTGGAAAAGAGAACGAAATACTAAAAAGCTTTGCGGGAAAAAATAATTTTATACTTTCAACCGGTGGTGGCGCTCCCTGTTTTTACGATAACATAGAATGGATGAATGAACATGGTATTACCATTTGGATCGATGAACCACCCGCAACGATTGCTAAAAGATTACAAAAAGAAAAATTGCACCGGCCTTTAATTGCGCACGTAGAAGACGAAACACTATCAGATTTTTTTGTTCGGATGCGGGAAAAACGTAAATCATTTTATGCAAAAGCGACTTATCATTTAACAGGAAGCCCTATAACGGAAGAAAGCTTGCTAAAAATAATCTCTCCCAATGAATAAAACTTATTTAATAACAGCGGCGGTATTAGGCGCGGCTTCTGTGATGCTTGGAGCATTTGGCGCCCACGGGTTAAAAACAAGGATGAATGCCGATGCTTTTGATATTTTTGAAACAGGCGTGAAATACCAGTTCTACCATGTATTTGCGTTGCTGGCAGTTGGTGTAGTTTCCCAGCATATTTCCAACAACTTTCTGAGCTGGAGCGGTAGAAGCTTTATCATAGGGATCATTCTGTTTTCCGGCTCTTTGTATTTACTTTCTTTTTTTAAAATGGCAGGTCATACACACATGAACTGGCTGGGCGCCGTTACGCCTTTTGGCGGCTTATGCTTTATTGCAGGTTGGATATTACTTGCAGTTGCAGTTATGCGCTCTTAAGATGGATCCGGATCTAACTTCTCTTATGAATCTTTAGCGTGTCTTTAGGTATCGCTTCAATAAACCCCGTTTCGGGTATGTGAATAAAAAAGAGGCTGCTCAAAGCGAGTCAGCCTCGTGAAGTTTATTTTGTTACTCTAATATTCTTTCCTCGATTTTACCGGTATGTTTATTTTTCAGAATAAGCTTTTTAGCACCGTAATGGGTCATTTCTTCTTTCACCAAATAATTGTCAGCATCATATTCAACTAAATTGCTTGCCTTTGATATACCTTCCTGGCCTCGCCAAACCTCAAGGTTTACAGGTTCCCATAATTTGGTTTTGGCTGATTTATAAGCCGCATCAATAATGGCATTTACCACATAACCGTCATAAAAAGTTTCCTTTGGTTGCTTTCCGTTCTCAACACATCGGAACATTTCCGCAAACATGTGGTTGTAACCGAGATCATTTACCTCATCTCCAACGGGGAATAACCAGCCGGTGTTGCTCTCTGCCTTTTCAGCTACATAATCCGCACCTTTACCTGTAGTGAACATGTCCATGCCTGTTCGTAAAAAATTATTGATCCAGATAGTGCCTTCTGTGCCCATAACTTCATCGCGAAGATCCATGCCTCCACGGAATGTCCAGCTTACTTCAAATTGTCCAATAGCCCCATTTTCATACTTTATTAAGCCTATCGCGTGATCTTCCGCTTCAATTGGTTTAACCTGCGTGTCTGCCCAGCACATCACTTCTACTGGCTTAATGTCTTTCCCTATAAAGCTTCTTGTAATTTCTATGCAATGACAACCCAGGTCAAGAATACAACCGCCGCCTGCCAGCTCAATATTCCAGAACCAATCACTGTGCGGGCCCGGATGTGTTTCTCTCGATTTCGCCCAAAGTACCCTGCCAAGCGCACCATTCTTTACACTTTCATACGCCTTTAAAAATTTTGGCGTATAAACAAGATCTTCGAGGTAACCGTTGAAAATACCTGCTTTTTCAACCGCCTTTAACATGCGTAAAGCTTCTGCGCCATTACGTCCCAACGGCTTTGTAGTAATTACTGCCTTTTTATGCTTACAGCAAAGCATAACGGCATCTTCATGCACATTGTTGGGTAAGGCTATACAAACCACATCTACATCAGGATGTGCAATAGCCTCTTCCATGTTAGAAGTATAGTGGTCACAGTTGTAGTCTTCTGCAAACTTTTTCGCATTTTGTTCTTTGCGCGCATAGATGCTCACAATTTTATCTTTACTGCGTTGACCTTGAATTGAGTCGGCATAGAAACGCCCGATAAACCCTGAACCAAGCATGGCAATTCGAATCATAGATAGAATTTTTATTGATGAGAAAGCAATATCGTTTATAATGTTTATATCATCAGAAAAAATGTTTATAAGGCTTGAAATTACCTGCTTTTAGCGTACAAAACACGTGTATAAAAGAAATAAAAAAAATTTGGAAGTTTTTTTTAGAGAATCGTATCTTTATGGTACAAGATTGAATTTAATGCCACTGCTTGAACTGACCAGCATCTCGGTGGTGGTTGCAGCAAGACAGAAGCGGAGATTGAGATCTTTAGATCTGGGGGTTTTTAGAAAGATATCATGGGATGGAACGCTTCGGCGGGAAATCAAATGATGGAAATAAAAAAAGTCACAGGTCAAACCGACAGAGGGCTTCGGCCCAAAGTCAAAAATAGAGGAAAACTTCGGTTTACTCTAGTGAAGGCAACAGGGTTAGTAAGTAATTTCTGTTGCTTTCTTTTTTTTATAGACCTGTAAGGATTCCCATAATGCTTACAGGTCTTTTTATGTAAAGCGTATGAAAGATTTGTGATAATTATTCCACAGATGCTCACTTAGCAATGAAACTTAATCGCCAAGTTATTGCTTAGGCCAATTTTCTCCTGTATTTACATAGCCTCCCCCGGATCAATGTCCGCCGCCACTGTTGGAGCTTGTATAACTTCCACCGCATCCGTGATCGCCGGGGGTTTGGCTGGTAGTTTGGGTACCGTCATAAGTACTTGTTGTCGCCATAGTTGTTCGGTTAGTCTTGGCAGGCGCCTTCACATCTTTGGAACAACTTACAAAAAAGCCACAACAGGCAACAATAAAAAAGCTGCAGGTAAAAACCTTTTTCATAGTAGTAAAATTTAAGAAATTACAATGGCTGATTATAGAACGCGAATTTTTCGAATGAGGTTGCTACGCGACTAAAATTATACAGGCTAACGTGTTTGTATTCTTACGCAATTATTCCTCAGGCAATTTACTTAAAATAACAAGTAAAATATAACAATCCGTCTCAATTTTTACGCTATTTCATGCTCCCTCCCTGTTAAATGCCATTGGAAAAATCTTGCAGGCAACCATTTTTTTCTCATTCAGCGTTATATTTTTCTTGTTGAGCGCTACTAAAGTTGGTACAAAGCTTAATTTATTTTTATTTCAACCCCTGATTTTCATTGTATAAAAAGCATACTGCATAAATTAAATTTGAAGAGTTATGAAAACGAATAATCTTGTTGTCAGTTTTTTATCAGTCATTGCAATCTATGGCCTGGCATGCACCAAAGAGAATAGTGCCGATAGTTCACTGCTGCATAGTTCATCCGTTAATAATGCGCTCGCATTGTCCCCTTGTGATTCATTTGCCTATGCCGATTCCATCTTTTATCCGGATGAATTACCTGATGATTATATTGTTAAACCTAAATATAAACTTGCCGGCACTTTCGGAGCTTACCCTGATGGTCTTGAAATAAACAGGAATAATGGTAACATCGACATAACGGAAAGTGAAACCGGTTTAAAATACCTGGTATGGTATGCACCATTTGGACGCCAGGATACCTGTAAAAAGTTTATCACCGTGTCAGGTATAAACTATGTCGACAGTATTTACACACTTACAAGTACAGACCCTGGTATTGTGAAACCACTATACAATGCCAGTTTATTAAAGCCTACTGATTGTAACGGCAACTGTGAGTTCGATGATGGTCACGATGATGATGACGGAGATGGTTTTGCCGATGAACCAGCAGAAGGACAGGAAGTAATTCCGCAAGGTATCGATATGAACAAGTCAAATGGAAATTTTAATTTAAAAAGAAGCTTGAAGAATGGTGCGCTTGGAATCAACCCTCAGAATGGGGCAGTCAAAACCTTTAAACTTAATTATCGTATTGCTGATAAAAGTTCAAAAGCGTTAAACAAAATTGGTTTCAGACTTTATTATTATAAGACGAAAGCAGATATCCCCACCAAGCTTCGTCAACAAATTGAAGCAAAAAAGAAATTGGTGCTGTTTAATGAAAATGATACAGATCCATATAAAGTTGCTTATACGGTGTCTTCCGCTACAAACAGTGTTGTAGCCAAACATGGCAAGGGTGAAACAAGATGCAGGCCGCCTTATATTATTGTAACAGGAAAGTAATATAGCCATCCCAATGCGTAATGCATTGATCCGGTTAAGGATTCTTTTATTTTAGTGTTAGACCATTAAATGAAAAGAATAATAATAGCGGTTTTTGCAACCGCAGCTTGCGTTTTGTTTGCAAGATTGCCCAGCCAGGTAAAGCAATCATTTCAACTCTATAAGCAATTATATGAGAGGGCTGAAAGCTTGTTCAACGGGGATGCAACAGACTCTACCGACTCCGTTGCAATAACGCTGTATCATAATATGATAAACAAGCTTGCGCTAACTTCCGAAAGCGCTTCTGTCCTATATAATTGTTATGAGCGAAGTGGTATCTTGAAACAAGGATTGGGCTATAATTCAACTGAAATCCTCCGGGATTATTATTCGGCGCTGCAAATCCAAAGACGTTATCATTTAAGCGATTCTGTATTGTTCAGGTTGTTGCTTTCTGCGGGTAATGTGCATTACATGAATAGCATTTTTGATTCTTCTGTTTATTATTTATCGTGGGCCGAAAAAATAATCAACATATACCCTTCTGCCGGACTTGCCGGAGACCTGTATAATTCTCTTGGGGCACTTTATAGTGAAGCAGGAAATTATAAACAAAGCGGTGTTTATTTTAATAAAGCTTTGGAGATTACTAGCCACACAAGGCCCGATCTAAAGGATGCGATATTTGCTATGTCGGCAAATGTGGCCTTCGCAGTAAAGATATCAGGTTATTCAGACTCCGCGCTTCGTTTATATAAAAAACTGATGGACTATAAAGATCCATCTCCGCCTATAGTAAACAATATCGCAGGAATTTACCTTACAAAAAACCAACCTGACAGCGCATTACGTTATCTAAATCTTGTACGAAACATAAGCGGTAATTATGCTATAGCCGTTTACAATGCCGGCGCGCAAGCGTATATCTTAAAAAATGACGCGGCAATGGCAGCTCACCAGCTCAATATGGCCATCAATTATTACAAACAAAATTCTTCGCTGGCAAAGAGTAATTATTACGGAACCACGTGCAAATATTACGGCGACCTGATGATGAGTGAACAAAAATTATCTGATGCTTTATCATTTTACCAGAAGGCAATCATACAATATGACTATAAGTTTAATGATACAAATGTTCTTGTTAATCCCGGGAACTTCATTGGTGAATTTGCCAGCTATAGTTTATTTGACGCGTTGGAAGCAAAAGCTAATTGCTTCTCTACGCTTTACGCTCAACAAAAAAATGTGAATTATTATAAAGCCGCCCTGAACACTTATGACTCCGCATTTGCGCTTGCAGACTACATAAAAAAATCGATCGATAATGATGAAGCAAGATTTTTTATTGCCGATAAAGTTTTTAATGCTTACGCACGGGCAGTGGATTTTTTAATGAACACTAATACTGATCACAGTAAAGAAAAAATGATCCATGCACTTGAATGGATAAGTAAGAGCCGCGCCACCTCGCTCGCTATAAGTTTGAAAGAAAATACAATAAAAAAGTTTGCAGGCTTACCTGATTCATTATTAAATAAAGAAAGAAACATTAAAATAAGCATTTCCAGGTTAAAGTTTCAATTGCAATCATCAACTGACAGTACGGAACAAAAAAACCTGCTTTCGGCAATAAACTCCAATGAACTGCAATTACAATCGCTCAATAACAGTTATAAAAATTACCCCGAATATTATAAGCAAAAATTTGCCGCCGATGAGGTTAATATATCGCATATTCAAAAGAATGTTCTCGATGACCAATCAGCAGTGCTTTGTTATTACAAAGGGTCCGAAAATGTGCATGCTTTTGTTATCAGAAAAAATAATATCGCAGAAACGGAGATCAGTAACAGCACCATGCTTGCTAAAAACATCAATGATTTTAGTAATTTCCTTTCAACAGCAAATACCGGGATCACATTTAATAACGCCACGGCAAAAAATTTATACAATGCATTGGTAAGTCCTTTGACAAAATATTTAAAGGGAGTTACATCGCTTATAATAATACCTGACCAGGAATTCATCAATCTTCCCTTTGAAGCATTTATACGTGCCGACGATAAATATTTGATTGAAGATTACGCGGTAACTTACCAGTTCGCTTTACCTTTTTTACAAAAATCTATAACAACTTTTAATCAAAAAGAGGCGATTGCTTTCGCGCCTTTTGCACAAAAAAATAACAACGTAAGCCTCGATGCTTTACCTGCGTCAGTAAAAGAAATATCCGGTTTTAACAAAACGTCTCAATTTATATACAACGCAGCTACAAAAAGCAATTTTATGAAAGTTGCTGCGAATGCATCCGCCATACATCTTGCAACACATGCGATAGTTGACTTTAATGAGCCGAACAATTCATACATTGCTTTTTACAGGCAAACCGGCACAGACGACAATTATAAAATTTATGCCGAAGAATTGTATAATCTTCAATTGCAAAAAACACAACTCGTATTTTTAAGCGCCTGTGAAACCGGTACAGGAAAATTATCTCAAAGTGAAGGAGCATTAAGTTTATCCAGGGCTTTTGCTTTTGCCGGTTGCCCTGATATTATTACCTCGTTATGGAAAGCCGAAGACAGGACCACAGCCTACATCAGTGAAAAATTTTATTATTATTCTAACAAAGGATATTCTTATGCAAGCGCATTACAACATGCCAAAAAAGACCTGCTTAGTGATGATGCCATGAGCCAGTTCCATACCCCTCAATATTGGAGCAACCTTATTTTGATCGGGGATGTGCAGGAAGAAAGATCATTTAACTGGCTATGGATTGTTGCCATTGCTATTGCATCATTAATTGTGTTATTGATCTTAAGACGAAAAAAAATGGCAGGCTAAATAAATATGATGAATCCTAATTTTTTATTTGGAGTATCTCAAGCTTAACCCTGCTGATGTTTTTTGCATTGCTGTAAAACAAATGCTGTTTGTTCGATGTGATCGTATTTAATTGTTTTTCCGCTTCGCTGATCCTGCCCGCTTTTATGTAAGCCAACGCAAGATAAAAATCAGTTTCGTCAACAAAATATTTGCTATCGGTTGCTGCATTCAGTTTTTCAATTTGTTGAAAAGCTGATATGGCTTCCTCAGGTTTATCCAGATGCAAATAAGATTGAGCGGCAATAAAATAATCTCTCTGATCTTTTTGTGTTTTTGCATTAAAAGCTGTAATAACCGCATTATAATTTTTAGCATTGTATAAACTATCGATTTGTTGGGATTGTTCCGCTCCCCTGACCACCTCTATTTGATAATCTATAAAACTGCTTTCGTATAAGGAATTGTTATTGGTTGTTCCGAACTCGAAAACACCGTAACCTGAAACAGCAAGGATCAATACTGCCGCAACACGCATAAACGCTTTGAAAATTGAATGTTTCCTGGGAATATGGGTTGTTGCTACGGCCGGGCGGTTGAGCGATTGCATATATTCCTGATGGATCTTACCTACCTGCTCTTTTAATCCTTTAGATCGTATGGCTTGTTTTGCCGCCAGCATGAATTGGTAACGTCCATATAAAACTGCATCCTCTTGCAGCAATTTTTCAAATGCCTGTTTTTCATCTACAGTCATTTCATCGTCTATGTATTGAATAATATTTTCGTCGGAATAATTATCCTGCATTTTTCAAAGCATTTTTAAATTGTATGCGCAGGGTTTCATTGCCCTGCATCATCTGTTCCAGTTGTTTCATGCATTTATATTTTTTGTTTCGAAGTACCTGCTCATTTTGATAACCCGGCATTTGATCAACAATTTCACTCATTGATAAATTTTCGTAATAAACCATCATAAGCAACTGCCTGCATTTATCTCCAAGCTTTTCAAAAAGTTGCTGTATCACTAAAAAATACTCTCTTTTAATAAGATGATTCGCAGCTCCTTCATCCAGTATATCCTTTTCTTTTTCAAAATTCTTATTCCTGTTATCGGCACTGCCTCTTTTCCTGAGTTCAGTTAACCAGACATTACGTGTTATGGCAAATAAGAATGATTTTATACTGGATTCGCCTCTGAATTTTCCCTGCTCTACGATCTCTATAAACGCTACAATTGTTTCCTGTACCACATCGGCCGCGTCATCTCTGCTTCCACTATTATTAAGCACATAATTTTCGAGCATTCCATAATATTCCCGATAAACAAACCTTATTGCAGCATTCATTTCTGCAGGGTCTTTAAGGGCATTTACAAGCCCGGCATCTGAATAGCTGCGCTCAACATGCATGCGTTGGATTATTTGTATTAACCGAAAGCAATTTTGTAACCGGAAATGTAAACAAATTGATCGTTATGTCTAATCTGTAACAATAACAGGACTATTAAAACCATAAAATCTAAGCAGAATAAATTGCAAGAACTTAACAAGTCTATATAGACAATCTAAGATTTGCTGCCTAGTTTTTCCAGTATTTCCTCGGAAGCGGTGTCCGCAGAAGCGCCATACCCGGTAACTAAAATACCTTTTAATCCGGTAGTTGACCGGATGGCATATACGGCTGCTTCGTCAGCAGGATCTGAATCACCTTCATAACGGTACACATCTACTACTTCAAAATCATCAGCGCCGAATTTTCCGTCGCTGCAGCTTATGCCGGTTTCCTCGATATTAAAATCCGTAGTATAACCTTGCCTGCGCAGCTCTTCTATCGCTTTGGAAACAGTATCGTAATGTGTTTTATGTTGCATTGAATTTGCATTAAGCTTGAAAAAATTGTTTGTTATGCAAGATATAACTATAAAGCATTAAGATGGTTTTGCTGCCGGTTGCTTTGTTGTTGTAACCTCCGATTTTTTAGCGCCTTTTCTAAATAACGATATTATTGACTGGATGAGTTTTACCCACCATGGAAACTGTTCATTCCATTTCAGGCCTTTCATATACCGCCGGTAATCATGATAGCGGTAATATGCGAATGCCCAGGGCTCCTGGAGGTCCCAAATTTCACACAAGGGGACATTAACGCCTGCAGCTTCAATAATGTTATTTACAGCACGGCGAGCGGCTTCATTAGCGCCTTCCATTGTCGCAAGATCAGTATGGGTACGTACATAGTCTGCTGCAAAAAATAAATTGGGGATAGCACAATACGATTCGGGGCGCAACCGCCACGTATCCACTTTATTCACCAATAACGGCTCGGTATTTTTACAGAAGTAATCTCCTTCGAGTAAGGCAACATTTTCACCAAAAACAATATCACGATCGATAAACGAGGTATGTATCATGTCATCAGATAACAAATGCTTGCCGTTTATAACCAATGCCCTTTTCATTTGCGCCCATACCTCTTCCTTAATTTCTTTCGCGCTGCACTTCTTCGCGGGTTTACCGTAAAGAATTCCCGGTTCATCCCAATCCGAAACATCACAGGACAACACGGTTTTAATTTTTCCATCTGCATAGGCATCCATCGGGAATTTTTTCCAGAACTGCGATTGCGATATAGCAGTAATAGCCCACGGACTGTCGGAAAAAATAATATGCCCTTTATTAAGATCTACGACTTCTGTAAGGTAATACTGTACGCCGGTCATCCAGGAGACGTCATTGGAAAGTTCGATAATGCCCGTTAAAGTTGGATCAGCGCTCATAATGGCTGCCTTTTGTATCGCAGCATTGGTAATGTCAAGGATCGAAACAGCAGGGTCAGAAAGATCAGCATTCTTAATTACATTATTCATAAAATCCTGTACTGTTTGGCCTGGCTGCAAAATATCGCCTATCAATAAAGGGGCAGCCACTTCAACAGGAACAGCGCAGATATAATAGTCAGCAGTATATTTAATTGGAGGGATCAGTTCGGGAAACTTATCTGTAGCCGGGCTTACCCTGGAAACCCAAACACCGGTTATCTTTCCATCTTTACAATCTATTTTTCTAACATCAGACAAAAACTGGTAATCAACACCTTTGCTTACCAAATACTCATGCCATGGAAAAAGCCATTGATCATTAGTAGGACCATTCAGTATGCGATCAGTTGCCACCTTCGGGTTGGCCATATTAAAGATCAGTTGCAAAAAAATATCACCCCCGGTTTTTGTACTTGCAGTAGCAGCCCTGGCGGCCACCAGTGTACGGGTTAGCCCCTGGGCAAGCAAATCCTGGTATGCTTTACTCCTATTGGCGCCATCGGTAAATTGCCACCAGCCTAAGCGTTCGTAATCGTCTTCCCGCCGGATACGGCAGCTCGTTATCAATTGCCAAACACGCGTTGCAAAAAATAATTCGTCCTCAGAGCTTAGACCTGTGTGCTGTTTCAACGAATGCAGCAGGAATTTAAAATCATTAAACGATTTTGGAAAATGATCGAGCAGCACAATAGGATCATCCCCGGTGCGGGCCAACATCACATAAGGCGCTTCAACAAGATTATCCATAACGCCATTTTTGTTTCCCTCAAAAGGGATGCGCGCCATCGTGTCTATTACATGTTTATAAAACCCGGGGAAGAAGCGAAACCCATGTTCACCGGGTAATGGCTTATAATCTTCTCCTGCATCCTCATCCGGAACATCCACACTCCGGGCTTTGCCACCGGGCAACCTTACTTTTTTTTCAAATACCTGCACATCAAACCCCCGCTCTATAAGTTCATGCGCAGCGCTCATGCCGGCAACCCCGCCGCCAAGAATGATGACCTTCTTTTTTGACATTAAAAATGGCTTTATGATTAGGAATTAGCAATGGTGTTTTCCAGGATGAAATCAAATGTAAAAAAATAAATATTGAGAAAGTACTGAATATCTATTTTGTTCAAAGTAATTATTCATAGAATACCGGATACATGTTTCAGGTAGAGTTTCAAAAGTCAAATAAAAATCAGTCCTGCTTTTTTTTGAGTGAGTCAATCACCACTTCAGGCAGAAAAGGTGAAGCATCCCCATGATTACGAAGGATATCCCGCACAATAGTGGAAGCCACTGAAGTGTATTTTGGTTCACCGGTTAGAAAAATAGTTTCAACACCCGGGTCCAAAGTACGGTTGGCGTCGGCAATAGCTTTCTCGTATTCAAAATCACTTACGTAACGTATGCCGCGCAAAATGAACCTCGCGCTTACTTCCCTGCAAAAGTTTACAGTCAGTCCGTCATAGATCGCGGCGGTAATCCCGGGTTCATCTTTAAAGATATCTTCGAACCACTGCAATCTTTGTTCCGCAGAAAACATAGGTGTTTTAGCTGAATTTCTACCCACGCCGATGATGATGGTTTCGAATAATGGTTTTGCACGAAGAATAATATCGATATGTCCCAACGTTACGGGATCGAATGTGCCGGGAAATAAACAAATATTCATAAGTCCTCCTACATGCCCGCTGAAGGAGAATTTTATTCCTCAACTTCAGGGAGCTTTTTATGTTAATGATATTATCAGGAATTTGGAGCTTGCGGACTTAATAAATATAAAACCGACATGCGCACTGCCACACCATTTTCCACCTGGTTTAAAATTATCGAAAACGGTCCGTCAGCAACATCACTATCTAATTCCACACCACGGTTAATAGGCCCCGGATGCATGATCACAATTTCTTTTTGCAGGCTATCAAGCAAACTTCTTTTGATGCCATAGGCCAGGTTATATTCACGCAGTGAAGAAAACAATGGCTGGTTCTGGCGCTCCAGTTGAATACGTAAAACATTAGCCACGTCACACCACTCTAAAGCCTCTTTTAAATTATAAGTAACATTCACATTAAAAGCTTCATGCAAATATTTAGGAATGAGTGTTGGCGGGCCGGCCACCGTAATTTCAGCGCCCATTTTTGTAAGCAGGTAAATATTGCTGAGCGCTACCCGGCTATGCATTATGTCTCCTACAATCGCAACTTTTAGTCCCTCGAGCTTCCCGGTTTTTTCCTGCATGGAATAAGCATCAAGCAGGGCTTGTGTAGGATGTTCATTTATCCCGTCACCTGCATTCACTATGGCTGCAGGAATATGCTGCGCGAGAAAATGAGGGGCGCCCGAAGCGCTGTGCCGCATTACCACCATATCCACCTTCATACTGAGGATATTGTTTACGGTATCCAGCAAAGTTTCTCCTTTGGCAGTGGAAGAAGTATTTGCGGAAAAATTAAGCACATCTGCGCTAAGCCTTCTTTCCGCCAGTTCAAAAGAGAACCTTGTGCGTGTGGAGTTTTCAAAAAACAGGTTTACAATAGTTATATCTCTCAGGGAAGGCACTTTTTTTACCGGCCTTTGTAAAACTTCTTTAAACTGGTTCGCCGTGGAAAGAATTAACTGAATATCTTCTTTAGAGAGATCTTTAATACCAAGCAGGTGTTTAGACGAGAGTCTCATTAAAAAGCGAAGATAAAGCTTAGTGTTATGTTAAGCATACTATTTTGGGATTTTTTGATTTAGCGATTTTGGGATTCTCTTTAACATTTAATCGCAGCTTAAATCATAAAACTTCGAAATCGCAAAATCAGCAATATTGCAGGCAATATTTATAATTAACATAGGCTTAGTTTGTATTTACATGGAGTTTTAAAAATAGTTTAATCCAGCACCACTTCATCAACACCATGCTTTTCTTTCCAGCGCACGAAAACTTTTTGCGATGGAAAAGTATCAATGGCACGTCCCACATAGTCTGACTGAATAGGGAGCTCACGGCTAAACCGGCGATCGATCAAAACACACAATTCTATTTTGGAAGGCCGGCCAAAATCAATCAAGGCATCCAGTGCGGAGCGGATGGTCCTGCCGGTCCATAATACATCATCTATAATAATAATATTTTTCCCGGCTGTGCTGAACGGTATTTCCGTGGTGTTTGCCAACTTCAGCTCATTGCGGATATCATCACGGTAAAAAGTAATATCCAGTTTACCGTATAATATTTTTTCCGGTGGAGTTAACCGCTTCATTTCATTAACGATCCTGTCGCTTAAAAAAATCCCCCTCGGCTGAATGCCAATGAGCACTGTATTCTCAAGATTAAGGTGATTTTCAAGTATCTGGTGCGCCAGCCGCTTTACCGTCAGCTCTATTTGTTTTTGTGTAAGGATAGATTTCAAGGCTTTCAGTTATTTGGTTAGCAGGTAAAGATAATTAAAAGCCTTCAACTGCCATGATAACCCGGTTACTTTATTGATGTTTTATATAAAAATGACGCTTATATACAAGCAAACAGCCGAAAAAGCAGTAATGAAATTAATTCCAGAAATGCTAATTTGGTTTTATTAAAATAAGAACAATGAAGAAATATTACTCCCCTTCGCATGATGGTGGCGTGGCTAAGCAAATTGCAATTGTTACAGGAGCTTCCGGCAATCTTGGGCAGGCAGTTATAAAAAAATTTATTGATGAAGGTTATCTCGTTATAGGAACTGTTATTCCAAATGACACCGTACCCATTGATTTTCCGGCTGACAAGTTCGAGAAAGTGATTGTTGACCTGATGAGCGAGGATGATTCACAAAAGTTTATTGAATCGGTTATTGCAAAGCACGGAACTATTGATGTAGCTGTTCTTACTGTTGGCGGTTTTGCTATGGGCAAGGTCGCCGATACCAAAACATCGGACATAGCAAAGCAATACAAACTCAATTTCGAAACTGCTTATAACGCTGCACGGCCGGTTTTTGTGCAGATGTTAAATCAAAACAACGGAAGAATTTTTATCATAGGTTCAAGACCCGGGCTTGATGCAAAAAACAGTAAAGGAATGGTCGCTTACGGATTAGCCAAGTCACTGATCTTTCGCCTGGCAGAATTAATGAATGACGAAGCAAAAGGAAAAAATGTTGTAACAAGTGTGATCGTTCCGAGTACGATAGATACACCCCAAAACCGCAGCTTCATGCCCGATGCACACTTTGATCATTGGGTGAAAGCAGAAGCTATTGCTGATGTTATTTACTGGCACTGCACTGCGGAAGCTGCTGTAATACGGGAACCCGTGATAAAGGTGTACAACAAAGCATAGCTTAAGGCTGGTTCAGTTTTTAAGACTGAGCCAGTGTTATGTTAATTATGAAGTCTCATTCGGTAAAACAATTAAATGGGCAACGCTTCAGAGAATAACACAAAAAATTTTTTGAACAACCTGATTGCAAAAAATAAAACGCCCGGTGTTCAATATCTTGTTTTAAAAAAAGGAGAACCCTGGTTTGAATATGCAGCAGGTTTTGCAGCATTTGAAACGAATACTCCCATAACAGCTAAAACATTTTTTAATGCGTGCTCGGTTACAAAAACTTTTACCGGTCTTGCTATAATGCAGCTTGCTGAAAAAGGAAAAATAGAATTGTCCGGTTATGCTGCTGATTGGATGGATGATTATCCTTTTTCAAGTCAGATCACCATACAGCAATTGCTATCACATACTTCCGGGCTGCCGAATCCAATTCCTTTACGGTGGGCACATTTGCATAATGAAGAAGCCGGGTTTAATCCAGACGAATTTATACAGCGTGTTTTATCGAAATATTCAAATTTGAAACATCGTGCCGGAGAAAAATTTGCCTATAGCAATTTGAACTATTTGCTTTTGGGAAGGATCATAGAAAACGTATCAGGAATAAAGTATGGTGATTACATCTGCCAAAACATAATTAAAAAGATTGGCCACGAAGAACTTCCAATGAGTTTTCTTGTAACTGACTATTCCAATTATGCGAGAGGTTATCAGAAAAAATTTACCGCAATCAATGCCATGCTTGGCTTCTTTCTCGACAGAAAAAAATTCACTGAACCTTCTTACAATAACAAGTGGATCAGGTTTAAAAAATATTATGTAAGCGGCGGGGCTTATGGCGGATTGATCGCAAACGCCTATTCATTGTCGGCATTTATTTCAGCCTTGTTTAAGCCAGACTCTGTTTTGCTATCCGGCGAATACAAAAAGATCCTTTTTACAAAACAACACACCTCCAACGGTAAAGAAATAGAAATGACCTTAGGTTGGTTTACAGGAAAACTGAAAGACGTGAATTATTTTACACATGCCGGAGGCGGAGGAGGCTATTATTGCGAGATGCGTATTTACCCGCAGAAAAATATGATTACTGCCATTATGTTTAACAGGACCGGTATTAACGATGAACGCTTTCTTGATAAAATTGACCGGATGTTTTTAGAAGATTAGTGCATATATTATTTCTTCTGGTACACACGTACATAATCCACATACATTTTTGCGGGGAGCAGGCTATCATCAATGGTTTGACCGGGCCAATCGCCACCGAGCGCAAAATTCAACAGTATAAAAAAGGGTTGGTGAAATTCGTCCATGCTGTTACCTTTTAAACTGGCCTCATAAAATACAACACTGTCGATTGACCATTTAATAGAAGAAGCATCCCATTCAACGCCATATACATGATAATCCGAAGGGGTTGAAGTTGTTTTACCACCAATGGAGGCATGGCCGTTATTATCCCAATGTATTGTGCCGTACATAAGACTGTCGTCATTGATGTGTTCCATAATATCCGTTTCACCACAGGCCGGCCAGTCGGCCGTTTTTATGTTGGAACCCATCATCCAGAACGCGGGCCAGAAACCTTTACCAACGGGTATTTTTATTCTTGCCTCTATCCTGCCATACAAAAATTCTTTCTTACCAAGTGTTGTCATACGCGCGGATGTATATTTATTGGAGCCCACGGTTTCTTTTTTCCCGGTAATAACGAGGTTCCCGTTTTCAATCGCTGCATTGGCCTCCTGGTAGTATTCCTGCTCATGGTTACCCCACCCGCTGCCACCTGTTTCAAAATTCCAGGTACCGGCATCAATAGAGGAACCGTCAAACTCATCTGACCACACTAATTGATATTTTAATGTATCACTGGAAGGCGGCGGATTGGACGGTGGGTTATTGGTACCCTGTTCAGTTGATTCTTTGCAAAGCATGAAAAGACATATTGAAAATAAAATCAAAAACCGGGTGGATATCTTATACATAATGCAAGCTTAAAAAAATAAAGATAGCTTAAAGGATTATGCAGGTAAAATTTGTTACTGATAAAAAATCTTCGTAGCTGCGAGCTTTAACGATTGCAGATTGGCGATTGCAGATTGCAGATTTAAGACTTTACCATTCAACAAAATTTAGTTTCTATTAAAGCGAAAGGATCATTAACCTTTCAACCTATCAACTACTCAACCTATCAACTGCTCAACCTACTCTGTTCGTAAAGACTCAACCGGGTTTGCAAGCGCAGAATGTATAGCACGATGACCAACAGCTATCCATGCCACAATAATTGAACTGACAATCGCTACGATGAATATGGAAGCGGTGACCGGTATCCTGTAGGTATAATTCTGCAGCCATTGATGCATAATATACCAGGCAACCGGTGCAGCTATAATAAATGCAATTACAACAAGTATGGTAAACTCTTTTGAAAGAAGGAAAATGATGTTGCGCACCGATGCACCCAGCACTTTACGTATGCCCACTTCCTTTGTGCGCTGAACCGCCATAAAAGAAACCAGGCCATATAAACCAAGGCAACTGATAAATATTGCAATGCCTGCAAATATTTTATACAGCTGTGAAAGCTGGTTTTCTTGTGAATAGAAATTCTTTATGGTTTCGTCAAGGAACTCGTAATTGTATGCATAGTCGGGATAGGTATTTGTCCATAACTTTTCTATAAAAGGCAAGACTGATTTCTCAGCACCTGGCTTTATTTTTATGTTGATCGTTTGATATACATCTCTCCAGGTACTCAATACAACAGGCGCCATTGGCTCGCGGAGAGAATAAGAATTAAAATCCCTTACAACACCAACAATATTGGCCACTTTACCGCCATCCCAGAAATTTATCTCTTTGCCAATCGCATCCTGTGGATTACGTATGCCTAATTTCCTAAGCAGTGTTTCATTCACTACAAACTCTCTTACCGTATCACTTGCACGATATGGGCGGCCTGCAATAAAGTGGAGGTTATACGTTTTAAAATAATCAGGGTCTGCCCATTTCAAATTAGCACTAAAGTTTGTGCTTTTAACGGCGTGGTTATACCTGAAATCGCTGTTCCAGTTACCGTTGGCAGAAGGGCTGCCGAAACTAAAACTCACATTGGTGATGGAAGAATTTGAGAGTAATTGATTACGCAAATAATCAATTTTTGTATGATTGATGCTATCGCCCGGAAGCGGAACATTAATAATAGCTGCTTTATCAAAACCAAGAGATGCATTTCTGAAGAAATTCATCTGGCTAACGACTATAAACATTCCTATGATAAGAATATGCGCAATTGCAAATTGCACAACCACCAATGCTCGTCTTAATGAAATACCACCAACCATTTTTGCTGTAATCCTGCTTTTTAAAGCGGTTATTGGATTAAAGCCCGATAAGATAATAGCAGGATAAATACCCGATAAGAACGTTATCATTATGCCTGCGCTCAATACAAATGCTATTAAAGATGGGTCATTCAAAAAGTTCATGCTGATATGCACTTCCAGTAACTTATTTAGAAAAGGCAATGTGAACATCGCAATAATTACAGCTATGATCAGTGCCAGCAAAACGATCAGCCCGGTTTCGCCAAGAAACTGCATAGCTAATTGCGAACGGTTGCTTCCCAATACTTTTCTTACACCTACTTCTTTGGAACGGTTAACCGCCTGTGCTGTGGCGAGGTTGATAAAATTGAAACAAGCTATCAGTATTAAAAAAATACCGATCACTGACAAAGCATTTATTAAAGAATGGCTGAATGTATGGCCATTGAAATTTCCAAATTCTTCGTCATAATGCATTTCAGACAGGGGCTGCACCACATATGCATCCGCGGCATATTCAGCGGGTTTGTGTTTTTTGGCAAAGGCCTTTAATTCCCTATTGAATTTCGCAACAGGCAACGAAGATGGCAGCACAACAAATGTATAAGCGCCACCAAATGTGCTCACCCAATCATTAAGATTGTTGTTTAAATTAGTATGCTCCATTGCTGAATAAGGCGCCACAACACTCAACGGAAAATCGCTATTGTGCGGAATATTTTTCAGGATACCGGAAACAGTGTAAAGATCTTTATTCTCGTACTTAATTGTTTTACCGAGTGCGGACTTCCAGTTACCAAAATATTTTTCTGCCGTTTCCTGTGTAAGCACCGCATTATTGGGATTTTTCAAAGACGTTTTAGGATCACCGGCAAGCCATCCGAAATTAAACATGTTGAAAAATTCCGGCTCAGCATAAAAAAAATGATCTTCCTGTAATTTCTTTAATTGAGCAGTTCCGTCTTCAACCGTTATCTGCCCGCCGTTCCTGAATATAGAAGCTACTTCTTTTATTTGCGGAAAATCAACACGCAGTCCTTTTGCCACCGGAAACGCCACGGCGCCGGAATAATCTACGCCATCCTGTGTATGGAACTCCGTGCTTACACGGTAAATGCTGTTTCCTTTTGGATGAAAATTATCAAAGCTGCTTTCAAACTTTATTACAAGAAAAATGAGAAAGCATGCAGCTATGCCAATGGCAAGACCAAACGTATTGATAAACGCATAAGCTTTATTACGCTTAAGATTCCTGTAGGCTGTTTTGAAATAATTTTTAAACATAAGCGCTGTTGATTTTATCCGGCTGATAAACTTTTTCAAGCAACATGCCAGCGCTTAAATTATTGCTGCACAATAGTTTCAACATGACCAATAAAATGAATTGTACGAAAATGAACACATAACGTACGAAATTGTTCTTAGGTCGTTTTGATTAAACCAGATTGAAATCATCAGAAGAATGGTCATTCATATTTCTTCATCACCTGGAACAAGACTTTGTATTGAGCAGAATCAAATACAGGAAAAGTGTCCCGGAGCCAATGACGTTTGAAAGCGATCGTTGCGGCGGTAGTATCCTTTATATTATAACCAATGATGCGTAATGCCTGCATCGCATTGAACGATGAAGGCAGCACGATATTGGTTGTATCATCATACCAGTTGCCATAACCACTGTCGGAAAGCCTTTTCCAGGGGAAATAAATGTTAGGGTCATTTTTGCGGGTAGGTGCAATATCGGCATGCCCTATAAAATTAGATGTTGGAATATTATACTGTTTCTTCAATAATGAGAGCAATTGGAATAAACTGTTTAGTTGGCCTTCAGTAAATGGTTCAAAGCCGTTATTGTCTAATTCAATACCAATACTGCTGCTATTAATATCAGCATCATTTCCCCATGTGCCAACACCGGCATGCCAGGCACGCATGTAATCGTTCAGCATGTGGTGAACCGTTCCATCTTTACAAATAACATAATGTGCGCTCACCTGTGTGCGCTGCGTAGTGAAAGTAACAAGCGTTTGGTCACAACTGTTTTGCGCTGTATGATGTATGATGACAAAGTTGGGCTTGCGTAAATTAAAATTGGTTGTGCCTACAAAGTGATCCTTGCTAAATGAATCAGCAAGCGGGTACTGACGGATGATCTTAGCATATGCTTTGGCCTGCTGTTTATACATTTTGTTGGAGGATGCATATGGTTTTGGTGCGCAGCTTAAACAAAGAATAAATAAAAGGCAAACTGTATATTTCATGTATAAGTTTGGTTTGTAAGATAGTGATTTGTTGATAACAAGAATATTGCTATTCATTACTGATATATCGTAATCTTTAAATTGATTATTGTAACAGCGATAACTAACTTTAGAATATTATTTGAATAAAATAATTAAAATAGCACCCTCGAAAAAAAATTTAAGAACATGTCCGAATGGCCACGCCTATTATAAAAGCAGCGATTGCCCGACCTGCCCGGTTTGTGAAGAACAACGCAAGCCAATGAGTGGTTTTCTTTCAAAATTATCAGCGCCTGCAAGGCGCGCTTTAGAAAATAACCAGATCACCTCCCTGCAAAAACTATCTGAATTTAAGGAAGCAGAAATTTTAAAATTGCACGGCATCGGGCCGACTGCAATGCCTAAACTCCGGGAAGCATTGAAGCAGGAAGGATTATCATTTAACAAATAAATCGCTTAGAAGCCCTTTGAGTTAATAAAAATTTTCGTTTAGCGGTTTGACGTTTTAATGGATGACATATAATCGCATCGTTTAAAAGTGCCTGACCGGTATCTTTATAATCAATTTCAAACAAATAACTCAACCAGATTCTAAAACGTGTATGCTATGTTTTGCCGAATGTATATAAAATGATATGGTGTGGGGATGAGGCTTTGGGGAAAAAAAGATTTTTATTTCTTCATTCGGTTTGCGTGAAGTACTCTGCTGATAAAAACATTGTTTCCACTAATCCTGTAAATAACAAGATAGGGAAATCGTTCCATTTTTATACGCCGCCTTTGTTTTGTAATATGCGAATAAGTTTCGGGCTGAAGTTCGGGTTTTTGTAACAATCTTCTATTTCAATAATGAATTCAGCACCTAATCCTGGTTTTTGTTTTTCATACCATGCAAACGCTTTATTTATATCATAAGCAACTCTTAATGCAAATTCTAAATTATAACTCATCCATTTTCTTTTTCCCCGTGGCCATATCTTTTATGTCTTCCCATTTGTATGTTTTCAAGCCTCCTCTGTCATAAGCCGCATCTTCTTCATTCATTTCTTTTAACTCTTCTTCTGTTAATTCAAAAGTGTGAATATTGCCATTTGCAAAAGCAATTATCCTGCTTATCATTTCTTCATCAGCTTCATCAATAAACTTATGAAGCCATTGCCTGTCGTGGGCAGTAAGTTCAGCCATACACATCTTGTTTAGGCTAAATTAAGTTATATTAAATAAAGAAATTAAGCCGCAATTAAAAATAACAATATCACTTGGGATGCTGATTATTCAGGGGACAATTCACCAATATCCTCATAATCAATTTCAAACAAATAACTCAACCAGATTTTAAAACAATATCATCTGTAATAAGGATGTATCATCCAGTAAACCAGCGGGCCGGTTATAGCTACATACAACCAAAGCGGCCAGGTGATGCGCGCCAGTTTTTTATGCCTGGGATACTCTGCTATCAATGCACGGTAAGCAGTGAATAAAATAAAAGGAAGAATGATGCCGGCTAAAAAAATGTGTGATAATAAAATGATAAGATACATATTTCGCGAACCACTGACTGCAAGTCTTTCGGCATCGCTTAAAATACCATCATGATCGGCATCTCCATAAATAGCCTCACCGGCTAGCAAATGATGTGTTACATAAGATATTAAAAACACCACCGATAAAACAAGCGCTGTAAGCATGATGCGTTTATGTAAAAGATATTTTCCATTCTTCACAGCAATCAATGCCAGCAACAGCAACAGTGCAATTACAGAATTGATGATCGCATTTATCAATGCAAAAATGTGTACATCGAATCCTGTAACAATATCAATTTTTGTTTTAGTCAAAAAACTAACAGCAACAAATACAACAAATGAAAAAACGATGATTAATAAGGTCGCTTTTTTATCGTTTTTGCGCATTGACGGTTGCGGCAATTCATTCATACGCTTTCTTTTTCCGGAATATAGCCCGTATAACGATGATGGTTATAACAAGCGCCATAGCAAAAAATATAGCCATTAAAACAGGATCAAAAGGCAGGCTTTCAGGGTTATCATCCACTGACAGCATCAGCAGCCCTATATCTTTAGATAATTTATCAAGCGAGGTTGAATCCAGGCCATTATAAAAACCACGCACATTAAAATTCTTATCGATCAATACAAATCTTGTGGTATGTACAAAATCAGGATTTACCGGAACAGTGTCAAATTTGTCCACCTTTAATTCCCGGAAGGCATAGTTATAGATAGAATCACGATTGCCCGTCAACAGCCACCAGTTACCGGGATCGATACCAAAATGATCGGCATATTTTTTCAGGCGTGCTACCGAATCTGTCTCCGGATCAACACTAAAAGAAATAAACTGAACAATGGAAGAATCAGGCTTCGACCTTGCATCACCGCCTTTGGCAAAAGACTGCTGCATCGCCAACATGTTCTTCGTCAACATCGGGCACACAGAACGGCAGGAAGTAAAAAAATAGTCCATTACGATCAGCTTACCCTGCAGGCTGTAAAGATTTACCGTATCGCCCAACTGGTTTGTCAATTTGAAATTGGCTACACGGTGCCATACCGTATCATTGATCATCTTCCCTTTTTCAACACGGCTGATAACCGTATCCGGCAAATAATGCTGCGGAATGGCGTTTGCCTTATCGCTTGCCTGCTGAACCCAGAAATAACCTAATAAAGGAAGAAGAGTAACCAATATAACTGCCAGTAGTGCTTTTTGATTCATCTAAGCAACAAATTTGATCAACTGTTTGGGTTATAAAAAACCACCGCAAAGGTGCGATGGTTAAGAATTAATAATGTATGTTTCACAAAACTTTATTGCAGCGGATGTGCTTCCTGGGGTTCATGCTCATGCTTAGGCATTTTTTCTTCGCTGCGTGCTTTATGACCCGGGTCATATTTGTTTTTGTTGTTTTTGAAAGAGTTTCCATCGGCAAGAAATGCTATGATAAACCACACAAACAAAAACAGCGGCACCACTATTGTCATGATCATGTTGCGTAATTCATGCCTCAGGTGCATAAAATATGCAACTATATAAAATGCTTTGGCAAGCATGAAAATTACAATTACTCCTTTTATGAAATCAATAGTCAGTTGAGCTCCGTCACCTTCCTCCAGATTCATAAGCCAAACCCCTAAGGCAAGTTCAACAAGTGTGAATACCGTAAGAATAATCGTCACTCTCCATATTTCCTTTCGACCTCCCCCCACATGATGCTCTAGTTCCAACGATTCTAAAGTATGATCCATCAGTATAAATTTAAATTGTTAGACAAGTTAGATAAGATAGAAGCAAGTGAATACAAATACCCAAACCAGGTCAACAAAATGCCAGTATAAGCCGGCCTTTTCAATCATCAGGTAATGCCCTCTCCTATCAAATACACCTTTCAAAACCATGATAAGCATTATGATATTAATAACCACACCCGAAAACACATGAAACCCATGGAAACCTGTTATAGTGAAAAAGAAGTTGGTAAAGTTTGTCGTGCTGACGGTGCCATCTGCATTAGGGAAAGGATTCCGGCCCCACCATGCTCCTTCATGATAAAGATGTGTCCATTCCCATGCCTGGCAACCTAAAAATGCAAGGCCGCCGAGAATAGTCAGGAAGAGGTATTTTGCAACACCTTTCCTGTTCATATAATGCCCTTCATGCACAGCAAGCACCATGGTAACAGAACTGATGATCAGGATAAAAGTCATTAAGCTTACGAAAACCAATGGCAGTTCATGATGGCCGCCAAATGGATAGGACCTGAAAACTGCATACGGATCTGGCCACTGGTTCGTGGCAAACCTTGTTGTACCGTAAGAAATAAGAAAAGCGCCAAAAGTAAAAGCATCACTCATTAAAAAATACCACATCATCAATTTACCATACTCAACATTAAAAGGACTTCTCCCGCCCTTCCATGTTCCGGTGTTAGTTGTAACAGTTGTCTCCATGCTGATAAATCTTGTTGTATTAGCGGCAAAGGTATTGGCTAGCCCTTAAAAAAAATAAATAAGTTAATTTTTTTTCTACAGCCATTTCAAAAAAATGAAAAGATAGATCCAGAGTATATCCACAAAATGCCAGTAAGTGCTTAAAATTTCAACGGCGGTCACATTATATCTTTTCACCCTGACGCTATAAGCCTTTAAAAAAATGATCAGCAAAGCAATAACCCCGGCCAGCACGTGCAGAGCATGTATACCAACAATTATTCCAAGGAAGGAAGCGGAAGGATTACTGCCTTCACCAAATAAGCGAACACCATGTTGATACAAATAGCTGAACCCGATATATTGCAAAACAGCAAACAGAATACCCAGCATTGCAGTGATAGTGATCAGCAAGCGATAATTTTTCATTTCTCTTGCCTTGAAAAATTTCAAAGCAAGGTGCATAGTAAGGCTGCTTAATAAAATGGTGACTGTAGAAGCCCAGAACACCGGCGGCAGATCAAATTCCAGCCAGTTAGCGCCCGCCTTACGCACAATATAGGCACTGGTGAAAGCTGCAAACATCATAACAATACTTCCCATCGCCACCCACAACATAAATTTATGCGGGTGAATCCTTTTACGTTCATTACTGATCACTGTTTCCATTATAGTTTATCTTATTATAGTACGATTTTATATAACCGGCTTCTTATCGTGACAGGATGCTCCATAACAACCACTTGCCGATTAATTCCGGTTTACCGTAATCATAAATTCGGCGCAAATTTACAATCCAAATGCGTAATTAGCGAATCATAAAAGCAGTCAGCTCAATCACATAATTTTTAATGTGTATAATGATCGTATCATACAATTGACCGAAGATGGCTCACACACAATTGCCATTCCTGTAATGAATGTAACCTATCATAGCAGGCATGGCGCGATGCAGGAAAGCATTCACGTATTTATACAATCGGGATTACGGTATTTCATTAGCAACAATGAGCCTCTTTCGAGCAAGACAATACAGATTTTTGAGCAGGGCTTTGGTACAGGCCTGAATGCTTTATTGAGCTTACACGAAGCCATTCAAACTGGTCAAAAAATATCTTATCACACTATTGAGCCTTACCCGGTTACAATTGAAGAGGCAGCACAGCTTAATTATGGAGACATAATCAATAAAGATCTTAAAGAATATTTTTACCAGCTTCATGCCTGTGAATGGAATAAAGAAGTTTGGATACATCCGTTATTTTCTTTCAAAAAAATAAACGTGGCACTCCGGCAATTGGAAATACCAGAACAGTTCCACATAATTTATTTTGATGCATTCGATCCTGAAGCGCAACCTGAATTGTGGACAGAATTTATTTTTAAAAAGATGTGCGACCTGCTTTATCCAAATGGAATATTGGTCACCTATTCCAGCAAAGGCAAAGTGCAAAGGGCAATGAAAGCTGCAGGTTTCAGCATAGAAAAATTAAAGGGACCGCCGGGTAAACGAGAAATAATAAGAGCATTAAAAATTTAATTCGTATTAAAACTCAAATGCTTTATCAATTCATCCGGCAGTTTTGGTAAATTCCTTCTTTCAATAAGATAAGTAGAAAGCCCTGCTATATCCTTGTAAACATAATGCTTGTTCAATGCACCCTCAAGATAGCCTGCGCCGGATGTGTTGCCTGTGCCTACGCGCATACCGATCATTCTTCTAACCATTATTAAATGCTTATGCCGCCAGTTGCTCATCAAATGATCGATCTCAATTAATGAATCCAGTATTTGATAAGAGGTTTGAAAGACGGGAAAATCCCTGTATAACATGATAAACAAAGCCGCCCGCAATGCCGTTGCAGAAAAATTGCTCCGTAATTGATCGGAATTTTCAGCAGAGGTTGCTTCAGAAATTTTATTAAAAAAGACGTAATCAAAATCAACAATTTTACTGGCCTCTCTTTCAGTTAAACTTTTCTTATAAACAAACCTGTAATCATTCCAGAAAATATGCGCTTCAGAAAAATCTGTATTTATTGGTTGATAATTTTTCCAGAACTGCTCCTCAAAAAAAGGCATTCTTTCCAGCCAGTTATTGATGAGATGCGATAAATTTTCACCCGCTTCCTGTTCATTTATCCGGTTATAATCATTTTGTGTAAAGCCGCCTTCGCCTGTTCGTTTATAATAAGCTTTATGATGCCTTGCCTCCATCTGCAAACCCAATGCGGCTTCAATAAGCCTGAATTGTGTGCTCTGAAAACCGGAAGAAGGTATCAACAGGTTACGAAATTCTAAAAAATCAAGCGGCGTCATCGTATCCAAAATACTTACCTGCTGATTCAGTAATTCAAAAATTTTAATGACACGCCTTAAGCGATGCAACACCAGGTTAAGATCTTCAGAATTGTCATTGATAACCTTCTTGCCAAATACTTTTGATATATAATCCAGTTCAAACAATATCTGTTTAAACCACAGCTCGTATGACTGGTGAATGATGATAAAAAGCATTTCATCATGGGCAGGCTGGTTATCATTTTCAAAACTTACAGGATGCTGGCTGCCTAATATTTTGTCAAGCTGCAAATAATCACTGTAGTATAATGAGGTATTCATATGACAGCTTTTAGGCAAAGAAACCATTTGTTTACAAATTCATGTAAGCAAAACGCAGGCATGTGAAAAATTTCAGGTTAATTTGCAGCCGTCCTTAATTAAAAAAATCCTCAAATAAAACCGCATGCTACCACGGTACAAACGAATTGTATTGAAACTTTCCGGAGAATCTTTAATGGGTAACAGTGACGATGGGTTTGAACCTTTTAATCCAGCCATAATAGAACAGTATGCAAGAGATATTAAAAGCATAACTGATCTCGGCGTTGAAGTGGCGGTGGTGATTGGCGGCGGCAATATTTACAGGGGTTCGAATGAAATTGAAAGCGGGATCGAGCGGGCGCATGGTGATTATATGGGCATGCTGGCGACAAGTATCAACGGTATGGCCATGCAGGCAATGCTTGAACGAATTGGTGTTGATACCCGGCTGTTAAGCGCCATTAAAATGGAAGCGGTAGCGGAACCATATATCCGCCGGAGAGCCATACGTCATCTTGAAAAAGGGCGCGTGGTCATTTTTGCTGCAGGCACCGGTAACCCATATTTTACTACCGACACAGCAGGTTCGTTACGGGCACTGGAAATAAAAGCGGATGTGATATTAAAGGGTACCCGGGTTGATGGTATATACACAGCCGATCCGGAACGTGACCTTACTGCTGTTAAATATGAAACCATTACCTACCAGGAATGCATCTTAAAAAATCTGAAGGTAATGGATATGACCGCCTTTACGCTTTGCATGGAAAATAAGCTGCCCATCATTGTTTTTGACATGAATAAAACAGGCAATCTCTTAAAAGTAATCGAGGGATTGAGCGTGGGCACGCTGGTGAATTAAAGTCCCTCCTAAAAGGAGTCGAAAGTAATTTATGTTAATTGTAAACTGTCGTAATTGTAGTGAGTTGTGAGTAGTCAGTTGTGAGTGAATACTTTTAGGACAATTACTCACCATTCACCACTGACAACTCACGCTTAGCCAACAGTAGTTTATTATTTCCTTTTACAGGTTAATCAACTCCACTGAACGCGTTTCATCACCGAAACAAAATCCTGTTATTTCGGTTCACCTAAAAATTTCCTGCGCAAAGCTTTAAATATCTTTACACATCGCTCAAAGAAATTATTCAGACGCTTCTTATAAATTCAATTACATGAATAAAAATATTGCTGATATACGACAGGATTATCGTTTGCATTCATTGGATGAAAACGATATTGCTGCCGACCCGGTTGAACAGTTTAGCCGATGGTGGGCAGATGCCATCAATAGTGAAATATTTGAAGTGAATGCGATGACGCTGGCAACATCAACCAACGATGGTAAGCCATCTGCAAGAATTGTTTTGCTAAAAGGCTATGATGAAAAGGGATTTGTTTTCTATACAAACTATGAAAGCCACAAAGGCTATGAACTTGCTGAAAATCCTTATGCCGCACTGGTATTTTTCTGGAAAGAAATTGAACGGCAGGTAAGAATTGAAGGGGTCGTGGAGAAAATTTCCGCCGATGAAAGTGATGCTTACTTTTTTTCAAGGCCCGAAGGCAGCCGCATTGGCGCATGGGCATCTCCGCAAAGCACTGTTATTGAAAACAGGGAATTACTTGAGGCAAATGCGCAGCATTATATCGCTGAGTTTAAAAACAGCATTCCCCGGCCACCACACTGGGGTGGTTACCGGGTTATGCCTTTAAAAATAGAGTTTTGGCAGGGCCGGAGTAATCGTTTGCATGACCGGATCCGGTATACCAAAACTACAGAAGGGAGTTGGAAGGCTGAGAGACTGGCTCCTTAAGCTATCGCCGCTATTCTGCTTCTCCTTTAGCTTCTTTTTCTTTTTTTGGTTTTGCAGGTTTTGCAGGCCTGCTTTTACCAAAAGAACCTTTTGCGATCTTTCCTTTTTTAGTTTTTTTATCTCCTCTACCCATAATATTTATTAAATATTAAAATGTGAATTTTTATAAAATAACAGTTACATTAACATTTACAATTTAGCCGAAAGTTCTTTACCTGCTTTGAAGCGTGCTACTTTTTTTGCCTTGATTTTAATAGCAGCGCCGGTTTTAGGATTACGTCCGGTGCGCGCACTCCGTTTTGAAACAGTAAAAGTGCCGAAGCCTACCAGCGTAACTTTATCTCCTGATTTAAGCGCCTTTGTAACAGCGTCAACAAAAGAGTCCACTGCTGCATTAGCCTGTGTTTTACTCAGGCCGCTATCGTCGGCAATTTTAGATACTAATTCGCCTTTGTTCATAGTAGTTTAATTTTAATTAATTTGTAACGGCGACAAATGTATTTTCTTTTTACAGTTGACAGAATAAATTTTAGTTTTTATAAAAAAAAAATTTTGGTTATTTACACACTATACTTGTGATTATTTCTTTATATCAGCAAATCTAAAGGTACTTCAGCTTATTATTACAAATTGACTTCAGGTTTGAAACTAAAAAGCACAAAAGGTTATACTGTCATTCAGGAATGGCTTGCCTCAAATCACATGCAGGCATTTCGTTTCCAGGAAGAAACATGGCAACATATCCTTGATGATAAAAGCGGCCTGGTAAATGCGCCAACTGGCTGCGGAAAAACATTTTCCGTTTTTTTGGGCAGCCTTATTCAATTTATCAATGAAAACCCCCACTCCTATCAAACCAAAAAAAATAATGGCTTACAGCTTTTATGGATAACGCCATTGCGTGCCCTGGCAAAAGATATTGGCCGCGCTATGGAGGAAGTGATTGATCAGTTGAGCATGCAATGGCAGGTAGGCATCCGCAACGGCGATACGGACATAAATGAAAGACAAAAGCAAACACGCAGCATGCCTGAAGTTTTAATTATCACTCCGGAAAGCTTAATGCTTTTGCTTGCCCAAAAAAATTATCCAAATTTTTTCAGATCATTACGCATCATAGCTGTGGATGAATGGCATGAATTACTAGGAAGCAAACGTGGCGTGCAGGTGGAGCTGGCCGTTAGCAGGATATTGAAGGTGAGTGGTCAGTGGTCAGTGGTGAGTAAAGAAGCCGATGATAAAATTCACCACTCATCACTCACCACTCACCACTCACCAGTCACCATTTCCGTCTGGGGCATCAGCGCAACGATCGGTAATCTGGATGAAGCACGCGAAGTTTTGCTCTCAAGCCTAAGCTCCCCTCGCCCTGGTAGAGGGGCTGGGGGTGAGGTCGTAAAAGCCAAAATGGATAAACGCATTGAAGTGCTTTCTGTATTGCCCGATGAAATTGAAACATATCCATGGGCCGGCCATCTGGGGATAAAACTGGCTGAAAAAGTTGTGCCTATCGTTGAGCAAAGCAATACCACGCTCATCTTCATCAATACAAGGAGCATGAGCGAGCTTTGGTATCAAACATTATTAAACATCGCCCCACAGTTTGCGGGCGCTATTGCCTTGCATCATGGCAGCATTGAGCAGGAATTAAGGATCTGGGTAGAGGAAGCTTTGCACGCACAAAAATTAAAAGTGGTTGTCTGCACAGCCAGCTTAGACCTTGGTGTTGATTTCAGGCCAGTTGATACAGTAATTCAGGTGGGATCTCCAAAAGGTGTGGCGCGCTTTTTACAACGTGCAGGCAGAAGCGGCCATTCACCCGGTGATATCAGTAAAGTATATTTCCTGCCCACACATTCATTGGAATTGGTGGAAGCCGCAGCATTAAAAAATGCTATTAAAGAACAGGTGATCGAAAGCAGGCAACCTATGTTGTTATGCTTTGATGTGCTGATGCAATATTTATGTACGCTGGCCATTGGAGAAGGATTTAAGGAAGAAGAAATTTTTGAAGAAATTAAAAGCACTTATTGCTATAACGCAATCACTATTGATGAATGGAAAGAATTATTACAACAAGTAACCGGTGGCGGCAGATCACTGGAAAATTATGATGAATATAAAAAAGTGGAAAAAGATGAAAAAGGTATTTACCGCATCAGAAACCGCCGTATTGCCATGCGGCACCGCATGCAGATCGGCACTATTGTAAGCGATGCCATGATGAAAGTGAAAATGATGAGTGGGGGTTATCTTGGTATGATAGAAGAATGGTTTTTAAGCAGGCTCGAACCGGGCGATGCCTTCACTTTTGCAGGGAGAAATTTAGAACTGGTAATAATAAAAGAAATGACAGCCTTTGTGAAACTTTCACCTAAAAAGAAATCTATCATACCGAGTTGGATGGGCGGCCGTATGAGTTTAACCGCCAACCTGGGTATGGTATTGCGGCGCACATTCAATAAATCATTACGGCCTGACTCCATTGAATTAAAAGTTTTGCAACCTTTGTTTAAGCTGCAACAGGAATTATCACATATCCCGCAAAGCGATGAGTTATTAATTGAACAGATAGAAGGGAAAGATGGCTTTCATTTATTGGTGTACCCATTCGAAGGCAGGCAGATCCATGAAGCCATGAGCTCTATCCTGGCTTATCGTATCAGCCAGGTAACGCCGATCACTTTTTCGATCGCCATGAATGATTATGGCTTTGAATTATTGAGCGATCAACCCATTCCCGTTGATGATACTAACGTACGTGAATTATTTACGACCGATGATTTGATCGCCGATATCCAGCGCAGTGTAAACTCAGTTGAAATGGCCTCAAGAAAGTTTCGGGATATAGCGGTTATCGGCGGGTTGATATTTACAGGTTATCCCGGCGAGCCTAAGAAAGCAAAGCATTTGCAGGCATCTGCATCCTTGTTGTTCAAAGTATTTAGCGAATATGATCCCAATAATATTTTACTAAGGCAAGCCTATCATGAAGTATTTGAACAGCAAATGGAAGAAGTGCGGTTGCGTACCGCTTTGGAAAGAATTCAGCAGAATGACATTATTTTAAAATTTCCGCAACGTTTAACACCACTCTCCTTTCCTATTATTGTGGACGGATTGAGCCGCTATAATCTTTCTTCCGAAAAATTTGAAGACCGGGTGCGGAAGATGCAGAGGCAGTTGGAGTGAGGGACTGAACATGAGTAATTGGGAATTGGGAATTGGGAATTAGGAATTAGGGAGAAGTTGAATAGTTGATCCTATGAACCATGAACTATGAACTATGAACTTAATGAATAATTAATAATAAGTAATTGGGAATTTGGAATTTGGGAGAAGTTGAAAAGTTGATTGGTTGGCTGGGTTGATAAGTTAATGAACTTCCCGTTTTTAAAGGAAATAAGAATTAAAGAAATGTACCGGCAATAAATCTGAAATCTGCAATCGCCAATCTGCAATTGTAAAAGTGAATAATCAATAATGAGTCAATAAAAATATCTAAAACACAGAACTTGAAACTTATACTATCTGTTTTATTAATATCTGCTTCTTTAGTTGCAAACGCACAAACGTTGCTGGAAAAAACTTTGTTGTGGCAAATAACAGGGCCGGGCATAAGCGCACCATCCTATTTATACGGAACTATCCACTTAATGTGTCCGCACGACATTGTTGTAAGCACTGAATTACGGGCAAGATTTTACAAAACCAAACAGCTATTTCTTGAATTGGATATGGATGACCCATCTGTGCTGGCAAAAACGATGACGCAGATGACCATGAAAAATGATACCACCCTTAAACAGCTTTTATCACCTGCGCAATATGATTCTGTTTCAACCAGGTTTACCGAAATAACAAAAATGCCATTGGAAATGATGGGCAATATGAAGCCCGAATTATTGGAAACCATTATTTATCCTTCCCTGCTTGGCTGTGAAGGCGCTGAAGCATGGGAACAAAGATTTATGCAATTAGCCAGGGCAAATAATATGGAGGTGAAAGGCCTTGAACAGGTGGAAGACCAGTTAAGAATATTTGATAAAATACCATATAAAATACAGGCTGAGGAATTTGCGGAAACCATCCTGCATATAGACAGCGTTAAAAAAAGTTTTAATGATATGCTTGAATTGTATAAGCAGCGTGATTTGGAAGGCCTGAATAAAATGACCGGTGATGAAGATGAATTTGCTGCTTACAGCGACCTGCTTTTAACCAACCGCAATCAAAAATGGATTTCAGAAATTATACAGCAGGCCAAAATAAAACCCACTTTTTTTGCAGTAGGAGCTGCACACCTCGGCAATGCGTATGGTGTTATTAACCTGCTTAGAGAAAAAGGCTATACAGTTTCTCCCGTTAATTATTGATGCGTGGATCGTTTACACGAATTGTAATTTCTATAACAAACTTCTGCATTTAACATTTGCTCTAACAGCTTTGGAGGTTATGCCACGCGCGCTGGCATATTTGTTGAATTTTATCATAAACATGTAAACCTTTGTCATGAAAAGATTATTTGTAGTTATCACCCTTGCTGTAAGCGCAATTGTTTTGGATGGTTGCGGACCCTCACGATACACAGTCACTGAACGCCCTGTAGCCCCGGTATATGCGCGGCCTGCCGCACCCAGGCCACATTACGTTTGGGTGGATGGGGATTGGCGCTGGCATAGCGGAAAATATGTTTACAGTAATGGCTATTGGACCAAACCAAGAGGAAAAAAAATATATGTAACCGGCGATTGGGTACACACCAACAAAGGGTATTACTGGAAGAAAGGTTATTGGAAATAATCGCAAATTGAAAAGGTTGTTGTTAATGCAGCCTTTTCTTTTTATAGTGTTTGTATAAACCTTTTCAGAGTTCCGTAAGCTTAATGATGACGTTATGGGGCGCGGGTTCATTCCCTCCGAAATACGGATACAATTTATACCTGTTATAATTACCCGGGCAACTTCTTTGTAATGTTATACTTTTTCCATTAACAGTAAACTTGTAGTTACTTTCTTCACATGTAATATTGCAGTTAATATTTTCCCTGATTGTTGCTGTTGTGATTTCCTTATAGATCATGTTGCCATTGTTGTGTACAAAACCAAAGATGCGCAGTGAATCTTTACTCCACCGCCACCCTATCCGTGCGCTGTTCTCAAGATGCTGTGTATTACAATCCGAAAATCCAAAAAGTTTATTAATGTCATCCTGGTTAGCCGGGTCAACTGTCATATAAATACAGGAGCTATCAAATACTGCAATAAAATTTAATTGGCTGTCCGTGGTAGTAACGTATGGATTTGGCGTACAAAAATGCTGTCCTTTTTCAATAAGATATGCGACAGTGCCGGATTCAGGTTCTTCTTCGTTAATATCAGCGATAGGTTTATTACAAAAAAGATTACCTGCAAAAAATGCCGCCACAACAATTGTTATGAAAATGTTCTTCATGGTTATTGGCTTTCCGGTGGCAAGACCAGATCCCAAAAAGATAGCACAAAGATAAATTTCTTTGTCTCAATCAATTTCGACAAGAGAAAGAGGCTATTAAATGAAAATTGATATTCTTTTGATCATCGCTTATTTCTTCAGCTCCAGCACCAAACTTTGCAGCGAGTCAATCTTCATCAACGATGATATTGGATATGATGTTTTATTTATAACATCTGTTGCTTGTGAAAACCCTTCTGTTCTTTCTGCGTATTTTGAAAAATCTACCGTTTGCTCTTTATCACTTGTATTCATCACGCACATTACAGTTTGCTTATCATCATACCGGAAATAAACGTACAAACCATCAACCGGTAAATATTGCATCAGCTTGCCTGTTTTTAGAGCGGAAGAATTTTTTCTGAAGTTGGCCAGGGTTTTAATTAACGTTTGAGCAGATAACTGATCCTGTGATAATCCTTCACCGGTAAAAGCATTTATTTTATCCCCGTTCCATCCACCCGGGAAATCCAGTCTAACCCAGCCATCCGGATTGGTAACGCCTTTCATTAATACTTCATCTCCATAATACATCTGCGGAATTCCCCTGCAGGTAAGCAACCATTCAAAACCCATTTTATCTTTTTGCAGGTTTTCATCCACAACAGAATACCAGCGGCTCAGGTCATGATTATCTAAAAAAATAGCATTGCGCATGGGATCTTTATACAGTATATCATTACTGAGTGTAGTATATAATTTATTCACGCCCGACGTCCAGCCAAAAGGCTCGGTAAGCGCCGCCTGGATGCCATAAAACAAACACTGGAAATCTGTAATGCCCTGCAGGTTGCTTTTAAATTTTGTATTGACATTGTTCTCTGCAAAAAAAGCTTCATTCAAAGTACCATGCACCCACGCTTCACCAAACATGGTCATGTGCGGGTATTCATTAGTAAGCGCTTTGTTGCAGCGATTCATAAAATCCAGGTCATTATAAATATAAGTGTCGATACGCCAGCCGTCCACACCAAATTCTTCCACGCTCCATACGGCATGCTGAATAAGGAAATTGGCAACAAGCGGGTTGGATTGGTTAAGATCAGGCATCTGCGTGGTAAACCATCCGTCATTAGATCTTTTTATATCAGACTGCGCCGCGTACGGATCAAATAAGGGCTGTTCCCTGTAAGTAGTTTGTGTGAATTGCGGCCATTGGTGCAGCCAGTCTTTTGACGGTATGTCCTGCACCAAAAAATTATACAAGCCAACATGATTATATACTGCATCCTGGATGAGTTTCATACCACGTTTATGCAATTCATCGCTTAGCTGCAGGTAAGCTTGTTCACCGCCGATCCTGGGATCAACTTTATAATGATTGGTGAAAGCGTATCCATGTTCGGTGCGGTCAGGCATATCGTTCTCAATAACAGGCGTCATCCATAAAGTGGTAACACCCATATCTTTTAAATAATCAAGATGATTGATAACGCCCTGCAGATCGCCGCCATGCCGTAGAAAGATCGAATCACGGTTTAAAGATTGATCTTTCATACCCGGTACACGGTCGTTTGAAGGATCGCCATTGCTGAAACGGTCAGGCATCAGCAGATAAATAAAGTCTGATGATGTTACACCCTGCGCATACAAAGTACCATTACCTTTTCTTCGCTCTTTAAATTCATAAGGAATGCTGACGAGCTTATCTTTTGGCCCAAATGAAAAATTGTATTTCCCGGGCTTTGCTTCTTTTGCAAGCCTTACATCTAAAAAAATATAGTTTGGGTTTTCAACCCTTTCAATTTGAACCAGCGTAATACCGTCAGCTATTCTTATCCCGGTCTCAGGCATTTTGATCATCGGGATTTTATTAGCGATGCCATCAGCATGCAGCATGATCTGCAGGTTTGGATTTTTCATACCCACCCACCAATGTGTTGGATAAGCTTCGATGTTCTGCGCAATAACGCTTGCACAGATTGACAAGAATACAAAAACGGCCAAAAGCTTTTTGATTATCACCATACAGATTTTATTTGAGAAATAAATATTAGCTATTAAGATCAAAGTTCTTCACTCGGCAATGGCATTGCTATTTCTTTTTTCCTACTGGTCTCACCGGGATCATACACATAAATAACACTCACTGCAGCGCATAACATAAATATGCCGGCAAGCACCAATGCATAAACCGGTTTGTTATTATAAACATGCTCCACAAGGGGGCTGCCGATAATACCATTTATTATCTGGGGAATGGTAATAAAGAAATTAAATATCCCCATGTATATGCCCATTTTACCAGCGGGAATAGAACCCGCAAGAATTACATAAGGCATTGCCAGGATACTCGCCCAGGCAATACCAACACAAACCATTGAAAAAATCAAAAATTCTTTATTGGGTGCAAAAAAAATGGAGATCAACCCTATGCCGCCAATAATTAAATTAACGCTATGTGTCCTTTTTCTTCCTATCCTTTTAGCAATGGCCGGCAACATCAAAGCATAAGCTGCGGAAACGCCATTGTACACACTGAAGATAACCCCCGTCCAGTCTTGTGCGTCATGGTAGCGCGCAGAACTTTTATCTGTAACTGGCAGCCCGAAGATGTGTGTGGCAATACTGTCTGTTGTAAAAACCCACATTCCGAATAATGCAAACCAGCTAAAAAATTGTACCAGGCCAAGCTGCTTCATTGTTTTGGGCATCTTTCCGAGGTCATTAAAAATATTACCCAACCCCGCATGGGTATCTTCACTTTTCCCGTGATATTTCTCATATTCTGCAGGCGGATATTCTTTGGTGCTTATAATGGTCCATACAATAGACAGGAAAAAAACAGCCGCACCGATATAAAACGCCAGTTTGGTATTGGGTGCAACCGTGCCTTCGGGCGCCTCATTGGAAACGCCAAACCAGTTATGAAGAACATAGGGCAAAGCCGACCCAACGATGGCGCCGGCACCGATAAGAAAGGTCTGGACAGAAAAACCAAGTGTTCTCTGGGAATCAGGTAAATTATCTGCCACCAATGCACGAAAAGGCTCCATGGCCAGGTTAATACAGGCATCCATTATTGCAAGAAAACAAACGCCGATTAATACAAGCGAACCAACACTCGCCAACAGGCCTGCATTAGGTAAAAGCGTCAATGCCACAGAAGAAAGTATTGCACCGGCAAGAAAATAGGGTTTACGTCTTCCGAGCTTATTCCAGGTTCTGTCGCTGTAATGACCCACGATCGGCTGCACAATAATCCCTACAATCGGTGCTACCAGCCAGAACCAGGAAAGTTTGTCAACGTCAGCACCATAGTTTCTCAGGATGCCGCTTGCATTGCTGTTTTGTAACGCGAATCCAAATTGAATTCCAAGAAACCCAAAGCTCATATTAAAGATCTGGGCAAAACTTAATTTTGGTTTGGGTGTGAGCGATGGAGTGTTGACAGAAGCAGTCGAAGCCATAACAATCGTTTAAGGCAACAAATATGTGTAAAAATTACATAATTAAGTTTTTAGGGCCGGAATATTTTTAACTATTGGTAAGTTTATAGCGACAACTCTTTATAAACAGCAAGTAATACATTTGCATTTTGCTATGAAAATTTTAAAGCAGGTATTGAAGTTTTTCAGGAATTTTTTCTTTCCAAAAAAGAAATGTTGTCAATAGCATTTGGCAAAATTGACTTCAGCATGTAACATTGCACTCCTTTTTAAAGCCCATGTGGCGGAATTGGTAGACGCGCCAGACTCAAAATCTGGTTCTCGCAAGGGAGTGAAGGTTCGATTCCTTTCGTGGGCACAAGACCCCGTTTTTTACGGGGTTTTTTTATGCCCTGAAACATACCTATGGCAATAATTTCAGCAAATATGACCTTCCTTTTATTGCCTTTGATTCCATCTTAATTTCTCATTTTTTTGTACCCCTATTGTACCTGGAGGTTTTTATACCGATAACGTAAAAGCTGATGAAAAAAGAAAATGGATTATCAGTAAAGAAAAAATGAAAGAATTATTAGGCCATTCGCTGGATTATTCAGATAGGCTTTAATGTGAATGATGTTTTTAACTAAGCCGAAAAGATACATCGGCGCGATACATTTACCGGATGTTTAGCCCTTGGAAATACTATTATTCCCGCTGGCTCTTTCTTGCTTAATTCGTGAATAAAAGCATCAGATAAGCTTCACTTTATTAGTAGCCCATCAATACCAGTACTGGTAAAATCCGGTAGGCTTTTTTGTTGCTTAAATTTGATGTAGCTTTAGCAGAATAGTCAATTGCGAAATAGAAACTAAATTCCTCACTGCTCCCAAATTTAGTTTATGAGAACTTTCGCCTTTCTTTTCCTGCTTTTTCATGTTACAATACTCACCATTAAACCGGCACAGGCGCAAGTAAATATTCATGGTATTGTGACCGATAAAAACGGGAAGCCGTTAATGAATGCCAGCGTGTTATTATTAAACCCGTCTGACTCGTCTCTTGTAAAAGGAACGGTAACGATCGAAAGAGGAGTTTATGCATTTCAAAACATACCATTTGGCAAATACATTATTTCATCAGCTTTTATAGGTTTTGAAAATGCCTGGTCTGATGAGCTCGTTATAACGGAGAACAAACCGGTGTTGGTGGATACACTAAAACTTTCAGAAACAAGCGCTCAATTAACTGCTGTAAACGTACAGGCCAAAAAACCACTTTTTGAACAAAAGATAGACAGGATGGTGATAAATGTTGCGGCAAGTATAACTGCACCAGGGAATACAATCCTTGAGGTTTTGGAACGGTCGCCGGGAGTTGTAATAGACCGTCAAAACAATAGTATTTCTATGAATGGCAAAGATGGTGTGGTGATAATGTTCAATGGCAAAATCAGCAGGGTGCCTTTAACATCATTGGTTCAGATGCTGGCAGGCATGAGCGCCGGTAATATCGAGAGAATCGAGCTCATTACAACGCCTCCCGCCAATTACGACGCGGAAGGAAACGCCGGGTTCATCAATATTGTTTTAAAGACGGATACCCAATACGGCACCAATGGTTCATATAATGGCACAATTGGTTATATGAAAGGTTTTTTAATGGAGGGCGGTATCAATTTCAATTATAGAAAAGGAAAAACAAATCTGTACGGCGACTATTCTTTTTCGAGGATTCCTAATAAACAAAACATTTCTTCTTACCGCAAAGTGATGAATAATGGCACTGCAACGGAAAGTTATATAAGTAGCGCCAGGGATGCCATGAGAACAGTACAGAATGGAAGGCTGGGTATAGATTTTGAGCTTACTAAAAAAGTAATTATCGGAGCTTTATTTACCGGCTACGACTTCCGTTGGGAAATGGATGCAGCGAACAAAAGCAATATTTTTCTCAATCGAAAATTAGATACAGTTATAAGAATAGCAAATCATGAATTACATCATTTGTATAATTATGGTATTAATTTAAACGGGCAATATAGTTTTACTGCTAATGATAAACTTGTTCTGAATTTTGATTATATTCATTATAAAGACAATAATCCCACCAATTACTTAAACGCTTATTATAACGGCGCCGGTGATTTTTTGTATGCTGAAAAAACAAGAAGCGATAAGCTAACACCTATTACATTCCGGATAGAAGCTGCTGATTACACAAAAAAATTAGGGAAGAAAATAAATATGGAAGTTGGTCTTAAACAAACTACATCAACATTTACAAATGATGTGATCGTGGAAAAAGAATTGCAAAACGAATGGACCACCGATCCCGAACTTACTGCAAAGTATAAATTAAAGGAAAATATCAGTGCCGGTTATGCTTCATTTAATATGACATTCAGCGATAAAACCAGTGGAAAATTCGGTCTGCGTTATGAATATACGAATTCGAATCTAAGCTCTGATATTGAAAAAAATATTGTGGACCGGCACTATGGAAATTTATTCCCCAGCTTATTTATATCTCAAAAACTGGATGACAATAACTCGATAAATTTTTCTTATACCCGAAGAATTACGCGCCCAACCTTTAACGATATGGCACCCTTCGTACTTTTTATTGATCCAAACACTTTTTTCTCCGGTAACCCGGCGTTACAGCCATCCATTTCCGATGCTGTAAAAGCAGATTACCTCTTTAAAAAACTTGTATTCTCCGTTTCATATACTTACGAAGCACATCCCATCACGCGATTCTCTCCGAGAATAGATTCGGTAACAAACAAGCAAACACTTGCTGCTGAAAATCAAAAGAACAGGAACTCGGTCAACATTACCATATCGCTTCCGTTTAAAATCACAAATTGGTGGAACATGCAAAACAATATTACCGGGTCGTGGCAGGAATTAAATGCAATTTATAACAAGGCTTCCTTTATTATAAAACAAAACAATGTGAACCTAAGTACAACACAAATGTTCACGCTGCCAAAAAATTATTCTATCGAGTTGTCCGCTTATTACCAGTCGCCTCTTCTTTTCGGCATTTACAAATTGGAAGAGATAGCCTCTGTTGATCTTGGCGTACAAAAAAAATTTAAAAGAAAGGGAGCGCTTCGTTTTGCTATAACTGATCTTTTTGGCGCTCCTGCTTACAGATTTTCTATTGATCTCCCCCAACAAAATATTGTATCAGGCGGAGAACTTCAGTTTGCGCATACTGCCTTCAGGCTTACATACACCCGCAACTTTGGAAGCGATAAAATAAAAGAAAAAAGAAACCGCATGACAGGTTCCGAGGAAGAAGAAAAACGCGTACAAAAGAATTAAAAGTTAAGAGCAGAGGGCAAATCGTTTGAAGTAAAAATCATAACTGATTTTGACGAATCCATCGGTAAAATAAATGTCGTATCTCAAGATATCGGAAGAGTGTTATTGCATCTTTTCAATAATGCATTTTATGCAGTCAATGAGAGAAGGAAAACTGCTGCTGAATTATACGAACCGACCGTCTCCTTTTTAACAAGAGAATTAAATGATAAGATTGAAATAAAAGTGGAGGATAATGGTAATGGCATACCTCAAAACATAACAGATAAGATATTTCAATCATTCTTCACTACAAAACCAACAGGACAGGGAACTGGTTTGGGGTTGAGTTTAGCTTATGATATTATTAAAGCGCATGGGCGGTGAAATAAAGGCAGAGTGCAGGGAAGGTGAAGGCTCAGCATTTACAATTCATTTGCCGGTGATGTCTTAAGAAAGATAGCTGCGAAAAACTGATGTACATAAAAACGCAGCATATTCAATTGCGGCATCTACCACATGAACTGAAATTTATCAGGCAATGATGCGTACCGAACCGGCAGAGGAGTAACATTTCCTCTGATCCTTTCCACTACAGAACCAACTTTTGGTACATCTCACCGTGTATCTCAGTAAAGTAAGATTCCCGCAATCGCTAAACCTCATCAAATCTGTGTGTTACCCGATAACATTTTTTAGATGCCAACCGGCAAAAGGTTTTACCGTAGCACAATTTGGGCCTCCGTCTTTACCGGTTCCCGGAACATGTGTTTCCATTATAACACCGGGATTTTGGGTGAATGAATCAATATGCTCCCAGCTAATTCCGGTTAATGGGATTTTAAGCCGTCTTGACCAAATAGAATCTGTTTGTCCCGCAGCCGTCCCGATATCAATATAAACGAACTTGTTATCTGACGGACCTTGAACATAACTGCCCGAAAATTTAGGCAGTTTATCTTTTGAACTGTCGCCTTTTACCTTAATAGTGAACTTAAATGATAAATCACCGGAAGCAGACATTTGTTTTTGAACTGTTTCATAAGTGTTGCCTGATCCTTTTTGTAATCCAAACATAACACGCGGTGTTGGGTTGGTTAGGATGATTTGAAGTGTTATTTCAGCTTCCATATGCTCAAGTTAAAGCCGAGACGTACGATTTGTGGTCCTACAGCGCCGTCCAAGGCAGTATCTACTTTTGAGGTTAATGAATTAGTGTCGTTGCTAAAGTTAATCCAAAGCAATTACAAAAGGCCGGAACTAAAAAGAACCGGCCGTTGCTAACCTATGAAAAACACTTATTTAAATACGTTTAAAAACGGGCTTTATTTATTTTGTACTTATACTCCCACTGCTCCAGGTTCACCTGTTTATATCGTCCTTCTTCATATGAATCAATCGTAATGCAAATTTACGCAGGGTTCGAACAATGCCCTGCGTCAAATGACGCAAAACGGATTTAGCTTTTTGCGTATAACGATAAATAATTTCTTTTCAGAAATTTGCAATCTTTCAAAATCTCTAATAATTTCCAAACATAATACTGTGATTAGTATGAACTTTAACTTACCCGCAAAGGCTGAAAATAAACTCAGATTCATATGAAGTTATTTAACAAAAGCGAACCTCAAACGGTTGAAGTCAAAGGACACCCACTGGTATGTCCCATATGTAGCTATTTTGCCTGGAACAAAGAATGCAAAATTCTTCAAGGAACCAACCAGGCAATCAGAATTTGATCATTGATGTGAAATATAGAACGGGTAACACGGTTTTTTTGCATAATAGCCGGCAAGATTTCGTTGCGAACCATAAACGCGTATTCCGGATATTTTTAAGCAACGGATAATTACTGAAAACAAGAGGCACAACTTTAAAAACTAAAATCAAAAATTATGGATGATTTATCAAGAAAAAAGTTCCTTCAATACACCGCATCTGCCGGTGTAGCAATAATGCTTTCATCACTGGAAAGCCTGGCAATGAACAAAGACGATAAGAAATTAAAAGTAGCTGTCATTGGTTGTGGCAGTGTAAGCGGAAGTTATATCCCTAAATTGCTTACCTCCGATTTAATAGAAATTGTATCGCTCTGCGACATTAAATATGACAGAGCCCTCGAACGCAACAAAACATTTAATGTAAATGCAAAAACATATCCGAACATTGACGAGATGCTAAAAGGTGAGCCGTTTGATATGATGATTACGCTTACGGACATGCAGGTGCATGAAGGACTGAACAGAAAAGCGATAATGGCCGGTAAACATGTGTGGAGCGAAAAACCAATGGCAAACAGCTATGCAGCGGGAAAAGAACTTTTAGATCTTTCCAGATCAAAGAACCTGCGTTTATGGGGTGCACCTGCCGTGGTTAACAGTCCGCAGTTTGCATTTATGAGCAAGAAATTACAGTCGGGTGAATTGGGAAGAATCTCATCAGCACATGGACAATATGGACACACGGGCCCTACGTGGAGTGCATTCTTTTATGAAAAAGGCGGCGGCAGCATGCCCGACCTGGGCGTTTATAACATGGCAACATTAACGGGATTGCTTGGGCCGGCAAAAAGTGTAACAGCAATGTTAAGTATTGTTACGCCCGAACGCACGGTTGATGATAAAGGAAAAATAAAAGTAGAAGCGGAAGACAATGCACATCTTTTATTAGAGCATGATAAAAATATTATCAGTCATGTAATGTGCGGGTTTAATTTTTACGACAGGTTTGGTCATCAGGCAAAAGATCAAAAACTACATTCGATTCAGATTTATGGCAGTGAAGGTAACATGCGTTTAATCGGTTACGATTGGGAAACGAACGGTGTGGCGGTTGATTCACTAAAAACCAATGGCGAGGAACAACTGCTATGCACTGACAAAGGCGGATATGAATGGAGGGAAGGCGCGAACGTAGTGGGCGAAAGTATGATGAAAGGAATTGAACCCAGGATTAACGTGGAGCATGCACTGCATGTATTGGAAATAATTGAAGCGGCCAGAAAATCTCAAGAAACAGGCATGAGGATAAAACTGCAAAGCAAGTTTCCGTGGCCGATGGTGTAATTGTATAAAAGCATAAGCAAAAATCATTTCATTTTTCTGCGCGTAAAATAGGGATAGGACAACTATTATAAACTCTCCAACACTATGAATGTTAAAAGTTATTTTATTGCGGAGGCGATTATTGCTTTACAGTATTGTCAGGTTAACTGGGCTAAAGCCCGTTGGATAAGGATTCCGCTATATAGCCCCAGGCTTAAGCCTGGGGCTAGTGAAAACCAAGCCCATCAAGGGCTTTAGCCCAAGAATTAAAATTTTAGTCGGACAACAATGATTTCTTTAATGTTCGGAATTGTACTAACATTTACACCTGACTATCTTGCCGGGTTATATCTGGCAAATCCTTCCCGGGTAAATGAAGGAGCAAAAGTTGTTGCACAATGTTTTGGAACGCTGAATATATCAATAGCTATTCCCTTTTGGTTTGCGAGAAATCTGATTATAGGGGAATATTTGAAGACCAAGCCGAACAACGAGTCCTTTGGGACATACAATGTGTTTTAGAAGAGCAGTTGGCAGAGCCGTTCAGATATGACTATTTAGAAATAATTAAAGAAGCCAGAAATAAAGTTCGTGACAAAGAGTAAAAGGCAACCTTCGATAGCCTGATTTACCAGATGCCGGATTGTTACCATTAAGAAATTTATCAGGTCTTCATGTTATTACCATCAACCTAAATGCTTCAACATACAAAGTATTGCTGTTTTAAGAGCTATTAAACTATTGTTAGGTTACGCACTATTTCGGGATTTTTTCCTGCCCGACTGATCCGGTCGGGAATACTGTAAACGACATTTTACAATTAACATAACACTATTCAGCTTTTATAATTCTTAATGGCCCATTATTTAACGCCGCTAGTAATAATTGGATCTCGCCGTTATTGATCACCAGCAAATCCCTTACAGCGCCTCTTATGTTGATACCACTTTCTTGTGCACTCAATGCAGTGAAGTTGCCTTTGCCATCACCTTTTAAAAAAATTCCATAACTCGCATCATAAATACCCACCTCCGGTTTGCTTTCGTAAAA
>DASUGF010000026.1:0-107818 GCA_036274175.1 Parafilimonas sp.
GCCAAGCCCTTCTTCCTCTATCTCTTTAACAACTTTTTGCTTAAAGCTAATACTGTACCGAATGATTGTTCGTGGTTGTCTTGTCATAATATTTCAGATTTTTTGTTTTAAAAATCTGTCTACCTATGTCAGGACAAGACAATTACATCGTACATCTTACATCTTACATCAGACAACCATGTTTCCACAAGCTGTAATATTTGATTTAGACGGAACGCTTGTTGATAACAACGCTTATCACATTGAGGCTTTCAGAGCGTTTTACGATAAGATCGGCAAGCCATTTACCATAGAAGAATACAAACAACATATTAATGGCAGGGTTAACCGGGACATTTTCAATTATGTTTTTAATACAACATTGAGCCCCGGGCAAAGCGAAGCTTATTCGAATGAAAAAGAAGCTATGTATCGTGAACTCTATGCGGAGCATATCAGGCCCATTAATGGTTTGATTGAGTTTTTAGAAGAGTTGGAAAAGGCTAAGGTCCCAAAAGCTATTGCCACATCGGGCATAATACCCAATATTGATTTTATGTTCGAACATGTGCCGATCAGGAATTATTTCTATAGCGTGATCGATTCCACGCAGATAACGCAGGGCAAGCCGCATCCTGAAATATTTTTAAAGGCCGCTATATCAGTAAATGCGGTTCCTTCCAATTGTATAGCGTTTGAAGACTCCGTTGCAGGCATACGTTCAGCAAAAGCTGCGGGGATGAAAGTGGTTGCCTTAACCACCACGCATATAGCGGAAGATATGAAAGAGGCAGATATGATAATTAAAGATTACACAGAAATATCTTTAACAAAACTGCGCGAATTGCAACCTGTATAAAATCGTTGATATGTAAATTATTTGTCAATGCAAACGCTTTTCTTCAGTGTGACTTTTGGTCTCGCCATCCTTTCATTCAGTTGTGCTGATTCTTCTGGGAAAAAAAGGTCTGCGATGAATGCCGGTAAAGGTTTTGCAGTTGTTGAATTGTTTACTTCTGAAGGTTGCTCCAGTTGCCCGCCGGCAGATAATGCCGTCGCCAAATTGCTGAAGGAGAATAATAGCAATGTATATGTTTTAGGTTATCATGTTGACTATTGGGATAATCTTGGCTGGAGAGATATTTTCAGCAATGCTGCTTACACACAAGTGCAAAGAAACTATGCAAAAGCTTTTAAGCTGTCTTCTGCTTACACGCCGCAGATCATCGTGAACGGAACGGCGCAGTTTGTAGGTTCTGATGAAAAAAAATTAAATGCTGCAGTAAATAAAAGTTTACAGCAGCCATCAACTATACAAGTCAGTATTGATGCAAAGCTCGCTGATGATCATGAAGTAAACGTACATTATTCAATAAATGTTTCTGATGCAAGCCTGCAAGTTGCATTGATACAATTAAGTGCCGAAAATAAAATTCAGCGTGGCGAAAACACTGGCGCTACCTTACATCATGTAAATATTGTTAGAGATATCAAAACAGTTCCGGCTGCTGCAAGTGGGAGTGTTGCATTAAAAATTCCTGGTAATTTAACTGCTGCTGATTGCAAAGTGATTGCATTTGCACAGGATACCAGCGATAATAAAATTTCAGGTGCAACTGAAACAGGTATTAAGTGAACGGAATTCAAAAGTGATTGCCGCTTTTAACATCTACAGCTATGTTGAGCAAAATATGACGCTTCTGCTGTGAGTGGTGAATGGTCAGTTGTGAGTGAGTACCGCATATTTAGGGTGATTACTCACCATTCACCATTGACAACTCACACTTAACTTAACACTAGTTCGTGTTGCAGGCTGTAACATGTGCAGGCTGTTTAATAAATTATCCACGCAGCAAATTTTTTATACTTCGTCACCTGCGCGACTTAAATATTGACAATTTTATTTTCACTTTGAAGCATAATTTTTTCTATGCTTTCAAAAAACAGGTCAGACATTAATAAAGAAGCCGGGAGAATTAATATCTCTTCAGAAAAAGTCTGGCAGGCGCCCTCAGAATGGCTCGAAACAAATGGGCTGGGAGGATGGGCTTCTTCATCCATCACCGGCTGCAATACAAGGCGTTATCATGGATTACTGATCGCTGCTACAAAACCTCCGGTTGAAAGGATGGCATTGGTCTCAAAGCTTGATGAAACAATTATCATCAACGAGGAAAGATTTGAATTAGGCACAAATAATTATGGCGATATAATTCATCCAAGTGGTTACCGGTATCTCACTTCCTTTACAAAAGAATTATTTCCTGAATGGACATATGAAGTGAATGGAATAGTATTGAGGAAAACGATCGCAATGGTGCATGGTGAAAACACAACGCTTGTGCAGTATGAAATAGTAAGATGTTCTTCAGCATTTATCCTGGAATTACTGCCGCTTATTGCTGCAAGAGGTTACCATTCACTACAACATTCAAACAAGAAGATCTTCCGGGATGCAGGCTTTGAAAACGGAGTTTTTAAAACATTGCCTTACGATGGTGCGCCGGATATTTTTATCGCTGTTCCCGGTGCAACATACACGCACCGTCCTCAATGGTTCAATCATTTTAATTATGCCGTAGAAAAATACCGTGGCCTCGATTACGTTGAAGATCTTTTTAATCACGGCGCCTTCAGCATTGAATTAAATGAAGGCGATAAATTAGGTATAATCATTTCAACACAAACCCCTGCAAACAGAAATGCCTTTGAGTTGTTTGAAAGAGAGAAAGCAAGAAAGCTTCAGTTAATTCAAATTGAAAATTCAACCATTCAACCTATCAACTTATCAACTGTTCAACAACTTACTTTGACAGCAGACCAGTTCATTGTAAAGCGTATTGTTTCTAACTCCTCCCCTGAAGGGGGAGGTTGGGAGGGGGCTACTGTTATTGCAGGATATCATTGGTTCACCGATTGGGGAAGAGATACGATGATCGCTTTGCCTGGTTTATGTTTAAGTACAGGCCGCTATGAAGATGCAAAAAAGATCATTGCAGCCTTTGCACAAAGTATGAGCATGGGTATGTTACCCAACCGTTTCCAGGATAATAATGAACCGCCGGAGTATAACAATGTTGATGGAACGCTCTGGTACTTTATTGCCGTGTATAAATATTTGCAGCATACTAATGATACAAGGTTTATCCTGGATGAAATTCTGCCGGTGTTAAAGAATATAATTGACTGGCATTTTAAAGGAACACGTTACAACATTCATGTTGATGAAGACGGTTTATTGTATGCAGGTGAAAAAGGCCAGCAACTCACCTGGATGGATGCCCGCATTGGTGACTGGGTGGTTACGCCGCGTATGGGCAAACCTGTAGAGATACAGGCACTATGGTATAATACATTGAAAATTTTTACCGCATTGCTTGAGCTGAACGATCAACCCAACGATGCTGGACTTATGAATGTCAGTGCTGAAAAAGCAAATAACAGTTTTAATGAAAAGTTCTGGTATGCAGAAGGAAATTATTTATATGATGTGATTGATGAAAATGGAAATCCTGATGCAACGCTTCGCCCAAACCAGTTGTTTGCGGCCAGCTTGCCGTTTCCCTTAATTAATGAAGAGCGAACTGCTGCTGTTTTAAAGATCGTAAAAGAAAAATTATATACACCGGTCGGGTTAAGAAGCTTAACGCCTGATGATAAGCAATATGTTGGCATTTACGGCGGTGATGTCGTTAAAAGAGATTCCGCATATCACCAGGGAACAGTGTGGAGTTGGTTACTCGGGTCTTATATAGATGTGATGATGAAAGTTGATAAGAAGTATGGAAAAGAAAAAGCAACAAACATCATTCATCATTTTTCTAATCATTTGAATGAAGGTTGCATCGGCAGTGTTTCAGAGATCATGGATGCAGAAGGCGATCATTATCCCCGCGGATGTATAGCGCAGGCATGGGGCGTTTCAGAAATATTGCGGGTGATAAAAGAGTATAACCTGTAATGCGGGATACTACATATATGTTTTATTCTGTGCAATTACTCTACAACTCAGTGGTTGAATTTTGAATAGCAAGTAACCCCGGAGTTTCAACATCAGATTGGAAATCACGCTTTAATTTGTTATATAACATAAAATTCTTTCTTATCTTGACTTTCAATTGCACAATTTTTCATACTTATTCTACATCTTATGAGCAAATTCACTTTTTTATTTTTCCTTGTTTTTTTATTGTCCTGTTCAACAGGTAAATACAAAACCATTGGTAGTATTGAACGCGATGATGCGGCGTTCGATTCCATTGTTTCACCGAATGCAAAAGTGGAGATTATTGCAGAAGGATTTGAATGGAGCGAGGGGCCGTTGTGGATAGAAGATAAAAAGATGTTGCTGTTCTCGGATATCCCCAACAATAGCATTTTTAAATGGACGGAAGAAAAAGGTAAAGAGTTATACCTGAAACCTTCAGGCTATACGGGCGCTGCGCAACGCGGCGGTGAAACGGGTTCGAATGGTTTGGTTTTAAAAGATGGTAAATTGGTTTTGTGCCAGCATGGCGACAGAAGAATGGCGATGATGGATGCAGCGCTCGATGATCCGAAACCTGTATTTACAACAATTGCAGGCAGCTACAACGGGAAAAAATTCAACAGTCCTAATGATGCAGTCTATCGCAGCAATGGCGACTTATTTTTTACAGATCCACCTTACGGCCTTGAGAAAAATATGGATGACCCTCTAAAAGAAATTCCTTTCCAGGGCGTGTATAAAGTGAATGCGGCGGGTGAAGTAAAACTGCTGACGGATACCATTAGCCGCCCCAATGGCATAGCTTTCCTGCCTGGTGAACAAACGCTCCTCATCGGCAACTCTGATACGACAAAACCTTATTGGTATAAGTTTGATCTTGACGCAAATGACTCGCTCATTAACCCCGGAATTTTTTATGATCCTTCCGCTGCTGTGAAAACAGATGGCGGCAATCCTGATGGTTTAAAAGTTGACAGTAAGGGAAATGTGTATGCGTCTGGTCCCGGCGGTGTTTGGATATTCAATAAAGATGCAAAGCTGTTAGGTAAAATAAAACTGCCGGGAAATTCATCTAACTGTGCATTAACTGCCGATGAAAAAACTTTATTTATTACTGCAGACATGTATGTGCTTCGCATAAAGATGCGGGAATAACAGACTGGCTCAGTCTCTAAGACTGAGCCAGTCTTTTTAATTATTTTTATCGTATGAAGCAGGTAATCATTCTACTCTTACTCATCCCTGTCATCACAAAGGCGCAGGTAAATGAAACCACACTCAATGAGAACGTACAGTCAGCTATACCAAAAGTTGTTGAATGGCGCAGGCAGTTTCATCAAAACCCGGAGTTGTCAAACCGGGAATATAAGACCGGTGCATTTGTTGCCGACTATTTAAAATCCCTTGGGCTCGAAGTGAAATATCCTGTTGCAAAAACAGGTGTTGTTGCTATTTTAAGAGGAGGGAAGCCAGGTCCCGTTATTGCCTTGCGTGCAGATATGGATGCATTGCCAGTAACCGAGCGGGTTGATCTTCCATTTAAATCTGTAGTGACAGATACATTCAATCGTCAAACAGTTGGCGTAATGCATGCATGCGGTCATGATGCACACATTGCTATGCTGATGGGCGCTGCAACAGTTTTAAACAAAATGAAAAAAGATATCCGCGGTACTATCGTGTTTTTATTTCAGCCTGCAGAAGAAGGACCACCCGAAGGTGAAGAAGGCGGTGCGCCATTGATGATAAAAGAAGGCGCCCTGGATGATCCTAAGGCAGAAGCAGTATTTGGGTTGCATATTGAAAGCGCGATAGAGGCAGGAACTATCACGTATAAACCTGGTGCATTTATGGCCTCGTCGGATTGGTTTACCATTACGGTTAATGGCAAGGGAAGTCATGGTTCACAGCCCTGGCATGGAATTGACCCGATAGTTATTGCTGCACAGATCATACAGGGTTTGCAAACGATAGTAAGCAGGCAGGAAGATATTACCAAAGCGCCTGTTGTTATCACTGTCGGCAGCATCCACAGCGGCAACCGCTCGAATATCATTCCTGAAAAAGCCATGCTTGCCGGCACCATTCGCACCCTGGATGCCCAGGCGCGACAGGATGTTGTTGAACGTATAAAAAAGACTGCACAAAACATTGCAACAAGTGCCGGTGCTACGGCTGATGTAGTGGTTGAGGCCAAAACGATGGTCACTTTTAATGATTCTTCGCTGGTAACCAAAACATTGCCTGCCTTACAAGCCGCGGCAGGAAAAGAGCATGTAAAATTATTTAACTGGGTAACCGGTGCGGAAGATTTTTCTTTTTACAGTCAAAAAGCGCCCTCCTTCTTTTTCTATCTTGGCGGTATGCCTAAAGGCGCCGATCCCGGCAAAGCGCCTGCACATCACACTGCAGATTTTTTTATTGATGAAAGTGGTTTTAATGTGGGCGTAAAAGCTTTCTGCGAAATTGTTTTTCATTACGGGGATACCAAAAAATCATAAAGGTTTTCAGAATAAATAGCATCATATAGTGCATGCAATTGTAATTGTTGCATTTCAAGTGAGTAGCAGCAAGCTGTGAGTAAAGACCGCGCTATTTGTGTCTTACTCACCATTCTCCACCGACAACTTATGCCAACAACGTATTTCTAATACATCTTTGTAGTAATACTGCATCATTTTTCCCGTAATATATAATCAAATACAGAATTTTGCGTTATTAAATACAGTCCCACCTTTACTATAAAAAATTACCAATTAAAATTTAATTAATGGATCAGGATACTCATTCGCTTTCTCACAGGGACAACTATTCTCCTTCTGAATTTACACGCTTTCTCTGGTGGCTTGCCACTGCAGAAAAAGAATTGATAAAAGATTGTACGGTTGACAGGAACCGTTATGCGATCACCGGCATGGCCGTATTAGGTACCTGGTTATTCGCAACACTGGCCTGGACTTATTTCTTTACTACTGTCGTTAACAGCACCATAGCTGCGGTATTGCTTGGAATATTTATGGGGTTGATCATTCTTGGCATTGACCGTGCGCTCATCAAAGGCATTACGGCAAGCAATAAACGCAAGGCAGGCCCTGTTCTTTTTCGGTTGATACTCGCGCTGACCATCGGCACATTTATGGCACAGCCTGCATTGCTGTATTTGTTTGATAAAGAAATTCATGTGCAGATATCGCTCGACAATGAGCATCGGAAAATAGCAAAGCAGCATGAAATGGATAGTTTATACAATCCGTCTGTTACAAGATTGCAACAGGAAAGAAATGGCTTACAGCAGCAGCTTGATTCAAAATATAATGATGTGGCTGCAAGCCGTAATGCTTTTATCGCTGAAACGGATGGCACCGGCGGCAGCGGTAAAATTGGAATAAAAGATATTGCCCGCGCCAAACAAAATGAATATTTAAAGCTTGATGACGAGTTTAAACAGTTAAGCGCTTCATCACAACCAAAAATCAACAGCGCAGACAGTGCCTTGAATGCCATTAACCAGGCCAGGCAAAAAGATATGCAGGCATTCAATACATTGATGAATGACGGTTTTTTAACACGGATAGAGGCGCTGCATCATCTTATACAAAATAATGCTGCTGCGCAGTTTCGTTATTACCTGTTGATCATTATTCTTGTGTTGATCGAATTGATGCCTGTGATCGCAAAATCATTGCTGCCCGATGGTACTTATGATGAAAAGGTCAGGTTAAGGGAAATAATGGAAAAACAGGTTATTGAAGCGAATATTCAGCACGAAGGAAAATTGAAGGAACTATATAACCGCCTGGCTTTTGAACAGGACAATGAATTCATCCGCGGATTTTTTGACGAAGCCCGCAATGAACGCAAGCAAAAAATGCTTGAAAGGCTTCAGCAGTGGAAACAATCTGATAACAGCAGTTTTGATAAGCTTTGGGAAAGCCTTAAACGTGATGTATTAACCAAGCAGGAAAATTGATGCTTTGTGAAGTGATGCTCTGCGAAGTCTCCGGACTTCGCAGTCCTATGCATAAAGTCTCTGACTTTAAAACTACTTTTTCATAAAAATCTTTAGCATTGGCCTGACGTGATCAAGCCATCTGACTGATCAGGACGATGAACTGCGTCAGCGATTTTATATAAAAATGCAGTAAATGCTGAAAGCAAATCTTATTGCTGTACAGCCTCAATCGCTATTTTATTTTTCCCAAAACTGAAGCTTCTTGCTACTTCAATGTTAAGCTTGTTGCCATCAAAATGACAGGTAAAGGTTTCCGAATGCGGGCTTTCAATATACCGTAATACGAGTTCCAAAGTGTTGGCATCTTTCCAGGTATAACTTGCCGCAATCTTAGCGGGATAAAGCATATCTCTTTTTTCAATAGCAGCACCCGTTAAAGATGGCATGGGCATACCCGTTTCAGATTCATTCCATTTACCGGCGCCAAAGCTTATTGGATATGTTGCTGCATCGGTTTTAAAATCAACATGGCACACATCATTTGAAAAATTAAAGGCGATGTTTTGAATTTTCAGTTCGTTGGCAGATGCTGTAAAATTTCTGCCATTGATCGCAGTTGCCGGCGATCCTTGTTTTGCCGGCGCCGTTAACGCCAATGTTTTTATTTTCTCTTTCAATTGTGCATAAGCTGCTTTATTGGCCGGCAATTTTCCATTCTTAAATGCCGGCAATAAATATTGCCAAACGAGATTTATTTCTTCCTGCATATCGGGTGTTTCTGCGGTAATGGCCAGCGCCGCATCCTGGTCAGGCATCACGATCATGAATTGCCCAAAAGCGCCGTCTCCACGATATGCATTATGCCGGCAACGCCACATCTGGTAACAATAACCCTGCAGCCAGTCGCTGGAATCTTTTTTTGATTGCGGTGCATTCGGGTCCTGCATTATCTTCATTGTACTGGCCTCTTCCACCCAACCTTCGGGCAAAATTTGTTTGCCATTCCACTTGCCCTTTTGCAGGAATAATTCTGCAAACTTTGCCATGTCTTCTGTTTTTAATCTTAATCCCCAGCCACCGGTGCTGATGCCCTGCAGGTCAGTTTCCCAATCCATGCCCCGGATGCCTAAAGGATCAAAGAGCCTGGGCTTTAAATAATCGAGTGTTGATTGCCCCGTTACTTTTTGAATGATGGCGGAAAGCATATAAGTGCCAAGCGAGTTATACAGGAATGTTGTTCCGGGATCATGCAATACAGGTATTGCAAAAAAACCCTTTACCCAGTTGGTATCTTTTGATATTACTTTGGAGGTCGGATCCGGTTCCTGCCCGTCAGACATCATCAAGGCATCTTTAACAGTAAGGTCAGCAAGATATGCAGTTACAGTATCAGGCAAATAATTGGGAAAGAAGGATACAACCTTATCATCAAGTTTTACTTTCTTTTCCTGTATGGCAAAACCCATAGCGGTAGCAGTGAAACTTTTACTGCAGGAATAGAGCGTATGTTTAAGATCTGCGCGGTAAGGATTCCACCAGCCTTCTGCAATTACTTTACCATGCCGAAGCAACATAAAACTGTGAAACTCCGTTTTGCTTTTTGCAGCAGCATCTAAAAATTGTACGATGTTTTGTGATGAAACACCCTCTGCTTCGGGTGTACTTCGTGGCAGGGATTTCTGCGCAATAAGATTTTGATGAAACAATAGCAGGAACAATAACGCAGCGATCGATCTTGGCTTAATCATAGAATGTATCACTTGACTGGTTTGATGAATGGTTAAAACTATCAATTTAATTGTATCACGCAGAAAAAAATTATGCGGAATGAATTTTGTTTTTAATTAACCAGTCAGCTTAATTTTATTGTGCGATAATCAACTTAAATTTTAAGAATAAGGTATGGCAAACAATTTTATTGTAACAGTAAAGGAGATAATCCCGCGTACGCATAATGTAAAAACATTCCGTGTTACCAAGCCAGCCGGTTTCACTTTTACCCCGGGACAAGCAACGGATTTTTCCATTAACCAGGAAGGATGGAAGGAGAACAAGCATCCTTTTACTTTTACCTGCCTGCCGTCTGATGATTATCTTGAGTTCACCATAAAACTGTATGATAATCCGGAAGGAGTTACCAATCATTTAAAATCGATTAAAACAGGAGAGGAGTTTGAAATAAGTGAAGCCTGGGGAGCCATAGAATATAAAGGCGAAGGTGTGTTCATTGCCGGTGGCGCCGGTGTTACGCCGTTTATTTCCATCTTCCGGCATTTGGAAAAGGAAAATAAAGTAGGTAATAATGTGTTGATGTTTTCGAATAAAACAGAAGGAGATATTATTTTAAAAGACGAATTTGAAAAAATACTGGGCAATAATTTTATTAATATCATTACCGGCCAGCCTAATACAAAATATTATAGCAAGCGGATAGATAAACATTTCCTGGAAGAAAAGATCAAAAATTTCGAGCAGCAATTTTATGTGTGCGGACCGGATGAATTCACAGCAAGTATGCTTGATGCTTTGAAAGAATTGGGCGCAGATGCAGAAGCGCTGGTGTTTGAAAAATGATAAGAGACCTGACAGGTGCAAAGCTCCTGTCAGGTCTGGATTATAGGGCGCTAATCAAAAGTTATACTATCATTCATTCCAACAAAACTTTGAAGTATTACGAAGTAATTACCCAGGAGCGCTAACCAAAAGTTATACTTATCATTCATTCAAACCTGTCAGGACTTTCAGACCTGACAGGATTTAATAATTATTTTTACGCAAAAAAGATGGAACTATTAGGTATTGGTTCAAGAATTAAACATCCCAAATACGGCACGGGCGTCGTAATTCGGTTGCATAAAAAAATATATGATGTCTGTTTTATTGATGAAGGCATAAAGCCTGTGTCAAAAGATTTCCAGGTTGAAGTGTTAGAAAGGATAGAACCTGAATACAATGTAAGCTTTAGCGAAGCGGAAGATGCATTGATAAAAATATTGAGAGAGTGGAGCGACGTTACTGAAATTGTTCCATTGGGGGATAAGTGGAAAAATGGGTTAATGATCCTGAAGCCCGGCGACGCTTCCCTTAAAGAAAAAGAAGTGCCTGTTGAAACTTTTTTTCATAAAATAATTATGCTGCGCGACCGGCTGCGGGTAATGGAGCAGCGCATCAATGCCCATAAACTGCTTACGGATGAAGATAAGATCGATCTGCAGCAATACATCACACGCATCTATGGAAGTCTTACCACTTTTAATGTTTTATTCAAATACCAGGGCGACCAATTCGTTGGTGAGAAAGCGGGTTAACGACACAACATATTATTCGGACGAACGGTTCGCGGCCAAAGTTTCAGCAAAAGATTTCTACAATTCATTCAACAAAATTCACAATTCATTCCATTTACCACCCAACCTGTTTATTATGGGCGGTTTGCGTGCAATAAAAGGCGGTAATTTGTAAGAATGAAATTCACGTTTCCGAGATATACATCAAAGGATTATTTTATCATGCTGTGGACGATGGTGCCGTTCAGCCTGGTATTGAATATCCTTATTTTCGGGAGGCAGTATTTCAGTAACTGGGGTTTGTTTATCGGGGCAACTATCTTAACAACAGCCGCTGCCTGCGTTGATTTTACCATTTGCGGGGGCGTTGCCGTAATACTTAAGAGCAGGTTTCCGCATGACAGCGAAGTGAGAAAACGGCTGGCGCTGATGATCGGGATATTCCTGATCATATCGGGACTGTTTTTATATTTTTTGTTTTCAGGATATGCGTTCATCCGTTTTTATAATTACAGCTTCAATCAAAGCGGCTTTGTATTGGCTTATATCTGTATGGGTGTGCTGAATGTGTTTCTTACTTTTTTGCATGAAGGCGTGTCAAGGTTTGAACGCTGGAGAGCAAACCTGGAGGAAACAGAGGCGCTTAAAAAGACAGTGAAACAAAGCCGGCTGCTTGGTTTGAAAAGCCAGGTGAACCCGCATTTTTTATTTAACTGTCTTAATTCCTTATCCAGTTTGATCAGCGAATCAACAACAGACGCCGAAAAATTTTTGGATGAAATGAGCAAGGTTTACCGTTATATGTTACGCAATGATGAAGACCTGCTGGTACCATTGGATAAAGAATTGCATTTCATTCAGTCTTATTATTCATTACTCAAAGCAAGATATGGTGAAGGGATCGAATTACAGTTAAGCATACGCGAAAAAGATAAACATTCCTTATTGCCGCCATTGAGTTTGCAGGTGATCCTGGAGAACGCATTCAGCCAGAACACAACACAAAAAACATCACCGCTTAAGATCAGTATTCAATCGGATGATAACGGTGACATCATTGTTAGAAATAATGTACAGCGTAAAGCCGTTACGGATGCTTTTGATTATGAAGCCGGGCTTGATAACCTGGTAAGCAGGTACCGGTTATTGAATCACGGTCAAGTGGCAATTACCGATAAGGAAGATGAACGTGTTATAAAACTTCCATTAATTAACAGCGCGGCAACATTAAGTTTATGAACGTATTCAAGCCAACAAAAACGGAATGGATCAGTTTCCTGGTATTGATGCCGCTCATAAACATTATTACGCTGTACCTGATGTTTGGCGAAAGCATATGGCACAGGCCGAATGTTTTGCTGGTGGTTTTTTTCATTAATTCTATTATAGGTACCATTACTTTTTTCGTGAATATTTTTATCATGCATCAATTTCAGCAACTAATGCCTGACCTGCAGCAAACAGTGAAAAGAGTGATCCTCATTGCCCTTTCTCACATTGTTGTAACCATTATTATTTTCAGCATTGTTTTTAATGTATTTGATGCCGCGACCTTGTTTGGCTTTAAAAAAGATATCCTTCAATTGAATTTGTCGATCTGGGTGGTTATCGGAATGGTATTGCTAAGCGATACTTTATGGGAATCTGAATTCATTTATAAAAAATATAAAGAAAGCATTATTGAAAAAGAGGAAGTACAGCAACTAAGCATACAACAGGAATTTGATACACTCAAGAACCAGGTGAATCCGCATTTCCTGTTTAATTGTTTTAATACTCTATCATCATTGATCAGTGAAGATAAAGACCAGGCAGAGATCTTTTTGATTGAATTGAGTAAGGTATATCGTTATCTTTTGCGCAGCAATGAAGATAGTTTATCAACACTCCGGGATGAGCTGAATTTTATTCAATCCTATTACAGGCTTTTGGAAATGAGGCATAGTGATGCCATCCGGTTGCAGGTAGAGGTTGATAAGAAATATCATAAATATTTACTGCCTTCGCTCACCCTGCAGTTACTGGTTGAAAATGCAGTAAAGCACAATATTGTTTCCAAATACCAGCCATTGATAATTGATATCTTCAGCATGGAGGGTAATAAGCTTGCCGTGAACAATAATCTTCAGCTTAAAAAAGTAAAATTGCCATCAAACAAGATTGGTTTAAACAATATAAGATCAAAATATGAATTGCTTAAACAAAACGGCTATGAAGTATTACAGGATACTAAAAATTTCACCGTCGTGCTTCCCCTGATATGGAATAATACCGGTGAAATGCAGCTTTCGTATGTTCAAAAAAATTGCTGAATTGAATTTGAATTAAAAATTTAAAACAAAACACGATGAAAATATTAATTGTAGAAGACGAAGATCTTGCCGTAAAAAAAATAAGAAAAACGTTGCATGAAGTGGATGCTTCAGCAGATGTTGTTGGCGTTACTGACAGTATTACTGCAACGGTTGACTGGCTGGAATCAAACCCGTGGCCGGATCTTATATTGATGGATATCGAACTATCAGACGGGCAGAGTTTTGAAATTTTCAGCCGCATACAGGTTAAAAGCGCAGTTGTATTTACCACATCGTATGATGAATATGCATTAAAGGCATTTAAGGTGAACAGCATTGATTATTTACTGAAACCCATACAAAAAGAAGACCTCGAAGCAGCGTTGGAAAAATATAAAAAGATGAAACAAATGTATGCTTCCGGCGATGGCAACGGCTCATTTAACATGGATTCGCTTGTAAAAGAACTGCAGCAAAGATTGCAACCTAAAGAATACAGGAAAAGATTTTTAGTAAAGCACGGGCAAAAACTGGTTTCCGTTGAACTCGATGAGATAGCTTATTTTTTTAGCGATGGCCGGTTGAATTTTTTTAAAACAGATGATAACAGGAAGTTCGTTGTTGATTATACCATGGATGAACTGGAAGACATGCTCGATCCGCAAAAGTATTTCCGTATCAACCGTGCATTTTATGTTTCCGTAAAAAGCATCAGCCAGATACATGATTATTTTGGCAACCGGTTGTTATTGCACCTGAAGCCGGCTTTAGATAAGGAATCCATTGTAAGCCGTGAAAAAGTTTCAGACTTTAAGAAGTGGATGGGAAAATGAGGTGAGATGACGATGTTTGATGTAGTTGATTGGTTGATAAGTTGAATCGTTGAAAAGCAAAAAGAAATTTGGTGTTGTGGCGGTAAATCTGCAATCTGCAATCGCCAATCTGCAATTATTAAAAAGTGAACATGATATACAATGCCGGCTGTAAGATGTTATACAACTACAGATAAAATAAGAGAGATGCCTTTGCTGTCATTTTGAATATCGAGTTCGGCGTTTATCAGTTCAGCGCGCTGTGCAATTTCTTTGATGGCTTGTTCTGCATCAGTGCCGGAAAGTTTTACTTCATTATTTTGAATTTTCATCAGCAATTTCCCGCTGTTGTTGGCGTCCCCGCTAACATTTACCGCATGCAGGCAATTAAAATTAGTGATAAACAAAAGCCGCACGAGTTATGGTTATTTTGCAATGACACCAAATATCTGACGCGCAATACCTTGCCTCAAGTCTGCTCAAATAACTTTCTCCGGATACCCAAATTATTGGAGAAAAATATCTTTCACATTAGAATTCATATATAAACACATAAATAATTCTAATTATTATCCAAATTCCTAGCGCAACACTAATGATACCGGAAATTTTATGAATTTTACTTGGTGATAAAGCAAGTAAACATACACCTAATATTAAACATAATGGCCCACTTAAATAAACTCGAAATTTAATCCAAAAAGGGTCGATTTCTTTTAACGTATCCGTTCTGTAATAAATCTCATATTGTATTATTGGAAATAAAGCGATTAATATTGCCATATATACAATAAATAGAACAAGTTTAAAAAAGCTATCTTTTCTTAAAAAACTTATTGACACTTTATAAGATTTTGTCAAACTTAAATCCAATTTGTTATAAACTACTTTTATACAACTACCGCTAAAATAAGAGAGATGCCTTTGCTGTCATTTTGAATATCGAGTTCGGCGTTTATCAGTTCAGCGCGCTGTGCAATTTCTTTTATGGCTTGTTCTGCGTCAGTGCCGGAAAGTTTTACTTCATTATTTTGAATTTTCATCAATAATTGTTTGCCGGCATGATCCACGTTGATCACACTTTCCGAATTGTTTGCATGCATGGCAATATTATGCAACGTTTTTTTGAAGATAAAAAATATCTCGTGGCGCACTTTCATATCAAGCTTTAACTGTTTTATTTTTTCATCTACTTCCATTATTACGCCCGTTGGATAAGTGTTTTGCATTGCTTCAGCATATTCCTTCATGCGCAGGATAGTTTTTTCCATGCTGTCGTTCTCCGGGTTTAAGGTCCATAAAATATCATCCATTGAATCAATCATGGTGCGGCTTTTGTCGCTTATCTGTTCTATATAATCTTTTGATCTTTCAATATCACTGTCTGCTTTGATCTTTGCCATTTCACTCAGCAGGTTGATATGATTTAAAGTTGTATTAATATCCTTGTGAAGGTTCCTGGCTATTTGTGTTCTCACTTTTTGGAGCGCCTGTATCTTATTTATTCTTTCGCGGTCAACCCAGTAAAAAGCCGCCAATGCAAGCAGTATGAAAAAGCCAAAAAACCACCATGTTTTCCAAAACGGAGGCGAAACGCGCAGTTGTAATGTGGTAACAGCGCTTTGCTGTCCTTCTGTATTTTCTGCCTTTACTTTGAATGTATAATCCCCGGCGGGCAGATAATTATAAACGGCTTCATTAAGGTTCGTTGCGGCCTTCCAGCTTTTATCAATTCCTTCAAGCATATAATAATAATGCAGCTTGTTTTGCGGCGTATAGTTCAATGCGCTGAATTCTATAGAAATAGAAGTATTGTCATATTTCAGATCTATGGTTTGGAACCTGGCTAATGAATCGACCAACAAAACTGTATTGCCCAGGCTGAAATTGGTGATCACAACGTTACCCGGGCCTGCAGTGGCTATTACAGATGATGGCCTGAATGCAATAAAATTTTTATCGGTAAGGTACATCAGCCTCCCATCTCTCATCTTATAATCAGCTGCCGGATTAAAAAGGTCATAGCTGATGCCATCTCTCCTGTCGAAAGTGGAGAGTATTTTTTTCTGAAGATCAAACCTGCAAAGCTGGTTGGCCATGCCCAGCCATAAAATACCTTCTTTGTCAGCTTCAACGCTCAATACAGTGTTTGACGGTAGTCCGTTTTCCGTGTTGATATGTGTAATAGTGTTTGTTTTAAGGTTAAGTATATCCAGCGCTCCGTCGGCGATCAGCAGTAAACTATCATTATAAAAATATACATCATTAACACTATTATCCGATAATCCTTCATTGGTCACATTATTTTTAGTGTAATGCGCCAACAATTTATTGGTTGCCGGGTCGTATTTAAACAACCCGTCACCAAGCGAACACACCCAAATTGCTCCGTCTCTGCCGGTGTACATTTTTTGGATATAATAAGAACCTTTTGCCCTTATCACTTCGTAACCTTTATGAATATCGCCATTTGCAGTTTTCATGTTCCATTTCACAACCCTTCCGCTTTGCATTCCGAACCATAAGTTTCCAAATGCATCTTCTGTTACCTGTCTTATTGTGCTCCTCCTGAATACGGTATCATTCATTATATCCAGTTTCTTTTTTGCAGGGTCATACACCGCCATGCCTCCGCCCTGCATCCCCATCCAGGCCAAACCCGTTTTGCTGTGTTCATGCACACACCATATCATGTAGGGTCTTGTAAGCTCCTTTAGTTCCGGCGGCAATGTCAGTACATTGAATTTATTATCATAATAAAACAGGCCTGAGCCCCAGCTGGTGATAAAAACGTTGCCGTTTTTTAATTCGCAGGCATTGGTTACACCTGCAGCAATTATTTCCTTGCCGGGGCCCCGTCTCAGGTGATAGTTATTAAACACCTGCATATCAGGATTAAAAACAAAAACGCCGTTATCGGTGGCAACCCATATATTATGTTGCCTGTCTTCTATCATTTGATATGCGCGGTCAAAAGTGATGCTTTGTTCGCTGGTATATTGATTGGGAATAAGCTGAAAAGGCTCGTTCTCATTTCCAGTATATTCCGCTATAAAACTTCTGCCATAAAACCATTTACGACCATTAGCCTGGAATAATGCACCGCCGAGTTCAACGTAACCATAGTTGAATAGCTTGCTTATGCTGTAAGTTTTCTTTTCCCCGGTTTTTAAATTCAACGTATGTATAAACGGTGCATATGCCACCAAAGGCCAACTGCTATACCATAGTGTGTCATTTTTCGAACCATAAAAACTGTTTATAGAAGTGTCATTTTTCAAATGGTTAATAAAGATGTTAGAATCAGGGTTATGGCCACGATAATTAAGATTTCCTGTTTCATCATCGTATACCAGCACCCCGCCGTAAGCAGCGATCCAGTATTTGCGGCCGTTATCAACACTTTCAATTTCATACAGGCGTTGTTTCTCAGGAAACCTGAATGAAATTTTATGTTTAAACATTTTTGCATCGGGATCATAGATAAAAAATCCCTTGCCTTCTGCATATAAAGCCATATAGCCGTTGGAAGCGTTCCCGTAAAATCGTATATTATAAGGATAAGATATATCCTCACCCTCGATAGGAACTGCTGTAAAGCTGAATTTTTTTGTATCAAAAAAACCAATTTTCCCTCCTGTGGCTAACCACAGGTTATCATGCTCATCTTTGGTAAGCTGCGGTATAAAATCAGCAGGTATGGAATGCGGGTCGGCGCTTGAATGCCTGAAAGTGAGGAACCTGTTACCGTCATACCGCTGCAACCCGTCTACCGTAGCAAGCCAGATATATCCCTGCTTATCCTGCACTATATTAAAAACTGAATTGGAAACAAGTCCATTGGTTGTGCTGAAATGTGTAAAGGCATACTGTCTTTCCTGTTGCGAAAAAACCAATGTACAGGGCAGCAGTAGTAAAATAAACAAACAAATGCGTGTGTAAAACATCAGTAATCAAATATAATTTAAGGCGCCGCGATATTAATACAATACACAATATAGTTGTATGAATTGAGGATAAAGAAGCATGAATTGACAATTGTCGTGATGAGCTTGAAAGTTTACATGTTCACAAGTTCACGCGTTCACTGTTTGTTTAAAGTTTAAGGTTGGTTACCACGTGAATAAAGTTTGTCGTTACAGAAAATGAATAATGAATAATCAATAATCAATAATGAATAATCCGGAATTAGGGAAGTTGATTGCTTGATTGGTTGATCAGTTGAAAGGTTAATGAACTATCCGCAATTGCCAATCTGCAATGCACATCACAACCTGTTTTTGTCAATCCGTACAGCGAAAACAACAATTGCTGCACTTAACGCTTGACTTGTTTTTTTGATTGAAATAATATTGATGTACAAACGACACGATAAAAATTAATTACAGTTAAAAAACTAAAATCCATGAATCGCTACAACGTGTTTTATCTTATTCACAAAGGCCTTCGTGCCATGTTGTACGATGCAGCCACAACATTACAGCAGACAGATTTTGCAGATATTTCAGCAGCAGCACCGGCTTTGGCAAAAGTGAATGAAGTGCTTTTTGCATTTGAGCATCATGCACATCATGAAGACAACTTTATTCTTCCGGCGGTGGAAGCATACGAGCCGGAAATTGCGTTCTCTTTTGAAAGCGAGCACCAGGAAGACTACCGTTTGGCCGGGCGGTTAAGAAATCTGCTTATCATTTACGAAAACAGTTTTCTGCATGAAGAAAGAACTATTTGCGGGTCTGCTATCACAAAATCTTTTACAGAATTCCTTACGTTCAATCTTCAGCACATAGCAAAGGAGGAATTGCTTTTGAACCATGCATTGTGGAGGTTGTATACCGATGCACAGATAAAAGCAATACAACAGCAATTGATGGCAACAATTACAACAGCAGAATTACAATCTGCATCAAGATGGATAATGCGTGTCATTAGTACCGCAGATGCGATTGAGTGGCTGAAAACGGTGAGGCAATCATCAGCAGGAATTGCATTTGATAATTTAATGAAGATAGCGGCGGAAGAACTCGGTGAAGCGCGTTTCGCAACAGTACAGGAAGGACTGGAAGAAGCAATGGCTGCGTGAGCTGTATGAGTGGTTTTATACATCTGCCCCGCGAAATTTTTTGCGGGGTTTTTATAGTGAATAAAAAATCTCAATCGAAATTCAAGGTCAGGCTTTTTGGAAAAACGAGGTTTTCATATACAATACGACCGGCACTGCCTTCAGCCCGCCTTAAACCAGGCAATCTTAATAATCCTGCCACCAGTTCAGGAACCGTCACCTCGCTTATATAACGGCCTGTACAAAGATGCGGCCCATATCCGAAGTGCATATATTCGACTTTCCTGTCCGGATCAAAAGTTTTTGGATTAATTACCACCTCAGGATCGAACATGGCTGACAGGGTAGCAGCATAAACAGTAGAACCTGCAGGTATCTTCCGTTCACGGCGGGTTCCCTGGCCTATTACGGAGCCATTTTTACAATAACGAAGAATAACAGGATTATGAGGATTGAAACGCAAGGCTTCAAATGAATAGTCGTGAACGGTCTGTATGTCATTATTAAACACCGCCTGCCTTACCTTTTCCATTCTTTCGGGATGTCTTAACAATTGATCTATTACATGAGTAACCACTTTGCTGGTATTTTCAACAACGCCAAGTATGCAAAGGATATTTCTGCGCACAGCATTATCATCAAGCCAATCGTTGTCTTTTTGTTTTTTGATTAAGCGGTTCAATACGTTATCAGGGAGTGGTTCCTGCTGCTTTTTGCGTTCTGTGATAAGTGTGGCAAGATAATCCGCAATTTCTTTAGCGGCTGCCATGCCTCGTTCGCGAATAGCTTTATTATCGCTTAAATTAGCAAATGCTTCATTGAATATGGAACGCTGCCACCACATCATTTTTTGTTCGTCTGCCGGCACACCGAAATATTGAGCAACAAAACGTACAGACGCTAACCTGGCATATTCATCCACCACGTCTATCTTTTTTTTGGGCCTGGCCTGAGCAATAAGCTCTGCTGCAATTTTTGTAATAAGATCTCTTACGAGGAGCAGATCTTTACCCGTTATTACCTGGTGAAGCATTTGGCGGTCGCGTGTTGTTTCCGGCGATGCATCCATTCCCAACACAAACGGGTTGCCCATTCTTTCCATTTTATAGCCATCTATTTCATGCACCGTAAAGTCAGATTCCCGTACCAGCACTTCCATTACATCTTTATAACGGGTCACAACGACTGTTTTGCCAAATTTAGCTACCGGCAAAACCGATCTCAAAACGCCAAAGCCTGCACGCAGGACGGGTGTGCTGGCAATCCAACCCTTAAAAGAATCAGACAAGCTCATACATTTTTATTTTTATATGGATGAAAGATATGTTAGCGACTTAATTCCAGGCATGAAAAAATACGCGCCCCCTTTTATCGTGACAAATTCGGGAACATCACAATACCTTTTTCTAAGCCCCTTCATAGGTATGCTAAATATGCCCTGCCTATGTTCATCCTGTGGATGCAGGTTATTGCCAATTATCGGATCCCTTTCATTGTATAGCCTGGACAGTTTAGGGTTGTTAACCCATGCATTCTGGATGAATTCAAACTGCCTGCTGATATCCGAATTAAAACAAATAAAATGCAGCCCTCTCTCCCCTTCAAAATTTTTTGAATTTAGAATAGCTGCCGGGTCAAGGCTTTCACAAACCGGTTTGCCATAGGAACGGCCACGCCTCAGAATACGATGTTTATTGCTTATCTCAACAGAGGCCTTTATGTCCATATCCATAGAATCTCTTGGATTCGTACGGCGGATGTGTGAACCTATCGGGCAACGTTGCCCGTCAGCATCAAAAGAGCGGTAGCCAAAATTATCCATATTTCCCAAGCCTGTGTCATCCTTATCCGGGCACGCAGTTATAGGAGCGCCGCTGGGCCATCTCCCCACAAATTTCGATGCCAGCTTTATCATTTCCTCAGTATTGTCAATGCCGTTCTCACTGGTAACTTTTCTTACATAATTCCAGAAGCCGCCTACATCCTGTTCCATTTGCCTGAAAACAAGATAACTTCCATTTTTACCAAGATCACGCAGCCCGGGGCTTTCTGCCATCGGTAAATCATTACTGAAGGCATCGTCCGGTACCTGGGGTGTATTGGGGTACTGGTCATAGTTGTTTTTATATCCCAGTATAAATTCGCCCGGCGGCACAGTGTTCCCGGGTTCAGCTTTCTTGCTTAACCCTTCTATGATCGGTTGGGCAATTCCATCATGGAATCCAAAATGTTCTTTACGGTCAGATATGACACCGGTATCAAGGCGTTTGATCAAGCTCAATCCATTATTTATGAAACGAGGTTCATGTTTAAGATACCAGTCGTTTAAAGCCGTTTCATCAATGGCATATACCATTAACATCAGATGCGGCGGCGTTTGATTAGGGCCTCCCCACTGCCAGTTAGCGGGGCTGCTGTTGCCAAAATCACCTAAAAAAAGCTGCTTGTGGGGTGTAAGCATTCCATCTTCCAATTCTATGGAAAAAGAATCCAGCGTTTCTTGTGAAAGCCCGATGGCGTGAAGCCCGGCATAAGTGAAAGCAATATGTAACGCTATGCTTTGCGGCTTTTTACTGCCCGGCGTTATTTCAGGAAGAATTTCTTTTATCCATTGCCGGGCAGCCACTTTATTCCGGATAGACAACAATATAAAATTACAAGCCGGCAATTCGCCGTAACCCCTGATTAACAGTCCCTGTATATCGTTTATTTCCAATTGTTGCATATAGATTCATTTTCAAATAAGACTTAACCATTTAGTCGCTTCTTCTTCTGTTAAGGTACCATACAACCCATCACGGACTTTTGAATTGTTGAAAACATTATTCACGGTGAGATTTTTATTAGCACTATACCATACGTTTGTTACGGTTTGATTATGCCGTGCCCACTCCATAAATTTTTTTGCGTCTTTTGCCCCCCCGAATACCATAAACCAGGTTTTCGGATACCCAATTGTGTGAGAAAATAAAAGTGTTAATTGCCTGCCGGCTATATTTATAAAATCACGCAGATAGGTTTCTGAGTTGCCGTCATAATTACTTAAAAACAACATTTGTTTTCCTTTGTTTATGATCAACCAACGGGCAAAATGAACAGTCGGGATACCCGATAATTTTCCTTTGCTGAAAATATAAGGTGCGAGGAAATTGGTAAGCATCAAAAGAATGTTAGTGGTTTGTAACCGAAACCAGCCCGGTTTCATGTTGCCGACTGCAGAAAACTGGGCCTGTACCATTCCTGTTTCGTGTTCCATTAATTCCCGCAGGTGCTGCTTGTCAATTTTGTTTTCAGCCGGATTGGTTTTTACTTCGTCTATGAAAATAATAAGCACCCATATTATAATAAGCGGCAATAAAACAAGTACTATCGGAACGCCAATGCAGATGGCCAAAATTAAAGCTCCATAATGTTTTAGTTTCCATGCAAAGCCTGGGCCAGGCTCGGGCGTGGATGCCCATTCAAAGTCCGGCGAAGACCGTACGTGTTCAATAATGCGTTCACGTATTTCCAGGTTGCTTTTCCCTTTAAAAGAAGACTGGTTTGCATCTGCAAAATTTTCGATGTCTTCCCGCAATTTCTTCTCGTTTCGAACCTGTTGAACCGAACGATAACCAACGCCAACATAAAAAGTTTTGGCTTTTATGGAATGTTGTTCTAAATATTGCCGCAGCTTAACCGGGTCATAATCTCCGCTACGAAAATCAACACAGCAGGAAAACACTTTCCACAATCCGGCGCCTGCATACGTGATTAACTCTTGCCAGTGGTTATTTAAAGGAAGGTCGAAATTGGTGGTAAAAGCCAGCCTGGAGGGTATAGTGCTGCCTTTTGTGTCAACAGCTTCATTTAAAATAACAAAACGGGCAAAATGCACACTGGTTAATTTTGGAAAAGGTATAATGCCGTCAGTATCTTCCCTGTTGTCATCAACCTCCTTTAATAAATTGGTAAGATATTCCTGTTTGCCGGGGATAATATTGGCAAGTATTGATAAGGCCCCATGCTCGGTCATACAACTAAAGTTTCTGTTGGTAATTCAATTTTTGCTTTCGGTCTTCAAACCTTGTTAACTATCTTAAAGGTACGGTGCAACTATTTATCGGTTTTACAGCAGTTTTTGTAACATCAGCGATTATGCAATTTAACATTTTACCATAGTCATGAAAAGTTTTATTTTTATATGTAATTGAATTTTAAGCCATAGCTGCATTATCCACTATAAATTTTATCAGATGCTCGTGATCATCAGCGACCTGCATTTAACCGATGGAACTTCGGGTGAAATCATTAGTGATTCAGCCTTCCGGTTGTTTAGAAACAGGTTAAGCGATATGGCCTATGATGCATCATGGCGCTGTGATGAGAATGGCATAATAAGTTATCAGCCTGTTGAAGAAATATCAATCATTCTTTTGGGAGATATTCTTGATATGATACGTTCAGAAAAATGGAATACAGCGCTGGAGAAAATAATGCCGTGGACTAAACCCCGGGAGGATGAATTTTTTTCTGTTGTGGAAAATATTGTAACAGGCATATTAAAATTTAATGCAACATCTTTTGCTATTTTAAGGGGACTTTCCAGGGAGGGTGATTTAAAAATCCCGGGCTCAATGAAACTTGCGGGCGATGAAAAACAGGCCCGCGAAAAAATTACATATGAAGCCGGGGAAAGCATTCCTGTAAAGGTTAACATTTACTACATGATCGGTAACCATGACTGGTTTTTCAATATAGCCGATCCTCGTATGATAAATATTCGTAAACAGGTGATCGATGCGTTAGGATTAGCGAATGCGTACGATGCTCCTTTCCCGTATCATCGTGACGATTGTGATGCCGTGAAGGCGGTTCAGGATGCACACAATGTTTTTGCAGAGCATGGAGATATGTATGATCCAACAAATTTTCAAACGCCCAACCGCGATGCTTCTTCGGTGGGAGATGTGGTTGTTATTAAACTGCTGAATAAAATACCCGGCAGGATTGGAGAATATCTGTATAAGTATAGTGCCGGCGCCCCGGAAGAAATAGAAAAGTTCGTAAAAAAATTACGTGAAATAGATAACCTGCGCCCCTATGCGCTTGCCGCGGCATGGATTGCGCAGGTGATTAAAGAGACGAATCTGCCTGGGGATGTTATTAATAAGGCGATTAACTTAACGCTTAAGGAATTGATAACGGAATTCACCAATAACGAGCTTGTCTCAAAAAAAGAATTGCTCAGGATCAACATGCTATTGGTTAGATTGATTTTCGTATGGAACCTGCATATCAGCGTATTGGGAAACCTTATTAACCATACTCCCTTTAGCAAAGACAAGCTGCAATCTTACCGGAAATTTGCTATTAGCATGGCCCGCAACCAGGATAAAGATTTTTTTGTAATGGGGCACACCCATTATGCTGAAATTGTACCGCTGTCTGTTTATAAAAAAGATGAAGCGATACGGAGCAAAATTTATATAAACACAGGCACCTGGCGCACTGTTCATTTACAAAGCCTGGTGGGTAAAGACTTTGTCAGTTATAAAACATTGGCTCTTGCCGGTTTTTTTAAAGAGAATGAAAGAAGGGGAAGGCCATTCGAATTTTGGACCGGGTCTCTGGCATTGTAATCAATACATAAACCTGTTTCAGTTTGTGCAAACACCACGCAACAAACTTTAACTAAGCAGGTTTTTATGTCGGGTGGCTATCGTCTGAAAATTTGGATTGCCTGACCGTGTTGCTGCTTATTGCCGGTTTTTAAAGAATAGCAAAATGGTCCATTAGCGCAATGCCCTGTAAGCATAAATTCTTTCGTCGTTAATAATATGCATTAGTGGTAAGTCAACATAATAATGTCGCAACAAATTCTTCCGTGTTTCCATGTGGTCCGTGGCAAATAAACTGCTTTGCAAATGTTTAAAGCTTTGTGGTAGTTCTACTAAACCCCACTGCACCCTTTGTTGCTTATTTTGGATTCACAAAAAATATATTAAGGCCTAAAATTATTTTAGCCTGGAATTTTATCTGGCTCACCTTACTGACAAACATTGTAATAAACGCCGTTTTATCAGCGCCATTTTTTTTCAGGGAGTTCGTATTTGATCAACCCAATATGGCCGTCCTGTATTTCCGTTCAACTGGCTGCCTGCATTTATTGTACCCGTGTTTTATTCGGGCATCTTGTTAGCATCAGGCAACTTTTGCGATCACAATCTCCATTAAATAACAGGTGATTTTTTGTATGCAGCATTTGAGATTTTGGGATTCGGGGATTTGATCTATGATAGTATCACAAAACTCAATCACGAAATCGAAAAATCTCTAAATCGGCAATATGGATTTGTTGTTACCTAGCTTTTCGGTTTCACTTCATCAACGACCAGCGCATTAAGTCCGCCCCTGTCAGAAAAAGTACCTGTTGCGGTTATTTGTTCGCCGGCATGTTTTTGTGCTTCTGCATAAGCGTCTTTCTTATCGTGATTTTCAACAAGAAGATACACTGTGCCATCGCTTGTAAGAACACCCATTGGTGAGCCGCCTTTGATACAGGCTGCAGCGCAGGATTTATGCCCTTCACCACTGGCGCCGGAGGCAGAATAGCAAGCCATATCCAACACTTCACCACTAATGGTTATAGGTTTTTTATCCTGGCCAAATGAAGTAAGCGAAGCGGTGCAAAAAACAATTGCAAGCAGGGAAATTTTCGTTGTAAGAGCGTTCTTTTTCATATTTATATGATTTTGCAATGAAGAATTTTATGTGCGATCAAGCGTATAAATGTATGATTTTTTTGAATGATTTGCCCGTGCTGCAAATTTGCGCTTGTTGTAACAGAAGATTTACTCTATCGTAGAAGGTGTTCCTTACTATCAAAAAGGTATGCGTAAATACAGCAAGCGCGTAATGGATTTGCGTAAATTGGTGGTGTTTATTTGAGTGTTGTATGCAATCCTGGACTGACATTCCGGAAATAAATAAGTTGATATGGGGACATTGAAAAACATTAATGCGGGAGATCTTTGCATTGCCTATGAAGAAAGTGGAAATGTTGATGGAACGGCTATTTTACTGCTGCATGGATTTCCCTACGATGTGAGAGCTTATGATGAAGTAACAAAACATCTGTTGACTGAAAACTGCCGGGTTATCGTTCCATATTTGCGTGGGTTCGGGCCGACAAAATTTCTGTCTCCTGATACCATCCGTTCGGGACAGCAAGCTGCATTGGGCAGTGATTTAATTGCATTAATGGATGCCCTCTCTATACAACAAGCAATTGTAGGCGGGTATGATTGGGGTGGACGGGCTTGTTGCATTGTTGCTGCACTATTTCCCGAACGCATTATTGGCCTTGTTTCAATGGCGGGTTATAACATCCAAAACATAGCAGAATATTCAGAACCTGTTGCTCCGGAAATTGAAATGCTGAATTGGTATCAATTCTATTTTCATAGTGAACGTGGACGCATGGGATTAACAAAATACCGGAAAGAACTATGCCGGCTTTTATGGCGCAACTGGTCTCCAACCTGGAAATTTGATGACGACACTTTTAAAGCAACGGCAGTTTCATTCAACAATCCCGATTTTGTGGAAGTGGTAGTGCATTCATACAGGCATCGGAATCAATTGGCGAATGGCGACCCTAAATTTGAAACGATAGAGCAATTGCTGCAAAAGCAGCCGGCTATAAAAGTGCGTGCTGTAATATTAGATGCAGAAGCCGACGGTGTTGAGCCGTTGTCGGGAACGGGTAAAGATGCCGGTTATTTTAAAGGCGGTTATGAAAGAAGAGTTGTTAAAGGAATAGGGCATAATCTGCCTCAGGAAGCGCCTCTTGAATTTGCCGGTGCGATTTTGACCTTTGTCAGATTATAAAAGGCTTTACACAACATTGTTTTGTGTTATGCTGACAGACACAATACGCCAGCCGCTTTTTAATGCCTTAAGGATTTATTTCTAATGAAATATAGAAGAATGCTATCTAAATTAATTCACACTGCCGTTCCTGTTATCGTCACTGATGATATTCAAAAGCAATTTCTTATTGCGCCAGTGTTCTTAGTTTCGACTTTGATTTCAAATATGGAGAACCTATTGTATATGCAGGAGTAAAAATCGGGAGATTTGGAAATACTTGTCAGTTTTTATTTCCACCGCTATTGTGTTATTTAATCAGTATTGTCCGGTTAACTTGGGGCTAAAGCCCGTTGGATAAGGATTCCGCTATATAACCCCAGGCTTAAGCCCGGGGATAGTGAAAACCAAGCCCATCAAGGGCTTTAGCCCAAGAATTAAAATTTTAGTCGGACAACAATGTTATTTAATATTTGTAATTATCTTTCACGGCAATCTTAAATTAAACATAGTACCCAGAATGACCTGTGTTGTTGCCTGCCATTAATGCTTCAACCTTGTACGCAGTAGTTACATTTAAAAACTTTAAAATTTATGCGGCAATCTCTGACGTATCAAACTTCTTTTATTAAAGACAGCTATTCCATTTTCAGTGATGAAAAACAGGTTGGAAAATTGTTTAAAAAAGAATGGCTCGGATCCACAATTGAAACTTCAATGAACGGACACAAATTTATTTTTGTGTCAAAGGGTTTTTTCAATCCAATCGTTTTAGTTATTGATAAAGCCACACAAAAGACTATCGGAACTATTGCTATTAAAGATTTAAGAATTTATCCTTTTGCCATACTGATCTTAGTAAACAATCAACAATTCAGGTGGACATCCGGGGGCGTGTTTTCACATGATTGGAAATGGCAGGATTTATCGAACGGGCAGACCGTGATCAACTCAAATGAATCGTTGAATCTTTTCAGGCAAAATGGAATGATTAGCATAACCCGGAAAAATAAACAGCAGGAATTACTAATTGCCTTGGGTATTCATTTAAGAAATGTTATACAAAGAAAAGCGTTGCTTGCAAAAGTGTTGGGACTAATAGTTGGCGCCTTACTAATATGGCAGCTTTTTGCTTGATGAAATAATCCGTATCCATTGTTCAAACCAGAAAACAACCTCAAAAATCCGGCAATAATTCCTGCATTGTTAAATCGAAGCATTAAAAACCTAATCGCCTTAGCTTTGCGCAGCAAAAAAAAATTTCATGCTCGCAGGTTTTAATAATGTAACGTTTGAGTTTGGTGCAAGAATAATTGTGGAAGATGCTACCTGGCATATTCAGCCGGGTGAACGTATTGGCCTTATCGGTTATAATGGTACGGGTAAATCAACTTTATTAAAATTATTGGTTGGAGAATATCTGCCATCTGAAGGAACTGTTGAACGCAGCCGCAGTACTTCTATCGGTTACCTGCACCAGGACCTGTTGAGCTTCGATACAAATGACTCTATTTTAAACGTTGCCTTAGGTGCATTCGAAAAGATTCAACAACTGGAAAAAGAAATTGAAGCATTAGGTAAAGAGCTTGAAAACTCCTCCTCCACCGGAGGAGGCCGGGAGGAGGCTTTATTACATCAGTATTCAGATAAATTGCATGAACTGGAAGTGCTTGGCGGTTATAACATTCATCACAGAACGGAAGAAGTGTTGCAGGGGCTTGGTTTTTCCAATGAAGGCCTGGAAAGGCCTTATAAGGAATTCAGCGGCGGCTGGCGCATGCGCGTATTGCTGGCGAAGATGATATTGCAGCAACCTGATCTTTTATTGCTCGATGAACCCACCAACCATTTGGATCTTCCATCAATAGAATGGCTTGAAAAATATTTACAACACTACAAGGGCAGCGTGGTTATTGTAAGTCATGATAAATATTTCCTGAACCGGATGGTGACGAAGATCGTTGAGCTATACCAGCAACAGTTGCAAATTTATTCCGGCAATTATGCGTATTATGAAACAGAAAAAGCCCAGCGTATAGAAGTGCAACAGCGGGCATATGAAAACCAGCAGGATTATATTCGCCAGAATGAAAGACTGATCGAACGGTTCAGGGCCAAAGCCAGTAAGGCTTCGATGGCGCAAAGCCTCATGAAAAAATTAGACAAGTTAGAACGTGTTGAAAGTGTTGAGCTGGAGAGGCCAAACCTGAAAATAAATTTCAGAGTTGATAAACAGCCCGGAAAAATTCTTGCATCACTCAAACATGCTACCAAAAAATTTGGTGATAATGTTATTGTTGAAAATACAGGCGCAGAAATTGACCGTGGCGATAAGATCGCATTGATCGGCGCTAATGGAAAAGGTAAATCAACCATTTTAAGAATGCTTGCCGGCACCGAATCTTTTAGTGGCGAAAGAACCTGGGGCCATAATGTAGATGAAAGTTTTTACGCACAGCACCAGTTGGAAGCGCTGAACTTAAACAATACGGTGCTGGAAGAAATGATGCTTTGCGGCAGCGGTAAAACAGAATTGGAACTGCGCACCTTGCTCGGTTGTTTTTTATTCAGCGGCGATGATGTGGAAAAGCGAATCCGTGTATTAAGCGGTGGTGAAAAAGCAAGAGTGGCCCTGGCTAAAGTAATTGCCGGCAAAGCTAATTTTTTATTGCTGGATGAGCCCACGAACCACCTCGATATTCATAGTGTTGAATTGTTAAGCGAAGCGTTGAATAAATATGAAGGCAGTTATATCCTTGTGAGCCACGACAGGTATTTCATATCAAAAACGGCTAATAAGATATGGGAAATTGTTGATCATGAAATAAAAGAATTTAAAGGCGGTTATGAAGAATATGTTCAATGGAAGGAAAGAATGGTAAAGGCTAAAGTTGAAAGCCTGCCCGCCGGCAAGGCGGGTTTAAAGTCTAATGTTGAAAGTTCAAAACCCGAGATAAAATCTCAGCAGCCCCTAACGTTAAACGTTAAACCTTCAACATTAAACAATACCAACCGCGAACAGCAAAAGGAATTACAAAAACTACAAAAGCAATTCAGCAAGCTGGAAGGCAGTTTGAATGAATTGAACCAGCAAAAAACAAACATAGAAGCTGATCTTGCCAACCCTGAATATTATGCCGATAAAAATAAATTTCTTGAGTTGGAAGAGCGGTATAAATCTGTCCGGCAAAAAATTAATACCGCCAATAAAGAGTATGAGTTGCTGTTTGAAAAAATAATGCAGCTTGAATCGGAGAGCTGACGCAAAACAAGATTTTTTTATAATACGTGACTATTGCGACTTGTGGAACTTATGTTATCATAATTTAAAAAACAAACCGCCTGCATCAGCAGGCGGCCATATCTATAAACCAAAGTAACTATATCCTAATTCTTCATAAACTTCAATGTTTCTTTTATACTATCTCCCTGTAATTGCAACAGGTATATTCCCTGGCTTAATGCAGCAATGTTTACATCAAAAGTTTTCCTGTTGCTGAAATTATACCCGGAGATCACTGTTCCTTTTTGATCAATAATACTAACATTTAACCGGCTAACGGGTGATGAAAGATTTACGTGCAACACATCAACAGCAGGGTTCGGATAGATATTTACCCTTGCTGAAGTTAACTGCGTTAGCTTTAAATCATCTCCGCTAGTCAAAGCGGTTAATGTATTCGTTACGGTTACGGTAATTTGCTCCTCGTCATATAAAGGCGGTGTATCATTATCTGTAGCACGAACTTTAAAAGTGAAGTTGCCGGCAACGGTGGGTGTCCATGTGAATACACCTGTTGATGCGTTAATCTTTGTACCGGAGGGAGCGCCGATCAATGAATAAGAAAGAACCTGGCCTTCATCCGGATCTGTTGCTTTCACTTTAAATTTCAGTTGCGTATTTTTTACTACCGTTTTATTTCCGATAGTTGCAAGCACCGGTGCATCAGGCGCCGACTTAACCGTTATGTTCACCACAGCGGCATCGGAAGCAATACAACCTGTACTTACGGTATAACTAAAGTTATCAGCACCGTTATAATTCTTATTGGGCTTGTACGTTACCTTGCCGGCGTTCACCTTTAATTTTCCATGAGCGGGATTGTTAACGATAGAGTAAGTTAATGGAGAACCACCGCTTCCGGTTAAAGTTATCTTTACGCTGGAATCTTCATTTACAGTAACACTTTTTGCATCAGCAATGAGATTATTTACAGGCGCAAAGATCAAACCTCCATATGCATTGCCGCCATCGGTAGCAATATTCATGTGGCGCAATACAGTATAGTTACTGCCCGCCGCAGATACTCTAAACACAGTGCCTGTATTGTAAGTGCCGCCAATGCTTGTAGTGCCATACAATGTTCCATCGGCGCCTTGTAACAAAGTTCCTTTTGGCATCCTGCCCTGTACACTTGAATTGAATGCCACCAATACTTTAAAGGATCCTGAAAGAGCCATTCTGAAAACAGTGCCTGAACTGTTGGCGCCACCATCGCTGCAGGTGCCGTATAAACTTCCATCAATTCCCTGTATAAGGCTTCCAAACGGATTATAGCCGTCGGTGCTGCTGTTAAATGTGTGCATATTGCTATAAACACCTGCCGGAGTGAGTTTGAATAAACGGCCGCTGTTGCTTGTCATGCCATAAAAATTGCTGTCGTTCGCCTGTAGTAAATTGCCATTGGGCGCTCCGCCGTCGTTCGCAAATACAAAGTTTTTAATTACTGAATAATTGGTGCCGGACAAATTCATTTTGAAAATAGTACCTGCATTATTAGAACCGCCGCCGGGTGTCATTCCGTATAATAATCCATCTATAGCTTGTATCAATCCGCCAACGGGGCTTCCGCCTTCTGTAGTGCCGTTAAAATGTTTAACTACTGAAAATTTTCCGGCAGGTGTGATCTTAAAAATAGTGCCGGCATTATTATTGCCGCCTGCAGAAGTCATGCCGTAAAAATTACCGTCTGACGCCAATAGTAAATTACCTTTTGGATAGCCTCCATCTGCAGTTTTATTGAAGGAATAAAACATAGTTGTCTTGCCGCCGCAAATCTTTACTATACTGCCATATCCATAAACGCCGCCTGCAGAGGTAGTGCAATAATAAGCGCTGTCGCTACCCTTTATAAAAGAGGATAAAGGGGTAGCGCCTAAAACAGTACCATTAAAAGTGTTTATTAATGTGAATGCGCCGCCGGTGGTGACTTTAAAAATAGTCCCGAAATTGAAAGTGCCGCCCATGCTTGCCAGCGCATACAAACTGCCATCATTACCTTTTACCGGAACAGATGAACTTAGGTTACCCTCGGTAACATCATCCAAAGCATATACAACACTGAAAACACCCGCTTTTGTCAACTTGTAAAGCGTACCGCCTCCTTTTGAACCACCTGTACGGGTAATGCCATAAAAACTCTCATCGGTATCTTGCATCAGCCCGCCATACGGATATCCGCCATCTGTGCTGGCCACAAAGCTTTTAACAATAGAATAAGCTCCATTCTTGGTGAGCTTAAAAATAACACCATAACCATTCTGGCCGCCGCCATAACAGGTGCCATAAAAGTTTCCGTCTTTTGCTTCGATGATATCACTTTGAGGATAGGTGCCATCGGCTGTATTCAAATGTTTTATTACAGTTAAGCTGCCATCTGTTTTTACTTTAAAAACAGTACCATAATTGTGCTGGCCGCCATAATAAGCCGTTCCATACAAATAGCCATCCTTGCCCTGTGTCAGGCTGGAATAACTATTCCCGCCTTCTGTTGCAAGTGCCATTGTATGTATCACTGAATAATTACCATCGGGCGTTAGTTTAAAAATGGTGCCTGCACCCGTGCTTCCGCCACTGTACGTTATCCCATAAAAATTGCCATCGGACGCCAGGGTTAAATGCCCGTGCGGATGTGCGCCATCGGTTGAAAAATTGAAATGTTTTATTACACTGAAATCTCCTGTCACGGAAATTTTAAAGATAGTTCCATAAGTGTTCGTGCCTCCTGCAACCGTCATTCCATACAGATAACCATCCGGGCCCTTTACCAGTTCGCCATCAGGATAAGCGCCATCTTTAGTATAAAAAAATTGTTTCAGCATGGTCATCTGCCCCGAAGCGCTCATCTTAAAAATGGTACCGGCATTTTCTGACCCGCCTTTACTGGTCATGCCGTAGAAATTACCGTCATCATCTTTATAAAAGCTTCCGTTAGGCGCAGTGCCCCAATCGGTGAATCCTTTAATAACGGAAAAATTATTGCCATTGGTTGAAATGGAAAAAGCGCTGCCTTTCCCTTCTATGCTTCCATTGGAAGTTAAACCCACCAATACATTTTGGGCATAGGAATTAAAAGAAGTAATGAGCAATGCAGCCAGCAACACAAAGCTTAATACTTGTTTTTTCTGATTAAGGTTTTTAGTCTTTTCATAAGTAAATAAAGAGATCATAAAAAAGTTTTTAGTTGAATGAATTGATTTGGTTTTGTTAATCACACTGTAAATTTTGGCGGTTTGAAAAGTGAAAGCAAGTTGTTAATGCATGAACTGTATAAAGGCGTTGATGAAATGCAGAAAACAATAGCATGTTGTGTTATATCTCTGGTGTCTGATTTAAGCGAATAGTTCATGGCGAATAGTTCATGGCGAATAGTTCATGGCTTGTAGTTCATAGCTTGTAGTTCATGGCTTGTAGCAATACAATAGTTCCCGGATCGACTATGAACTATCACCCATGAACCATGAACCCTTCAGGATAAGACACATACATCGTACATCTTACATCAACAATTCATAACATCTTTTTATCAATTGGTGCAAGCCGTCATTCTTTCCGGTTTTGCATCATTCTATCTTCACGGCATAATAAATATCAAAACCGCTGATTCGCATTATATGATAAAGAAAATATTGAAATGGACAGGCATTATACTTCTCTCGTTGATTACCTGTGTAACCATAATAACCGCATCAAGACAGCATTTAACCTATGACGCACCTTATCCTGACATTCACGCTTCAAAAGACACAGCAGTTATTGCCCGTGGAAAACATTTTGTGTATGGCTTGGCTCATTGCATCGACTGTCATAACACTGCCAATGCAGACTCATTGATTAAGGCAGGTAAAGAAGTGCCACTCAGCGGCGGCTTTGCTTTTGATCTGCCTGTCGGAACTCTTTATTCAAGAAATATTACACCTGATAAAGAAACAGGAATTGGTAACAGAACAGATGGTGAACTTGCAAGAGTGTTACGTTATGGCGTTCATGCCGATGGTGAAGCAGTTTACGATTTTATGCCTTTTCATAACATGAGCGATGAAGACCTTACCGCGGTGATATCTTATTTGAGAAGCATGCCGCCTGTAAAGAATAAGGTGCCTGAAAATAAGCTTAATTTAATCGGAAATGCTGTAAAAGCATACATGGTAAAACCAGTTGGACCTACTGGTGAAGTGCCGGTATCTGTTAAAGCCGATACCAGTGCAGCGTATGGAAAATACCTTGTTTTAAGTGTAGGAGAATGTGCGGGCTGCCACACCAAACGCGATCTGAGCGGTGCTTATTTGGCGCCGTTTTTATCCGGTGGCGGCCCGATGAAGGGCGGCCTGGTACCTCCTAATCTTACCAATGACCCTTCGGCAAGGATATACACCTGGACACAACATCAATTCATCGAACGTTTCCGCAAAGGAAAACTTCTTCCTCAAAGTGAAATGCCTTGGAATAGTTTTGGCCGTATGAATGATAATGAATTAAAAGCTATTTATAATTATTTAAAATCTGTGCCTGGTGAAAAAACATCTGAACTGGCATCAAAATAAATTTAATTAATACTAATAACGAGGCATTATCATAAGCATCGGTAGTGAATCAATATTGCTTACATAATATCTTTAAATTAAATAATAATCAATATTCAACACTCAATACACAATATTCAAGTGGTAAGCATCTGCCAATGAGCATTGAATATTGAACATTGATTATTGAATATTTCATTCGCTATTCACACACACAATATTCAATGCATATCTTTCACGTATAATTTAGATTGTATGCCTCCGGTTATTGATTGAATGTATAAAACCAAAGCATACATCTGAAGTGGGTTTATAACTTGTAAACGATCGCTTCATAAGGCCTTAAACGAATACTTATTTTGTTCACATTATTTCCAGGTGCAGTTTTATAATTGTTCAAAACCATCTTTGCATTCGAAATATTAATGCCGATATTGGTTGTTGCAGGCGAAACTGAGGAAGACCGGACTATAGCACAGCAAATACAAGTAAAGCCCTAAATGGTTATTTATTGACGAAAAAAATAATCTCGCCACAGAAATGCACGTTCAGCCGGCCGGCATACTCTGAAATCCTTACAGAGCATATCAAAAGCAGGTTTTCTGTGTTTTTTTGTATTAATTATAGTACACTTGTTAACCGGTGAGAAATTTAAAAATAAAAAAGCAGTTACAACACTTAAAAATTACACTAAGAAAATTCAGTCCGCATCTTTTACACAGCGAAAACCCACGGTGGCATTTCGCTCAAAACCCTGCGAAACCCGGAGAAGGTATTGACGGTAATGCAGTTCACGGGGACCGCTTTGCACATACCACCAACTGCTGGATGGTTTGAAGTAGCTGCCACCCTTCATAATGATATATCGGTAGCTGCCGTTCATATACAAATCATTTGTCAGTTGCCAAACGGACCCGACCAAATCCTGCAGACCATACGGATTGGCACCTTTCGGAAAAGAGCCAACGGGATGAAGTTTGCCATCTCCTAAATTACACATTGCGGAGTCGATACCTTCAATTGAAGTGGCTGACAAGGTTGCATTTACAAATTCAATCTTTCTTTTTACAGGAGTTGGTTGCCTCCAGGGCCATTCATTCATTTCAGGTGTCTGTGCGGCGTACTGCCATTCCAGTTCCGTTGGCAGACGTTTACCTGCCCATTTTGCATAAGCCCTTGCGTCTTCATAGCTGACATACACAACCGGAACTTGTTCTTCCCCCTTTTTTATCTGACCGTTTTTCCAATGCTTTAAATAATTAGTGGAGTCGGATGGTTTGTAATGACTGGCTTCGATGAAGTTTTTATATTGCGCATTTGTGACAGGAAATCGATCCATGAAAAACGGTTTCATAAGAAAGCTGCTGTCTACATCTTGCCTTGGATAAGGAATAAATTCATCGCCGTTGGTGGCTTTGAATGTGAAGCTTCCTCCAGGGATTTTCACCATACCCGCTGGCGCTATTGAAACAGGTGCGGTTTTTTCTGATTTTGAAATACGACGCGCTTCACCCGCCCTGACAGTTATCACGTTCTCATCCAGCAAAATTCCTTTGTCTAATAATTGAATAATAAAATCGCCTTCAAAACGGCCAAAGTATTCGTTCAGGGAAATATCGTGATTACCTGGCTTTAGTATAAGAGGTTGTTTTGAATAATCAGGCGCTCCGGCCCAGACAAGCAGATCAGTCCCTGCTGCTGGTGTTTTTACCGTAAGCATGTCTCCGTTGCGATATGCAGTAATTAAAGCTGGTAGTTGTGCGATGCAATCAACTTCGCTTTCATTATTTGTTCCAAGAAAATCCTGGTTAAAGGCATCTGTTTCGGCCTCAATCCACCAGTCGCCGTTTTGGGCCTGCGGCTGTAGCAGGCGATGATGCCAAAGGTCAACGAAATGACTATTAGCAGCCGGTTGCACACAAAACAATTTGCCTTTGTACCCTTCCGGGCGAATGCTATAGATGGTATAAATAATCTTTCCATCCCCGGGCCATTTGTTCACCCATATGCTGTCAATTGAAGTTGGAATCAAAGGTTCCCAGTTGCGGGAAGTAAAATTATTCGTGTTTTCCCGCAGAATTCGGGTAGTGCGACCCAGGTATTTATATTGTTCCGGCACCCAGTCCGGCTGTCCCGGCGCCATGATATTTATTTCTGTGCCATAACCGTTGAAAAACGAAGTTGTAAACTCCCGGCGAATGGGCTCTTTGAATAGTTCCGCTACACGATAAATGGCAAACTCCGGTTTAATTAACTTATTAAGGTTTAGCATGGGCGCATAATAAAGCGCATTATGGACACGACCGGACGGGATGCCCGCCATGTCTTTCGGAACAGCCATGCCTTCGCTGTACATGATAATGCCTTTATGCACCTTATCCGCTGCGGCCTGCAATTCTTTGCTGGCTTCCGCTTTTGTGTCCAGGACGACTCCATCGGCAGACGTTTCCGCAAGTAAATCTGAAATGCCACCGAAGTGATTTTCACTCCGGGTGCTTTCATCCCATGGGTTATAACAGACAAAGAGCTTTACATTCTGTTGGTGCAGATCATCAGCCAGCTGATGAATTTTTTTGGTGCCTCCCGGAAGATCGCGGAACAAGTCGAACTGGTTACGCTGGTCAAGCCCTAAGGTCGGCCACGTAGGCCAAATGCTGATTATATCATCTCCACCATACAGTTTTTTCCCCTGCGCCACAAACTCATTGAGATGAAATTTGGCGTCTTTGTAATCGTAGTAAAATTTATCCCAGGTCATCATCAGGTGCATGACATACGAGTGACGAATCCATTTTAAATCTTCTCTTTCAAATAGACTATTGTCAAAATTTTCAACATCGTACAACATCCTGGTCTGAAATATTTGTTTTAACGCATCCTGCCATTTGGCAGGAGTGGTTTCTGTATAAAAATTATAGCCAATTGATCCCCCGGGATAAAGAATGGTTGAAAATCGTGTTGCTTTTCCTTTATCAATACTTGCGTTGTTACGGCGAACGAGCCCCGCCAATGCGACACTATCTTTCAGTTTGAACGAGCAATAGCCCAGCTCCCACGCATTATCGGGAACAATTACATTTACGGGCAGTTTGCCAGGAAGGAAAAGATGTGTGCGGGACAATTTATGATCGCCCTGGCCGGTAATGTACACATGCTCAGTTGCTGTGCCGAAAGGAACTACATTCTCTAATATTACTGTATCAGAAGAAGTGTTTGTAAACACGAAAAACCCACGCATACCCGTAGCACCTGCAGACAACTGCTGCCAGCGCAATTTTATCTTGCTGCTATTGGCGTTTGACGCGAATGGTGTTTTGTTGATGAGGAAGCTTACTAACGGCAGGTTATCAGGCAGGGAAATTTTTTCAGTTCCCAGAATTATTTTTTCTATTTGCAGTGAGTCCTGGTCGAAACCGATGGCTGTTACATTAGGTTGTGCGGAAGTCGACACGTACATCGCGATAGCGACGGTCAGCAGGCCAACCAATTTCTTCATGCTACACAAACGCGATCGTAATAACGTGTAAGTCAAATTTACCGGGGCAATTAATCGACCATTATCGCTCTGGCTTTTCTTCCATTGAAGACCGTCAAATGATTGTGTTATCCTAAGTTTATAACGGGAAGATTTCCTGGCAAAGCACCGTAGTGATGATAGAATATTCAAGCTAATTAATTCCTATAAAATTATACTATTCTTTAGTTAAATAAGGCTTTTACTAACATTGAGAGTTTTTCTAAAAAAAATGAGACGAAATACAAATTGCATATGGGATGTATGTTCTTTTTTTGAAAAACCTTGATATGCACTGTATGAAAGATTTCGCCTTCTGCTGTTGCTGCACAAGGATTTCCCAAGCATTATTTTAACAGGAATGTACTGCTCAATCAGATGTTAATTAGTCATAATCAAAGCGAATAGCCGGGTTGAAGATTCATTTCACTTCTTATGCACAGGTTTTAGGCCGGAACAACTCAATAAAACAATTTTAAAATTGAATTAATGAAGAAAATAGTCTGGATTGTTATTTCAGGAATTTTTATTTCAAATGCATATAGCCAAACAACGACAAACAGTAACCTGGTTAAACCCAAAGTAGCTCAAAATTTTATTTCTTATAAATATGACGAATTGCCCGTAGGCGCTATAAAGCCGCATGGCTGGTTGTTGCATCAGCTACAGATTATGCGCGATGGCACCACCGGGCACCTTGATGAAGTGCATGATAAGATAAAGAAAGACAATGGTTGGCTGGGCGGCAGCGGCGATGGGTGGGAAGAAACACCTTACTGGCTGGACGGGGCCGTGCCATTGGCCTATATACTGAACGATGATCCGTTAAAGCAAAAGGTATTAAAATATATCAATTGGACGTTGAACAACCAGCGTCCGTCCGGGTATTTCGGGCCGATTACCAAATGGGAGCGGGAGACAGGTGATAAAATTACGGTGGCTACTTCGGATAAGGGGGAAGACTGGTGGCCTAAAATGATAATGCTGAAAGTACTGCAGCAATATTACCAGGCTACCGATGATAAAAGGGTCATCCCTTTTATGAGTAAATTTTTCAATTACCAGCTCCAGGCTTTGCAAACCACTCCTGTGGGAAAATGGTCTGAGTGGGCTACGTCGCGCGGAGCCGATAACATTCTCGTAGCGCAATGGCTATATGGCATTACAAAAGAGAAATCGCTTTTGCAGCTCTGCGACCAGCTTCAGGCGCAGTCATTCAAATGGAGTGATATGTTTAAATCAAGAGATTGGGTGATCAACGCTGCAGCTTACCAGAACGACAGCAACTGGATGTCCCGACATGGCGTAAATGTGGCGATGGGTTTAAAAGACCCGATTGTAGAATATCAGCGCACCGGTAACAAAGAATACCTTCAGGACTTCAGAACCGGATTTCATGACCTGATGACGCTTCACGGAATGCCCTACGGCATGTTTTCTGCCGATGAAGATTTGCATGGCAATGACCCGACGCAGGGAACAGAGCTTTGCGCCATAGTGGAGTCTATGTTTTCGCTGGAACAGGTAATTGGCATGACAGGCGATACCAAATATGCAGATGCCCTTGAGCGAATGACGTTCAATGCCTTGCCTACTCAAACGACTGATGATTATAATAACAAGCAGTATTTCCAGGTAGCAAATCAAGTACAGATATCAAGAGGTGTTTTCAATTTTTCGCTTCCGTTTGACCGCCAGATGAACAACGTACTTGGGATGAGAAGTGGCTATACCTGCTGTTTAGCCAATATGCACCAGGGTTGGACGAAGTTCACTTCTCATCTTTGGTTCAGCACTCCCGGTAAAGGCTTGGTGGCAATGCTGTACAGCCCCAATGAAGTAACGGCAGTTGTAGGAAAAGAGGCATCAAAAGTCACTGTCCGCGAGATTACGAGTTATCCCTTTGGAGATTCCATACGCCTGGAAATCTCTGCAGATAAAAATGTGGCCTTTCCCCTGTCTCTCCGTATACCTGCCTGGTGTGAGGAGGCAACGGTAATATTCAACGGCTCGCCGGTAAAGACAGGAAAAGGAGGTTCAATGGTTACGCTTGACCGTACATGGAAGAATGGGGATAAGCTAACCCTGGTGTTGCCTATGACTGTAACAACATCCACATGGGGACGCAATTCCAGGGCCATTGAAAGAGGCCCTTTGGTATATGCTTTAAAGCTGGACGAGCAATGGGAAAAAGGGCACCAGGAAGTGGAGGGAGACTATTTTAGCGTTTACCCGAAGAATGATTGGAATTACGGTTTGCCTGATTCTATCATAGCTGCTGTGGCCTCTGGAACAAAAGTGAATATCGTAAAGCCGGCAGATAATGATTTTGTCTGGAATCTTAACCATGCTCCTGTTGAAATAACAACCATAGGAAAGAAAATCCCAGCCTGGAAAGTAAACGCCGACGGTGTTGCATCACAGCCCGTAAGTGACAGAACGGGTATTTACAAAGGCATTGTTGACAAAGATGTAAAGACGATTACACTTGTTCCTTACGGATGCACCAAGGTCCGCATCGTAGCATTTCCTGTGGTAGAATAACAGAAGCTATTCTTTGACAAGCAATCGTTCAATCAGACTCTTGATGACATTTGTTTTATCAGACGTGGCCGCGTTTTGAACGCTGCAAATGGTGATAGCGCTGAAGATAATGGATCAAGGGTCAGTCATTAAATTTTTAGAATAAAATAATCTTTTCACTAGTACTTATTTCCCCGGTAAACAATATGCTTGACTTATTATTAGGTTTTCAGCAATTTAAAAAGGATAACGAAACCATGAACAAGATAATCTTACTTACTTTTCTTTTTACGTTCTTTCACGCCGCAATATATGGTCAGGCAGTTGAAGTAAATGACAATTTAAAGTCAATGCCATTTAGCAAGGTTCAGCTTACAGACAAATTTTGGTTACCTCGAATCATAACCGAACAAACGACACTGCTCCCGTTTGCCTTCGATAAAACAGCTCCGGCTGTTGATAATCTCCGGAAAACAGCGAACTTCCTTAAGGGAGTTAAGGATTCCCTGCCGTTTCCACACCGGTATATTGCCTCAGATTTGTACAAGGTGATGGAGGGGGCTTCTTACCTTTTGATGATCAACAGGGATGCCGCGTTGGAAAAAAAAATGGACAGTATAATTGACATTATAGCAGCAGCTCAAAAACCGGATGGCTATTTATATGAGGCGCACATTACGGGAGTAGCAGCGAAACATCCCGCCTGGGGTGGTGGAGGGATGGGCGACAAACCTTATTCCTGGGAGGTGCACAGCCATGAATTGTACAATATGGGTCACATGTATGAGGGAGCAGTCGCATATTATTTGGCAACAGGAAAAGACAAGTGGTTAAAGGTGGCAGAAAAAAGTGCCAACCATATAAACAAGGTGTTTTTTATAGGGGATTCCAATTACAACAATGGAAAGCCGGTAATGCAGGCGCCAGGGCACGAGGAACTGGAACTCGCTTTGGTCAAACTATACACAGTTACCGGAAACAAGCTATACCTTGATATGGCAAAACGGTTTTTAGAAATAAGGGGTGTTACTTATAAGCCGGAAGGTGAAGGGGTGATGGCTCCGACGTATGCACAACAACATCTTCCGGTAAAGGAGCAAAGAACAGCAGTCGGTCATGCAGTACGCGCTACGTATTTATATTCCGGCATGGCTGATGTCAGTGCCCTTACGAATGATAGTACTTACAACCCGGCCCTGACAAGTATATGGCACGACATCGTGGATACGAAGATGCATATCACTGGCGGACTTGGCGCTGTGCATGGTATTGAAGGATTCGGGCCTGACTATGTTTTGCCTAATAAAAACGCTTACAATGAAACCTGCGCAGCCGTTGGAAATGTATTGTTCAATCACAGGATGTTTTTGATGAGTCACGACGCGAAGTATATGGACGTGGCAGAGGTCGCATTATTCAATAACGTTTTAGCTGGTGTGAATATCGAAGGAAACAAATTTTTTTATGTAAACCCTCTTGAAGCAGACGGAAAGACCCCGTTTAATCAAGGTGTCACAGGCCGATCTCCATGGTTTGGTACTGCCTGTTGCCCAACAAATATTTCGCGCTTAATACCACAGGTTTCCGGGATGATGTATGCATATGTCAACGAAGATATTTATTGCACACTATATGGCAGTAACGTTACAACAGTTCCTTTAGCTAATGGATCTGTGCGTTTGGAACAAGTTTCCGATTATCCATTTAATGGAAAGGTTCAACTTACAGTAAATCCGGAAACCGATAACCGGGAATTCAAAATTAAATTCAGAATTCCTGCCTGGGCTCATGAACAATTTGTACCCGGCAAATTGTACAAATATGTTGATGAACAACATGAGTCCTGGTTCGTTACTGTCAACGGTAAAAAGGTGCATGCGGAATTGATTAGGGGGTTTGCGACAATATCGGGAAAATGGAAGCAGGGAGATGTTGTAAGCCTTTATCTTCCGATGCCTGTAAGGTTCAACAAAGCGATAGATAATGTCAAAGATGACCTTGGACGGATTAGCGTAACAAGAGGTCCTTTGGTTTACTGCGCAGAAGATATCGATAACCAGGGATCAGTTCTCCAAACTTTTATAGACAATATCCAGGTAAGGAATGAAATCAAGGTTATACAACCAGACACAGGTTTTCTCTACGGCGTGCCATTTATATCTTTCCCCGCAAAAACAACACCAGATGATAAAAACGTTATTTTGACTTTGCTACCCTATTATGCATGGAATAACAGGGGCGAAGGGGCGATGGAAGTTTGGTTTCCTGTGAGTAGGAATGGCATTCAAAATTTAAATAATGGGAAGATTGGGAGTGCTGATGTTGCGAAAGTTACAACCTCGCAAGCAGGTGAAGAAATTGACCGGTTGACTTTATTTGATGGAGATTTTCCCAAGTTGTCGAGTGATGAAAACGCCAAAAATTGGATTGCATCTGCTACAGGTAACGAGTCTCCGTGGATTGATATTGAATTGAAAAATGAAAAGAATATCCAAAGTGTAGGGGTATTTTGGGCTGATGACACCATAAATGTGCAAGTACCCGCGTCCTGGGCACTGCAATACAAACAAGGTGATGACTGGTTGGATTTTCCGCTTTACGTTACCGACGCATATTCCTTATTTAAGGACCAGTTTAATGTTGTGCACCCGGGTAAAGAAATACGCACCAGGCATTTGAGGATAAATATGCAACCGAGAGGCGACAAGACGATTGGAATTTTCGAAATTAAAATCGAAAGTGCCGAAAATAAATAAGGTTCAAAAATATTTGGTTTATAGTATTAAACATGCGTTTTGGGTCTTCTAACATCCCGTTAGGGATGGTTTGTGGGTAAAACTCAACCAGCATAAAGCACAAAGCGTTCCGATGGGAACGCCTGGTGCTACTGATTTATGAATATCTACTACTACCTACAATTTGTTCCTAACGGAAGAATAAGTATTCATTCTCAGTAGAAAACATCCAAAACTCACATTACCAAATGCATTCTTGAATGCTTTTTATTTTCCTGGTGCCATTTGGCATGCAACACATAGGCGTAATACAACCTGCATTACTATGAGAAGCATCATCAATTTATATGTAGTAGTTACTACTTAATTAACGTGATACCTGGGAAAATTGAGGTCAGGCTTTTTTTATAACTATCTATTGATTCAAGAAAACCCTGTACACTTCCCCATTTTTTGCCATAAAAGAAACAGTGTTTTTAATTGGTTTTTGTGAATGAAAAACGACTTCGTTTTTTGCGTTTAAGATCTTTATGATTGTTTCTTTTTTCGTTTCAACAGATAACTTGCAGGATATTCTATTTTTTTCGTTTAAGGAATAATGTATTGTCATCTGCGATTCATTGTACATCAAATTATCTATTCCTATTGATTGTCCGGGTTTAACCAGGTTTTCAGGAAGAGAAGGAGAAAGGAAGAAGCCGTTACCTTCATTGTTATCAAACTCCCTGAATCCGATTATATTTCTAATGATAAGGGTTGGCAGGGTAGCTCCCCAACCATAATTTTCAGCACCGCCTGGATTAGTATCTGATATTGGCCAAAATTCATTAGCGATACCTGGAATCCTGTAAGAGTATTTTACCGGCAGCATATTGTCATACTCTTTTATCAAAATTGGGTGCAGCTTCCTGTCATCCATGCGCGGGTAAATGCGGTTGCCGACCTTAGCCACTTCTTCAGCAGCTAATAGTCGCAACCCGTTATTCCAGGCAGCTTCGGTAAATGGTAAAAGAAAAGACGGCCATTCGAGAAAATGGACAGGATTACTTGCGAATTTGGTATACATTGGAACTAATTCCTTCATTTGATCATCCGTTGCGATCTTAAGGGAAACCGGAAGAAACATCATAACATCATAATAATCCTTCAGAATTATCGGCTGGTTTGTCCTTGCGTCCACATCCCTGAACCATCCATTCACAAACATTGAACGGGTTCTTTCCATTCTTTCCTCTGCTAATTCTTTCCAATAGGAAATGTCTGCCTGGTGATTTGTGACCTTTGCAAAATCCTGCATCACTTCCATTGCGTGCGCCATTGCTGCCTCAATATCAACAGTCCTTACAAAGTCGGCTGCGGCACCCTCATTGTGCTCTGCCAACAGGAAGCGTCGTGAGCCATCCTGTCCCGATTCCCAACTGTTGGCCGCATGAAACCAACCAGCGCTATCGGTTCTGTTCTTCAACCACCATTCAATATAATTTTTTAGATAGGGATATAAATCTGACAGCCATTGATTATCCTTATCCCTGTTGTAAATTGAACTTATCACATAAAATGGCATGCCCCAAATGGGCGCCGTTCCGCATTCCCTGCCGTCGGCGCCGATCATATTCATACTTGCATCTTCACGGGTACAAGGCACATTGGGATATACAGCATCGGCAAATATGCCAAGAAGTATTTCTTTCGTAAGATTTATATCGGTATAACTAAGGCACATGGCGTCGAGTGCCGTTTCACCTAATACAGACCTGGGACTGAATACCTGCATACCATCCCAATGATGTTTGAATATTCCTAAAGGCGGTCGTACAGTCATGCGCAGGGTTTCCATGTCGTAGACCCATCCATGCTTCCATTCCTGTGGCCAGTCTCCGGTTAATAAAGGCGAATTTTTATAAAATAAGTCATCTTCTTTTTCTTTTTCGTTAAGCAGTTTTGTTGCATTAGCCAGTGATTCTTTATACCGGTTCATTGCATCCATTTCATTTTTCCCACGTGTGAGCGAAAGAATGATTGAAGCCGTTGCGTTTGCAGCTACATCCAACTGGTACGACTGAACAGCAAAAACAGGATTTGGAGATGTCGTTGACGCTCCATTGTTAGAACTGAGATCTGTGTTAAATACCCAATTTTTCCAGTCTGTTTCCGAGCCTGTAGCTTTATAGCTGATGCTTTTTTTATCAGCGCCCAGAACAAATACATCTCCATATGCCCATATCTTGCTGACGGCCGCGGAAGCTTCACTATTGAAGTGGGAAGTGAAACCATCGCTTCCCCACCAGGGTTTTTCGGGATAGCCATAAATATTCGTTGCGTGAATGGTTAGATTGCTTGCAGTTGCATTACTATTCTTTACAGAAAATATGCACAGAATAACATCTTCGGAAGGATATAAATACTTTATATCGTAATCTAAGTTTTTATAATTCCAATTATAACTCATGATATTCTTTGTATGATAATTGGATTGCAATTGCACATTGTTCTCTTTGAAATTTTCGGCCGAATCGAAGACTGTTCCATCCTGGTTTATACTCAGGTGTATAAATGAAAGGTAATTGACATCTCTTGACGCATTATTGGCATAGGGCCAGGGTAAGCTCCGGCACCAAAATCCAAAACCCAATGGCGGCACAGATCGTATAATTCCACTGCGATTAAAAACAAAACTGTGGGAAGGATTATCCAGGTAGCCATAAGGTGTATAATTGCCGACCGGAAATGATCTGCCTTTAATCATACTGGAATCAGAAATACTTGCCTGTGACGAAGCGTCGAATCGAAAGGCAGCTACTAACAGTAGTAAAAACAAATTCCTATTAATTGTTGTTCTCATTTGATTGAAAATAAAGTAAAGAAATGCAGGATGATGATAAATTGTGGTTACTAAAAAGAAATGACGCTTTTGGTTGAGAATATGGTATCGCATAATTCCGATCGAAGCAATCTTCCAACATAGGCAAAACAGATCGTTTCATTATTACTTATTTTGGCAACGAATAATTCCTGATAAAGGAAATCAGAATATTGTAAATTCCCGGGCAATACTATCTCAAAATTTTTAGGAATAATCTCAAAATCAGGAATTCAATAAATTGACAGTTAACAATTAAGTTTTCATCCTTTATTTTGGAAAGTAAACTTTAATAAAAGACATAGCTTAATATCTTTTTTTAGGCTTTTAAAACAGTTGAAAAAACTTCATTTGGAATGATTAAATCCGGAGAGTCGCTTCGTACTTCTTAAAAAATGTTCAGGCAATTTATATTTTGGTGTCATGCGAAGTATTTTTGTTATTTTACTGATTGCAAGTTATTAATATTAAAATAGCGTCTCATGACCGAAATTTTTTCCGTGAATTATCTATGTTAGCAAAATCAAGGAGCGGGTGGCTCATTTTTATATTGCTTGTTACTGTTTCTCCAACCATTGCACAGGTATTCAATTTTAGAAAGTATCAGGTTGAAGATGGTCTGTCAAACAATACAGTTTCTTGTGTATTGCAAGACAAAAAGGGATTTGTTTGGGTAGGCACCCGTGACGGGCTTAATCGTTATGACGGGTACCACTTTAAAATTTTCCGTTATCAATCAAATAATATAAAATCATTAAGAGGTGATTTTGTGCATTGCATTGCCGAATCGGCCGAGGGTGGTATATGGGTTGGGACGGAAAAAGGTTTGTTCAAATATGACGAACAGAAAGAAAATTTTGATCTTTTAAACGATAGCATCAATTATGTAAGAGATATTAAGATAACTGATGATAAGAAGTTGTGGTTTATTTCCGGTAAATCTTTTTACACAGGCACTACCCTTTACTGTTATGATTTTAAAACAAAAGAAATTAAAGCATATGCTTGCCCGGATAAATCGAACACTACATCCATTTGTATTGCAGAAGATAAGACACTATGGGTGTCTACATCTACTGGACAGATTTTAAAGTATAACAAAGAAAATGATGCATTTACAAGCTACCGCGCATTTGCGTTGACCGATAATTCTTTGCCAAAAACAATTGAAAAAATTTGCGCTGTGTCAAAAGATTTGATTTTGATTGGTACCTCCCGCCGGGGGTTAATGCAGTTCAACATTTCAAAAAAAAGTTTCAAAAATCTGAACCTTATTAACGCAGACAAATCGCTTCCATTTGTGCGGGATATTTTGAAATATTCAAATGAGGAGTATTGGATAGGAACAGAAACCGGGATCTTTATTTATAACATCGTTACCGGGAAATATATTAACCTCAAGAAGAGTCTCAATGATCCGTTTTCAATTTCCGACAATACAATTTATTCTTTTTGGAAGGATTATGAAGGCGGTGTTTGGGTGGGCACCTTTTTTGGCGGCCTAAACTATTATTCGAAGCAGTACTCTATTTTTAGTAAATATTTTCCGACAGACAAAGGCAACTCCTTAAGTGGCAATATAGTTCGCGAAATTTGCAGTGATCAATACGGAAATATATGGATAGGCACAGAGGATGCCGGTTTAAACAAAATGGATCCGCGTTCATTAACCTTTACCCGGTACCAACCAACAGGTGTGAAATCAAGTATATCGTACTGGAATATACATGGACTAAAAGCGATTGGTAATGAATTATGGATAGGAACTTTTGAACACGGGTTGGATGTTATGGATATTAAAACCGGAAAGAGAATCCGGCATTATTCTTTGGGTTTAGACAGTAACTCTTTAAAAAGCAATTTCGTTGTAACTATTCTTGAAACTTCACAAAAAGAAATTTTAATTGGAACGTATTCCGGGTTATACAAATACAATCCGCAACGCGACAATTTCAGTCTTATAAAAGAGGTGGCGCCAGACGCTTTTGTTTATTCATTATATGAAGACCATTCCGGTACCATCTGGGTGGGAACTATTGGCGATGGGGTTTATTATTTCGATTCCAGGCAGCAGCACGGTAAATTAGACGTAAGATTATTAAAGAAAAACCAGCAGCTTCGAAATAACGTGGTCAGCATCTTTGAAGACTCCAGTCATGCCATTTGGCTGGCGACTGAAGGGAGTGGAATTACCCGTTACAATCCAGTCACAAAATCGGTTTATAATTATTCAACGGAGAACGGCCTGCCGAGCAATTTTATTTATAAGATAGTTCAGGATAAAAGAAACAATCTTTGGATAAGCAGTTCCAATGGTTTGCTTTGTTTTAACCAGACAAACAGAAGCTTTAAGGTATACAACACATCAAATGGAATACTTAATAACCAGTTCAACTACAATTCCGGGTTTGTAGATAGCCTGGGCAATTTATATTTTGGTAGTTTAAGAGGTATGATTCGATTCAATCCGGAGGATCTTCAGGAGTTCAGCTATTTGCCCAACTTATATATTACGAACATACAAATCAATAATAAGCCAGTGGAAATAGGTACCGGTGAAAGCCCCTTGCAACAATCTATAATAACAACATCTGAAATCAACTTAAACTATAATCAATCCAATATAAGCTTAGATTTTGCCGGTTTAAGTTTTACCTCACCACAAGCAATTGAATATGCTTATAAACTTACAGGAGTTGATCAAGATTGGACTGGTCTGAAAACAAATCGCCGTGTGTATTTTACTAATCTTTCACCGGGCAAATACACTTTTGTTGTTAAAGCCTTTAATACCAATAATCAAACAAAAACCAGCGAGGCAAAACTGGAAATATATATTGCTCCGCCCTGGTGGAAAACCAAATTAGCATATGCTGCTTATAGCATACTGATTTTCTGCGGTATCTATTTTGTATTTCGTTCTTACAGAAACAGGGTAAGATTTCAGAATGAAATACGATTTGCACGACATCAGTATGAAAAGGAAAAAGAAATCATGGATTCAAAAGTTGAGTTTTTTACAGCGGTCGCACATGAGATACGTACACCGTTAACGCTGATTGTGGGGCCGCTGGAAAGGATAATTGACGAAACACGCCATTTCCCCAATCTTAAGACCAGCCTGGAATTAATGGAGCGCAATACAAATCAGCTCCTGAAGCTCACAACACAGTTGCTTGATTTCAGAAAAATTGAAAGCAGGGTTTATACTATAAATTTATCAGAGGAAAATATTTCCTGCCTGCTGCAGGAAACATTTGAAAGTTTTAAATTACTGGCTGACAACAAAAAACTCCATTACTGTTTACAAAATTTTGACACATCTCTTTATGCAAAAGTTGACCGTGAAGCATTACAAAAAATCTTAAATAATTTATTCAGCAACGCTATAAAATATGCTGAAAAGGCAGTTTTTGTTGAATTGAAACATGTGACCGACAAAGATTGTTTAGAGTTGGAAATCAAAAATGACGGTTATATTATTCCAGATGAAATGCATGAGAAGATTTTCGAACCTTTCTTCAGGATTGAAACTTCAACTGTTCATCAAAGCGGAACTGGTTTTGGATTAACGCTCTCGCGTTCATTAGCAGAACTCCTTGGAGGCAAATTATATTTGCGAGATGCCTTTGATAACTTAAACACATTTGTTTTCATGCTGCCACTAAGACAACCCACAGACAACCTAACTAAAAAATTTCAAGAATATGAGGCCTAATATTCTCCTGGTTGATGACCATCAAGACATCATACGCTTTCTTAGGGAACTTCTGGATGCTGAAAACAACATTCTTGTTGCCGAAAATGGTCAAATAGCCCTGGATCTACTAAAAAATGAAACCGTTCATCTAGTCATAAGTGATGTAATGATGCCTGTCATGGATGGGTTCGCTTTATGTGAGATAATAAAAGGAGATTATGCGTTAAGCCATATTCCGGTGATTCTTTTAACTGCAAAAACTACCCTGCAGTCTAAAGTTGAAGGCCTGGAATTGGGAGCTGATGTCTATATTGAAAAGCCATTTTCGCCCAGGCACCTGCTCGCACAGATTTCGAGTCTTTTAAGCAACCGCTTTAAGATTAAAGAACACTATGCAAATTCACCATTAACGCATTTGGTGAGTATGGCACACACAAAGGCGGACGAGATTTTTCTTGAACAACTGAATTTTTATATAGATAGTAATTTATCCAATCCTGATTTGTCAGTTGAAGATTTAGCTAAACACTTTTTTATGAGCAGGCCGACTTTTTATAGAAAAATAAATGTCCTTACAAATTTGTCGCCGAAGGAGCTCGTGAATGTTGCCCGATTAAAAAAGGCGGCTGCTTTTCTTTTAGAGGGCACTCATAAAATAGCAGATGTTGTTTCAATGGTTGGCTTTAGTTCGCAAAGTTATTTTACCCAGGCTTTTTTTAAACAGTTCGGAACAACACCGACCCATTTTGTTCAACAGAAAAACTTTGAAACAGGCCATATATAATATTGATCATAATGATAAGATTAATTACCTGGCGCGGGAGGGAATAACCACTGTAATCTAACGGTTCGGTTAGTCCTGTCTATCTTAAACAACTTAGAAAGATTTTAAAAGCATTCCTCTCAGTAGAATCCGAAACCAGTATTGTTTCAGCAGGATCTATGCATTTCATAAAAATGAGACAATTCATAAAAACTATGAGAAACTTGTTGCAGTTAATAAAAGATAATGTCATTTGTTTTGTTTGAATGTAAGGAAGGGATATTAGTAAAATAATGATGGCTGATTTTTCTTTGAATCCAATTGCATTGTTTTCCATTGGGAATAGGATAACCGCCTAGTGCAATGTCAACTACTTTATGTCGGACCGGCATGTATCTGCCAACAGGTCACAAAGCGCACAAAGAGACACAAAGATCACAATGTAACATCTTCCTCTTCGTGTTCGTAATGGTTCGCAGTGCTCTTTGTGACCTTCATCGGAAATATGACAATATTATCTTGACGTTACACTAGTGATAAAAATGATTTGGTATCCGCCTGTTAAATAAATTTTTCAAGTCATTCATAACATGAAAAAGTTTTTGCTGCCAATAATCTGATTTCAAAAAATGTCGTTGGAATAAATTTTTCAAAATGATGATGAAATATATTATTAGTCTGAAGGTAGTTTTGATTTTTACTATTTTCCGGTTCCATGTATCCGCTCAACAACTGCCAATTGGTGATCTGCAGTTGGCAAAGGATTCAGGTGGAATCACAGCCAGGACCTTGCTGGATAATGGAAATGAAAGTTTAAAGAATAGTTTGGACGATAATAGCGTATTGGGTTTTATCAATTTGAAATATCAAAAAGAAAATACAATAGACGACACTATATCAACCCGTGATTTGAGGGCGAATGTGATCACCAGGGAACCAAATCAAATAACAATATCATATAGTATCCCGAATGCATTAACAATAACGGAGGATTTTCAAAAAATCAACAACTCGCTTTTTTGGAATATTTCATTCAATAATAACTCCGGTTCACAAATCGTGATTAAAGATTTTGCTGTGCAGCTTCCTTTTGGTAAAATGAATAAGCAAGTGCCTGTTGCCGATAATTTAAGTACGCACAGCGCAATAATAGGCAACGGTTCTTTTCTTTACTGGCTGCCTTACCGGGGTGAGGGTAATATTTTGGTGATGACGATGGTGGGTTCTACTTCACTGGAATTTTATAACCGGGAGGATTTTAATCGTGGTTATAATGAGGTATATGTACACGCAGCAACAGCAATGGATACTAAAAATGACACCTGGCCAATACCAGCTACATCGGTGGTCGTGCCGAAAAATCAAACAAAAACTTATGGATTTCAGTTTCAAACTGCCGGCAACTTTGATGCAGTCCGGGAAATACTTTTTGCTGCCGGTTCGCTGGATATGCGCGTAGTACCGGGAATGGTAGTGCCGAGTGACCTGTCGGTGACATGTGCGCTCAGGGCAAAGGAGAGTATAAACAAACTAACGGCAGAATACCCCGGCCAGACAGAGATTAGCTACGTTGGCCCGGCGCCACAGCAATACAAGCTCTATAAACTGCGCTTCAAAAAGCCGGGCGAAAACCTCATCACCGTTAACTACGGCAAAGGCAAAAAGTGCTACCTGAACTTTTTCTCTACAGAGCCGCTCGAAGTCTTGATTAAGAAACGCTCGCATTTTATTACTACCAGCCAGCAAATCCGCGACACCTCAAAATGGTACGATGGGCTGTACTCGATCTGGGACATGGCGCAACAGAAGTTGCTAAACCCGGATGACAAAGGGCCTTTGCCGGATTTTGTTGTCGGCGGCTCTGATGACCCGTCAAACTGTAAGCCCTTGTATGTTAGCGAAAAAAATGTAGTCTATCCTGATTCGGCAGAGATTGCTTCCCTGGAATACTATGAAAAAAAATTTGTGTGGGGTGGTTTGCAAAGAAAGGATGACGAGTATCCTTATCCATACGGCATTTACGGCAGTGAAAACTGGTATGAAAACAGGAGCGGGAAAGTAGCCGGGTATAATTCCGGCGGCTGGGGCAAGGAGAGAATGTGGCGGACCTTTGACTACACCACTCATTTTGCACTCTACTATAACTTATATAAAATAGCCAGTAACAATCCGCATTTGGTACATTACCTTGATGCTGATGGTTACCTCGAAAGGGCTTACCGTACGGCAAAAGCTTATTTTGAAGTGCCCTACAATATCAAAATGGGGGAGAAGTGGAGTTTTCACGGGTGGACGGACTGGGCCTATAAGCAAGGCAATTTTCACGAGCGTTACCTGGTCGAAATCATGGCCGCTTTGCGCGAGCATGGCGAGTTCGAAAAGGCTGATATTCTCAGAAGAGAGTGGGAGAAAAAAGTGAAATATTTTATTTATGATGATCCCTGGCCATTCGCTTCTGAGTTCGATATAGACCGAACAGCATTTGAGTCAACCTACTATGTTGCCGAATATGCCAGGGAGCATCCCATGCAGCCACAGGAACAACTGTGGTATGACAAAAACAAGCAGGTATGGTACTCTCATTTAAAAATAAGCGATTCGGCAGCGGCTGATTTTATGGAAAGGCAACTGAAAGCGAATCTTGCTTTAAGAGGCATCATCGAGCCGGCATTTAACTTGCTAGGCACCTCATGGACCAGTCATTTTAATCTTGAATACATGTCACAGATGGCGGGGGTGGCCGTGCTGGATTATGCGTTGAAGTTTAGCAGTAAACCGGCCACTTATATCAATATCGGCTACAACTCGTTGCTGAGCTCATGGGCATTGATGAACACCGGCGATGAAAAAAATGGTTATGGGTACTGGTATCCGGGCATAAAAAATGACGGCGCGGTGGGCTGGGCCTTCACCCCCTGGCAACATACGGTAACCTACTTTGACAATATCCCCTCGAAAAGATGGATATGGCAATATGACGGAGAGATCGATCACGGTCTGGTTGGAGGAATTCATGGATCAGAATCGATAATAATCACCGACCCTGTATTTGGTGTAACCGGATATGGGTGCGAGGTCGAACAGAATGATGAAACCGGTATTACTAACGTAATTCCAAGAGATGGTGTAAGGCAAAAACTGTATGTACGTCTTCCCGGGCAGAACTTTTCGCTCATTTTGCATCAGGATGGATTTTTGAAGAATTATCCTATTCAATATTCCGGCGATAATGCTGCAATCGGGTTTCACATCGAAAACAGGCAGAACAGACAACACGAGTGCTTATTGTCATTTTCCACACTTACACCCGGAACGTATAAAATATATTCAGACGATAAACTGACCGGGTTAATTTCAATCACGCCTACAGAAAAGGCTCAAACGGTTAAAATTCCAGTCAACGGATCAGGTGTTAAGGTCACGATAGCAAAAGTTCAGTAAACGGTGGCTGTTCCTAATTAAACAGAATGATCTGTTTTGGTATGCCTTCTCTGAAAGATGCGACCATTAATCAGGAGGTGTAAAATCGCCTGGGACTGTATGCCAACCTTTAAATTATCCCTATAAGCAATCATGTAAAAATGCTGCAACCTACCGGTCAAAGAAGTTCAATTTCTTTTAAAACGAAAAGTTCGTCAACCTTTCTACTTATCAACCAATCAACTGCTCAACCTAATTCCAAATTCCTAATTACGAATTCCATTCCTACCCCCGGGTTCTTTAATCTTCCGGTCATTAATAACGCCCTGTTTGAGATAGAATATAAAAAGTATGAGACAAAATTTAAATGCCGTTAATAAAAATCTAATTTCCTTTGAAAAAGTTCTTTATTAAGAATTGCTTGTATTATAGAATTAGAAAAATCGACTGTAGGAGCCTTTTGAAAGTTGAGCATATTAGTATCCTAATTAGCTGCCAGGAAAGCAAACGGTTTACGTTTTTAGATGTATTCATTTTTACTTTGGATAAAGTTTTTATATTTCTTTCCATCAGCTAAAAATGCGTAATATATAGTTGGCTTAATATAACTCCTGCATAGTCTGTAATGCCTAATTAAAATAACTGCAACGTTTATTACCTGACACTTCAAAATAAGCTATCAAATTATGAATCTAACAGAAATGCGATTGCCAATAAGGAAACTGCAAATCATAGCAACTGCTTGTTATTTGACAGTGTTTTTCTTTTTATCGCTCGGCTCTACAGCTCAATCAAAAGTAGATATTTCAGGTATCGTAACCGATGACAAGGGATCCCCCTTGTCCGGCGCATCTGTTGTTGAGAAAAATACTGCAAATGGTGTAATTACAAATACGGAAGGAAGATACACCATCAAAGCTTCGCCCAATTCAGCTCTGATTATTTCCTTTACAGGATATCGAACTCTTGAGTCTCCTTTGAACGGTTTGACCAGTCTTGATGTAAAACTTACACAAGACCTGCAGCAGCTTGATGATGTTGTAGTAACGGGTTATGGCACCCAAATAAGAAAAGAAATCACCAGTTCAGTAGTTACTGTAAACTCCAAAGAATTCAATAAAGGTAATATAGGTGACCCAATTCAACTTTTGCAAGGCAAGGTAGGGGGACTGCAGATTGGCCGCGCAGGCGGAAATCCAAACCAACCGTTCACGATAAGGTTAAGAGGTTTAAACACATTAAGCGGAGACCCTTCTCCTCTTATTGTGATTGACGGCATACTTGGCGGTGCACTCGATGCTTTAGACCCCAACGACATTGCATCCGTCGAAGTTCTTAAAGATGCGTCTGCCGCGGCTATTTATGGAGCTCGCGCCAGCGCCGGTGTTATAATCGTTACCACTAAGAGCGGGAAAGGTAGTTCAAGGCCACAAATTACATACACGGGCCAGGTTTCATTTGACCAAATTGCAAAATCACCGCTGGTGGCAACGCCTGAACAGTATGTTGCATATGGAGGGCAGGACCTGGGCAGTAAAACCGATTGGCTTGACGAAGTAACGCGAACCGGTATTTCGCAAACGCATAACCTGACTTTTTATAATTCAACCTCAGGGGGTTTCAGTTATAATGTTTCACTTAATTACCGGGATGTAAATAGTATTATCGACCATTCAAGCTCTTATGAACAATTGAATGCCCGCGCCAATCTTTCACAACGTTTCTGGCAAAACAAATTAGTACTATCAGCTGTTCTTGGAACAACTTCCCGAACTGAAGATCAGGGATATCAGCAATCTCTGTCAAATGCACTATATTATAATCCGACTGCACCAATTTATGACAGTGCCGGCAATTTTTACGAGACTAAAGTGCAGGACAGGTACAATCCTGTTGCAATCAATGAACAAAACACCAGGAACCGTAAACTAAACCGTCAAATATCTTCCTTTGGAATAGAAATCAGACCGATAAAAAATTTGGTCTTTGCAGGAATATATACGCTTCAACGGTCAACGGTTTTAATAGGTGAATATTCTGCCAAGGATTCCTATATGGGTGGTTTGCTGGTTAATGGGTGGGCGAGAAAAGAGACAGATGACGAATCTTATACCCAGGCAGACAATACGCTCACCTACAACGGCGTTGCAAATAAATTGAAGTATGCAATTACTGCGGGTTTTTCGTACAATTATCAAAATTACCAGACGCAAATAACGGCGAATTCAGATTTTATTACTGATGAGTTTTCGTATAATAATTTAGCGGCAGGTCAGGGCATCAATAAAAACGGCGTGGTACCGGTAGAAGGTAATGTAGCACAACCCCAAAATTTTGTGGGATCTGAACAGTTCGAATCAATTTCGAAAGCTTATTTCATCAGGGCAAACCTCAATTTCGATGAAAAATATTTTCTTTCCTCCAGTTATCGCAGGGAAGGTTCCTCCCGGTTTGGTCCAAATAACCGGTGGGGGAATTTTTGGGCAGTTAGTGGTGGGCTTGATGCCGCCCGGATTTTCAACCTTTCAGCAGATCAATTGAAACTGAGAGCAGGTTATGGGGTAACCGGTACACTGCCAAACGTTTATTATGGTTATATTTCTACCTTAGGATTAACTTCCGGTGGTTATGCAAATGGACAGTTCATTTCAGGAATTACCCCGGCAACCGGCTATAATCCGGACTTAAAATGGGAAGAGAAAGAGGAGTTTAATGTTGGAATTGATTTTGGTTTTTTCAAAAAACTTAGCGGTTCAATCGATTATTTCGTTCGAAACACAAAAGATCTTTTAAATGTGGTGGATGTCCCCTCACCTCCAAACCAGGTAACGCAACAACTAAAGAACGTGGGTAATCTCAGGACGAAAGGCATAGAACTGCAATTTTCCTATACTATTAAGAGCAACGAAAATTTCAACTGGACTGTAGACGGAAATTTTTCTACGGCTAAGACGATTTTGGTAGAATTTAATTCAAGCAGTGGGCAAACCATTTTACGGAGTAACGGTCTTGCGGGGGCGGTCGCTATTGGAGGCGTCCGTCCAATATGGACGATTGAGGGTGAGGAAATTGGACAAATTTATGCCCAGCCTTTCGTGAGATACGATCCCAATGGAGATCCCATCGTTCTTGCGAAGGATAAAACTGAAATGGTATTTAGCTCGGGCACATTCCAGGATAACGCCATACCTGTGGCTCATGCATTACCCAAATGTTTTGCCGGCTTAGGAACCAGCATAAGGTACAAAGATTTTGATGTAAGCGTCTTTTTTAGAGGGGCATTTGGACATAGCCTTGTTGATGAAGCGAGAGCAGCTTTCGAAAATGTATCCGGCATTGCACGAAGCAATCTGTTGGTTACCAAAGGAGAATTTGATACCTCTATAAAGGTGCCACATTATAGTACCCGTTATGTGGAAAATGCATCGTTTGTAAAACTTGATAATGCAACTATCGGGTACACGATCACACCCAGGAACCAAAATATTATTCGCTCAATTAGAATTTACGCTACGGGTCAAAATCTGTTAACATTTACCGGCTACAAAGGTGCCGACCCCGAAGTAAGATATTTCGATCCTCCGGATAATACTGAAGGACGAAGAGGTGACAGTTTCACTGGTAATGGCCTGTTTCCGGGCATCGACAGGTATATTACATTTCCTCCTATAAGAACATATACTGTGGGACTTAACGTAAGTTTTTAACTGCTAAATTTTAAGTAATGGAAAATAAGAAGACAAAAAATATTATTTCTATTTTGCTTTTAGCCGGTTGTGTTGTGTTTTTAATGTTATCATGCAAGAAGTTAGACCCGACGGTTTATAGCGAGATACTACCGGAAGATTTCTTTAAAACTGAAGAACAAATTATTGCTTTCACTTCGTCTGGCTATGCTAATGTTGCTGGTTACTTTAATAATATCGTGTTGGAAATAGGTGTCACGAGCGATGAATTTTCTAATCCGTTGAGATCAAACGATGGATGGGGCACAAATGATGATCAGATGGCTCATAATTTCAAAGCAAACGAAGGCTACCCAACCGGGGCCTGGAATAGCGCGTTTGGCGGTGCCGCAACCTGTAACCGGCTAATTGAATTCCTGCAAAATTTAACGACAGATCAAACGTCGGCAATCTCCGAACTAAGAGCATTACGCGCTTTTTACCTGTGGGAGGCGTTAGATCTTTTTGGAAATATTCCCGTAGAACTAAGATTTGAAACGGCTGACCCGGCACCATCTCAAATAGACCCTGCGCAAGCGTTTCAGATCATTGAAAAAGAAATTTTGGAGGCTCTCCCTGATTTAAGCCCGGGCAAGTCGCAGGCAACCTACGCAAAAATGAATCAAGCCACTGCCAAGATGGTACTGGCAGAGATGTATATCAATGCTGAAAGGTTTGGTATTGCGTCAAAATGGGCAGAAGCTGCTGCAGTTACAAAATCAATTATCGACAATGGAGACTACTCGCTTTCACCCGGTTATTTTTCAAATTTTTTTATTAATAATGAAACATCTTCTGAAAACATATTTGTCATACCATTTGAACGTAACAAGATCGATAACAGCTTTGTCCATTCCACCCTTCATCAATCCGCAGACAAGACTTTTGGATTAGCAGCTCAACCCTGGGGAGGCTATACGATTAAAAGCGATTTTTATAACTCTTTTGACAGTGATGATGCGCGTCGCGGAATGTTTATTGTTGGTCAGCAATATACGAAGGATGCGGGTCCACAATGGGATGCGGTGCTAGGATTTAAGTATTCCAATCCGCAAGATCAGTACAAATTATACAATTGGTCCGAAGATTATAACGTATTAACAAACGTAGAAAGGCAATTTTGGAATCTCCCTACGCTCGCTGCAGGACAAACTTACGAAGATTTATCACCCCAGGACCAGGAAAAGGCGGGATCGATTGTCATCGATCCGAATGCTATACCTATTCCAAGAACTGTATCCGGCAGAGGTGAAGACATGATTAAATACCGGGATGAGGCCCGAATGGGCAAGTTCGAAATTGAAGTTGGGACCAACGTGGGCACCGGTTCAAATAATGATTTTCCGATTTACAGGTATGCCGAAACATTGCTGATACGTGCCGAGGCGCTCTGGAGAACTGATCATGGGAACGCAGAGGCGCTCAATTTGGTCAACCAGATCAGGAGCCGTGCCCGTCTTGATCCATTAACACAATTAACGGAAGACGCGTTGTATCATGAGATAAAACATGAATTGGCGCTGGAAGGTAAAGCACGCCCGGTATTAATCCGATTTGGTCATTGGGAAGATGAGTGGAATTGGAAATACATAGATCCCGATAAACCCGGAGATCCTTATGTAAGAGCTACCTATAAGCGTTGGTTTCCTATTCCGGAATCAGCTTTGAATACGAATACCAATTTGAAACAAAATCCAGGATATTGATCCATTTCGTTCCTGCGGTCGGTTCTATTAATAAGGATAGATTTGCAGTTGATTTAAATTTCGAACGTAATTAAAAATGCCTTCATTGACGAGAATAAGGCTCTTTGTATATTCAGTTTTGTTATCTTTTTTTTTGTATGGGTGTTCGGACCATCGATATACGTTTAGACTCTTGAAAAACGAACAGATTGGAATCCGGTTTGAAAATACCCTGACGTATTCGGAAGAAATTAATGCTTACTTATTTAGAAGTTTTTATAACGGGGCAGGTGTTGCCCTGGCTGATTTAAATAATGACGGCAACCTGGATATATTCTTTTGTGGAAACCAGGTAAGCAACAAACTTTACCTCGGTGATGGAAAATTTAATTTTGTTGACGCAACGAAGGAGTCCGGGCTGCAACGCGATGGATCCTGGACGACCGGGGTAAGCATTGTTGACATCAATCAGGATGGCTGGAAAGATATTTATATCTGTAAAAGCGGACCTCTCCATTCCCCTAACCGAAGAAATCAATTGTTTATCAATAAAGGCGTTAATGCTGCCGGTCACATCACTTTTATTGACTCTGCCAAAGAATATGGAATTGACAACCTGGGTTTTTCTATTCAAGCTACTTTTTTTGACTATGACCGGGATGGTGATCTTGACATGTATTTGTCGAGCAATTCTCCGTCTTCAAGCAATACAATCATTGGGGCAGACCAGGGAATGAGGCAAAGAACAGGGGGCGGGAGCAAACTATATAACCGTCAGGGTAATTGTTTTGTCGATGTAACAACCGAAGCCGGGATTTACAGCAGCCCGATTGGTTTTGGTCTTGGAATTGCCACAGCCGATATAAACAGGGATGGCTGGCCTGATTTGTATGTAGCGAACGACTTCTTTGAAAAAGATTATTTGTATATCAATCAACATAACGGAACATTTAAAGAATCAATAGATAAAACCACGGAAGAAATCAGCCAGGGTTCAATGGGTGTGGACATTTCTGACATCAATCACGATGGCTTCCCGGAGATTTTTGTGACGGAAATGCTGCCTGAAGATGAAGATCGCCTGAAGACGAAAGCAATTTTTGATAACTGGAATCAGTATCAACTTCGTGTAAACAATGGATATCACAGGCAATTTCCCCGAAACACTTTGCAATTAAACAGGGGAAGATTCGTCAACGACTCCCTGCCACATTTTAGTGAGATTTCCCGGTATTCACATGTAGCTGCAACAGACTGGAGTTGGGGTGTACAGATGGTTGACTTTGACAATGATGGGAAAAAAGAAATATTCATAACAAATGGTATCGGCAAAGACCTCCTGGACCGGGATTTCCTTAGTTATTATGACAACACTGACCGGTTGAACGCAATTTTGAAAATCAAAGGGAAGGTTATGACGGAGCTTTTTGATAATATGCCATCAAAACCAATTGCCAACTGTTTATTTGAATTGGATTCTGACCTGGTATTCAAAAATGTTTCCAAAGAATTTGGAGTGAATCAACCTGGATTTTCAAATGGTTCGGCTTACGGCGACATTGATAATGACGGTGATTTGGATTTGGTGGTTAATAATATAAATAGCCCTCCATTTATTTATAAAAACGAATCAGATCGAAAAGCCAATCATTTTATTTCACTGAAAATAGAAAATAGCAGTGGCGCTACTGCGATTGGAGCACAGGTATCGTTGTGGGCAGGAGGAAAACTTTTTTTCGAGGAATTGTATCCCGTTAAAGGTTCTATGTCAGTCAGCGATGACCGGTTGCTGATAGGTATCGGCAAAGCCAATAAGATTGATTCTGTTATAATAAACTGGCCGTCTGGCGGTAGTCAGAAAACAGAAAGCATTCCTGTCAACCAATTTATCATAATCAAACAAGATAAAAATAAATGTATATGGGCTAATGGGGAGCCGTTTCCAAACCCCGCTTATTTTTCAAAAAAAGAAAATAAGGAGCTTGGAATAGATTTCAGCCACCATGAAAGTAATTTGGTAGACTTTGACAAGGACGATTTGCTTTTTGAAGCGTTGTCCAATGAAGGACCAAAGCTTGCTATTGGCGATGTAAATGGCGATGGGAAAGATGACTTTTTTGTCGGAGGTGCAAAAGGGCAGGCAGCAGCAATCTTTCAACAAGCAGCAAGTGGTTTTAAGCGAACGAATGTTGGAATGTTGCAAAACACAAATAGCGCAGCGCAGCAACATGCCGTTTTTTTTGATGCAGATAACGACGGTGATAATGACCTGGTTGTCGCCAGGGGTAGTTATGAATTTCCTATTGGCAGCCCGGCATTAACAAACATGTTATACCTGAACGATGGAAAAGGAAACTTTTCGGAATCGGCGGCGAGACTTCCTCTTGCAAACCAGTTCAGTACTTCTGTAATTATCCCGGTTGATTTTGACAAAGACGGGGATATGGATTTATTTGCAGGAAGCAGGTTTATGCAAGATGCGTATGGAATACCTGCATCTTCCTACCTGCTTAAGAATAATGGAAAAGGAGTTTTTGTTGATGTTACGCGAACCATTGCACCTGACCTGCTTAATGTGGGCATGGTTAAAGATGCTGTATGGACCGATTTTGACAACGATGGTGATTTTGATTTAATTGTTGTGGGAGAATGGATGCCTCTTAAAGTCTTTGCTAATGACAAAGGGCAGTTTCATGAGGTCAAAATGGAGGGTCTTTCCAAGTCAAACGGCTTTTGGAATTCAATTGTCAAGGCAGACCTGGATGGCGATGGGGACGATGATTATATAGTAGGAAATAGCGGGAACAATACATTTCTTAAAGCAAGTTATGACCAGCCTCTTCAAATGTATGTGAATGATTTTGATCGAAACGGAAACCTCGATCAAATTATCACAAGCTCTAAAAATGGAAGATCGTATCCGGTCGTTATGAAAGATGTTTTGACGAAACGGATCCCGTCTTTACAAAAAAAATATCTCAAATTTTCCGCGTACGGAGGTCAAACAATCCACGATATATTTCCGGAAGAAGCACTGAAGGAATCAATAACCCGTTCTGTTTACCAAACTTCGACATGTATCGTTTGGAATGAAGGTGGAAGGCTTGTTGTACAATCCTTACCATTTGAAGCGCAACTCACCCCTGTGTATGCTATAGCTGTTATGGATATAAATAACGACGGGCAGCAGGATATTATCCTTGGTGGTAATCAATACTGCGCTAAGCCACAAACGGGCATTCACGCCGGCAGTTATGGCAGTGTCTTAATAAATAAAGGCAACAGGCATTTTGAACCGATGTCTTTTGCAAACTCAGGATTTTTTGTGACCGGTCAAATTCGTGATATACAGAAAATCAATTATAAACAAAAGGAATTGCTTTTAATTGCCAGAAATAATGATTCATTGGAAACCTTTGAATTAAAAAAATAATGCCACTTAAAAAATTGCTTTTCATAATAGTCCTTACAATTTTACCTGGTGCTTGCAGAGACCATAATCGTAACATATTGTTAGCAGCAAACGATAAAGCAGCACAAAAAAATTATAAAGACATGCTGTATAAGGAAAGCAAAAAAAATGTGCGTAATGACAGTTTATTGTATGATATTTTCTTTCAAATGCCAGACACAATGTTTTATTCCTACTGCACTAAAATGTTTAAAAAAGGGATTTTTAATGGTGGTTATGATTACGAGGTTGAAGTACATATAACGGATGCTTTTAAAAGACCCGTGCAACTCAAATTTTACCCGGTTTTTGAAAACTCGGTGATCACCGAATTACCCTGCCGGTTTAGCTATGTCAACGCCAGTGTTTATAAAAAAGAGGACCGGGCAAACGTTTTATTGATGGAGTTAATTCCGGTAATAATGAAATGGTATGGAGGAAACGCTTTTGTTGAAATGCCAACGCACAATCCACTGAAAGGGTCAACGTATATAAAGATTGATGCGAACAGGCAAATTACGATTGCCGAAGGCGATAATGTTACAGAAGTTGAAGTCAATTTTAAAGATTTAAAACCCGCGGGCAAGAAAAGATTTGAACAAACGGCAAAGCACCAATGACATGAAAACGAAAAGCGGCAGGCGATCAGGGACTTTGAAATGGTGTGGCGCCGGACACTTCTTTTTATTAAAAACACAGGAGCGCAGTGTACTTATTTTTGTACTGATTACGCTGTTATTGATATCTGCAATTGCCTGCACCAGTCATCAAAAAGAAGAGCCGCCGCTTTTTTCAGAACTTGACCCTAAAGAGACCGGGGTTCAATTTGAGAATAAGGTAATTAATACGCCCGAATTCAATATTTATAAATACAGGAATTTTTACAATGGCGGCGGGGTTGCTCTCGGCGATGTTAACAACGATGGCCTGGTAGATATTTATTTAAGTGCTAACCAGCTTCCAAATAAACTTTTTCTCAACAAAGGCAATTTGAAATTTGAAGACATAACTGCCAAGGCCGGTGTGGCAGGAAAAAGATCCTGGTCAACAGGAGTATCCATGGCTGATATAAATGGAGACGGCTGGCTGGATATTTATGTTTGCCATTCGGGTGATGTTCGCGGAGACAATAAACAAAACGAATGTTTTATCAATAACCGCGATGGAACTTTCACCGATCGCGCTGAAGATATGGGATTGGCTAACGCCGGGTTCTCAACACAGGCCGCCTTTTTTGATTTTGATAAGGATGGCGATCTTGATGCTTATATCTTAAATAACTCTCACCGGTCAATTGGGAGTTTTGATCTTCAGCAAAATAAGAGATTAATACGGGATTCATCAGGAGGAAATAAGTTGCTCCGGAATGACAATGGTAAGTTTAAAGATGTGAGCCAGGAGGCTGGAATATATGGCAGTGAAATAGGCTTTGGCCTGGGAGTAGCTGTCGCTGATTTGGACAAAGATGGCTGGCTGGACATTTACGTCTCTAACGACTTTTTTGAACGGGATTATATTTATATGAATAACCGGGATGGCACGTTTAGGGAAGAACTGGAAAGACAAATGCCTTCGGTTAGCGGCGCTTCAATGGGGGTAGATATTGCAGATGTGAACGGGGATGGTTATCCTGAGGTATTTACAACAGAAATGCTGCCGCAGGAGGAGAAGCGATTGAAGTCAACAATGACATTTGAAAATTGGGATAAATATCAAATGAATGTAAAGAACGGATATTACCATCAGTTTACCCGCAATATGCTGCACAGGAATAATGGTATTACATCTCCGGCAGGTATAACTTTCAGCGAACTGGGCAGGTATGCCGGTGTTGAGGCCACTGATTGGAGCTGGAGCGTCCTGTTAGCCGACCTGGATAATGACAGTTATCGGGATATATACATAACTAATGGCATAGCCCAGGATATATTAAACCAGGATTACCTGGCTTATATTGCCAATGACGAAGTGCAACGCTCGATCATAAAAGAAAAAGGGGTCGATTATAAAAGACTGATTGATATTATTCCCTCAACACCCATTCCGAATTATGCTTATGCAGGCAATGGCAATTTTCATTTTGATAGCGTAACAACAAAATGGGGTTTAGGAACACCGGGCTTCTCCAATGGCGCCGCTTATGGCGACCTTGACAATGATGGTGATTTGGACCTTGTTGTAAACAATGTAAACATGCCCGCATTTGTTTACAGGAACAACACAAATACAAATTCAAACAGGTATCTCAAAGTGAAATTGATTGGTTCTAAAAACAATTCTGCGGCTATCGGTGCAAAGCTTACTGCAACAGCAGGAACCAGAACGTTTTATCTTGAGCAAAACCCGGTTCGTGGTTTTCAGTCATCGGTGGATGACAGGCTGAATTTTGGCCTGGGCAAAATTGAAATTATTGACAGCTTAACAGTTGAATGGCCTTACGGCGAAAAAACAACCTTGGTTAACTTAAAAACTAACCAGGCAATTGAACTTAGGGAGGCTGATGCACAGGTACCAAAACAGGTAGAATCGCCGAAATTAAATACCCCTAAGTTATTTTCGGAGGTTACGTTAGCGAACAAGGAGTTCATGCATAAAGAAAATGAATACGTGGATTTCGATAAATACCCGTTGCTCAATTTTATGTATTCAACACAAGGCCCTAAATTTTCAATTGGGGATGTTAACGGCGATGGCCTGGATGATTTTTTTATGGGTGGGGCCAAAGGGCAAGCGGGGATTGTTGGCATTCAGACACAACATGGCAATTTTGATAAATCCCGGTCAGTTGCTTTTGAAGCAGATAAAGAATCAGAAGATATTGGCTCGGCTCTTTTTGATGCTGATAGCGACGGAGATTTGGATTTATATGTTACAAGCGGCGGAGACGAGGTAGGGATAAACTCCTTCTCCTATGTTGACCGGCTTTATATAAATGACGGGAAAGGAAACTTCACCCGTTCGAGCCAAATTCTTCCAACAATTAACCCAGAAAGCACTTCTACTGTTAATGCCTGCGATTTTGATGACGACGGAGATATGGATCTTTTTGTTGGCGTCAGGCTTCGGCCGGACTCGATTGGTGTGCCGCAAAACGGTTATCTTTTAATTAATAATGGTAAAGGGGTATTTGAAAATAAAACAACCCAACTTGCCCCCGGATTAATAAAAGCGGGGATGATTTCCGACGCTGTATGGGCTGACTATGATGGTGATGGCGATAAGGATTTGTTTGTTGTGGGAGAATGGATGAACATCAAGTTATTTAATAACAAACATGGCCACTTCACTGAAGTGACGGGTCAGGCCGGGCTTGATGAAACATCAGGTTGGTGGAACACAATTGAAGCAGCAGATCTCGATGGCGACAATGATATAGACTTTATATGTGGTAATCATGGTCTTAATTCAAGGTTTCGCGCAAGTAAAGAAAAACCTGTTGTCTGTTATGTAGGAGATTTTAATCAAAATGGATATATCGAACAAATCACTGGTACGGCAAATGGAGATAGTACGTATCCCTTTGCCTTACGTCATGACCTGGTTAAAGAATTGCCCTATTTGAAAAAAAAATACCTTAGGTATGACACATATGCCGGGCAAACCATCAAGAAGATATTTGACCCCGGTACTTTAGAAAAAGTCATAAAAAATAAGGCCGTAATGCTTGAAACGGTTGTTTTAATTAACCAGGGCAATGGCAAATTTGCCATAAAGCGGCTTCCCCTTGAAGCGCAACTCACGCCTGTATATGCAATTTGTGTTGACGATTTTGATGAGGATGGTTTTAAAGACATTATTCTCGGCGGTAATCTATATGGCGTTAAACCGGAAGCAGGCCGGTATGATGCAAGTTATGGGGTATTCTTAAAGGGTTCTGGCAGTGGAGATTTTGCGGCTGTTCCAACTGCTCAAACGGGCTTGTTTATCCAGGGAGAAGTCAGGGATATAAAAACGGTTAAAGTCAAGGGGAAAAAAATGCTTGTGGTGAGCAGGAACAATAATATGCCCGAATTTTTTTCGATAAGGAGAATAAACAAATGAAATCAAAATGCTTGCTGTTAAGATTATTTCTTTTGCCTGCTATCATTATCTTTTTATTGCTTACCTCTTGCAATTCCAATCATCTTTTCCGGTTGCTTTCTCCTGAGGCTACAGGAATTTCTTTTTCAAATGATATCCTTGAAACAGAAAGACTAAACATTCTTCAGTACTTATACATGTATAACGGGGGCGGGGTTGCCATTGGTGATGTGAATAATGATGGCTTGCCTGATATTTATTTCACAGCAAACGAGAAATCCAACAGGTTGTACCTCAACAAGGGAAACTTTAAGTTTGAAGATGTAACTGAAAAGGCTGGTGTACAGGGTTTGACAGGTGAAAAATCCTGGAACAATGGGGTTGCAATGGCTGACGTTAATGGTGACGGATGGTTGGATATTTATGTTTGCCGTATGCACGGTTTATTGGGTATCAAAGGCGGCAACCTGCTCTATATTAACAATCATGATGGAACCTTTAGCGAAGAAGCCGAAAAGTTCGGGTTAAAAGCTTATTGTTATTCGCAACAGGCTGCCTTTTTTGATTATGATTTAGACGGAGATTTGGATATGTTTCTCGTAAATCAATCCGTGCGAACACCTTCCACCTACAAGAATGGCGATTTCAGGAAAGAGCGGGACAGTTTATGCGGAGACCGCTTATATGAAAACCGCCATGGTCATTTTGTTGACGTTAGCGAAAAAGCAGGAATATATGGTGGCGCAATGGGATATGGTTTGGCTTTAAGCGTCGGGGATTTAAATAATGATGGTCTTCCTGACATATATGTATCCAATGATTTTCATGAAAATGATTATTTATATTATAATCAGGGCGATGGAACATTTAAGGAAATGGTCAGAGAGTCCATGGGGCATACTTCTACGTTTTCAATGGGAAGTGACCTGGCGGACATCAACAACGACGGGTTGATGGATTTATTTACTTTAGACATGAAGCCAGATGATGAGGAAACATTAAAACGCTCCGTTTCGCAAGGCTCTTATTCCTCCTACCAGGTGATACGTAACGCAGGTTTTTATGATCAGTTTCCCAGGAATATGCTTCAAATAAATCAAGGCAATTTGTTTGGTAAATATGCCAGCTTTAGTGAAATGGGTGAGTATTATGGTGTTGATGCAACAGACTGGAGTTGGAGCGTACTGATGGCAGATTATGATCTGGACGGGAAAAAAGATATTTTCATCACAAACGGTATTCCCCGGCGTCCCAATGACCTTGACTTTCTGAAGTACAACTCTGATTATAAATCCACTGGCCCTGGCACCTTGAATGAGAAAAGCCTGTTAGATAAAATGCCGGATGGTAAAGCTAAAAATGTTCTGTTCAGAAACGATGGTGATAAGTTTAGCGATGTTTCAAAGCTCTGGGGTTTGGACTTGTTTGGCTGCTCCAATGGTGCTGCATACGGAGATTTGGATAATGATGGCGATTTGGATTTAGTGGTAAACAACCTCAATGCAAATGCCGGCATTTACTGTAATACAACAGACAAACAAAAGCACAACTTTTTAAAATTGAGATTAAAGGGCAAAGCAGGAAACAGTTTTGGAATAGGCGCCCGTGTAACTGTCGAAACCAGTCAATCTATACAAACACAGGAATTAGCTCCCGTCCGGGGATGGCTCTCGTCCATGGAGCCACTTCTTTTTTTTGGTTTTGACACTTCAAAAAAAATTAAGCGCTTGCTTATTGATTGGAAAGACGGTAACGCACAGGAATTACTGAATATTGATGCGAATCAAACCCTCCAACTGGATTATAAAAATTCAACACCAACCCAAGTAAACCCGGCACCTTCTCAAAAGCTTTTTAGTCAGTTTGCAAACACAAACGTTATTGATTTCAGGCATATTGAAAACACATACAACGATTTTGATTTTGAAGTTTTGCTCCCGAAAATGATTTCAACCGAAGGACCACGAATGGCAATCGGAGACATTAACAATGATGGGTTGAGTGATGTTTATATCGGGGGTGCAAAGGACCAGCCGGGAGCTATATATGTTCAACAAAAAGCGCCCGGTGGTAAATTCATAAAGGTGGAAAATGAAGCTTTTTTTAAAGACAGAGCTGAAGAAGATGTAGGATCATCCTTTATTGACGTCAACAAGGATGGTTTACCCGATCTCTATGTTGTTAGTGGAAGCGGTGAAAAATTCCGGGATATCACAGGCAGCCACAGGCTGTATATCAATGTTGGGAAAAATCAATTTGTTAAGTCACTGGACCAACCTGATTTGAACTTTAATGGTTCCTGCGTTACGAAAGGAGATTTTAACGGAGACGGGAACGACGATTTATTCATTGGAGGAAGGTCAATACCCGGTGCTTACGGACGATATCCGGGCAGCCGTATTTTGCTTGGCGATGGCAAAGGAAAATTATTTGATTATACCGAAAGAATACTGGGAAGGGATTTTCGTTTGGGCATGGTTACAGATGCAGTGTGGGTGCCGCAACAACAGGAGCTTGTTATCGTCGGAGATTGGATGCCGGTAACTTTTTTGACATTTACTCAATCAGGCGTAAAAACCAGGATACTTGCAAATACAGCCGGTTGGTGGAACAGGATTGTTGCCGCCGACCTGGATAAGGATGGAGATACAGATTTCTTATTGGGTAACCGTGGATTAAACTCTTACCTGGCTGCATCGCAAAAATTTCCTGCAAACCTGTACATTAAAGACTTCGATAAAAATGCAAGTACCGATCCTATTATGAGCTATTATTCGAATGGTGTTGAAGTACCATTTTTTGGGATGGATGCATTAGCGGAGCAACTGCCTGCAATCAGAAAATTATATCCAACTTACAAAAGTTTTTCCCTGAGCAGTTTTTCCAAAATGTTTCCCGAAGATGAACTAAGGGGAGCAGGGAGATGGCAGGTTGAAATGTTCGAGTCGGTGTGGCTGCAAAATGCCGGTGACGGTAATTATGTTATAAACCAACTACCTCCCGGGGCACAGGCATCGCCAATATATGCTTTTTGCGTGGATGATTTTGATAATGATGGGCATCAGGATATTTTAGAAGGTGGAAATTTTTACAAGAATCAATTGTCTATTGGAAAATTTGATGCTTCCGTTGGAGGTTTCCTTAATGGGTATAACGGAGGCTGGAATGCGGTACCTGCATGGAAATCCGGCTTTGCGGTACAAGGCGAAATCAGGGATATTAAAGAAGTGCAAACGTCAACAGGAGATAAGCTCATATTAGTAAGCAGGAACAATGATTCCTTAGCTATATTCAAAGTAAATAGCCCTATCCATTAGCAGAGCGTTTCAGCAAGTCGTATAAGTTATTCACAAATGCCGACTGCAAATTTCCTGAAGAATACTTTCATTGATTTGTTTCCCCTCTTCTGAACGTCAAATTCTGTAGTTACAACAATTTTGACACCAATAGATATTGAGCTTTTTTGATGCTTTTTGATACGCTTTTAAAACAAAAAAGCCCGCAATCATTGATTTTGCGAGCTTTCGATATTTTTTGGGTTCTGAGTTGCGGACCGGACGGCCCCGCTTAATAACACATAAATAACTATATAATCTGTGCGCTATTTACCTGATTTTAAAAATCCAGGTTTTCGGTAATGCGGCGCCCCTGTGTAATAAAAGTATCAATATATGATCTGATCCTTTTCCTGGCTATTTCAAGGTCAGTATTATTGAGATTAATATTCAGCAAATCAATAAACCACGGTGCTTTTACGTCACTCAGTATATAAGTGTTTGCAATTTCGCGGGCAATAGGAAGTGTGGTTGTTTTGGATGAATCATACACATCTTTATTATCTGCCGCAAGCAATTTTTTGTATTCTTGTTCTATTAATTTTTCATAAAGCGATTTGGAAAAAATATCTCCGGCCCTTGTTCCTGTTTCCGGATCATCTTCTGTAAGTATTGCTCCTTTATGAAGCCATTCCCAAAGAATACTTAACCGGATCTCACCGGTTGCCATATCCTCCATCAAATAAAGTATATCATCATCGCCAAAAAAATCGGCAGGTTTTAATGCAGCCGCCTGCATTCCCTGACCAAAAGCATTTCCATACTGGATAGCAACGCTCAAAAGATTTCTTGCACCGCGAATACTTGTCGGAGCGGCTTCTATTAATATTAATCCATCAGCATCTTCCTGTGAATAAGTGAGCAAAGGAAATTGCCTTCCTAATTGATTTTGCTCTCCAACCTTCTGCCAAACAGGTCTTATAATGTGCACCATTTTCCAATGAGCTACCCACTTTCCACTGGCACCTTCCCGTTGCTCTCTTTCAGCTCCTGCAATTGCTTTTTTCATACTTGCTGATACGCCTGATGCTGAACCAACGGGAATATTAGGTTCCATTCCACCCTGCCATAAAGCAAAATTGCCGTTGATATCAGGTGTGTTTACAGCACGTCTGACGCGATCCTCATAATTACGCATGTATCCATAAGTCATTACAATAGCTTCAATATTAGGATGGATAAAAGTTTTATTCCACGCCATTGCATCTGCCACGCTGTTGATATAGTCCCAGCGACCTGTGTTGTAACCAACAAAATGTTTTCCAAGTGCAGCACGAATTTCCATCAACTGATATGTTGCCTCAAGTTGTTCTACAAGAACATAAACTTTTATAGTTCCTTCATTCAATGCCAAATATTGCTCGATCGCATTCAACATTTCATTCCACACAGCGGCCTCTTCAGCAGTTTGGATTTTTGGTAAGTATAAGACAATTGAAGAATCGTCGTTCAGTAACTGTTGATAATTATTAACAACGTAAGTAGTCACGTCAACAATTGAAGCAGCCATTGCAATACCATCCGCATCACGAATGTGACGATCATCAAGATGAAGCCCGCGGGCACGAAATATTTTTGTTGTAAACTTTAATTGTTCTTGCCAATCATTGATAATATTACGCCCTAAAAAACCAGCAGACCAATTGTTCATTTCGCTTGCCACTTGTTCTGCAACTTTTAAAAATATGGGATCTTTATGGATAGCCAGTTTGAGGTTACGCTGATTATCGAGTGACATAGTTGCAATTTGTCCAAGAGCATCTTCTCCGTCAAACATCCATCCGTCTGCACCTGAAAGTAAGGCATAGGCAACGTTGCGGATACTCTTTTCCAAAGGCGCATTTGGTTTTGCAGCAGGGCCGGTGCCTTGTATCCATTGCCTCTGTAAATCTTTGGGAATAATTGAACCTTCGAATTTTCCATCACGTGCATCCTGAACTTTTAGATTTGTTCGCGGTATGTAACTTTCGTGATCAGGAAATGCTATTCTTTTTTTGTGTTGAAAACGCTCCGCCCTTCGATTAATTCGTGAAGTCATCACCTCTTTAATGATCTTGTTAAAATGCGAAAGAGAAGAAAGAGTAGCTAGAACTTCGCTGGTTAGGACGTCAGCATAAACGTCTTTGAGATTACCACGAATCTCCATGTTGTCATAAATCATACTTAATGAGAGGTCTTGGCGTGAATTATTTAATTATAAACACAGTCATTGTAATAGGCCCGTGTGCGCCCATAACAAGTGCCTGTTCAATATCTGCGGTCTTTGAGGGGCCACCAATAAAAGCTCCAAAGCCATATTCATTTTCACCTATCTGTGCATATGCATCGTGCATAGTGGAGATAATACTTGCCGCGGATACAACTACAGCGAGATGCTGACAGATATAAGGCAATATGCGATGGCCCGTTACTTGTTCAGTTAACCAAACCGCTCCGTTTTCAGCAACTGAAAAATGAGCTTTAATTATTGCCAGTTCAACATCCTGAAAACTGTGTGGATCTGCAGTTGGGGATACAAGTTCAGCAATATCGGTTAACTCAGGTAAAGTAGTGACGATGCGTTTTGTAATATTAAAATTCTCAGGGATCAAAATTTTAACTGTATCGATACTTTCCACTGAAAATATTTTGCCACCAATACCGATAAATGTATCAATATATTTTTGAACTATATCCTGATTGTGCACTTTGAAAATGCTTATATCAGGCAATAGCGTCAATTGTGGTTGGTTTTGTAAAACCGTTGCCAATATTTTTTCTCTGCTGGTCATTAAGATTTGTTAATTAAAATTTTGCTATTGATTTTTGATTAACAGCTTTAGGTTTTGTCCTTGTTTTAGCATACCATTCATCAAATGATTCTTTTGGAGCCTGGGGCATATCGCGCTGTTTATACCATGGATTAATTTTATTGTTTAATACAAAAGGCAAATGTTTTAAAACAAACCGCCCCACCTTGCCTGTCGTTTTATAGGTGCCGGGTGAAGATAAAGTCCACGACATAATTTTCATGCCTAATGATTTTTTATTAGTAGCATTTCCCTGTTTCACTATTACCTGCCGCCATTTATATAGCTGTTCATGAATGTTGATCTTTACCGGACAAACATTTGAACATGATCCACAAAGGGTAGAGGCAAAGGGAAGATCTGCATGTGTTTTCATATCAAGATTGGGCGCGAGAATGGCTCCTATCGGGCCCGTGATGGTATTATGATAACTGAGACCTCCGCCTTTTCTGTAAACCGGGCAGGTATTCATACATCCGCCACATTTAATACATTTTAAAGAGTCACGAAAATCAACAAGACCCAATTGCCGGCTTCTTCCCGCATCCACCAATATAAGATGCATTTCCTGTCCCTGGCGGGGTTTTCTAAAATGGCTTGAGTAAATTGTTATAGGCTGACCGGTAGCACTCCTTGCAAGTAATCTTAAAAACACACCAAGATGTTTTTTTAAAGGAACGAGTTTTTCAATTCCCATTGAAGCGATTTGCACTTCAGATAAATGAGCTCCCATGTCTGCATTTCCTTCATTGGTACACACGATGTATTCACCGGTTTCTGCTACCCCGAAATTAACCCCGGTAAGTGCTGCACGTCTTGTGAGAAATACATTGCGTAAATGTCTGCGTGCAGCTCTTGTCAGCAATGTAGGATCGGATAATCCCTTTTCTGTTCCCAGGTGTTCATGAAATAATTCGCCAATCTCCTCTTTTCTTTTATGTATACATGGCAATACGATATGGCTCGGCGGTTCCTTGTCCAGTTGCTGAATATACTCGCCCAAATCAGAATTAATCACATCAATTCCGCGTTCTTCGAGATATTCGTTCAGGTGGCATTGCTCCGTGAGCATTGATTTGCTCTTCACCATCTGGTTTATATTTTTTTCTTTCAGAATTGAATACACAATTTCATTATGCTCTGCCGCATCTGCAGCCCAATGCACCTTAATCCCGTTCTTTTGAAGATTTGATTCGAACTGTAAAAGATAATCATGCAGGTTAGAAAGCACATTGCTTTTAATAGCAGATGCTGCTTCGCGCAATTCTTCCCATTGAGGAGTTTGATTTGCTATTTTGTCCCGTTTCTGTCTTATCCACCATAGTGATCCATCATGCCAGTTCACTCTCTCTTCATCTTTATTAAAATCCCCGGCAAGTGTTGCATGTTCCTTTGTGTTCATTATAATGTAGAATTTAGAATTTCTGCAATATGGATAATCTTAACTGCACTTTTATTCCTGTGCAGAATACCTTCAAGATGCATGAGGCATGATAAGTCTGAAGACGTAATATATTCCGCTCCGTTTTTTATATGATCGTTCACCCTGTCTTTCCCCATCTTTACCGATACTGCTTCTTCTGTAACGCAAAAAGTTCCCCCAAATCCGCAGCACTCATCCTGTCTGTCTAAAGTAATTAATTCTAATCCCTGCACCATATTTAAAAGATATTGCGGTTTTGAAAATTGTGGCGCAACAAGTTCACTCATTTGGGATAAATGAAGTCCGCGCAGTCCATGGCAGCTATGGTGTATTCCCACCTTATGTGGAAAGTGTGCATCTGATTTTTCCACCTTTAATATGTCTGTCATAAACTCAACCAGTTCATATATTTTACTACGAAGAAGGGCAGCCTGTTCATTATTTTTTTTTGAATGAAGATGATCTTTAATATGCAGCACACAGCTTGCTGATGGCGCAACAACATAATCAAACGCAGAAAAATTTTCTATAAACAAATCATTGCAAGCTTCTGTAAGGTATTCATACCCTGAATTTGCCATTGGCTGTCCGCAACACGTTTGTCTCGGCGGGTAGGCAACATTAACACCTGTTTTTTGCAGCAACTGTAACGTGGCCATTGCGGCATGCGGATAAAATTGATTAACATAACAAGGTATAAAAAGTCCGACTGTCATATGGTAAATGTTATATTGACAACAATTGTTTTATTTATACCAATATATTTTTTCTTCTGTTTATGATAACTACTGTTAATCCAAATATTAAAAGTAGAATTGCCAGGCCTGATAAATAAACAAAACCTATCGATACGTTTGAAGCTTCAATAGTTTTAACTGCTCCGGACGTTTTATAAGAAGGAATTATCCAGGTAATAATGTACGCCTGTAAAATTGTAATTATACAAATTAAGGATAGCATAACAAAACTATGTTTTACAGTAAAGCGGAAAAGGTCGGCTTCTTTCCCTATAAGACCAACCGCAGCCGTACCTATAGCTATCGACTGCGGTGAAATCATTTTTCCTGTAACGCCACCGCTGGCATTTGCAGCTACCGTTACTACAGGATCCACTCCTATTGCATTTGCAGAAGCGTGTTGCATTTTGCAAAAAAAAGCATTTGAGGATGTGTCTGAACCGGTAAGAAATACACCCAGCCAACCCAGAATGGGCGAGAAGAAAGGAAAAAGAATTCCAGTGCCCGCCAGTGCCATAGCGATGGTTGTAGACATTCCCGAATTATTGGCGACAAAAGCAAAACCAACAACTGAGGCAATGGTAATTATCGGAAATCTTAAATGTTTTATTGTTGCAAAATAGGTTGCGAAACCTTTTCTATAACTCATTCCAATCAACGGTAGGGAAATTATTCCGGCCAGCAATAACGCGGTTCCTGAGTTGGATAAATAATTAAAATCGAAGGGCTTCATAACAAGAGGTGTTCCGTCGGCTTTTACTATTGCATTTTGCAATCCGCTAATATTAAACCTGGTACTGCCGAGAGCATTCAAAGCATCTTTAACTGGTTGAAGCCCCCATGCAATAATCATAATGGTCATTATAATAAAAGGCGACCATGCTTTTATAACCTCACTTCGGGAATATTTTAGTTCTGTTTCGATCGTTTGTTTTGATTCCCTGCTGAAATACCATATGGATTTAGGTTTCCAATATTTTAAAAGTAACATCATGCATAAAATTGAGGAGAGACCCGCGATAACATCCGGAAGCATCGGTCCTAAATAGTTTGAACAGAACCATTGAAAGAAAGCAAAGGATACTCCCGAGACTAAAATTGCCGGCAATACTTCAGTTGCTTTTTTAAAACCTGCCATTAATATTATAAGGTATAAAGGAACCAGTAGCGATAATATGGGAAGCGTTCTACCCACCATTTGAGAAATTGCCATTTCAGGAATATCAGACACTTGTGAAGCAACAATGATAGGGGTTCCCACTGCCCCGAAAGCAACAGGGGCAGTGTTGGCAATGAGGCAAATACCTGCGGCATAAAGAGGATTAAACCCCAAACCTACCAGCATTGCAGCAGTAATTGCAACAGGCGCTCCAAAACCGGAAGTACCCTCAAGAAAAGCTCCAAAAGAAAATGCAATTAAAATTGCCTGTAATCGCCGGTCAGGAGTGATAGAGGCCATGAAGTTTTTAATTATGTCGAACTGACCGCTTTTTACTGTTATGTTGTATAGAAACACTGCGTTTAGTATGATCCAGCAAATCGGAAATACGCCATACAGTGCACCATGAAAAGCTGATAATAAGACAAGTTTTGCAGGCATACCATACACAAATAATGCAATTGAAATAGCAATTACCATTGTTAGGAAACTTGCCTGGTAACCTTTCATTTTTTTTATTGTCAATGCCCAAAAAATAAAAAGAATAGGAATTGCTGCAACAAAAGCTGATAAGGCAATATTGTTAAGCGGATTTATAATTTGAGTCCAGTTGATCATAACTATCTCTTATATTTAGTACCGTTCTTCAAATCATTTTAAAGATAAATCATAGACTTAGTGTTATCGAAAATATGTAGTTTTATTTTAGAGGGACAAGCCTTTGCTAATTAAATCCAGTCATACTTTTTTTCTTCTCTTCCCTTTGGTCCTTCAACTTCCCACCTTATATAGCTGCAGGAGGAGCCATGCGTTGCGCTTACCGGGGCGAAATTCTTTTACTTTCTGATTCGAAGGAATAGGCAATAGGGTTTTGGGCTCTTGATTGCTGCTGTGACCTGCATATTTATCAAGAATTCTTAGAGCAGGAAGTAATAACGGAACTCTTTCGGAAATGCCTGTTTTTTGCCTTGGCTTGATCAGCCATTTGTTTCCATCTACACCTATCTTTAAATGGGCGTCTGTTAAAGTTGCCACATCTATATAAGCAAATCCGGTGTAACAAGCAAAAAGGAAAACATCTCTTATTGTTTCGGGTCGTTTAATTGTAATTTGTTTTTCATTCTATCCTCAACGTGCATGTGTTAAGTTTATTAGAGCCGCAAAATCAATAATTGAGATTTTCAATTTTAGGCTTTATTGCATTTTATCCAACTCCATATTACTTATCTTTTCCATTTACCGACGACGAATGGCATTGAGCTTCTCTAAAGATGATTTGGTCTATTAATTAAAATATTGATCGCATTTAGAAAAAAATAGTTATACTTTTCTATTCTAATTGAATTCAGGTATGAATTCCGCTCTCCAAACTAATGCTAATCAAATTTTAAATACGACTACAGGCAATAAGGAAAATTACGTAAAGGAAAATCCAACAAAATCAAACGCCATTGAGATCCCTTCCATAACCTTACCTAAAGGAGGAGGCGCTTTAAAAGGCATAGACGAAAAATTCCAGGTGAATGCTGCCAATGGCACGGCAGCTTATTCAATTCCACTTCCTATTAGTCCCGGACGAAATGGGTTTACACCTGCTCTTTCATTAAGCTACAATTCGGGTAGCGGTAACAGTGCTTTTGGTTTAGGTTGGGATATTGGGTTGCCTTCCATACAAAGAAAAACGGACAAGAAGCTGCCCCGATACAGAGAGGGTAGTGATGAAGATACATTCATGTTTTCTGGTGTTGAAGATCTTGTTCCTTGCTTATATGAACCAGATAACTGGAAAAGCAGGGAAGAAAATAAGGGCGGCTATCTGGTTAAGAGATATCGTCCCCGCATTGAAGGAAGCTTTTCTAAAATTGAGAAGATTACGCATAATGATCATGGAGTTTACTGGAAAGCAACAACCAGGGAAAATGTAGCAACATTTTTTGGCAGAAACAAAGACTGCAGGATTGCCGATCCTGAAGATGATACAAGAGTTTTTCAATGGCTTCCTGAGTTCAGCTACGATGACAAAGGAAACTGGATGTTGTATGAATATAAGAGTGATAGTAATATTAATGATAACAGTGCCGTAACACAGCAGTTACGGGATGCAATTCCAAATGAGCCGCACGAACAAAACCGGAAAAACGGGAATGCATTATTTATTAACCGGTATCTGAAACATATTAATTATGGTAACCGGATCTCTTATTATGTAGAACCTGATAAAGCTTTTGATCCGCAACCACCTGAAGATACTGAACATTTTTTCGAAGTTGTTTTTGATTATGGCGATCATAATTTGGATAAGCCATCTACAACAGAAAATAATCAATTTAATCCCGGTAACTATCGTCCTGATGCATTTTCAAACTATCATGCAGGGTTTGAGATACGTACTGCGAGACTGTGCAAGAGAATTTTAATGTTCCATCATTTCAAAGATGAACCAAATTTTGGAGTTGACTACCTGGTTCGTTCACTTGATTTCATATATGGCCCTTCTTCCATCAACAATTCAGGGATTAATGAAGTAACCTATCTTAAAACGATTGTACAGTCCGGTTATATTCGAAAACCAGGCGGAGCCTATTCTAAAAAATCGCTGCCGCCCCTGGAATTTCAATACCAGCAGTTAGTATGGAATACAGAAATTAAAGAGGTGAACACCGATAGCATTATTAATGCGCCCGTTGGCCTGACAAACAATTATCAATGGGTTGATTTTTATGGTGAAGGCGTTTCAGGCATTTTTACAGAACAGGATGAAGGATGGTATTATAAAAGCAATTTGGGTGTGGATGAAAATGGCGAGCTCCAATTAGCGCCGGCAAGAATGATCGCTCCAAAACCATCGTTTACCGGAATTGATTCCGGCGTGCTGCAGTTAATGGATCTTGACGCAAACGGCGAAAAACAGGTGATGGTAAATACACCAGAAATAAAAGGTTTTTTTCAATTAACAGATCAGAATGACTGGGAGCCGTTTCGTTCGTTTCTGCAGTCGGTGAATATTGATCTTCGTGATCCTAATGTGCGAACTATTGACTTGAATGGCGATGGTATGCCGGAACTTGTAGTTACCGAAGAAAATGTTTTTATATGGTTTGCCTCTGAAGGCAAAAAGGGATATGCGGCTGCGGAGTTTGCTTCTAAAGCATTTGACGAAGAAAAGGGACCGGCCATTGTATTTGCAGATAGCTTGCAAACCATATTTCTTGCAGATATGAGTGGCGATGGCATGACAGATATTGTACGTATCCGTAATGGTGATATCTGTTATTGGCCAAATATGGGGTATGGAAAATTTGGTGCCAAAGTCAGCATGGGCAATGCGCCTGTTTTTGATTCGCCCGATCAGTTCAATCCCGGATACCTGCATCTCGCTGATGTAAGCGGAACCGGCGCAACGGATATCATTTATACAGGGAAAAATAAATGCACAGCTTACCTGAATCTAAGTGGCAATAAATGGAATGATGGCTATGATATTGAAACCCTGCCATCTGTTCAGTATAAAAGTCAACTGGCAGTGATTGACCTGTTGGGAACCGGTACTTCCTGTATTGTATGGTCGTCTGATTTACCCGGTGATGCGCAATTACCTATGCGGTATATTAATTTAATGAGCAGCAGGAAACCGCATGTAATGGTGAAGCGCATTAATGACATGGGTCTTGAAACAACAGTTGATTATAAAAGCTCCACCTGGTTTTATTTACAGGATAAAAAAGCAGGCAGGCCATGGATCACCAAGCTTCCTTTTCCGGTCCAGGTAGTTGCTTCAACTACAGTAGAAGAAAAAATAACCAATGTAACATTCACTACACAGTACAGCTATCATCACGGTTATTACGATCATGCTGAAAGAGAATTTCGCGGATTTGGAAGGGTTGAACAATTAGATACAGAACAATATGAAGACTGGAAAATAAATAAAGCCAATACAACACTCGATAATTCAGAACCACTGTTTCAAAAACCTGTGCTTACTAAAACCTGGTTTCATACCGGTGCTTTTTTAGACAAGGAAAAGATACTTACACAGTTTGAAACGGAATACTGGTATAATGAAATGGAACGACAGGGATTTGCCGTTGTTGTGAAAGAGCCTGCACTTCCTGATGCACAGGTAAGAACTGCAGCAATTATTCAGGATAAAAATATTATTGAAAATTTATCTGCAGATGAATGGCGCGAAGCACTCAGGGCATGTAAAGGGATGGTCTTGCGGCAGGAAATTTTTGCGTTGGACGCACCGGCTAATGGTGCGACGGATGAAGAACTTAAACTTCAGCTAACGCCTTATTCTGTTGCTGCACATAATTGCAATATTCAATTGTTGCAGCCCAGAAATATAAATCCTTTTGCTGTATTTATTTCAACTGAAAGCGAATCAATACAAATTCATTATGAAAGAAATTTAAAAGACCCCCGGGTTGCACATACATTGAATGTAATAATTGATGACCTTGGAAATGTAAAGGAAATGGCTTCTGTTGTTTATCCAAGGTTAGTTACAGATAATTCTTTACCCGCAGAAACGCAGGCAGCGCAGCATAAAACAACCATTGTTTACACCAAAAGCGAATTCACCAAAGATGTAAATAATTTGGATGACGCCTATCGCTTGCGCTTGCCTTCTGAAGTAAAAACCTTTGAATTCGTTTTTGATAAGCCGAAATCATTTTATACGCTGCCTGATTTTGATGATATACTTAATGACGATAATTCATCCACTGCTGAATACTATGAATTGGATAAACAACCCGGCGAAGGAAAAGCGCAAAAGAGATTGATAGAACATGTGCGAACCAATTACCTGAAAAATGATTTAAGCGGAACACTACCGTTACATGCTTTGGAATCATTGGCTCTTCCTTTTGAAAATTACCAGTTGGCTTATACACCCGGGTTGCTTTCAAATATTTACAACGATAAAGTAAACGATGATGAGCTTGCAAACCTTATGAAAGAAGGGAAATTCATTCATTCGATTGATGGGAGTGGTAATGAAGATGCCAACTGGTGGATAGGCTCAGGGACCATACAATTCATTAGTGATGGAGAAAACTTAAAAAATGCGCAGGACCGGTTTTATGTTCCTGTTGCTTACAGTGATCCGTTCAATTCAAAAACGTCAGTAAAATACAATGATTATTTTCTTTTCATTAAAGAAACAGAAGATGAGCTGGGAAATACAAGTGGGGTAGATGCATTCAATTTTCGTACACTCTCTCCCCAGCGCATGCACGACATCAACAACAATCTTTCTGAAGTGGTAACTGATGAACTTGGCCTGGTGAAAGCGATGGCGCTATTGGGCAAAGCAAATGAGGCTGATGATCTTGTTGGTATAACTGAAATCACGGAACAGGCAGAAAAAAATTTAATAAATGATTTTTTTAATGTACCTGTTACCGCAACAGGTGTGGTTGATTCAAATGCGTTGCGCCAAAAAGCCAATGATCTTTTACAACAAGCCACTGCCCGTTTTGTATATGATTTTGATGTTTATAAAAATAAAGGCAAACCTGTTGTAGTTGCATCCGTCATGCGGGAACAACATTTCCGTGATAACAATAGCGCCCCTGTTCAACTGAGTTTTGAATATTCAAACGGAACAGGAAAAGCGGTGATGAAAAAAGTGCAGGCAAAACCCGGGAAGGCTTTAAAAAGTAATGGAGAAGGAACAACAACGCTCACAGATACAAATCCTTTCTTAAGATGGATAGGAAATGGTCGTACGGTTTTAAATAACAAAGGCAACCCGGTAAAGCAATACGAGCCCTATTTTTCTTTGACTTATCAATATGAAGATGCAAATGAATTGGTTGAAACCGGTGTTACACCTGTGATGTATTATGATGCATTGGGAAGACTGGTAAAAACAGATATGCCCGATGGTACATTTAGCAAAACTGCATTTGATTCATGGAAGCAAACCGTGTACGACCAGAATGATACGGTACTGGAAAGCAAATGGTATTTACAACGCACGGATAATACAAGAACCGATTTTATAAACGATCCTGCAGAACAACAAGCCGCACAAAAAACAGCCAAACATGCGAATACACCTGCTGTCCAACATTTCGATACATTAGGCAGGCCGGTTTTATCTGTTGAGTATAATAAAACGTTAGCTGATGCTGATGAATTCCATTTCACCAAAATCAATTTGGATATCGAAGGCAATGCCCGCAAAGTAACCGACGCCTGCGGCAACGATGTAATGAGCTATAAGTATGATATGCTTGGGCATAGGGTGTACCAGGATAGCATGGATGCGGGCAGAAGATGGCTGCTGCACAATGTAATGGGTAATCCACTGCGTACATGGGATGAAAAAAACCAGGAGTTTCAATATGCTTATGATGTACTACATCGCCCGTTGCAAAGCAAAGTTATTCAAACAGTGAACGGAATTATTATAGAAAGTATGTTTGATAAAATTGAATATGGTGAAAGCCTTATGCTGCCCGACAGAAGTGATAAAGCGGTGTGGCAGGCAAAAAATCTTTTGGGGCAAGTTTCCGGTCATTTTGATACGGCAGGTATCATTACCAGTAACAGGTATGATTTTAAAGGGAATCTTTTGCAAACTTCGCGGCAGCTATTAGAGAAATATGATGATGTACACCCGGTTGACTGGAATGATGGCCAAATATTGGAAGCTGATCTTTATGCAACCGTTAGTGCCTATGATGCGTTAAACAGGAATTGGAAAACAGTTACACCTGATAACTCTGTGCAATACCACTTGTTCAATGAGTCAGGTCATTTGGAAAAAGTACTGTTGAATCACAGGCGTGAAATCAACATAACTGCGCAGGATGAAACCACAGATGCACTAAAAGCAAACACAAAAAATTTAAGTGTATTTGTTATAAGCATTGATTATAATGAAAAGGGCCAACGCAGCAGGATTGTTTATGGTAACAACAGCATAACCAGCTATACGTATGATGAAAAAACTTTTCGTTTATCCACATTAAAAACAACAAGCCAGGATGGCCGGACTTTCTTCCAGGATTTATTGTACACTTACGACCCGGTTGGCAATATAACCCGCTTAAGCGATGTAGCGCATAAACCTGTTTATTCTGATAACAACATTGTTGAGCCCATACATGATTACGAGTACGATGCTGTTTACAGGCTGGTTCTGGCAACAGGCAGGGAACATAAAGGGCAAAATGTGATACAGGAAAATGATCAAAATAAAAACTACCGCAATTTTCCTTTTAAGGCCGATAATTTACCTAAACCCGGAGATGTGGTTGCTATGCGGAACTACACGCAGAAATTCACTTATGATAAAGCGGGCAACATATTAAAACTTGAACATAAAGGGGATGATAACACTGCTTACACCCGCAATTATACTTATAATAATACTTCGGTTGATATTAATAAAAATAATAACCGGCTTTTATCTACACAAGTTAACGGCGACCCATTGATACCTTATGACTATGATGCGCATGGTAACATGATTGTAACCGGTGTTGGTATTAGCAAGAAAGGAATGCCTCACCTCTCCCGAATGGACTGGAATTTTAAAGATGAATTATTCGCTACTGCCCAAACGGTAATGAATGCGGGCACACCTGCCACTACTTTTTATGTGTATGATGCCGGCGGAATACGCGTAAGAAAAATAACCAATGGACAAAGCATCAATACTAAAATTGAAGAGCGTATTTATTTAGGTGGTTATGAGATTTACAGAAGTTATAATAATGATGGCACCACAAAATTAGAAAGGCAAACATTGCATGTAATGGACGATAAAAGCAGGATTGCTATGGTTGAAACCAAAACAACAGGCGATGATAATACTACAAAGGATAAAGCATACATACATTACCAATATAGCAACCACTTAGGCTCTGCCTGTTTGGAACTAAATGAAAAGCTGGAAATAATATCTTATGAAGAGTACCACCCTTATGGTACTACTGCTTACCAGGCAATGAATGCAGATATAAATCCTGTTGCAAAGAGATATCGCTATACAGGGTTGGAAAGGGATGAGGAAAATGGATTTGGATATCATAACGCGAGGTATTATGTTCCGTGGTTGGCGAGGTGGGTGAGTTGTGATCCGATAGGGATTAATGACGGAACCAATATTTATGCTTACTGTAAAGATAATTCGGTAACCAAAATCGATCTTAATGGAAAAGATGAAAAAAAGATTGAAGATGCAAGACATGACATCGAAAATGATTTGGAAAAGCTTCGCAATGTAAGAGGACCCGGGATCCTTTTTGGGTTGATGCCATATCATACCATGCCTTACCTAAGGGACCAATCTATCCCAATACGCAACCCATATCTTCGTCTTTCGGCTTCTGTATTACAACAAAAACTTCGAGCAATGGACAGAGTAACTACCGAAGTTGGCATGTATGCATTTCAAGAGGCTATGGGGGGCGTTTTGCCCCTAGCAGAATTAGCAATTCCTGCAAGAGTTTCTGTCGGCGTTCTAAATAAAGTTAGACTTGGAGCTTCTCTCCCAAAAGCGGCACCAATTGCTGTTCTTGATGAAGTTAAACTTGGAACGTCTTTTACTAAAACAGCTACATCGAATACTCTTAAGGAAATTAAGCTTGGAGCCTCTCTTCATAAAAGAGCTGCAGCAATTGCTCAAGAGGAAGTTAATCAAACAATGGGAGTTGTGGAAAGGGCTCATGATATTAAAGAAAGATTAGTCAAGGCTGGATTAAATCCTGTCGCCGCAAACAAAAGCACAGTATCAGTAGTTGAGGGCATCCTTAAGGGAACACGTACGCGAATTATAACGGTTACAAATTCTCGAGCTTATAAATTATTAAGCGAGGGAAATATTTTAGCTAAAGGAGAAATACTTGGATCAAAACCCGGGTTCATGAATTGGACTGGGTTTAGAAACAGATTCGCTTTGCATGCAGAGCAAATCGGCGTCAATGATGCAAGCCGCCTTGGCATGAAAAGTGGAACAATTGGGACGTCAAATCTTGGTTGTGAAGTCTGCCAAAGCGCAATCGAAGAATTTTTTCCAGGGTTTGTCCATTTAAATCCAAAACGTAAACCTTAAATCACTAAAGTATGACAACCCGCTGACGCGAGTATGCAGCGTGGCTTTGTGAGAATGGGTATTTGTGCCAATTAAACAACCATAACCAAACATATAATTATGAAAACAAAACAAAATAAACCAGAAACCAACTTCAATAAATGGATAATTATTGTGTTGGTTGGGCTAGGTGTTATCTCAATTGCAGGTCTTATTATTCTTGATAAACGTTTCACATTAGACGATAAAAGTTTTGGGAGAGAAGTGGGCAATATGTTTTTGCAAATAATTTCTGTTGGCGTTGTTGGAACAATATTATCATTACTTCTCGCAAAATACAATAAACAACAGGAAGAGCTTCTTAAAAGGAATGAGCTTATCAGAATATCAAATGAAAATACAAATCAATTTAAAAAGGAAATAATCCAGCAATTAAACAAAATTTATTCAAATACCAAAAGTGTGAGAAGAATGCTGAGGGCTAAAGGTTTCTCTATTCCCTATTATGATGCACTAGAAAAAGAAGATGCGATCCTGCGCTTGAAAGTTTATGATAATGCCGTGGAACAACTTAATTCTTTTCAACTTGAATTGGAAATGATATTAAAAGAATTAGAGACAAATGGTTCATCATTTTCAGATGCTAATTCTATAAGTGGTTTTATCACTCAAATGGAAAGGTACCTTGGCAATATTGTAAGCGAATATGAAGAAAAGAGAACAACCGGAGTTGATAAGAATTCATTAGAAATGAAAAACCTCAACGAAATAAAGACATTGATCGAACATACAGGTGAAAAATCTGAATTCAGGTTAGGATTTATTGAACCATACAAAAAAGCAGTTGGTGCAATTCGCAAGGAGCTTCTTGATGGTGTTGAGCATTTACCTCTACCAAACACATTATAACTTTTTCATCATGGCACAGATTCAAGCAGGTCTCGTTTTTGGCGACACCTCACAGGCAGTGGGTGATTTGCAAAATGCATTGATACAATTAGATTTTGCGGCTATCAGCGAAGGAGAATTATCGGGTATGGTATTCGACGACACTACCTGTAGTATGCTGACAGCGCTTAAAACTAAATATGGCATATCCTCCCATCTATGCGTCGTGGAAAAAAGGACAGCAGAGGTGCTAAACGAATTCCTGATAGAAAACGGCTCTGCCGCAAACATAAATTTTCCTCTTTTTTATGGAATGGATTCTGATGCTGTTGCCCGTTTGCAGGATGCCCTTAGAATTACCAGTAAAGTGATAAATGATATATCGGGAAAATTTGAAGATGGTACCTGCACTGCCTTAATAAAATTTCAGGAGGAAAAAGGAATATTTGTGCATGCCTGTTATGTTGATGAACCAACTGCCAATAAAATCAATGAATTATTGGCGCCCACCGGCAAGACATATAAAGTTTCGGGTAAGGTATTTAATATGTTTAAGGAGCCACTAGCCGGGCAAAACGTGGTTGCTTATGACCTGGATTTAACCGGCGCAGGGTATTACAAAAAAATTGATAATCCTAATGGTACATGGTTCGGAGATGGCATGCAAAAATTAGGAGAAGCAACGTCAGATGCAGATGGCTATTATGAGATCAATTTTCATGAAAGTGATTTCGCAGATGCTGAAGGTGATGCACAGCCCGATGTGGTTTGTTTTGTTGTGTCTGATGGAGCAATTGCAGGTTTATCAGCACTAAGCACTAAAAAAGATTTTAGGGAAGAAACAACATTGGCCGACTGGAATATAATTATCAACAACCAAAACGTTCGTGGCGAAAGTGAATATTCCAAACTGCGCAGGATGGTAGATCCTTTTATGGAAAAAAGCAAGCTGGCTTTGCACCAGATTGCAGGTTCGGCAGACCAGGTACAATTTGTTGCCACAGAAACGGAACAGGATGTAATTAATGTTATGCAACTTGTAATGGCAGAAGCTATCAATTCGGAGGCTCCGGGTTTAAAAGAAGCATTGGAGATCTTAAGCCCGGTTGAACTGCTGTATGGGTTGGGAAGACAGAATGTAAACCTAGGCTGGAGGTCTCTTGCAAGTATCAGCATTGCAAATATCATTGCTGCAGTAAAAAAATCCTTTGATTCAAATATCATTTTTCTGGTGGATCCACGGGAAACAACAGACTTTGCTCGCGTATTACATGAGGACGCGGTCTCAAAAACGATGGCGTCATCAGCAAACCAGCCAAATGGAATAAAGAATATACTGGCTATTGCAATAAAGGAAGAAGGCAGCGCACTGAGTGAGAAATTTTACTCGGCTTACATAAATCATAGCGGTTCCCCGCAGGAATTCTGGACCGCTCTGAGGAATGATGATTCGCTTAAAGATAAAGTTGACTCACTACTGGTAGTAAATCAATTATCTGCACTTACCGGTAACCACGTTCCCTTAATGACAAAATTGATAGCGGCTGTTCCCGGTAATAACATACATACACTATTAAAGCTTACTGATGAGGATTGGAATACAGCGATCGGTAATGATGTGCCTGACTTTGTTACGGGTGACACCGATGAAGAAAAGAAAATGAAATACAGGACATACTTACAGAACTCACTCTATGCCGCATTTCCCAATGAAAAAATAAGCCTGATGGCACAAAATGAAAATGAAATAAAAATAAAGAATAAGAGTATTCGTGACAAGCTGAACGAATTTATGAGCACAACAAATTTCGACCTGCGCTTAAACAGGCTGCACGATATTGAAAACAAAACGGGAAGCACTTTTCAACAGGCGCTGGATATAATTGGCGGAGATGAGAAAAAAGAACTACAGGCTGAATTGAATAAAATTCAAAGGGTATTTCAATTCAGCCCATCGCCCGAAATAATGACGAAGCTGCTGGATGCAGGAATTGATTCAGCAACAAGAGTTGCAACCATGCCCTTCAGCACTTTTAAGATCAAATTTTCGGCTGTAGCAGATGAAGCAACCCTACTGGCAATTCATCAGCGTGCTTCACACATTGTTTCCATGATCGAATATTCTGTGCTGTCTTTAAGCAAGACTTCGCAAAGCGCAGGCATCCCAGCTATATCCGGCCAATTTAATTCATGATATCAACGCAATAAAATTAATGTTATGGCAAGCGAACAATCCAGTGTAAATGAAATTATAACTGCCCAGATACCTTCCTGGAACCAAATGTTCGGGCAGCAGTCTCAGTGTGAATGCAATGAATGTGAATCCATGACCGGCGCGCCACATTATCTTGCTTACCTGCTGCATTTCCTTGAAAACTGCGGTGTGAATGAGAATCTTGTAAAAGATGACCCGTTGGGGAGCGGGAAAAAAACAGGAGAGACACCGTATGATATATTGATCAAACGGGCGCCTTATTTACCTCACCTGCAATTAACATGCGAGAACAATAATGAAGAAATGTCCTATTCCCGGATCGTGCTGGACATAATTGAATACTATGGAGCCAATAATACGCTGGAAAATATACCTGCTTATGATAGCGGTAACGAAAGCTGGAAGAATGATCAGCAGGAAACTGCAAAAAAAGCCTATGGTATTTTAAGCACACAATGTTTTCCCCTTTCACTCCCCTATCATCAGCCGCTTGATATAATACGGACCTATCTTTTAAAACTAAAAACCAGCCGGGCTGAATTACTCAAAACCTTCTTGCAGAAAGACAATGCAAATTATCAATTGCAGTTAACAAAAGAATCTTTGCTCCTTTGTGAAGAAGAATACTTATTGCTAACGCAATTTGCAATAGCAGGAATCCAAACTGAAGTATTTCAGCTATACGGATTTGACAACCTTAATGAATTTAAAGCAGGAATATATGGCGTACCGGTTTTTCTGGAACGAACAGGCCTGCAGTATATTGAGTTGATTGATCTACTACAAACTAAATTTATAAACCAGTATATTGTTGCGGTTAATTTCCTTGAGCAGTTGTTTCAGGGAGGGGATACAGACAGGAGCTTATTGTTTTCAAAACTTACACAAATAAAAGAAACGCCTGTTGACGACAATTTTGAAACAACACTCAAGATAATTATTCATGATTTACTGGCGCAATCAACAGTTCCGTTACCGGATGAAAAAGCTTTTAAAGGCTGGCTGGACGAAAACCTGGCGGGTGTTGAAGAAACGATCATTATTATTCCTGACGTAAGTGATGTTTGCAATTACGGATTGGCAAAGTTAGGCACTATAAAAAGTGCTACCGATGAAACAATTGATCTCAACCTAAGTGAAGACACTTTCAAAAGGCTTTATTTTTTTATAAAACTGCAGCGAAAAACAGGCCTGGCAATAAGGGAACTCGATACATTGTTATCTGCACAAAATACGGCTTCGAATGATATTCTGATCACCACACTATCTGCATCATTACAGTTAATGCAGAATTATCAATGGACCGCTGATGAGGCAGTATGCCTTTTTGGAAATTTTACTAGCGGTGATAATCGATCCGCTTATTCAAATTTATTTTTAACAGACTCCCTGGAAGCTATTAATAAGGATTTTAAAGCAGATGCATTTGGCAATTATTTTATTAACCCTGTTACATTAAAAGATAATACAGGTTATAACAGTGTATTGCTCACAGCTCTTAACCTTATACCTTCCGGGGCTGATATATTAACAAAACACCTGGGTATTAAAGAAGGTGAGAAATTCAATTTGTCAATCGATCTGATCTGCGTCCTCCACAGTCATACAATTTTTGCAAAGGCGCTTTCAATCTCGATTGATGAATTGGTTAAACTGCTTGAGAGCTTCGAAAAACCTAATGCATTGCGTAGCTGGGATGCAGACGCCAATAAATTTACATCCCTTGATCTTGCGCAAACATTTTCTTTTATAGATTATGTCAAGCTGGTAAAAGAGTCTGGGTTCAATGTTGATGAAATACAATTTATAACCGGACAGAAAACGAGCAGCAATGTCTCTGATAGTATTACTGACGACATGATCCGGCAATCCTTGCTCGCCATTAAAAAGGGAATAAGTGATATTGACATTGAAAATACTGTACTTCCTAAAAGCCAGGTTAACGAAGAACTTGTTAAAAACAAATTGCTGCTTTATAACAAGGATATTGTTGCCCAGCTAACAGGCATCCTGAATAACAGGATTGTGTATGCTTCTACCATTACGGAAAAACCTGAACTGGCTATTCCCGATATCCTCAAAACAAAAATGAAGTATGATCCAGTCACAGGCAGGATAGTAGTAAATGGCGTACTATCATTAACCGAATGGAATGAAATAATAAAAGACAATGAATTGAAAAAGGCAGTCCAGGCAATATTTGACAAACCGCGTGATTTTTTGACCGATAATTTTTCAGGTTTTATTAAAGACGAAGCTGCAAGGAATATTTTGCTTGACAGAACTGATAACGGCACTACTACTTTTGAAAATAAACTATTCTTATTCTTTTCAGCTTATCAGCCATACCTGGTAAAAGAGTTAAAGAAGAATTTGGTAATTCAGCAAATGGCTACATTAATTGGGTTGGAGGAAAAAATATTCCGTGTAATCAGCAAAACATCAATTGAGAATGTTGTTTTATTGGTTACGGAAATCAGCAATGAAATTTCTGTGGAACTGAATTCTTTTCCCGCGGTCCAGGTAGATGATTTTAAGAAAACCGTCATTGAATTTTATAAGTCATCATTACTCATCAATAAACTAAAATTAAATGTAACTGAGGTTTCTTTCTTCCTGGATCATGCCATAGACTTTTCAGGAATTGATTTCAATCATTTTAATGCTGCTCAATGGCAACAGTTGGTTGGATATGCTCGTGTTCGTACGATTAACCGATCCGGTCAATTATCCATATTGGATTTGTTTCGAACAGCGGGAATGCCCGGCGTAACTCTTCCATATACTATCTCTTATATTTCCTTAATGATGGGATGGCTTGAGGAGGATGTAGCCGGTGTTATAAGCGCTAATAAACTGCAGGTAAGCAATTTCAAAAATGAAAAAGCTTTATTACTGGTAAGCGAAATGATGCAACTGGCTTTGAAAACAGGTTTAAAAGCAACACAGCTTTTGTCGTGGGCAAATTCTTCTATGGATTTTAATTCATTGTCAGCCACCGCTGGTGAAATAAAACATGCACTTCTTCAACAATATGCCTTATCTGAAAGAAAGGATGCTGCTGATAAAATTGATGCTGCAATTTGGGAGAATGAACGCAACGCACTGGTAAGTTATCTACTGACATTAAAAAATATAAGATCGGCAGGTGTAAGAAATATAGAAGAACTATGCGGATACTTTTTGATCGATCTGCCGATGAGTTCAAACATGCCTACTACACGTATCCGCCAGGCCGTTTCTACGGTACAGTCTTTTGTTAAACGCTGCCTGATGGGCCTTGAGTCTGCAAAGGATAAGAACACATTAAAAGAAGTAGGCGTGTTGCCTGAATATATTGGCGATAACTGGGAGGCCATGTCATTCTTTCGTACCTGGCAGGTAACCATGGAGTTCCTGATTAACCCTTATCCTTACCTGAGTTATAAATATCTTATCGATAAAAGCGAGGCTGCAAAAAAACTGGAGGAAAACATCTTAAAAAATGATATTACTTCCAGTAACCTGGAAGAATTTTACCGGGTGTACCTGCAGGACAATGTAAAAATTGCCAACATGGAAATTGTCTGTTGTTACGTAGATGACCGGTTAAATTCAGATTCGGATGCTGCAAAGAAATTTATTCACGTAATTGGCAGAACAAGATCGGCTCCGCATGAATACTATTACTGTACAAAAAGCGAAAAAGACCGATGGTCATTTTGGAAGAAAATAACTGTGGCGATAAAAGAAAATGATGGTGGAGCAATCGCTCCAAAGGGTGCTCATGTAATTTTTGCAAAGCACCGAAATCGCAACTATATTTTTTTACCTGAATTTAATAAACGGGCAAGCTCAAATCCAAAATCCAGTGATGGTTCAACTACTTTGAACGCCATGGCCGCTCAGCCTGCATCAGGTTTGAAACCATCTGAATTTTGGGAAGTTGTAATTGGAGTAAGCGAATATTATAATGGTAAGTGGAGTGAAAAAAAATATCCAATATTAAATTTATCACATACTGCATTGTATGAACATATAACAGCCGATGTAGGTAATTATTTTTTTACCCTTGATCAAACAGATAACGAGCTCACATTATCGTTGACGATTAGAGGTTCGAAACAATTGAATTTTACTTTTACTTCTTTCAATGCGGCTATTATGGTCACCAGTCCTCCTTCCGAACCTCCTGTTAACCAACAGCATTTCTTTCAAAATTACCGTTTAAAAAACATGGATTTCCAGATACCCGAAACTCAAACCGACGTTCCCATTTTGCAAGAAGCAGCATCGGAAAAGTTTATCAATTTTTCTCCACAATACTCGATGGATTTCATGACTGGCTATAATCAGCCATTTTTCTTTCATGATAAAGACAGGAGTTATTATGTGAATACAGAGCCTTCTACTTATGCAGTGGAAAAAACAATTCCTGATACTCCTGGAATCATTAAGAGACAGCTTCCCAGGCAGGAAACTCTTATGGTGATCAGGAGCCCTGAATCGCAATATTTTTATCCTATGCGTTTTGATTAAACTCAATAAAATTAGTATTATGATTCCCAATAAGTCTGTGTTAGGAAACGTTCAGCAAAAAGCATCCTTATTTTCGCCCCCGTCGAATTATATGAACTCTGTGTACCAGTCTTTTGTTAATAAGGATGACACGACAGTAGTAATGGCGGATGTGCGAAGTTTTATTTTTAAAACGTTTTATCAACCATATGCAGAAATATTACTGGAAAGATTGAATGACCAGGGATTTGATTCTTTATTTGACATTGCGTTGCTGGATGCAACCGACAGCGGTGAGGTATTTAAAAAATACGATCCGGATAAGACCCTGGTTCAGACACCCTATCCCGGCGAAAAAATAACTTTTGAACTTACTGAATATGGTAGTGCCTATAACTGGATGCATTTTTATCATGTGATCGTTCTTATTGTGGAAACGTTGATTGCCAACAATAAAAATGACGAAGCAATACAATGGATAGAAACCTGTCTTTATAATCCGAAAGTAATAACCGCCATAGCAGATCCAAAACATGCAGGCAGCAATGCGAAATTTTGGAAATTACCCAAATTCAAAGATTCTCCCACAGGCAGCACAGAGAAGTTTTTTCAGGATACGAGTGAAAAAGAACTGCAGGATATTATTAATGAATTAAATGAAAATCCTTTCAACCCGTTCCTGGTCGCCTATCACCGGCCACAGGAATTCATGATGCACGTAGTAAGTTTATATGTAAAAGCACATATTAATGCAGGGGATACTAATTTCAGAATGATATATAATGGAGGAGGGATGGACTACCTGAACCTTGCGCTGGAATATTATAGGGTTGCTAAAATTCAATTAGGCGACCGGCCGCAAACAATTCCCAACATTATAAAAAAGAAGCCCGAAACTTACCAGTCATTAAAAGACAAAGGACTTAGTGCCGATGTAAATGCAAAAGTGCAGTACGAAAATATTTTTCCATTTTGCAGCCAGGCTACGTTGCTTACCAGTGATTCGTCCAAAGGAAGCCTGTTAGGCGGCGCACTGGACTTCTATTTCAATATTCCGCCTGACAAAAAAATACTGGAACTTTATGATCTCGTGGATCTTCGCCTCTCGTACCTGCGTAACTGTAAAGATATTGATGGAATTGTAAGAAAAATAGATCTATGGGGTACGCCTATCAGACCAGACCAGTTACTGGCAGCATTGGCAAAGGGCTTAAGTCTTAATGATATACTTGGAGGATTGTATGCGCCGGCTCCTTTATACCGGTTTAATTTTTTACTTCAAAAAGCGATAGATGCCTGTAATGAAGTAAAAGCACTGGGAAATAGCATTGTTGCAGCAATTGAAAAATGGGATGCAGAGCAACTGGCATTATTACGCTCCACGCACGAAACGGATATACTTAGCCGTATGCTGCCCTTAAAGGAGCGGCAATTGTACGAGTCAAGAATTCAGAAAGACGCTTTACTTAAATCCAGGCAAACTGCACAAACAAAGCTGGAACATTATACCCAACTGCTGGGCATTAAAGATTTCAAAATACCGACTTATACAGATTTACCTGCGGGCATAGACGGACAATCCCCCATTCCTGTTGATACTTATTTACCAGATATAAAGGAAGAAGTAGATAGCGCTGTTATAGAGAGTGGTGAAAAAGGAATAAATCTTATTGGAAAGGAATTACAGGAAATGCAATCATTAGGTGAAGCAAACGAAAGCCATTTTATGGCTGGAGGCCTTGAAGCTCTTGCGGCGACTCTTAATATTATTCCAAGTGTATCAATTAGTGTAGTACCCTTTGGGATGGGCACGAGTATCGGTTTTAGTGGTGCAAATATTGCAGCTATTTTTAGCTCTAGTGCAAGGTATTACCAGAGTAATGCAGACGGTCATTCTTATGACGCAAATAAATCTGCCAGGTTTGGCGGATATATCAGGAGAGAACAGGAATGGAACCTGCAGGCAAATCTCGCCCAAAAAGAAATCATCCAGCTTGATAAACAATTGGCAGCCGCAGATATAAGGGTCCAGATCGCAACGACAGAACTGGAGAACCACAAGCAGCAAATGGTGAATGCCCTTGAAATAGAGAATTTCATGGTCAACAAAGAAAGCAACTTAGCCAATTACCAATCCATCCGGGATATTTTAAAACCCATCCATAAAAATTTTTATGAGTTGGCTATGTATTATGCCCGCAGCGCAGAGCAGGCTTACCAGCTCGAAAAGCCCGAAAAGACGATTGACTTTATCCAGTATAATTATGATAACAGTTTTGTGGGCTATGCTACCATTGCTGAAACACTGCAGCGTTCATTAAAAGAAATGGAAAAAAGTTATCTACTGGATAAGCCACGGCCACTTGAAATGAAGGTAAACTTTGAACTCTCCCGGCTTGATCCACTTGCTTTGATACAACTTCGAAAAACGGGTTCTGCAACCTTCAAAATACCAGAATGGTTGTTGCTGTTAAAGAACAGAGGTATTTATAATGCCAAATGGATATCTGTCAATTTCACGTTCCCCATGATAACTGGACCATACACAAATATGAGTGCCCTGGTTACACTACAACATAACTATATCAGGATAAAAGCAGATGGCGGGAAAGATGTGAAATCTTTTGAAATGAAGGATGCTTCAGATAACCGCTTTGTAGAGAACAACACGCCGTTTAAAGAAATTATTGTGAGCACCGGCATGAATGACCAGGGTTACAATTTAGATTCATCAGCAACTGCCAATGAAGTATATCAGCAGCAATATCATCCGTTCGTTCATGCGGGCTTCATCAGTGAATGGAATATTGACCTGAATAGTAAAACAAAAGATTTTGATTACAGTGAAATAAACTGGGACACGCTGGCTGATGTAATTATATCCGGAGTGGTTAATGTTGAAGTAGATAATGGTGAATATAAGAATAAGGCAGAAACATATCTCACGTCATTATTTGCACAGGTATTGGGTCAGCCATTGATGCTTTTTGTTGATATCAAACGAGATTTTTCAAACGAACTTTATAAATTTAAATCAGATAATGCCGCCCAGCAGGTTGCTCTTACACTTAACATTTCAAGGTTTCCTTACCTGGCTCAAAATAAAAAGATTACCATTACAGGTTTTCAAATAATTACGAAAGATAGAGACCTTGCTCAAAAAAAGTTAACCATTGATAATGGACAAAAAGATTTTGCTATAAAATCGGAGATTAACGACTATACTATATATAATGTAACGAATTCATTCTCGGTGTTGATAAATAATTCTGTTGACATAGCTATTCCACTAGGCAAGCAATTCGCAGAGGACTCTTACATTATTGTTGTTTATAAAATGGAAATGAAAGCTTGAAATATATTTTTCGCAATAAATGCTCTAAAATTAAATTTTACTTAGGAGTAAGATGATTTTCATCAGTAGTACTTGCCAAGACCTTGATAAATATCGTAAAGCAGTGTAAACAATCGTTTAATCAACATTAGCGAAATATTTGTAAGAGGATGAAAACTGTACTTTTAATATATGCGGAAAGCGGTTCACGTATTCTTTATGGCAGCAGCTTGCAAAAATGAATTAATAAACTGCTGTAGTATAAGCTAACCGAAGCCTCTTGAGCTTCCAATTGTTTTCAACACTTATCCTTTACCTTAACACTGGTAAATGCGTTTCAATCATTAATAAATAGGAAACCATGAAAATATTTTTACTAATTATTTTATACATTTTTCAGAGCTCAATTATATTTCCACAAAAAGTCAGTACAATAACTTTCGAAAATTGGAAGGATAATAGTTGGCAAAATAGCATGAGGCAAACAAATGTTTTCGATAGTTCTGGTTACTTAATTACAACGTTAACTGAATTATGGGATACCAGCTTGAAACATTATTACAAATGGATGAGGATTTCGTACATAAATAATGAGGATAGTGCAGTTCGTGAATCCATAACTCAAACTTTCAACGTTATGGACAGTTCATGGATAAATTTTCAGCGGTTGACTTATGAGTCAGCACCACACGCCCCCGCTCCTGCAAAAGGTTGAGGTGCTTAAAAAAAGCAGTTGTTTTTATACCATCCTTGCCAAAGAAGGATCAAGGCTGCTTGGTTGGCTGTTTGCATCGAAAAAAACAACGCAAGAAAGCAGTAGTAAGTATGGCTTTTTCATAAAAGAAGATTTAATGATTTATAATAGATTTGTTAATAACTGTTAGCAGTGTGTCAACCATAGGACCAGGACTAAGTCGGCTGTTGGAACGCATACTCCCACATCCGAACCTTATCAGTTGATTGCAGGATTCCCTCGCCCCTGGATCACCAAATGCACATCGATACCCAAGATAAAAACGATACCTATAGAAACAGAAGGCTGATCTTTTTCATACCCTCAATTATCAGGTTAAAAAGATTGGCACTCCATATAAAAATTATTTTATTAGCCGAAACTTTTAGGAAAATTAAGATGCTTAAAAAAACAAAACAATCTGCAAATAATAATTGAACGATTTGAGTTTATAAATTGACCTAAAATCTAACCCTGCAAACTCCTAAATGAATTAACGCCTTTCTGGTATCACAGTAGCAGCAATGACAACTTATGAGAAGCTATCAAAATATTTGGTTACGGAGATTCTCATAAATATGCAACCAATAAACGCAAGCGGAAAATAATGATTATACTCTCAACAATGTAGCTCTTTTTCTTTTTACATTTCACCGCAATCCAATACATCCTCGTCTATAAAGGTTTATTTTGTCATTATAAAATGAACTTCAAACTGCCGCCCATTGATCTTATTAAATCTATATTTCAGCCTAAACTTTCTGTTGAGAAATTTTACTACGGGAAGGTTTGTATTGCCCTTTCAACGTTCTCATGAATCGTAGCCGCATCACTCCCCCACATCTTAATTAAATAGGGGTCATCCAATATAGCTCTTTCGATGTACCGAACTGCTTCAGTCCTTGCTAATTTTTTACTATTAAATACCCACCTGATGTTCCCTGGGCCTAAAAGAGCACTGTCGCGTATCAATTGAAATTTAAGCTTGCCTTTACTTCGTTGTAGGGTTTCTAAGGTCCAGTTCTTAAGTTCCAAAAAAGAACCGGTCTCTGCTTTGGTGGCTTCGGCTTCCCTCACGGTAATGTCCACTTTTCTAGCACCTTTCTCCTCGTAAAACGCCTGCTTGATAAAGCCTTCGGGTGATTCAAATGTAATTGCATCAACGCTACCTACTCGTACTTTTAAATCGTTTGCATACTCCATCACAAATCGCGCCCCTTCTTGATTTTTGCCACCGGATTTCCAGCTGTTCAATACATCCTTAAATCCTGGATTGTCATGAAAATCGTTAGCAAAATTAAGGACACTGACCCTTACGCTTTTCAGCTGCTTCGTGAACTTCGAATTTTTACTAACATCAAAGCCCAATTCATCAAGCTTGTTCAATGCTTTTTCGGAGTATCCTTTATCCAATAATTTGCGATCTATCCTTGGATTGAGTCGCGGTTTAAGAACGGTAGGTGCTTTGTCGGGAGTTACTGGCTCGGCCGGTTTCTTTTCGGGCCCTTCTTTTCTTGGCTCAGCGAGGTCACCTTTTTTCAGTTCTGTAGGTTTGCTAGGTTCGACTTCTTGGAGAATTCCCCGCGAGTCTTCATCAATAGCTTTAGGAGGCAACCCATTTGAATCGGTTGCCGCTGCCCTTTTGTCGTGAACTGTAACCGCTGCAACACGCTCGTTATCTGGCATCTGTGCGGCAGCTCGCTCTCTTTGTACAATGCCTCTGTCGCCTACAGGGGGTCCGGATTTACCTGATGGAATAGTTGCGGTTGCTTCTAAATGACCTGCATCAGATTCGACAACCTTCAAATTTATTACTGACTCTTCACCTTTAACATTTCTTACAGTCACTCCAACTTCGGTTCCTGTTTCCAATGAGCCAAAAGCCGGACGTCCACTGGCGCCGGCCGGGAGATTGAATATAAACTCTACTGTATCCAGACCGAGCTCATTGATAATAACAGCGTGCTGCAAATAGAATGTTTGAAGACACATACTAATATAACTCAAGGCTCCCAGCGTAAATCCATATTCAGTTATTGCAATTGTAACGGTGGCCTCAGCTGCCCCGACCAGCCCAATGGCTAATTCGACAACGCCTACAACAGCGGTGCCCACACTCACTGCAAACACAATGATTAGGGGGGCTGCGTACAAAACCGCACCTGCTATCATTAACGCCCTTCGGTATGGTGCACCCGCCTGGATAGCTTTATAGAAGTAGGTGTTCCCCAAAAGGATCTCATTATTGAGTACTTGCAGTAAATCCTTTGATACCTTCAACCCACCAATAGCTTGTTCCCAACCGTGACCTCTCGGGACGTAGAAGGAGCGGGGGAGACGGTCAATATAGGTACGTGCTGCGCCAAGAATAACTTGCCCATAATATTCACCGTAGTCAAGTTTTTCAAGCTTATCATGGAATTCCTTGCTTTCTTTAGTTAGCTGGCGAAACCATTCGTCAACCTCAAACGCAATCTCCTTCGCAATTTCCGTTCTAGGCTCGGGCAGATGTGCAAACAACTTCGCCGCGTATACTTGTACCAACGCTTCGTCAAACGTTGCCGGCCCATGAGACAACGAACCATCAATTGGCCGGCGAATATGGCTTTCATTAAATGCTTCAACAAATGGTCGCGAGATTTTTTCAAGATCAATGTCGGCATAGAGTTGTCGCAGCTTGATGCGCTTGAGGACGAATATTTCAGCCAACAGCTGAAATTGCCTTTCCTCATCCAAGTTTCCATACGCTTTTTTCAGAGCAACAGAGACTTGGGTCCAAGTAACTTTCCTACGTTTTGCCTCTTGGAGTAACGGTAGCAGTTGAAGAAGATTGGGGAACAGCTTGAGAAGGGCTTCTTCCCGGGAACGTACAAATCCCCTTTGTACAGCGCGCTGTCTTTCGAGTAACTTATCTTGGTATTTTTCTTCTGTTTCAACCATCTGTTGAAACAAAAGAGATTTATCATCTTCCGTTAATTCTTTATCGAAAAAAAGAAAAAGTGTGATGTACTCTCGCATAAAGATTAAACGGTCTCTTATCGTATCGTTTCCAATGTGAACATTTAATAGAATAAACAAAAGTTTCGGGCGCTGTTTAGCAAAAAACATGTCATTGGCCAACTTAGTGAGTTGACGATCTTTAATGCCAAAACAAGAGGCTACCTGCTGGGTAATCTTTTGCCGTCTACGAGCCACTTCGTCTTTGTTTAACGGCCTGTCTTCTATGACAGCATTGGTGACGTCTGAATCTCCTAATAAAGTGCCCATGTTTCGGTCTTTTCTTGTCTGACTTTAACGAGCTTTATTTTCACACGAATTATTCCGTTACATTAATATTCCCATTAAGATTTTTATCGACTACAATCATCTTGTCCACCTTCGGGTCACCATGTTCATTCTCCAGCAGTCGCGCCGCGTACCTAATATTTTCTAGCTCAAGTCCTCGCACTTCGGCCTGCACTTTCTTTACGTCTTCAAATCGATGAGCCAGCTTAAAGTACTCGAGAATAGTATGTGAACCTGGCAGCGCCTCAATAAACAGTGAACCTGTAGGAACAGTAATAAGATCGTCCTTGCGCAACGGATCTTGCAATAACTCTTTATAGAGTTGCTTCAATTCATCTTCAACGATGCTGAACGCATCACCCATTTTTATTCGAAGATCACGCACATATTGTTCAAAGTCATCCAGGCTCCAGTTACCCAAAGCATCGGGATCAGTCAGTCCGAACTCGCTATCCAGATAGGGTGTCATCATAAAATCGGTCAGTATATTCGATTTGTTAAGCGGGAAGATCATATAGTTTCCTTTAAAACCGAGCAGGTTATCCAAATCTGCTACTTCTTTTAAAGTCGTTTCTCTTGCTTCCATATCCACTTCGAGTGTGTAAGCGTGGCGAATCTTGTCCTCTACAGCAAAATCGCCCAGTCCGCGCGTTTCCGGCTGCACTTTAATCTTAATTTTATAGTTACCGTCGAACACAGGAACCTTGGTGTCGAGTAGGCGAAAAAAGCGCTGGTCGCGATATTCATAGCTCCATATGTTCTGCATGTAATACAAGATGTTGTCCATGAGGTGTTCACGCAGCCGCGCTATCTGAAGCTCTTTTTCGATGATTTCTTTTCTTTTGAGTGCAACAGCCTTCGTCAGGCCGTTTAATTCATTCGTTTCATTCTCGAGACGACTCATTAATTCTTTGCGTTCACGCTCCGCTCTTTCGTAAGCGGCAGTGGCCCCTTCCCTCCGTATCCTCGCTGCCTCTTTTTCATCATCGCCTCCACCCATTCCAAGGAAATTGCCGAGACCGGACAACGCACGTTCAGCAACATCGTAAGTCTTGCCAATGCCGGGGATGTCATCCCATATATCGCTACCTTCTTCAATATCTGCCTGTTGTCCGATGGCTCTCATCATAAGCCTGTTTTGCCTACCCGCTTCATCTGTATAAAACTTTACATTCTGTCGGAGGTCTTTAACGATCTGTCGTTGTTCCTTAACCGTTTTGATCAATTCGTCTAACAAAAGCTTTTCACCATTGATCGTATAAATGCATTCCAATGCATAACGGAAACTATCGTCCAGCAATACGCGCTTAATAATCCAATCATGGGCGATGATCCAACGATTGTCGATTTCATGAGGAGCAGGCATTTCCTGGGCTACTAAAACAACGGGCCGGAGTCGATATAGTCTTTCACTAATTTTAAACTGCCGCTGAAGTTCATAAAACAAATAAGTTACTGTTAATTCATCATTCGGATTGGATATCTCGCCTGATTCGTTTGTTTCTGTTTCTTCGCTTTCTTCAGTTGCAATCTCCACTTTGCGTTCATTCTTATATTCATTGGCGGCTTTTAGAACGGATTCATGAAAATCTCTTTTAGTTTGTTGCGAATCACGCTCGGCCTCATTATGGAGGTTAAGTGTAGTTGTATTGGAGCCGTTGATCGGTCCTTCTGTTACGCCGCCGTTGCTAGAAGAATTTCTATCAAAAGTTGTTTTGTTAGCAGCTTTGTTAATAATTTCCGTTTCAGCACGGGAAGTGTCTGAAGTATCGGATTTAGTAATCTTTACGCTTTCCTCCTGCTCCTTTTCACTCCGGTGTTTCTTTACAATAATCTTCTTCGAAAATTTTCGGCTCTCCTTCGGCGCCAGAGGAACGGTTTTTATCAGTTCACCTGCCTGATAATTGAGCGGTTCCCATTTTTGTTGGTAAGAAAGCAAGATTCCGAAATTGACGCTCCTTTCAGTCGCATTCGCGGCATAATATTTAAAGGAATAATTTCCTTTCAAACAATCCAGCAATTCATTTGTCAATTGGTTCGCTTTGCGAATCGAACTGAATTCATCGCTGATTTCCTCGTTCTCCCGGATTCGTTCGAGGGCGGACTCCACAAGGTTCTTGCCTTTCGATTTCATGTAAGACATACCGTCACGGTCATCTTTCTTTAGCAACAGGTCGAAGACGTTGCCACTGTAAGGAGCATTGACATCATCATTCCCGATATAATCTGAAAAAGGAGAGGCAAGGAGTTTAGAAAGTTTCAGCAACACAGTCTTCTCTTGCGAAGTCAGCCGGGACCAAATCGGGATGGCTTCCGGGAACTCGAGGGCAACACAATTATCATAATGCAGGTCATGATTGTCCCCGGATGTGTTATTATTTGCGAACGCTCCTCCTGTCAAACTGGTAAGAGCATCGACAGGTGCTGTAGCAATATCTCCAACCATATCCACGAACGAGTCGACGATACCCGTAAAACTAAAAAGGTTGTTATTGTTCAGCGCTCTCAAAGGATCGTCACCGTTAGCAAGCACTTGGTTATACCATTTTTCAGCTTTGTCGATGAGGCCAAGGTCGATCGCCTCTTGCCAGATATTTTCAAAAGCGATTTTTAGAGAATGGAATTCATAAAAGGCAGGCACGTCAGCAGGCCCTTTTTGAAAAATTGTATGACCAATACTCTTAATGATATCGGCATTGGTAGGTCTTTTTTCGAAAGAGAGAATGGGGAGGCCAGCCGCGAGTTGTTCTTCAGGTGAGGTGGCGGTATTCATTTGATGTGCGATAAATACGGGGATGTCTTCTTTTTTTGCCGGGACCATGGGAGGAGTATCGTTCCCCAGGTTATTTGGAACCGTTGGACTGGCATCTGCTTCAACGCTGCGTTCAACACGATCTAGGGGGTGGTCCTGGAAAAATGCATTGACAGGACCGTTAGAGGCGGATCGGTAAAGACGAGGTAGGATATCCGATTCCACCATAGAATCAGGCAAAACATAAAAAGTGCCGGATGGATCTTTGAATGATTGGAAGTTAATTTCGTCCTGCTTAGAAAGATAAATAAATCCTTGGACCTGCTTGCCTGCTTCCGGCGCGCCGGGCTTGAACACTTCATCGACCTTTACTTGAATGTTCTGAATCGCAATGTTGGAAACACTGTCACCCTCTTTGACGAAAAAGCCACTGTTTCTGAAACTCTGGGACACTTTGGAAATTTTACGCAAGAACGGTGTGGTGAATTCAGATTGCCTTTTCTCCATTTGTTCCTGTTTATCCTTCATGATTTGGACTTTAAAGAGCTGCTGTTTTTTAGCTAAGAATGTTTTGCGTGCCTGAATGCTCTTCTCTAGCTTCGATAAAACGTTGGTGTCGTCTGTTGCCGTTGCTGCTTCGGGTACCTCGACCTGTTTTTGGTTTAACAGGTCCGTCCCGAGTTTTATAAGAAAGGATTCATTGCCTCCAGCGTTCATACTGACGTCATTGGAAAAATAGAGCAGGCGTTGTTGTAAGTCGATGCCGGGCTCTGCGGGAGAGAGCACGAGCAACGTGAAACCGGCTTTTTTTTCGGCGGCATTCGATTCACTAGATTTTTTATCATCTGTATCAAACGTGAATTTACCGAAAGCGTCGGTTAGCACAGAGCCGACGCGTCTTGCTGTTTGGTATATGTGCAAAATGTCTGACATATTATTAACAGATGAGAACGTCATACTGCGATTAATTGTGTTTGTAGTTTCTGATGGTGTAGAGCCATTCAGGTCGAATAAAATGACCGTGAGATCTTGCAGAGGATTCCCTGTTTCTTTATGAAGGATTTTCCCTGTAATGAATTTCTTGGTAAAACTTGTTTCGGTAGCCATAATTTATAGTCTTAATTGTGGATAATCATTTATTTGAAATTGTGAAATTTACATGGCCTGCAACATCACAACACAACCTTTTTATCACCTTCGCGATTCTTCGTCTTAATGGCTTTGATTAAAAAAAAGGAGATGGAGATTCCATAAAAAAATCACTTTTTTTACTATTTATAACTTTTCAGAAAACTACGACTGTGGAAAAAACAAAACAACATTCAACTAACAGTTGAATAATCTGAGTTTATAATTGCCCTAAATTTTTATACTGTGGGCTCCCAAAAATTAATGCTTTCCAGGTTTCAAGAGCAAGGACATTTTCTTTAAAAGCGTCTTAAAATTTGGTAGCTGAAAATTGCGGTGCGCTTGAAAACTTGTGCATGCAGGTAATAACAAAAATTGCATTGCAGAAAGAATTTTCTATAGGTCGAAACACCTTATTTAATTGTTATCGGTGGATAATGACTTTATGCCTATTGAAATATGTACCGCTTGAAACTAATTGTTAACGTGTCATTTTACAAAACGCACATTTGTGCCTGGAGGTAAGTAAGGTAAGCTTAAGTAAACTTTGAGAGGTGTAAACGGTTTTTATAAAATGAAAAATAAAAAAGCCATTGATTTACAATGACTTTTTTGCTTTCCGCGGACCGGACGGGACTCGAACCCGCGACCTCCGCCGTGACAGGGCGGCATTCTAACCAACTGAACTACCGATCCAAAACCACCGTTTTATTTTCGGGAGTGCAAATATAGGGGCATTCCGCTTTTTTCAGCAAATTCTTTACAATAAAATTCCTTTATTGTTTTTTTAGCTTCAAAGTCTGGGTTTCACCTCTTTCATTGCTTACCGTAACGAAATATACACCTGACGCATACCTGCTTACATCCAACTGCAATGTGCTTCTGCCTTTAACCGAAGCAATCGTTTTTGTTTGAAGTATCCTTCCTGAAACATCGGTAATCTTAATAATACAATTGCCTGTTATATTAAATGTAACGGTTGTATTTGTTTTTGCAGGATTGGGATAAATGGAAAAACTGTTTTTATCTAAAGTTTGTGCAGCTATATTATTTTCTCGTGCCGCTTTTACGGCAGTAAAGATTATCTCATCACTATGCAATGTAAGTTCTGTTGCAATGGAATTGGTAACCTGCACCATATAAGTACCACTGCTTGTTGGTGCATAAGTAGAATCGCCTGTTATGGTTGCAATTAAAGAACCATCTTTGAACCATCTGTATGTGTTGTTACTAAGTGTACCGCCTGCGTAAACAGAAAGAACGTTGTTGTTTTGGTGAAGATTTATTTTTCTTTGATTAATATATTTGAAACTTCCAAAATCATGTTGCGACAAAGTTTCAATTCCATCAAAATTGAAGTTGTTGAATATTATCTCCAGTGTATCTAATGCCGGCAAATCACTCAAAAAAGCAGGCAGCGGCTCCTCAATCCTGTCGTGATTAAGCTTTAAACTCTTAAGGTTGGTCAATTTGCTGATTGAAGTCGGGATAGTTCCTCTTAAACCGTTGTTGTGGGACAGATCCAGAATAATAAGATTTTTAAGATTTCCCAAACCAGACGGAATAGTGTCTCTTAGGTTATTGTTGGCAAGATTTAGTTTCTGGAGGTATGTAGTGTTTTCTAATTCGTTGGGGATCCGCCCATGTAATTGATTATCGTTTAAAAGCAGGGAAATAAGGAGAGTTAAATTACCAAGTTTTTTTGGAATTATACCGCTTAAGTGGTTATTGTTTAAATACAAATTATTAACTCTCGTAAGGTTACCAATTCTTACCGGAATATTGCCGCTTAAGTGATTATTATTCAAACGCAAATCGACTATATCTTTCAAGTTACCAATTTCAGGTGGAATACTGCCTTCTAATTGATTATTTGATAAATCCAAAAAATTAAGTTGTTTAAGGTTGCCAATTTCAGGTGGAATGCTTCCGCTTAATTGATTATCGGCCAACTCCAATACGGTAATCTTTTTAAGGTTGCCAATTTCAGCTGGAATATTGCCGCTAAGGCTATCCCCTAAACCCAACTCTGTTAAGTTTACAAGATTACCAATTTCATGTGGAATACTCCCGCTTAATTGATTATAATTAAAATACAATTTCCTTAAGCTTAAAAGGTCAAAAATTTCAGGTGGAATATTCCCGCTTAATTGATTGCCATACAAAACCAAATTCTGAAGGTTTTTGAGATTACCAATTTCAGGCGGAATACTCCCGCTTAACTGATTAAGAGAAATATCCAATTGTCTGAGCTCTTTAAGATTACCAATTTCAGGCGGAATACTCCCGCTTATTTTATTAAAGTATAAATGCACAACTTGAATTTCCGTCAGATTGCCTAAAGACGGTGGTAATATTCCATTCAAGCGGTTAAGTGGAAGAGATAGTTTCTGTACTCTGTTGTTCTGCACATTTACTCCATACCATTTTCTTACCGGATCACCAGTTAACCAATTTGTCTGTTTTTCCCAATTCGGTCCGTCAGTACTGTTATACAAATCAACTAAAGCAAGTGAATCCTGTACATTTACCTGGGCTTTTGTTTCGCCGGCCTTAAGGAATAATATTGCTGCGAACAATAATGGAAGCGTAAGATTCTTTTTCATCTGTAAAAGTTTAATGGTTAAAAGTTTGTCGTTAGAAATTATGAACAATATTCTTTAATAGAGGTTTCTGCGGGCTTGCATTAAAAAAGAAGCCTTTAAAATATTATTCTTTGATGAATTCCATTTTTGCCTTTCTGAATATACCTGTAGGCATTGTATATCGTATCCGGCATCCCTGAATGCAATCGCTCCTGTTTCTGAAAAATTTCAGGTGTTATCTTTGTAACAACCTTATTTATGTCAAATTATGCATAGATAATGCAAAGTTGCTGACCACAGAATTATATGCCAATCACATATAAGTAGATAAAATGAATCATTGTTGTCCGACTAAAATTTTAATTCCTGGGCTAAAGCCCTTGATGGGCTTGGTTTTCACTAGCCCCAGGCTTAAGCCTGGGGTTATATAGCGGAATCCTTATCCAACGGGCTTTAGCCCAAGTTAACCGGACAATACT
>DASUGF010000027.1:0-7085 GCA_036274175.1 Parafilimonas sp.
AGTATTGTCCGGTTAACTTGGGCTAAAGCCCGTTGGATAAGGATTCCGCTATATAACCCCAGGCTTAAGCCTGGGGCTAGTGAAAACCAAGCCCATCAAGGGCTTTAGCCCAAGAATTAAAATTTTAGTCGGACAACAATGTCTTTTTATATTTACGCTATACTTACTCGAAAATTTTGCTTTCGTATAAACTTCAAATGGTTTATTAAAAACAAAACTGGTACCACCTGCACGTAACACAATAATGCTTACTTTTCCTCAGGCACAAACAGTATGGCATCGGCAGCAATAACCCCATCTGTACCCTTGTTAGTAATTACCACGCTCGTTTTGTTTCCCTTTTGCAATGTGTAAGTACCCAATGAAATCCATTCGCCACTGGTTTGACCTTCTACGTTTGTATGCGGCGCTATAAACACTTCTTTTGTATGGCTGCCGGTATGGATAAGGTAATGCATTTGCGTAGTCCCGCCCGTGGCTGGATCAACTGTAGGTATATAAGCATAAATGGTATAACTGCCAGGTAAATTTACCTGTGGCATATAGGTAATGCTTGCGGGCAATTTTTCTATCGGGATCTTTACCCACGTAGCGCCATAACCACCGTTGGTTTGTTTTTGCCACGGGCCTGAACTTTTCACATGCAACGAATCATTATCATCCACCAGTATTTCAGGCGTGCTGCCATCCATTAAAGGATTTTCTTTAAGCAATTTTTGCAATTGGTTTACATCAACCTGCTGCACGGTTTGGTGTGCATCAATCGCCATGCATGCAGCCGCAGCGCTTGATTGTGCGAGCACCATGAACACAGGCTCCATGCGTATCGAGCCATATGCAATATGACTTGCACTTAGGCACACCGGCACATAAAGATTGGTACATTCATTTGCCTTTGGAATAAGCGCCCGGTAGGAAACCGGGTAAGGCCCGAAACCACCTTTCTGCACATCGCCTTCATTCTTTACCATCCCGTTTACGACAAGCCGCTCACAATTGTGCGAGTCCATGGTATAAGCAGCCATACCCACACCATCGGTCACAATTGCGCGGCTTTCACAGTTGGCTTGTGTCATAACGTAATCACCGGTCATGCGGCGGCTTTCCCTTATGTAAGCCTGTGGTGTAAAATTGTTATTGTCTGTGTACTCATCTTTAGGATAACCCCATTGCAGCATTTCATCGCGCAGGTATTGCGGCATTCGCGGATCATGACCAATAAAATATAATAGCCCTTTTACATAGTCCGTATGCTGCTGTAATATGCGTTGACGCGTAGCATAATCAGTATCCGGGTAATCATAGTTCATACCGATCATATCTGTGGAAAAAGGACCATTGTTATTGATATCAGTTTTATGATTGGGCATGATATCTATTTTCAGCACACGGTCATTCAATTCTTTGGGTTTGTATTTATCAATATACCGTAATAGCAATTCATAATGTGATGGATCGTAATTTCCGGGTTGTGTAATTTCTATCTTATTCGCTGTATCATTTGTAAGACAAATACGATAATTATAAGCCTGAACCATTTTATTGCCTGTACCATCAGGAAGAAGTTTATTATTGCTGATACCCCAGAGTAAACCGCTGGTGGAATCGCCTGGTGTTTTATAAGGATCAACACCATCGGGGAACTGGTGCTTATCGAGCAATTGCACGCCGTTCCATGTTTCGTTATACATGCTATTGTCTTCACGGCCTACGATGTAACTAACGCCTGCCTTTGCCATGAGGTCGCCTTCATAACTGCAATCAATGAACATTTTTGCAGTGATGATCTTATTGGCTGATGAAGACTGCGATGCGGCATTTGCTATGGTAATATTTTGAATGGCGCCATTCTGCTTCGCTGCGGCGATGATATGATATTCATACAACACAGGCACGTTGGCTTCTTTGATATAATCGTTGAATAGCTGCTCTGCAACATGCGGTTCAAATATCCATGTCTCAAATTTGCCATAGTGTTTACCCATTCTCCTGTAGAAGTCTCTTGCCAGGCCGCTGATTGCGTATTTGTTACCGATATCTGTATAACCTAATCCACCCGAACTTAAGCCGCCCAAATGTTTTCCGGGTTCGATAAGCATTACTTTTTTGTTGAGTTTGGCGGCTGTGTAAGCGGCAATAACACCGGCAGAAGTTCCACCGTAAATGCAAACATCATAAGATTGAGCATAAGAATTAATTTGACTAAAGAGAAAAATGAACAGGATAATTTTTTTCATGGAGGCATTTTAATGTACGGGTTGAAAATAAGGAAATTTATACCTGAAGTTTGATAAAATTACTTAAGCAACTTTATTGCAATTTCCAGGCATTTGATATCGTTTCCGGTCATTTTAATTTCAGTTTTTACAATGCATGAAAAACCGGGTTGATCAACATCGTTTGTATTGTACAGGTTACCGCGATTTTAATGCAACGCTTCCGGGATAATAACACCAGGTTGTTTTGTTTATACCCTGCAGGTTTTTACGACTAAGTGTTGATGTTGCCTTTATCAGCAACGTATTTAACGTATCTTTAATAAGCTTAATCTATGGTATCTTATGCGAAATTTTTTTTCCATAAGCAGAAAAATGCTAACTGTTGTTATTACACTGGCTGCCATAGCCGGCTCAGCACTTTGGTATTATTTTAATTATATTCCGGGTAATGAAGAAGCTTTAATTGAACAACATTTTCGTTGGCTGCAAAAAATTGATGGCAATATAAGGGCAAAGATCGTTGCTTATGACACCTTGCTTTCCAACCTGTTGGATGCTCATGTGTCTGCACCCGATAAGGAAAAAGATCATGTGGAGAATTACATCAGCAGTTACCCTAACAATGCCCTGGTCGCATATAAAACACCCGGTGATAAGGAACCCCGCACTTATAAGAAAAGTAACAAAGCCGATACCATCAAAACGCAATTTCTTTTGATCTGGGATTCCGCCAGGAACAAGCTGATATTGTCGGCGAACAAAGAACAGCCGGACAGCAACCTGAAATATAATGTATCATTAACCAATGATTTTGAAACTTTCATTAAGCCATTGCTTACACCCGGTTTGTTCGAGCACTATGTAGTTTTCTATGAAGGAAACTATATTTACGAAGATTTTTATTCAGGGCTTGGCTATAAAACAAAAGATGAAGATTCATTGCTGAAAACAGGAAAGGCAATGACGGGCGCCAACCTTATTGATCAAAAAATTGGCGGTATAGATTATAAAATATTTTTTCAACCCATTAGTTTTTACAGCGGCAAGAAACTGATCGTTGCCGGGTTGCTCTCTCAAAAACAATTTAATGCGCAAAAGAAACAATTGCCACCCGGCCTGGCCGTTTTAACCATCACTATCGGTATCGGGTTATTGCTTTTTTTACCGTGGATAAAAATTTATTTCCAGGGAAAATATGACAAAGTAAATCTAAGGGATGCTGCGGAATCAGTGATCGTGGCGAAGTTACTTATGACATTGATAGTGTCGCTGTTCTTTATCTATAATTATCCATTCAGGAAGGACAACGAAAAACATTCCAAAAAAGTGCTTGCAAATAATATCGGCGCGGCTTTCAGAAAAGAGCTGGAAACCGCCGATTCCTGTCTTGAAAAAATTGACTTGTTCATATTTCAGGATACGATGTTTTATGACATTAAGAATCTTGGAAAAAAGAAAGCACTTCGTCTGAATGAAAATAAAGGCGGCACGATACAGCGGGAAAACGTCTTCGACACAGGAAATTATGTGGCCCTCGATTCAACAAAAAATAGCATCATAAACAACATTTTCCAAAACCTCGACTATTATGAAATAAACTGGCTGGACAGCAGTAACGGGCGGGTAAAATATAGCTGGACAAAATCAGCGCAAAATAATATACATGCCAATTATAAGGATCGCAGTTATTTCAAAAATGTATTAACCAATAAAACAATATCATTAGGCAAAGATTCTGCCGATCCTGTTGCGCTTGCCCAGTTAATATCCAGGACTTCCGGCACTTTCAGAACGATCATCAGTAAAAAATCGCGTCTCGATAGTATTTCAATCAAAGAAAACAACAGAGCTGAAGTGGTGGCCATGTCTTTTGCCGTTAAAAGCCTTGACAGCGTGATCATGCCGGCGGGATACAGTTTTGCTATCATAGACAATAAGGGCGGTGTTAAGTACCATTCAAAACCTGAACGAAATTTAAATGAGAACCTCATAGAAGAATTTTCGACAAGTGACGAGTTAAAAGAAGCACTGCAGGGCGGATTTACAGAAAAATTTGAAACCAGGTATTATGAAGGCGATTACTCTGTTTTAATTAAGCCGCTTCAAGACCTGAATTATTTTGTTGTGATCATGAGTGATCTGAGCATCCCGGCCGCCGTTCAGATCGAAAATTTTTCTTTTACGTGGGGAATGGTGCTGTTGTTTATGATTGCTGTTGCACTTGATCTTTTTATCATTGTCGTTGCTTCATCAAGACGCTCATTATTAAAGAAACAATATTTTGCCACGGGTTGGTTATGGCCAAGGGCAGACGCGGGCAACGAATATGGCATGGCGGCGGTCTTTAACTGCTTCCTCATTGCGTTAATGATACTGATACCTTTATGCCACTTCCATTTCTTTAATTACCTGTTCTACCTATTCCTGTTATTTTCCTGTATCCCGCTCTCTACCATTTTTATTAATTCCTTGTTCCTGCACAAATACAAGGCTGAAAAAAATGATGTTTATCAGCGTTACAAGACACGTTGTAACCGTGCTACCGTTTTCTTCCTGGTTGTGGTGAACTTTTTCGGATTAATGCTGATGGGTCTTTCAGCCTACTGGCATGTTCTGCTGGTTGAAGGATTTATAGGCATCTCCGGGCTTTTGCTTTTTATTTTTCATAAGCAAAAGACAACATCCCGAAAGAATATCATTCCTTTCCCAAAGGGCTACGTCAATCGCTATACGCTGATGGTTTTTACAAGGCTGGTTCTCACCAGCGCTATTCCTGTTATTTTCTTTCTCACCGCTTCCTACAATTTTGAAAACAACTTATTGGCGAGGTATCGCTTATACGATTTCAAAAAACAATTGCAGCAAAAATTCCCGGGCATATTACTGCCTGATGATGCAAAACTTCCAAAAGCTGTTTACAATGACAGTGTATGGATTTACTCCTACTGTAACACAAAAAGGGATACCGGTTCTGACATAAAGAGCGATACTGGTTCCAATACAAAAAATGACACCGCGCTCTGCAATTGTCCCCCACCTGATAAAACGCTTTCAAAAAATGAAAAAAATACTGCGAGGCTTTTTAATGCCTTCGGCCTTTATTTCGGAGATATCTCCGGGGTGAATAATGATAATTTTTATAAAACGGTTTCAGATGATAGCACCCTGTACTTTAATAATTTTTTTGACAGTGCGCTGCACACTAAAAAGGGCAACAGGCTTTGTGTTGAACGCAACAATCGGCAGATCCCTGCCTCAAAGAAATTTTTCCAGGTATCATCGGCTAATGTGAATTATGTTTTTCCTCGCAGTATGCCCTATAAAGGATTTGTTTTCTGGCTGCTTTTACTGGCTGCTATGCTCGGTTTTTATTGCCTGCTGCGCGAAGTGATCATAAAAATTTGTTCGCTTAAGCTGGGGCAGATACCTGTGTTTGAAGAAAATGATGGTATCGTTAAAGAGTTACTGGGAAATAAGCAGCAACTGATCTGGATAAAAGGCGTTCCGGCTGAAGAACTGGTATATAAAATCCGGGCCTGTGCCGGGAAACGCATCCGGTGCCTCAATTTTGATGAGATAGCTTTTGATGATAAAAAGTCAAAGGATATAATTCTGAAAAAACTAAATGAAGATGAGTATACGCTTGACTTAAAGATGGGCGAAGCAAAAAAATCCGGCTGGAGCGAAACGAAGTCAGATGTGATTAATGACCAAGCCAATTTAGTTATAGTACAACATATAGAAAACAATCCTGACGATCTGAAAACACTTGCAGAGAAAGCCCGCTGTATAAACTACCTGTTGAGCAACCACAAAAAGGTTATTATTATTTCCGGAATGCATCCGGTGAGAATGTATGAAATAATTAACCGTAAAACAGAAGAGGTATTTACCGATCCGGCAATCACAGAAATGAATGCCCTACTTACCAGTGCTGTTGTTGTGGTGGCGCCGCTCATTAAAAATATTTACAGCGATACAGATATCGCCGGCGATGAAAAATCTGACAAAGCGCTCAGGCTTATGCTCGATCAAGAGACGAAGTTTACAGCGTATTTGAGGAAATTGCGCCGTACCCTGAAAGACCAGCTTGCTGTAATGTCTGCACAAGATTTTATCGAAGACAGGTTAACGCTGCGAATACAGGCGCTTGCCGAAAATTATTATATGAAAATCTGGAAGTCACTTTCATCTGATGAAAAATTTATTTTATACGATTTGGCAGCCGATGGTCTTGTAAACATCACCAACACGTTTGCCGTCGGCCAGCTTATGAACAAAGGCCTTATTATAAAAGAAGAAGGCCGCATGCATATTTTTAACAGGAGCTTCCGCAATTTTATAGTAAGCACCGTTGATGACAAAGAAATAGCGTTATTACAGCAAATACACAGGAAACAAAGTAACTGGAGCAATTTACAAACGCCTTTGATCCTGATCGTACTGGCTGTTTTTCTTTTCCTTGCCATTGCGCAGGAGGGCATTTACTCCAAGGTTATTGGTGTTATCACCGCCGTAGCGGGAGGCATACCCACCTTGCTAAAATTAGTCTCTATGTTTGGTGTACAGGCTAACGATAAAACAGGAAAGAAGGATGCGTGACCAATGCTTTGCTTTAATGGCCGCCTGCAATTTGTTCTGATTAGTTAATTGAAATGCTGAATGCATGTATTGCCTGTAAAAAGTCATTAAGAAAAGTTCAACTCATACGTGAATACATAAGAAATCAGTATTGTCCGGTTAACTTGGGCTAAAGCCCGTTGGATAAGGATTCCGCTATATAACCCCAGGCTTAAGCCCGGGGCTAGTGAAAACCAAGCCCATCAAGGGCTTTAGCCCAAGAATTAAAATTTTAGCCGGACAACA
>DASUGF010000028.1:0-26159 GCA_036274175.1 Parafilimonas sp.
GTGTACTACAAAATCAACGAAGCCTTTATACGTAGGCTATATGAATTCGTCCCGTACCCCATACGAAATATGACCTGAAAATTTTCTTTATAAAACGAAAATTTTAACAAGTAACAGGTCAAATGCTGCAATGTGGGCTAACTTCAGAGATCAGGTCTGTAATTGCAAAAAACGGATTAAGCAAGTCGGAAATAAAGATCCCGCAAGCTATTGCAGGATCTTTATAAATTGTATAAGTGCTTATATATTATTTCGCTTTATCGAAATTTTCCTGCACTTTATTCCAGTTGATCGCATTCCATATTGCATTTAAATAATCAGGGCGTTTGTTCTGATATTTTAAATAATAGGCATGCTCCCAAACGTCAACACCGAGAATGGGTGTGCCTTTTACTTCAGCCACATCCATTAAGGGATTATCCTGGTTGGGTGTTGAAGTGATCTCCAGTTTGCCATCACGGCTTATCAGCCAAACCCAGCCACTGCCAAAACGCCCGATACCTGCGGCACTGAATTTAGTTTTGAATTCATCAAACGAGCCAAATGTGCTGTTGATGGCTTCCCCTAAACTTCCTGAGGGCGAGCCGCCGTCTTTTGATAAAATATCCCAGAAGAAAGTATGGTTCCAGTGCCCGCCGCCATTGTTGCGAACAGCCGGAGATATCTTTCCTGCATTGGCAATAAGTTCTTCAAGCGATTTATTTTCATGCTCTGAACCTGCAATCGCTTTGTTCAGATTATCAACATAAGCCTGGTGGTGTTTGTCGTGATGTATTTTCATTGTTTGCTCATCGATATGCGGCTCTAATGCATCGTATGCATACGGCAGCGGAGGTAGTGTAAATGCCATAGTTATAGATTTTTTGATTTCTGATTTTTTGATTTCTGATGTACAGAAATACAAACTTTAAATATAAATGGCAACAAATTTAATGCGAGGCATTCAAAATAAGGTTAATTCTTTCTTATACCTGGAACTATCAGATAATTATAACCTGTCAGGTCTGAAAGTCCTGACAAGTTGGTTATAGCTAATCGAAAACATAAGCAATCAAAACCTGGTAGGATTTGAATTTAGCAAACATCAGAATATTGATCAAACCTGGCAGGAGCTTTACAAACTGTCAGGTTTACCACTTCTACTGAAAAAAGCTTTTATTAAAGTTGCACATTCTTTCGTTGTCAGAACCTGTCAGGTCTGAAAGTCCTGACAGGTTTGGCTTTTGAAAAATGAAGACGTGAGTAAATCAAAACCTGACAGCATTCGATCTATCGCTACCACAGAATCGTATCTAACCTGACAGGAGCCTTGTACCTGTCAGGTTACCGTTTTTGCTGAAAAAAAGTTTTCATTAAAGCTGCACATTCTTCCTGCAGAACACCGGTGGTTATTTTTGTTTTCGGATGAAAAGGAAACCTCACCCACTGCCCCTCTTCATGCAATGGAGAGGGGATAGATAAAAAGCTTTTATACCCGTTTTTTTTATCATCAGCGCCCCAAACCACACGCGCCAGTTTACTCCAATACATAGCGCCTGTACACATCAAACAAGGTTCAACCGTAACATATAAAGTTGCGACCGGTAAATACTTGCTTCCCAGGAAATTATAGGCAGAAGTAAGCGCGAGGATCTCCGCGTGCGCTGTTGAATCATTTAATTGCTCCGTCATATTATAAGCGCGGGCAATTATTTTCTGGTTGATAATAATAACAGCACCTATAGGAATTTCATCCTGCTCAAAAGCCTTTTCTGCTTCACGCAAAGCCTGCTGCATATAATACTCATCATTCAACAGCATCTATTTCGCATTTGAAAAATTACCCGAATCAACATCTTTAATAAATCGGATGATGCCGGGATAAAAATGTTTTTGATCATCCCACATGGCAAGATGGCTTCCTTCCGGGCAATATAAATATCGTCCCTGCTTTACCTGTGTACTCATCCATTTCATGTAATCCGGATTCATCGTATCATACTGTGCGCCCACCATAAGTGTTGGCACTGTTATTTGAGGAAGGTCTTTGCTTCTATCCCAATGAATTAGCCTGCCGCCTGTTTTAAATTCACTGGGGCCCTGCATCATCACATAAATTTGTTGATTCAAATGTTTTAATGAACGCATTAGCGGATCAGGCCAATCAGCCAGCCTGCACAAATGTTGTTTGTAAAACTCATTAAACACCAATGCCTGGTAGGTTGGGTCTTCGTAAGCGCCTTTATTTTCATACGCCATCAAAGAATCAACTAATGATGCACGCATCCGGCTGCGGAGCTTCAAATTATATTGTTCATAAGCGGGAATGCTTGCCATCATATTGCAAACAATAAGGCATTTTAAATGTTGCTGGTATTTAAGTGCATACTCCATAGCAAGCAAACCGCCCCATGAATTGCCAAGCAGGTAAAAATTGTCTTTATTAAGCCCAAGTGCTTTACGCACCTGCTCCACTTCTTCAACAAACCTCGCAGTCGTCCATAAACTACTGTCTGTCGGCTGATCACTGTAATACGAACCAAGCTGGTCATACGCTATCATTTCAAAACCCTGCTGAGGGAAAAAACTTTCAAAGCATTCCATGTATTCATGCGTGAAGGCAGGGCCTCCATGCAGCAGCAGCACCTTTATACGTGGATTATTTCCGATAGTTTTAGTCCACACGTTAAATGTGCCTACAGGTGTTTGTACAGCTATCATTTTTACCCCACCGGATTGAACGCCCGAATCTTGCGGAGCAAAATAATCCGTAACAGTAACATTCTTTACATCAGTGTTGCTATTGCAACTAATAAAAATCAACATGCAAAATGTAAGTAATAAAAATAATTGTCTCATAAAAGCAATTTGATCACCTAATGTATAAAACATTACTTATCCTGTTTATTTTTTTTATTCCTTCTTGATTTATTAAATGCATCCAAACCAAGCTTTACCTGGCCATTTTTATTTTTTGCCCTCAGGTAAATACTGGCCCCGGGTTTTTCAGCTTTGGCTTTATCTATTGTTTTATAATTATCCTGCGGCCCTTTTGTAAGCGAGGAGATAGGCACCTGTATTGAAATATCCGTTCTGTCAGCAAAACTGTACACGCCATCAATATACATGGTAATCGCAGATGATTGTATGGGCATTCGCGGTATATAAATATCTTCTTTCTGAATGGTAAATGTATTTTTTATCTCAGCGAATTCAACATAATCCAGATTGCGATTCTTTAATATGATCTTCTGCAGATTCTTTAAAGACGCAAGATTGATCAATGCCGCATCATTTAAAGAAAAATCTATGTATCCATTCATTGCACTGGTAACTAATTTTCCGGCACTGTTTATTCCCACATTAATATTGGCATTGCAATCGAGAACGCCTTTAATATTGTTATAAGTGATATCGGTTTGTCCAAAGTTGTCGAAACCGTAAAATAATTTTTTCACATCGATGTGTTGCAGGTTTATCTGTGCATTCACCTGGTGGAAATCGTCAGACACTTCTTTCACAGTTGCAGTAAGATCAAAGTTGCCGTCGGCATGTTGTAATGATGCTTTCTTTATTTCCCAGTTATCTTCTTTAAAAAAAACATTGGCGACAACGTTATTAGCTGTAAAATGATGAAGTGACACTTGTTTGGCTTTTATATCAATGAACAGATCGCCATTCTCCACGGCATTGTCAATTGAACGGGCGATATTGCCCAAACCAATTCCTTTTTTTTGAATATTCTTTTTTTTCTTCTTCGCGAAGAGCGCCTTGAAATCTGAAAGGTCGAGTGCAGGTGTATATATACTGCAATTAATCGTGGCCTTGTCTGGATTCTTGTTGGATATCCTGTTTAAATTTTGTCCTGTTATGTTTACAACAAAATGATTTGTATTAAGATCACACTGCAGGTTTTTCACCAACAAATTATTGCCTGTTATGTTTACAGCGCCATTACATTCGGAGAAGGTTATGCTGCGCGGCACATATACAATTTTACCGTTCTGAATTTCAATATTGGCATTCACCTGGTCAAGCAGAGAAGGGTCTGCAATGAGCGGGCCGTTATAAGCAAGATACAATTTTGCATTGCCATCTGTGAAATGCAACGTATTGGAGGCAAGCTGTTCGTCTAACTGCGGCAGCGTACATTGAGAAACAAGTTCAAACCGGATATCAGGTTTAAGAAGATCGGTTATAGTTATGTTTTTTGCTGTTAACTCTATATCACCCCATTTGCCTCTAACGGTATCAATGGAAATTCTTGAATTATTGTCTGATTGCGGGAGTTTTGGATCGAGCTGATTTATATAACTTCCTGAAAAGTCACAATCATTCAAATTCATTACCGGTGTATTCATGGCATTGCCGGTTGTGGTAAAGTCTACTTTCACGGTCGGCGTTGTTCTGTAAGCCAGAGATCCATCCAGTATGGCTTTCGCATCGATCGGGCCGTTCAGTTGTATTTTTTTTAATTTCTCACTTGTAGTTGGTTTTAATATAGCCATTGCGGCATCGTACGAAATTTCTTTCGTAGATGCTTCCAGGTGAAAATGTGCAGGAGTTTTTAAGTCGAAAGTTCCTTTAATAGTAAAAGGCTGATCCTGTATTTTAACGCTGGTATTTTTAAATGACAGTTCGTTGCTGCTTGTATCGTACTCCAGTTTCCATTTAGCCGCTACCTCCTGGTTTTCCAGCCAGTAACCTTTTGAAAGATTAAATCCAAGGCCACGAATAAAAACATTCTCCTCAAGCCTGATATAATATTTTGATCCCCTCATACTTATACCAGCCTCTGCATCATGAACCCTTATCTCGTATCGTTTGTTTTTACTAACATCCTCTCGGACAAGCGTAACATTTTCCAATTCAACATTGTTAAAAACCACAGGTTTTTTGTTCTGTAATCCGGGTTTATGCTGAGGCTTTACAACATAATTGTTCGTGTATCTATTTGAGTCAATGAACGAATACACATGAGCATCCTCTATTTTAATGGAAGTGATGTTTACTCTTTTGCCTATAAGATCAAGGATACCGGCTTTACCGATAATGACGCCTGCTTGTAAAAAAGGCTTGTGATACAATGAATCACTTAATGTAACATTGGTAAGCTGTACGCCGATCTTTGGAAAGGTTCGCCATACGGTAATATCAGCTTTATCGATCTTCAGTTCGCCAAGTACGGTTTCGTTCAGTTTAGCACTAAGAAAACCTATTAGTCTTTCCTTTGAAGAGGATACATAAATACTAATGGCAGTCAGCAATAATAAATTTAATCCGATAAAGGTCAATACGCCCCATATTAAAACACGTTTGAGTTCTTTGGGAAAAGGCTTTAGTTGAAAGCGTTTTTTTGCTGCATGCATGTTGTGTTTACATAAGTAAGCGAATTAAAGTAAAAACCCGGCTAACCGGGTGCATGTTTTCGTTAAAATTTGTTATGAATAATATAGGGCAACATATTCCGCCACGTAGGCCAGTCATGATTGATATCAGGCCCCCATATATCCAGTTCGTGCCATATCCCTTTATCCCATAGCACCTGCGAGAATCGCCTGTTGGCATCAGGGTCTTCATACGCACCGCTGCCGGTGTAAATGTGTATGTGATGACTGGCGCGTATCCTGTCGAGATACCAGTTATCTGTTAAGTTAGGGATATAGTGAATAGGACTGTTGAAATAAACCTGTTCGTCCCAATAACCCTTTGTATATTCTGTAAGATCATACACACCGCTCATGCTTATAGCGCCATTGATAAGGTCAGGCTTTTTAAGAAATAAATTCATGGCATGCAAAGCGCCAAATGACGCGCCACAAGTGTAGATATAGGTATCATTACTTGTATTGTTACGTATAAAAGGCACGACTTCATTGTACACATAGCTATTAAAATCATTTTGACGGATAGCTTTATGTGCCGGAAGCATTTCATTGTTCAGCCAGCTTTCCTTATTAATGCTGTCTATACTAAAAACTTTCATTTTGCCGCCATCAATAAATGGCGCCAAAGCCTCCATCATCTGGAACCGTTCATATTCCAGGTAATCGGCGGCAGCCGTTGGAATAAGCAATAAAGCAAATCCATAATCCCCGTAAACAGCTATCGGCATTTCTTTGTTCAGCGAAGGGCTGAACCATGATGTAGTTTCTTTTTGCATAACGTGAATTTATAAATCAAATAAAATCTTAAGTTTTGAATTTATATGCCACATAATTTCTTCGGGCATGTTTCCTATGTAATTAATAATTGTTTGCGAAGGAACCGATGCAAGCCTGTGTAGGCGAACAGTGGAACTGGTTTTAAGACCTGTTTTATTAAAATCATTTAGCGACGATAAGATTACCACATCTGAAGATTCAGGCTTGTTTGGAATACTTGAAGTAATATATGCAATTGCAATTTGCTTGTAAACTCCAATTTCATTAGTTAAACATACTGCCGGGCGCACCTTTAATTGCGAGAAATCATCATATGGAAAAGGAACAAGAACTATTTCACCTTTCACTGTTATATGGTTTTCCGTCGTGAATGGTGTAAATATCTTCAGCTTCGTTTTTTAAAAAATCAAATGCAGGATTACTTGCCAGAAATTTCATCCACTCTTTATCACTTATGTCATCATCCTGGGCTAATACAATTAGCTTTACCTTTTGATTTTTGAAATTCAAAAGTTTATCTGCGTGCAGTATCCCCTTCTCATCAACAGTTGCAAAAACCTCTTCCGCTTTCATAAAAATTATTTTTATAAAGTTACAAACAAACCTTTTTCACTTCTTTCCACAGGTCGCGAAAACATTGCGCTGCATAGCTGCTGTTTGCGTATTCGAATAACGGTTGCTGATGAACGCCCATCTTTTCTACATCACTTAAATAAGGGATATAGCTTTTAAAGAAAAGCTTGTCTTTGTAAAATTGCTGCATTACTTCATGATGCAGGTTTTTCCGGTGATCTACCATGCTGAAAAAACATTTTATCTTGTCTTCATCCAGCTCATTGTTTTTAAAATATTCCATCACAGTTTCAAAAGAATTTATGGAAAGCGTTGTAGGAATATTCGGCATCAGTATCCAGTTGGCGGCATTAAATATGTTTTCATGCAATAAAGAAATTCCCGGCGGGCAATCCAGTATGATAATATCATACCCTTTCAAGTCGCTTAATAAAGATTTTACTTTCTTGCGGCTGTGTTTAACATCGCTGAGAAAAGTATCAATATTGCGTGCAGAAATATCTGCCGGGATTATCCGGAGATTTTCAAACGCCGAACTTTGTATGGCATCTTTGAGTTCAATTTCTTCTGCAAACAGTTTTTTTGTTTCGTTCTTATTGTTTGCTTTTACGCCCAGGTAAAAAGAAGAAGATCCCTGCGGGTCAAGGTCCCAGATCAATGTTTTGTATCCATCCGCTGCTGACAAATAAGCAAGATTAATAGCAGCAGCCGTTTTGCCAACGCCACCCTTAAGATTGTATAAAGCAAAAACAGCCATACATCTAAAATACAGTAAACATAGAGTATTTCAAAAACCCTGAATGATTTATGAAATTTCCTGCTTAAATAAATAATAATGTCCTAAATATTTTGGTATTTGAAATCCCTCTCCACCGGAGAGGGATTTAGGGAGAGGCTGTTATTCTTCCCGCAAATGTTTACCTGTAAGATGAATAAAAACATCTTCCAGGTTTGCCTGCTTCACTTCTTTTGGTTTTTCGAACCCGGAAGCAACCAACTCATCAATCAGCCTGTCGGGCGAAGCCATTGCAATGATATTTCCCGAGTCAATAATGGCCACACGGTCGCAGAGAATTTCCGCTTCATCCATATAATGTGTAGTAATAATAACCGTAGTGCCTTTGCCCCTGATCGCTTTTACAAGATCCCATAAGTTACGGCGTGCCTGGGGATCGAGGCCTGTTGTAGGTTCATCCAAAAAAATAATTTTCGGTCTATTGATAAGCGTGGTGGCAATAGAAAACCGTTGCTTCTGACCACCGCTCAGCTCCTTAAATTTTGCTTTTGCTTTATCTCTCAGGTTTACCATATCAAGCAATTCCACAGCATTTACATGTTCATTATATAAGCCTGCAAAAAGATGAATTAGCTCGGTAAGGTTCAGGCCTGGATAATAACCTGAAGTCTGCAACTGCACGCCAATGATCTTCTTTATCTCGTTAGGGGATTCATCCAGATTAAAGCCATCTACAATAATTTCTCCATGTGTTTTCCCGCGAAGCGTTTCTATTATCTCAAGCGTGGTGGATTTACCGGCTCCATTCGGCCCAAGCAAACCAAAAATCTCACCTTCAAAAACATCAAAGCTTATTCCCTTTACAGCTTTAAAATCGCCGTAATTCTTCTCAAGCCCTTTTACCGAAATAATTGCGCGCTTTTGCATGCGGGAAAGGTAAGCATATTAAAATCTTCCCTTATAAAAAGATAATTCAAAGTGACAGATATTTAAACGCTCAACCAATATCTTTGAAAAGTTAATGCAAAAAAAAATAAAGGTTATTTACATCATTTCGGACAGGCGCTCGGGCTCAACCCTCCTGGAAAACATTTTATCCAAATCAGCTGAAATGATTTCCGCAGGTGAATTAGCTATGCTTAAAGGGCATATTGACAAAGATGGCCCGGGAGAGCTATGGAACTGGAGCTGCAGTTGCGGTCAACCGATCATGCAATGCGAATTCTGGAGCAAGGTGCTTGCAGGTATCTATGATGATTCATTTGAAACCAAAATAAAATGGTCTTATAAATCCCTGAATGCTGTATATACTTCTGTTTTGCCGGCAAGAGCAAAAAATAATTTGCTCAGTTTTATCCACACCCCGGAAAATATTGATACCATTAAAAAGCTTAATTCCATTTATAAGGCAATAGCAAATGTTTCAAACAAAAACATTATTGTTGATTCTTCCAAAGATCCTATGCAGGCTTTAGCAGTAAATGAATGCAAAGATGTTGACGCCAAATTCATATGGCTTTCGAGAGACCTTAGAGCGATCACTGTTTCAAAACTCAGGCGCTGGTATATTAACAAACGTTCAGATAAAAAGCCATTTGAAACATTAACCGATAGTTTGTATTATAAAAAGATCTGTGCTGCAGCCTTTAAAGCGCTTGATAAAAGAAATACAATAAAAACAGATTATGAAACGCTTGCAGTAAATCCGCAGGAAGAACTGGATAAGATCTGCGCTCAATTCGGGTTTGAAAAATATGAAGCGCCGGGTTATATGGAATTAGTGAATGACCATACCATTGCAGGCACGCCAGGCAGGTTTGAAAGAAAGCCTATAGCCGCAGATAATTCGTGGAAAGGTTTTTATGAAAATCATGCCGTACTGAATGCGCTGGGAAAATTGTATAATTCATTATGACGGGAAACAGCGCCAAACAGGATTTTTTTATTTTGACTGCACCCCGGAGCGGTTCTACAGTTTTGGTGCAAACCCTGGATAAGCATTCACAAATATTTTGCGCCGGAGAATTATTTCATCATTCCAATAAAATTTATCATCCGGAATGGCATTATCCCTTCTGGGGCGTAAAAAAAAAGAAAGGATTTTCGAGATTAATATTTTCAACTGCCAACTATATTAAGGTTTATTTGTCAGGAGTCTCTCACATAAAAAAATTTTATGCCGGCAGGGATGAAAAAGATGTGCGTGGTTTTAAATTAATGATCAGCCACGTAAAAGATTTCCCAACCGTTTGGAAATATCTAAACGGCAACGATTTTAAAATGATCGTGCTGCTAAGAAAAAATTCATTCAGGGCTGCGCTTTCGTCGTTCAGGGGAAAGCAAATTGGTATTTTTCATACAAGTGAAGACCTGCGGCTCGCTGAAAAAAAAGTAGAAATAAATGCAGCTTCATTAAAAAAAAGAGTAGATGAACTGGAAGAAATAAAAACTGAAATTTTACGATTAAGTGAAGGAAAAAACAGGATCATTATCTGGTATGAAGATTTTGAAAACCGGCAGCCGATGCTCAATAAAATTTTTGATTTTTTGAGTGTAGAAAAATTGAATGTATCATCGGAACTGGTAAAAACAAGTAAGGCAGACTGGCGGGAAGGCGTAAATAATTACCAGGAGGTGGAAGATGTAATGAAAGAAAAATATAGTCATTATATTTAGTGATGAGAACTTTCTAATTTTATAATTCTATCCTGTTGTAAGAAAACTTGCTGATGACAAAATTTGTTATATTTACTTTACCACGCACCGGCTCTACCCTGCTGAGTAAATCGCTTAATAAACATCCCGAAATTTTTTGCGATGATGAAATCTTTCATTTCAGTTTCAGAAGTTATTTCAGCCCGAATCAATTTCGTTTTTTTAAGATCCGCTTGCTGTCAAAAAAGATAAATTATCTTATTAATTACCCTGCTACTTTTTTAAGGCTTCCTGGTTTTCTTGATAAATATTTCACCAATAAAAAAAATGAACATTTTAAGGCAAGGGGTTTTAAGCTAATGTATTACCAGACTTTTTACATGCCGGGCTTAATACGCTATCTTAAAAAAAATAACATTAAAGTGATATTGTTACTGCGGGAAAATGTTTTAAGAAATGCTTTATCAGATCTGCGGGCACGATCAACCGGCATCTATCATTTCCAGGACAATAATGAAGAACAACTTTCAGGTTTATCAAAACTAAATGTAGATATAAAGATATTACAGCAGAAAATGGATTATATCGTAAAGCAAAATAAAAAGCTCGAATCCATTGTAAGCAATATGGATTACCTGAAAATTTATTATGAAGACTTTGAAGACTGGAATGATACAATAAACAGGATCTCCTTATTCTTAAATGTTTCAAGGGAACAAATTGAAGCCGGGGCAAAAAAATTAAATCCGCATACCTTACAGGATATGATCTCCAACTATACCGAAGTTGACATCTGGCTAAGAAAAAATAACTACGCAGCATTCACCGCATAAAATAAGAGCCGCCCTTTTCAGAACAGCTCTTTAATAGTATTTCCGCTTCTGTTCAACGAACAGAAGATGAAATGAATTGCATTAAGCAGGAGTACCAACTTTGCTGGTTGCCCACTCAATTAAAATATCAGCTACCAATGGACGTGAAAACTCGGAAGGCGGGCGTTGACCATTTGCCAGCATTTCTCTAACCTTTGTTCCGCTTAAAGAAACAACATCAGGATTCTTAGGCGCTGTTTTAGTGCTTGCCATACTTTCTGTGTTTCTGCACCAGAAAGTGTTTTCAAATTTTAATATCTGCATACCAATTTCAGGGCCCACTTTTTCCATTAATTGCTGGGCTTCATACGTGCCATAGTAATTTCCAACACCTGCATGGTCGCGGCCAATGATCATATGCGTACAACCGTAATTTTTACGGATAAGGGTATGATTGATCGCTTCCCTTGGTCCCGCATAGCGCATAGCCGTAGGTAACACGCTCAACTTTGTGTTATCGGGATTAAAATAATTTTCGATCAAAACTTCATAGCATTTCATACGAACCGGAGCAGGAATATCATCGCTCTTTGTTTCGCCAACTATCGGGTGAATTAATGCGCCATCAACGATTTCCTGTGCGCACTTGATCAAATATTCATGGGCACGATGAATCGGGTTACGTGTCTGGAAGGCAACGATTGTTTTCCAGTTACGTTTTTCAAATTCTGCTCTTGTTTCAGAAGGATCAAGGAAATATTTTTCTTTGATATCTTCTTTGCGGACAGGACGGTTAACCAATTCTAGCGGACCTGCAATAAATTTATTGCCGCCTCTTAAAATAGCTGCAGCACCCGGGTGTTTATCATCTGTCGCTTTAAAGCATTTCTGGCAAAGATTGGAAAGATCAAGTTCAAACTTCTCATTAACAGTCATTACTGCCAATACATCGCCCTCTTTGTTTAATAAAGCTATTTCTTTGCCCTCTTTAAGTTCATTATACTTATCACCTACAGGCAACAGGATAGGAATACCCCATGCAAGCCCGTTGGTCAATTTCATGTTTTCTATTACAGACTCACTGTCAGCTTTTCCCATAAACCCTTCCAATGGGCTAAATGCGCCAATGGCGATCATCTCCACATCAGCACCATAACGGTCTTCAATTGTTAACTGGAAAAGATCTTTTGCCTTTGCTTCGAGCTCCTCTTTGCGTGCTCCTTCGGCAATCTTGTTTACTAGTTTTCCACCATGCGGCTGGTTCATACTTATTATTATTTAATGATGATAAATTAATCTTCCACTGATTCAAAGTAACCATTTCTTTCCAGGTAGTCAACCACCTGTGCGGCACATTCTTCCAGGTCATATTCCCCGGTTTTTACAACTATTTCGGCATCTTCAGGAGCTTCATAAGGATCATCGATACCTGTAAAATGCTTGATCTCGCCTGCACGTGCTTTTTTGTATAAGCCTTTGGGATCACGGCTTTCACACACTTCCAGCGGAGCATCAATATATACTTCAAGAAATTCTCCTTCCGTTACTAAAGCGCGAACCATATCGCGGTCGCTACGGTAAGGAGATATAAATGCAGTAGAAACAAAGGCGCCTCCATCAACAAACAGTTTAGCCACTTCACCTATGCGGCGGATATTTTCTTTACGGTCTTCCGTTGTAAAACCAAGTCCTTTATTTAAGCCATGACGGATGTTATCACCGTCAAGAACATATGTGTGAAAACCTTTTTCAAACAGCTTTTCCTCCACTTTGTTTGCCAGTGTTGATTTGCCGGCGCCCGATAGCCCTGTGTACCACAGGATAGCGGATTTATGCCCATTCATACGGTGACGGTCAGCTTTGGTGATCGTTGCATTATGCCAAACGATGTTTTTTGTTACTTCCATGCGCCAATAATTTTAGTTGTTTAAATTTTTGCGCGAATGTAAGGATAACCGAGTGAAATTCCTATTACAACGATAGATTTGACCGATTACAATATAGTTATATAATCGTTAATACAACCCCGGAAGATTACAATTTCAACATCATCAGCCAATCTGTTTGCCTGTCATTGCCCAGCAGAAACTCATGCTCCCCAAATCTTTTAAACCCAAAGCGTTCATAGAACCGGATGGCTTTATCATTATTCTCCCAAACACCCAGCCACAGGTAATCGCGTTGTTTTTGTTTTGAGATGGAAATGCATTCCTGCATTAATGCAGTTCCAATGCCTTTCGCTATCTCAGCTGTTACGGTATAAATACGCGCTATTTCAATTACATTATCTGTTCCCGGCGAAACTTCAGGTTTATTCCTGTCACGCATACGCACGTATCCGGCAACGTTCTCGCCGGCATAAGCCAGCAGGAAAATGTTATCCGGAAGATCCAGCTCAGCCATTAATTTTTCCCGTGTAAAAACTTCAGCCATGAATTTATCCATATCTTCTTTTGTATTGAAAGGAGCAAAAGCATTGCAGAAGGTGTCACGGCTCAGGTCCGCTATTAAAGCAGCGTCTTTATTAGTGGCTATACGAATGTTAATGTCTTTCATAATTAGTTGTTGAATAAAAGCAAAGTCTGAACGGGCAAAATAGGCAAAAATATTTATGGCTGATGTCTCATCGGCTGCTCTGCAAAATGCATATCTACTAAAGTAGATTTCTGCTCTTCATTTATCTACTTTTATGTGATAGGATGGTTATCTCTGCAATACTATTTTTGTACCCAATTGATTTTTACATAGTTGTTAATCAGGCCGGTGCTGACAACAAATGTCATTCGTCAAATGACGTAACTAGAACGCCCGATACCAGGATGTCAGAATTCAATGCAATGTTTATGGCGAACGAATTAACCTAAACCCTTTTTATCCACCTAAGCATTACCAATGAAAAAGTGAATACATAACAGGCGAAATACAGGTTTATATAATGCAATGCAAGAGGATTAGAAATTAAATTATTTGATTGTTTATAGAGGAGTTTATCACCCGATAGACTCTTTTTATTTTAACCAGCAACTTTAACCTTCGCTAAATATTGTTTTTCCTATCTTCATCAACTATGCTGGATAATACGGAAGTGAAAGCGAACCTCGAAGAACCAAACGAAGATCTTATAGAAGTGTATGGCGCAAGGGCGCACAACCTCAAGAACATCGATATCAATATTCCAAAAAATAAGTTGGTCGTTATAACAGGCATTAGTGGCAGCGGAAAATCTTCACTGGCCTTTGACACTATTTATGCTGAAGGTCAGCGGCGTTATATGGAAACTTTTGGAGCTTATGCCAGGCAGTTTATCGGTGAAATGGAAAGGCCGGACGTTGATAAAATAACGGGCCTCTCTCCTGTTATTTCCATCGAACAAAAAACTACAAATAAAAACCCGCGGTCAACTGTTGGCACTGTGACTGAAATTTATGATTTTATGCGCTTGCTCTATGCACGCATCGGCGAAGCTTACAGTTACAATACCGGGAAGAAAATGGTGAAATGGAGTGAAGAGGAAATTGTAAACAACATCTTTCAAAAATTTATTAATAAGAAAATATCGTTGCTCGCGCCATTAGTGCGGGGCAGGAAAGGTCATTATCGTGAGCTCTTTGAAGAGATCAGGAAGAAAGGATTTGTAAAGGTTCGTGTTGACGGCGAGATAAAAGATCTGACACCAAAAATGCAGGTTGACCGGTATAAGATTCATGATATTGAAGTAGTGGTTGACCGCTTAAAAGTGAGTGATGAATTCAGAACACGGTTGAGCCAAAGTGTTCAGCAAACGTTGAAGATGGGCAAAGACCTGATGTTTGTGGTAGCCGAGCCGGCCTCCCCCGGAGGAGGGGAGAAAAAGAACTTAATAAATTATACTTCAGAGTTATATAATGAAGCTTCAAAAGTCTCCCCCACCGGGGGAGATTCAGAGGGGGCTTTTTACAGCAAGCAACTGATGTGTGAAGATACCGGCATTTCTTACGAAGAGCCTTCGCCCAACTCCTTTTCATTTAACTCGCCTTATGGCGCCTGCCCAACCTGTAAAGGTTTGGGAACAATGTTTAAAGTAAATATGGATGCTGTAATTCCGGACACATCCTTAAGCATCAGTAACGGCGGCATCGCCCCACTGGGTGAAGAACGGGAAGCGCATGTTTATCGTTCAGTACAGGAAATAGCAAAGAAAAATAAGATTTCTCTCAGCACGCCTATCGATAAACTTCAGCCAAAACACTTGAATATTTTATTATACGGCAATGAAGACGGAGAAGAAATGGAAATTGATTTTGAGAATGCAAAGTTTGAAGCGGGCATGCCTTATGAAGGCATTGTCAATATGCTGAAACGGTGGTTCAACAGTAGTTACAGCGAAAGCTTGCGCGACTGGGCGGAACAATACATGCAATTAACTCCCTGCGAAACCTGTGGCGGCGCCAGGCTAAAAAAAGAAAGCCTTTGGTTTTGGGTTGACCGGAAGAACATTTCACAATTAAGTGAATTGAACCTGGATAAGTTATATGCCTGGTTCGATGGCATTGAGCTGAGACTAAGCAATAAACAGCGCACCATCGCAAAAGATGTAATAAAAGAGATCCGTGAACGTCTTACTTTTTTGCTCGATGTTGGCTTGACCTATCTTACATTAAACCGGGCTTCTAAAACATTGAGCGGCGGTGAAAGCCAGCGCATACGGCTGGCAACACAGATCGGTTCACAATTGCAGGGCATTACTTATATTTTGGACGAGCCATCTATCGGTTTACACCAAAGAGATAACCATCGCCTGATAACCGCCTTGCAAAACCTGCGTGATATTGGCAACAGTGTACTGGTAGTTGAACATGATAAAGATATCATGCTTGCCGCGGACCATCTTATCGATATTGGCCCGAAAGCCGGCTATCATGGCGGCAGGATTGTAGCCGAAGGCCACCCAAAAAAAATGCTGCAGTTAGATACACTAACAGCCGGTTACCTGAACAGTATTCATACCATAGCCGTCCCGGAAGAACGAAGAAAAGGCAACGGCAAAAAGCTTGTTATTAAGGGCGCAAAAGGAAATAATCTGAAAAACGTTGATACGGAATTTCCCCTGGGGAAATTTATTGTTGTAACAGGTGTAAGCGGGAGCGGTAAATCAACTTTGATCAATGAGACAGTGTACCCGGTACTTTCAAAGCACTGCTACAATTCAAAGATGTTCCCACTGGAGTATAAAAGCATAAAAGGGTTGGAAAATATTGATAAAGTGATCGAGATCGACCAATCCCCTATCGGCAGAACGCCCCGCAGCAATCCCGCAACCTACTGTGGCTTTTTCACGGATATAAGAACATTGTTTGCGTCTGTGCCTGAAGCAAAGATCCGTGGTTATAATGCCGGCCGGTTTTCATTCAATGTAAAAAGTGGCCGCTGTGATGTATGTGAGGGTGGAGGAATGCGTGTAATAGAAATGAATTTTCTGCCTGATGTGTATGTGCCTTGTGAAAAATGTAACGGCAAACGCTATAACCGTGAAACACTGGAAATCCGCTATAAAGGCAAATCTATTGCAGATGTATTAAATATGACAGTTGAGGAAGCAGTTGAATTCTTCCAGGCTGTGCCATATATCTACCGGAAAATAAAAGTGTTGGAAGAAGTTGGGTTAGGCTATATAACGCTTGGACAAAGCGCCGTTACATTAAGCGGCGGTGAGGCGCAGCGTGTAAAGCTGGCCACTGAATTATCCAAACGCGATACAGGTAAAACATTTTATATTTTAGATGAGCCAACAACGGGTTTGCATTTTGAAGACATACAGCATCTCTTAAATGTGTTGAATAAGCTTGTTGACAGGGGCAACACGGTATTGGTGATTGAGCACAATCTTGATGTGATTAAAGTGGCTGATCATGTGATCGACCTTGGCCCCGAAGGCGGCGATGGCGGCGGCAGAATTTTGTTTGAAGGAACACCTGAAGAACTCATTAAAAATAAGGAAAGCCATACAGCCAGGTTTTTAAAAGCAGAGCTGAATTGATCTTCGAAAGCTATAATAAAAAAAGCTGCCTCACTAACGTGAAACAGCCTTTTCTTTCTCTCATGTTAAACAACTTTATTCCGTAGCGCCTTCTACCAAAACGGTTGTTTTGTTATCGAGCACTTCCACGAAACCGCTTTCAATTTTATAATTAGTAATCTCTGTTTTTGTTTTCAGCACTTTAATGTTACCATTTCCCAGGGCAGCAACCAGCGGTGCGTGCCTGCCCAACACCTCAAAAGAGCCGTTAATGCCCGGCAACTGAACGCCATAAACGTCTCCGTTATATAATTTTGATTCCGGTGTTAATATTTCTAAAGTCATAATTAGAAAATTTGTGAATTTGAAAATTTGAAAATGATCTGGACGCGCTAATTTTCAAATTAGCACATCTTCAAATTGTCAAATTATCCTTTTGCCTGTTCAATCAGTTTTTTTCCTTTTTCGATGGCATCTTCAATAGTTCCCACGAGGTTAAATGCAGCTTCAGGATATTCATCCACTTCACCGTCCATGATCATATTAAAGCCGCGGATGGTATCATCAATACTTACAAACACACCTTTTAAACCGGTAAAGGCTTCTGCTACGTGGAAAGGCTGCGACAGGAATCGCTGCACGCGGCGTGCACGGCTTACCACCAGTTTATCATCTTCACTCAATTCATCCATGCCAAGGATAGCAATAATATCCTGTAATTCTTTATAACGCTGAAGAATAAGCTTAACACGATTAGCACAATCGTAATGTTTATCACCAACGATAGCTGGTGTTAAAATTCTTGAAGTTGAATCCAACGGGTCAACCGCAGGATAAATACCTAAGTCAGCTATCTTACGGCTTAATACGGTTGTTGCATCAAGATGGGCAAAAGTTGTTGCCGGGGCCGGGTCAGTTAAATCATCCGCAGGTACGTAAACAGCCTGAACAGAAGTGATCGAACCATTTCTTGTTGAAGTAATTCTTTCCTGCATCAATCCCATTTCCGTTGCCAGCGTAGGCTGGTAACCAGCGGCTGAAGGCATACGGCCCAACAGGGCTGATACTTCAGAACCCGCCTGTGTAAAACGGAATATATTGTCAACAAAGAATAAGATATCTCTTCCTTTTCCTGTGCCATCACCATCGCGGAAATATTCCGCTAAGGTCAAACCACTTAAAGCCACACGTGCACGTGCACCCGGTGGTTCATTCATCTGGCCAAATACAAATGTCGCTTTTGAATCTTTCAGGCCGTTCATATCCACTTTGCTCAGGTCCCATCCGCCTTCTTCCATGCTATGTTTAAAGCTATCGCCGTATTTCATAATGCCGGCTTCAATCATTTCCCGCAACAGGTCATTTCCTTCACGCGTTCTTTCACCAACACCGGCAAACACAGAAAGACCCCCGTAACCCTTTGCGATATTGTTGATCAGCTCCTGGATAATTACCGTTTTACCCACACCGGCGCCACCAAACAAACCGATCTTACCACCTTTAGCATAAGGCTCAATAAGATCGATAACTTTAATACCCGTAAATAAAACTTCTGAGGCTGTACTAAGATTTTCAAAAGGAGGAGGCATTGCATGGATAGGGCGACCACCGGCCTTATCAACAGGTGGCAAACCATCGATCGCATCTCCGGTTACGTTGAATAAGCGTCCGTTGATTGCTTCGCCTGTAGGCATCGCAATTGCTTTTCCGGTGTCCACCACTTCTGTACCACGTACCAGTCCTTCAGTTGCATCCATGGCAATGCAGCGAACGCTGTCCTCACCTAAATGTAGCTGAACCTCAAGCACTAATTTGTCTCCGTTAGGACGCTTTAATTCTAAAGCATTATAGATCTCAGGCAGTGAATTGTCGGAAAATTGCACGTCAACCACCGCACCGATAATTTGCTTTACCTTACCTGTATTGGCCATAAAAATTGATGCTTTTTAAAATTTGCGCAAAAGTAAGGTTATAGTGCTATAAATCCGAATAATACGGGGCGTTTTTCTTGTTTGCGCTATGAAACCTTTAAAAATTGTTTTGGAAACCCTCATCGAAGTTTGAAACGCTGGCTGATATGCAGCACAAGCAAGCAACGCATCGTGATTCCGTGAAATCTATAGCTGGCAACCTAAAAATTATCAATCCTTTTACAAAGTAGCCATATCGATCACAAACCTATACTTCACATCCCCTTTTAGCATGCGTTCATAACTCTCGTTAATATCCTTTATATCAATTACTTCAACGTCAGATACAATGTTATTCGCTGCACAGTAGTCAAGCATTTCCTGCGTTTCGGGAAGACCGCCAATTAAAGATCCGCCGATACTTCTTCTGCTCATAATTAGATTGAAAGCAGGTATTTGAGCCGGGGTTGGCGGAGCGCCTACACAAACCATAGTTCCGTTTGTTTTCAGCATATTGAGGTACATATTATAGTCATGTTCGGCTGAAACGGTGTCAAGTATGAAATCAAAATAGCCATTCATTTTGGAAACCTGGCCGGCGTCTTTCGTTAAAACAAAATTGTGCGCGCCCAATCTTTTTGCATCCGCTGCTTTTGAAGGGGAATGACTAAGCATAGTAACCTCAGCCCCAAAAGATGCAGCGAGCTTAACGCCCATATGACCCAATCCGCCCAACCCCAGTATGCCAACCTTATCTCCCTTACCTACTTTCCAGTAACGCAGCGGGGAATAAGTGGTTATCCCCGCGCAAAGCAATGGGGCGATGCCTTCCAATGGCTGCTTATCAGAAATCGTTAATACAAAATCTTCCGTAACGACAATTCGTTTGCTATATCCGCCGTAAGTATTAGCGCCTGTTCCTTTTTCGCGGCTATTATATGTTCCAACCCATCCGTTTAAACAGTATTGTTCCAGGCCTTCCTTACAATTGCTACATTCGCGGCAGCTATCTACCAAACACCCTACGGCTGCAAGATCGCCCACTTTAAATCTTTTTACATGGTCGCCAACTTTTGAGACTCTTCCCACAATTTCATGGCCTGGAACTGCCGGATAAACTGTTCCACCCCATTCATCCCGTACCGTATGCAGATCGCTGTGGCAAACCCCGCAGTATAAAATATCTATCTGGACATCATGCGGTTTGGTTTCTCTCCTTTCCAAAGACCAGGGCGCCAATGGCGATGTTGCGCTTTGCGCTGCATATGCTTTTGTTAACATGATTCTAGTTTTAATTGAATTATATGTTCTGCCTTATTAATGGCTGACTTCAAAAATTATAAAATATTGTTGCATTATTGCTGAAAATATCTTCCTGTTCTGAGGGCGAAAAAGAAGAAAAATACTCCAGGGCTGTGCCTAAAACATTTTCATAAGAAGCTGCAACCAAACAAACCGGCCAGTCAGATCCGAACATTAACCGCTTTGTACCGAAAGTTGCGGTTACAACATCGAGATAAGGTTTGAATGTTTGTAAGGAATGATTTTTCCAGTCGGCTTCCGTAACCATTCCTGAAATTTTGCAATAGACGTTTTCGTGTTGCCTGAATTGTTCTATATCGCTCTTCCATTGTTCAATTTCTTCTGATTTAATGTAAGGCTTTGCCAGATGGTCAATCACGAATTTCTGATCAGGGAAAAGTTGTACGAGTTCCAGCGCATATTGCAATTGATCCGGGAAAATTAAAATATCATAGGTGAAATCAAACTTATGTAATAATGATATTCCGTTTTTGAAGGATGGCTTTAACATTAAAGCCCGGTCTTTCTCCCCTTGCAAAATATGCCTGAAGCCCTTTATTTTTTTATGTTGATGCCAATGAGCAAGCTGTTCTTCAGCATTGCCAGCCATCAGGTCAACCCAACCAACAATGCCTTTGATAAAATCAAATTGCGCTGCAAAATCTAAAAAGAATTTATTTTCTTCTTCGGTTTGATTTACCTGCACAGCAACACAACCGTCCACATTGTTTTTTTGAAAGACTAATTGAAGCTCTCCAGGCAAAAAATCCTTTCTTATAACAGACATATCATCTGTTATCCATTCAAAATCTTTTGCATTGTAGTTCCAGAAATGTTGATGGGAGTCGATTATATTCATAGTTATTTATAAGTCACTTAATACGATGCCTGCTTTGCGGGGCAAATTTCCCAATCTCCCGAAGCCGCCATTCCAAAATTCACTACTCACTGATTTCCGTCTTATGCGCTTTATGCCTGCTCGACATATACGAGTACATAGAAGGAATTACAAACAACGTTAATACCAGCGAGAATAAAATACCGCCCACCACAACAATACCCAATGGAATACGGCTCGTAGCTGCTGCGCCCAAGCTCATGGCAATAGGCAAAGCGCCCAATGATGTGGCGAGGCTTGTCATTAATATCGGGCGCAAACGCTGGCTCGCCGCTTCAATAACAGACTGGTGTTTATTCATGCCCTGCTCTCTTTTCTGGTTGGCAAATTCAACAATAAGTATCCCATTCTTTGTAACCAACCCAATCAGCATGATCATCCCGATCTCGGAAAATATGTTTAATGTTTGACCGAATATCCATAAACTTAATAAAGCGCCTGCCAATGCCAGCGGCACGGTAAACATAATAGTGAAAGGATCAAGAAAGCTTTCAAACTGCGCCGCAAGAATTAAATAGATCAACAATAAAGCAAGCGTAAATGCAAATCCAATATTAGAAGAGCTTTCCTCGTAATCTCTTGAAGGCCCGCTCAAAGCTGTCTGAAAACTTTCATCCAAAGTTTTATCGGCGATCGCCTGCATGGCCTTAATGCCGTCGCCGATGGTTTTGCCTTCGGCAAGCGCTGCGGAAATAGTGGCTGCTTTATAGCGGTTAAAGTGATATAAAGTTGTAGGGCTACTGCTTTCCGCCAAATGTACAACAGCGCTTAAAGGAATACGCTGACCGCTTGCATTGCTTACATATAAACGCGAAATATCTGCAGGTTCTGTTCTGTCAATATGCGATACCTGCGCTATTACTTCATACTGGTCGCTGCCCATAATAAAATATGCCAAACGGCCTCCGCTGAATGCTGACTGTATGGCGGCAATAACATCTTCTGTTGAAAGGCCAAGGTCTTTTGCTTTCATCCTGTCAACAGACAATTGAATTTCGGGACGATTGAATTTCAGGTTGGCATCAACACTTGAGCTATTGAATGTCGGGTCTTGTCTTGCTTCATCCAGAAACACCGGAACCGATTCTTTCAATTTATCAAAATCCATATTTTCTATCACAAACTGTACAGGCGATGCACTTCTTTGGCCGCCAACGGTAATGGTTTGTTCCTGCAAAGGCACGATACGCGCATCGTTAAAACGGCTGAGTTTCCGCTGAAGATCATTGGCTATCTGGCCTTGCGAACGGGTTCTTTCCTGTGGCGCCACAAGACCTATCCGGGGTTGAGACTGATTGGTAGCGCCCGTTGGAGTTCGCGCAAAAACGAAATCTCGCTCAGGAACAGAATCATATAAATAATCAGCTATCTCGTCTGTTATTTTCAGCATGTAAGGAAAACTGGTTCCTTCCGGTGCGGTAACATTAAAGCGAATGGTGCTTTTATCTTCCAGGGGCGCTATCTCACTCTGCAGGGTGTTCATAAATATCCATATAAGAACGCCGCAAACGCCAACAATTATGAAAGCAACCCAACGCACTTTCATAAAACCTTCAAGCAATCTTTTGTAGCCGTTTTCCATCCCTTTGAAAAATGGTTCGGTACGATCATAAAACCTGCCATGGCCCGCTTTCTTTCCTGTTAAATACACATTCAGTACAGGCGTAATGGTGAGCGATACAAATGCCGATATTAAAACGGCGCAGGCAAGCGTAACGCCAAATTCACGGAATAACCTTCCTATAAATCCTTCCAGGAAAATTACAGGCAAAAACACGATGGCCAGGGTTATTGACGTTGACAGCACGGCAAAGAAGATTTCCCTGCTGCCTTCTACCGCAGCTTTGCGAATAGGTAAACCGCTTTCCAGTTTCCGGAAAATATTTTCGGTTACAACTATACCATCATCCACCACCAGGCCTGTCGCCAGCACAATACCAAGCAGCGTAAGCACATTTATGGTAAAGCCCGCAATGTACATAATGAAGAAGGTGGAGATGAGTGAAATGGGAATATCTATCAATGGCCTTATTGCGATAAGCCAATTGCGGAAGAAGATAAATATTACCAGCACAACCAGTATAAAAGCAATAATAAGCGTTTCTTTCACTTCAGCCAGCGAGTTGCGGATGTTGATGGTGTTATCAATTAAAACCTTTATCTGTATATCGCTCTTGTTCGATTTCTGAATGACATCAAGGCGTTTATAAAATTCATCTGTAATAGCAATATTATTGGCGCCGGGTTGCGGAATAACGTATAAGCCAACTGCATTCACCCCATTATATTTCCAGCTTTGTTCGTAGTCTTCAGCCCCTACTTCTACATTGGCAATATCGCTTAAACGAATAATGCCGGCGCTGTCTTCACGAATAATAAGATTTTTAAATTGATCTTCTGTGGTTAAACGTCCAACAGTACGGATAGTAAGTTCTGTATTGCTGCCATAAATTTTGCCTGGCGGCAGATCAATGTTTTCAGAATTCAGCGCATTGCGCAGATCGGTAAATGAAATGTTATAAGTATTCATTTTATCCGGGTCTATCCAAAGCCGCATAGCGTAACGTTTCTGTCCGAACAAACCCACTGAGCTCACACCATTGATGGTTTGAAACTGCTGCTGTAAAACATTCTCGCCATAATCACTCAACTCAAGTAAACTCTTGGTAGGGCTTTGAATGGCGAGAATTAAAATAAAGTCGGCGTTGGCATCAGCCTTTGAAACAACCGGCGGCGCATCAATATCCTGCGGCAGACTGCGTGCAGCCTGGCTTACCTTATCGCGAACATCGCTTGCCGCAGCTTCCAGGTCAACACCCAGGTTAAACTCAACCGTAATATTACTATTGCCAAGCGAACTTGATGAAGTAAGCGTACGAATGCCCGGGATGCCATTGATCTGTTTTTCCAGCGGCTCCGTTATCTGGCTTTCGATAATATCTGCATTGGCGCCGGTATAGGAGGTACGCACATTTACTATCGCCGGGTCAATAGCAGGGTAATCACGCACTGCGAGGAAAGTAAAACCGGTAATACCAAACACAACGATCAGGATGTTCATCACCGTAGCAAGTACCGGGCGTTTGAGCGAGAGTTCGGAAATGTTCATTGTATGGCGAATAGTGAATGGTGAATAGTGAATGAACCCTTCATATGGAATTATTCGCTATTTACAATTCTTATTATTGGCAAATCTATTTACCTGTTTCTAAATTCTTTCAAAAAAGAATGCTATAAAAATATTATGATACGAAATGGAAGAATGTTGAGATGAAAAGGGAGAATTAACAAGCCGGCACTATTAATAATATTTGCTTTTAGAAATATCCTTCCTATAAGGGTAAATACTTAAAAGAATTAAATAATCATCTTCTATTTTGAAAAATAAAACGTTCTTTTTATCTATCTAACTTATAGAAACGATAATTTTTGACGGGTGTTTTTCGGGCTAATGAAGGCATGGAACACAGTTGTTCAACTTTAAAATAAAAATTGTCTATGAATTTTTGAGCCGAAGAAATTGACCAATCATCTCTTAAGTAAGTTACGATATTAAAAAAGTCGGATTCCGCTTCAGCAGTTCAAACTATTTAATAAGCCATTGCCCGGTTTTCTGCTTCATTTCGTTATGAGTGATATACCTTCCTTGTTTATAATCTTCAATGGCCCATACTCCTATCGCACAGACTTAATAATACCTTCCCACATATTTATTCTCCACAATCGCTTTCTTTAACGCAGCCTCATCAATTATACCATCACTGCGATAAACGATTTTACCGCCGGGCTCAACTAAAATAGTATAAGGTAATTCACCCTTCCATGCCGGGTCAATAGCTTCGATTAATTTGTATTTATCATCAATATTGAATAAATAATTTTTATTGGACGCCTGTTGTTTTTTAAGAAACTGAAGCGCTTTATCTTTTTTATCAGGATCATCAGCGCTAATGCTGATAAATTCGAAATCCCTGTTGCGGTACATTCTGTTTATAGTAATGAACGAAGGAAATTCAGTAACGCAGGGACCGCACCAGGTTGCCCAAACATTGATCAATCTTAATTTATCTGAATTGTTTTTTAAAATATCTTTCAATCCTGCTTCATCAATCGTTTCAATGCTTACAGGTTCATTCGCCCAATCTGTTTTCGCCTTTGCAACCCAGTTTTCTTTTTCGGCCCATTTAATGGAGCAACCAAAAACTTTTGTTGTTGTTACAGGCACGTCTTTTTTGTTCAGCAATGCTTCAATTGCATTACGTGTGTCGAACGTATTGGGTGTTTTGGTTGGCTTTTCCACATCATCGATCCTGCCTTCATAACGTAATTTTCTTTCCTTATCAAAAATAAAAACGTGCGGTGTGGCAACTGGGCCGTACGCTTTGGCCGTTGACTGTGTTCCGCCATCATATAAATATGGAAAATTGAAATGTTTTTCTTTAGCCCTGATTTTCATTTCTGCAAAACTGTCGCTCAGATCTGTATAACCTAATTCATCCAAACGCACGGCAGCAGGATCATTTGGCATAATAGCAACAACAGCAACTCCTTTGCTCTTATAATCACCAGTTAACTTAATAATTCGGTCTTCATAAGCCTGTGCAGTGGGGCAATGATTACAGGTAAAGATTATAACAAGCACCCCGGCATTTTTAAACGAAGCCAGTGAGTAGATTTTTCCGTCTGTTGCAGGCAGTTTAAAATCAGGAGCAGCTGCGCCGATGGCTAAAGTTTTATGCTCATCATTGGCAAGACATATTGATCGTATAAGAATGAAAGCAAGCAGGCAACACCATTGCATATTTTTCATAATTGAAAGATAAAATATTTTAAAATAAGTATGTCACCACATTTACTTGTATATGCTTTATATATTTTTGATACACATGACAATTAATCCTAAATATAAAACCATTATATACACGGCCATTTTAACCACACCGTTCATTGGTTTGTTTGGAATAACACCAATTATAACCCCGATAATAATGCAGTATAGCGGATCACAGCCAATGCACCCCTGGCGGCCAATGCAAATTCCAATACACCGGCAAAATAACCTTATCCCTTTTTTAATAGTTACACTGCACGTAGCACTAATATGGCTGCAGAATATTTTGTTGCTAATATATGGT
>DASUGF010000029.1:0-22514 GCA_036274175.1 Parafilimonas sp.
GATTGTTGTACTTTCACGCGTTATGTTTTGTATCAATCACTTAAACAAGTGAATAAACATTAACGCTGCAAAGCCCCTGAAACATTATTGTGACAGGGGCTTTAGCTTTTCTGCCTTTTTTTGCTTGCGGAATTAAGGTTATGGATAAAAGCAATTTTTGTTTTTGTAACATTGTATTTCCCATTTGAAATATCTTCTGCCAATTTTGCGTCGATATAAGAAGCTTTTGAAATTTTGTTTCCGGTCAGTGAAAAATTATAAGATGAATCGCTGATGTTTTTTTCAGGATTCCATTTAAAATAAATTGACCTGCCGTCATAACTCCAGCATACCTGCGATGGCGATGTGCCTATCCATTTCGGATCCTGCATTATTTGTTCAACGGTTAGCTGTGCTTTGGAAAACAAAGGCAATCCCAGCAAAACCAAAAAATATTTTTTCATATTCATTATTATAAAGTTGTACAACAAATGAAAGGTTTTTATAAACACAACCGCTTTAATTTTCAACAACGGAATAACTGCATAGTTGTAAAAACCGGGATTATGAACTTTTAAAACAGTACCCGGATGACATTTTAAGCACATGCAATTCACATTTTCAATTTTGGGTATTTTGTGGAAAGATCAACCTGCGGGCATGTTAACAATTTAATTTAGGTTTGCCTTATTGCGGAATTATCAGATATATTGCCGCAAAAATTTTAAAAAAGCATAACGATGAAATTCATTGTTTCTTCTTCAGCATTATTAAAACACCTGCAGCAAATAAGCGGTGTAATAAGCGCCAATACCGTATTACCTATTCTGGAAGATTTTTTGTTTGAGATAGAGGATAAAAAATTAACCGTTGTTGCTACCGACCTGGAAACAGTGATGGGCGTACACATGGATGTGGAAAGTAAGACCAACGGCAGGATATGCATTCCCGCCCGGATTTTGATTGATTCATTAAAAAACATTTCTGATCAGCCGCTCACATTTAATATTGATAAGAATTTTTCCGTTGAAATAACCAGTGATAACGGCAAGTATAAAGTGATGGGTGAAAATCCTGACAATTTTCCTAAAGCTCCAATACCTGATGATGCCAATGATTTTACCACTACCAGCGCTGCTTTATTGCATGGCATTAATAAAACCTTGTTCGCTGTAAGCAATGATGATCTGCGACCTGCGATGACCGGGATATTCCTGGAACTTTCAAACGGCGCCGTACAATTTGTTGCAACAGATGCGCATCGTTTAGTGCGATACAAAAGAACAGATGTTACCAATACAAACACAGACAGCTTTATTATTCCCAAAAAGCCTTTGAGCTTATTAAAAAACAGTTTGCCGGATAATAATGAGGAAGTAACCATCAGTTACAACAGCAAACATTTTTTTGTTACGCATGGGGAAACACGTTTAAGCTGCCGTTTGATAGATGCCCGTTTCCCTGATTATAAAGTGGTGATCCCTGCAGATAATCCATATAAGCTCACTGTTAAGCGGAGCGATTTTCAAAGTGCATTACGCCGCATTAATATCTTCAGTAATAAGAGCACCAACCAGGTGGTACTGAGTATAAGCGGAAGCGAATTACAACTCACCGCACAGGATATTGATTTTAGCTCAGAAGGTAATGAACGTATGAATTGCGAATATGATGGCGAAGACCTGCAGATCGCGTTCAATGCAAAATTTTTGATAGAGCTGCTCAATGCATCAGAAAGCAACGAGATAGTGATCGAATTATCAACACCCAATAAAGCGGGTATTATAAAACCAACGGAACAAACGGAAAATGAAGAGCTATTGATGTTAGTAATGCCGCTTATGTTAAACGTGTAGTAAGTCCGGAAGACGGAAAGTCCGTAAGACCGAAAGATCACATCCCTTTCTTCCTGACTTACGGACTTTCTGACTTTACCGACTTCTTGTATATATCCGGGTTATGCCTGATCATAAAACGGGATGCATAATCGTCAGAAAGTTTTTTCCAGCCCATCTGTTCATATAAGGTATGTGCATCTTTTGTCGTCAGCAGCCATCTCCTGAGGTTTTGCAATTCAGGATGAGATTGTATTGTTCGCATTAACCATTTGGATAACCCTTTACCGCGATGTTCCTTTAGCACAAACACATCAGCAAGAAATGCAAAGGTTGCTTTATCCGTAATCAACCGTGCAAAACCAACCTGGCTGCTTCCGGAGTTCTGTGCATCTTTATAGAACAAGCCAAAACATAAAGAATTGGCAATGGATGTTTCAACAACAAGTTTAGGAATTCCCTGTGCCCAGTAAGATTCTTCAGAAAGATAGCGATGAATAATATTAACATCGAGTTGTGAAGCATCGGTGGTGATATAGTACTCCTCATGCACTTCATATATTGCCTCCATGAAACAATTTTTTATAAATTGATTTGTGTGACAGCTCTATGATAGTTCCCGGCTTCATATCATTCAACTTAATCTCGTCAATGCGATAGCGAATCAGGCGTAACGTCGGAAAACCAACCTGTGCTGTCATTTTTCTTACCTGCCTGTTCTTGCCTTCTTTCAAAATAATTTTTATCCATGATGTTGGAACAGATGACCGGTAACGCACCGGTGGCATTCGTTCCGCAACCTCAGGCGGCTCGCTAAATATATGAATAACACTTGATTTTGTTTGATGTATCGTTCCTTTTATATTAAGCTGTAATCCTTGCTGCATCTGCATTACAGCTTCATTGGTTATTGCGCCTTCCACCTGTACCCAATATTCCCTTTCATGTGCAAACGCAGGATCTAATAAGCGATGGTTTAATTTTTTGTCGTTAGTCAATATTAATAATCCTTCACTGTCTTCATCCAATCTTCCAACAGGATAAACATTTTTGGGCACCTGAAAAAAATCAGCAAGCGTTTTCTTATCATTCCCAGTTGAAGTAAACTGAGATAATGTTTGGTACGGTTTATATACTATGAAGTATCTATACATAGTTCAAAAAAAAATCCCGCAGATGCGGGACTTTGTATATAGATGGGTTAGTAAGTAACTGGGAAATTAAATTTCCCGATACAATATTAGATATACTTTTTACTTACACAAAAAAAAATTGAAACAATTTTATTCACAATTTTTTTTTATTGTGTGAATTGTTTTAGTAAAAAACAAAAATCAAATTTCAAAACATAAAATTTAAACACGAAAAAGCAGCCTGTAAAATTTATTCTCATGCTTCATCGTGCAACAACAACATAACTTTGATCATCAAAAATTTTATTCATGAAGTTTCCTAATCCTGTTTCAATAAAGTGGATCGCAGAATTAATAAGCGCCGAAATAATTGGCAACACTGCATCACAGGCTTATGGCATTAACGAGATACATCAGGTGGAAGAAGGTGATCTGTGTTTTGTAGATCATCCAAAATATTACGACACCTGTTTGAACAGTGCTGCAACGCATATCATCATCAATACAAAAGAGGTTACGATACCTGAAGGCAAAAACCTGCTTGTAATGAACGAACCCTTTGAAGCCTATCTGAAAATAATAAATCATTTCAGGCCCTTTCATCCAACGAAAATGCTGCAAAATGAAAATGCGGTGATCGGTGAGCGTACTGTTATAATGCCTAATGTATTTATCGGCAAGGATGTTAAGATCGGCAATGACTGCATCATTCATCCCAATGTAACATTGATGGATTATACAGAGATCGGGAATAACGTTATCATTCAATCGGGAACGGTGATCGGCAGCGATGCATTCTATTACAACACAAAAAAGAACCGTGATGCATGGTACAAAAAAATGCAGAGTTGTGGTAATGTGATCATTGAAGATGATGTGGAGATCGGAGCGAACTGTACGATTGACCGGGGTGTTACCGCCTCAACACGTATCGGCAAAGGAACCAAGATGGATAACCTGGTGCATATTGGCCACGATACAAATGTAGGTCGCAATTGTTTGTTTGCAGGACAGGTAGGCATTGCAGGCGCCTGTGTAATAGAAGACGGTGTAATACTCTGGGGACAGGTTGGCGTAAGTAAAACATTGACTATCGGTGAAAATGCAGTGGTATATGCACAAAGTGGTGTGCCTGCAAGCCTCGACGGCAATAAAACCTATTTTGGTTCACCCGTAGTTGATGCAAAACAAAAACAGAAAGAGTTAGTGTGGATTAGACGCATTCCCGAAATGTGGGAGAAATTAAAACAACTCGCGTCAGAAAAATAATTCTATTCCTTTTTATCAACTCATTATTTTAAGACAACCGGAATACTGTATGCAATTCCAAAATTTCCCAATCGCCAATTTCCCAATTCAATATGAAATTTAACCATTTCTAATATTTACAACACTGTTGCAAATATGAAATTGGTTTACTTTTGCCTGAATGATTTTTCTGCGCAGCGATATAATAAAAAAAATAAGCGCATTGCTTTTCATGACGCTTTTTGTTTTTGTGCTTGCAGTTAAAGCATTGCATGTTCATGATCTGTCTTGCCAGAAAAACAATAACACGCATCAACCAGTAAACATTGGGAAGAACTTCTTTTGCAATATTTGCGAGTTCCAGTTGGCAAAAGACATTGATGCTGAAATAACCGTTGTTGATCTTGCAGCTCCTTTAATCTTTCTTCACTCCTATTATCACTTTACAACAAGCTTTTCTGTTTCTTTCGGAAAAGACCTTCCTGTAAGAGGCCCGCCTTCATTTGCTTAAGTCCACCCCCCTATCATTATTCTACAGATTGATTGCCATGATCATCTTTAAAACTTAAGCAATGTTTTATTTTAAAAACAAATTTTTCTATACCGTATTATTATTGTTGCCGGCAGCTTTTTGCAATGCCCAAAACGATAACACACCCCGTAAAATATCTGCCTCGCTTTCAGGTAAGGTTACAGATAGTAAGACAGGCGCAGCGTTGCCAGGCGCTTCGGTTTTTATTAATGACGTGAATAAGGGAACTGTTTCAAAAGAAGATGGCAGTTATACAATCAATAACATTCCTCCCGGAAAATATCTTGTTGAAGTTTCTTATGTTGGTTATTCATCCAATGCACAAACAATAGATACCAGACAGATAACGCACCAGGATTTTAGTTTGGAACAAACCGCTGTTGAAAAAGAAGCGGTAACGGTTACAGGTGTTTCATCAGCTACCAGAATAAAGCAAAACCCTCAGCCGGTGAGCGTTATTAAGCGGCAGGATTTTGTGAACACACCTGCCACCAATACCATTGATGTATTGACCAAACTTGTTTCAGGCGTAAATGCAGTTACTACAGGCCCTGCTATTTCAAAGCCATTTATTCGTGGTCTTGGTTATAGCCGTGTGCTGACAATAAATGATGATGTAAGGCAGGAAGGCCAGCAGTGGGGTGATGAACACGGGATCGAGATTGATGATTACAGCGTGCAGCGTGTTGAAGTATTAAAAGGGCCGGCCTCGTTGATGTATGGGAGTGATGCTATTGCAGGTGTGATCAATATCCAGTCACAGGTACCCGCACCGGAAGGAACGATAAAAGCCAATGTAATAAGTGAATACCAAAGCAATAATGCCCTGCGTGGTTTTTATGGAAACATCGGCGGAACAAAAAACGGTTTTAGCTGGAATGCTTATGGCAGTTACAAAGGCGCGCAGGATTATCAAAATAAATATGATGGCTATGTATTCAATTCAAAATTCTACAATAAAAATACCGGCGGCATGATCGGCTATGGTGGCAATTGGGGTTATAGTCATTTATTGATTAGCAATTTTGATCAGCATACCGGTATTGTTGAAGGAGACCGCGACAGCATAACCGGCGCTTTTGTAAAAACATTGCCGGATGGTGAGGAAGCGATCGCAACAAACAGCGATTTTAAAAAGATCACGCCTGAAGTTCCTTTTCAGCACATACAACATTTCAAAATCACATCTGATAACAACTTCAAATTTGGCGGCAGTAATGCAGATGTTGTGATCGGGTATCAACATAACCAACGCCGCGAGTTTGGAGATCCTGGTGATATTTTCACGCCTGATGCATGGTTTAACCTTCAGACAATGAATTATGCTGTTCGCTGGCATTTCCCCTACATACACAACTGGAAAACTACCGTTGGTATAACCGGTATGTATCAAACAAACCAGAATAAAGCCGAAGAAGTTTTGATACCGGATTATACTTTGTTTGATATCGGTGGTTTTGTTTTTGCACAGTATTCAAAAAACAAACTCACGCTGAGCGGCGGCATACGATATGATACAAGGCATGACAATGGAAAACCTTTGGAGCAGGACGGGCAAACAAAATTTGCTGCCTTTACAAAAAACTTTTCCAATATTTCAGGCAGTGCAGGCATAAGCTATGAAGTATCAAAAGCGCTTGCCCTGAAAGCAAATATTGCAAGAGGTTTTCGTGCGCCCAATTTTGCAGAGCTTGCCAGCAACGGTGCGCATGAAGGAACCAACCGTTACGAGATCGGTAATAACAACCTGAGTTCAGAAGTAAGTTTGCAAGGTGATGCAGGTATTGAATTAACCGGTGAACATGTTTCGCTTGATGCAAGCCTGTTCTACAACCATATCAATAATTTTATTTTTTATGAACGGCTATCCAATAACGCCGGCGGTGATTCTGTTTTAATTGATCCGGAAACAGGCAAGCAGTTAGAGGTGTACAAATTTGATCAGCATGATGCGAACCTTTATGGGGCAGAATTAAGCCTCGACATACATCCGCATCCTTTGGATTGGCTGCATTTCAAGAATGTATTTTCTTACACACGCGGACAATTTTCAAAACCAATTGATGGTTCTGACAATATCCCATTTGTGCCGGCAGCCAGGTTAATCACATCGCTTGCCGTAGATGTACTGCGCAAAGGCAACTTTATCCGTAATATTAATATGGGTATTGAAAGTGATTACAACTTTTCACAAAATCATCCTTTCACGGGGTACAACACAGAAACGGCAACCCCGGGTTACTGGTTATTTGGTGCAAACATTTCTGCAGATATTTCGAGTAAAGGCAAAACGATCTGCACCTTAAGTTTAACCGGCGAAAATCTCGGCAACATTGCTTATCAAAACAGCCTGAGCCGCTTTAGATACCTGGCTGTAAACAATGCAACGGGCAGGCAGGGCGTATTTAATATGGGCAGGAACTTTGGTATTAAATTGAACGTGCCGCTGACTTTTAATTATTGAGGCAGGCTTTCCGAATACATGTGATCAATCATTAAAAGCTTCTTCAAGGCAGTTTTCCCTCGGAAAAAAATACTTTATTTAAAAAATAATGTGAATTAAATGTAAGTTATTATTAGGTTATTTCATTGTAGTATATGTATCTTACCCCCTGAAAACCTTTGTGATAAAGGTTTTTTATTATAAATATTAACTCTTTAAATTTTAAAATTATGGCAACAGCAAAAAAAGCGGCTCCCAAAAAAGCTGCTAAAAAATCTGCACGAAAACCAAATCCGGCATTTATGGCGCCGCTTACTCCGAGCGATAATTTAGCTGCAGTAATAGGCAATAAACCCGCACCACGTACCGAGATCGTAAAAAAGATATGGGAATACATAAAGAAAAATAATCTGCAGGACAAGAAAAACAAAAGGATGATCAATGCAGATGCAAAGCTGAAAAGTCTTTTTGGCAAAGACCAGGTTTCCATGTTTGACCTGGCTAAAATAGTAAATAACAATATTAAAAAATAAAGTTGCTTGCTGAAAATATACAACTGCGAAGTATAAAAGCTTCGCAGTTTTTATTTGTAGATTTTTTTAATCATAATTTTTATAGTTGCTACGTTGTTTAATTCTTAACAAGGGATAAAATTTTGACGAGCAAGAGTTTGAGAACTGATTAAGAAAGAAATAAGTTAATAAGGTTAGGATTGATTGAGCATCCTTATTTACTAAGGTGATAAGGTTTAAACCTGTTAATAAACAACCTTATTACCTTGGCAATTGAAATCATTAAATAGATAAACCCATCTTCATCAGTTCACAATCTTATGCATTGGGCAGTTACAATATCCGATAAAATTATATGTCAATGAAAGATCAATTACCTGCATTTGTGCTGGCTGACTTATTCAGTGATTCATTAGTGCATACAGGCGAAAATTTAAGAAGGGAATCAAATAATGATGCATTGCCAAAACAGGAAAAAAATTATCTCGGTAATTATGATCGAAAAATTATTGTTCTGGTAAATGACAAAAACAACATGTATTTAAATGATGAAGAAATGGAATTTCTTACGGGAATTTTAAATGCCTGCAAGCTGAACTTTGCACACATTGCACTCATCAATTTCAGCAACAACCCGGTTGATTTTAATCAACTGAGAAAAAAAATGCAGGCTGAATATTTATTGATGTTTGGCGTGAGCACTTTACAAGTTCAATTACCTTTTACCATGCCTGATTACCAGGTGCAGCAATATGATAACTGTAAGATCGTTACAGCTCCTTCGTTAAACGAGCTGAATAAAAAAACGCCCGATGCAAAAACGCAGAAAACCAAATTGTGGAAAAGCCTTCAAAATATATTTAGTCTTTGAAGAATAACATTCTCATATTCGCTACGAATAATCAGCACAAGGTTGAAGAGATCCGTTCAGTAACAGGCGGACGCTTTAATATTATTACGCTACTGGAAGCAGGTATTGATATAGATATCCCCGAACCACATGATACCATTGAAGCGAATGCATCTGAAAAATCAAAAACCATTTTCCGGCTAACAAAACAAAATTGTTTTGGTGAAGATACCGGCCTTGAAGTGGATGCATTAAATGGCGAACCCGGTGTAAAAAGCGCGAGGTATGCCGGCGATGAAAAAAATTTTGAAGCAAATATTGATAAGCTACTTGATAAGCTCAAAGCATCTGATAACCGAAACGCACATTTCAAAACTGTGATATCATTAGTGTGGGATGGAAATGAATTTTTATTTGAAGGGGTCAGCAGGGGAAAGATCAGCAATGAACGCAAAGGCAGCAATGGGTTTGGATATGATGCCGTTTTTATTCCCGAAGACAGTAATAAAACTTTTGGTGAAATGGAACTGGCTGAAAAAAATTTATACAGCCATCGCAGAAAGGCAACAGATAAACTGATCGAATTTTTGAAAGACAAATAAATGGAAAGAATAAAAATAAAATTACCCTTACATTTTAATTTTTCAACCATTATAAAAATACGTATCACAGACCTGAATTATGGAGGCCATGTTGGTAACGATAGCTTCCTTACGCTCATGCATGAAGCACGCGAACAATTCTTAAATCACTTTGGTTATACTGAATTAAAACTTGAAAATGTTTCTTTAATAATGGCTGATGCAGCCATTGAATTCAAAAAAGAATTGAATTATGGTGATGAAATAAAGATCTCAGTAACTGCAAATAATTTTGACAAATATGGATTTGATATTTTCTACAGGCTTGACATGTTGGCTGATGAAAATGCTGTTCTTGCCGGCAAAGCAAAAACAGGCATGCTTTGTTATGATTACGTAAATAAAAAATTAATGCCTGTACCCGGAAAATTAAAAGATGCATTATGTAATATATAGTGTTAAGTTAATTGTGAGTTGTCAGTGAATGGTGAGTAATCATCCTAAATATGGGGTATTCACTCACAATTGACCACTCACCACTTACAAACTAAAATGTCATATTTTACTTAACACAACACTATATAAGCTTTTAATTAACCTTATAATACATGTTATGGCAGCAACAAGAATAACTGTAAACAGCAATGGCTCTTTAAAGATAGAAGGCGACTTTGAAATAGTTGACAAAAACGGAAATGTTTACGACCTCGGCGGCAGAACTGCAATTTCTATTTGCCGGTGCGGGCTATCCCAGAATAAACCTTTTTGCGACAGCTCCCACAAAGGGCATTTTGAACATGAAGCTGTGGCTTTTGCTTTACCACCTAAAAAACCATCGTCATAGATAATCCCCGTTTATCGCTTCATTTCATCGTTTATCCTTCCAAATAAAATTTATTGTAACTTTTTCTAAGTTGCTGCGTTTAACGGCAACTATGCCGAAGCATATGCATTAAACAACAAAAAAAATATACAATGAAAAGACTACTTGTTCTTCTGCCGCTTTTATTTTCTTTTATGTTTCTTTTTGCACAAAATACGGTGGTACATGACGCCAATGCAGAAGTGAGAACTGTAAGCAGTTTTCATGCGATCGAAGTTTCAAACGGGATCGATCTTAAAATAAAACAAGGCAGCAGCGAAGCAGTTGCGGTAAGCGCTTCGTCGCCTGAAATAAGAAGCCGGATCAAAACCGAAGTAGAGAATGGCAGGCTAAAAATATATTTTGACAACCGTGGCTGGCACGACCAGGCTACAAAAAAAGAATTAAAAGCGTATGTGAGCTTTAAAAACCTGGATGCGCTTAACGCTAACTCAGGCGCGGATGCGTCTACTGATGGCAACATTAACGTTGGCAAGCTGAATATCTCTCTTTCTTCAGGTGCGGACTTTGACGGAACCGTTACCGCCTCAGAGCTGAATGTTGATCAGAGCAGCGGCTCAGATATGGACATAAAAGGAAAAGTAACCAGCTTAAAAATAACCACCAGCAGCGGCTCAGATTTCAATGGCTATGAACTGATATCAGACAACTGCGTAGCAGACGCCAGCAGCGGCAGTGATATTGAAATAACTGTAAACAAAGCATTGCAGGCCCAGGCCAGCAGCGGCGGTGGTATTAACTACAAAGGGAACGGTGTTATAACAAGTGTTTCCAATAGCAGCGGTGGAAGAATAAAGAAGCAGGGGTAAGATTACAGAAAATTGTAAAAAATCCGGGAGCATAACATAACCCCGGATTTTTTTTATGTAAAGAATGAGTGATCTTATGAATTATTATCGCCTGCAATATCCAAATCAAGATCATCCAATTCTTCTTCCGCTTGACCCCGCAGGTTGCGGATCTTATCCTTAATCCCTCCAGCTAAATCGCTTGCAGAATCTGCAATACGCTGACGGATTTCACTGCCGCTTGCGGGAGCAACCATTAATCCAACCGCAACGCCGGCAACAAAACCTGTTAATGCTGCAACTAATACACGCTGTGCACTCATAGTTATTTATTTTTAATGATGTAATAAATTTAAATGTTTTTTCCAACAACCTTGCCAGAAAATTTCAATTATTGCTGCATGAAATGCTTATTAACGCGCAGGTCTCTGAGTATGCCCGACTTTGGATTAAGCGTTATGGTAAATGATTTATACTGGCCTACATTCACATCGATGGTCATTTGCCAGCAGTGCATATCACGGGTAAGAAAAATACTTGTTGCCTGGATCTTTTGGGTCATGATGTCAAAATAAAAACCACCGCCTAACTGCCATTTTGGGGAAAGACTTACAGTACCGTTGACATTAATATTCGAAGTAAGTGTGGAAACATAGTGAACGAGATCAGAAGAAATGTAACGGTTGTAGCTAAGTGAATAAGATAATTGCAAAGACCATGGGATACTGAAATCGACGAATTCTGCCGGGTTTTCGCGCATATATTCCAACTGTTTTTGCTGTTCATCCGGCGTTAACGTTTCGTCTGTTTCCAATTGCTGATCCTCATTTTTTTTGTCTTTCGATTTGCTTTGCAGCGAAGTAGATAAAGAGATATTCCCGTTTTGAAATGAACCTATCTTTCCTTCTTTCCAGAGTAGGTGATGCTTGCCGGTAGTATCCTGGCGGTAAGGATTGATAGTTGCGCCTGCTGAAATATTCACTTTATTAAAAAGGCTGCTGCCCGCCCTGATGCTTATCGGGCTAATGGGCGTGGCTTTATTGGAACTATCGGGAATTAGATTGATACCGCTGCTGATGCTGAGGTTATCCAGCAGCCTCACTTTTTTTACACTGTCCGTGGCAGTGGAATCCTTATTCCGCACCTTCATCTCCAGCAGGTTGTTGATACCAAAAGTAAGACCCCCAAAGCGCCCCTCACTGAATCCGCCGCCGGTAACGTTACTCTGCAATTGGGAAACACGCCGGAAGTTTTTCCCGGTTGAATCCACCTGCACGTTCTGGTAAAACTGGCTTACAAAATTTGGTTTATAGCTTACCCCGATAAACGGGTCTATTTCATGGCGTATGGCCTGTACGCCTTTGGAATTCCTGAAATTAAGCGTACCGAATATGCGGGTATTCATGCTGAGGCCAAAGCTCACTTCCCTTGCTGCGTAAAATCCTTTGTGGAGGGCGGTATCAATTTTTTTGGTAGAGTCATTCCAGCTATAATCAACCTTTTGTGCGTACCATCTCTCCGCATAATCAACTGAAGGCGCTAAAATAAGCGGTCCTATAGGGGGCAATGCCAGCGTAATAGGAATGCGGTGATCCATTCCCCATTGCAAGGTGTCCAAAACGTTTTTAAAATTAAAGGCAGAATCATAAAACGAGATCAGGTTAAGGAAGTTGCCGGTATAAGCGATCCCAAGCTTCTCATACCATTTCGGTTCACCAGCCTGCTCTTTTTTCTGAAAAGGGTAGATTGTTGCGGCAGAAAAAGCGATGGTTGGGAGGTTCAAATTAATAAGGCGGTTAACACTATTCTGCGTTTCGTTTAAAGAAACGTTCATGTTATACTTGCCATCATTCCAAACTTTATTATAGCTGATGGAAGAAGCAAGGCTGTTATTATAATTAATAAAGGCATTGTTAGGCACATTCTTATTGTATTGGGTACTACCCGCATGCACGTTGGCGCTGAAGGTTGTACCCGGTCTGGCCTTTGTATCAGAAGAATGTGTCCACGTAATAAAATAAGTATTGCTTACTGTAAATTCTTCTTTCGAGAGTGAATATACATCAGTGTTTAATTGCTTGGTATGTTGTGCGCTTAATATGAATGATCCGCGGTACTTATATCTTTTAAAATATTCGGTGGTAAGACCGGCGCGCCATCCCCCATAGGAATACAGATCGGTTTCGATCCTTGAATCCCAGTTGTCGTTAAGCACTTTATAATATCCAAGACCTTCCAATCCAAGCCCGAAAACATTATTTGAAGTAAAACGTGGAGGCAGCAACCCGGAATGCCTTCCCCGGCTTAACGGGTAAATACCAAAAGGTATGGCTACAGGCATGGGAACGCCTTCAAATTCCGGAAAAGCAGGTCCTGAAACTGCCAGTTTATTATTAATAAGCTTTATTTTTTTTGCCCGGATATCAAAATGTGGGGTATCGAGATTACATGTTGTAAACCTTCCCCGGTATGCGTATTCAATATCGCTGGTAACCTTTTTTACAGTTTGGGCATTTACAAACAGCTCGCCCTCCTTATAATAGGTATTCTTGGTAAGGCCCTTTTGCGATTTAAGGTTATAAAAAACGGTATCCATTATGGAAGTTGCTCCGTTTTGGGTAAAGGTGGGGAGATTTAAAGCCCCTTTTGATGTGTCTGTACCCCCATAGGCAGTGACCAGATTTTTATCCTGGTCATATTTAATAGTATTAGCATCCAATTTGATATCCTTGTAGGAAGTGTTGGCCTTGCCATACAGAATGAATTGCCTGGATGGGATAATGAGCACACCGCTATCCTCGGCAGTATAACTCACCGGCGCATCCAGGGAGTCTTTGGAAAACAGCGTGGTATCAACAACAATCACTTTTGACGAGTCATTCAGGGTATCTATTATCAGGCTGTCTGTTATGCTTTTTGATGAATCAGGGGATTTTAACGAATCTGCAATAATTTTTTTGAGGGAAATTGAATCAATTTGCCGCACAGGAATTGTGTCAATAGCTGCTGTTAATAATTTTTGAAATTTAGTTTTGCACGGGTTGTTAGCAAGTAGCGGATACGTTATAAATAGTATTATGCATAAAAAAATTAGCGCGGTTTTTATATTTGCGTACATTTTATAGTGGTTATGCATACAAACCAGACAAAAGTATAGTTTAATGCTATAAAAGATTTGTAAAGAAACCTTTTTAACGAACTTAATCATGCAAAGAAAAATTGCAGCCATACCCGGTCTTATTATTATCCTTTTATGCTTTACTTCTTTTCGCCTTACACCTTCTCATACAACAAGCGTAAATCAAAATACGCTGCGTACTATTGTTATTGATGCCGGTCATGGAGGAAAAGATTTTGGAGCCAAAGGCGCTTATTCTTACGAAAAAAATATTACGCTTGCTGTTGCTTTAAAACTCCAGGCAACCCTGCAACAGGCAATGCCAGATGTAAAGATCGTGATGACGCGCACCACCGATATTTTCGATCCACCACCGGTAAAGGCGAATAAAGCCAATACAGCCAAGGGCGATTTGTTCATCTGTATTCACTGCAATTCGGCGCCTGCTATCAGGCATAGTGAGCGCACCGGTTATAAAACGAAAACATATTACACGGGGAAAGGGAAAAGCAGGAAAAAACATACGAAAAAGGTTCCTACTTACCGTTACTGGACAACACCGAACCCGGCACAAGGCACAGAAACATTTATATGGGCTGCTGATAGAAATGACAATAAAGAAGTTGCCATGATTGAAAATGAATCATTGTATATGGACAGCTCATTGGCACAGCAAATCGGTGATTTTGACCTCAGTTCTCCTGAAAGAAAAATTTATTACGCGCTGAAAACGCAGCAATATTTTCAACGCAGCGCAAATCTTGCACGCGATGTGGAAAATGAGTTTATTAATATCGGCCGTACCAGCCGCGAAGCAAAACAAAGAGGTGTTGGTATTTGGGTGCTGCAGGCAACAGCTATGCCAAGCATCCTTGTGGAGACAGGATTTATTTCCAACCCTGAAGACGAAGATTTTTTAAACAGTGTAGATGGCCAGCAACAGATCTGCGATGCTATCACGAAAGCTGTTCAGCACTACAAAGTTGCGCTTGAAACAAATACTTTTCAAACAATCCCTGCCGATTCACAATAACCTTAACGGCTTATCTTTCCGGATATAAAGTCTTTCCAGCGTTGCGGGCTGCTTCCCATTGCATAAAGGGAAATAAGCAGTAGTTTAGATAATACGCTCAAAGCTTGTTCAGAGACAAACACTGTATTGCCATAATGACTTATTGAATAATAATCCTGATAATTGCTGTATGAATGAGACTTTATGCACCGCTTTACAAAAGATAAAACACTATTGCGCTTACCAGGAACGATGCCACGCCGAAGTAAGGAGTAAATTATATTCTCTTGGTTTGCACAAAAATGAAGTTGAGCAATTACTGGCACAATTGATCGAAGAAAATCTTTTGAACGAAGAGCGGTTTGCTTTTGCTTACGCGGGTGGAAAATTCCGCATGAAACAATGGGGAAAACAAAAAATAAAGTACGCTTTACAACAAAAACAGGTTAGTGATTATTGCATTCGCAAAGCGTTGTTATCTATACCAACTTCAGACTACAATAAAACATTTGCCGCTGTTGCCGGCAAAAAAATGGCAACGTTAAAAAGCGAGAAAAATATCTTTATCAAGAAGAAAAAGATCAAAGATTTTCTGCAACAAAAAGGGTTTGAGTTAAAACTGGTAAATAATTATGTAAATCAAATGTGAACAGGCAACAATAGCTGCTATTTAAACTTGCCATATAACGAAGCCCTCCGATACAGATTTGACAGGTTACATTTTTACAAATTCAACCCTGCGGTTATTGGCTTTGCCTTCCGGTGTGTTATTATCGCTGACAGGCCTTGTATCGCCAAAACCTTTTGCGGTAAGGCGTGAAGCATCAACACCCATACCAACCAATTGTGTTTTTACAGCGTCTGCACGTTGCTGCGAAAGCGTAAGATTATGTGCCGCATTGCCGCTGTTATCCGTGTGGCCATCTATTTCAAATTTAACATCGGGATTATCTTTCATCACCTGCACGATCATATTCAAAGTGCCCATGCTTTCAGGTTTAATGGTTGCCTTATCAATATCGAAGTTGATACCGTGCGTTACAATTTTTGACGCCGTAAATTTCTTTCCCAGCATATTCATATTACCGCCCGATGCAACCTTTATATTTTTTAAGATAATAGGATTATCCTGGTCGCCGATGCCGCCAAAGCCAAGCGATAATGGAACAAACCCTGCTTTAGGTACAACCAAAACGCGGTATTGGTCAACATAGCATTTTATTTGCCCGTTTTTATATATCATAGCTGCGTGATGCCATTTACTTAAAAAAGCATCCGCATCTTTTTCAGGATAGCTCCCTGAAAAATCATTGCCAAAATATCCTGTATTTACTTCACCGTTAGTATTAAACTGAACCTGCACATCATCTTCATTGCCATCCGCATTTACATAGCTGAAAAAAACCAGCGGGCCATAAGAACCACTCGTTGGATAATAATCAAACTCCACTGTAAACGGATCATGCAAATAAGTTTTTGTTTTCATTAGCGGCGTAACCTTTACATAATTTCCTTCAGTAAGATAAAATGCGGGCGTACCATTTAGTTTATTAACAACAGCCTGGCCTTTTTCCAGATCCCAGTGAGAAGGAAATTCACCATCCTGGTCTTCCATAAAATTATCTTCGAACAACACGGTATCACCGGGCACAAAGTCATAATTCTGATAAGATTTTATAGTCGGCTGACCATTGGAATGTGCAGTTGTATTGCCTGGTGAAGCTGTAGCATTGGCCGGATTATTATCATCACCGTTATTGCCGGCGGCAGCATCAACACCTTTATCTATTGCTTTACCGGTAGCGTTTGCAGCGCCTTCATCAGCGCGGTTTGTTGCCGTATTTTTTACTGTATTCTTTACCCTGTTAAGTACCTGGCAGGAACTGTTTTTGGGAAGAACCATTGCAATAGCAACTATTATAAGCGCAGGGATCTTTAGTTTCATGGTCTGATTTTTTTAAAACACTATACTGCATAAAAGTAGAAGAAGTAACAGGCCAAACAAATAGGATGAACATCTGATTTTTGATGCATTGCAGCCAGCAGGATTTTAGGTTTTATCCGTTACGGGCAAATAACAAATAACGTAATTATTTCCAATTCTGCCGCCTCACCACTCTCCTCAACTGCATCATATATTCGACTTCAGATGCAAAGCGAATACAGGATTTCCAATACATCATTTTTTTAAAACCTTGGCAACCGCTTCTGCCTTTGAGTTTACATGCAGTTTGTGATAAATATTGCAGATATGCGTACGGATGGTGCTGATGCTTACCATGTATTTGTCAGCGATTTTTTTATAGCTCAGTCCATCAATAAGCGAATGCAGGATTTCTTTTTCACGTGGTGTAAGGCTGTAATTGTCTGAAGTGGTTGCCGCAGGCTTCACATGAAATGAATTTATCACCTTCCGCGCAATGCTTGCACTCATGGGCGCTCCGCCATTATACAGATCATAAACGGCTTCCACAATTTCTTCTGGCGAAGACTTTTTTAGCAAATACCCCGACGCGCCAAAACGTATGGCGTCAAAAATTTTATCATCATCTTCAAACACCGTAAACATCATGATCAATATATCAGGGAAATATGTTTTGATCATTCGCACGCCTTCAATACCGGAAATATTCGGCAGGCCAATGTCGAGCAAAATAATATCCGGCTTATGTTTTTTTAATTCGGCAACAACATGCAGCAAATTGCCAAGCGATACAGCACAAGCCATATTGTTTGTATGATTAAATAAACTTGTCAAGCTGTTGCGCAACGGAACATTGTCTTCAATGATGCCTACTCTTATCATTACTGCAAATATTTACTTTATTGTTCTTTAGCGCAATAGGATATTTATTTGATTTTTGTTTTAACCGTTACCGTTGTGCCTGCATCTTTTGCGGATTGAATTTTTAACTGTGCCTGCATTAATGCCGCTCTTTGCTGAAGGCTTAAAAGGCCATTGCCATGATATACTTTTGATGTATCAAAGCCGTTACCGTTATCTTTTACTTCCACTACGAACTCGCCATTTTTATACGTTGCCGTTATGGAAGCATGACTGCACCCGGCATGTTTAATAATATTGTTAATGCTTTCTTTAATAATGAGATAAAGATGTTGCCGCTTTTCCATTGGCAATTTGATTTGCGTAACATTATCTGTAATATGTATTGAATATTCAACGCCTGCCGCTTCAAATAAATGCGATGCAAAGCGCTTGATGCGCAGCATAAGGTTTTCAAATGTATCATTCTTGGGATTGATGCTCCATACAATATCATCCATTCTCTCCATCAGGTCAATAGAATTGTCTTTTATCTCCTGCAGCATGCTCAAAGCATTATCATCATCTTTTCTTCTCAAAACCATATCACTTAAAATAGAAATAGAACTTAATGTTGATCCAATATCATCGTGCAGGTCGGTTGATATTTTGCTGCGCAATCTTTCCACCCTTAATAACTGGTTTATCCTGTAGCGGTAAATACCATACACAGCCAGCATACATAATATGATACATCCGGTAATAAACCACCAGGTTTTCCAGAAAGGGGGTTCAATTTGTATAGTGATGGAGGCGCCTGCATCATTCCACACATCATCGTTATTGGAAGCTTTTATATTAAAAGTATAAGTGCCAGGCGCAACATTGGTATAAACGGCCTGGTGCATATTACCGGCTTGTATAAATTTTTTATCAATCCCTTCCAGTTGAAAAGCATATTTATTTTGAGCAGCATTAATAAAATTCAATGCAATAAAATCTATAGTGAAATAATTTTCATCATAAGGAAGTTTAATATTTCTGCTCAACGAATCATAAATAACAATAGTTTTATTCTTATTATTAAGCCTTAGCGAATTAATATAAACCGGCGGCGCCGTATTATTTCTTGTCAGCGATAAAGGGTTGAGCATTGTAATAAAGTTATCGCCGCCAATAACAATTTTGCCGTCGCAGTTCAGCAAATAATTAAGTTCGGCATCGCTTTCAATACCATCTTCGTTATAGTAAGCTTTTATACGAAATGTTTTAAGATCAAGCCTGTTTAATCCTTTGGCTGTTGCAATCCATAAGTTATTATAACCGTCGCACGCGATACTTTCAATATCGTTATTTGATAAACCATCACTTGTTGTAAACAGGTTGAAATTATTGTTTGCTTCACTATAAACACAAAGGCCTTCACGGGTGCTTATCCATATATGATGACCGGTGTCTTCAGTAATTTGCGTAACACTTCCGGCAATTGAATGCAAATCGCCGGCAATATGCCTGTACACACTAAACTGAAAGTTATTTGTGTTCACTTTCAGTAATTCATCCGCATTATTCATCCACACAAATCCTTTACTGTCTTCAAATATTGCGCTTGCTTTTTTGCCTGCACATTCATGTAATAATTCGTTGTTTAATGTAACTTTTTTTTGTGTGCGCATATCCATCACTGCAAAACCATTGTTGTAAGTTCCGATCCATAAACGATTTAAATGATCAGCACACAACGCGTAAATTCTATCAGAAGGCAATAGGCTGTCTTTATCATTTTGATGAAACGCATTACTTTTTTTTGTTTGCTTATCATACAGGAAAAGGCCATCCATCGTTGCTACCCAAAGCTGTTGTTGCACAGGCAATGTTTGGTTTATTTGCAGGGCATCTTTTGAATGCGCCAGTCTGTTAAAATAATTTACTTTTTGTGCGGCGGAGCAGGTGGAATCACAACGCAATAAACCATCGGCATACCATGAGCTGATCCAATAAAAAGTTTTGCCTGTTTCATCTTTGTCTTCCGTAATAGTATTAATGGCGCCAAACGGAGGATTGTTCGCACGATGATTAATAAAAACCTGGTTATTGGGAAGTATATAACTTAAGTCAGTTGAAGTGGCGATCCAGACTATGTTTTGCTTATCAATTAAAATATCATTTGGATGGCCGCCGATGCTTTTAATATCAGATGGATCAGCTACTAAAAAATGTTGCAACGTAACAGGACTGGTATCATTTGCCTCAATTATAAAACTTGTAAGCCCAAGATCGGTGCTCGCATAAAAAATACTTTTTGTGATGCCAACAGGTTTTTCTTTAAGAGAAAAAATTATGTTGGTAGTTCCCATCTGCCGGTCATTCTCAAAAAGCCTGAAAGAAAATATTTTTGTTTGTTGATTGAATAATCCAAGCCCCGAGCCCCATGTGCATATCCATAATCTTTGATGGCTGTCCATCAAAATTTTTGTAAGTGTAACAGGCTTATCAAACGGATAATAATAAACAGCATAACCATCTTTCTTCCTGAAATGGATCAACCCATCATAACTCGAGAGCCAAAGCCACTCTTTATTTGCTTTATCGTTTATAATACAGGTAATGAACTTCCCTCTTAACCTGCCGCGCTGCTGGTAAGGAACAATGTTATAATGCGCAAATGTTTGTTGTTGCCGGTTAAATTTCGAAATGCCTTCCCGGTTGCCAGCCCATACATTGCCTTCATCATCAACGAATACAATGTTATCATAATTGGTGACGAGGCTTGTTGTATCGCCTTCTTTATGTATATAATTGGTAAAGCTGTTGCTGGAAGGATCATAATGGCTGATCCCGTTTAATGTACCTGCCCAAATTGTTCCGTCAACATCTTCGGCAAGGCTTTTAATACCATTGTTAACAAGCGAACCTTTTATTTTGGGATCGTTATAAAAATAAGTGCTGTTGATACCATCAAATTTAAAAAGCCCGTCAGACCCAACCCAGATAAACCCTTTATGGTCCTGCATCAATACATTTGCCGGCAGGCCACGTACTAATTTATAATGCGAAAAAGCAAATGACTGGGCATAAATAAAACATGTGGATAATAAAAATAAATATGTTGCAGATATGTATTTTAATACACCCGGTTTCATAAAAAATCGCTTGCAAAAAATATTTAAAACTAACTTCAAAGTTATCTTTCCTAAAAGATAAGAAACATCTTTCATTGAAACCATCTGACAGGTTAAAAAGCTATATGACAAGAGTTAATGTAATAATTAAAGTTTCAATATACCTGGTTGTTTTACAAGCATGTTCTGCAAACGCTAAAAAACAGCGCTCAGCGGTCCCAAAAGCCAAACTGATTCCTTCAGAAAAATTTTATTTTAATTCTTTTGTTGATTGCAATATGGCCGAAGCCTGGATTGGCGATACCTTCCGCATTTTTCCGGGTAAGTATGGTGAAGACCCGGTTTGGGGCGAAGCGCATGATCTGAAATTTGCCGATGGCAAAAATGCCGATGAAACTTTTACTGCAGGAAAAGAAGCTTTCTCAAACCCTGTAATGCCGTTAAATGCAAAGCCCGGTGAAAAAGGGTTGCATGGAGCTGTTTGGTTTGAAACTATTTACCAGGATAAAAAAGATATAACCGGCAAAACATTATTCGCTGTCTATCATAATGAAAACTATCCTGCGACATTACCTTTTAATGCATCAAGCGGAGAAGGTTATATAGATAAAGACTGGCCACGCGGCCTGACTGATTCAGGTTCCGCAGCAGCCGTTTGCAGAATAGGCATTATGAAATCAACTGATGGCGGCAGAAGCTGGGCAAACCTCGGAATTTTTATTGAAGACCTGCAGCCGCGAATGATACTGCGGCCACACAATACGTCTGTTACTTTTGCCGGTGGCGTTGGCGATCCTTCTGCAGTTGTAAGCGGGAACTACCTGTATCTTTTTTATGGTGAATACGGATATAAAGGACAGTACAAGGCTTCTTCTTACAATCCCCAAACCGAATGGAGCGGACAATGTATAAGTGTTGCAAGAATTAGTTTGGATGACCTTGACAGTCCTGTTGGCAAAGCAAAAAGGTGGGATGGAAGATTATTCAGTGCGCCTTCTAATGGTATTGGTGAGCCGGTTTTATCATTACAAATACCAATGGCAGAAGGTGGAGGCCCCGCCTCAAAGGCGGGATCAAAATTTCACTGGGGACCATCTGTAAGCTGGAACACCTATTTAAATTGCTGGGTAATGATGATGGCTATGTCTGAAGGGATCAAATGGGAAGGCGGCAGTATCTGGATATCTTACAACGCTAACAAAGATTTAGGTGAAGGCAATAATTCGCAGCAATGGAGCAAGCCGCAAATGCTTTTAAATAAACCCGGGCATATTATCTGGTATCCGTCATTACAACCAACCAATAATGCTTTTGATATAGCGAATAAAAATACCTGTCTTCAATTAGGCCGGGAAGCAAGATTATTTTTTAAAGACATGCATAGCGATAGCAGCGAGTATGTTTCAGAATATAAGATAATGTTCGAAAAATAAATCCCTGCTAAAAATAACCTTAAGAGTTTTTAAAAATCTTTCGGCCTTTGCGGGCTGTGAATGGTGAGTTGTCAGTGGTCAGTAAGTTTCACCTACTCACTACTCACTACTCACTACTCACTACTCACCACTCACCACTCACCACTCCTATGTAAAGGAATTCGCTGCAAGAGGTTTAAATTTTTTGAACCCGCTGTTTTGTTTTATGATGTTGTTATTTCATAAATAATTTTTTTTTGCTATCACAGATTGGTCAAACTCCTATTAGCAGTCAGCATCTG
>DASUGF010000030.1:0-11343 GCA_036274175.1 Parafilimonas sp.
ATCGGTACTCAGAAGTATCGTCATGAACATTCTTAGAAAAAACCAGGTTCGCAATATTAAAGGCGAACTTTATGAAAACTCCCTTCACTGGACAAAAGTCTTTAGTTATCCACAGGTTACTTAGAATTGAACAGCCCTGAAAAAAAGCAAGGAATATTTTATTTGCCATTGCTGCTATACAACTCATAGGCATTTATTTGGCGTTTGAACAATATGGGTTAGCGAGAACAATAACGTTTATTTTATCCATAGGCCTTGCCTTAATATTTTTCCTGCTTGGGCTATGGACAAAAGGAAAACCTTATGATGCCATCATTACCGGCATTGTTCTTTATTCAATATTGATTGTTGGCAATGCTATGTTTGAACCGGCAACAATTTTACAGGGCTTTATTTTCAAAATCGTAATATTCGCACTGCTTATTACTGCATTGAGTAATGCAAAGCAAGTACAACGCTGGAAAGATTCACTCAAAAAATAGTTTATTCAAGATTAGGACGCAGCCATTTTTCCGCTTCCCGGATATCCATGTTTTTTCGTTTTGCATAATCTTCCAGTTGATCTTTTGCGATCTTGCCCAGTCCAAAATAATGACTTTGCGGATGGGCAAAATACCAGCCGCAAACGGAAGCCGGCGGATTCATTGCAAGACTTTCCGTTAACTCTATTCCTATATTTTCAGTTGCATTTAAGAGATCGAACAGCTTTATTTTTTCTGTATGATCCGGGCAGGCCGGGTAACCAGGAGCAGGGCGAATGCCGTTATATTTTTCATGAATCATTTCGTCATTGGTAAGTGATTCGTCTTCTGCATATCCCCAGTATTCTTTTCTCACTTTTTGATGCAGGCATTCTGCAAATGCTTCAACCATCCTGTCAGCCAGTATCTGCACCATTATTTTATTGTAGTCATCATTTTCAGCAGCAAATTTCTCAATATGTTTTTTAGCGCCATCAACCGCCACCGCAAACGCACCCATAAAATCATTTCCATCCGGTGACACAAAATCAGCCAAAGAAAAATTTGATTGCCCCTGTGCTTTTTTTGATTGCTGTCTTAAAAATTCAAGATGTACTTCGCCATTATTTGTTCGCAACCTGACCGTATCCTTATTGTTACTTTGTGCCGGCCAGAAACCAATCACGCCTTTGGCGGTAAACCAATGCCCATCTGTTATTTTTTTGAGTAAAGCCCGGGCATCATTATACAGCCTGGTTGCTTCAACCCCAAATATTTTATCCGTTAGTACTGCCGGGAATTTCCCGGGCATTTCCCAACCAATAAAGAACGGCCCCCAATCTATATAGTCTGCTATTGTCGCAAGATCGAAATCATCAAAAACTTTTACACCATCAACCGCAGGTTTAACCGGAGTATAATCATCCCGGTTTAATTGTTCTTTGTGTCCAACTGCTTCCTCATAAGCGATTAAATTTTTCTGGCCTTGTTTATTTAGAAATTGTGTACGTAAGCCATCATATTCTTTCTGCACCTGGCTTAACAATTCAGGCTTTTGAATTTTGTTTAAGAGATTTGTAACAACAGTAACGCTTCTCGATGCATCCAATACGTGTATCACGCCGTTATCATACTGTGGCGCTATCTTAACTGCCGTATGCGTTCTTGAAGTAGTTGCACCGCCAATCAATAATGGCTGTTGCATCTTACGGCGTTTCATTTCATGGGCTACGTGCACCATTTCATCCAGCGAGGGGGTGATCAAACCGCTCAATCCAATCACATCCACTTTCTCTTTTTCTGCAGTTTCAAGAATCTTATCTGCAGGCACCATCACACCTAAATCAATAACGTCATAACCATTGCAACCCAATACCACTCCAACGATGTTTTTACCAATGTCGTGCACATCCCCTTTAACCGTGGCGAGTAATATACGAGACGCGTTGCCATTCCCTGCCTGCGGGTTATTCTTTTTTTCCTCTTCTATAAACGGGGTGAGATAAGCCACGCTCTTCTTCATTACCCGCGCGCTTTTAACTACCTGTGGCAAAAACATTTTACCACTACCGAAAAGATCACCCACTACATTCATTCCATCCATTAAAGGGCCTTCAATAACCGTTAACGGTTTCGGGTATTTTTGCCGGGCTTCTTCTGTATCAACTTCAATAAAATCTGTTATCCCATTTACCAGTGAGTGCTTTAAACGTTCTTCAACCGTTGCATTACGCCACGCATCATCTTTTTTTTCCTGTTTGCCTTTTTGTTTAACGGTTTCTGCAAATGCAATGAGCTTTTCCGTGGCCTCATTATTTTCATTATTCCTGTTTAAAATAACATCTTCACAAAGCTTTTTCAGCCCGGGCTCGATCTCATCATATACAACCAACTGGCCGGCATTTACAATGCCCATATCCATACCTGCTTTGATGGCATAATAAAGAAAAACGCTGTGCATGGCTTCACGCACGTGATCGTTACCACGAAAGGAAAACGAAAGGTTACTCACACCGCCGCTTATTTTTGTAAGCGGCATTTTTTGTTTGATGATGCGTGCGGCTTCTATAAAATCCACCGCATAATTATTATGTTCTTCAAGACCGGTGGCAATTGCAAAAATGTTTGGATCGAAAATGATATCCTGGGGATCGTAACCAACTTTTTCAGTGAGAACTTTATATGCTCTTTCGCTAAAGCTTACCCTTTTATCCAATGTATCAGCCTGCCCGTTTTCATCAAAAGCCATCACCACAACAGAAGCGCCATACATTTTGCAGGTTTCTGCATGACTGATAAATTTTTCCTCCCCCTCCTTTAGCGAAATAGAATTTACAATACACTTGCCCTGCACACATTTTAAACCCGCTTCAATGATCTCAAACTTAGATGAATCGATCATTACGGGAATACGCGCAATATCCGGCTCGCTTTGCAAAAGGTTCAGAAAGGTTGTCATTGCATTAACCCCGTCAAGCAATGCATCATCCATGTTTACATCAAGCACCTGCGCACCATTTTCTACCTGTTGCCGCGCAACGCTTAACGCTTCTTCATATTTATTTTCCCGTATAAGCCGTGCGAATTTCTTTGAACCCGTAACATTTGTGCGCTCACCAATGTTCACAAAATTAGATTCCGGGCGGATGGTTAAAGGCTCTAAACCTGACAGACGCATGTAAGGCTTAATAATAATTTCACTCATGTATAATTCTTTTATTCCTCTTCTTCTTTAATTCGGTTTCAAGTCCTATTAAGCATAGGTGCTTTCAAGCACGGGCAAGGTTCTCGGCTGTATGTTTTTTACTTGCCCGGCAATAGCTTTTATGTGTTCCGGCGTAGTGCCGCAACAGCCGCCTACAATATTTACAAATCCTTCTCTTGCCCATTCTTCTATCATGCCGGCGGTATCATGCGGATGCTCATCATATTCACCCATTGCATTTGGCAGCCCGGCATTAGGATATGCAGAAACATAACAAGATGCGATCTGGGACAACTCTTCAATATGAGGACGCATTTCTTTTGCTCCGAGTGCGCAATTCAAGCCAATGCTTAATGGTTTTGCATGTGCCACTGAATTATAAAATGCTTCCAGGGTTTGCCCGCTTAAAGTTCGTCCGCTGGCATCGGTTATGGTTCCGCTGATCATTATTGGCAGTAATTCTTTTTTTACATCCCTGAAGTATTTTTTTATAGCGAAAATGGCTGCCTTTGCATTCAATGTGTCAAATATGGTTTCAACCAATAACAGGTCAACACCGCCCTCAACCAAAGCGCTCACCTGTTCATAATAAGCCTCCATTGCTTCATCAAAAGTTAGAGCCCGGTACCCCGGGTTGTTTACATCGGGTGATAAGGAAAGGGTTTTATTCATTGGGCCGATGGCGCCGGCAACGAATTTGTCAACGGCCGACAGTCCATGGTCAACGGTATATTCATTTACGGCTTCTCTCGCAATTTTTGCAGCCTCATAGTTTATTTCGTATGCCAGTGATTGCATATTATAATCCGCAAGTGAAACCCGTTGCGCATTGAATGTATTTGTCTCAATAATGTCAGCGCCCGCTTCAAGATACTCTTTGTGTATGGCTTTGATGATCTGAGGCTGTGTTAAACACAGCAGATCATTATTGCCTTTTATATCTGAAGACCAGTCCTTAAACCGTTCACCACGATAATCTGCTTCAGACAATTTATAACGCTGGATCATGGTACCCATGGCGCCGTCTATGATCAGGATACGCTCATTTAAAAACCGGTTGATGCTCATAATGCTGATTTGAAATTTAACTATGCTTACACATTGATCTACGGATCAATTGTTGTACTGCCGGATCAAATCCGGCACAGGCAAAGAATCATGTCGCTTGCTCAGGTAACGGTAACCAAATAACCTCTGAATGATAAACGTAGGGAAACTTGTGGTGAAGTTTGTGCGTTTATTAGTTCTGAAGAGAGGCCGAACAATAAACAAATCCGCCTGCGGTGCAAAAGTAAATAAGAAATTATTATAAACAAGATTATATGAATTTGTTGCTCTGTACGCTTTTCCATAGCAAGGGTAATGGCAGCGCTACATTTATAAACACGTGAGGTTTCAGGTTATATGATCAGGCGATTACTTATTTCTTTTTGGTTTTGGTCAGTGCTGAGTCTTTATGCGCAGCAACATGATCAGTTTTATCGCTTTTAATTTCGTACTGCGGCTCATCTTTGGAAGCATGATGAACATAGCCTTTGTAATTAAAATCAGCCGTATGAATTTTAATTATCGTCCCCGACACATGGCCTGCTTCTGAGTTCCATGTTACGTGATCGCCCACTTTAAATTTTTGATTCATTTGTTAACTCCTCCGTTATCCAAAAATATTATAACCATAAGTAGCCTGAAAATGAACTGTCACATAACGCATACTCATGAATGTATATCAATTTTTATTTGCTATCTCTTTTACCCAAGGACTGAACACAGAAAATCAAAGGAATCGGATTCCCCCTTTAGGGGTAGAGGCTTTTAACTGCTTTTCTCCCTACCTTTACCCCTCTCAACGTTCACTGATGCGCTTGTTCCGAAATAAAAAAATCCTGATCATTGCTGTAGCCATTCTTCTTGCAATAACAGCATTCACCATCACCACTTCCCATAAAGAAATTGATTACAGTACGCAGGTAAAACCCATCTTTAATAAAAAATGTATTAGCTGCCATGGCGGCGTGCGGCAGCAATCCAACTTCAGCCTGTTATTCCGCGAAGAAGCTTTGAAGAAATGCAAATCAGGGAAATACGCCATTATCCCGGGTGATCCTGATCACAGCGAAATGATCCGCCGGATTAACTTAAAAGACCCTGAAGACCGCATGCCCTACCATCATGATCCATTATCAAAAGAAGAAATAAATATTTTGCATGACTGGATAAAACAAGGCGCCAAATGGGGCACACACTGGGCTTATGTACCGGTGCAAAAAGTGGAAGTACCCAAACCAAAGCCATCTTTCTTGGGACTGATACCTGCTAAAAAAATCGACTGGACTAATAATGATATTGATTATTTTATTTATGATAAACTCAAACAAAACAAATTACAACCTTCACCGGAAGCCGATAAACCAACTTTATTACGAAGAGTTTCACTCGATCTTATTGGCATGCCGGCGCCTGATTCCATCGCCCAAAAATACCTGGAAGATAACAGCGATAAAGCCTATGAGCATTTAGTAGATGCTTTGCTGGCCTCAAAACATTATGGTGAAAAATGGACAGCCATGTGGCTTGATCTGGCGCGATATGCGGATACAAAAGGTTATGAACGCGATGACAGCCGTAGTATATGGAAATACAGGGACTGGTTAATTGATGCCTTTAATAAAGATCAACCTTACAATGAATTTCTAACGGAACAACTGGCCGGAGATCTATTGCCCAATGCCACTGATGATGATTACATCGCCACGGCGTTTCACCGCAACACCATGACAAACGATGAAGGCGGAACAGATAATGAGGAGTTCAGAACGGCCGCCGTATTAGACAGGGTGAACACCACCTGGCAGGCATTGATGGGAACAACTTTTGCCTGTGTCCAATGTCACAGCCATCCCTATGATCCGTTCAAGCACGATGAATATTATAAGTTCATGGCTTTTTTCAATAACTCAAGGGATGAAGACACAGAAGCGGATTATCCACTGCTGCGTGAATACAAAACGGATGATAGTTTAAGGCTGATACAGTTAGTAAGCTGGTTAAAAGAAAATACTTCCGTTGACGAGGCAAAACGTGTATATACTTTTTTAAAAACATGGCAGCCGGCTATCAATTCCTTAACGGCTGACAGTTTTGTAAACAGTGAATTAAACGATACCAAATGGCTTATCTTCCGCAATCACGCCATTGCGCGTTTAAAGCATGTTGGCCTTACCGGTAAAACAGAACTGATCTATCGTTACAGCGGCTTTTTAAATGGCGGAATATGGACGATCCATCTTGACAAGCCGGATGGAGAGATCTTAAAAACCATTCCTGTTAATAAAACAACAAGATTCTGGACGATCACAAGCGTTGATATACCGCCCACCAATGGTTATCATGATCTGTATTTCACCTATACGAATCCGAATCTTAAAAAGCCTGATGATAACGGCGCGTTATTCGACTGGTTTTATTTCACACATCCGCTGGAAGGAAAAGATAAACCCGGCTTTGCTGAAATTGAAAAAACATTCTGGAGCTTGATGCGGAATGATTCGGTTGCCACAACGCCGGTGATGATGGATAATCCAACCGATATGCACCGTGTATCCAATGTATTTGAAAAGGGAAACTGGCTGGTGAAAGGCGCCGTGGTGCAGGCTGATGTACCTCACATGCTCAATGCATTCCCGAAAAATGCGCCGCATAACCGTTTGGGTCTGGCGATGTGGTTAACCAGCAAACAAAACCCACTCACATCCAGAACCATTGTGAACCGCTTGTGGGAACAATTGTTTGGAACCGGTATCGCTGAAACCCTGGAAGACCTCGGCACACAGGGCATTGAGCCCACGCATCGGGAACTGCTCGACTATCTTTCCTGGCAGTTGATGAATGATTATAACTGGAGCTTAAAATCGCTAATAAAAGAAATGGTGATGTCGGCCACCTACAGGCAAAGCGCTGTGGTAAGTAACGATGCACTTGAAAAAGACCCTAATAACAAATTGTATGCAAGGGCGCCACGCATACGTTTAACCGCGGAAGAAGTACGTGACCAGGCATTATGCATCAGTGGATTGATAAGCAACAAAATGTACGGGCCGGGTGTGATGCCCTGGCAGCCTCCGGGTATCTGGCAATCGCCCTGGAACAGCAAGGAGTGGGTAAAGAGCGACGGCGAAGACCAGTACCGCCGCGCCGTTTATACTTATTGGAAGCGCACCGCTTCTTATCCTTCCATGGTAATGTTTGATGGCGCAGACCGTGAAGTTTGCACTGCCCGCCGCATCCGCACCAACACACCGCTACAGGCTCTGGTCACTTTGAATGATTCTGTATATGTTGAAGCGGCACGGCATTTTGCTTTCCGCATGCAGCAACAAACTCCGGGCAACAATGTACCATTGCTTATAAGTAAAGGCTACGAGGATATGATGTACAAACCCATTGAAAAAACCAAATTATCTGCGCTGGAAAATTTATATAACACCGCTTACACTCAATTTAAAAATGATGCAGCAAAGACCTGCGAAATGGTGGGCGGCATGAATACAGAAAATACCAGTCCTGAAACCGCCGCGCTGGTTGTGGTTGCCAATGCCATGCTGAATTTGGATGAAGTGGTGACGAAGAATTAAACGTATTGCAGATTTTAGATTGCGGATTTCAGATTTGCAAAATGTACGATGTCGGATGTACGATGTAATATCTACTTCAAATTCATTCCCTTTTAACACAAGCGTACATTAACCTTTTAACTCGTCAACCAATCCACTATTCAACCTTCAGGTTGCTGATTTATTTGCTTATTCGCTACTTTTTAGGCTTTACAAACATTATAAAAAAAACAAAACAAATAGCTTATTATCATTCCCTTGAAGCCGAGAATCCCCTGTAATGAAAATAAAACAAGAAATGCAAACGTCATTTCCGACCTGACCGGAAATCCCCCATGATTAATAACCGAAATCAAATTCTTTCTTCCCGTCTTCCCGACTTTACTGACTTGCGGACTTAGTATTACCCCTCTTACAAGCTTGTAGAAAGATTTCAAGCGCTATGAAACGTCTCAAATTTGCACCCGGTAAATTAATATTTCATAATCTTTAAATCATTCGTATCATGAAACAGAAGACTTATTATCACATCATCCTTGACCAAAGCGGCTCCATGCAGGATTGCATCCAGCCAACCATATCCGGCTTTAACGAACAGTTGCAGGTCATCAAATCGCTGCAGGAGCGTTTTCCTGAACAGGACATCCGTGTCGGCTTAACCCGTTTTAACCACGAAGTAATGCGCAGTTATTTCGCGTTACCACCGGAACAGAGTGCAGAACTCAACAGGAATACATACCATCCCGGTGGAAGCACGGCACTTTATGATGCCATCGGTATGACGACCGGGGAATTGAACAAAAGCATTGGAGATGAACTGGCTGGAGGTCTTGCCACTGTAGTTGTTGTGATCATCACAGATGGCTATGAGAACTCGTCCCGGTACTTTAATGGGGTTCAAATCAAAAGCACTATCAAAGAACTGGAGGCAACAGGCAAATGGACATTCAGTTATTTGGGGGCAACACTTGACGCAGCACAAATAGCCGCCAGCATGAATATCAAAAGGCAGAACGCCATGTATTTTGAGAAAGCTTCCATGAACCAAACGTTCAGCAAGCTTGGAAAATCAATGGGCGCTTACCTCAAACTTAAGAAAGAAGGTAAAAATCCAACTCAATTCTTAAACTCAGAAGACTAAAACAACAACATCCGTATCCGCTTGTGTACGTTTATTTAACACGCAGTGAAAATTTTCACAGGAAAGTTTGATAAAGTACCTGAATCAATTAACCTGCCTGGTTTTCCGGGCGGTTACAGATGACGATGTTACGGACGCAACAGTAGTAAAAACCTGTCAGGTCTGAAAGTCCTGACAGGTTAAGAACACAATATGTTTTTTTATTTAGTACAATGCTAAACAGACCTGACAGGAGCTTTTGCACCTGTCAGGTCACACGCAACATCTTTGCGAACGGGCATGGTAAAGGCTTAGATAAATATTATGTTGTTTCCACAGAACAGTTAGGTGAAGGGTTGAAGATGATACGCATTGGTATGAATAATTCTGTATCAATGAACGATTTGATAACTCTTTACTGACACGATTAACCAGGCATTATTATTACATTCAAAACAAAATGATAGGTAAATTGGTAAAACAAACAAAAAACAAATTAACAAAGAACAACAACTCGATATTCACCATTAATCCTTATAGATGGAATAATGGATGGGTTTTCGATGATGAACGTGTGGGCCTCGACAAAGAAGCCTTCGTTGCCGGTGCAGATACATTGCTGGACAGGATAATCAATGGCAGAGACAGTGTTACGGCAATATTTTCAGGCAAGAAGTTTCCTACAGCACAGTTGGAACTGACATTTATAGAAGGTGATGCAACAGGCTCGATATACTGGTGTGAGCAATTTCAGCACCAGTTATGGTTATGCCCTGCGCTATTTTTATATTATCCTGTAGCGCCAAAAAGAATTTACTTGCAGGTTAAATAATCTGAAAAAGATTACAACCAAAAATATCCGGGTTATGGAAGTTTATTTATTGTGCAGTAAAGAATTTTCACAGGAAAAGTTTAATGAAGTGCTTGAATTTCTTCAATCCTATGATGGTCCTGTCCGGTTTTTGCGGGCGGGTCCGTCCCGGGGTTTCAGGGATGAAAATGTTTCGCTGGAAGATGTGGATGAAGAAAGGTTTTTCAAACAGGAAGTCCGGATCTGTTATTCGAGAAGCCTTAGAAAAGAAATTCCGGAAAAAAGAAATGAGATAAGCTGGAAGAGTATGTTTGAACTCTGCCAGCAGAGCAGGGTAGAAAACAATTTACCCGGAAAGGACCTGGTTATCCTTCTTACTAATATTGCCAACAAAGCTAATTGGTTCAGTGCGCTTGATCCGGATAATCCATGTAACGGGTTTGTGCATACTGCTGAATGGGAGTATTATGTAAACTGCTCTGAAGTGTTTCCCGTAGCCTATCTTTTGGCTTCCCTGGTGTTGCAGCGACATATGTTTAAGGATATGGAGTCTTTGCAGAAGGCAGTTCATAAACGCCCGTTAGGATGCATCAATGATTTTTGTGAGCACAAACGGGATATCATATTGAAACTTCGTACTGCTGATATATGTATTGATTGTATGCACCTGTTACAGGACAAGCTTGATCCCCTGGAGATACAACAGATATTAAACATTCTTGAAGGAGTGAGGATAAGAATGTTGTTCAATCAAAACTTCCGCCAGAACCTGAAACCAAGCAGCATGCGGATAACCAAACATGGTAAAATATTTCTTCCGGATTATGGTAATATGGAGATCAAGCTCACACCACTGGAAAAAACTTTATACATCTTCTTCTTAAATCATCCGGAAGGTATGATGCTTCATGACCTGGCAGATCATAAAGAAGAACTCAGGAACATATATTCAAGAATTTCAACAAGCGGATTACTGGCTGAGATCAATAACCGCATTGACAGCCTGGTGGATGTAACCTCTAATTCCGTGAGTGAGAAAATGTCCAAAATAAGATCTGCATTTGTGAAGTCTGTAGGTAAGGATCTTGCTAAATCATATTACATCCAGGGTGAGCAAAATGCTGTAAAAGGAATACCGCTTGATAGGTGTTTGGTTGAGAATGGATTTGAAAAATGAACGGTAACGTTAAAAGATAAACTAACCCGCTTTTGCAAATCTCTTTTGTCAGATTAAGCAATGACTATCACAAATAAGACTCCAGAATTGGAGAAAGAATTTTTTCAAAGTGTCCCGTGCCTTTGCCAGTTGCCAGCCTTGTGATCCGCAAATTCCGAGATCGGATATAAAATAATCCGCCTTTTAAATTTCTAGCAGACCAATAAATCTTTTAGTAGATCAGCGTCTCGTTTTCCCGACCAACAATGCATTGCTACTGTCCAAAAACATTTATGTCTGCTTTTGTGATTTCTTCTTCAATTTCATCGGCCATCTCGATTAACCTTAATTCCGCAAGCAAAAAAAGGCAGAAAAGCTAAAGCCCCTGTCACAATAATGTTTCAGGGGCTTTGCAGCGTTAATGTTTATTCACTTGTTTAAGTGATTGATACAAAACATAACGCGTGAAAGTACAACAATC
>DASUGF010000031.1:0-30554 GCA_036274175.1 Parafilimonas sp.
AAGAAACATTCAGTCCATCCTGCTAATAAAACCAAAACCTTTCACCAAACGAAAATCTGTAGTACACAAACCGGAACTCAAAAAAAATGAAATGCAGTATTTACTGGCTTCTCCGCCGGTTTAGCTGCAATGTGGGTTAGCTTTTAGTTAAATTCCAAAAACTGATTTTCCGCCTCGTTTTAAATAATGCGAACGATATTAATGCGCGAAGCGTCGTGTTATGAATGATTGTAGGCCGAGTTTAGTTATAGCTTTAATCCCCGGATTAATATTGAAGCTTTTATAGACTGTTCCTTTAAATGCAAAAATTTCTTTCGTTCCTCATCTAACTTGAAATCTTCAAAATCTTTTTCATTATCAAATTCAACAAGATGTACTTCATAGGGCTTTTCAATGCTGTGCTCAACAAAAGAATTTTCATCGGGCCTTATACGCAATAAAAGCCGCCCGTTGTATTTAGAAATTATTGGTATGGCAACATCTTCAAATTGAAGAAATACATGTTCCTGTCCTTCTTTTATATAAATCAATTGTAGTATGTAGATCATTTAAAATGAATTAATAAACTATTGCTATTTTAATTGAAACTGTTGCATTTGGGTGAGTAGTGAGTTGTGAGTGAATGTCACATATCTGAGGTCGCTTACTCACCACTTGCGCTTAACTTAATGCTGTATAGGACCCACAAAGAGATTTATCAACTGATACTCAATAACTCCACATCAAAAATTAAGGTTGCATTTGGCGGTATAGAGCCGCCGGCGCCCCGCGAACCATAACCTAACGCAGCAGGTATAAATAATCTCCACTTGCTGCCAACAGGCATGAGCTGTAACGCTTCTGTCCAACCACGTATCACCTGGTGCACACCAAAAGTTGCGGGCCTGTCACGTTTATAAGAGCTATCAAAAACTTTCCCATTGATCAGGCTGCCTTCATAATGAACCGTAACCATGGTTGACGGGCCTGGCCTCGCACCATCGCCGGGTTTTAAAACAAGATATTGCAAGCCTGACGGTAACATTACAACACCTTCTTTTGCGGCGTTATCCTGCAGGAACTTTTCCTGGTCTTCTGCTTTGGATTGCAGCAGGGCTTTTAACTTGTCTTGTAAACTCATAAATTTTTTTTGAAGCAAATGTAATTGATAGCTGGCAGGAGCATGCTATCCTGCAGAGGCCATATTCTTGCTGATCAGTACATATGATTCTTAGCAGATTAATAGTAGAAAAATTTTACATAACCGTTGCATTAATAACCTGCATATTGGCGCCTGTGCCTACCGTTAGCGTAAACACTTTTGTTATATTATTTGTCAGGCTGAGATCTGCTGCATGTAATAGCAGGAAATAACCCAAAGAACGCGTGTAAAAACTTTGACTGAAAATAGTCATGAACGTGTTTAACCAATCAGAGAAGCGTTTGACATCGCAGATCTGCTGCGACTGTATCATATTCTGCAATATAGCCAGGTTGTTTACCACTCCTTTCATCGCATCAAATAACCCGGGGTTTGATCTTATCACACCGGCGAACGTATCACCAAACGTCCAGTTACCTTCGTTTCCTTCAAAGATTGCGAGGTGATTTGTATCACCCGATTTCCGGATAAATTCTTCTGCCTTTGCACCGTAAACCGCAACGCTGTCGGACGGATCTTGTGAAGGATCGAAATTGGTAAGAAAATCAACCCACAATGGCGTATATATTTTTTGTCGAATAGCAGGAGTTGCCCTCCACTGGAAATTTTCCAGCCACGACATAGAAGCAGCCATAGCCTGTGCCATAAAATTGATATTTGCACTGCTCCATCCGCCGGAACCAATTTTCTGTAGTAATGGTTTCAGTGTGTCATCGCCAAATACCAGTTTTATTTCAGCGGTTACATTTTGCGCCAGGATATTACCTGCATTCACATATTTATTTAGCAATGTTGCAGTATCTGAAGCTAAAACACTGCTCCATAAAACGCCTGCATCGAGATAAGATTTCAGGTCGCTTAATTTCATTTTTGGATTGACGGTGATCATATCCATCATCAGGTTGAAATTAAATTCTTTCATGGCAGGCGCCTGCGAAAGAGAATAGGCCGGCATGGCTGCATTGAAATCGCCCAGCCATGAGCCCTGCTGTTTATTGAGCTTCCATTGGTAGCCTCTTGTAATATCAAAAGTTATTTGCTTGTTGTCTGTAAAGTTTGTTGAAATTATAGTCTGTTGATCTTTATAATCTTTGCTTGTGATAGAAATGAGGTCGAGTAAATTAATACCAAAACCAAAAGACCTGCTTATTGTTAACACCTTTTGATTTAAATAAGAATGCAGTGTAAATGGCAGCTTTTTATTACGCATACCGTCAAGCAACCCCGAAGGATTAAAACGCAATAACTGGCTGTGAAAACCGGCAAGGTCCTGCGTAGCTATGCTTACGGAAAGTATCTCTGTGTTTTCACTTATTCGCTGGTATTGATAGCCAAAGCTCGCTGTAACGCTTGAGTGGGCGATCTTTTCGATAGTAGCAAAAAAGTTTTGCTGCAGTGTTGTAATCTTATCAACCAATGTTTGTATGCCCGCAGGTGTTTTATCTGATTTAAAGTAGGCTAATAACAGGTTAATGATGTCGTTCTGTGTAACATCGGCCGTTCCCTGTTTGAATTTTTCAATCGCATCACTTATCTCCGCTGCCGAATGGCCAAATATTGATTCGCACAGCTTATCATAGATTTTGCCCAACTGGCTTTGTGCCTGGTCGGGGTTTGCAAAGGCAACGCCTATGGAAACGCCTGCACTCGCTGATACTGTACTGCTTTTTTTCTTGTTTACTGAAACCAGGCACTGATCATTGGCTTCCTTTTTTACGATGTACGCAAAATCGTCTGTTACCGAAACATTGAATGTTGCAGTGAAGGATGGGGTGAGATTGATATCAATTGTTACAGGCGCGGGTAAAAATTTTGTAACAACCGAAAGACCCTGGCTAAAAATATTTGACCAGCTACATTCAAGGCTCGCGGTTAGTGTACCATTCACTATGAGGCCAAGCGCATTTCCTTCTTCAAGGTTTTGAATATCCTCAAACCTGAGGATTGTTTTGAACGCGGCAATATCAGCAAGAAATGCCTGGTTAATGTTTTCTGTATTGCCGTGCTTTTTATAATACAATGTTTTCGCATTGCCGGAGGCGGAAAGATTTAGGTTAAACCCAATGTCGCTCAGACTTACCTGGCCATCCGCTTTAGCTGACACCGCATTCGTATATTTTAAGAATGCTTCATTGGCGGTGTTAAAGGTAAGCGGTGTGTCATTCGTTGAAAGAAGGCTATCAGGGTCTTTATCATCTTCATCATTGAATAGCATGATATCAACTTCAGCGCCGGCGCCAAAAGTGAATACTACATCCGTTAACGTTAAAGGATATGATTTGTCTGCCTTTAATACAATAGGATTTTCCTTTGCCATCAGGTCTTTATCCTTTAAAGGCTTTACTAAAAGTAATTCTTTAACGGGAGAGAGCACTTGTAGGAGATCTTCCATAAAATTGCAATGGTTTTAAATGTTTAAAGTAATAAATAATCTGTCGCAACCGCAAACATTCTGCAATTATCGATGCATCGCAAATAATTTGTAAATGTTGGCAGCATATAAATTTGCCCGGGTAAAATATCAACTGCTGCGTTTGCTCAAAATTTTTGTGGTCAATACATAATTATTTCTGTAATTGTAACCAAACAGGTGGATAACTACTCTAATATATAAATGAAAATTATGGAAGCAATTAATTTAAGTCAGTCGGCAAAATCAGCATTCAATTTGCTGAGAATTACATTTGGGGTGGTTCCGGTTGTTGCGGGATTGGATAAGTTTACAGACATATTAACACATTGGGAAGATTACCTTAATCCTTCGATTGCAGGTATTCTTCCGTTTTCACCACATACATTTATGATGATCGTTGGCGTGATTGAAATTGTAGCCGGCATAATTGTATTGATAAGACCTGCGATCGGCGGATTGATTGTTGCAGCATGGTTAACGTTAATTGCGTTGACGTTATTAGTGGGTGGGATGTATATGGACGTAGCCGTGCGGGACCTCGTGATGGCAATCGCCGCCTTTTCTTTGGCAAGAATGTCCAGAACCGTTTTGTACATAAATAATAAATGAATGAAGAATTTTGAACATTATCCGGACCTTGAGATTATACAAAGAATTTTAAATGGCGATATGGCTTTATATGAAATTCTCATACGCAGAAATGATGCGGCTTTGTATAAAATCGGCAGATCCTACAATTATAATCATGAGGATACTCAGGACCTGATGCAGGATAGTTTTATAGATGCGTATTGCCATTTGAAAAGCTTTGATAACCGCTCTTCTTTTAAAACCTGGCTGATAAAAATAATGCTGAACAACTGTTATAGGAAACAGCGTAAGTTCAGCTATAAAAAAGAGGTGCTGGCCGAAATAAATGAAAATGCCAGGCCTGCGTTCTCTAATCAAAGATATACGGACACCAACAAGACTATTGTGAATAAAGAATTAAACTCGGTAATTGAAAATGCATTGGAAGGGCTGCCTTTGGATCACAGGCTCGTTTTTTCTTTAAGAGAAATAAACGGGTTAAGTGTTGCTGAAACCGCAGACATATTAAGCATAAGTTATTCCAATGTTAAAGTGCGTCTTAACCGTGCCAAAGCAATATTGAGAAAAGAAATAGAGAGATCCTATTCGCCCCAGGACATATTTGAGTTTAACCTTGTGTATTGCGACACTATTGTAAATGCTGTAATGAGTAAATTGGAAAGTATGCGTGAGCAACAGTAAACTGCTGACAAAACCTCAAATATATATTGCAAGGCGGATTAAATTAAACGTAAGTGGTAAGTTGTGAGTGGGTGAGTGGTGAATAGTGAGTAAGACCGTCAAACGCGCATGTGTTTTCACTGACAGATTACCACTCACCATTCACTCATAAAGTCACACGTTTGTCATCTTTGCCCCGGATGATTTAAATCATTCCTGCCTCGCCTGTTTTTTGCAGACATTTGCAAAAATTTTTAAGCATTGGATACGGAGCTGTATAAAACAGGAACAAAACTATTCCGTCAGCAGTGGATCGAATTTATTTATAATCTCCAGGATAAATTATGCAAAGCGCTCGAAGCTGTTGACGGCAAGGCAGCGTTTATTGAAGATGAATGGCAGCGGGCAGAAGGCCGGGGAGGCGGTGGTTTAACCAAAGTGATCCGGCATGGCAATGTATTTGAAAAAGGTGGTGTGAATACTTCAGTAGTTTATGGAAAAATAACCGATAAACTGCTTAAGGTGCTACAACTTTCCCCCACCGGGGGAATTGAAGGGGGCTCATGGTTTGCTGCCGGTATAAGTTCGGTGATACATCCTTTAAATCCGTTTGTTCCTACTGTGCATTTCAATTACCGCATGTTTGAATTGTATGATGCTGAAGGCGAATTGGCTGACCGCTGGTTTGGTGGTGGCACTGACCTTACGCCTTATTATTTGTTTGACGAAGATGCAAAACATTTCCACCAAACTTTTAAGAATGTGTGCGATGGCTTTGATGAAAAATTATATCCTTTATTCAAATACAATTGTGATGAATATTTTGTAAACACTCACCGCAACAACGAACGGAGGGGCATTGGCGGGATTTTCTATGATCATCAAAGAGACGGTGAAAATCATGATACAGGCTTTTGGTTCAGCTTTGCCCAGGCTTGCGGCCATGCATTTTTAAATGCTTATATTCCGATAGCTGAAAAAAGAAAAGATACAAGTTATAGTGATGAGCATAAATATTGGCAGGAGATAAGACGAGGGCGATATGTTGAATTTAACCTGATACATGACCGCGGAACATTATTTGGTTTAAAAACTGGTGGGCGAACAGAAAGTATTTTAATGAGTTTACCGGCAACGGTGAGGTTTGAATATAATTATCAGCCAATACCCGGGAGTGAGGAAGATAAGTTGTTGCAGGTGTGTTTGATGCCGAGGGGGTGGGTGTAGTACAATTGTCTGATGTCTGATTTGTTCATGTCTGATATTAGATTTGTCAAATATTTTAAACCTAAACTAATAATTTATGAACCGGGAAGAGTTACAACAACGAACAAAAAAGTTTCATGTGGATGTGATAAAGCTTTGCAGTGATTTTCCCAGGAATGCGGCAGGCTTTGAAACGGCAAAGCAATTGATAAGATCAGCAGGCTCAGTTGGTTCAAATTACAGGGCCTCAGTAAGGGCAAAATCAAATGCAGATTTCATTTATAAAATTGAAATTGTTTTAGAGGAAGCTGATGAAAGTCTTTACTGGTTAGAAGTGGTTGAGGAAGCTGAATTAAAATCAGGTTCTGAAATCAATAGATTAATTGATGAAGGAAATCAATTGACAGCAATTTTTGCTGCAACAGATAAAACAGCAAAATCGAATCGTAATAAATCAGACATCTAAAAATCAGACATCGGACATATTATGCACCTACAAAGACGAAACCGTATTCTAAGAGTAAACAATTCCATCAGAAGTTTAGTTGCTGAAATGGTGTTAACGCCTAATGATTTTATCGCTCCGTTATTTATTGATGAAGGCGAAAATGTAGCATATGAAATTCCATCCATGCCCGACTACTTCAGGCGTTCCATTGACTTAACCGTGAAAGAAGTAAAAGAATTATATAGCGTTGGTATAAAAAGCGTGCTGCTGTTTATTAAATGCAAAGATGAACTGAAAGACAATACAGGTAAAGAAGCGTGGAATAAAGACGGCCTGATGCAACGCAGCATTAAAGCCATTAAAGATGCCGTACCTGAAATGTATGTGATGACGGATGTAGCGCTTGATCCTTATTCTGTTTATGGTCATGATGGTATTGTGAAAGATGGCGAAATAATGAATGATGAAACCGTGGAGGCGTTGGTGCAGATGAGTGTGAGCCATGCGGAAGCAGGTGTTGATATGGTAGCGCCGAGTGATATGATGGACGGAAGAATTGGCGCCATTCGTGAAGCATTTGAGCAAAATAATTTTACCAAAGTGGGCATCATGGCCTATAGCGCAAAATATGCTTCCTGTTTTTATGGCCCGTTCAGGGATGCACTGGATTCTGCGCCCGGTTTTGGTGATAAAAAAACGTACCAGATGAATTATGCCAACCGTATTGAAGCCGTGAAAGAGGCATTGATGGATGAAGAAGAAGGCGCTGACATTGTTATGGTGAAACCGGGTTTGCCTTACCTGGATATTGTGCGTGAGGTAAAGAATGCAGTGCATGTTCCGGTAAGTGTGTATAATATCAGCGGTGAATATGCTATGATAAAAGCTGCGGCTAAAATGGGTTGGGTAGATGAGAACAAAGCCATATTGGAAACATTAACTTCGATCAAACGCGCAGGTGCAGATTTAATTGCCACGTATTTTGCAAAAGATGCGGCGAGGATGTTAGGGTGAGTAATGAATAATGAGTAATGAATAATGAGTAATGAGTAATGAGTAAATCGTCAGTATCTTTAGTCATTATTCAACTTTAAACTAGATTTATGTTTTTACAGCTCGCACACACAAAACTTGAAGTTTTTCAGGTGTCTAAAAAATTTGTTCTGGAATGTTATAAACAAACAAAGTTTTTTCCCGTTGATGAACGATATGCGATGGTTCAACAAATCCGTAGAGCGGCTTTATCTGTTCATTTAAATGTAGCGGAGGGTTGTTCCAGGAAATCTGAAGCCGAAAGAAAAAGATTTTTTGAAATGTCGAGGGGTTCGCTAATAGAAATTGATGCTGCAGTAGATATAGCTGTTGATCTTAATTATTGTTGCATAGAAAATTTAAAAGTTTTTGGTTTTTTAATTATTGAAACTTTTGAACAGTTATCTGCATTAATAAATCATAATCATATTTGATTGCTCATTACTCATTATTCATCATTCATATGTTCAAAAATTCGACCAGCGAACAGCTCTTCTCCCGAGCTCAACGCTCCATTCCCGGAGGCGTAAACTCTCCGGTGCGTGCATTTAAAAGTGTTGGCGGTACACCTGTCTTCATGCAAAAAGCAAAGGGTGCTTATTTATATGATGCAGATGGAAATCAATACATAGATTATATCAATTCATGGGGCCCGATGATAATGGGCCATGCCTTTGAGCCTGTGGTGGAAGCCATACAAAAAAAGGCTGTTGATTCTACTTCTTTTGGTGCGCCTACAGAACTGGAAATTGATATGGCTGAGCTGATAAAAAGCATGGCGCCCAACGTTGACCTGGTGAGAATGGTAAGCAGTGGCACAGAAGCGTGCATGAGTGCGATAAGACTGGCACGCGGCTATACCGGTAGAAATAAAATAATCAAATTTGAAGGTTGTTATCATGGTCATGCCGATAGTTTTTTGGTGAAAGCAGGAAGCGGTGTGGCAACATTTAATATTCAGACAGTACCTGGTGTTACTGCCGGCGTTGCAGCCGATACACTAACTGCTCCATATAATGATATCGATGCCGTTCAGCAATTGATTGAACAGCATAAAGATCAAATTGCGGCGGTCATTATTGAGCCTGTTGCAGGTAACATGGGTTGCATTTTGCCCGCAAAAAATTTTTTAGAAGGCTTAAGGAAATTATGTACTGAAGAGGATATCATTTTCATTTTTGACGAAGTGATGACAGGCTTTCGTTTGGCGCAGGGCGGTGCACAGGAAAGATTAAAAATAGATGCTGATCTGGTTACTTACGGAAAAGTAATTGGCGCGGGCATGCCGGTAGGTGCATTTGGCGGCAGGATTGACATTATGCGGCATATTGCACCGCTGGGTAATGTTTACCAGGCTGGAACATTAAGTGGCAATCCCATCGCCATGGTCGCCGGTTATACTTTACTAAATTATTTAAAAAACAATCCGTCGGTTTATGATGAACTTGATGCAAAAGGAAGCTATTTAAGAGAAGGATTGTTTCGCGTTTTTGATGAAGCCAATGTCCCTGTTGCCATTAACCAGATCGGCTCTATGTTATCTGTTCATTTTACAAATAAGGCTATAAACAATTTTGCTGCAGCGTCATCTGCTAACAACACTTTATTCAACAAATTTTTTCATGCCATGTTGAACCAGGGAATTTATCTTCCGCCATCGGCATTCGAAAGCTGGTTCTTAAGTAACTCCTTGAGCTATGCCGATCTTGATGCAACAATATTGGCAGCTAAAACGGCTATCATGCAGGTAACATCTTAAAAAATCATATTCTTTATCCTGTTGATTTATTAGTAACTCTTTATTATTACTCTGTGTGATCAGATTGTATTAATGTAATTCATTTAAAATTATAATTATTACACCCTCCTTTCTTGCCCGGGGTTAACCTGGTGTTTGCGTCCGGTTGCCTCGGGGGAGGAATTGAGTAATGCAATTTATTTGTACAAGGTTATCGCATTATAAAGGTTGGCATTGAAGTTGCCCGGACTTTCGCAGGATAATTAAAGTAGTAAATTGCTGTTGATTTTTAGTCTCCTGTACTATCGGAACTGTCTTTAAAGTTTGCATTAAAAATGTCAAAGATGGTCCTGGTATAAAAATTATAAATCAGGTTAAGAAGTCACTAATATTATCAACCGCTTTCACCGGGCAATGACGGTTAATTAACAGGTATCTTTATCATGATCAAAGTAATCATATACGAAGATGATTTTGCATTCAGGGAAACACTGTCTATTCTTATTGCAGGAACAGATGGATATGAACTAAAAGGCGCTTTTGAAAATTGTAATAATATCACCGGGCATCTGAAAAAATTTCAACCGGATGTGGTGATAATGGATATAAATATGCCCGGCACCGATGGCATCGAAGGGCTGCGTCTCGTTCGCGGATATGATCCTGATATCAATGTAATCATGCTTACGATTTTTGATGATGAAGAACGAATCTTCCAGGCTATCTGTAATGGCGCTAATGGTTACCTGCTTAAAAAAACGCCGCCCTCACGGATATTGGAATCAATAAGCGAGGTCTATAGCGGCGGCGCGCCTATGACGCCTTCCATTGCAAGAAAAGTGTTGCAACTTTTCCCAAAAACACCGGCACGCAGTAATGAGATAGACAGGCTTTCTTCACGTGAACAGGAAATACTGCAATTGCTGATGAAAGGTTACAGTTATAAAATGATCGCAGCAGAATTGAATATTACCATCGAAACAGTTCGTACGCATATAAAACGGATTTATGAGAAACTGCATGTGCATTCGGCACAGGAAGCCATTAATAAGATATTTCCGGGAAGAACTTTGTGATTTGTGTTATTTCTTGATTTCTGATTTTGAGATTAGCCTTTAGAATTTAATAGCAGATTTCAATCGTGAAATTCCCAATTTCAAAATTTCAAAATTCCGAAATTTCAAAACCCCACCCGAACGACTTCCATCCGGATAGCAATATCACGAACGACATTTACCATTACATAACCCAGGTAATTTATATTGCTTGCCTGCACTTTAAAAATAAGCCTGTCCCATCATCATGGTACAGAGAAAGAATGGCTGCATGTGTTTATAACATCGAAGTAGTATTGCCGCTTCTATATGCGACAATGAAATTTGCTCACTCAAAAGTCATTTGCCATGAAAAAGAAATTACACAATTCCATTTTACCTGCTGCGGTCTTCCTGTTGATCTTATCATTTAACGGTGCATTTGCACAGCCATCCAATGATGATTGTACAGGCGCTATTCTTATCACCACATCTTCCTACAGTGATATGGGAGGAACTTATACGGATGTAAATACGAGCGGAGCCACAGCATCTTCGCCTAATCCTTCCTGTATAACAAGCAGTGACAATAATGATGATGTCTGGTATAAGTTTGTTGCGCAAACCCAAACGGAATTGCTAAGAGTACACAGCGATAATGGCAGCCTTGCTTTTTGTTATGCATTATACGCCGGTTGCGGCGGAACCGAGATTGTTTGTAATAATGCCATGGGCACCAATTATGCAAATGAAGCTTTGGGAGGGCTTACTCCGGGTAATACTTATTTTCTGCGGTTTTGGTCCCAGTTTAATTTTACGTCCCTGAGCTTTTCGTTTAGTGTGCAGGATATCAATCCCATTACGCCAAGTAATGAACAAATTACAGCCACAGCGTTAACTATCAATGACGGAGGTTCGAAATGTATTTCACCACAGTTTTTTACCACTGCATCAGCAACGCGATCATCGCCCGATCCTTCCTGCAATGCTGATAATGATGACGACGTTTGGTTTAAATTCATAACACCTGCGGACGGCGTTGTAAACATTTACCCGGAAGAAGGTGCGCAGATATCTTCAGGCGGTTTTTTAACATTGGGGATGCAAATAATTGATGCAACGAACGGATTAACCGCAGCTTGCATACCAACTATCGGTGTCGGCAGTACGAGCGCTTTTTCGGGCGCCGGTAACCGTGAATATTTTCTTAGGATCTGGTCAAAAGGAACAAGCGACCGTGGTGTTTTTGCTTTATGCCTCCAGGATGGCTTTAGCGTATTGCCTCCGAATGATACCTGTGCGGCAGCAGAAAATCTTACAGTAGGCAGCGGAACATGTACGAGCTCAAAGATTGGAAGTTTATATAACTCCAATGCGACTCCGGGGCTTAGCAGGCCTTTATGCACCTCTACTTTTCCTCTTTTAAACGATGTGTGGTACAAGGTTACTATACCGGCATCCGGTAATGTTGTTGTTCAAACCTCTGCCACTACCAGCTATGTGAATGATCTTATTCTGCAGGCATATAGCGGTAGTTGTGCAGCGCTTACAGAGATTGCCTGTGATGATAATGGCAATGCTGACCCATGGCCGTCCAGCAATCATGGCCGCATAAGCCTTACAGGGCGTTCACCCGGCGAAACAATATTTGTACGCGTGGTGCCAAAAACAGGTAATAACCTCGGGCAGTTTTCCATATGCGCCTTCGATGAGACTGCCACGGGATTGCCTGGGATAAGTATAAATAATGTGAATAAAAATGAGGGTGATGCAGGAACAAAGAAATATAGTTTTACCATTAGCTTAAGCGCCGCTTCAACACAAAAGGTCAAGGTGAAATATAAAACGCTGGATCAAACAGCAACAGCGCCTGAAGACTATACGGCAGTCAGCAGTACACAGGTTACATTTAATCCCGGCGAGGTTGCGAAAATTGTAAAAATTACTGTAAATGGAGATACAAGTGTTGAAAGTGATGAGAAATTTAAAGTAAAATTATTAAACCCGGTAAATGCAGTGATCGCAGATGCAATTGGTGTGGGCACTATCAGGGATGATGATGGAAGTCCATTTGCTTTCAGCAATGAAGCAACAAATGCAACAGCTACGAGAACGGCGATTACTGTTTATCCAAACCCGGCAAAAGACATATTGAACATAAATCTTCTGCAAAGCTCCGGAAACTACAATATCACTATTTCTGATATTGCAGGCAGAACTTTAAAGCAATTCAATGCAATAGGAAAACAAAAGAAAATATCTGTTCCTGTTGGTGAATTGCAAAGCGGAATATACCTGGTGACGATACACTCAAATGAAGGAAGCCAAAGCATCAAATTTGTGAAACAATAAGCTTCTTTAAAACAATAACCCGGGTCTTGAAATAAAAGCCCGGGTTATAATTTAATAGGAGTCAACAAGTCAACTTATCAACTTATCAACCAACACTATCTCTCCAACTCATCCCTCAAAGGCAACGCCCCAAATGGGTTGTGCGGCTCCGTCTGGTACCAGAAAGCAACGGTGGCGATATCATCCTGCAAATTCGCGTACCTGCCTCCGCTTTTCCAGCCAAGCGCCTGTATCGTAACCTTCAGGTCTTTTTCAAAACGGACAGGGTCGGTTATATGCCAGCGATACATACCAAAACGCTGTTCAATATTATAGTGGCCATCTCCGTCAATAACCTGTGGCAAGCCGGTATAGGCATTTGAAAATTCTGTATAGTCTGTTGCTTCAACGCCTGCAGCATTCGTTTTTCTTGTATCAAAATCATAAGAGCCGCAGAAATAGTCTTCCGTGCCTGTGCCCGCTATGGTTGGGAACTTTGTGTCGCCATCCATAAAGAATTTTATTTCTCCTTCGCCCCACCATCCGTTTCTTTTCGAGCCATACGCCATGTAGGTGCCGACGTATTGCCCTTTACCTTTTATATTCTCTACGATAGTATAATCCTGCTTGAATGGCAAAGGATTCACCCGGTGAAACTGTGCATGAAAATAAGCTGCGTCATCGGGCACCTGTGTGAGGATATAGTCAACCTGGTAAAACAACACCATATCTTCATCCGCAATATTTTCCATAGTGATTTTACATTTCTTTTTAAAAGGCATCGGCCAATAACAGTTAAAAGCGCTGCCGGGATTAACCGTAACAGCCAGTGAATTTACATTGGCATATTTGCCCCATGCCATGCAAAAGAAATCTCCAACAGGCACTTCAACAGAAGGTGATTTTTCATCATCCCAATAAAACCGCAGGATAGAATAGCGCCAGTTGCCGGTTGGCGTCATCCAAATGTGCGATATGGAACCAGGGCCTGTTATTTCAGCCATTGTAAATGTTGTTTTTGATTTGATGACTACACTCGGGCTCACCTTCCATCCCTGGCCAAGGTCTCTTGAAGCGTTGGCGCCGGTGCCTTCTGTTGCCATGCCGCCTTTACCTTTTTCACCGGTAAAATTTTCAGGGCTGATAGAACGCGTTTGTGCATTTGATAAGCGATAGATGTTGGAGAGATTGGCATCAATGCCGTTATAAGGTTGTTGGGCAAAAATCATACACGGACAAAAAGAGATCAGTAAAGCAAAGTACTTTTTCATGCAATTGGTTTTAAATGATATGATTGTTTATCGTCAGAGATCATGTGCGATCAGCGAATAAATTTATAAAGATTTTATTCCCGATGTTTTTTAAAATAGTTTTTTTGTGATTAAATGTGCCGTATGCAATTAAATCGCCTCTTTTCTTTAATGCTGATATTTTTTAATACATCGTCAGATGCGCAGGTTAATATTAATGCGCCTGGCCAACAACCTGAAATAATATATCATCTTTTTCAACGTAGCTTTTATGACGGTAATGGCGATTCGCAGGGAGATCTTAATGGCATCATCAGCCAACTGGATTACCTGCAGGACCTTGGCGTAACGTCTATTCTTTTACTGCCCTTATATCAATCCGTTTATTACCATAATTATTTTGCAGATGATTTTGAAAAGATAGATGAGGAATATGGCTCCATGCAGGATTTTTTACATCTTGTAAAAGCAGTGCATCAGCGTGGCATGAAGATATACCTCGACATGGAAACGCAATATGTTACGGAAGATCATGTATGGTGGAAAGATTCTTACGGCAATTTGAAATCAAAATATGCTGATTATATTTTGTACGACGACACGGCGCATACAAAACCTTCAACGATCGTGTTCGGACTAAATGGCCTGACGGGATATAACAACACTTTTAAAAAAATCACCACTGTAAATCTCAGGAGTAAAAAAGTGCTTGACTATAATTTTAAATTGTTTAAATACTTTGCCGATCCAAACAATGACGGAAAATTTGATGATGGTGTTGATGGTTTTCGCCTGGATCACATGATGGATACATTGGATAATAAGCCGGAGCTTGCTAACTTGTTTTCCGGTTTTTGGACGCCGCTGTTTACCGGATTAAAAAAGGTAAACCCAAACTTACAATTCATAGCAGAGCAGGCGAACTGGTTCTCCTATGGTTCTGAATACTTTGATAAAGGAAATGTTGACCGTGTCTTTGCATTTGGTTTGCAAATGGCCATCGCTTCTTTTGATAAGAAAAAAATTGCTGAAACGGCGGCTTCCACTTTCAACAGAACACCTGCCGGTAGGGCACAGGTTGTGTTTATAGAAAACCATGACATGAAGCGTTTTGCTTCTACTGTGAATAACAATCCGGATAAAGAAAAAATTGGTGCTGCTTTAAATTTATTAATAGGTGGTATTCCTTCTATATATTACGGGCAGGAATTAGGTATGTTTGGCAGCGGCGGGTTTTCAAAGTTCAATAATACCGATGGCAATGACATTCCGCAACGCGAGGCATTTGAATGGTATAAGCAGGACAGTGGTAAAGGAATGGCAATTTGGTATAAAAATTCAGGACCGTGGTGGGACAGTACCAATATTAAACCTGATGATGGTATTTCTTTCGAAGAAGAAAAAAATGATCCTAATTCACTTTATAATTTTTATAAAACAATGATTGCATTGCATAAAACAAACAAGGCAATTGCTTACGGTGATTATGTAACAATTGAAAACAATAATAAATCTGTATTTACATTTATGCGTTCTTATAAAGATGAAAAGGTTTTAGTTGCAATCAATCTTTCAGGTTCAGTTCAGTTTGCAGATATTAGTCCGGGTCAGGATAAATTACTAACTCGAAAAATGAGTTCAATATATCGCAATAAAGAACCTGAAAATAAGAGTGATGTTTTATCTTTCGAATTAAAACCTTATGCGATTGAAGTTTGGAGTGCTCACTAAATTGTAAAACATGTACACAGATAATTTTTCAAACCAGGTAGCTATCGTTACAGGCGCAGGACAGGGTATAGGTTTTGAGATCGCCAGGCAGTTATGTATCAACGGCGCTTCTGTTATATTGAATGACATAGATGAAGCGCTTGCAAAAAATGCTGCTTCAAAAATTTCTGAGCATGCCGATTGTATTGCGTTGGGTGGTGATGCATCTGATCCTTTATTTATTCAAAAGATGGTGGATACAGCGGTAAAACATTTTGGCAGGTTAACTATTGCTGTTGCCAATGCCGGTATTACTTTGTTCGGTGATTTTTTCGACTACAAAGCTGATGCCTTGCAAAAGGTAATGAACTTAAATATCAGCGGAAGTTTTTTATTGACACAGGCAGCAGCCAAACAAATGAGACGGCAGGATAGCGGCGGGAGTGTTTTACTTATGTCTTCTGTAACGGGTCACCAGGCACATAAAAATCTCGCAGCTTATGGCATTACAAAGGCAGCGCTTGAAATGCTTGCCAAAACTTTAGTGCTTGAACTATCGCCATTTAATATTTCGATCAATGCGATCGCACCAGGCGCAACCATTACAGAGCGCACCAGCGAAGATGAAAATTATATGGCTACCTGGAGCCGTATAACACCGATGGGTAAACCGGCAACAGTGGAAGATATCGCTAATGCCGCTTTATTCATGGTTTCGCCCGCATCAAGACATGTAACAGGCCAAAGCCTTATCATTGACGGCGGTTGGACAAGTGTTAGTCCTTCACCTTACTAAAAATATATTTTATGTTCAGAGTAGATAACAAAATTGCAGTTGTAACGGGTGGCGGAAGCGGTATAGGCAAAGCCATTTCCACTTTATTTGCGCAACAGGGAGCAACTGTTTGCATACTGGATATTAATGATGAAAGTAAAGCCGTTGCAGATGAGATTACTGATACAATTGGCAGAGCATTTTATTATAAATGTAATATCTCCCATCAGCCCGAAGTTAAGACGGTAGTCGAGCAGATCATTCAGCAACAGGCAACTATTGATATTCTAATTAATAATGCCGGCATTGCACATATTGGTACAGCCGAAAATACTTCTGCGGAAGATTTTGACAAGTTGATGAATGTAAATGTAAAAGGCGTTTATAATTGCCTTCATGCGATCATCCCTTTTATGAAGCAAAAAGGAGGAAGTATTGTAAACCTTGCTTCCGTGGCGGCTTTGGTTGGATTGAATGACCGGTTTGCTTATTCAACAACTAAGGGAGCTATTATTGCTATGACACTTTCTGTTGCAAAAGATTTTCTGCAGTATAATATCCGCAGCAACAGTATCTCGCCCGGCCGTGTGCATACGCCCTTTGTAGATGGATTTCTTGCCAAGAATTATCCCGGTAAAGAAGCGGAGATGTTCGATAAACTTTCCAAAACACAACCTATCGGCCGTATGGGTAAACCGGAAGAAATTGCGCATCTTGCTTTATATCTGTGCAGTGATGAGGCCTCATTCATTACAGGCTGTGATTACCCGATCGATGGCGGGTTTGTAAAATTAAATACATAGGATTTACCGATACGGTTTGATAAATGAACCGGATAATTGAAAATAAAACCAGGCCATGCTCATCTATGGCATAATTTTATAACGTCTATCCTAAAACTACACGAATGAAAAAAACCATATTTATACTGGTCATTGCTTTTATCACAATTAATTTAAACGCACAGACCTGTACCACACCTTTCCATATTGTTATATTGGGCTCCTCCACTGCATTAGGCTACGGTGCTACACCTAAAAAATCATGGGCCAGGCTGTTTGAGGACTCGCTTAAAAAAATTAACCCAAATTATATAGTAGATAACCTGGCAGTTGCCGGCACCACAACCTATGCTGCACAACCTGATAATTATGTGCCGCCTGCAGGAAGGCCGTTACCCCAAAAAGGGCATAATATCACAAAGGCAATAAAACTGGGCGCAGATGCTATAGTTGTTAACTACCCTTCAAATGATGCGGTGCTTAATTATACCCCCGACGAACAAAAGGCTAATTATAAAAGAATAAGCGACGAAGCTGCAAAGCATAATATCTTGGTATGGGTAGCAACGCCGCAGCCGCGGAATAAGTTAACGAGGCGCCAGATTAATTATCAACAAAAGATGTTCGACTGGATTAACAAATATTATAAAGGCAAGGCGATCAATTTTCACGACGGCCTTGCATCAGGAAAAGACAGTATTTTATTTAAATATAACGCAGGTGATGGTATTCATGTTAATAATAAAGGACACAAAATTTTATACGAGCGCGTTATGGAAAAATCTATTCCTGATGCTTTGTGTAATTTAGTCGTGCCTGTTGCTCAAAAGAAATCACCAATTGCCAGTGAACTTTATCCGGCCGCAGTGCAATAGCCGCTTTTTATATTCTCTTCAGCATATCAACAACGCCTTCTTTTTTTAAGATCAGGTAACCAAGCCTGTCGTTGCTGATGCCATCCCTCAAAACATAATTAAAATAAAGTTGTTCATCCTTTACTTCAGTCTCAAAATATTTGAACTGGATATGCGAATACTGTTTTAATGAATCGCCTATCTCATACAAATGCGTTGAAAGAATGAAAAGCGCATTATCAATTTTAAGCAGGCCTTCAATCACGGCGGTACTGCATTTCATGGCATCCTGTACATTGGTGCCTTTAAATAATTCATCTATTAGTACGATCCAGTTTCTGCGATCGGTTATTTGTTCAATGGTCTTACGGATGCGTTGTACTTCATTAAAAAAATAGCTTTCACCTTTTATTATGTTGTCAATAACATGAATGTTACTGATCAATCCGTCAAAAAAATTCAGTTGTAAATTTTGGGCAGGTACACCCATGCCGATATGAGCGAGGTAGGTGCTAACGCCAATGGCTTTAATAAAGGTGCTTTTGCCGGCCATGTTTGCACCGGTGAGAAACAAGAAATTTTTTTCAGGTGTTAATTTAATATCGTAAGCAACGGGTTTTGCCAATAAAGGATGATACAGTTGTTGAGCTTCAAAATGCGGGACCATTTCCTGTGTGAATTCAGGGAATGAATAATTGTATCGAATGCAGGAAGTGGCCAGGCTATAAAAAGCGTCAAGCCGGCTGTAAATTTCAATAAGCTCCTTTGCTTCTTCTTTATAATTGTCGCGAATAAAAGAGCCGAAATGCAATATAGTTTGCAGGGACAGTTTTTTTGATTTTTTATATTGAACAATTTGCTGTGCTACGGGTTTTGCCAGCAACAATTTTATGCGATGTAACAATATATCCAGTCCTGCAGGATTATTTTCTTTGTTTAATAAAGTATAAATAGTGAACATGCCCTGCATGAAATCTATAAAATGCGTAACGGAATAACGCACCAGCGAAAAATCAGGGGCATAGAATATTTTATAAAAATAGCTATTGACAATATTTGACTGTGAAGGAATGTTGTCGATCTGCGATTCATAAAACTTTTCGATCATTAATACAGAACCGTTGGAAATTGATTCCGGCCATTGGGAATGCACAGCAATAATTTGCTGTAATAATTTTTGCCGGTCGATGATTTCTTTTGTGTTGGATAAAGCTGTGTTGAGATAATGCTCCAGCCATAGTTTTCCATTACTGGTTTTGCAAAAATTAAGATGGTGCAGTAAAGATTGTTCTTCGGCGAGATCGAATATAGAAAGATCGAATAAAGTGGTTTTGTCTATCAGCATATAATTCAGTTCAATTGTTCACGTGTTCCGATGTTCACAAGTTAAATACAGCAGGCAATTCAACCCGTGAACTTGTGAACTCGTAAACTTGTGAACTATCTTTTAAATTTTAATCTCATTCCCTTATTAGATTCATCAAACACGCCATTTTCATAAACCAGATGGCCATTTATAAAAGTATGTGTAACGGAGGCGGGAAATGTGAATTTTTCCAGCGGGCTCCATCCGCATTTGTACAAAATATTTTCTTTACTTATAGTGAAAGGTTTAGCCAGGTTAACCAGAACAAGGTCTGCATAAAAACCTTCGCGGATAAACCCCCGGTCTTCCATCTCAAAACATATCGCCACAGCATGGCTCATTTTTTCAACGATCTTTTCCAGCGAAATCTTTCCCTGTCCATAATAATACAGCATTAGCATTAACGAATGCTGAACCAGAGGAAGGCCTGCGTGCGCTTTTTCGTAAGGCTCATTTTTTTCTTCCCGGGTGTGCGGGGCATGATCGGTGGCAATTATATCCAGCCTGTCATCCAATAACGCCGGCCATAAGGCAGCTCTATTATTGGGTGATTTTATAGCAGGATTACATTTTATGAGATTGCCCAATCTTTCATAATCATCGCTCGTAAAATGCAAATGATGCACACAAACTTCGGCAGTTATTTTTTTGTCCTTTAATGGAATTAAATTGGTGAACAACTGCAATTCTTTTTCTGTGCTGATATGTAAAATATGTAAACGGCTTCCATATTTTTTGGCATATTGAATTGCTCTGAAGGAAGATTCAAAGCAGGCTTCTTCATTTCTTATTATAGGATGATCTGAAGGTTGAAGCGTACCCTTTTCAGCTTTCAGCTTAGCAGAATTTTCTTTGATGATCTTTTCATCTTCACAATGTGTGGCGATCAGCAGTTCAGAATTTGAAAAAATTTTGTCTAACGCAAGCGGGTTATCCACCAATAAATTTCCGGTTGACGAACCCATAAAAATTTTTACACCACATATGTCTTTCCGCTTTTCGTTGCAACGCATTACCTCGTCGTAATTATCGTTGCTGGTGCCCATAAAAAAAGAATAGTTAGCCAATGACGTATGTTTGCCAATTGTGTATTTATCCTCCAGTAACTGTTGTGTAAAAGCCGGTGGTTGCGTATTGGGCATCTCCATAAAACCGGTAACACCGCCGGCTACCGCCGCCTTCGATTCTGTGTAAATCGTTGCTTTATGTGTTAAGCCCGGTTCGCGGAAATGCACCTGGTCATCAATTGCGCCAGGTAATAAGTGCAAACCAGTCGCATCAATTTCTTTTATGGCGTATTTAAGATTTATGGCAGGTGCAACCTTTTCAATTCTACCGTCTTTTATCAATACGTCACCTTGAAAAATTTTATGCTCGTTTACAATTGTTGCGTTTTTTATCAGGTAATTCATTTTTAATGAATGTTTGATTGCAAATTAAATTTTGTATTGAACTATTGATTATAAAGATTGAACTTTTAAAATTAGCTATCGATAATTTACTTTTGAAATGTGCTCGAATTTTTAAAAATAATCATACAGTTTCTAAACAATAATCATATTGAATATATGCTTTCCGGCAGCGTTGCATTAGGGGCATATACATTGCCAAGAGCGACAAGGGATTTTGATTTTATTGTCAACATGAAAGAAGAAGGCTCACGTGCTTTCAACGAATATTTTAAAGTTGGATATTACTGCGATGAAGATTCAATAAAGGAAGCGATCCGGCAAAAGGGAATGTTTAATATTATTGACCATGCTTCCGGTTTTAGAGCAGGCTTTGTTGTTTTGAAAGAGAATGTCTTTCGCAGAAACGAATTTGAAAGACGTATTAAAATTACACTTTTTAACATGGAGGTTTATATTGTAAGTGCGGAAGATTTATTATTATCCAAGCTTATATGGATACAGGATTTTCAAAGCAATTTGCAGATAGAAGATATTAAAAGCCTGATTCAATATAAGAACATCGACATGCAATATGTTATTTATTGGATTGAAAAGCTAAGATTGAATACTTTTAATATTATATAATGCAAGACACGCCCGACCATATAAAGCAACTGCAGTTAGAAAACTGGCTCTCAAAAACCATCTCTGAAAGATTAGAGCGATTTATTATAGATAATGACGCGCTGTTTAAAATGTGGCAGCAGGCGCAGGAACAAATTTCATCAACCAATAATACCAACCCTCCATTATTCGGTTTTAATTTGCACAAAACAGATTAAATGTGGAATTCCGTTGCCGTTTTTTGCGGCTCTAAATTTGGTAAAAATGCTTTGTTTGGAAAACATGCGGAAGAGGTTGGTTTACTACTGGCTCAAAAAAATATACAATTGGTTTATGGTGGCGGAAAAAGAGGGCTAATGGGAATTGTGGCAAATACTGTTATAAAAAATAATGGTAAGGTGGTTGGTGTTATCCCGTCTTTATTAAGCGAAAAAGAAGATATCTATGATGATGTTACAACCCTGCATATTGTAGAAACCATGCATGAGCGAAAAAAAATGATGTACGAATTATGTGAAGCCGCTATTATTCTCCCCGGTGGTTTTGGAACCATGGATGAATTATTCGAGATAATTACCTGGAACCAGTTAAGCATTCATGATAAAATAATCGTGTTGTTGAATTCGGCCGGCTATTACAATAACCTGATCGCTCATTTGCAGCAAATGCAACAGGAAGGTTTTTTATACACGCCCTGGGATGAAAGCTTTTTTATAATACAGGACCCGCAGGCTTTGATTTCCTTGATGGTTTAAGATAAATATCAAAGCCGCCACGAATGATCGGGTAAGGATGGCCATAACCATCAAGATAAGGTGAATATGTTTCGGTAAGCAGATCCAACCCTATTAAAAAAAAATAACTGCCGCGGCCCACTATACGCTGGCCATATCCTATTGCTCCAATCAAACTGTTGGCACTATAAGTGGCCTTGTCCACCTGGTCATTGTATTTATTGGTATAGGTTATCCAATTATGTTCAGGTTGTATCTGCAGGAATAAGAAAGGAACGGGATAACCTCTTAAAAAAATGCCTCCGCCGTAATTAAAGTTTGAATATTTGATATCATTGTTATAATAATCTGTCTGGGAAAAATAATTTATATTGAAAATAAGGCCGGCATCAAACCATTTATTAAAGGAATAACCAATTTCCGGGTTGCCGCCTATAGCAAAACTTCCTGAACCGAAACCAAGTGAAAGTGCACCACCGAGAAAAACATTTTCTTTTTTAAATCCGCCGTTGCCGTTATCATCGCTGTAATCATCGTATTGTGCCTTTAAAGATTGTATACTTAGCAAGGCTAATATGATCAGAAGGAATTTTTTCATTCGGTATTGTTTGATAAAAAACGTAAAGATGTGGCAGAAAATCTAAAGATCGAAAATTTTACCGGGGTTTAGAATATTATTTGGATCGAATGCTTTTTTAATGGAGCGCATCAGGTTAAGATTAGTGTGGCTCATCACTATACCCATAAAATCTTTTTGTATTAAACCCACGCCATGTTCGCCGCTTATAGTTCCGCCCAAACTTTTTACCAGCTTAAATAATTCCCGTAAAATTTTATTCATTTCTTCGTTGCCATAGCTGTTGGGAATACCTTCTTTTTTTATGCGTATATGCAGATTTCCATCGCCTGCGTGGCCATAGCAAACAGCAAGAAAATCATATTGCTTCCCAAGATCTTTCACACCTTTAATCAATTCCGGTAATTCAGCTCTTGGCACTACGGTATCTTCCTCAATAGTATAACCTGCAAGCTTGGTTGCTTCTGCAACCCTTCTTCGTAATTTCCACAGCTCATTTTTTTGTTGTGCATCGTCTGCGAAAAAAATTTCACCTGCTTCGTATTCATTTAATAGTGCTGCAATAGCTTCCATTTCATTCATCAGCACATTCATGTCATTTCCGTCTACTTCAATTATTAAATGCGCTGCGATACTTTCATCAACAGGCACAACATAGCTGTCGACCATTTCGGCTGTAATTATCAGGGCATCTATTTCAACCAATTCCATTGCACTTGGTGTAAATCCTGCGCGAAATATAGCGCTTACTGCTTCACTCGCCTTTTCTAACGATATAAACGGCGCAAGCATCAGCAGGTCATATTTTGGAAGCGGTATCAATCTTAATACGATTTTCGTAACAATGCCTAAAGTGCCCTCGCTGCCAACAACCAGTTGAGTCAGGTTATAGCCGGTGGAGTTCTTTAAAACATTGGCGCCCGTCCAGATAATTTCACCTGTTGGCAAAACCATTTCCAGGTTAAGTACATAGTCTTTCACTACGCCATATTTAACCGCTTTTGGGCCACCGCTGTTTTCAGCAATATTGCCTCCAATGAAACAGGAGCCGCGGCTGGCTGGATCCGGCGGATAAAACAATCCTTTCTCCTTTACTGTATTTTGCAAAATTTCGGTAATTACACCGGGCTCGGTTATTACCTGGAGATTGCGTTCATCAATTTCTACTATCCTGTTTAATCTTTCTGTAGAGATAACCACGCCGCCATTCTGCGGAATAGCACCGCCACTCAGGCCTGTTCCTGCTCCGCGTGGTGTTACAGGTATTAAATGTTCGTTGCAATATTTTAATATCCCGCTTATCTCTTCTGTTGAAGAAGGTTTGATTACAACATCCGGCGGGTATAACAACTTTTCCGTTTCATCATGACCATAATGGTTCAGTACATCTTCGTCAAAAAAAACGTTGGCATCCCCGCAAATTTCCTGCAGTGTTTTTATCAATTCTAAGCTGGTTATCGCAATCATTTCATTTGAATAAGAACATAAAAATAATGAAGAACAGATGAAGCTTTTATAGGAAAAGTAGTAGCTGCTGCAGGTTTTAATATAAATTCTTACATATAAAGAGATTTTTTGAATGTTGTGTTTCAAGTGCGCTCAAACAAAAAACTTTCAAGTGTTCTCATAAAATATTACCGTATAAAAAATCATACACTTACTATAAAAATATTATAAAAAGATATTCTATAAGAATTATTAATAATGAAAACGAATTCATAATTTTAGTTACCTTTTTTTAACAATCAAAAACTTCTAATTTATGAAAAGAACTCTGCGATTTTTTTCAGGGCTGCTGTTTGCCCTTCTCATTGGTTCAGCCCTGACCGCCGTCGGCCAACTTGGTAAAACCGCCAAAAAAACGACTAACAATGTGTGTTTCAATGATGGCTTTTATAACTGGAAAATTAAATACACTGATCAGGGAGGAGGTATGTATTCTGCTACCGGAACAGTAAATGTAGATGGTGTAGATTGGAAAGTGTATGGCTGGGGTGATTTTGCAGGCCATAAAGGCACAGTTGAATTTCATGCAGGCAACCCAAATGCTGATGCTTGCGCCGGATTTTACGTAGATTCCTTTACTTATTTTGGCAATGCCCAGATTACAGGTACCGGAAAGAATACTACATTCACGGGGAATGGCAATTGGGTAAGTTATTGTGCAGACAATGTGCTTGGTACAGGTACATGGGGAGCCAGCGGGCCTTGTAGCGGAAACCTGAAATATCTTCCATATGGTCCTGCAAAAAGCCGGAGTTCAAATTTTGCTGACTTGAAAAAGACGACTAACAGCGTTTGCTTTAATGATGGATTTTCCGACTGGAAAATTACTTATACGGATAAAGGAGGCGGTAATTATTCGGTTAAAGGCAGTTTGGATGTTGACGGATCAAATTGGATAGTGTATGGTTGGGGAAACTTTGTAGGTCATAAAGGTTCAGTTGAACTCCACGCATCTAATCCAAATCCAGACGGATGCAATTTTTATTCAGATTCATTTACCTATAAAGGAAATGCACAGATCACAGGCAACGGGAAGAACACTACTTTCAACGGTAGCGGTAATTGGACGAGTTATTGCTTTGGAGGTGTATTAAGCACAGGTACCTGGGCAGCCAGCGGACCTTGCGGCAGCGGTCTTAAATATCCGCCTTTTGGACCAGCTAAGCACGGGGAAATATTTAGCATGAAAGTTTCGCCGAATCCTTTAAAGAGTGCTTCAACGGTAACATACAACCTGGCGAAAGATTCCAGGGTAAACATTGCTATTTACAATTATATGCAGCAACCCGTAAAACAAATAGTCAATAAAACGGAATTGGCAGGCAAACACAGTTACGTTATTGATGGCTCTTCTTTAACGAATGGTGTTTACAGGGTAGTTGCAGTTGTTGAGGGAAAAACATATTCATCGAACCTGCAGGTAGCAAGGTAATTACAACAAGATTTTCAGTTTGAAAAGCTGTCTCTTAAAATAAATTAGAGACAGCTTTTTATTTATGTTCAAATTCAATCTGGTCAAACCATTACCCTTATTCCTGGTGAGTTGTTGAAATCTCTTAAAACTAATGGATCGTATATTTGCAGCTTTATTTAAAAATCTTTTGGGTCAGGGGAAATATGAGCAAGGGTAAAGTTTTAGTGGCGATGAGTGGCGGTATTGATAGTACTGTAACTGCCTTAATGCTGCATAATGAAGGCTATGAAGTGATAGGTATTACCATGAAAACATGGGATTATGCCAGCAGTGGTACGGGTGGCAAAGAAACAGGCTGCTGTAATCTCGATAGTTTTAATGATGCGAGGGCGGCAGCGGTGCAAAACGGGTTTCCTCATTTTATTCTGGATATCCGCGAAGAGTTCGGCGATTTTGTTATTGATAATTTTGTGGAAGAATATCTCGCCGGCAGAACACCCAATCCCTGCGTAATGTGCAATACGCATATTAAATGGCGTGCTTTACTAAAGCGTGCCGACGCATTGAACTGTGATTTTATCGCCACGGGACACTACGCTAATATTCATCAGCATAGAAACGGCCGTTACTTTATAAGCAAAGGTTTGGATGAACTGAAAGACCAGAGCTATGTATTATGGGGTTTGCAACAGGATCTTTTAAGCAGGACAATTTTACCGCTGGGTAAATACCGTAAAACAGAGATACGGCAAATGGCAAATGACTTTGGTTATCCCGAACTGGCTAAGAAGAGCGAAAGCTATGAAATATGTTTTGTGCCGGATAATGATTATCGCGGATTCTTAAAGCATCGGGTGGAAGGTTTGGAAGATAAAGTAAATGGCGGGTGGTTTGTTGATAAAAACGGACTGAGACTGGGACGGCATAAAGGGTATCCGTTTTATACGGTTGGTCAGCGCAAAGGATTGGACATTGCTTTAGGAAGGCCGGTATTCGTCACCAAAATAGAGCCGGAGACCAATGTTGTTGTTTTGGGTGATGAAACTGATTTACAACAAAGTGAGATGTTTGTTTCAAAATTGAACTGGTTAAAATACAACGGTATTGAAGACGGGCAGGAAGTACTGACAAAGATCCGTTATAAAGATAAAGGCGCTGCAAGCAGTTTGTATAATGATGGCAATAATATTCGCGTTCGTTTTTATGAAGATGTGAAAAGCATTGCGCCCGGCCAAAGCGCTGTTTTTTATGAAGGCAATGATGTAATTGGCGGCGGCATTATACAGCGGAATCAACAGATTGCCTGACGCTAACAAAGCGTAATCACTATTTCGTGAATTTTCATTTTGAGATTTTGTAACAGCGATTGTAAAGCCGGTTTCTTTTTAGTTGCAAAATCTTATCTCATACTTCTTGTTTCTAAAATCTAAATTCTCATGGCATTAGATAAATACGGCATCGCAAAACGCATAGCACAGGAATTAAAAGATGGCATGTATGTAAACCTGGGTATTGGCATTCCAACACTTGTTGCCAATTTTATTCCGGAGGGCATGACGGTGATATTACAAAGCGAAAATGGAATCCTAGGCATGGGGCCGTACCCTATTGAAGAAGAGATCGATGCGGATTTAATTAATGCCGGAAAAGAAACTGTAACGATAATTAAGGGAGGCGCTTTTTTTGACAGTGCTGAAAGTTTTGGGATGATACGCGCCGGTAAAATAGACTTAACGGTTTTAGGTGCTATGGAAGTAAGTGATAAAGGAGACATTGCCAATTGGAAAATTCCAGGCAAGATGGTAAAAGGTATGGGTGGGGCGATGGACCTTGTTGCAAGCGCCAGGAATATAATCGTGGCAATGCAGCACACAAATCCAAAAGGCGAAAGCAAATTATTGCGGGAATGTACTTTGCCTTTAACCGGGTTGGCATGTGTGAAAAAGATAGTGACTGATCTGGCAGTGATCGACGTAACGGCCGACGGCTTTCTTTTAAAAGAAACTGCACCGGGGGTTAGTGTTGAAGATGTAAAGACTAAAACTTCGGGAAGGCTGATAATCCCGGCAGAAGTGCCTGAAATGAAGATTTAAAAATATTTTATCGCAACTCTGTTTCTTTTTTAATCCTAAGAACTTGCTAACAAAACATATTCGTCGTCATGCAGCAGCATTTTAATGCAATTATTATTGGTGGCGGCGCAGCGGGATTTTTTACAGCGATCAATCTTGCAGAAAAGAACCCTTCGCTTAAGATTGCCATATTGGAACGGGGAAAAGAAGTGCTTTCCAAAGTACGCATTTCAGGAGGTGGCCGATGCAATGTTACACACGCCTGTTTTGACCCAAACGAATTAACCGGGTATTACCCACGGGGCAGTAAGGAATTGCGTGGACCTTTCCACACGTTTGCGACATCTGATACAGTAAACTGGTTTCAGCAACATGGTGTATTAATAAAGAGGGAAGACGATGGGCGCATGTTTCCGCAGGCAAACACTTCACAGGCTGTTATTGATTGTTTTATGCGGCTGCAACAAAACTTAGAGATAAGATTATATACCGGTGAGAATGTTTTATCTATTCAGCGGAACGAAAACAATTGGCAGTTAAATACGCAACAAAATCAATTTATAACGCAACAAATATGTATAGCAACAGGCGGTAGCCCGGCTATATGGAAATTACTGGAAAAGCTTGGTCATACAATTGTTCCCCCGGTTCCTTCTCTTTTTACTTTTAATTGTAAAGATGAACGTATTATAGATTTGCCCGGGGTTGCAACCAATGTTTCTGTTAGTATAAAAGATACAAACCTGCAATCATCAGGTCCTTTACTTATTACCCATTGGGGCATGAGCGGGCCTGCTATTTTGAAATTATCAGCATGGGGCGCCCGTATTTTACATGATAAGCAATATGCGTTTACGCTTGTAGTAAATTGGTTGCAAACAGAAAATATAGAGTCAACGCTGGAAAAGCTAAGATCGCAAAGGGAAATCTATCCGCAAAAAACAGTGTCACTCAAATCACCTTTTGGAATGCCGGGCCGGTTGTGGGAAAGCCTGGTGCAGGCCGCATTTGTAAATAAGGACACCAGGTGGGCCGATCTTTCCAAAAAGCAAATAAACCAATTGGCGCAGCAACTTTGCCAGGCGCAGTTTGCCATTCGTGGCAAAAACACTTTTAAAGAAGAATTTGTTACAGCCGGCGGTATTGATCTGAAAGAGATAGATTTTAAAACCATGCGCAGCAAGATATTGCCTGGTGTGTACTTTGCAGGCGAAGTGTTAAACATAGATGCTATTACCGGCGGCTTCAATTTCCAAAATGCATGGACTTGCGGGCATATTGCCGCAAGCGCAATGGATGATGTGTTGGGACGTAATATAACTGTAGCGAAATAACTTTGAATTTATTTGAAAAAACATTTTGTGTATAAAGTACACTTCCCTACTTTTGCACCCCGCTTTGAAAAAGCACAGATCATTGAAGATAAAAAGTTAAAGCACGAAAGAAAAAAGCAAAAGAATTTGCACGGTATTTAAACTCAGTTATCTTTGCACCCCGCTTTGAAAAAAGCAAGAGTTCATTGATACAAAAAGTTAAAGCACGAAAGAAAAAAGCAAAAGAATTTGCACGGTATTTAAACTCAGTTATCTTTGCACCCCGCTTTAAAAAAAGCAAGAGTTCATTGATGTAAAAGTTAAAGCTGTAAAGAAGAAAACAAAAGAATTTGCACAGTAAATTATCAAGGGTTATCTTTGCAGCCCGTTCAAAAAAACAGGTAGTTTTTTCTCATAATTAAGTAAGGTTTCGAAACAAAATAATTCAAAATTTTAGCGATAAAATTTTGGAGCGAAATAAAACGGCTCTTACTTTTGCAACCCCAAATAAACGGGTAACACAAACAGTTCTTTAAGCAATAAAATGTAAGCAGTAATCAGGCTGCAAAATGGTTCGAATCCATACTACATTACAACCTTCACTCTCCGCCGTGGCGGAAATGGGGGCTAAGATCTTTGAAAAGATGGAAAGTAACAGTACTATTATCCCGATATTTCGGGATTATGGTAAGGTAACAGCGTAACAACAAATTATATCCGACGTTAATTTTCTGAAGAGAATTTAATAGTCAGATCAACTCATTTACAATGGAGAGTTTGATCCTGGCTCAGGATGAACGCTAGCGGCAGGCTTAATACATGCAAGTCGAGGGGCAGCATGAGTAGCAATACTTGATGGCGACCGGCAAACGGGTGCGGAACACGTACAGAACCTTCCTTCGAGCGGGGAATAGCCCGGAGAAATCCGGATTAATACCCTATAGTAAATTGAAAAGGCATCTTTTTAATTTTAAAGATTTATCACTTGAAGATGGCTGTGCGCCTGATTAGGTAGTTGGCGGGGTAACGGCCCACCAAGCCTTCGATCAGTAACTGGCGTGAGAGCGCGACCAGTCACACGGGCACTGAGACACGGGCCCGACTCCTACGGGAGGCAGCAGTAAGGAATATTGGTCAATGGACGCAAGTCTGAACCAGCCATGCCGCGTGGAGGATGAAGGCCCTCTGGGTTGTAAACTTCTTTTATTTGGGACGAAAAAAGTTTTTTCTAAAACACTTGACGGTACCAGATGAATAAGCACCGGCTAACTCCGTGCCAGCAGCCGCGGTAATACGGAGGGTGCAAGCGTTATCCGGATTTACTGGGTTTAAAGGGTGCGCAGGCGGATATGTAAGTCAGTGGTGAAATCTCTAGGCTTAACCTGGAAATTGCCGTTGATACTATATATCTTGAATGCTGTGGAGGTAAGCGGAATATGTCATGTAGCGGTGAAATGCTTAGATATGACATAGAACACCTATTGCGAAGGCAGCTTACTACGCAGATATTGACGCTCATGCACGAAAGCGTGGGGATCAAACAGGATTAGATACCCTGGTAGTCCACGCCCTAAACGATGATTACTCGACAT
>DASUGF010000032.1:0-18761 GCA_036274175.1 Parafilimonas sp.
CAGCACGGTAAAGGCTTTCTTTAATGCAGGCGCCTGGCGCCTTTCCTATGGCTTTGCACTATTAGCAAAACCCAGCTATGAGATCGGTTTGCGCATAGGAGCACATGTACTGGTAAACGATATCGGCATTAAAGTATATACTGAAAATGTGGGCTATAGCCGGGGCCATGATTTTAATTTCACCAGGCCTTTGCCTGATGCAGGGCTTTGGGCAGGGTTTGAACTAACCAAAGATTTTGCACTCAACCTCGAAGCAGATTACCTCGATGCATCCGTTAGCAATACATTAGACGGAAAGATTTTCAGCTACAACGCAGCCCTCACCTGGCGTATTGCACAGCCTTTGCAGATCGCCGTTGGTTATAAAGGATTGTATTTTGACATCAACAGGCAGAACACCAATCTTAACGGCCATTTTAAATGGAATACATACGGACCTCAGATTACCGCAACGCTCGCCTTCCCCACAAAGGCTTGGAAAACGAGGTGATTTAAGAACGATGACCGGCTTTTATACCGCTCGCCGTACAATGGAATTTAGTAGCTTGCTATATCGCATCACACCCAGCAATAAAGGATCGAAAATTTAATGAAATGATATGTAGATCACTAACCGCCTGCCTGTTGTTGTTAACGGCTTCCATTCAGCTTTCTGCGCAACAACCTTGCGAAATAAAAAACAGGTTAGGCACCGATGGCACTTTGTACTACTATATTGAGCCTGTACGATTTTATTTGACATCTGAAAAACAACTGGAGGGCGGACTCGTAACGGATAAGGAACATTATTTCCTGGTATTGCAGCCCTATCCGTTTCCTTTTAAAAAGGCCTCTGAAAAGCTAACCGACTCGCTTGATGTAACCCTGTCCAACAGCAAAAATTACCGGCTCGAAAATTATTACGTTCACCTTCATAAAGAAGATACTCTTTTGCGTATGATGTATCTTATTCCCAAAAAAATGCTGGATGATTTCAGGAATTATGAAATAAACGCCGTGAAAATAAATATGGGAGATGAAGGCATTAGAGAATACGATTTTAAGCTGCATAAAGATGCCCTGAAGCAACACCTGGCCTGCTTTGAAAAGCATGATGACAGCAATTAATCATGCGCCGCCGGTTCAGAAGGAGGCTTTTTTAAAAGTGCTTTTTTAACATTGGCAAACAGGTTAATAAAATTCATTTTTACCTGCAGCACATTGTGTAATTCATTGGTTGAAGGACGCGGCAGATACTCATTCACATAAGTGATCTCAAGCTGGATGTCGCTTGTAATGCTATAGCCGCACCCGATCGTAAACCGGTTCCGGTCGAAGAACTGTGACCCAGCTACATTAGTTCCGGTTTTGAACATTAGTTCATCAGAAGCAATGCCGTAAATGGTTCCCTGGCCAATAATTTTATCATTAAACGGGTAAACGCAACGGAACTGTGTTCGCAGACGGATCGTAGTTTCATATTTGCCGCTATCATTCTTGATGTTACGGTCTTCCAGCCGCACTCTTGCATTCAGCGTGTAAGGAATTTTTTTGAAAAAATACATTGCCTGTAAAGCCGGCCGTATCTCAGGCGCCTTATTCTGCTTTATTTCAGGCACATCTTTGTTGGAATAATAAGCGAGAAAAAAGGAGAATTTCCAACGCGAAGAATAATAATAATGCCACCATCCTCTTACATGGATCTGTGCATTCTCGGCAAACATGCTGGAGTGATCAGGAGTGGCTGTCCATGACTGGCCGAAATTGAATTCCAGCCCGCTTCTTTTAAAAGCAGCCCGCGAAAATGAAAATTCATTCCAGAACTGGCCCAACGAGTTGGTTTGGCCATACAGTAAACTGAAAGGCGCTGCTAATAATAAAAACCCTGTAAGCAGCCATCTTTGCATGATAGAATTTTTGTCCTTAATAAAAAGCCAATCAAAATGTTCCCGGAATATTATTTCCTGAGGCCTTGTTCCCCTGGCTTTTTGCCCGGATCGTATTTTTCCCGGTAGCGATGCGGCGAAAACAGGAATGCCGTGACCACGAAAATAAATTAAGAAGTTATAGAATCCTGCATAATGCTTTTATTATTGCCACTTCCTATCCGTTAATTTGTACCGGCAAATACGCTTTCAGCTTAATCTATGAACCGTTATATAGTTTTTATATTGACAGTGTCTTTTGTCCTCGCCTGTTCAGAAAGTAAGCATAAAAAAAATAACGCACCATTGCCGGCAAACCAGGCTATGGTGGATTCAATCGTGTCGCCGGATAGCGCATTATTGGATACTGCAGAAAATATTTATCCTCCCGCCGGATTCGGAATTAAAAAGGTTGGTTATGTTTTGGATTTCAGGTCTCCTGCTTCTATACCTGCCATACGTTTTAAGCAATGTAATGTCATGATATTCGCTTTTGCTTATGTGAATAAAGAAGGTTTATACTTCAGGCACCCTGAAAATCTTATCTCCCTTTCAAAAAGATCACGCGAAACCGGCTGTAAAATTTTGATGGGCATCGGCGGCAGCCATTTCATGTTTAAATACATAACCGCCACTGCAGAAAGACGCAGCCTCCTGGTAAACCAGGTTATGCATGCAATCGCTGCCTATAATCTCAATGGCGTTGATATTGATTGGGAATTCCCCGCCATAAAAGACAAGACCAACGAAGCGTTTACCCTCTTTTTAAAACAGCTAAGCGACAGTTGCCATAAAGGCGGGAAATATTATCTCAGTTGCGCAGTTACACCCGGCGTTAATGGCGGGCGCAGAAGCAGCGCCATAGATGCCGAATTGCTTACGGGGAATTGGGTTGACTGGTTCAATGTTATGGTGTATGATGATTTCAGTGAAACAAAACCTTATCAACACCACAGTGATATTAATATGGCTGTCACAAGTTTTAAATACTGGTTGCGGGTAAGGAAAATGAAAAAAGAAAAATGCGTGATGGGGCTTCCCTTATATGGACGGCCAAGCGGCATAAAGCAACCGGGGAGGGTTAAAACCTATGCTGATATTTTACAAAGCGGTGGAAACCCTTACAGAGACAGTGCTGTTATAAAAATTGATACAACCAAAATCAAAGATTCTTTAAGTCAGTACACAATCTATTACGACGGAATAAAAACCATTCAAAAGAAAGCCAAAGGCGCAGTAGGATATGGCGGTGGCATTATGTTTTGGGAAACAGCGCAGGATGTTAATTCGAAATATTCCCTGATAGCCGCCGCAGTTAAGGCAGCGATGGCTGCTGATACTGCCGGAAAGAAAATACCGGCACAATAAATCAAAGGTCCTGCAGCATCACAAAATGCAGATTTTTCAAAACAGCTGCCTTGAAAGCAACTGGTAAAATATTTTGCCTGTTTATGTATTCAAAAGAGTTATAAATGTCCGTTTGGGTAATACTAATTATCACATCGACGCCTATATCTGCAAAGCGTGTTGCAAAAACAATAATTTTTTAAACATAAAACCTTGCTATATGAACTCCAGAATTACACTCATTGTGATCACCCTTTTCTGTCTTGGTTTTTCCCAGGGCTTCTCCCAGGCGCCCGTAAAAGAATGGGATGCAGATTTCGGCGGAAGCGAAATTGAAGAGCTATCCTCCGCACAACAAACAAAAGACGGAGGCTACATATTTGGCGGGTATTCAGAATCAGACACCAGCGGTGACGTAACACAGCCGAACCGCGGCAGTTCTGATTACTGGATAGTAAAAACAGATGCTAATGGTTTAAAGCAATGGGATGCGCGTTTTGGCGGCGCCAGTGTGGATCGCTTAACTGCATTGCAGCAAACAAGCGATGGCGGCTATATTTTAGGCGGCATTTCTTTTTCCGGTATCGGCGGCGATAAAACACAACCCAACAAAGGCATCAATGATTACTGGATCGTAAAAATTAATGCTAAAGGGAAAAAGCAATGGGATGCTACGTTTGGCGGTAGCAGTTTTGACGAATTGCATGCATTGCAACAAACTGCTGATGGCGGCTACATTCTTGGCGGCGCTTCTTTTTCAGACAGCAGCGGGGATAAAACGCAAAAAACAAGAGGCGGCAAGGATTTCTGGATTGTAAAAGTGGATGCTTCCGGTAATAAAGAATGGGATGCGGCTTTTGGCGGCAGTGCATTCGAGGAATTATTTTCATTACGCCAAACAAAAGATGGCGGGTATATTTTGGGAGGTTACTCACTTTCCGGCGTAAGTGGCGACAAGACCGATCCCAACCACGGGCGTTATGATTACTGGGTGGTGAAAACAGATCCGCAGGGGAAAAAGCAATGGGATGCAACCTATGGCGGCAAGGATGATGACTGGCTTACGCAATTGCAACAGACAAATGATGGTGAATATATTTTAGGCGGCTGGTCGTGGTCTGGCAAAGGCGGAGACAAAAGCCAGCCAAGCAAGGGCGATAATGATTATTGGATCGTAAAAATAGATAAGCATGGCGTGCGGTTGTGGGATGCGAGTTTTGGCGGCAGCAGCAACGATTATTTAAACGCAATTGAACAAACCGCGGATGGCGGTTACATATTGGGCGGTTATTCAAGCTCGCCTGTCAGTGGGGATAAAACACAAAATACCCAGGGCGGAACCGACTATTGGATGGTGAAAACGGACTCCAAAGGCATAAAACAATGGGATGCAGATTTTGGCGGAAGCGAGTTTGACTTCCTGTTTGCCACACACCAAACAAAAGATGGTGGCTTTGTGTTAGCCGGGTACTCCGCTTCGGGGATTAGCGGAGATAAAACACAGGAGAATAAAGGATTGAATGATTACTGGGTTGTAAAAACTTTTGCCGATGGTATATCGTGCAATATTCCGACACGCCTTACAACAACAAACGTTACTTCCGAAGGCGCAACACTAAAATGGAATAAAGTAAATGGCGCCATCAATTATTATGTAGCCTACCGGCTGGGTTTTTCAGACTGGACAATTATTAGTGCTGCTAATAATCATAAAGTGTTGACGGGTTTGTTTGAAGGTTCTAATTACTCGTGGAGAGTAAAAGCTGTTTGTGGTGGTGAAAAAATTAAATCATCCGATTGGTCGGTGAAACAATCTTTTAAAACAACTTTTTCACAGCAGGCAACAGCAAACAGTTTATGGGAAAGCAATTTAATTACAGTGTATCCAAACCCGGTTTTACAATCAGCTATCCTGTCGTTCCCATTAAGCAAGACATTACCCGTAAAGATCACTATTATGGATATGAATGGCAGATCATTAAAAACAATTATTAATGGAAATCTTTCAGCGGGAAATCATAAGATAAAATTTGACCGCGGATCATTAATGGCGGGAACGTACGTGTTACAAATAAAAACGGCTGATAAAGTGGTGATGAAAAAAGTAGTGTTGGAATGATGAGGTAATAAGTGGTGGGTGATTTCTGTTGATGTGAAAGTTGCTCACCACTTTCTTTTTTTTAAACCAGGTCTTTTCAACAACTGTTATTGATCTAAAAACCAAATCAATGTCGTTTAGTTTAGATGTACAAATATTCAATATTCAACACTCAATAATCAATATTCAAGTAAGAACGATTCATCATCGGATATTCAATAATCAATTTTTTTTTTGAGGTTTTTCACTTGAGCATTGAATATTGAACATTGCGTATTTAACACATCGACCGTTATAATTTCTTCACCTAAGCAACACTGCCATCTATTTTCGCGGCAGCTTGTTGCCGTAAATGATCATGCATTTTTCTCCCTTCCCTTACCACAATTTCTATCACTTCTTTTATATCTTTTTCTGATGTTCTGAAATTTACAATGCAACATCTCAAACAATACTTGCCATTGATCAATGCATTGGATAAAAACACTTCTCCTGCATGCTGCAACTTGTTTAGCAGTTTTTCATTTAATTGATTAAGGTAAGCTTCCTGATTTTCGGTATCAGAATAATGCAGAGGAACAAACCTGAATGTGGTAATACTGAGGCTATGTGTAACAGCTTCGAGTTCTTCATGATCATTAGCCAATTCAAATAAAAGTTTTGAAAGCCTTATGTCTTCTGTTATCATTTTTTCATACCCGCTTCTTCCTGCATGCTGCAGCATGACCCATACTTTTAGCGCCCTGAATCCACGCGAGTTCTGCAATCCATTCTCATAATAATTATGCACGGGCGAGTCTTCATTATTGAAGTTGTAATATACAGGATGTGAACTGTACGTCTGAATTAAATGATTGGGATCTTTCACCAAAGTACAACCTGCTTCCAGGGGACTGTATAACCACTTATGCGGATCAAGTGCTATGGAATCTGCTTCTTCAATACCGGCAAATAAGGGTTTTAATCCGGGTATCACCGCAGCAGGAATACCGTAAGCGCCATCTATATGAAACCACAGGTCATATTTTTTACAAACGGCAGCTATGCCTTTAAGATCATCTACAGCGCCGGTGCTTACATCGCCCGCATTGCCTATTACCATTAACGGGCGACAGCCGTTCTGCAAATCGTTTATTATGGTTTTTTCCAGTACAGCTATATTGATTTTGTTTTGATCATCTGTTGATATCCACCGGATGGCTTTAGTGCCCAGTCCAAATAAAACGGCAGCTTTTTCTATCCACGTATGCGTGGTGGCAGCACAATACACAGTTAGATGCTGACTATTATTTTCTATGCCGTTTTCTTTAATGGTTGACGGTGCCTTCACCGTTCTTGCCGTTAAAAATGCGGTGAAGTTTGCCATATTTCCCCCACTTACCAATAAACCTCCATAAGACCGCGAAACACCGATAAATTCTGCCAGCCATTGCACCGTTTGCTTTTCTATTTCAGTGGCCATCGGGCTTAAAATATTGGCGCCCACATTGGGATTAACCGTGGCTGCCAACAGGTCGGCCAAAGCGCCAACCGGCGCCGGCGATGAAGTGATGTAGCCATAAAATTTCGGATGGCCGTTAAACAAAGAATGATCAAACAGCAACTCAGCGGCCCTTGAAAAAATTTCTTTGGCCGGTATTCCGTTTTCCGGTAAGGATGTATTCCCCAAAATGGCTTGCAATTGTTTGGGTGATTCACCGGTGGTAACAGGCCTTTGCTTTATTGTATCTAAAAAATCAGCGATAGCATCTACCAGGTAGTAGCCAACTTCCCTGAATTCTTCTTTTCCCGGTTCAATTGGGGTTTTGCGGAGGTTTGCCATACTTTCAATTGTTAGTAAAGTATTTACGTGGATTTTTCACGCAGAGACAGAGAGAAAGCAAAGAATTAAGCATCTCCGTTTCTCTGTTATATCTGCGCGATAGAAGGTAAAGATCATCTAAGATAATAATACCTGTATTAAATGACAGGATGAAGTTTATGCAACAACAGTGATGCTGTTATCCTTGCATAACCCATGGTTAAACATCTATAAAAATCCATGCGTGAAGGATAACAGGTAATCACTGTGGGGAAACAAATTATGGAAGCCGGTTCCCGTGTTGTAAGAGGAGATGTTTTTATCACCGGTGTTATTCCCGAGAAAGGTATTGCCGCCCGGAAGGACCCGTAAACGTTCGCTATTTTTTGTCCGGATTGATAATGCTGTATTGTCTATGGTGCCAATGAAGTTGGTTGCAGGCGACGTTCCGCTGTTCCCTTTAATATGCCAGTCGGTTTGAGCAAATGTTTTAGGGTTGGTACAACATAAAAGCGCTATGGCAAGCACACCCGTAAGTAGTGTTTTTTTCATTTGTGATAGCTTAAATTATTCGCCTACTCTTAAAAGGTTTTCGGCATTCCCTTCAGTTCATCGCGATAACGGCTGCAAAACTATCAGCATAAACAGGCTGCCCCGGACGGAAATAAACAAGCGGGGGAGATAAATTATTTTCCGGCGGTTAACAGCCGGCGAACGGAGTTGTTGAAGATAATTAATTATGCCGGCAATTTAAAGAAGGAGTCAATCCGGCTAGTAACAAAGTTGGCCTTTCTTAAAGTATAGTCGACCTATCTAAAAGGAAAGTCAACCCGGCGAAAAGTGCAGTTGACCTATCCAAAAGGTGAGTTAACTTACCTAAAAGCGGAGCCGACTCATCCAAAAGCGGAGTTGACCTGGCAAAAAGTATAGTCGGCCTATTCAAAAGTGGAGTGCACTGAGCTAAAAGCAAGATCTTCCTGTCAAAAACTTATATGAATAAAAAAATCCTGAAGGAATTAAATCTCAATAACCCCGCAAATTACGGGGTATATGAATATGTAATCCGTATTGAACCCCAGCGGGGTTCAACTAATCCGACAATCATACTTAACCTCCGATTGCATCGAAGGCTAATCATATTAAAGCCCTTCGGGCTTGTAAGAATTTTGCTTACAATTATTATACACAAAATTTAAATCATTGGGAAGAAAGATTCAGGCAGAGTTACCTGTTTGGGCTCTCAAGGTTTCTAAAGTTATTAAAGCGCTGCCAGGCGTTTTAAAAATTCATCTTTTTTCCGGCGCGATACATCCACTTCTGTTCCGTCTGACATCGTAACCACTCCGCCTTCGCCACGCGTATAATTTTTTATATGATGCAGGTTGATGAGATGGGAATTGTGCACGCGGATAAAATCATAATCATTGAGCAGGTCTTCAAATTCTTTGAGCGTTTTTGATACCACCATCTTACTGCCATTCAGCAGGTAAAAGGTCGTATAATTAATATCGGCCTTGCAGCGGATAATTTCTTTTACAGAGATGATCTCGTAACCGCTTTGTGTTGGCAGCACGATCTTCTTTGAATCTTTCTCAATATGCTTCAGGTTATGAAAAAGCGATTGCAGTTGCAGCGATGATTGCCTCCTGTCTTTCTTCTGCCGGTAGTGCTCAATAGCCTCCGCGAGGTCTTCTGCGCTGAAAGGCTTCAGCAGATAATCAAGCGCAGAAAATTTAATGGCTTTTATCGCGTAATGTTCATGGGCCGTGGTGAAAATAATTTCAAAATCTGTGTTGTTCAGTTTTTGCAACATATCGAATACCTGCTGTTTTCCCAGCTCAATATCGCTTAACACAAGGTCAGGATGCAATCCTTCAATGGCAGCTTTTCCTTCTTCTATATCGGAACAGACAGCCAGCACTTCCACATCGGTAAAATGGCTGACCAGCATGGCGCGCAATATTTCCCTGCTGCGGGCTTCATCTTCAATTATTACGGTCTTTATCATCGGCAGCCCGAAGATACTTTCTTCTGCAGGTTTAAAAATCCAGTTGAAAAGGCAGGAACAATTCTACTCTTAAACCGGATGGTTTGTTCTCCGCATCTTTAACATAAAAAGCAGCGATACCGGATTTTACTTTCTGCAGGCGGTTGATAATATCCAGCCGCTCCTGTATTATCTTAACACCCAGCGACTGGTGTTTTTTCGGCGCATCTTTTTCTTTTTCCGCTATTAAAGTTTTCACGCTTCCGCTGCCATTGTCTTCCACTATACAACAGATCATGTCATTGGCGCGGCTTATGTGTATTTTAATAAAACCGTTATCGCTGTTCGCAATGCCATGCATGATGGCGTTTTCCACGAAAGGCTGCAGCAACAACGGTGGTATCAACGTATTCTCTTTATCCATGGAATCCTCTGTTTCCACGCTGTATTTAAAACCATGCTTAAAGCGAAGCGATTCCAGTTGCATGTATAATTCCAGTGCTGTGAGGTCATCTTCCAATGACACATATTGTTCCCGCGAATTTTCTAAGATCAGCCGCATCAGCTTCGCAAATTTGGAGAGATACACTGAAGCGTTATCCTTATCATTATCCAAAACATATTTATTAATGGAATGAAGAGAATTAAATATAAAGTGCGGGTTCATCTGGGCGCGTAATGCCCTCATTTGTATTTCCAGCACCGCGTTTTGGAATATGGTTTTTTTCCTGCGGTTATACGACCATACTCCATAAACAGACAGCAAGGCTGCGAGCGCTACGCCGATAAGAATAATATTTCTTATTTCGGTTTGCCTTTTTATTTCATATGCCTGTAATGCTTTGTCTTTATTCAGCAACTGTATCTCTTTATCTTTTGTGGCAGCAAGCTGTTCATTTTCAATCGCGGCAAGTTTTTTCTGATTGGCATCATTAAAAATGGAGTCTTTATATGTTGTTGATTCTTTATAAAAATCGAGTGCCGACGCATAATTACCACGCAATTCTTCGGTTTGTGACAGGTTCTCTGCATAACGCATGATCAGTGACATATCACCTGCTTCCCTGCTTAGCCTAAGAGCCTCAGAAAAATGATCAAATGCGTTCGTTAGGAGAGATGTTTTATTTACAGGGAAAGAAGCCGGTATGGTTTTAATACTGTCTTTAGCTTTTGCAAGGTTAAAATAAAGCTCCCCCATACCGCCATAGTCGAAAGCAAGGCTTCTTGTGATCCCTAACTTTTTGTTGATCGGAATCGCTTTATTATAGAATTCATAAGCGGCTTCAAAATCCCATTGTTTTTGCAGCAGGTTGCCACGGTTAAAATATATTCTGCCCATGGCAGGTTGGTCATCTATTTCTTCAAAGATTTTTATTGCCTGCAGGTTATAATCATTTGCCTTTGCATATTCCTTTTGCTCGAGATAAACGCTGGCAATGTTATCCAAACCCGAGGCGATACCAAATTTGTTACCGGATGTTTTGTCCAATGCGAGGCTCTTTTCATAGTTTTCGATGGCCTTCGGATAATCATCAATACGATAATAATCTACCCCAAGCGCATTGTATGCATTCGACATTCCCGGCATATTGCCGGCATCTTCATACAACCGGAGCGAAGCGTAATTGTTTTCAATGGCCTTTGTGTAATAGCCAGACCATTCATAGTTGGTAGCCATTTCGAGTAATGCGTCTGCCATCGGAATTTTCTCATTTGCCTGCTTGAAAGTTTCATAAGCCCGGCGGGCATTGGTCAATCCGGCAGCAAAATCTGAATTAGCGCGTGCTATACGCGACATATTCATATGGGCCAGGCCAATCCCCTTTATCCACTTAATTTTTTTGGAGAGATCCAAATACAGGTTAACATACTCCATTGCCCTGGCGGAATCTGTTCTATAAATGGCTCTTGCGGCTTTATGGTACAACCAGACCTTACCGGTATCGTCTTTTGCATTGGGTAATTCTTTGAGTAAAGAGTCAGCGAGCGCCTGCCCTTTTAATGCCTGGGCGTATAAGGATGTAAACGAAATAAAGCTGGAGAATACAACAATAACGGTTAATACAAGATATTTGGTGATCTTCATTCAGGCCAGGAGATTTAAGGGGTAAAAATACGTGATTGACCTGAAGTATCATTTTACCAGTATTCCGCCATTTTTCGCCTCAGGAAAGCCACACTTCTCTCCAGTTGTTCCATGCCGTCAACGCCGTCTTCAATGCTGATCCATCCATCAAAGCCAACGCGTTTCAATTCAGAAAAAATAGCATCATAATCATTCAATCCCTTGCCTATCTCTCCATGTTTTAAACGTTTTGCATAACCCGCGGCATCCACCTCTTCCCGGCGGAGATCTTCGATCGTTCCTTCAAGGAGATAACGGTCACTGGCATGCATGGTCACCACGCGGTTGGAGACACGTTTCAATAATTCCACCGGGTCTTCACCGGCGAGATACGAGTTGCTGGGATCATAGTTAACGCCAAAGAAAGGGTCGTGTATTTTATTAACAAGCATACAGAATACCTCCATCTTCTGGGCAAATTCAGGATACAGCCAGAAATCATCTTTGTAGTGATTCTCGATGATGAGCGTAACATTATGCTGCTTTGCAAAGGGCAGACAGGCCTCAATACAATCTGCTGCTAACTGCACACCTTCTTCAACAGGAATTTCAGGTCTTCGCTGCCCTGACAATACACGGCAATAGGATGCGCCTAAAACATGCGACATCCCGATCCATCGTTTCTGTTTTTCTATTTCCGCCAGGCGGAATGCTTTATCCCTGTGTGTGAAGTCGGGAGAACAGCACATCATCGGGATCACTTTGCCTGTATCTTCCACCTGTTTTCGCAGGGAAAGCCAGTTGGCTTCATCCTGCATTTCTATAAAGCCGGCATACCATTCCAGCCCGTCGATATTAAGTTTCGAAGCAAGCTGTATCCATTCTGCAAGCTGCATGGTACCATCTTTACAAAGCGCCTGCATATATGCTTTTGGGAAAGCAGCTAACTGTGGCATATGATTTATTTTTTTGTTGGAATAGTGGAAGCGTCTTTCGGAGGGTTGCGGCCGATGAACGGGTGTTGCTCCAGGTCAACTACCTGCCCGCTGATGGGGCCGCTTTCATCGGCAAGCCAATAGATGGCTGCTGCTGCGATCTCATCAGGCCATAAGATGCGCCCCGCAGGTGCATAAATTGCAGGCAATTCTTTATACCACTCGGCGCTGAGGCCATGCTCTTTTTTCCGTTCCATTTCTTTTTCCGTCAACACCCAGCCCGGGTTTATCTGATTCACCCGCACACCGTTTTCCCTGAATAAAGTGTCACCCAAATTTCTTGTCATGGTCATCAAAGCACCCTTTGATATACTATACGCCAGCAGGTTGGGCTCACCGCAATAAGCATTTACCGATCCGATATTCAGCACACAGCCATGTGTTTTTGAAAGATGCGGCAAGGCGGCTTTGATCAATAAAAGAGGCGCCAGTGTATTAGTGGCCATCACCTTGTTAAAGAGTGTTTCATCTGTGGCGTGAATGTTCGATGAAACGACCCATGCAGCATTATTCACAATAGCATCGAGCTTCCCAAAATTGTTAAGGGCATCCTTCACCAGGCTTTCTGCAGCGCCTGGTGTAGTGATATCGCCAATATATAAAACAGCATTTGATCCGCCTGCCAAAGCCAATACATCTGTTCCCCAGTTTTCTTCGAGGCCATGAATAACGACTTTTGCCCCTTCCTTTACGCAACGCAAGGCTATTGCTTTTCCGATACCGGTTGTACTGCCGGTAACGATGATTACTTTATCTTTTAAACGCATAATTAAACAATGGTAGAAGGTTCAAAATAACAAGGAATAAACGAATAAATATAATGCTATTGTGAAAAAGAATGGCTGGAAATGGATTCAAGTGAATTATTGTTATTTGAATCGCTGTTTATAATATCTGGGCGTGCAGCGCTGTAAAAGTTGCACCTCATCGTTTATAGGTGGTGAGACCGTTTACCCGATTAGTGGTTCGTGCCTTGATTTTAGCCGTTGACGGATAATTTTAAGTGTCCACCTAACCCTTTTTGAATTATCCGCATAAGTGTTGAAAGGCGAATATCACTTGCATTGTTTTCAATTCGTGAAATGTATGATTTGAGACTTTTATTTGCTCTTCTGAAATAAAAGTAATGTCTTTTTAAAGATGAAATTCTGCTTCCTGAACTTCTTCAATTGTAAGCCCCGATATTTTTACAAGTCTTGAGTAATGATTTCTTATTTCAGTCCTTAAAAAATCAGGAGCGATAAAAGTAAAATATGATTTTGAGTTAATTAGTAAGTCGCCGATTTTGCCATTTGTATTTAGAATGCCACTAAATATCATGTTAGCGTCCACGATAAATTTCACTTGATAAAGCGTTTACGGTTTTTATTCCACCATGATGCATTTACTTCATCAGCTAATTTGTCAACGTCAGACTGTTTTGCTTTGCTTTTCGAAGTTGCTTCAAGGTATTTTACATAATCAATCAATCGCTGAAGTCCAAAACTATCAACGGAAGATGACAGGGTGATTACAATCTTATCATTATTTACCCGTTCAACTAACATGCTTCAAAACTTTTGATCAAAGATAAGTTACTTAGCAGTCTATTCAAACTGAAACGCTGTCATAATAAATTTCTGCCAACGGCTGTATTTCCCCAACCAAAATACTTATAGACATTTGAAGTATTCATAATCAGTAGTAAAGTAAACAGCATCTAAAAATACATTAGTTCCTAAAGATTTTAGACAGATCGCTGAGCGAAGAATTGGTAACACTAAAACATACTACACCGGCTTCAGCACACTCTTCACCACTTCTCCCTTATGCATTTTTTCAAAAGCTTCATGCCAGGAGGTAACGGGCCAAACACCACCGATGATAGGATTTACATCGAGTTTACCGGAAGCCAGTAATGCGATCACTCTTTCCCAAACCGGCCAGTTGTGGCTGAAACTTCCCTGCAGCGTTATGTTCTTCTGAACAAGCGTATCGAGCGAGAAATTTATTGGTTGCCGGCCCCATCCTACCTTGGAAATAAAACCATTTGGCCGCACCAGGTCAAGCGCAGTTTTCAAAGTGATGCTTACACCGGCCGCATCTATTACACCATCAGCGCCAAGCCCATCCCTTTGGTTTGCCCATTCGGTGGCATCACCTGTAATGATATCACAACCATATTGCCTGGCGATCTGCAAACGATGCATATCTGCTTCGAGCCCTACAACGGCTACATCCGCTCCGCAAAGCTTAGCAACGGCTGCGCATAAAATACCGATGGTACCCGGGCCAAGCACCAGGATGCGGTCGCCGGGCTTTAGCCTTGCATTTTCCACTACTGCATTAAAAGCAACGCAACAGGGTTCGGTCAAGCAGGCTTTTTCGAAAGCAAGCTCCTGCGGCACATGATGCAGGCAACGTGCGGGTACTTTTACATAACGTGTCATTGCACCGTTCACTCCATAGCCAAAACCCTTGCGCGTAGGGTCAAGATTATACAAGCCGCGACGAGACATGGGATTGTTTGTATCAATCACCGCAGCCGTTTCGCTTACCACGCGGTCGCCTGGTTTCCAGCCGGTAACACGCTTACCTGTTTCCACGATATGGCCGCCAAACTCATGGCCCAAAACAACGGGATAATTCACCGGCCAGCTATGGTCACCCGTCCACTGATGCAGATCGCTTCCGCATACGCCTACATTCGCCACTTCAAGCAAAACGTCTTCTTCACCAATAGCCGGCATATCAATATCCCTTAATTCAACACTGCCCTTTTCGGGCGCATAATTCACTACTGCTGTATATTTCATTGTTATGGTTGTATATTTTCTTTTTTATCGAAGTTAAGTTAACGGTGAATAGTCTACCAATGTCGTTATTAAACACTCAATATTCAATGCACAATAATCAATGTTCAATGAAGAAAGCCTATACTTGATTATTGCATATTGAGTGTTGATTATTGATTATTAAAGATTGAATTAAACGGCATTGAATAGTCAATGGTTAATAGTGAATAGCAACCCCGCCTCACTCACCACTCACAATTCACCACTCACAAATTAGTAACATGATATGTTAACTAAAAACAGGTTATCTTCTCTTAACCGGAACATCTCCATAAGTATGTATCCTCTCACAGATCAGCCGGAGCGAGGCTTCCAGGTTGCCGTCTGCCGTTTTGAAAGCATCGGCATCAACCGTTAACGGCGCACCGAGCACCACCAACGGAGCTCCGAATTCAGGACAACGTATTGCCTGTTCCAATGATAGTCCACCCACTGCCTGCACCGGCACATGCACAGCGTTCACCACCTGCTGCAACTGGTCGAGCGGGCTTGGCATCCTGTTGCCCCGTGCAGCAATGCCGCGTCTTTCATCATACCCGATGTGATGGATGATATAGTCACATCCCAGGTCTTCCAACTGTTTCGCGCCGGCAATCATATCCGGGCAACCCAGGTTATCACCCATTACTTTTACACCGTAATCCTGCCCGGCCTTTACAACGCACCTGATCGTTTCCTCATGCGCTCTCGCCATCACTACCACATGCGTAGCTCCGGCTTTTGCCATCATTTCTGCTTCAAGGTAGCCGCCATCCATTGTTTTAAGATCGGCGACTATCGGAACGCCCGGAAATGCCGCTCTCAATGCCTTTACACTATGCAAGCCTTCCGCAAGAATGAATGGTGTGCCCGCTTCCAGCCAGTCAACACCCGCGCGGATAGCCATAGCCGCCGTTGCAAGCGCTTCATCCATATCGATTATATCAAGCGAGATTTGTACAATTGGTTTCATAAGAAAAATGGCGCTTTGGGAATTTCAGAATAGTTTTTAAAAGTAAATAATTATCGCGAGTTGAATGAAAAATGATTGCAGAAGGAATGTCGTTTACTTAAGTATTTTTTGAACGTCCCCCAACATCCCGTTTTCACCTGGCAAGCTTCTCCAAAGACGAGGAACTTTAAAAATCCCCTTTAAACATAAACAAACAGTATTGTCCGGTTAACTTGGGCTAAAGCCCGTTAGATAAGGATTTCCGCTATATAGCCCCAGGCTTAAGCCTGGGGCTAGTGAAAACCAAGCCCATCAAGGGCTTTAGCCCAGGAATTAAAATTTTAGTCGGACAACAATGATAAACAAACATAAAAATAAGAGACTAATGCGTTGTCCTGTTGCCATAAGAATTGTTGCTACCTGATCAAAGTGAGCACCCCTTTAATTTCCGGCAGCGTAGGATCTTTAAAGGTAATGAGATAAATATAAGCCCCGGAAGGCTGCGGGATGTTATTTAAATTTCCATCCCACGAAACCCTGGCTGCTGAAGCATGATACACCATTCCGCCCCAGCGGTTAAATACTTTTACGTCGGCATCAAATCCAATATCCAGGTAGGGAATTTGCCAGTAATCATTTAGTCCATCCCCATTGGGTGTAAATGCATTTGGAATAAATAGCCCGCCCACTGCTTTCACTTTCATGTCATCTTTATTAGAGCAATTAAATCCAGACTTAACAAAGAGTGTGTATAACATATCCACAGGAGGTGTAGCAACCGGAGTAAGTGAAGCAGGATCGCTCAGATACAACGAAGGGCTCCAGGAATAAGAAACATTTTCACCTGTTGCCGTAGCTTCTATGGTAACCGGGTAACCTTTAATATACACACGGTCAGGGCCTGCATCTGCAACAGGTGTAGCGTGGACATTTATAATGAGCAGATTGGATGCAATGCGGCAGGAGGTGATGCCTGATGCGGCTTTATCTACCACGGTAAAGCGGTACCGGTAGCTACCGGGTGTTGCTGTAGGCAGCCGCAAATAAGATGTGCCTGTGGCACCTTGAATATCCTGCCATGTTTTTCCTGTGTCTGTGCTTAACTGCCACTGGTAAACCGGTAGTTGATATACTGAAGAAGCATTACCGGTAAAACTATATGTTGTACTATTGCCTTCACACACATTCACGGTATCGGCGCTGCCCACAATGTCTGCCGTAACTGTTGCACCACAGGGCCGGAATGCGATATCGTCCAATGCAAGATCATTGCCGTTGCCGCCAGGGGAGTTGTTTACTATCTTTAAAACTATCGAAGCACTGTCGGAAGGTGTAGTAAAAAGGATACCGTATTTTTCCCACTCCGGTGTGTGGGTTGTGGATATCAAACCGGTTGCATTTGACCCAAGAATTGTTCCATCCGGTTTCTCAATAAAAAAAGTGAGGTTAGGCTGAATACCAGAAGTGTTCAGCACATTCATGATCCACGCTGAAAATTCGTACGTGGTATTGGGACAAAGGTTAGTTACAGTGGTAATAAAAAAAACTCCCGAATCATAAGAAGCATTTACCAGCATGAAGTTTCCATTGTCGCCGGTATGGTCTGCGGTAACCGTATGCCAGTGATTGCCGAAACAACCTGACGTGGCATTCGTGATAGTATAATACCCATCGTTAGGGCAGGTAGAACCCGTATAGGTGTAACTGTCAGGAGGTGCATAATTTGAAGGGCCGGAACTTCCTTTTCCAAAAGTTATGTTGACCACCGGATCGCCCAGGCTTCCATTGCAAACCTGTGCCTGTATTGCATAAGGTAAGAATAAGATAATCGCGGAAAACAAAAACCGTAAAAATGAAAAATGATTCATAATACCTGTAATGGTATCTTTTGGTGTAATGAGCAGGCAATTTAATTGTTATTATTTATTGTATTGAATCAGACAGGCAGAAGAAAAAATTAAAATTGAATTGTCAATGTCTTCTCATATAATCCGGCAGCGATTTGTAGATTATTGCCTGGTGCATACTATAAGAGATGATAAAATTATTTTAAAGACATTATAAAATGCAGCTTCTCCCTTTACCGGGTAAAGATCATTTGTTTTCCATCCGCTTTCCCGCAAAGCAGGCTCACAGGCAAAAAATTTTACCATGAAATAAGTTTCAACAATAAACCAATTTCTGAACCTTCATAAAGAATAGACGCCTGCCAACATCTGCATCGAAAAGCCTTCTGCCAAGCAGGCTTTTGATGTTATGACTATCCTCATTTCAATACACCAACCTCGTGGCTGTTTATTACTTCCACCTCTACTAAAGTAGATATTCCGGCCCCATTTATCTACTTATATGTGATTGACTCAATTCCATCCGTACAACATATTTGCTTTCTCTTTCAAACCAGTTAAACCAACAAAAATGAAACACATTAAACTCACATCCGTTATTATGTTAACCTTAATTGCGCTGCACCCGCAAGCACAGAATCAAAAGCCTAATATAATTCTCATATTAGCTGATGATGTAGGTTATAAAAGCCTTACCTGTAATGGGGGAAATCTATATTCTACTCCTAACATTGACACCCTGGCAAAAAAAGGCATGCGTTTTACGCAATGTCATGCATCACCATCGTGTTCTCCTTCCAGGCATTTATTACTTACCGGGAAATATAATTTTCGTAATTACATTGAATGGGGCAAAATGGATCCTAATGAAAAAACGATAGGCAATATGCTGAAAGATGCCGGATATAAAACAGGTTTCTTTGGTAAGGATCAATTAGATGGAGGTTGGCAA
>DASUGF010000033.1:0-3317 GCA_036274175.1 Parafilimonas sp.
TTGCCAACCTCCATCTAATTGATCCTTACCAAAGAAACCTGTTTTATATCCGGCATCTTTCAGCATATTGCCTATCGTTTTTTCATTAGGATCCATTTTGCCCCATTCAATGTAATTACGAAAATTATATTTCCCGGTAAGCAATAAATGCCTGGAAGGAGAGCATGATGGGGATGCATGGCACTGCGTAAAACGCATGCCTTGTTTTGCCAGCTTATCAATGTTGGGTGTGGAATATAAATTTCCGCCATTGCAGGTAAGGCTTTTGTATCCTATATCATCAGCCAGTATTAAAATAATATTGGGCTTTTGATTTTGTGCTTTTGAATGCATCGCAATCATTATAGCAATGAGTGCCAATGCGAGTTGGGTGTTTCTCATATCAGTTAGGTTTTAAATGAAAACTGAAACAAAGGTGCTGTTGAGAACAGGCTTAAGTCAATCGCATGTAAGTGGGAAAATGAATTGAAAGCATCTACTTATTAGGGTAACAGAAGGGCAGGAAAATCTACATAAGAGGGCAGAGAAAAAGAATGAAAAATCTACTTTAATGTGTATCGGTCAGGTGAATGCCCGGTCAGCTCATAACAAATCAGCTATATCACTATTGAAAAAATAAGCGGGCGTTTGAACTTTAATGCTTTCTTTATTCATCGCAATAAATAATAACAATTAAATTGCCTGTTCATTACACCAAAAGATACCATTACAGGTATTATGAATCATTTTTCATTTTTACGGTTTTTGTTTTCCGCGACCATCTTATTCTTACCTTATGCAATACAGGCACAGGTTTGCAATGGAAGCCTGGGCGATCCGGTGGTAAACATAAGTTTTGGAAAGGGAATACAGCCCCTTCCACCCGTAAGGATTTTGGGAATGACATGAACGGCGCAATGACGTGTTATGTAAGTGCTTTCGCGTAACCCTACCTACAGGATGTGTTTAAGGTAAAGGAAAAAAAATAAAAGCAGTTGGAACGGGATATGCTCTGCTAACAACTACAAACAAATGATAAGCGGGTTGATAAAACGAGATCGAAAGCCTGCAACACGTACAGGCTTTCGATGGATTACTTATTTCAATTTTATTATTTTAATTGTCTTTTTAAAATTCCTGGAATTCACATTGACAAAATATTCTCCCGGCGCAAATGTTTTTCCAAACGCATATTTGCTGTCACCGCTAATTATTGTTCCGCAAAGTATTTTGCCGTGTATATCTGATACAGCTATTTGCAGCTTTTCATTTTCAGTGTTTTGAACTGAAAGGATAAATTCACCGGGAGAAGGATTGGGAAATACATGGATGTTGAATTTACCCTCTGCTATGTTCGCAGAACTATTATCATATAGCATTCCGGCTTGTTGAAGTTTAGCAGTATCAATAATGGATGTGTCTTTTTCTGTAGTAGTAACAGCAACTACATTAGAATTTCCTGACGAGTCATTGTCCGTATTTGCGCGGACTCTGTAATAATAATTGGTTGCCGCTTTTAAGCCGGTTATCATTTTTGAATTGGTTTTTGCTAATTGGTTTTTGTATCCCGGCACAAAAAATGGAACAGTTTTTTTGTACTTAATTGATACATCATCAAAAACAAGACTACCTTCATCTTTTGAATAAGTAAATCTGAACTGAATAAAAGTTTGTCTCAAAGGCGGATTGGAGGTTGCATTGAATATTTTAGTTTCACCCGTTTTTGAAAGCTTTGCCAGGTTCGCTATTGCAATCCATTCATTTCCATCAAAGCCTTCTACCAGAAAAGAACTAAGCTCATTTGTGTGCATCCCCCTTATCCAAAACTTTAATTGTGTTGCAGGCCCGGCAAGCTGCCCGGTTATTATCTGCGCCTTGGAAACAGGAAATTTAAGAGAAGGAGACGCTGATCCGAAAAAAGTAGTATTGGTTTTAATTTTACTATTAATTGTCCAGCCATCTGGCGGAACAATGCCGTTGTTAAAACCTTCATTTAAAGCATGATTTTTTGTTGTCTCAAATTGAGGTGATGTGCTTACATCCAGCCTGTAATTTTTTGCACCGGCATACGCTTTCCAGTTTGCCGTGAACTTAGTACTATCTATTTCTGTTGCTTTAATTGCTACAGGTGGCTTTAACCGCGTCTTAAAAATTACCTGGTTACTATACACCGTACCCGCAAAATTGGTTGCATATGCCCTGATATAATATGTGGTATTGGCATTTAAACCTGTTACCTGGGTGGAGAAGGGCCCTGACATCATACCGATTGATGTATGACCGCAGGAAGAAATTTCAGGATCAGGGCCTGTACTCCACACTGCTCCGCTGGCTGTAACAGTAGAACCGCCATTAATTCTTATAGTATCCTTAAGTACCAGCGAGGAATCGGTGATAAACGAAAGGGACGGAGTTGATGAAATAAGCGGAGTACCCTGAGTGACATAGCTATTAATTACATCCAAAAGCTGGTCTTTGATTTTCACTTCGTCCAGGGTAAGGAAATTATTGGCAATGGGGTATTTTTCCTGTGGGTCATTACTTATATTATAAAACAAACGCTTCTGGCTTATTGAAGAAGTATCATAAAGTTTATATGTTTTAGTCTGCGCCCAACGCGTTAGAATATTATTTCGATGGGGAGTGTAATTATTAAAAATCCAGTTTCTGGGCGTTCCGGCTTGCCTGATTAAGCGAGGGAAAAAACTAATGCCATCCAAAGTACCATAATCATTTGGCACGGGTATATTGGTTATTCCTGCAAGTGTTGGCAGAAAATCTGTAAAATCAATCAGATCATCATTCACCATTCCCGGATTAATTGTTCCCGGCCAATATGCTATCAATGGCACATTAGTTCCCGCTATTGTTGTATTACTTTTTCCTCCCCTTATCAAAATGCTATCTTCATCGGAGTAATCTGCAACCAGACCAGAAGAACCATTATCACCAGCAAAAATTATCACTGTATTATCTTCAATCCCTAAATTTTTAAGTTTTGTTATCAACTCTCCAATTTTCTTATCCATATAGTGCATCATGGAAGAATAAAAAGAAGTATCGAAATGATTTTTTTTATCCCAGATTGGATCTGCAAAAGCTGAATCATCAGGTGTGGGAGATATAGGTTGATGAACTAACATCATGGGATAAAAAATAAAAAAGGGCTTCGATTTATTCTTTTCTACAAAGCCAATCACAGAATCTGAAATAATATCCGGCCCATATTTGTTTAAAGTTAAACTGTCAGGCAAACAAGCCCCATGAGTATAGAGAAGGGGATTTTTATATGTATTTCCTTTCAGTGAATCAAATGGCCCGTGAACACAATAGTCATC
>DASUGF010000034.1:0-258382 GCA_036274175.1 Parafilimonas sp.
CTTCTTCCTCTATCTCTTTAACAACTTTTTGCTTAAAGCTAATACTGTACCGAATGATTGTTCGTGGTTGTCTTGTCATAATATTTCAGATTTTTTGTTTTAAAAATCTGTCTACCTATGTCAGGACAAGACACTTACATCTTACATCTTACATCTTACATCTTACATCTTACATCCTACATCTTACATCCTACATCTTACATCCTCACACTTCCCCTCCCTTCACCACCGCCAACAGATCATCATGAATGATCCCGTTTGAAGCAATCACGCCAGGCTTATAAATATTATAAGGCTCGCCTTTCAGATCGGTTACTTTGCCACCGGCTTCTTCTATGATTAAAAAACCCGCTGCGCTGTCCCATGCGTTTAATTTGTGTTCATAAAATCCATCGAACCTGCCGGCAGCAACATAGCACATGTCTATGGCAGCGCTGCCCAATCTTCTTACCGGCACTCCTTTACGGATGAACTTACTGAACACTTCCAGCGGTCCATTAGGCATATCAAGATAAGTATAAGGGAAACCTGTTGCAATACAACTTTTTGCAAGATCTGTTGTTTTACTTACATGAATGAGCTGATCATTTAGGGTGGCGCCATAACCGCGCTGGGCAAAAAATAGTTCATTGATAAACGGGTTATACACAACACCCATTTCCATTTTACCATTCACTTCAACGCCAATGCTTACACAACATACCGGGATGCGTTTGGCAAAATTTACGGTCCCGTCAATCGGGTCTATTATCCATTTATAACTGGAGCCCTGGATTATTTCGCCTGATTCTTCGCTTAGAATATCGTGGTCAGGGTAATTTTTTTTGATGATGCCGAATATTATCTCCTCGCATTTATGATCTACCTCGGTAACCAGGTTGTTGATACCCTCCTTATTGCTAATAGCAAAAGTTTTTACAGCGTATTCTTTCATAATTGCGGCCGCTTCCCTGGCGGCGTTCATCAGTACATGTTTAAGCATGCGCAAATATCTAAAACTTATTGCATTAATGTGGGAGAGTGATATTCATTATCTTTAAATCAATATCAGTGAAAGCTGAGCGTTTATGTCAGTTATTAGAAAACCAGCTATTGCTTTTAACATGTATTATGTGCTGCAAACCAGGAGTTATTTGAGCACATTCTTTTTTTATTTGTTTGTTTTATTATTGACACCTTTATATGCTGCTGCTCAAAAAAACACTTATCCTGTTAATGACTGGATACAAAAACTGAATGCAAAGGATCCTGCGTCTTATGCTTATTATCATAAAGTAGTTTCTATATTGAAACAAGCAGATTCAACCACCGCTTTTAATGTTATCCGGGCTATTGAAAAAGAAGTCGCCTCCACAAAGCCATATCTCGATATGAAGATCAAGCTGATCACAGCTTTTGAAATGTTTCATTTTAAAAAAGGAAGTGAAGATGAAATTTATAAATTATTTAAGCAGGCATTGTACAAAGCATACGAACTGAATGATGCATACATGCAATATGATATCAGTTGTTCCTATGCAGAGGTTGCGTATAACTATCAAAAGATACCGCTGGCGGTTCTGTATAGTTTAATGGCGCTGGAGATCGACGAAAAATATCATATTGATAACAACCCTCGGTATATACGTTTTGTAATGGGTGAGATACTGTATCATGCAAGGGAATACGAAAAAAGCATTTATTGTTCAAAACAGGGAATACCCGTGAATACAGCAGAGCCGGAAATGAAAAAAGGCGCCATGATGGCCTGGAACACGATTGGCATGGCCTGGCAAAAACTGGGTAATTATGATTCTGCAATAAATGCATATGCACGATCGCTTCAATTTGCCAATGCTACCGGCAATAATATCTGGATCGGTATTGCATCAGGCAATATGGGGCAGGTTTATTATTTGCAGAATGATTATACCCGCGCCAAACCATTGCTTGCGCTGGATTATCAAACAAGCAAACATTATAACGTGCCGGATAATGCCGCTAATTCGTTACAATGGGTAGCGAAGATTAATTTGCTCCAAGGCAAAAAAGACAGCGCTTTAATGCAGGTAAAAGAAGCCATGCAACTGCTGCGGCAAAAACCGCAGCCAAATTATCTGCAGCATATTTATCATACAACGGCAAACATTTATCAGGCTTTAAACAAACCAGATAGTTTCTACTACTATTCGAATTTATACACTACGCTTCATGATTCTCTTGAAAAAATTGCCGCCCTCAGCAGCATTGAAGTTGCAACGATGCAACTGAACAATGAAAAAGATTTTCACATCATAAGATCCCTGCAGGAACAAAGAAAAACAGAGCAACTGAAACGCAACATTACTATTGGCGCCATTGTATTGTTTTCAACGATCATTATTTTAATATTGAACATTCAAAAACAAAAGCTCAGGCATAAACAGCAATTGGTTCTGCAGCAAAAAGCAGCAGTGGAGGCAGAAAAAAATGCAGCTTTGACACAACTGGATATGTTTATGCAAAACATACTGGAAAAAACAAGTATGATAGATAAGCTGGAGCAACAGCTTAATAATAAAACACAGGAACAACAGCAACTAATCGCAGAACTTTCCCAACAAACTATTCTAACGCCGCAAGACTGGAAAAAATTCAGAACACTCTTCGAAAAAGTCTATCCCGGTTTCTTTTTAAAGCTTAGCGAAATTGCCAGCGATATCACCTTGGCCGAGCTAAGGATGGCAGCACTCATGCGCTTACATTTAACCACCACCCAAATGGCCTCCATGCTGGGTATTTCTGCCAACAGCGTTAACAAAGCAAGGCAGCGGCTTCGCCACCGGTTAAATACCAGCTCTGAAAAAGGAGCTGATGAACTTATCGCAAAATTATAAACCGGTTTAGTTAGTACTATACAAACTCCTCATAAGCTACCTTAAATCAACGTATTATTGGCGGCTGTCCTCTTTTTGTCCACCCCATGTCATCGTTTTGTCCCCTTCGAAATTTGCAAAAGCATAGCGCTATGACCTAATTTGTTGATACAGTGCAAGGGTGATGTTTTATGTTCAAAAAAAATCTTTCGGTGATAATTATCCTGTTGCTGGCGCTGCTATTAGTTGTTTGGGTGATATATTTTTTTGATAAGCGGATCAGGGATATTAATAAAACAATGCACCAAAAAACAAGCTTGAAAAATAGGGCAATCGGGGTGCCCGGCAACAATCTTAGTATTTCTGTAAATCTCTGAAAATATTTTTTATCTCTTAAAATACTACCATGAAACAAAAACAACAAATCACATTCATTTGCCTGTTGTTATTCCAGGCGGTAATATTCATACGTCCTATAGGCGCTCAAACAAACAGCTTTCCTTCCACAGGCAGTGCCGGCATTGGTACCTTAACACCCGATGCCTCATCGCTGCTGGAAATAAAGTCAACCTCGAAAGGTTTGCTTATCCCCCGGATGACAAAAACACAACGAAACCTCATTGCAACACCAGCAACAGGTTTAATGATCTATCAGACCAACAGCACTCCCGGGTTTTATTATTATGACGGCAGCAAATGGGTCGCCGTTTCACTTAAAGGTGTAAATAAAACTTTATCTAATCTTTCTTCACCTACGGAAATAAATGTTGACCTGGCGCCCGGCTCATCCGGCAATGTTAACCTTGGTACTCCGGGTTATGCCTGGAAAGATATTTATTTTAACGGCAGCTTTTTTTATGACAGCAACCGGGTTTTAAAGGCAGATGCAATTAATACAATTATTGGAGTGAACGCATTTTACTCTAATATTTCCGGTTACAACAATACAGCTAACGGAGGAAATGCACTTTATTCAAATACTTCAGGGTATAACAACACAGCTACCGGTTTACAGGCCTTGTATTCCAACACAACAGGAAATACCAATACAGCCGGCGGCGTAAATGCGCTTTATTCCAATTCAACAGGAAATAATAATACAGCCAATGGTATGAGTGCACTTAACTTAAATACAACGGGCAGTTGGAATACTGCAATTGGGATGAATGCACTTTATTCAAACACGGTGGGTTATTCTAATACTGCAATTGGAATTGCCGGCTTATACAAAAACACAATAGGTAGTAACAATGTAGCAGTAGGTGATTCTGCGTTATTTAATCAAGTAATCAATACTACTAATGATGATCACTTATACTTCCCGAATACTGGCGTTGGAAGCAAAGCACTTTATTCTAATATATCAGGTGTTGCAAATACAGCCATTGGCTATTCCGCGCTTTATTACAATACAAATGGCAGATTTAATACAGCTATCGGCAACAAGGCGCTTTACCAAAGCACAACAGCAGAATTTAATACTGCGGTTGGCAACTGGGCACTTACTACTAATACCACAGGAGATAATAATACAGCCACCGGCAGCTCTGCACTTTATAATAACGCAACTGGATCATATAATAGTGCCTTTGGCAGATATGCACTTACTGACAACAGAACCGGAGACCAGAATACAGCCATTGGCGGGTGGACACTTGTCACAAATCAGGCAGGTTCAAAAAATACAGCTCTCGGATACGGGGCAGATATTTCTTCCTACAACTTAAATAATACGATGGCGCTTGGTTATAATGCTACAGTAAATGCAAGTAATAAAGTGGTTGTAGGGAATACAGGTGTAACCGTTATCGGCGGGCAGGTTGGCTGGAGCACTTTCAGCGATGGAAGATTTAAAACCAATGTTAAACAAAATGTGCCCGGGCTTGCCTTCATCAATAAATTAAACCCTGTTACCTACACGCTTGAACTGAAAAAATTTGATCTGTTTCTTGGCAAGCAAGAAAATATGCAGGCAGAATATACAACTGCAGAAAAAAAGGTACGCACAGGTCTTATTGCGCAGGAAGTAGAAAAAGCCGCAAAAGAAATGAACTATGATTTTGACGGCGTGAATGCTCCGCAAAATGATAAAGACAATTACTCATTGGTGTATGCCGGTTTCGTGCCTTCGCTGGTAAAAGCGGTGCAGGAACTTTCCGTACAAAATGATGCTTTAAAGTCTGAAATAAATGAGCTGAAAAAACTGGTTGCCTCTATGATTCAGCAGAGACAAAAAAGCACTTCTTCAGAAGGCAGCGGAATTATTTCAAACAAATCCGTTTCCTTAAACGATAAAACACCCCTGCAACAAAATATTCCGAATCCTTTCAATAAAACAACCGCTATCAATTATACACTACCGAAAAAATACACGCAGGCATACATTGTTATTACAGATAAAAACGGTAAAGCAATAAAACAGGTAAATGTATCAGGCAGTGGTAAAGGAAGTGTAAAGTTTGATGCCACTGAATTAGCATCGGGCACTTATTATTATTCGTTAATGATAAATGGAAAAGATGTTTCAACCCATCAAATGATGCGGGTAAATCAATAAAGCTTTTACCTTATACAATAATCAGCGCAGCCTGCCAAATAGTTTGTTGTAAACTGCGCTGATATATTTAATTGAATTGCTGACTGTATTAGTCGATCTTTTCTGCAATAGCTACATTATCAAGACCGCCTATGTCAGCACCGCTTCTATATTCGCCGCGAATCCATAGCCGGGTTATATTTTTCAATACAGCTTTCATTTCTTTGGCAGTAGGAGCCGTATCATCCTCTTTTAACCAATTGGAGGACCTTAAAGAGACCCTGTATTTTGTCCAGGTTATGCCAGGATTATTATCGGTATCATAATGTAGTATCATACCCCCTCCTTCCAATATAATATCGTCTGCATCAAATTGACTACTGGTAGAAGACTGCTTTAAATTAAATTTCAGCACTTTGCCATATTTATTCTTCAGGTTATCCAGGAAGTTTGCAGGAGCGCTGAAATACCATACGCCGCCGGTCACGTCATCCGTTGCAGCAATGTAACCACCCGGATTGCCTCCGGTACTTTCATAGGTGGGCTCAACACTGCTTCCTTGTGCATCACCTTGTATCTTCCAACCCTGTGTATTTTTATTGAAAGAATGTTTATACAATACGGTATCTTCCAAAACAGCGTTATCGGCATTTTCATCGTTTGCGGATACAGCATTTGATGGTGTAATAACTTCCTTTGTGCAGGCAGCTAATACAATAACCGACAAAATGTAAAGCGCAAGTAGTTTTTTCATAAAGTGATTTTTTCAGGTTTAAATGAAATAAGCTTTTTTCGAAAATAATGATAGAAAAGTTCATAATCAGTCAAAGGGTGTGAACGTTGATAAATTTTTTCAAACCTAATTTATCAGATATTGTTTTATTGATAATACCGGATTGCAAATAATTAATGGGCAATTAAGTTTTATAATAACAAGTATTATTTATTTGTTTGCTGATGAATCATAAAATCTCAAAACCTGAAATCGTTAAATAACAAGTTTTGCAGCATCCGCTCTTCAAATATATTTGAGGATAGATACATATTGATTAGCTTCGTAATTTTGACTATTAACATCAGTACTGATGGCATTATTTGACATCAAGCTTCCTAAAACAATACTGAACAGATTAGGCTTGCAGCAAAACGACATTAATCGTCAGCAGCAACGCGTTCTGAAAAAACTTTTACATAAAGCAAGATTTACAGAATTCGGACAGCAATACCGTTTCGATGAGATCGTTTTGCTGGAAGATCCGGTAAAAAGATTCCAAGAACTTGTTCCTCTATTTAATTACAATAAAATATATGAAGCCTGGTGGCACCGCACCCTGCAGGGTGTTCCTGATGTTTGCTGGCCCGGCCGCATAAAATATTATGCATTAAGCAGTGGTACCAGCGAAGCCGCCAGTAAATATATACCGGTAACCAATGACCTGCTCAAAGGGAATCGTGTGGTGATGATCCGCCAGACCCTGTCGCTACGCAATTACAGCGATATCCCGGTGCGTTCCATTGGCAAAGGTTGGCTGATGCTTGGTGGAAGTACCGCTTTGCAAAAAGGCGGTGGATATTATGCCGGAGACCTTAGCGGCATTACCGCCAAAAAAGTTCCTTTTTGGTTCCAGCCATTTTATAAACCCGGTAAAAAAATTGCCCGTCAACGCAACTGGACACGCAAGCTAAAAGAAATTGTAAGAAAAGCGCCCGAATGGGATATTGGTTTTATTGTCGGCGTGCCTGCATGGATACAGATGTGCATGGAAATGATCATTGCAGAATACCGCCTGAAAAGCATACACGACATATGGCCGAACCTTGCTTTTTATGTGCATGGCGGCGTAAGTTTTCAGCCATATAAAAAAAGCTTTGAGAAATTGCTGGCTAAGCCGCTTACCTATATTGAAACCTACCTGGCCAGCGAAGGTTTTCTTGCTTACCAGGACAGGCCGAATGCAAGCGGTATGCGCCTTGTAACCAATGAACATATTTTTCATGAATTCATTCCATTTGATGATAAGAATTTCAATATAAACGGCGACCCGGTAGAGAAGCCACAGGTATTTACGGTTGCCGACGTGGAAGAGAATAAAGAGTATGCTATTTTAATAAGCACCAGTGCCGGCGCCTGGCGCTATTTAATCGGTGATACCATTCGCTTTACTGATAAAAAGCGTTGTGAGATCGTGATCACAGGGCGTACCAAACATTATTTAAGCCTTGTTGGTGAACACCTGAGCGTGGAGAATATGAATAAAGCCATTGAACTGTCCAGCAGTGATTTAAATATTTCCATCCCGGAATTTACAGTTGCCGGCGAACCCTTTGAAAATTTGTTTGCGCATCATTGGTATGTTGCCTGTAATGATCCCGTAAATGCGGAAGCGCTTCGCTACAAAATAGACGATTATTTAAAACAACTTAATGATGACTATGCCACGGAGCGAACCAGCGCTTTAAAAGATATCTTTTTAGATGTACTACCCGAGAAAACTTTTATACAGTTCATGCGTTCATTGGGTAAGATTGGCGGCCAGCACAAATTCCCACGCGTGCTTAAAGGCAAGATGCTTGAAGACTGGAAAAAATTCCTAAAGGGTGAATTAATAAAAGCATGACTGCAATAAACCAAGCCAAATTATAATTATTGTTGCAGTATAATTCCACTACTGCATTGAAAGGCAAGCAGAAATTTTTCACGATTTTAATACTTGGATTGCTCTCGGCGATCGGGCCATGTTCTATTGATATGTATCTGCCCGGTTTTACCGGGATAGCTGCAGATCTTCACACCACAGTGCCTGAGGTCGCATTGTCTTTATCAAGCTTTTTTATTGGCATATGTTTCGGGCAATTTTTATATGGACCGCTGCTCGACCGGTATGGCCGCAAGCCCCCTCTATATGCAGGTTTAATTTTATATCTTATCGCATCTGCCGGTTGTGTATTTGCCGGCTCTGTTAACACCCTGATCATATTACGGCTGTTTGAAGGAATTGGCAGTTGTGCAGGCATGGTAGCTGCAAGGGCATATGTAAGGGATATTTTTCCGGTTGATGAAATCGCGAAAGTGTTTTCACTGCTGATGCTGGTGATTGCGGTATCGCCTATTATTGCGCCGACGGCAGGAGGCTTTATCGCCACACATCTCGGATGGCATTATATTTTCGTCGTGCTTTTTTTATTAGCGGTTTTCCTGTTGTGCACCATGCACCTTGCATTGCCAAGCGGAAGGCCGCCTGATAAGAGTTTATCCCTTAAACCAATAGCTATTACAAAAAATTTTTTATCGGTGATCAAAAATCCGCAGTTCTCTACATATGCTTTCACAGGTGCTTTTGCATCCGCAGGATTATATGCTTATATAGCAGGATCGCCTCATGTATTCATGGAATTATATAAAATATCAGAACAACAATACGGATGGATATTTGCGATCATCGCCATGGGTTTGATCACAGCAAGCCAGTTAAATTCACTGCTGCTTAGAAAATATTCAAGCAGCCAGATCATCCGGATTGCATTAATATTTCAAACACTTACAGCTATAATAATGTGTGTGGCAATACTGCTGAACCTGTTGAATGCCTTTGGCATTATTGCCTGCATTTTTTGTTTCCTGAGTTGCCAGGGTTTTACCTTTCCAAATGCATCAGCCTTGTCATTGGTTCCATTTGAAAAAAATGCAGGAACGGCAGCTGCACTATTGGGCGCTATTCAAATGGCAACCGGCACTTTAAGTTCAGCAATGGTAAGCGTTTTCAGTAACAGTACTGCTGTACCAATGGCGTTGATAATGGCATTGTGTGCCTCAACTGCACTAACCATACTGTTAACCGGAAGAAGAGTGATGTATAGCCGGGCAAGAAAACAGGATATTCAGGACCAGGTGGTAGAAACCATTATTACTTCGTGATAATTCTTTCAGCAGAGCAGTAACAAAATTTTCTTATAATTCTATTTATATATTTCCAGCTTGTATCCCTTCGTACTGCCTTCATTTTCTAAAACAATATAGTAATGACCTGCTGATAATTTCGAAAGATTTATTGTGGCAGACGCGTTACTACCATTTTTATGAGTTATACGGGAAGAAAAAACTTTTTTACCTGAACCATCAACCACAAACACTTTTACTTCATTACTTAAACCATAAATCTTTATTGAAAAAATTCCCGATGTTGGGTTAGGCGTTATTTCTGCAAACCAATCATCATATGCGTTTTGAGTTCCATTATCTATGGATTCACCAAAACCACCGGTGTTGATTATTGTAAAAGTGGTTGTTTTTTTACATCCATTTGAATCAGTAGCAGTGCACTTATACTTACCTGAGGTTAAACCTGAAATTTGCTGAGTTGTTGCACCTGTATTCCACAAATAAGTATAGGGCGGTATGCCGCCTGAAGGAGTAACTTTTGCACTGCCATCATGAGCCCCCTGCGAAGTTTCGTTAATCTTATTCTTTTTAACAGTTATCACGGCTGGTTGTGTGATCAGAATTGTATCTTTTACGGTAGCTCCAGCAGCATCAGTAATAATAACAGAATATGTACCTGCAGGAATGCTGCTTATATTTTTAGTTATCGCACCATTCGACCACAAATATTGCACGGGTGATTTGGCACCCGTAACTTTTAGTTGTATGCTTGCTGTAGATCCGCCATTGCATTTTACATTAATGTGTGTTTCAGCAACGGAAATCAATTTTATTGTAGTGGATGCATCCGCTTTCGAAGGAGTGGTTTCAATATTTAATGCCGAATCACGTGCAATACTGTAAAATGAATAAGTTGAATCTTTCTTTCCATGAAATGAATAAGCCGTATTTGAAGTATTGCTTAATAAAATATCATAATTACCATTATTCACTTTATAATAGATATCATAATTAAGAATACCAGAGCCTTTGTCTGAACCCGACCAGCTAATTGTAAAGATGCTATCGCTTGTAATAGCAGGTAAAGTGTTTAGTTTGCTGAAAGGTTTTGCGTTATCCAATTTATTTTGCCAGGTTTGCGTGGAAACGCCCGGATTGTAATCAAAATAAATATGGGCTTTATTCTTTATAGCAGTCTTTAATTTTAACGTGTCATAAACCTTTATTGAATAACTGACTTCCCCAATACCTTTCGGTGAAACTGTATTTGGTGGAAGAAAGCCGTCAAAAATACCTGCGGCTGGTTTTAAAGTGTATGAATTTAAAGTTTGGAAATACCAGTAAATAACCTTTGAAGAGTCTATTAGTTTAGCCTTGACCCTGCAAGTAAAAAAGGTTCCCAGGGCAGCTAAGTTGATGTCAACCGAATCTTCCTGCACCCCTTTCCGAAAGCTTACGGTAGTGTCTCCAATCGTTACATTACCTAATTGAAAAGTTGCGGGATTAAAAACTTTTTTATCCAATGTATCATAAATTCTTACAGTTTGAGCAGGTGCGGTTGCAGATGAGTCATTCTCAAACTGAATAACATAATTTAAGCCGGATGCATTGGATACGTATTTGTTTAAGGTATCTAAAGATATAGGGCCATATTTTTCATTGGGATCGATGGAGGTAACGGGTAAGATATATGCATGACTGGAAGGTTCATTGGGCCTTAAGCTTTTACGGCATTCGTCAATAAGTTCCGGAACTCCTTCTGCAGCTTGTTCTCCAGCTAATAAAGCGCGTAGTATTTTTTCTGTCTGAACGTAAGAAGTAAAAATTTTCTCACCTGAAATACAGTCAAGCAAAGCTTTCATAATAGAGTAGCCTACACTGCCAAGAGATTTTGGATCACATTTTCCTTTGTAATGACATTCAAGTATCGGCCTTATTCCTAAATCTAAAAATCCAGATATGCAACCGGCCGGAGTAAATCCTGCTATTAATGTAACCAAATCATATATACATAACACAGCATGTCCATTAATCGGGCTTTGATATAATGTAACAGCACTTGACCAAGTTTGAATTTCACATGGTTCATTAGCTATGAGCTTCAGGCTAAACGTAAAATCCAATTTTTCTTTGGGACTGATTATAGGAATTATTAAAGGGAACACTTTATATTTTTTTATTTGCCCAAATAATGTGTCAACTGTTATATAGGGTGTTATTGAATCCCAATAAGATGAACTATCCGGATGTAGTATTTGAAAATCTATCTTATACTCTACATTATCAGGTATCGCCAGCCATATCATGCTGCCATTTGCATTTATATTGCTTACATTCTCACAACTTAAGGTATAGGTATTTTCCTGCCCTAACCGCACGTTCAGTGGACCAACAATTTTTGAATATACAACCACAGGCTGGCCTGATTCAACATGGAACGCTTTTTTTGAAATCAATATAGTATCGTTTGGAATACTAACAATTACATCATAATCACCAATGTTTGCAGAATACAAGTTTAGCGTAGCAACTATTTGATTGCCATTTACGATATACATCATGCTATCAGGTACAACAATAGTGTCATTACCCATCGCCAATTTCACTTGAGTGCCTTCATAAAATCCATCTCCATATATATTGGCTGTTACATAACCTGTATTCCCGCCTCTGTTTGGTGTTATCGTCTCCAGGTAAGCCCCACCAATTTTCCTGAATTGCCTGGTATATACATTGCTCCATAACTGTGAAATATCTTTTACCTGGTAATGTATTGTATGATAGCCAGCCGATAAATTCGAAGCAGCAACAGAATCATTTATGAATACCGTATTTAGCGGTGAAGCAATTGTTATATTTACTATCGTCGTGTCGGCTGCATCAAACCAATACCGGATACCTGTAATGATGTTACTGGTTCCATCCCCATTGAATTTTATAAAATAGGAACTCTTTGTAGCTGACCAGGTTTCGTTCACATCTTTAAACCGGATGTTAAAACGGTGATACCCCGTGCTCACTTCATTTACCCTCAAATTCTTTATTACGATTAAATTACCGGTGCCTGAAACTTTAGCATTGGTTTTCTGGTTGTAGTTGTCATCAAACCAATATTCATATTCTTTGATCTTGGCAGATTCCGATGCTTTAAAAAAATACTGAGATTTTATATTGCTCCATTTCCCTGTACTGTCTTTAAATCGTATGCTAAATTGATGGCCGCCTGGACTCAGGTCACTTGTATTAATCTTTTGTGTTAATATTAAAGTATTTGTCCCGCTAATACCTGCATTTGTTTTCTGGCCATATTTATCATCGAACCAATATTCGTATGCTGTTAATTTGCCTGGTGCTGCCGCCTTAATTATGTATTGCGACCTGGTTGAGCTCCATTTGCCATTGTTATCCTTAAATCTTATATTGAATACATGCAAGCCGTCATTCAAAGAACTGGCATCAATATCAGTAGTGATGTTGAACTTTGCTTTAGGTGAAACAGATGCAGAGACTTTGTTATTAAAATCATTGTCCAACCAATATTCATAACGATTAATTTTAGATTGGGCAAACGAGGTAATGCTAAAGACGAAAGCATTTAATATCAGAACAATTTTTTTTGTTCCCGCATTCATAGGTTTTATGGTTATTGGTTCTGTGCGGTTACAGTAATATTTATGGAAAGCTTTCCGTTTGCATTAGTGGTTGCAGCAATTGTCGCGTTTCTTATATGAGGATTTAAAGGAATCCCGCCTTCTTTAAACGGAACGGCGCTCCCGTAAATTCCTATATCAGTGCCATCCTTACCTTTTCCTTTGCCTGCAGATCCGGGTTGCAGATGAAAGTTTTGGCTACTGGTCCATTGCGAGTTTTGTATAAGGTTTACAAAAATATTAGCCGGATTCTGATTGAAGAGATTGTTATTATTAATACCTGAGGCATTAGTATAATACAAGGTTGCGGAATCTATGACGAAGAGGTTATTGTTGAATGTATTGTTCGCATTTGATCCTCCATTAAATGATGCTCCCGGGTTAATGAAAACGTTATTCTCAAATATATCATTAACACAAACACTAATAAATGATCCGCTTATATCCTGTTTTAAAAAGATGTTATTTGTAAACGAATAATTCCAACAATTAAGTAAATCATCGTAAATGATATTTTTTTGAAATAATATATTTGAGTTGCCTCCGACGCCAGCACCATTAATTCTTCCTTTTATCACATTTTCTGTTACAAGTATGTTTGTCAAATTGCTTGCAGCTTGCACTAAACCTTGAAAATTGCAGCGGGTAATTGTGATATTTGTCAGGGTTGAAGCATTTGAAAAATATATCTCTTTAAGCTGGATCCCGGTTATCATACTATTATCAGAACCTGAAGCAAAAGATAGAATATTTGAAGGTATTTGCGTAATTCCTGTTGCTGAAGAAGAGTCCGGGTGGTAGCCGGCACCAAATATTTTAAGATTTTTATTAATGGTGATTGTCGTAGAAGAAGTTGCTATTAATCCCCCCGGTAAATAAATATAGTCACCATTTTGCGCTTTTATAATAGCCGAATCCAAAGTAGTTGCAAACAAGGTTGTTGAACCATGTTGTATTGTAATAACGGATTGCGCTTTTGCGAAAATTAACGTTGTGGTTATTAACGTTGAAAATATCAATTTTTTCATGGTGCAGTTTTAGGTAGCAAATAGACAATATAAATATATTCAAATATTTCTAAGAAAACAGCGCACAAACAATCAATGCTTAAGCGGGCGCTTCTTTATAATGCCTCCTTTGGTATCTTTTACACTATTCATTACAATAAAAGCTTTTTCGTCTATCCTGTCAATTTCATCCATTAGCTTGCTTAGTTCCAATCTTGTTATGACTGTGTAAATTATATCCCGGTCTTTCGATTCGCCGCTCTTGCCAAAACCTTCCCTGCCTCTATAAATCGTCACGCCCCGGCCCATCACATTTACGATCATCCTTTTGATCTTTTCATTATGAATAGAAATGATGGTAACCCCCATATATTCTTCAATACCTTCTACTACAAAATCCAGTGTGCGGGAAGCAGCGAGATAAGTTATCATAGAATATAAAGCTGTTTCAATGGAAAGCAGGTAAGCCGCAAAAGAAAATATGATCACGTTTATTATAATGATGATATCACCAATAGATGTTTTTAATTTCCTGCTTAGAAAAATAGCCAGCACTTCTGTGCCATCCAGCACGGCGCCACCGCGTATGGAAAGGCCAATGCCTGCACCAAGAAAGAAACCTCCGAAAACTGCAACAAGCAATTTATCATTTGTAACCTCGGGTAAATGTATAAACGCTACAGCAGCGGCGAGCCCGCCGATGGTAAGCATTGTTTTGATAGCAAATTTTTTTCCGATTGTCCGATATCCCAATAATATGAATGGTATGTTTACTGCTATCAATAAGATGGAAAGCGAGATGCCGCTTAATTCGGCGATAAGTAATGATATGCCTGTTGCACCACCATCAATAAAATTGTTTGGCAATAAAAAACTTTCAAGCCCGAACGTAGCGCAAAGAATACCCAGAATAATAAGGAAACCATTCTTAAGGCTTCGTAATATATTTTGCCCTAACTGTTTTTGGCCTTTTGCTATTTCATAGGATGAGTATTTGTTTTGCTTCCCATCTGAGATATATTGTAGGATTAACCATCTGTAAAATTTATTCATCAGGTCGCAACTTTGAGTTGCGCCAAATCTAATAAATTAATCCTTTTCAGGCTGCTTTAATGAGCAAAACAATATGTAGTAATAAAATTTTTAACTTATTGATTTTGTTGCTGGCGGGTATTTAATTTATCAAGCCATTGTGCTGCTGTTGCGTCGCCTTGTAAAGTAGCTTCCATTAACAGGTGAGCACCTTTTGAAATGTTTAAGGGAAACACGCAGCGGGAATAATAATTAAGCTGTTTCAATAAATTTTCATCATTGGCAAACGCATACAAAAATCCAAGCGTGGTTTTAGCGGGAAGATAATTTCTGTTACTGGCTTTTTCCAACAATTCAAAAGCATTATTGCAGTCTATCCTGCTATTTTTATTTTGAAGTGCAAAGTTTGCATACTGAAACATGGCCTGCGAAATATTTTGCTGCGATAACTGCTCATAAATATCAAGCGCATCTTCTTTTTTATTGTCGCGCAGCAGGTCTCTTGCATTTTGCAACCGCGTATTTACTACCTGCTGCTCCGCTTCACTTAAAGTATTTGCTGTATCGCCGGTAATTGAATTGCTATGAAACGAACCTGCATTTTTATAGTTATTATTAAATGCAACCGTATAAACAAAAATGGCTGCAACAAACAAGCCGGCAAGTATCCATAAAAACGCTTTGGGCGCACTGCTTTTCTTTGGCACAACCACCTGCTCACCATCAATTTCATTTTTTGTTGTTACCAGGTTTCTCTTGCCCGAACGCAATTGCTGTAATTCAATTTGCAGGTTCCTGTTTTGTTCCAGTAATCTTTTATTTTCCTGTTTTAATAACCTCACCTCGTCTGATGTTTCACCTTTTGCTGAAAACAACACGCTGTTTCTTGTAATATAATCATGCAAAGCCATGCCGCTTGCAAAACGGTTCTCGGGTCTTTTTTCCAAACAACGGTATATCATACCAAAGACCCACTCAGCCAGGTGCATTTCACTTTCCTTTTTCTCACTGCTCCAGCTTTCGGGCAATGCCTTACCCCGCAATGTAAAAAGATTGGGCGGTGATGTTTCCATGTGTGCCAGCATCACCGCATTGCGGGCAGTTTCGCCTTTATCTTTTAAAGGGAAAGGCACGACGCCTGCAAGCAACTCAAACATAACCACTCCGAAACTGTACACATCTGTTTCAAAAAGCATTTTGCCTTCATTCTGTTCAGGCGCCATAAACTCAATAGCGCCGGCATGCCGCAGGCTTGACCTCCTGTCTTCATCACTCATGATAGCAAGCCCAAAATCAAGCAGCACATAATTGCCGGTACGTACATTAAATTTTACATTGTTGCTTTTTATATCGCCATGTTTTACATTAAAACGATGACAATGCGCCAATGCCCCGGATAATTGTTCGGCAACTTTTAAAAATTCTTTTATAGTGAATACCGGCTCGTGCGGGTATCTTAATAATTCCTCCAGGTCAGGCCCTTCAATAAATTCCATCTCGATAAAAGGGAAGTTGCCTGTTTCTGTTATACCTGAAGCCAGAATTTTTACAACATTGGGATTAGGTTGTTCATTTACCTTTTTAAGCTTTTGAACTTCATTTAGAAAGCGGGTAAAATTTTTATCATCCGATGTTTCGCTATAGATGGGTGTAGGCAATAATTTTATTGCCGTAATAATTTCACCGGTGCGCCTGCCTTTATATACAGAGCCCTGGCCCCCGGTTCTGAGAGCGCCCATATTTTCCAGGCCCGGCGTTATGGTAAAAACTTTACTCATTAATTTGTTGAAACAATTTGCAAGTCATATAATAATAGCCACACATACCAGGAAAGCTTCATACTGCATAAGAAATAAATTGTGAACCAATGAATAATAAGGTTATTTATCTTACCATTCTCAGGCTATTAAAGTAATAAGGTTGTTTGATTAGTACCTGGCTTTAAAACCTTATAACCTTAGTAACAACAATGCCCAAACTATTTCTAACCTTATAACCTTGTTTATCTTTTATTTAATCCGCTTTCAAATTCTATATAACTTTATTTCGTAACATTTTTATTCTTTGCCAAGTATTATCATACTCAATTAAGCCTCACTTTATTTTATTAATCATTTTTCAATACATAGCTGAATTCCAACAGGGCTGATGCGCCTAAAATAACCTGGTCGCCTTCTCTCAAATGATGCCCGACCTCCGTGGTGATCAATCTCACTTCAGGGCCCTTCTCCCGTTTTATTTTTATTTTATTTCCCGGCGGAATACCGCCTTCATCGGCATATAAGAAAAATGCTGCCAGCTCCGCATTCCATTCAATGTGCGCATGCCTGCGGCTAACAGATTGATTGCTTTTATTATTGGTGTCACCTGAAAATACAATCTGGTTTTGCCTTAAATAACCATCTTCCGCCTGCACATTTTTTTCCCTGCCTATGTTTATTTTTTTGTTGGACGAATGGAGCTCATACACAGACTGCTCCGTTTCTCCGTTTAAAACTTTCATGTAAGCAACTGCTATTTTATGAACCGACGGTTTTTGTTTGGTTTGTATAAATAAAGCTATCGGCAATTGTGAAGACCTGATCGCGTCGTCTGGCACATCTTCATCAAATATAACCTGCAAAGACCAGCTTGCAGGAAGATCAATAGCAAAATCATCTGCTATTTTCTGCACCTCTTCTTTAAACTTATCCTGGCTGTTTACATATACTGCACTTTCATACACAAACTTATCCTTTGCATCACAGTTAATATATAATTGCAATCCCTTTATGCTTTGCCCTTCCCCGCTTTCTGCTTTTTTAAGTTGATCTTTGATAAAATCAAGTATATCGCTCCTAAGTGTTTTAATATCTCTTGAAGATGTTTTGTCATTTAAAAAACCGGACATGGCTTATAATTTTTTTTGTAAATGATTTAATAATTACTGTTGACCTGCTGCTGTTAATTGTACATCCTCATTCAACTGTTTACGTTTTGTGGTGAAGGGCTGGCTATTGCCGATTGATAACTGATCTTTTCCAAAACTTTTTATATAACCCATTTGTAATAAGATTGGAACAACATGCTTTCCCGCAAGTTTAACCGCAACACTCGAACCCTGGCAATTCTCGACGCGGATACAAACTACAATGTGCCCGCTGCTGTCTGGTTTGGGAGCAAAGAAAACATACCATCCGTCGTTGATCCTTTCATTCTTTAATATCCGTTCGGGTGTGCCCGTTTTACCTGCAACGTTTATTCCCAACTTAGAAACCTTGCTCGCACTTTGTTCGAGCATATATTTTGTCATCAGCTTTGCATAAGCAGAATCACCTGCCAGGGGAATGCCTTTATCAAGCCCGGTAGCTTTTCCATTTACACTTAGCACATAACGGTTCTGCATCATGGTGCCCTTATTAGCTATTCCTGATGCAATTCTGGCAACAGCAGCAGGAGTCGCTATCAGTTCGCCCTGCCCCCAGGACATGCCTGAAATGCCCCTGCCGCGTGTTCTTTTTATGTTGTTAGGATTATAACTTTTAATGCTGGTGAATTCCGTTTTACGCCACAACTCTTTCCAGTCATTTTGCTGCTGAACATTATTCGCATCATAATCATAATAATAACCGCCAACACCATGCAGGAACATGCCTGATTTTAAATACAGGTCGCCCATGTACTCCTGTAACTGGCTCTCATTTGCCAATCGTATAAAGAACGAGTTATTAGATTTGATGATAGCGCGCTCAATGCTAATATTGCCGGCCTCATCAGGCTCTATGCCTTTGGTGCGGATCAGGTCTTCAGGATGAACAACAATAACTTTCTTAGCGGCATCAATACCTAATTTATTAAATGCGGCCAAAGCTGTGACCAGTTTCGCTGTTGAACCCGGCTGCGTGGCAATGGTAAACCCCAGATCATTATCTGTTATCCAGCCAGACAACCTGTTTTGTTCCTGTGGCGTAAGGTTCAGCATATCCCAATCATTTACGGGCGGCAAAGGATAATTGGCTGAAGCCAGCACATCGCCTGTTTTATCTTCCATCACTACCACGGAAATGCGGTTGTTCATCAATGAATCATCTGATTGTAATGATTGCTGTATTCTTGTTTGTAAAGCGGCATCTAAGGTTAACTGCACATCGCGATCTCTTCGCTTGAAAGAATCCACCGCGGTACTGTTAATGCCGGCAATTAACAAAGGCGTCAATGCGCTGTAATCTTTTTTTTCCACACTCATTTCAATGGAGGTCTGCGGCAGAAAACGTTGTTCCCTGAATCGTGTTGCGCCAACTGAAAAACTGTTTGCCGGGATGGGAAAACCGCGCATTTCTGCAGCTTCACGATATTCAGCAAAATACCCGTTGGATGCACCATTAAACACATTGGTATTGGCATCGCCTGTCCAGAAAAACACCTGCCGGCCTAAAGGATAGTAACGGTTTGATCTTTTGTAGAACATCGCATCAATATCTTCCTGTGGAATATTTAACGCCAGTAAAGAATCACGTTGTGTATCGATCATATCCTGGTGACTTGTTGCAAGAATAAGCCCATTCCGGTCTAATAAATTTCCAGCCTGCAGCTTATTCATTAAAATATTAATGCGCGGATTATAACTGAACATTCTTGCCCCGCTCCTGTCCGCCACCAATGCAGGCTGCACTATCCACTTTGTGTTATTGAATAAATATTTTGAAACACTTACACCCAGTAATATGATTCCCGCACATGCTCCCAATAAGGCAGGCACTAAATTTTTATCCTGCTGTTGTGCTATATATTTCATCTGGACAGGCGAGCCCTGTACCGTTGATACCGATAATAAAAATCCTGCAGCAAGCATATTTATAATTAATGATGAGCCGCCATAACTCATAAAAGGTAAAGCCACGCCGGACAAGGGCAATGCGCCAACAGAGCCGCCTGCAATTAATAAGAACTGGATAAACGTGGCCACGCCAATGCCCGCACTTACATAAAAAAGAAATGGTCTTCCCGTATGCCTGCCAATAACGATGGAGCGATGTAAATAAATTAGAAAGATGATAAATACGCTGATGATACCTGCAAGTCCAAACTCCTCTCCCATGGAAGGCAATATCATATCCGTATGCGCTTCAGGTATCGTTTTGGCAAAACCTTCGCCGGCGCCCTGTCCTGTAACACCTCCGCTTGTCATTGCCCAGATACCATTTGCTACCTGGTCGCCGCCAAAAACTTCGTTATTCCACGGGTCCTGCCAGATGGCTTTTCGGTCGATCAATCGTTGCATAGGCCCGGGAAAATATTGTGCAATGAGCGGCACTTTATCTAATAATAAAAATGCAGCGATCACTACCAAAGCCATTACAGATGATTCACTTAATTTTCTTACCACCAATAAAGAATACACTATAAAAAATATAGCCGTAACCATTGTTGCAGTAAATACATCATGCAATAACCAAACAGCCAGTACATAAAAAACAACTGCCGTTGCCATGTGCATAAAATCGCCGCGGGAAAAAGAGAAAAGAATAATAAAAGTGAAACAGCAAACCATTGCAGGGCCAAGATCACCCAGTATCAAAAAAAGAAAAATTGTTGCAAGGATCGCTATTAAGGCGAATGCAAAAAAATTGCTGCGTTTCGTCCAGGCGTTATAGGATGAAATAAATTTTTCATTGGTTGCAAAAAAGCCTGCAAGAAAAATGATGATGACAAATTTTACTATTTCGCTGGGCTGAAAACCAAAAAGATTAACCTTTACGCCGCTTCCTTCAGGGCCTGTGCCAAATAAAATCGTCAACGCTAATAAACCGGTTGCAATTACTGCCCATGGCCAACCGTTTGAAGCGAGCTTCATCTTATTGAAGAAAAATAAGCGATACAAATTTGAGTCTGTAGTAAAACGCTTCAGATCGAAGAATAATAAGAGAATCATACCGATAATACCGGCAATGAAATAAGAAAACGTATTCCTGGCTAAGAACCAATCCCGGAGCGGATCCTGCAGGCTTAACAATGTGATAAATGACAACCCTGTTATGATCATTACCACCGGCAGAAGTAACTGGTCGGCATTTTTAAACCAGATACTCATTATGGTATGAAGCAGGATAAATCCTGTGAAAAAGCCAATAACGATTGTCCAGAACCACTGCATCACGTCTTCAGGCATTCTTACGATGAATGCCTTTTCTTTTTTAAGAGAGCTGAAATCTTTTGTTGAAAAAAGCTTTAGCTGGTGGGGAGAACGGCGAAAATTAAAGCTGGCATCATGATCTAATTTTTCTATACCCTGCGAACGGCCGAATGTATAATCTGTTTGCAACGGAAGCACTTCATAGGTCTTGTCATCCGGTAGGTTTTTAAAATAAAAATTCCCTTGTGCATCTGTTTGCACCCAGGCTGTTAAGGATTGCAATTGAACGTTGTGCGAAGAATCCAATGCGTAAATCTTTTTTACAGTAGCCTTGTTTTCTTCTACACGGTTTTCAATTTCTTCCACATTGTTGCTATATAAACTGTCCTGCGGTAATATCAACTGTGCGCGGACAATTACATTCGGAACAGGAACGCCTCCGGCTTTTATTGAACCACTTATGGAGTGCATTCCCATTTCCAGGTCGATCGCTGAAGTAATTTTCGCAGGATCTTTTTTCTGCAACGTAAATACTACGCTGTCATCATTTGTAAAACCCAGGGCGGCCCTCTCTGCTTTTATTCTTTTTCTGAAAGATTCACCGCCTTCCGGCAAAGCCGTAGTCGCGTTAATACTGTATTGTCTTTTATTGAGATCGCCAATATTATTGATAGAAGAACTATCGGCAAGTCTTGCCTTTTCAAATGCAATGCTGATAAGATCAATATCTTTTTCATCGCGGAAATAACGGCCTTTCTGCAACAGTGCTTTCATATTCTGTGCAGGATGCGCATCGTTGAGATTGATCATCGTGCCGTCCTTTAAACGCGAAGAAACATCGGTGAAATCAGCATTCAACACGAGATACATCTTATAAAATAAAACAGCCATTACAGCGCTGATCAGCAGCAAAAAAATCCTTTCTGTATTCCTGTTAATTATTTGATTGCCTGCTGTGTTCATTTTGTTTTAATAATGGTTTTAGCTGAATCAATTTTCAGGAGCGTGCTATTCGAAATAACACCGGACAAACTGCTATCGCCAGGTAATTTCATCGCGTATGCAACAGGAATTGTACAATTCTTAAAGCGTACATTTTTTAAATGTATTGCGGCGTTTCGCACCACTATGGCCGTATTGAAATTTTCAAATGTTATGCTGTCTAATAAAACATATTTGCATTCAGGAAAGAAAATAAATGCAGCGCCGTTATAAACAGAATCCCGCATCAATGTTATACCGTTACCAATTATATGTAAAGAGTCTTGTTTAATAATCATTGAATCGTTAACAGGAACTGACCTGGCATTACCAAAAATGCTTGCCAGCGATATTTTTTTAATCGCGTTGTTACTGATGCTATCTGACAATCTCTTAACCTGCGCATTCCGGATGATAGCTCCTGCATTCCTGATAAGCTCTTTTTTGTCTTTATCGCTGCGATCACCATTAAAAACAAACCATGCTAATATTGCTAAAGACAGCAGGCACAGCGCTGCCAGTAAACGAATGCTCTTTGCACCACTTCCTTTTTCCCGGTGCACATTATTTTCATGTATAATTTTTTTCGGTTGTGCTACGATCCCCGGTATTTCGTTTTTTTTTATGCTCAAAGGTTTTGTTGCTTCCTGTTGCACGGGCGGTTTATCGTTTTGTATCAACACAACGGTAATATTATCCTTTCCGCCGGCAAGGTTGGCGGCATTAATAAGTTCCCTGCATTTTTCTTTTACGCTGCCGTTGGAACTTATAATGCCAATAATTTTTTTGCTGTCGAGCATGTCTGATAAACCGTCGCTGCATAAAAGCAACATATCGCCGGGCAGAAAGGGTGACTCACCCGTTTCAACATAGTCAGGTTCTAAAAATTTTCCTTCATGAAACCCTAATGCCTTATTTATTTCATTACGCTTCGGGTGTTTCATGGCCGCTTCTTCTGACAGGCGGCCGCTATCTTCCAGGAAACCGACAAAGGAGTGATCATGTGTAACTTTTACCAGCGAATGATCGCGGAAGAGATAGAGTCTTGTATCGCCAACATGGGCGTAATAAAATTTATTTTCATTGATATCAGCCAACGCAATGGTAAGTACGCAGGCCATTTGCGGATGCTCGCCGCTGGTGCGTTTCTTATCAAATATTTTTTCATTAGCTTCACCTAAGGCCTTCTTTAGTGTATCAATTATATCATTTGAAGTTTTTTTAATTGCATTTAAAATCGCCGTACGGGCTATAGCTGCCGCAATTTCACCGCCTTCGTAACCACCCACCCCATCTATCACGCAACCGGCGATATATTTTCCCCGTACAACATGCTGCGCAATAAAATTATCTTCATTGTTATCGCGCATTTTACCCGTATCTGTTGAACCATAAAAATTTTCAGCCATTTCTTTTGTGCGTTTTTTTTACATCCCTGAAATTGGCTGCCAGCAACAACAGGCAAACAATAAAAAGCGATGCAGACAGGATGATATTTAACATTCATTACGATTTAAAAATATTCACTCCAACAATGCCATTCAGCACAATACGCGAATTAAGCGGCAGATGGATCCATGAAGGATTCTTGATATCACTTGCCAAAACATCAATTTCATTTACCAAAGTTTTTTCTCCGAAAGAAGCGAGGTAAAATTTATTATCATCATTATTATACCTTATACGCAGGTGCGGCGTATTTACCCAATCTGAGGGGATGCGGAAAATGTCAGCGTTATCTTTTGTTTCATCTTTTCCCGAAATAAAAATTTCTTTTTCTCTCATGATGTACTCGATCTTTTTACCGGCAAATTCTTTGTCAGGCACAATGGTTTCAAACCTTGCCAGTATGTTGCTATCGCCGTTATTGATGGCTTTATCATTTAATGAAAATGAAGTGTCATAAGCAATTTCATAATATCCTTCGCTATAAAAGATAAATCCTTCCAGCAATTCAGGATTTATATCAAATGTTTCTGCAATACCTGTTTGCCTTGGAATAAAAGTGATGCGAAGATTTTCTTTTTTTTGCCGGATACTGCCCGGCATTAATTTACCGATCACGCTTTTATCACCGCGTAAATATTCGGGATGCGCCGCAAAACGGAACACCCATTTACTCGCTGAAGGCGCTACAACTTTCCCCTCCTCGCGATATTGCTGAAGAATGTTATAAAATCGTTTTACAGATTCCTGGACAATGAGGCCGAAAATACCTTTTTTGTTTTCGGTGAAGTGATTGTAATCCACCTCATTAAAACAGACTATGTATTCATGATAAAAAACAATACGGCTCGCAAAGGATAATTCCCCAATCGATTCTTCGAATTTCTGAACAATGTATTTATAAATATTATCCGGCGTTAGCGGTGGCGCATGCTGTACAGAAACGCCTGCCTCACGTTTTAAAAACCATTCATGAAAGCCCATACGCTGCCAGAAAGATGTTTTTGTTTTCATTGAGATCATTTATCTTTTTTGCCGAAAAGTCGTTTGAAAAAGCCCGGTTTTTTTTCAGGTTCTTTGGTGGTTTCCATGTTTGCCGCCATCCTCACTTTCTTTGCTTTACGTTCTGCAACAAGCTCCTTGTTTGAGAGGCCTGTATCGATGCCTGCAATATGTATTACATGGGCATTATATTGTTTTACATGATCATCATTTTGCAGCCATATGGCAGGAGTTGGACTGTAAATAATCTCTTTGTTGCCGAGCGTCGCCGGTTCCGCAGTGGATATAGCTTTAACTGAATCCCAGTGGCTGCCGCCATCCAAAGAATATAAATAGAATTTCCCTGCTACATCATAATAAATATTTTTCGAGGGATAATAGAAAAATTCAAATCTTTTTTGTGTGAGCGTATCGCAAGATGAAATAACCAATGAGCAAATTGATAGAAAAAGAAACAATATTATTCGTCTCATGCGGTAGGTTTAATTCAAAGATTATTCCATTAACGAAAATTAAAAGAATTACTTATGTGAGTTGAGCCGAATAACTGTTAGAGGAAATTTAATTTCTTATGGTTCCAGAGGCAGGGAGGGATATGTGGGCAACATATTGTATCCTTTAACACATGGAGATTTATCAGCATTGAGTGTTAATGCAGAACAAAATTGTACTACCGTATCAACACAAATGTTCCCTTTTTAAAATAAGATTTGTTATTATAATCAATTGCCTGGATGCTGTAAACATAGGTGCCGCTTTCCTGTTTTTTACCATTATACGTGCCATCCCAGCCTTTATTGGCTTCTGATGTGCTGAATAGTAATTGTCCCCAACGGTTATACACTCTGAAGTAAAGAAATTGCTTCATGCCTGCAACCGTTGTGCGATACAGATCATTTTTACCGTCTCCATTTGGCGTAAATGCAGTTGGAACAAAAACCTGTGGCCCGGTTTCAAATACAAATATTCTAATGCTGTCGGTTGCCGAACAACCTTCCGGTGTACTAACTTTTACCGAGTATAACAACGTGTCAGGAGCTTCCAGGAATGTGACAACAGGATTCGGGATATTGGGATCAGTTAAATTAAATGCAGGTGTCCAGTGATAATTCGTTCCGCCGGTAGCATTTAGCTGTAAAGACTGCTCTCTTACCACTATTGTGTCGTTGCCTGCAAATGCTTTGACTTTAGGAATAACTTTTACAAGAATGGAATCTGCCGAGGGCTTGGGGCATCCTAATGTATCCAATACATGCAACACATACTGTGTGGTTGACTGAGGGCCCACAACGGTTGACAAACTATTCGGATCAAGCAAGCCGGTGGTTGGTGTCCAGTAAAAAGAACTTCCCTTAATGGCAGCATTCAGTTGAGATGTTTTACCAAAGCAAAGGGCAATATCGCTGCCTGCATTTGCACCGGGGTAAGGCACAACATTTATATGTATGTCGTCAGTGGCGACGCATTTCCCTACTGATACAACCACCTTATAGTCAGTGTTGGTCAAAGGGCCTGCTAATGGGTTCGCCTGCTTTGCATCGCTTAAGCCATCTGGCGGAGACCAGGTAAAATACAGCCCGTTGGTAGAAGGCACCAGTTGAATATTGTCTGTTTCACAAATTGTAGTATCCTGTGGCATAATCAATGACACGTCATCTATAACATGCACTTTTACAGAATCGTTCGTAACGCAACCTTTATAGGTTACGGACACATTGTATGTTGTAGTTGTTTTAGGAAAGACAAGCGGCTGGTTTGTATTTGCAGACAGGATGTTATAGGAAGGCGACCAGTCAAAAACCGCCCCGGGCACTGAAGAGGAAGATTTTAGCTGTAATGTATCAATACTGCAAATAAGCGTATCCATAAAATTCAAATGCAGGTCAGGGCCATAACTTACACTCAGGATTTTTTCAGCCGTATCTATACAACCCTTTGAGTTGGTAGCAATCAATGTTATGTTTTTTTGTCCTGTATCGATAAAAGTGTAAACAGGATTTTGAGCGGTATCATCCGGTTTTTCCGGTTCATTAAAAAACCATGACCACGAATTCACAAATCCGTATTTGGTTGTAGTAAGATCAGTAAAACTATATGGATTTTTAATACAGCTTCCCGCAACCGAAAAGCCTGCAGTAAAGCCAGGATAAACCCTTATTTCCGTTTTAGCAGAGTCTTCGCACCCTGCATTATTTTTTGCTTTTAACCGTACACGATAGACACCTGTATCAGGATAGGTAAATGTTGGATGTGCAAGTGTTGAGGTATCAGTTGTTACGCCAGGTACCCCAAAATCCCAATAATACGAATAATCGGGATTTACACCTGCTTTATTTGTAAATGTAAAACTGTAACTATCGCAGGCCATATAAAAAGAATCCAGTGCCGCTCCACCAATTTTGCAATTGGATACATCCAAGTGTAATTCTTTTCGCGTATGGCTGATAAAAACCCCTTTCCTGTATTCATCTACGCACACAGCCGCTACATACGTGCCCAATTTTGAAGGGGCGACTCCATAAAACATACCTGTTTTTGGATTAATAGATGCGTCCGGACCCAGTGGCTGCTGGCCATTATAGGGACTTGTATATGGAATACTTAAATAAGGAGGCGGGCCCGGATTTTCTACTACAGGATCAAACTGTGTTCCGCCGGTTAAACCGTTGCACAAAGAATAAACCAATGAATCACCATCAATATCCTTGGCGGAAAAATCAAACGAAAAAGGCGAACTGACGCAAATGGCATTCGCGTCGTTAAAATCAAAAACAGGGCTATTATTGTTGCTGGCATTTCCGCCCGGGATAGTAATTGTATAAGTTAAACCTGTTACGTTAGCATTAGGCACATTCGCTATTCCCGCTATCCTGCAGCAACGCTGAACTGTAAGTATATACCCTTCAGTGTTTTTGGGTATCCCAATATTTGTTGTGTATTCAGCTACCAGATAGCATATCGCAGGGGGATTTTGAAAGCAAGGCCCAAAATCACTTTTTTGTTCTCTAACCAGGCTGGACATTGACACAAAATTAACAGTATATTCTTTGAGCGTTCCTGCATCGTATATAGCAAGATATATGGCGTTATCAACTTTTTCGGGCTCACTGCAATCTGAATATTGATAAAAAGAGATCTTATAATTTACATTACCGGATGATTCACCCAGGTATGTATATTTTATCCATCCACCTTTAAGATGATCCGCATAGGTATATTGTACTGATAAAATAAAAACCAGCACCACCAACAATGAACGGACTAAAAGTTTAATCAAATGCATTTATAAAACTCTTCAATATACCATTTAATTTTTCCGGCGCCTCCAGCATACCCATATGGGCCACGCCCGGAATTATGTGAATGTATGCAATTTCAGGAAGATGCGCCTGTTTCAGCAGGTCATTTAAAGGCGCCGCCCGGTCCTCAGTACCCATAACAAATAAAACAGGCAGTTTACCGTTCTTAAGTAAGCCGGTTGTATCCGGCCTTTCCATCATAGCGTGGTAATACTGCTGTAAGCTTGTTTCTTTGAAATGGCGGCCTTGTTCAATTAGTGTATCAATTGCTGCCGGGTTTCTTTTTTTGAATTCTTCAGCAAATAACCCCGGAAGCATATTTTTTAAAAAGGCATGACTGCCGTTTAAATTTATCGCTTCAATTCCTTTCGCACGGTCCTGCTTTTTTGCATCGCTATCAGCAAAAGCTGTCGAATGAACAAAGCCAAACGCTTTTAATTTCTCCGGGTATTTTCCCGCAAAAGCCAACGTAACATAACCGCCCATGCTATGCCCCAGCATAATGCATTGCTTAATCTCTTCATTGCTTAAAATTGCGAGAACACCTTCAGCAAGCATCCCCATCTCCAGGTTCTTGCCGGTTATACCGGGCAATTCAGATTCACCGGAACCAGGCAAATCAGGAATGATTAGCCTGCAATTACTTTTTAAATACGCTGTTTGGTTTTTCCAGATGGAATTTGTTTCGCCAAAACCGTGTAATAATACTACAGGAATGCCGCTGCCATATACATGATATACAAGTAAAGAATTTTTGTATTGAATATGTTTTTTCATTAAGCAATACGCCGGTATTTATTGGCCAGGTTTACGTAACGGTTCAATAATAAAATTACAACAGGCAGCAAAGCTATGTTCATTTGCTGCGGCAGCCAGAACCAGGCAGCTAACAATACTGCTGTAATAACGACGGCTATAAAAAAATAGTTGCTTAGCCAACCCGGTTTTTTCGTAAGGAAAAAAGCCACCGGCAAATTAAACGGTAAAGTCCAGGCAAGATTAAAATTATTTTCGCAAACCGTATGATCTGTACCAAACCACATAAACAACAATAGTATTCCAATTAAACCGGTAACATATAAGAGCAATGCGTCTACAAAGCTAGTTAAGACTTTTGCCCACGCCGCTTTTGACCTTGAAATAATAAAAACAACCATAGAAATAATTGTGAGAATAATTAACGGTAAAAATTTGCCGGAATTAGTTTGTTGAGCTTCTTCCTGCGATAAAATTCTGGTGTTTTTTACAAAAGCTGTGTCTTGTTTATTTGCTTCGGCAAGGCCTTTCATTAAAAACTCCGGCATAAACATCGCCTCATTGTTGGAAACTGTCCTGTCAACACGGCCGCCCAAAAGAATATCAATGCCCAATTCTGTCCAGGGTTTGCTTCCGCGTTCAAGATAATAATGTATCATATCCCTGGAAGTAGTTTTGTCCGGAACGATTTTGCTTTTAATGATCGCGTCTTTATTATTTTCAAACACTATATTCCTGACCCTTGTAGTACAGTTATCCAATAAAAAATCGTATTTATAAAAACGGTTATCTCCTTCCGTGTTATACATTACAGCATCCAGGACTTTTTGTTTCGAGGCGCTGTCAAGATCCAACACCTGTTCATAAACACTGCGATGTTCATAAACATATTCAGCCATGAAATCCGGGAAGTTATCAGCGAACGAGTAATACAAAAGCTTACCCCTCATAAACTTCAGGTAAAAAATTGGCGGGTCGAATGTAAATCCACCCCAGTTATATACTACGTCTTGATGAGCAGTACTGTCAATTATGCGCAATGCAGTGTGCCCGAACAAAGAATATAATTCATCTCCCGGCCCACAGGTAATTATACTTATTCGCGTATGATTAATATTATTTTGAGCTGGTATTGAAGTCGAAAAAATCAGCAAAAACAAAATCACAAAAAACTGTTTCATAAATGCGAATGTAAAAGCGCTTGTAATAAGATTATATTAATAAAGTTTAAGCAGGAGAAATGAGATCGGTTTTTATTTCAGCCTTGCCGTAGCGTTCATTATTCATTATATTCTCAATTGTCCATTCTTTGTTTTCATTTAACCCCGGTATCTCCGCCTTGCCATTTTTATTAAATACAATCGGGCAGCTCACAGGATAAGTCCCATCCGTATGCACAAACATTTCCATAGCATCGCCAAATTCAGAGATCAGTAGACTGCGCAATGCATCCACTTCATCATGCGCTTCCAATACATTTAAATAAAAGGGAACGGTAAGGTGACAATCGACATGCAAAACAGTTCCATATTTAATAATGCGCAGGTTATGTATGTCAATCCAGTTCGGCCGGCGGTTTTCATTCAGTAACCGTACCATCCGTTCAAGCAGTTTCATATCCGCTTCGTCCATTATACCTGCCAGCGATTTACGAATGATCCTGTAGCCATTAAAAATAATAACCACGGCAATTAAGCATGCGGCAACCTTATCAAGCCAGAAAAACTTTGTAAATAAAATAATTACGAGTGTTGCAATGATGGCAAGTGTTGAATATGTATCAACAACCAGGTGTTTGCCACTGGCCTGTAAAGCCAATGAATTGTTCCTTTTGCCAATATTTATACAGAATAAACCGGCGACAAAATTAAATATTGCGGTCGCAGCGATCAGCCATAAGCCAGTATCGAGTTTCTCTATTGGTTTGGCTTCTATAAAATTTTCAACTGCTTCGTATAAAATAAGCAACCCTGAAGCTACAATAAGGGCGCCTTCAGCCGCTGCAGAAATAAATTCTGCTTTTCCGTGTCCGTAGGGATGTTCAATGTCTTTTGGTTTTGCAGCAACATACAAACTGTACAAGCCTATAAACCCGGCGACTACGTTTACAATACTTTCCAGCGCATCAGAAAGTATGGCGAGTGAATGTGTAAAATAATAAGCTATAATTTTTACAGCAAAAAGAATCACAGACAAAGCTGTGATCCATTTTTGAACTTTAAAGTTTTGCTGTGCTGTTTGCAATGGCCAATGTTATAAGGACAATTAAATATTGGCTTCAAAACGCTGCTGGATATAATTCCAGTTAACAACATTCCACCAGGCATTAATATAATCGGGGCGCTTATTCTGATACTTTAAATAATATGCATGTTCCCACACATCGAGGCCCATCACAGGAAAGCCTTTTAATTCGCTTATATCCATTAAAGGATTGTCCTGGTTGGGTGTTGAGCCGATAACCAGTTTTTTATCGTTAGTATAAACAAGCCATGCCCATCCACTGCCAAAACGGTTCTTACCTGCATCGGTGAACTGTGTTTTGAAAGCATCTGCAGAATTAAAATCCCTGGTTATCATTTCAGCAAGCTTACCGGAAGGTGCGTTGGCAGCCGATGGCGCTGACATGATTTTCCAAAACAACTCATGATTATAATGGCCGCCTGCATTGTTGCGCATTTTTGCCGAATATTTTGATACCGACGCAAGCACTGATTCCAGCGATGTGCTTTGTGTATTTACATTTTCCGCTGTGCACGCATCTGCCAGGTTTTTTGCATAAGCAGCTGCATGTTTGGTATAATGTATTTCCATTGTCATTGCATCGATCGAGGGTTCAAGCGCTTTATAGTCATAGGGCAAAGGGGTTTGCGTGAAGGGCGTGTTTTCCCCCTGAAAATGATATGAGCCCTGTTCTATATCTTTTCCAAATGTTGATAATACAGAAGCTGATAATCCTGCAGCAAGGGTTGCTTTTCCACCGGTTTTAATAAAACTTCTACGGCTTGTGTGGTTATTAAATTTCATAAACAAGATTTTTTGTGAATTAAAAATATAGGTTAAATAAATATCAACTACCTGCTTCTATTACTTCAGCGTTGCGCTTAAACGGAAAGATTGTTTTCATTTTTTTGAAAAACCTGAAGTAGAACTCCTGATTAAACAACTGTGAATCCCGCATTGCTTTCGAAGTCAGAAAAACGCCTATGGGCACTAATATAAATGTAGAAAGCCACATACCGGCAGCCACATTAGTAACACCCTGCTTTGCAAATTTTTCGCCAAAAGTGTTCAGCAAATGAAATAAAACAAAAAACACCACTGCGAAAACAAGTGGTGAGCCAAGGCCCCCTTTGCGAATGATAGAACCAAGCGGAGCACCGATCATAAACAAAACGATGCACGCAAAAGACAAGCTGAATTTACGATTCCATTCAACGCGGTTCTTACGTAATAACTCTTCCGTTGAGCTATATTCACTTTGAGCAATATCAATAAATCCTTTTATTGAATTTATTGTACTAATAGCTTTTTCATAACTCGTAGCCAGCATTGAGTCGGGGATGATATCGTACATTGATTTCACCGCTTTATTTTTTAATGAATCAGGCAATGACCAGGTACTGTCTTTATACTTATAAAACATCAGGGGTGGTTGCACCTGAGTTTTTAAACGGGCAATATTTGCCGCCCTTAACCGGCCGATCGAATCGATGGAAAGATTTAGCTGGTGCACTGTAAGCATTTTGGGATCCCATTTAAATAAGCTGTCCTCTGTGCGGTTCATCTGGAAGCTGCTTAGGTCAAGGTCTTTTTTATATTCCTTAAAACCGAGGCGTATAAAATCAGAATTCGTGCTGAAACGATTTCCGTTTTCCTGGTAATTCCATCCATCGCGCAAAGTAAATTCCAGGAAGCGCTTGTCGGGAGTGACTTTCATTACGCCGGTCTTTGCCACCAAAAAATTATCCTGCGGGCCATAAGTTTTTTCATAAATCACCACGTTACGTATGGTACTGTCATCTTTATCTTTTTTTCCTACTTTAATTACGTAGCCCTCTATCTTATCATAAAACACTCCTTCCTTAATATCAAGGGCCGGCTTTGTAACGATGATGTCATATTTTAATGCATTCAGCTTGAGGTTGGCAACAGGGATAATATTATTGGCGAACAAAAAGGCAATGCCGCTTACAAAAAAGGCAACGATCAACAAAGGCATCATAAAACGTAACAAGGGAATGCCGGATGATTTGATCGCAACCAATTCAAAACTTTCACCCAGGTTGCCAAACGTCATTATAGATGAAAGCAGGAGTGAAAGCGGCAGCGCAAGCGGAACAGCCGTTGCAGCAACATAACCTATCAACCTGAAAATCGTAAGCACATCCAATCCCTTGCCAACAAGATCATCGATATAAAGCCAGAAAAATTGCATCACCAATACAAAAAGAGAGATAAGGAAGGTGGCAATAAAAGGACCGATAAATGCTTTAATGATAAGTTTATCGAGTTTTTTAATCACTTTGCAATGGCTTTAAAATATTAGTATGCCCGGTACAAATGTAGAGCTTTCAAAAAATGAATCAGAGCTCGTAATCAACAGCGAATTTATTTTAACAAAGAATAGAATTATTGAAAAAGTATATACGCTGTTTGGATTACTAAGTGAAGACTATAAAAGCCAGCTTTTGAACAATAAAGTGGTTTTACCCTCTGAAGCATTATCATCCACTCCAAAAATTTATAAAGGAGAAAATTATTTAAACCTTCCTTATGTAATGCTGGATTACCCGAGAGTTTTTTTAAAAGAGGATGTTTTCGCGATCAGGAGTTTTTTCTGGTGGGGTAATTACTTTAGCATCACGTTGCAACTAGGAGGCAGATTTTTGCAGGCTTACAGAAATAAAATTGAAATGAATTTGAGCAATGAAATAAACACAGGTTATTTTATTTGCATAAATGATGCGCCGTGGGAACACCATTTTGAAGAATCAAATTACCAGTCGTTAAAAGCAATTGATTCAATAGAAACAATACTGAATAAACCGTTCATCAAAATAGCAAAGCAACATCCTTTATCCGAATGGAATAATGCTATTGCATTTTATGAAAGCAATTATGAAAACCTGTTACAACTAATGTATTAATTACCTAAGCGATGGAATAATTCTTTTACCTGGTACTCCCAAAGTTGGGTCTGGTCTTTAATGTCACCTTTTTCTGCAAAGTCTTTTATGACCAGGATTGTCTGGTTGGTAATTTCGGTCTTTTCTATTTTAAATTCGAAATATTCGTCTTTAGGCGCAGTTAGCCAATGAAAACGTACAAATTTATCCAACTCAGAGTCAACCATCTCAGCTTTTTCAATAGAGCCATTCCATGAAAAAATGAAAACATTGTCCCGTTCATCAACTTTATCTGCGAACCATTCCCCCAGGCCTGCCGGAGTAGATAAAAATCCATACAAAATAGCTGGCGAACATCTAACAGGATATTCAAGAGTAAACAATTGTTTTTTAGGCATTTTTCGACTTTAATTCGCTTTTCGCAAGCTGCAATAATATTAAATTATTGTCACCACAAAAATTTTTTTAATAACTCTTTCAATTAAGCAAAAAATAATATGTGATCCTTTCCTAACTGTTCCAGATTTTCCAGTTTTCTTCTGCCTGAATAACAAGCATTTCATACCCATTTTGAATGGTGCAATTCACGTTTTTACCATATTGCAAAAATTTGGTGACAAGCGGGTTATAAACCAGATCAAAAAGATAATGAGAGGCATTTAAGAAACGATAAGGGAGAGGCGGCGCATCCTGTATATTTGGATAAGTTCCGAGAGGCGTACAATTAATTATGACGGGGTGCTCGCTTAACATTTCAGATGTGATATCGTTATAGGATATCGTTTTTTCGGAAGCCGTTCTTGAAACAACCAGGTATTCAATTCCAATTTTTTGCAGCACAAATTTTACCGCCGAAGCTGCACCACCTGTGCCCAACACAAGCCCTTTTGTATGATGAGGTTTTAAATTCTTTGCGAATGATCTTTCAAAGCCAATCACATCCGTGTTATAGCCGGTTTTTGCATGTGCATCTATTTTAACGCAATTGCAGGCTGATATTTCTTTAACTACCTCATCTGTTTCATCAAGATATTTGATAACGGATTTTTTATAGGGAATGGTTACAGCCAGCCCTTTTAATTGCGGGTGATCAGAGAATATAACGGCAACATCTTCAATCTTTGGTATGGAAAAATTTAAGAAAACAGTGTCATTTATGTTCTCCCGCGAAAATTTTTCTGTGAAATATCTCTGGGAAAAAGAATGAGAAAGCGGAAAACCTATTAATCCGTATTCGCGCATTATTGCTGTGATTTGTTGAGAAACAGGCTAAAGCTGTCGCCTCTAAGACCCAGCCGCATTGCTTCTAAAGAAATTACTTCTGAAGGCGCGATATTGCCAAGGTTTGCATTACAGCCGAGCAATTCAAGAAAATATAGCTGCTGTGCTTTTTGAGGAGCTTCCCAAATTATTTTTTCGCCGGGAATTTGTGTAAGAATTTCCTGTACAAGGCCTTCACGAACCTCGCCGCTGCCACGATAAATTCCCACATTACCGGCTTCTCTTGCTTCAGCGATTACATAAGAAGCGCCGGCGTTAAGCTCGGCCCGCATCAACTCTATCCATTTATACGGCGGAATGATATGTTCTGCATCTTTGCTTCCTACTTCACTTAAGACAGTTCCATATTTTGTAAGCTTTTCGATATAACCGCATTTCTCAGCGTGCGGGATAGTGATAGAACCATCGCTTACTTCCATGTAATTGATATTATATCTTTTACAAACGTCTATATAATCATTAAACTGGTTGCGGATAAGGAATGCCTCGAATAAAGTTCCACCGAAATAAACAGGTATATCGTAAGATTGGTAGATCTCTATTTTTTCGTCAAGATTTGGCGTAACGTACGCAGTCCCGAAGCCAAGTTTTAAAATGTCGATATGCGGATGTGCAATACTTAAGAAATTTTTTGCTTCTTCTATGCTAAGTCCTTTATCCATTATCATCGTAATCCCGTTAGCTCTTGGCTTTGGGATACGGTCAGGAATTTGAGTAAGTGAAAAATTCATTGAGAATTATTTTGCAGCGGCAAAAATAAGGGTATGGAGTATTAATGTAATACGTACTATTTAAGGGAACTTATTTTTTTCTTTTTATTTTCCTGTAGCGTGCCAGTAAATCAACCACCTGGCTGTTCTGGAGGATAGCCGGATTAAGCTCTATAAAACTTTTTACAAGATTGGGTGATTTTCTAAGCCCCTTTTCCAGTTGTACCAGTGCTTCTTTGTGTTTGCCTGCGGCAAATAAAACTCCACTGTATAAAAAGAACAGCAATGGTTTTTCTTCAGTCATTTTAAGCGCTGCGTTGCACTGCCTGATGGCTTCTTCAAAATGCTGGGATTGATAAAGACAGGTGATCAGGGCTTTCCATCCACGCACATTTTTCGGGCGGCTTCTTATCGTCATACTAAAATAGTGCACCGCTTCTTTATAATTTTTCAGTTGCATTAAACACTGGCCAATAGCAAGATTATATTCAGGAGTATTCTTATGGATACGCAATGCGTTTTCAAGATGGGTAATTGCTCTTTCCCATTTTTGTTCATGTATGTAAGTGAGTGCAATTTTATAATGCAGTTTACTGTCTGAACTGTTTATATGACTGGCTTTGCGGTAGTTGAACCTTGCCGTGGCAAATTTTCCAAGTTTATGATAACAATGGCCAATGGCTTCAAAAACCACATCCTCAGGCCGGGTTATTTCTCCCACCTTCTCCAGCACTTCAATTGCTTCTTTGTATTTATGAAGCCTTATGTACGCATCACCCATATTCCGGTAAGCATAATCAAACTTGTCGTTTATCACAACCGCATACATGTAAGCGTCAATTGCCTTTTCATACAATTTCAAACCCTGATATGCGGAACCGAGATTAAACCATGCCAGTTCGGAATAAGGGTGATCATCAATTATGCGCTGATGTAATCGTATGCTTTCTTCATTCCGACCAGTAAAATCTGTCCAAAAACAAATTTTATATAAAGCCTCTTCATTTGCCGGCTCTTGTTCCAGGATTAGCTGAAGGCAATCGTAAACTTTATCAAATTCTTCGTAATCATCATAAACGTCTGCAAGCTCAAACAAAAGCTCAATTTTATCCTCGTTTTCAAAAATGAGCAGAGCTTCCTGGAGCAAATCAGCAGCTTTTTCATGCAAATCGAGTGCGAGATAAGCGTCAGTTTTTAAAATAAAAATATCGATATTGTCCGCGTCAAAAAATTCCGCCTGTTGTAATACATCGAGCGCCTCGTTATAATGACCCGTAGCGATCAACAGGTCAGCCTTTTTAATAAATAAAAGTCCGGAGTATGGAAAATAGTTTAAAGCCGTCTCTACTACTTCAAGCGCTTTAATAAAATTATTCTTCTCATTAAAATATTCTATAATAAGTTCAAATGACTCTTCTTCGAGAAAGGATGACTTTTTGCCGGCCCGTAAATCCTCGTACTGCTTTAATAAATCTTCAATTTCATCAGCATTTTCGCGGAACGAATGTTCGTGCATAGGCGTGAAGGTTGCTGTAAGATAGAGAATACAAATAAATTTTCCAATTTCTGTAACAAATCTTTATTAATTCCGTTATAAAAAAGCATATTTCGTGTTAAAATTGTATATTTGCACCATGAAAAGGGTCTTATCTCCAAAAAGAATGCTGATGCTGCTGGGTTTTATACTTAGCATGCAGACATTTGCGTCTTTCGTAGATAACGGCGCCCGCAAAAAAACCTCCGCCGATATTAGCCTGAAAAATTTTAGAAAAACTTCTTATAAAAATACAGCTTACCCTGATTTCAGGCTTTCTAAGTTCCAGTTTAAAGGTTCAACCAATGTGTACCAGTCAAATTCTGAAAACTCCATAGTTGGACAATCATTTATTCGGCTGGAAAATGGTAATACCAGCTATGTTTATCCTTACAAATACAAAGTAAAAGTTCCATTCTTCAAAACTCCCAATGCACCTGGTTCACACTGATCAGTGTATGACTCTATACCCGGATTTAGGTATCTCAAATTTTCCCGCCGGGACAGGATTGAAATTCATACTGTTAGCTCTATAAAATATTTTGTCCTTTTCATCAGTTAACAATTCATATTCAAGTATTAGTCCAGGTATATGCTCATTGGCGAAGGGATTTACTTTAACCGTAGGCTCCAGTTTTGGTGTAAAATAAGCTGAGTAGCTTTTTCCATTTTTTAAAGTAATTACCGCCTCTTTACATTCATAGTCAAGAATTTTTTTGGTGTTATTTGTAAATGATACAGTTGCGTCTTTATAAATTTCATTTTCTTTTTGCCACTCCTCCGCCGTATAATTTGCAATATATTTTGATTGGCCTACAGTTTTTAAAATGGTCGCATTCCCCAGGTTACCATTATAAAAAATAGTTTGGCTAAATGAATTATTTATAAAATCAACTCTTATTTCTTTCCCCTTTATGTAAACAGTTGTGTTGGCAGTACTAACCTGATCTGTCTTGTCTGACCTGCTGAGTAAGTAAGATATTGTACAATCACCAATTATTTTAGCTTGCTGGGCGTTTAAATCAACGAAAGGAAAGATCACCAGAACTATAGATATTATTTTTTTCATGCAAACAGGTGTATAACAGGAACGGAAATTACTTAAACACTAAATGCAATTTACTATCAACTGTAAAACAAGTTGCCTGATTTTGCGAATATTATGTTTTTTTAAACCCTTCTTTAAACTATAACTTCGGCTTATTAATTCCATGCATATAAATGGCAAACAATATCAGTGGGCAAAATGTTTTTTTGAGAATGCATCCTGTCCATAGGATCATCCTGAGTATAATAACGAGTTTGATCATCTATTTTGTCATCCCTTCAACTGTGGCAGGATTAATGGAAACAATGCTATTGTGGGATGTATTTTCATTATGTTATCTCATTATAAGCTGGGTTGTTCTGGTAAAAAGGCCTGTTCCCGAAATAAGAAAATGGGCAAAAAAAGATGACGGCAGCGCTGTTTTTGTATTCCTTCTGATTCTGATTTCCTCTTTTGCAAGCATGTTCACTGTTTTATTGCTTATGTTTTCCCAAAGGGATGCTGCTGCAAGGAACAGTTTATATGTGCCTGTTGCCATTGCAGGGATGGTGCTTTCCTGGATCATGGTCCATTCCATTTATACTTTTCATTATGCACATATGTATTATGACGACGATGAAGTGTATCCGGATAAGGATGCACATGGCCTGGAATTTCCCGGAGATGCAACACCAGATTATATTGACTTTGCTTATTTCGCTTTTGTTATCGGGTGCACTTTCCAGGTATCTGACATAGAAATTTCATCACCTAAAATAAGAAGAGTGGTGTTGTTTCATGGCCTGTTATCCTTTGCACTTAACACATTTGTTGTTGCGCTGACTATTAATCTTATCGCAGGTTTATTGAATAAATAACCGAATAACCAAAGAAAACCAATGCTTAAAAATATTTTTGTCCTTTTACTATGTTTTTGTACGCTGAAACTAACCTATGCGCAAACCAAATCACCCGTATTTAAAGTGATCGCATTTTTCACTGCAAAAGAAGACGCAGCACATATAAGCTTTGTTCATGAAGCCAATAAATGGTTTCCTAAAATCGGCAAAGAATACAATTTTGTTTATGATTCAACCAACGACTGGAGTAATCTCAATACTTCCTTTCTGTCAAATTATAAAGTGGTGCTTTTTTTAGACATGAGGCCTGAAGATTCTTTGCAACGCGCTGCCTTTGAAACATACATGAAAAATGGGGGAGCATGGATGGGATTTCATTTCGCCGGCTTTGCGCTAACTCCATCTAAATACCCGCAAAACTGGGATTGGTATCATAATGAATTTATCGGGGCGGGTCAATTTAAAAGCAATACCTGGCGGCCAACTTCCGCGATATTGCGTGTTGAAAATTCATCACACCCTGTAACAAAAAATTTGCCGCCTACGTTTAAGTCGGCACCCGGTGAATGGTACCGGTGGGAAAAAGATTTGCGCCAAAATCCGGATATACAAATTTTACTATCTATAGATTCCACAAGTTTTCCGCTGGGCACAGGACCTAAGCCAGACGAGATATGGCATAGCGGGTATTATCCCGTTGTATGGACGAATATCAAATACAGAATGCTTTATATGAATATGGGGCACAATGATATCGATTATGAGCATGGCACTAATGCGGAATTGTCATCACAATTTTCGAGTGATGTCCAAAATAAGCTCATTATAAATGCTTTGCTTTGGCTGGGTGGAAGAAATAATTAAATCGATAATTTCCTAAACATCAGCAAGCAAAAGAAACTCTTTCAACAGTTCTATACCCACAAGCCTTACCATAACATAACCCGGGATTTACATAAAGAATTCTTCAGAAATAATTTTTCCATCTTTCACCTGATAAACACAAAGCTCAGTCATATCCATTTCACCTTTTTCTTTCATAGTTACATGCAAACGCATAGTGACGGCAAATGAATTAGCAGCTACCAGTGCGTCAGAAACTTCTATAGCATGCACAGCAGCAACCATGCCGTTCCATTTCTCGCCTTTCTCTTTAATAGCTTTTTTACCTTTAGTTTCTTTTTCAAAATCAGGCGTGGAATAAGGCTCGATACTTATTACGTCATCGGCAAACAACTCTGATTGTGTAGCCTCAAAATCTCCCTTGCGGCAGAGCTCAACAAGGCGGTCAGCAACTTCTTTCGTTGTCATAAAAAATTTTTAAACTAAGCTATAGATAATCATGCTAAATTTTTGACTTTTAAATAAATTAATAATCTTTTAAACCCGGTTTGTATATTTAAGTGCACAATATTTGTAAACATCATTTGAAAGATAGCTCATATGGAATCTTTTCAGGAACTTATTCAATCGGAAAAACCTGTGTTGGTAGATTTCTATGCAACCTGGTGCGGGCCCTGCAAGGCTATGGAACCTATTGTAAAAGAAGTTGCAAAAGCTACCGAAGGAAAAGCAAGAGTTGTTAAGGTTGATATTGATAAACGTATGCAACTGGCGCAGGCTTATAATGTAAATGCTGTGCCCACCTTTATGATATTTAAGAAAGGAAATATTATCTGGAGGCATCCCGGTATGATCGATAAAAATACCATGCTTTCACAACTGATGCAAAACGCCTGATTAAATACACTTGCATCAATGTATCATTTAAATATCAGGCGAACTTCCACCGGCGACCCTGACTTTATACACCTTATATCATTATTGGATAATGAACTATGGGTGGAGTTACATGAAGACCAGTCAACGTATGAACAATATAATAAAGTGCCCGGTATTTCAACGGCAATTGTTGTGTATGATAAAGAAAAACCAATCGCCTGCGGATGTTACAAAGAATATAGCACCAGCACAATTGAAATAAAAAGAATGTTTGTCGAAAAAGCTTACAGGGGTAATGGCATTGCCAAACTTGTTTTACATGAATTGGAAAACCGGGCAATAGAAAATGGATTTCAATATGCGATTTTAGAGACAAGTATTCACTTTGCAGTCGCGAAAAACCTGTATCAACAGGGCGGCTATATTGTAACTCCTAATTATGATCAGTATAAAAACCTGGAAGAAAGTGTTTGCATGAAAAAGAACCTGATGTGATTCATATTGCAATAAAAGAGTCCGTTGCTGACATGCAACAGAAATCATATTAACTGCCGGATATTTTCTCTTTTAAAAAATTTCAAGTAAATGATCTAATGTGTACTTTCATTGTTACTAAACGATCTGCTATGCAAAATTGGAGAATAAAATTGTCATTGTTCCTGAACTATTTTGTCTTTGCCATTTTATTGAACAGTTCGGGTATCGCAATACTGCAAGTGCAAAACAATTTTGGTGTTTCTAAAAAAGCCGCAGCATGGATTGATCCCTGCAAAGATCTAAGCATAGCTGCTTTATCATTTTTAGTTGCATCTTCAATAACAAGATTTGGCTATAAAAGAGCCATGCTTTTTGCATTGGGTATTGTCTCCGTGGTATGTTTCATTATTCCAAGTACACCGGGCTTTTTCGCCATTAAATTACTGTTTGTTGCTGTAGGTTGCTGCTTTGCACTGATAAAGATGAGTGTATATAGTACTATTGGCATCGTTACAAAAGATTCAAAAGAACATATAAGTATGATGAATTTTATTGAATCTTTTTTTATGGTAGGTAATCTTTCGTTGTATTTTATATTTAGCTCTTTTGTTGACAACGCTCATCCTCAATCTACGGCGTGGCTTAAAGCCTATTATTTATTGGGTGGTCTTGCGTTGCTTGCGTTTTTGTTGTTACTCTCGTCACGACTCGATGAATCTGCGGCAAAAACCGAAGCAGGAAAACCAGAGTCAGTTAAATTTATTGATATGTTTAAATTGATGGGAGAACCTATTGTTATTGCATTCATTTTTTCTGCATTTTTTTATGTGCTGATTGAACAAAGTATTCAAAACTTTCTTCCTACGTTTAACAACAAAGTGCTTTTATTACCTGCTGTCCTCAGCATACAAATGGGAAGTATTTTAGCTGGCTCAACAGCATTAGGCAGATTCCTTGCAGGGATTGTGCTGAAAAAATTAAATTGGTTGTATGTTTTATTAGGCACTTTATTACTGGCAGCGCTTCTTATTGTTATTGCAATGCCTTTGGCAAAAAATGAAGCGGGGGAAAACATCACCGGGTGGCTGGATGCACCTATCGCAGCCTATATTTTCCCCTTGATAGGCTTATTGTTAGCTCCGGTATATCCGGCTATTAATTCTGTTATTTTAAGCTCTTTGCCTAAACCAAAACATGGAGTGATGTCTGGTTTAATAATAATTTTTTCTGCGATTGGTGGTACAACAGGCTCCCTCCTTACTGGTTATTTGTTTGATAAGTATGGTGGTCAACATGCTTTTTATTTCTCATTGGTGCCAATAACCATACTTGCTCTGTTACTTATTGCATTTAATCGCTTGCAAAAAAAATATACATCAGCTAGCAAAGCGACATTACCGATTATCACAGACCCGTTATCTGAAGAATACAAGCAATAAAGCCCTTCCAAAAACGGAAAGGCTTTGCCTGTGATCGCTGCCAGATCGTTATCTTATCCAGTTATAGTTCCTGTCATAGTGATTATAGTTGTATTTATTTCTATAATCAAAAAAACGTTCATTTGCATTCTGAATTTTGTTGTTTCTTTCTTTTTGCAACTGCTGGATAAGATCAATTTTTTTAGATGCACTGATGCGTAAGTTCATCGCTTCCCTCACCTGCTGGTTATACGCTGCATTAATTTTTGAGATTTGCATATCCCTTTCATACTTCGTATAAGAAAATGTTTCAACATATCGTTTACCAAAACTGATGCTGACTACAGGTGTTTTAAAAGAAACCGATGCAAAAAAAGGCTGGGAAAAAGCAGCGGAACTTAGGATGAACAAGGTTAAAAAAAGAGTAAAGATTTTTTTCATGTTGTTTGTTTTTTATTGTTTAATAAATTAATGCAAATAAGATGCGCCAACGTCTTATTTGTTTATAAACAGATTGTTAATGCCGGGAAATTTTTTAAGGACTCCCACAATTAATATTTTGACAGCTAAAAACTAATTTTATCAATAGCAATTTGAAAGATTAAGCGTGCAATGATTCAGTAGGGGATTTATGATTTAATTTTATTCTGATGAAAATTCTTTCAGCACAGCAAATACATAACTGGGATACTTATACAATAGCGAATGAACCTATCCATTCCGTTGACCTGATGGAACGCGCTGCACAGGCATGTACTGATTACATTTTACGTGAACCTTTATTTGACAGGCCTTTTAAAATATTCTGCGGTAAAGGCAATAATGGCGGCGATGGGCTTGCCATTGCAAGACAACTATTGAATCAACGCTATAATGTAAGCATTTATATAATTGAATTTGGCGCTGTTGGAACAGAAGATTTTCAGATCAACCTTCAGCGATTGCATGAACTTGACATAAACATCCGTTTCATCCAGTCTGAAGAATTCTTTCCGGAGATAAACGACAGCGATATTGTTATTGATGCGCTGTATGGATCGGGATTAAACAGGCCGTTAAAAGACCTGAGTGCGGCTTTGGTAAATTATATCAACCAATCACATGCTTTCATAATAGCCATAGACGTTCCCAGTGGAATGTTTATTGATAAAAGCAGTACAGGCAATCCTATGGTAAAAGCAGGTATTACGCTTACCTTTCAATGCAATAAATTTTGTTTTCTTGTTGCTGAAAACGCGGATCATACCGGTGACGTGAAAATATTGGATATTGGTTTATTGCCCGGCTTTCCCGGAACAGTTGAAAGCATCTATCAGCTTGTCACTGAAGAAATCATTCAGAATATTTATAAGCCACGCAAGCCATTTTCTCATAAAGGCAGTTATGGACACGCATTGATCATAGCCGGTAATACAGGGAAGATGGGCGCAGCGCTAATGGCAACACATGCATGCTTAAGAACGGGAGCAGGTTTAACAACTGTAAATGTTCCTGAAAGATTTTTAGCAACTGTACATGGATATCTGCCTGAAGCGATGTGCAGCCTGCGTGAAGATGAATTAGATCTTGAAAAAATAACGTCACTTGGCATTGGCCCGGGGCTGGGTACAGAAAAAGATGCACAGCATTTAGTGAACAAAGTATTGCACCAATTCAAAAAACCAATGGTCATTGATGCAGATGCATTAAATATTATATCACAAAACCAGGAGTGGTTAAAACTGATCCCTGCAGAAACTATTTTAACACCGCACCCAAAAGAATTTGAACGTCTGTTTGGCAAAGCTGAAAATGATTTTGAAAGGATGAAAATGGCTTTGGAGCGATCATCAAAACATAATTGTATCATAGTCTTAAAAGGAAGATACACTTTGATTGCAGCTAAAGGCAAAGGCTGGTTTAATATCACGGGCGATGCCGGGCTTGCAAAAGGCGGAAGCGGAGATATTTTAACCGGAATAATTAGCGCATTACTGGCTCAAAAATATGATCCTCTAAATGCAGCTTTATTTGGCGTTTATCTTCATGGTTTAGCGGCAGATATTACTTTGGAAAAACAATCAGAAGAAAGCATGCTGGCATCTGATGTTGTAGAAAATTTAGGTACTGCATTTAATAATCTATGATTTTTTTGAGGTGCCGTTTGTAATCAATTGAATTACGATGTAGCCTGTTTCGTGTTTCATGTGCGATGACTTCAGCCTCCTCCCCATTTCATAATAAAATAACATTACATTACTAACTTACTGTTCGATCACTTCTTTATTTTCTTAATATATTATTTCAGCGACCTTTCTGGATTGCAAAACAAATTCCGGCTTTTATGTATAGCAGTTAACAAAATCACAATCACTTCAGCAAGGAAAAATAAACAGCAATTATTATGAGCGGTTTTCATAAATAGTTTAAATAAAATCATTTTATCTTCATCGCTAAAAGTTTTCGAATGAAAAAAATTATCTTCTTTTTATTCTGTGTGACGATAACATCTTATTCAATTGCACAAAATGGATTTATCAATTTATTTGATGGTAAAACGCTTAACGGATGGAAACGGGTTGTCGGCACAGGTGACTACACCGTTGAAAATAATATGATCATTGGAACAACGGTTGCCAATTCACCCAATACATTTCTGGCAACAGAAAAAGAATACAGTGATTTTATTTTGGAATTTGATGCAAAGATCGATGATACAGCGAGCAACTCAGGTGTACAGATAAGAAGCCATTTTGATCCCAGTGAGAATGATGGCAAAGGCCGGGTATATGGCTACCAGGTTGAAGAAGATCCGTCTTCAAGGGCATGGAGCGGCGGTATTTATGAAGAAGGCAGGAGAGGCTGGCTCTACCCTGTCACGTTAAATCCTTCAGCACAGGATCTGTTTAAAGCCGGTGAATGGAATCATTATAAAATTGAAGCTATCGGTAATACCGTTAAAACATGGATCAATAATAAGCCTGTCGCGTACCTGGTTGATGCCGCTTCACCACAGGGCTTTATCGCGTTACAGGTACATGCTGTTTCAGACGCAAGCATGGCCGGCAAAAAAATGTATTGGAAAAATATCCGCATTAAAACAACTGATTTACGTTCCGAAACTTTTCCAAAAAATGTTTTTGTTGTGAATATGATTCCAAATAATTTATCTAAACAGGAACAAGAGAATGGTTGGAAGTTATTGTTTGATGGAAAAACATCCGGTGGATGGAGAGGCGCATTTAAACAAGGCTTCCCCGATCATGGCTGGAAAATTGACAGTGGCACTATCACTGTGTTGCAATCAGAGGGAAAGCAAGGCGCTAATGGCGGTGACATAATAACCACTCAGCAATACAGCGCATTTGATTTGAGTTTTCAATTTAAATTAACTCCCGGCGCCAACAGCGGTGTAAAATATTTTGTAACCCTGAATGAAAAAAGTGACAGTTCCGCTATTGGGCTTGAATACCAGATCCTGGATGATAAACTTCATCCTGATGCCAAACTTGGACGTGACGGCAACAGAACACTTTCATCGTTGTATGATTTGATACATGCTAATAAAAATGATAGACATTTTAATCAACCGGGACAATGGAACTGGGGTAGAATAGTTGTTTATCCAAACAACCATGTTGAGCATTGGCTTAATGGCATTAAGGTGTTGGAATATCAACGTGGCTCAAAAGGATTTGAAGATCTCGTAGCAATCAGTAAATACAAGATATGGGATCATTTTGGTGAGGCGAAAGAAGGCTATATTCTTTTGCAGGATCATGGCAATGAAGTGAGTTTCAGAAGTATTAAGATCAGGGAGTTAAAATAATTTAGTGCCAACAATCCGGCTTTTCTTTAACGGCTTCCTCTGCGTGTCTTTTTAAAACATTAAAAGAAATTAAAAAGTTCAACCTGCCTGTATTTTGCGTCATTTGACGCAGAGATTTACTTATCTGCGGAATAATTTTGTTCTCTCATTTAAACACACAGAAAAAATTATAAGCATAGTTGTTAGGTTTTTAGTTGGTTTGAAGGGTTTAATGTTTAATAGGAAGAAATTGAGGAAATGTTATTGGAGCTGGTATTGAAAAAAATATTCTGATTTATTAATACTTAAACCTTGAATAGGCGGAGTTTCAACTTCGCCTTTTTTCATAAATTATTGCAAGCAATAATACATGATTAAATATAAGTCACACTGTTATTTTTTTTTGGATTTTATTAACACAGCATACAAACCGATGACTATATTTTGTGTCGTTTGACGCAGTGATTTGCTTAGGATAAAAATAAATTTGCAAAAAAATAAAAGATATGTTGGTTGCAGAACATTATAGCCTTAAACCTGTGAAAGTATTGATCAGCAATTCGCTGGTGCACTTGGAATTATTTGAAAACAGCCAGGGTAATTTATTTCTTTCGTCAGGCACCGACACTCCTCCAGGTGTCGTGTATTATTCCACAACACCTTCATTGTTTTACGCTTTTCTTGACGGCGTGATCACGCTACAAACTTTGTTTAACAAAACCCCTTCAATTTTTGTAGAGATAAAAGGCAAAGAAAAAACAGCTTTATACAGCTTGAATGATGTCGGGATAATACTTACCCACGGCGATAAAACTATAAAGCAGTTAACAGTCGCTCATTTGGTAGAGATGTAAAAATTTATTTGAATAGTTATTTAAATTACCAATATCCTTTATCACGAATACGGCAATCAATTTAGTCATAAATTGGATAAGCACTCCTCCCTCCGCAAATGCGCAGTGTTTCAATTACCTTTTTTAAATAGAAAGGAATTATTATCCGGTGATACAGTTACAAAAAATAAACAGTGCAACTAAATCCCTGTGATGTTAAGATCATTGAAGAAGAAGAATATTTAGTACCCTAAGCAGGTATTACAGCAATAGACAAGCGCTTATTTTAACTTAATGCGTATATCATAAACAAAATCTTTAATATCCGTTATCTTAAAATTCTTGCTGTTAGGATGCCTTGGATTAAGTATATAATTAAACTCATTTGCAATTATAGCAGACGGAATCTTAATAACAGCATGTTTGGCTTCGTTTAAAAGATTGCTTCCAAGATCTTTAGTTGATGATGGCGCCGGCACATCCTTCCAGTCACCCGGCAGTTGCGATTGATTTAATTCATAAATACCTGTCTCCGGTATATCTAAAGTTATAATGCTTAATGCTCTTGGTATATTGTCAATATTGATATTTACAGTGTATTCCAATAATGCTAAAGCTCTGCTCTCTGAAGTATAGATACATGGAATAAGTTTATTATTCCACCGGCCGCCATACAATTTTGCACCTTCGCCGCTACGGTCAGTTGCGTATTTGGTTTTGCTGATCCTATATACAAGCATAAAGGCAATTAAGAATAAACGCCATAATCAATACGCCCGATAAGATTTTTTATTTCTTCCCTGCCAAACTGGTTATCAATGAATTCATAAGGCAGTTTACCACCCAGTGCCTGGTTAGGCCTGAACATCCATTTATTAAAACGGTCTTCATCTTCGAAAACTTCATACCCATAAGAATATATATCTGCCAGGCTTATGATACGCTCACTTAAAGCAGCATTGAACTTTTCCTGCTTTTTTTTATTAATTAATGTAGCTCTTGTTACAGCCAAAGCGCTGGCAAGTTTATCATAATCGAGGCGCGTTTTTGCTTTAAGATTTTCCAGGTCGTTTTTGCTGATACCCAGCCTTACGGCATTCATTTTTTCAAAGGATGTCATGCGGTTTTCTGGTTTTTTCGTTACGGCAGTTAGTATGGCTGCACCATTTTGTTTATAGCCATTGCCGGCATGTGCAGTATAATTTTCGGACAAAGGTTCACTTACCAGGTTTTCAGACACAACGCCGGACTTATTTTTTTTAGTATTTTTTCTTGTGACTGCCATAGTATAATTTTTTATTTATTAAAGTACAAATTTATACAAATTTGTTTATATTAAAATATTTCCCCTTTAATTTCAAAAATCATCCTTTAAGAATTCTTAACCCTCTAAAATATATTTCGAAAAGTGGAAGGCCCACAGGTGTTTTTATTTCACCTCAAATCGAGTTGCAGCATAACCAACTTTTCCGGAGATGCTAACCCCTTGTATAACGGCTACATATTTACCCTTTACATCTGAAGTATAGAAAGAAAGTTGATCATTCCTTTTTACGTCGGGAAGCCAGTACAAAACATTCCTGTAATCGGGTAACCTGCTTTCTTTTGCTTCTGCAGTGGCATATTGGGGAGAATAAAATTCCCGCTCCAGTTGAAGTCCATTATAAGAAAGTTCTATCGTACCGGGATCAAATTGAAATCCATCCAGATCGCCGTTGTAAGTACTATAACTTACTATGCCGTCTGTAACAAGTGAATTAATATAATATTTACGCATGAGCACATCCGCTCTTTTTATTTTAAGCGGGTTATAGGCAATCACTTTATTAATGTCGAAAATCGGCACACCATCCACCAAAACCAAAGGATTGTTTTCAAAAATCGTATGGTTACGCGGATCAACTGCCCTGAGGCTGTAATTACCCTGTCTTAATCTTACATCTACGCCGGCTATATATTCACGCAGCACTTCTTCCATCGTATTAAAACGTACATAATTATCAAGATAGTAAACAGCATCCGGTTTGCCATAAAATGCATTGGTGTCGAGTGCAGGAGAATTGAACCTGTTCAATTTATTTATCAGGTAAGCATTTTGTACCTGCATGCCTAAGTTGCGCTGTGATAACTGCTTCAGCCTGTTTTCAGGAAAACTAAACTGCGGAATATCCCAACCGCTCATGTTATTCGAGAAAGGATCTGCGATCTCTACCCGGTACATGCTATCTCCCCTGCCAGTTTGCACTATTAATTCACCAGATCCATAAAAATCTTTTATATCGAAAAATACTTTACCGCTGTCGTTGCTTACAGCATTTGCAAAACGAAAATGCCGGCCGGGCACTGATAAATAAACCCTTATGTTCGCTGCGGGCAAACCTGAAGTTTTATCAGTAACATGCCCTTCAATGATATGACCTTCCCGTTCAGGTGCAAATCGAAATAAAGGCCGTATGCTCTGTGTGGAACCTGATTTAAATCTTGACCAGCCTTGCGTAAGCAACAGGTTATCCAAAGCTGAATCTGCATCCTTGCCTGGGTTGCTGAAATAATATTGAGGAGATTCAACACTGCCTTTTAAGACGGAGGTAAGCAAGAGATAATTAACGATATTGTTCTCATCTTCCGGTTGTAAAGAATCCAGTAAGTAAACCGCCATTGACAGATCAACGCTATCACTTGTGTTTACGTTCAGTTGCACTTCGCTGCGCGCATCATACATTTCTTTATCAGCGGTTACATTTAGTTGCAATGGCTGCGGCTTAAAAAAGATTAGTCGTTCACAAACCGGCTGCTTCTCACTATCAAAAACAGTAAGATGTGAAATACCTCCGGACAAATTATTTTTATTTAGAGTAAAGACTGCAACGCCATCCTTCGTTGTTTGCATCAATGCTGCCTTTACATTGCTGTTGCTGTATGCCAAAAGGTAAACGGGTTTATTGCTTTCACCTGATTTTACGGTAATTGTTACCTGGTTTTCATCCGCGCCTGACAGATGCATCACATATCCTTTGTCATTAACATCAGGCAGTGCCTTTGTAATTTTTTTACCGTTGATGGTGATCACTGCCTTGTATGTGTGATGCTGGGTTGGTGTAAAATAAAAAGATCCCATTCCAAATTTGAAAGTTGAAAAAGAAGCAACACTTTTATCATTTTCATCAACGATCTTTCCACTGCAGGTAATACCATTACCTGAATTATCCGTCACTTTAAAGCCGACCTTACTTTCAATATTCGTAACCAGATTCCCTCCTTCAGGAAAAAAACCTATCTCATAATTATTGGAATCGTTACCCGGAGGCTTTGCAAGCTGTGTTAGTGTATTGACTACAGTTATTTGTTTTTGAAAATAGGCATCGGCTTCGAAATTTTTCATCCAGTTAGTGTAAGCGCGAAAAATATAATTTCCTGAGGTAAGTGAAGATGTGAGATAAAATGAGCCACTACCACTGCCATTGTTCAAAGCAACTGTTGCCTGCAAAACAGGTTTTTGATTGAGATTTATTATTTCAACATAAGCAACATTGCTGAGGTCAAGCGGTTTTAAAGAATCAGCATCAACGCTATATAGCTTAAACCAAAGTATTTCACCTGCCACATAAAAATCCTTATCGGTATGCGCAAATATTTTTTCCCGTAAAGGCTCCTTATCCAATGCAATATCATTTGCATTTATCATAGCCTGTTTTTGGGCAAAAACAGAATGACCGATAATACTCATCAGCAACAGCAACAAAACTTTATTTACCATTCTTGAAAACATATTGTCAGTTAAAAAAAATCATGGCATATAAGAAGGCCTAACCGTAGAGCCTCCGCCGGTTAACCTGCAATCTGCACATTCCTGGGAAGTGCCAAAAACAGCGCCGGGCGGGGGATAAACATAACCAACCGGCAGGAAATCAAATCCTGAAAAAACAGTATCAATGTTGTCAGGCGATACGATGGTATCCTTGCATTCGGGAAATGAATAAGGCCATTGCACCTGTGACCAGGTAATATAAATTCTTTGCTGCGCCACAGAGCACGCACTTATATAACCCAACACCGGTTCAGAAGCATCTGTTATAGAATGCATGTTTCCATAGTCGGCAAAGGGCTGCGGATCAAAAATGCTGCCCAGTTCCTCCGTATTTTTTTTGAGGTTGTCCCAATACTCAAATGCACCTTTTGTTAGCGCATATTGCTTCACAAGTACGCTATATATTTTACTTATTTTTTGCGAAGCATAAGGTATGTTCGTAATCGGTTTTTCGTACACAAGATCAGCAGATAATCCTGCCGTGCTCGCGATTAAGATTTCCCCCGAAGTATTAATGTTCCAGCAACGATATAACTGCTCTGACGGTATCCTGTAACGCAGGTTACGAAGGCTCGCCTCATATATAAGCACAGAACTGTCACGTGAGCGATGCTCCCAGGTTTCCGTGAATTCCCAACGATAATATTGCGAACTGCCTGTTGCATCATGTGTGGTGGTATAAATTGCCACACCGTTATTATTATCCAGTTTCCACGAAACGCTGTCAATCGGAGGTGTTTGCTTCACCGGAACATAATCAGATGCATATTCTCTTCCGTTTGAAGTAATAATATGAAGACGATAATTTTCACTCAGGCTAATATTTAAAGGCGGTGCAATATACAAGCCATTGCCATGCTCCTGCAGCAGATAAGATTCGCCATTTTCACTTTCTACTTTTACGGTTGCATTTAATTCCGGTTGTACATTACTTGTATCTGATACAGCAACAGTTCTTGTTAAATGAACAAAGGTTGAATCATTTCCCGCGAGGATATTTCCTTCGACTACCAAAAAATTGTAGTCTGCATTTTTTAACGGCGGATTATACTCTTCCTTACATCCTGCGATCATGATCAATATCAAAAAAAATCTTTTCATTAAAATCTGAAATTGTAAGTAATGAATGGAATTGCGGTGCCAAATATGGAAAGCTTATAACCCTTTACCTGGTTGTTTGATGATTGGTAAAAAACAGAATACGCATTTTTTCTGGCGGTAAGATTATACACGCCAAGCGTCCATGAATTGTGAATTCGCTGATGAACTTTATGGTTACCATCCAGGTTGATAGAAAAATCAGTTCTGAAATAATCAGGTATTCTGTATTCATTCCTGTCTGAATATAATACGCGGTAAGAATTACCATAATAATATTCCGCAATAGGCAAAGTAATAGGCCTTCCGGTACTATACACAACATTTAATGACAGGCTGAAGCGATGATTGATCCTGTAATTGCCGATAAAATTTACCACGTTGGGTTTATCGTAATCTGCCGGGTAGTAATTGCCGTTATTCACCGGTCTTTCAGCAAGCGGATCATCTGTTTTTAATTTGATACGCGAATAGGTATAGCTTATCCAGCCATTTAATTTGCCTGCTGTTTTTCTTATAAAAAATTCAATCCCATACGCCTTGCCTTTTGCATTCAATACATCTGTCTCAATATGATCATTTAGTATAAGTGTCGCACCGCTTTTATAATCGAGATAATTTCTGAGATTCCTGTAATAAAGCTCTACAGAAGTCTCAATCGTATTTGATTTAAAATTGTGATAATATCCAATTGAATATTGATCACCTCTCTGTGGTTTAATATTCTGATCACTTAGCTTGAAAATATCTGTTGGTGAAATTGCTGTCGTGTTGGAAAGCGTATGAATATACTGCGCCTGTGTATTGTAACTGAATTTCACAGATGAATTCTCCGTAAGCGAATAACGTGCTGTAAGCCTCACTTCCGGCACCATATAGGTTTTAATAACATCACCTTTCTTATAGGTGGCGCTATCCTGAATGGTCGATTCTTCTTTCGGAAGACCGGGTGTATAACTGTAGGTGGTATGAGGTCCCAGATAATTAAATACAGAAAGCCTTACACCGGCATTCAAAGAAAGCTTAGATGATACGGTGATATGATCACCTGCATATATAGCCGACTCCAGGCCCCGCTCCTGCTCTACCGTATTTTTAAGTACGAGCGATTGACTGCTGTTAGGCTCAAGTGTTCCCGGCTGTAACTTATAATGCACTGCCGTAATACCAAAATCAACATCATGTTTTGTATTAATAGCATAATCAAAATCAGCCCGGCCATAGACCTGGTCAATGTCAAAATTGAATTTGTATGCATTTACCGGATTTACAGTACTGCTTATTCCAAACTGGTAATGATCCACACCGCCCGTAAACACTCCCGATAGTTTATTATCAAAAACATGTTTCCATTTAATATTAGCATTGCGGTTGCTGTATTTGTATAAGGTGTCGCCGCCAAGCCTGAACCGGTCTCCACTTATATATGCATTGATATAAAGATTATTATTAGAATTTATTTCATGGTTGATGAGGAGGTTGGCATCTGCAAAACCGGCCGTGCTGTTATTAAGCATGTCATTATTAATAGTTCTCAGCAGCCAGTCGGAATAAGTAGCCCTGCCGCTCAAAATAAAAGATGTACGGCCGCTATCAATCGGGCCTTCCACACTCACTCTGGCAGTAATCGGACCAACGCCTCCTGAGCCCTGGAAATTTTTCTTGTTTCCTTCCCGTGCTGTTACATCCAGCACTGAAGAAAGCCTGCCGCCATATTTTTCGGGAATACTGCTTTTATACAACTCCGCTGTTTTGATCACATCAGGATTGAAAGCGGAAAAGAAACCAAAAAAATGGGAAGGGTTATACACCGTTGCATCATTAAATAAAATAAGGTTCTGGTCGGCAGCGCCTCCCCGCACATTAAAACCGGTACTGCTTTCTCCAACAGAAGTTACTCCGGGTAAAGTAAGCACCGCACGTAGCACATCTGCTTCACCGAAAACCGTTGGTATTTGTTTAATGGTCTTAATATTCAGTTGCTGCACACCCATCAGCGTACTCTTTACATTCACTGTCTTATCAGCGCTTACCGTTACATCTTTCAGGGTGGGTATAAATTCGCTCATGTCAACATTAAGGTTGCCGCTCGAATACAGCATGAGGTGTCGCCGTGTATCCGTCATACCAATGCTTGTAATTTTTAAAACATGCCTTCCTTTAGGCAGCGTTAGGCTGAAATAACCATACTGGTCTGTTGAAACACCGGTATTTTGTTCCATGTTAAAAACCGTAGCCCCGATAACCGGTTCACCCGATTTTATATCACGTATATAACCCGATATGGTTGCCTTGCCCTGTATATTCATATCGGCTTTATTACCTATCTCAAACAATTTGTTTTCAAGCGGAGACCTGATCCTTTCTGTTGTACCTGTATTTGCCGCGACATCAATTTGCGGAGCTCTATATAAGGTGTCCTTTTTATTTGTTTGTTTATTAAGGAAGTTCGGAGGCAGCGCTGTTTGTATGGTAAAGCTGCCCGTTATAAAAACATGGTTTTCCCCATCTATAGAAAAATGAAATGCTGTATTGACAAAAATTTTTTCGAGTATCTCATCCAGTGATTGAGCTTTTGCATGAACCGTTACAAATAATTTATTTACCTGCGCGGTATCATAGTAAAAGAAATAATTCGAATTGGATTCAATTAACCGCGTGAAATTTTCAAAACGCATACTGTCTGCATCTACATTAAATAATTTTTGAGATGAGGCTTTTAGGCAGACAATACAAAAAATGATCACTAACAGGTTTTTCATCTGGGAGTATTTAAACTGTTGTAATAAGCAACAGTTTTCAGCAATGCAGTTTCAAAATCTTTCCTGAATTTTATTTTATCCTGGTGTATAAATTTTTTCAACTCACTCTTCCGGTCTTTCAAAGCACGCAACGCAGCGTTTTTATCATGTGCAGGATAGTAAACTGTATCTTTCAGGATATAATATTGATCATGCTGTGTAAAAGAAGATTCCAAATTCTGCATCTCTATCTTTTCTGTTATTTCTTTTTTGCGTTTAACAAGCAGCTTTGTTGTGCCATCATACAAAACATCGTAAAAACCTGTTTTCAAGCCTGTAGCGGCGCTATCCGCCATGATCTTGACGAAATGATGGCCTGTTACATTGAAAGAGCTTATTTTTTCTTTTGTCAGTAATAAAGCTATACCATTATAATTTTTAATAATTACATCATCATTCAATATATCATATATCATTTGTATGTGCGTATAAGTTATATCATCATATACTACGGAGCCATCTGTAAAATGTAAGGATCCGAAAAAAGGATTTCCGCTGATCCTGTGATCATAATCTATATACTCACTGCCATTAAACAGGTGTATGTTTTCGCCCATGGTTTTCTTATAAACGGATACAGCATCGGCAAAAGAAGAATCAAATGAATTTTGAGCTTTAGCAAACGGTTGAATAAAAAGTAGCAATAAAACATAAAAAAATTCTTTCTTATTCTTTTTCATTTGATGGCCAGGAGTTTTTCAATCGTTTGGGTGGCAATATAAAAGTTTTTTGAACTACTTGCAACAGGCAAGTTAAACTTAAAACAATGATTACTAACTAATTTGTTTATTCTACGTTCGCTTTCCGCCTGCTCCGAAAACTACCGGGCTGATTTGACAGCATAATTAATTTTACCAATTGGGTTGCTGCTTTTAGTGCTCGCCAACAACTATCTCAGTAATCAGCTTGCAAAAATTTGAGCCGTTCACTTCAATAGGCTGCTCTTCTCCTAAAAAATAAATTCCGCAATCGTTTGAAAGATTAATTTGCCTTCTTTAAAATACTTATGAGATGAAACATGAGCCATACAATAAAGAGTTACCGGCAGCATCATATGTTGTTCAATCTGCAGAGAACCAGAGCTATGTAATACCACTGCATTACCGCCAGATGGAAAACCTGCATATTGTATTCTGGTTGTTTAAGGATATTAGCTGGTGTCTTATCTGGAAGCCGCTTGGAATAATTATGATAATACCAACTTTTGTGATATCGCTTGTTATTGCATGGCGAACGAGACAGTATGTTTCTGAACTATGCCATAACATAGCCATCAGTGTATGGATAGCGGCCAACAGCTATTGGATGATCAGCGAATTCTTTGAATTTGATTCCAAATTTGTTGCAGGCAATATTACCTACAAACATCTTGCATTAATACCTTTTCTCACGGGTGTTGTTGTTCTTGCATACTATTACCTATACTGGAAACCAAAACATAAAAATGAGCCGGAAACAATGTGATAATAAATTATGCTTATCAAACACAACAAAGCACTTCAAGAACGTTTCGCGCCGAGCTATAATTGAATTTGATGAGTGATGAGTAATCAGTAATGAGTACTTTGCTCATGGCCCGTAGCTCGCAGTTTAAAATGAGTGGTGAATAATGAATAGTCAATAGTGAATGTTTAAAATTGAATAAAGTAAACGCATTGACATCAAAAAACACTCAATAATCAATGTTCAATATTCAATGCTCAAAGTAATTCCCACTTGAATATTGATTATTGAGTGTTGAATATTGAATATTTGAATTTGCTGGATAAAGAGTAATCAGTGATGAGTGCTTTACTCGTAACTCGTGGCTCATAGCCCGCAGCTTAAAGTGCGTTTTGAATATTGATTATTTGAAAAATTAAGAAGATAATAAGTTGGATAACTGCAGCAATTCATCGCGTTTATATTCTTTACCCGGCTCATCGAAACAACGGGCAAGCTCTTCCAACAGCACTTGTATAACCCTTACCGCATTCATCGGCTTGAAATAAGAAGGAACGGGCGGAACGTTGATGCGTTTAAAATAGTTCTCCACATCTTTTTGTGTGAAAGGCTGCCCCGTAGTAGCATCAATATAAAAATGTATTTTTTTCTGGGGATTGCCGTTATAAGCGCCCGGATCATAATCCTCATTAAAGAATGCCAGCACAAACTGCTTTGGAATGTTGATCGCTTTCACAGGTATCGCCAATAATTCTGCAAGCACCAGGTACAGCACACCGTTTGAAAGCGTATTCCCTTTTCTTGTTTGCAATACCTTATGCATAAAGAAATCATCAGGATTTATATAAGCAATTTCCGAGCCCTTCAAATTATAATAATTATAAACAATGCTGGAGATCACATTGGCCTGTTCCAGCGGCGTTAAAAAGCTATTCAGCTCAAGCCAAACATTGCGGCGGATCTTTTCGATTTCCTGTATAACCGGTGAAGTTTGAAGATCGGGATATTGAAAACGCGCCACGAGCAAAGCACCGAACAAAAGATCGTGATAAGCGCTGTCGCGCCATTCCGTAAGATCATGAATGAGATCAGTATAATGCAACCTGTGAATGATCATTTCAATGCGTTCCTGTACGGCCTGGTTAATGGTATTTTCCCAAAGATTTTCAAGATTGGGAATGATGCCTTTGCCATAATCCACGATCCGGCTGCTCACCGTAGAAAACACTTCTTCATCGGGATCATCAATTAATGTGAGCAAAGCAGATATTTCAGCATTCTGACGCATAAATCAATCACAATCTAATAACTTTTTAAATGCACCAACTAAAAATTAATAACAGCATTGTTAATAAAAAAATTGCACATTTTTTGAAAATAAAAAGACCTTCTCAAAAAGTTGAAAAGGCCTAAAAATTTGCGGATATGTTGGCTTATCTTTCTTCTGCCATATGCACTATATCTTTTACTTTATAAGCGCCTGCATCTAATTTTTCTTTTGTTTCGCTGAACGCTTTTAATGTCGCCTCAATATCATCTTTTGTATGTGCTGCGGTGGGGATCAGCCGATAAATAATGTGACCTTTCGGGATTACGGGATAAACTACTATCGAACAAAATATGCCGTAGTTTTCGCGCAGATCTGTAACCATCGCCGTGGCTTCAGGCACGCCGCCTTTCATATAAACAGGCGTAACCACTGAATCTGTTTTTCCAATATCAAATCCATCGTCTTTCAAACCCTGCTGGAGGTACTTTGCATTTTCCCAAAGCCTGTCCTTCAATTCCGGCATAGACCTGAGCATTTGCAATCTTTTCAGGTTACCCACTACATAAGGCATAGGCAAACTTTTGGCAAAAATCTGCGAACGGATATTATAACGGATAAAATCAACTATCGTCCTCGGGCCCGCAATAAAAGCACCAATAGATGCCATTGATTTTGCAAACGTAGAAAAATACAGGTCGATTTCATCCTGGCAGCCCTGCTCCTCTCCTGCACCAGCGCCTGTCTTACCTAAAGTGCCAAAGCCATGCGCATCATCAACCAACAACCTGAATTCATATTTATCTTTTAATGCGCATATTTCCTTTAACCTGCCCTGGTCACCGGCCATACCGAATACACCTTCTGTTATAACCAAAATTCCGCCCTGGCCTTGTTTCTCGATCAACGCCGTGGCGCGCTGCAATTGTTTTTCACAGTCATCCACATCATTATGACGGAAAACATACCTGTGGCCTGTATGCAGGCGAAGTCCATCAATAATGCAAGCGTGAGATTCTGCGTCATATACCACTACATCATGCCTGCTGCATAATGTATCTATCGCACTCATAATGCCCTGGTAGCCATAATTCAACAAAATGGCGTCCTCTTTCATTTCAAATTCAGCCAGCTCACGTTCGAGCTGCTCATGGTAATTACTGTTGCCGCTCATCATGCGGGCGCCCATAGGATAAGCCAATCCGAATTCCTTACCGGCATCAGCATCTATCCTGCGTATATCAGGATGGTTAGCCAGCCCGAGGTAATTGTTCAAACTCCATACAATTACATCTTTGCCCCGGAACTTCATGCGGTTACCAATTTCGCCTTCCAGTTTGGGAAAAGTATAATATCCATGCGCCCTGTTACGATGTTCACCTATAGGGCCGTAATGCTTAATAAGCCTTTCAAAAATATCTGCCATTATTATAATTTTTCAAAATTGAAGTAGTGTTGGTTGCAGGCATTAAAACAAACCGTGCAAAAATAATGGATTGATTTTATACTCCAATTTCATTCTCTAATAAAGAGTTAAGAACATTTTTTCGAACACGGACAGGAATTATTAAAAAAAGCTTATTCATCCAGCAACATATGTACGTGTTCAATACCATCTTCACGATATTTTTCTCCGCTAATATAAAAGCCAAGTGAAGCATAAAATTGCACCAGGTAATATTGAGCGCCGATCTTTATCGGGCCATTTCCAAAAGCTGACCTGCAGGCTTCGACAGAATGCTGCATCAGTTCTCTTCCCAAACCTTTGTTCCTGTGCAAAGGCGACGTTACAACCCTTCCAATAGAGGCTTCCCTGTAAATATATCCCGGAGGTACCAGCCTTGTGTAAGCCGCCAGTTCGCTGCCGGAAAAACCCATACAATGCAGGCAGCCTTCATCTTTATCATCCGCATCCTGGAAAACACAATTTTGCTCTACTACAAAAACCGCATTACGCAATTGTAAAATTTTATACAACTCCTGAGGGGATAAATCATTAAACGGTTTACATTGCCACCGGATATTCATATACTTACAAAAGGGATGAAGATAATTTTTGTTGCTGAACTGTTAAGATAAATAAACACAGTTTAGATAAAAATATTTTGAAATAGAATTGCACATGAACTTTTTTACCTACCTGCGCTGTTTTTTTGCATTGCTTCTTTTTACAGGTTCATTCAATGCGAAATCACAAACCATCAATTTAAGCGCTGTTCAAAATAATGTAAATACGCTGGCAGATAATTTTCCCCAGGAAAAGATCTATGTACAATTTGATAAACCGTCTTATGTTCCTGGTGAAACAATATGGTTCAAAGCGTATATTATGTCGGGGTTAGAGCCGTCAGCTATCAGCAAAACTGCTTACATAGATTTTGTAAACGCTGCCGGTAAGGTATTAAAGCATTGTATTTCGCCGGTTTTGCAATCTGCAGCCAACGGTAGTTATGATTTACCATTAGAGACAAAAGAAGAATATGTATATGTAAAAGCCTATACACGCTGGATGTTAAACTTCGACTCCACTTTTTTATTCCGTAAAACTTTGCACATTACGCAAAGCAAACCTGTTATAAGAAAACAAACTACTTCCGCGTCGGCAGTAACCGGGTCAGGATCGGGAACCGCAGCGGTAACGCCATCTAAAACAAACATACAATTCCTGCCGGAAGGGGGTAACATGATAGAAGGTTTGGAAAATAATATTGCCTTCAAAGCAACTTATTTCGATGGGAAGCCAGCCCTGGTAAAAGGCGCTGTTTTCAACAACAAAAATGAACAGAAAGCCGACATAAAAACCATACACGATGGAATGGGCAGCTTCAAACTAACTCCACAAACCGGTGAAACTTATACAGCTAAATGGAAGGATAATTCAGGAAATAATTACGAAACAAAATTACCGGCGTCAAAGGAGTCAGGTGCAACCATTGCAATTACACTTCAATCCAAAGCACGGAGCTTTTTGGTACAACGCTCTGAAAACGCAGCAGCTAACTTTCGCAAACTATATATTATAGCTACTATGCAGCAACACCTGGTATATGCTGCCGGTGTAGATTTGTCGCAAACACAGGTTACCGGCGGCGCCATTCCTGTGAGCGATCTTCCTTCGGGTATATTGCAAATTACATTATTTGATTCCGGCTGGAATGCAATTGCGGAGCGCATAACTTTTATTAATAACGATGATTATTCTTTCGAACCTGAGGTTGGGTTTTCACAACTGGGAACCGACAAACGAAAACAGAATATTCTTGTCATTAAGACTCCCGATTCCTTAAGTGCCAATCTTTCCGTGGCTGTTACGGATGCAGGAATTGGTATCGATAGCAGTGATGATATTATTTCGCGCTTGTTGTTAACAGCCGATATAAAAGGAACTGTTTATCATCCACATCATTATTTTACAAATAACAGTGATACCCTTCAACAACAGCTCGACCTGGTAATGTTAACGAACGGATGGCGACGCATCAATTGGGATGAGGTTGTTCATAGTAAATATCCCAAACTAAAATACCAGAACGATGCAGAATACCTCAGTCTTAGCGGCAAAGTATATGGACCATCGGAGCAGGACCTGAAAAAGGGAGCTTTCATATTTATGATAATTGACAATCCGCAGGATACGGCCCGGCGGACTGAGCAGACAATAGTGGATGCATCAGGAAATTTTTCGAGCCCGAACATTATTTTGTACGATACTTCAAAAGTCTATTACAGGATTTCAGGCACAGAGTCTTTTGCCAATTCATCTGCAGTAAATTTCAATGGCAGCATACCTGCAGCCAAAGTGATTGCAGAAGACACAGCAGCCAATGCATTCTTTGCTGATACGGCCACAGAAAATTATAAGCAGCGCCTGGCGGCAGAAGAAATGCGTTTGTTTAAAATGCAGCAAGGCACAACACTTGAAACCGTTACTGTAAAAACGAGAGCTAAAAGCCCGATGCAGGCATTGGATGAAAAATATGCATCGCCGCTTTTCGGCGGTAGCGATGCCTACCAGTTTGATGTAGCAAACGATCCCTTTGGTAAAAGTGCGTTGAGTGTCTTGCAATATTTACAGGGCAAGGTTCCGGGTTTGAATATTACAACGGGAGGCGGAGCCGCCGGTGCCGGGTCTGTCACCTGGCGCGGGGGAACACCTTCCTTTTTCTTTAACGAAATGCCCGTTGATCTCGGTTACCTGTCGAGCGTTAACATGAGTGACGTTGCGTATATAAAAGTATTTCGTCCTCCATTCATTGGTGCGGTAGGCGGGGGCGCTAACGGAGCTATCGCCATATATTCCCGTAAAGGCGGCGATGTACAGCAAACCCAGGGCAAAGGCATTCCTTATAAAGTTGTTATCGGCTATACGGCTGAGAAAGAATTTTACTCACCTGATTATAATAGTTTTAATGAAAGAAATGAAGAACAAGACCTGCGCTCCACCTTATATTGGGCGCCACAGGTGTTAACAACACCCGGCAACAATACGGTACGTTTAAAATTCTTTAATAACGATTTTTCACAAAGTTTCCGCGTGATCGTTGAAGGAATAAGTACTGATGGAAGGCTTACACGTGTTGAGAAGGTGATTGAATAAATTATTGGTGTTAATAGCGCGCCTGAATGGGCATATTGCGATTCATTGATTACGACTGCCCATTAAATTGTCTACAATCATTTCGACGTATTGCTTATTCTCAATTTCAGTCAGCATAAGCCTCTCGTCTGGCTGGTTAGCTGCTGCATGAATTGTTCCTTTTAGGTAAATCTCTAAAATGGTCTGTGTGCTTCTCCCGGTTTTGTCTTCTATAACCTTGGCTCTTACAATATCACTCCAATCAACAAATCCTAATTTGTTAGTCCATAACCCTTCTTTTGCAAGTTTTAATTTAGGGGTTCTGTCAAGTAAACCAACTATGCCCTTATAAGCAATAAAAAGTCCACCCAATATTGTAATAATTGGAATTAATATAGTTTTCTGGTTATTCCTGCTGATAAAAATTCCTACTCCCATTATTGCAATACCGGAACAAGCAGCAATAGTTTTTTCTTTTTTTGAATAGTAAAATTCTTCTTCATAAACTGCCGGTTCATTTAACGTGACTTTAGTTTGAGGCGGAATTCCTTTTATATTATAGTAGGTATTACCAGGCATTTTTAACCAGTTTCTTTTATTATAAGCGAAAAGAAACATGCCAGGAGTTAACGACAAAATGTATCCATAATATGAGTCAGTTTCTGAAAGATAACCGGCAGAAGATGCTGCATAAATCAGGGCACACATTGCCAACGTTAATCCTATTGGAAAAACATAAACAGACAAGTAATAGTTTTTTTGCCTTATAGCCCTATCAGTTTGGTCGTTCGAATAAATCATATTCTTTTAGCATTTAGAGTTGGTTAAAAAGATCGAAGCTGTCAATGTAAAAATCAATGAAGTTGGCCACACAGTTGCAGCGCACCAAATCATTACACATTAAACCTGAAATGCATGATATCGCCGTCTTCCACTAAGTAATCTTTTCCCTGCACGGCTAATTTACCGGCATCGCGACAGGCGGCTTCGTTTTTATACTTTATAAAGTCATCATATTTTATCACTTCAGCGCGGATAAATCCTTTTTCAAAATCAGTATGTATCACGCCGGCAGCCTGTGGCGCCAGCATGCCTTTATGTATTGTCCATGCCCGTACTTCCTGCTCTCCTGCTGTAAAATAAGTGGCAAGGTTGAGTAAATGATACGTTGAACGTATTAATCTTACCACACCGCTTTCTTTTAAACCCAGATCTTCCAAAAACATCTTGCGGTCTTCATAGCTGTCCATTGCAGCAATTTCACTTTCAATAGCGGCGCTGATGAAAAGAATCTCAGCCTGCTCATTTTTAACCGCTTCCGTTATAGCATCCGTATATTTATTTCCTTTGATAACAGACTGCTCATCTACGTTACACACATAGATCACAGGTTTTATGGTAAGCAGGAAGATATCGTCAACATGTTTTTCCTTGTCTTTCTCACTTACTTCAAATGCCCTTGCATTTTTTCCCTGTTCAAGATGTGATTTTAATTGCTGCAAAATTTCCAACCCGCGCAGGGCTTCCTTATCACCTCCTGTCCTTGCCATTTTTTCCGAACGCAAAATTTTCTTTTCTACAGATTCAAGGTCTTTTAACTGCAATTCCGTATCAATGATCTCTTTATCGCGGACAGGATTTACGCTTCCGTCAACATGAATCACATTATCATCATCAAAACAACGCAATACATGAATGATCGCATCGGTATTTCTTATGTTTCCCAAAAACTGGTTACCTAAGCCTTCCCCTTTGCTGGCGCCTTTTACCAAACCCGCAATGTCAACAATTTCAACCGTTGCAGGCACCACGCGCTGCGGATGCACAAGCTTCTCCAGTTCGAATAAACGTTCATCCGGCACCGTAATTACACCAACATTTGGTTCGATGGTGCAAAACGGAAAGTTGGCCGCCTGCGCCTTTGCATTGCTCAATGCATTAAATAAGGTTGATTTTCCAACATTGGGTAACCCCACGATCCCTGCCTGTAAAGCCATTGCTATTTTAGATTTTAGATTTCAGATTTTAGATTTTTGCGATTCACTATTCACTATTCACCATTAAAAATGGGCGCAAAAGTAATAATTCAAATCCATGAATTCATTTAATTAACATTGTGTGCTCAGCGCTTTATTAATTCTTGATTTTTAATCACTAATTTTCCCGCCATGGCCTTAAATATAGTTTGGATCGCATTTTTTGTTATTGCATTTGTTATTGCATTAATCAAATTTTTTGTTGATGGTGACAGTACTATTTTTAAAACACTGGTGGATGGGATTTTTGATTCCGCCAAATCTTCTGTTGTTGATGTTGCCTTTTCATTGGCTGGCACGATGGTCTTTTTCCTGGGGCTGATGAATATTGCTGAAAAAGCCGGCGCCATCAACTGGCTTGCAAGAAAATTGAATCCATTTATGAAAAGATTATTTCCCGAAGTGCCAAACGGGCACCCGGTAATGGGCGAAATGGTAATGAATTTCAGCGCCAATATGCTTGGGCTCGACAATGCAGCAACACCATTCGGTTTAAAATCCATGCAAAGTCTTGAAGAAATCAACCCGCAAAAAGGTACTGCATCCAATGCCCAGATAATGTTTCTCGTATTGCATACAAGCGGGCTTACCTTAATTCCGCTTTCAATTTTCACCTATAGAATTTCAACAGGTTCAACAGATGCTACCAGTGTTTTTATTCCCTGTGTATTGGGAACGGTAATTACAACACTTGCATCCATCATTATTGTAGGGATAAAACAAAGATTAAAATGGGATGCTGTACTGCTTGCATGGATCGGTTCTTTAATTGTTTTGGTAGCTGCCCTAATGACTGCTGTTTATTTTATGAGCCCTGCTGCAAAAAACACTTTCAGTACTGTCAGCGGCAACCTCATTTTACTCATCATCATTATAGCTATCATACTTGGCGGCGTTTATAAAAAAGTTTCCGTATTCGATGCATTTATTGAAGGCGCCAAAGAAGGTTTTAATGTAGTGCTAAAAATAATTCCATACCTCGTTGGCATGCTGGTAGCAATAAGGGTTTTCAGAGATAGCGGCGCTTTAGGTTATGTTGTTGACGGAATTAGTTACCTGGTGCATGCTGCAGGTTTAAACACTGATTTTGTTCCTGCGCTGCCAACCGCTATTATGAGGCCTTTCAGCGGCAGCGGTGCAAGAGCTATGATGATCGATGCCATGAAAACTTCGGGACCTGACAGTTTTGTCGGTAAACTTGCCTGTACTTTCCAGGGTTCTGCTGATACAACATTTTATATTTTGGCTTTATACTTTGGAAGTGTCGGTATAAAAAAAGTACGTTATTCTGTTTGGGCAGGCATCGCAGCAGATTTTATAGGCGTGATCGCAGCGATCATTATTGGCTATATTTTTTTTAAATGATGATTAACTTACTCCTTACTGATTATTCATCATTGATTATTCATTACTCATCATTCATTACTCATTACTCATCACTCATTTCTGATTTCATTCATTAACCATTGACCATACACTATTCACCATTGACCACTCATCACTCACCAAAAACCAAACATTATTTCTTCCGCTTCATATTTTTATTATTAATAAAAGCTTTCCCGGCATTGATATCACCGGCAAGGTGATCAATAGTTTTACTTTCAAATAGTTGGATCAGTTGATGCTTGATGAATTTATATTTAGAGTGCATCGGGCAAGGTTTGGTTTCAGAACATTCATTTAAACCCAGTACACATTTCTCCAATACGGTATCTTCATTCAACGCATGCAGCACCGCTCTTACCGGTAGCTGCTTTTGCTTTGCCGTAATAAAAAATCCTCCGTTGGGGCCCTTTACTGAACTGATCACATCACCCCGGGTAAGAAACTGAAGTATCTTGGCGGTAAAGTGTTGAGGCGAATCAATTGCTTTTGTAATCTCATCTATCCCGATCTTTTTTTCTTCCGAACTTTTTTGGGCAATATAAATAGTAGCCCTGAGCGCGTATTCACAAGTTTTTGAAAACATGAATTGATCTTAAATTAAAATAAAAGTAGGATACCCTGCTGTTTGCAGAAATAAAAAATTCATCTGCATCAAAAACGGATCGCATAAAAACTGCCAAAAAAACTTCAAAAAAAATAAAAATAAAAAAAGATAAATTTGTCTTTTATTAATATACATTTGCTGAAACTATCTGACATGAAGAGATTCGATTTGATCGCGTTCCTTATGAATCCTAAAAAATGGTGGCTCCCGCTGCTTATCATTTTCATGGTTAGTATTGCCGGTGTTACAATGATCGGCATTCATACTTATACTGAAGCGCCTCCGATCCCGGACTTTATTTCACTTAAAAAAGAAGTCGTTTATTCAAAAGCAGACATTTTGAAAGGACAGTCGGTTTTTCAGAAATATGCATTGATGGAATATGGAAGCATGTTTGGTGATGGCGCAAACCGCGGGCCCGATTTTACCGCAGAAGCGTTGCACCAAACAAGTTTATTGATGAACGATTATTATTTATTAATGCAGACAGAAAATGATAAAAATTTTACATTAATAAAACAAGGTATCACTGAACAGGTTAAACAAGAGATCAAAACGAACCGCTATAATACGTCGGAAAACAGTGTTATCCTGAGCAACGCGCAGGAGTATGCGGCAACGGAATTGCAGTCATATTACCTGCGCTTTTTTTCAGGCAAAAACGGCTCGTCCTTTCATCCTGCAGACTATATAAAAAATGCGGATGAAATAAAATCGCTCACTGCATTTTTCTTTTGGGGAGCATGGGTTTGCGGTGTAGAAAGACCGGGAGAAAATTACAGTTATACGCATAACTGGCCTTACGATCCTGCCGCAGGAAATACTCCGAGCAGTGCAGTGGTATTTTGGAGTATCATTGGTTCACTCGGACTTATTCTCGGCCTGGGGATCGTGCTGTATTATCATGGCAAAATGGAAAAGCTGAATGATAATATCGTTGTCAACAAAAGCACCTCGTTTATGACCATCGGTGCGATTAAAAAATTTCTACCCACCAAAATTCAAAAAGCCACATACAAATTTTTTTACACGGCAATTATACTTTTTGCAGTGCAGGTATTGGCGGGTATTTTAACGGTGCATGATTTTGTTGGCTTTGTTCATTATTTTGGATTTGATATTTCCCTGGTATTACCTGAAACGGTTACAAGAAGCTGGCATGTGCAGCTTTCGTTGTTATGGATCTCCGCTTGCTGGATCGGCGCATCATTTTTTGTAATGTCTATGATATCTCCTGTTCAGCCCAGGTTCCAGTTAAAGCTTATCAACAGTATTTTCTGGCTCACGGTGTTAATGGTAGGCGGCTCTTTTGCCGGGATATTCCTCGGCCCCCGGGGTTTACTGGCGAAGAATTGGTATTGGTTTGGTCACCAGGGCTGGGAGTACGTGGAACCGGGTAAAGTATGGCAGGCATTGCTTTTCACTGCTTTGGCGCTATGGGCAATAACATTATACAGGGGAATTAAACCTGTCATGAAATTAAAACAGCCCTGGGCTTTACCTAACTGGCTGGTATATTCTACATCATGTATTATTTTTCTATTGCTTTCGGGATTTATTGCAACACCTTCAACAAATTTTGTGATCGCAGATTTCTGGCGCTGGTGTGTAATTCACATGTGGGCAGAAGCTTTCTTTGAAGTTTTTACCACTGTTTTGATAGGCTATTTCATGGTGTTGATGGGGCTTGTAAGCATGCAGGCCACCATCCGCGTAATCTATATTGCAACATTATTATTTCTTGGTTCCGGGTTACTCGGTATTTCGCATAATTTTTACTGGAATGCAAAACCTGTCGGCACGATGGCACTGGGTTCTGTTTTCTCCACGCTGCAGGTAATACCGCTTGTATTGTTGACACTCGAAGCATGGCGCTTCAGCAAAATGCCAAAGCTTCTTGAAAAAAATAATCATGTAAATGGCGATACCAATAAACATTTTGGCTTTAATGAAGTGTTCTTATTCCTGCTGGGTGTGAATTTCTGGAATTTTTTTGGTGCAGGAGTGCTGGGCTTTATCATCAATCTACCGATTGCAAATTATTATGAGCATGGCACTTATTTAACCGTTAATCATGGCCATGCTGCATTAATGGGTGTATATGGGAATCTTTCACTTGCCGCAGTGCTCTTCTGCTGCCGGTTATTGTTCAGGCCGGGCTGGTGGAAACCAGCCATGATAAGAACAGTTTTCTGGTCCATCAATATAGGGTTGCTGCTTATGGTTTTCCTCGACCTGTTTCCTGTTGGCATCTGGCAATTTAAAACAGTGACAGAAAATGGTTTATGGTTTGCAAGAAGTGATGCATTTATCGGAAGTACAGGTTTTAAAACATTTACCTGGTTACGTATCATAGGCGGCGCCATGTTCACGCTGGGCGGTGTTGTTCCTTTGGTGTGGATGGTGATGCGTAACAGGAAAAATTTTATCAAAACTGTAAAAGAAAATATACCGGAAAAAATAACCGGACAAGAATTGCAGGAAGCCGTGTTTGTAAATAATTCGTAAGCAAAACGATTTGCATGTTTAGGTTAGCAAGGCCAAATACAATCCGATTCCAGTGAAAAACGAAACAGTACCCAAACCCTTTTTCTTATTTGCTGTATCAGCATCAATAAACCGGATAACCGGACCTGAAAGCATCACCAAAGAGTGGATTAAAAAATGCTCTAATCATAATACTTTAAAAAGATGATAGCGATGAGCAATATAAAAAACTACAACTGCATACCTGTATTAAACGAAACAATTAAGCATTTTATTCAGGGCCAAAAAATAGCGACCGTCTGCTGCGCTGACGAACAAAATAATCCTTTTTGCTTTAGCTGTTTTTACAGTTTTCAAGGCAAAGACTGCCTGCTATATTTTAAATCCTCCACCTCATCGAAACACTGCATGTTAATGGCGCAGAAACCGCGGATATCAGGAACAATTTTACCGGATAAACTCAATATATTTTCTATTGCAGGAATACAATTTTCAGGAACACTATTAGGCGCTTCGCATGAATTGATGCAAGATGCGTCACGGCTTTACCACATAAAATTTCCATTTGCTATGGCAATTCCCGGCGAGGTGTTCGGAATATACCTTGAAAACATTACAATGACCGTTACGAAAAACGGTTTCGGTAAAAAACTTTGCTTTCAACGGAATGAAAATAACATTTGAACTGCCTGGCTAACCAGTCCGTTAACCGCTTTATGGGAACATCATTGCGTTTACCTGATAAGAATCAGCCTGCCATATGATTTTCATTAAATAATCCGTCTTCATTCACCCATAGTTTTGAATATTTCTAACCACGCATGTGTCGCGTATGAAAACAATATTTAAAATGCTCAAACAATAAATTATGCAAACAATACAAGAAAATATTTTGAATGTGGCATTGCTTGAACAGCGGCAAAAACACCCAACAATCTTTGCTCGTTTTTACGCGCTGAAAGAAGGTGAGAGCTTTGTTATTCAAAATGACCACGATCCTAAACCTCTTTATTACCAGTTATTGAGTGAACGTGGAAATACGTTTACATGGGAATATTTGGAAAAGGGGCCGGCATGGTGGACAATCAGGATAGGTAAAAAAATTGCAGGTTCAGATGAAGAAACGCTCGGCCAGATCGCGGCAAAAGATCTGCGCAAAACGCAGGTATTCATAAAGCACGGCCTTGACTTTTGTTGCGGAGGAAATAAAACAGTAAGGCAAGCCTGTTTCGAAAAAGGATTGGATATAACCGCTATTGAAAACGAATTGCAGCAGGTTGACAAAAATTTTTCAACACGTGCGCTGCCTTTTAACGACTGGAGCCTTGATTTTCTTGCTGATTATATCGTAAATACACATCACAGTTATATAAAAAAATCACTGCCTGATCTGAAAGTCTATGCAGCAAAAGTGGCAAAAGCGCATGGAAACAAGCATCCTGAGCTGCTAAAGATTAATGAATTGGTAGAAGACATGAGTGCTGAATTATCAGCTCATATGCTCAAAGAAGAGCGTGTATTGTTTCCTTATATAAAAACATTGGTGAACGCTGAAAACAATGCACAACCTTTTCATGCTGCGCATTTCGGAACGGTTCAGAATCCTGTTGGCATGATGGAGATGGAACATGAAATGACCGGCAAAAAGCTCGAAGAAATCAGGGCATTAAGCAACAATTATACCTTACCTGAACATGCTTGTGCAAGCTATAGTTTCCTGTACAGGCTGCTGAATGAATTTGAAGACGATCTCCACATACATATCCATCTTGAAAACAATATTCTTTTTCCGAAGGCGATAGAGCTTGAAAAAAAATTGAATGCAACAAATGTGTGCAGCCTGAGTCATTAAAACTTAATGTGCTGTGGACTAAAATTCATAGGTTAAAATACAGTGGGCTAAAACTTATCTGAACTTGTTGTTCATCTCGGGCGAGGATTGAACCACATAGGCACAGCAGGTACATAGATTTTCACATAGTTCTATGTGACTTCTATTGTGTTCTATGCCCTATGTGGTTAAATGATACACTTTCCAATTTATCAGGTTTGTAGAAGCTTAAGCTGCGTGTTAAGGCCAGTTAATGTCCTGTAAAATACCATTAAACGTTAGATGACAAAAATCAGCCTGTAAGATGATTGCTGTTTAAATATTTCACATGCATTTGATGATAGTTTTGGCCATTTCAAAACATGAATAACCTGCTCAGCAAATACAACCTGCCAGTTCCAAGATACACCAGCTATCCCACCCTGCCTTTTTGGTATCCGTTTGAAGATCAAAACAAGTGGATCGACGCTGTGAAAGCAGGCTTTTGTAACAACATGGAAACGGGTATCAGCTTATATATTCATTTACCTTTTTGTGAATCATTATGCACGTACTGCGGGTGTAATAAAAAGATAACAACCAATCACAGTGTAGAAGAAATTTATATTAATGCAGTTTTACACGAATGGAAATTATACCGTGCATTATTTGATGAACCGCCTCTTATCCGGGAATTGCATCTTGGTGGCGGAACACCAACGTTTTTTTCACCGCAAAACCTGGACAAATTATTAGAAGGCATTTTTAAGCAAGCCGTTATTCACCCAGGGCATGAGTTCAGCATTGAGGGCCATCCTAACAACACAACTGCAGCACACATTAAAACCTTAAGTGAATTAGGTTTCAAAAGAATTAGTCTTGGCGTTCAGGATAATGATGCACAGGTGCAAAAAATAATCAACCGTATTCAACCTTTCGAAAATGTGCAAAAGGTTACGCAGGCTGCAAGAGACCATGGTTTTGAATCTGTGAATTTTGATCTTATTTATGGGTTGCCGCTCCAAACAACAGAAAGTATTACAAGAACAATTGAACAATGTATTTCACTGCAGCCGGATCGCGTAGCTTTTTACAGTTATGCGCATGTGCCCTGGACAAGCAAAGCCCAGCGGCTCTTCGACGAAAATGATCTCCCTTCTCCTGAAGAAAAACTCGCGCTTTATACAACCGGTAAAAAACTTTTTATTGCCCACGGCTATCATGATATTGGAATGGACCATTTTGCTTTGCCCAAGGATAAATTATACCAGGCTTGGCTGAAAAAAGACTTACACCGGAATTTTATGGGTTATACCACACAATCAACAAACATGCTGATAGGGCTTGGTGTCTCCGCTATAAGCGATGCCGGCGATGCCTTTGCTCAAAATGATAAGCTGCTGCACAATTACTATCAAATGATCGGCAGGAATGAACTGGCTGTTGTAAAAGGATATTTTTTGAGCAATGAAGACCTGGCTTTCCGGAAATATATCCGCGATATCAGTTGTATGGGTGAAACAAATTTTCAGCCACAACATTTCCATTTATTGCAGCAATATGTTTTTCCTAAGCTACAAGAACTTGAATCAGACAACCTGGTTGAGTGGGATGAATGCGGACTCACGGTAACGGATACAGGCAGAAATTTCATAAGAAATATTTGCAATGCATTTGACCTGCACCATTTCGCAACTGAAAAAATGCATCAGGAACAGCGATATAGCAAGGCAATATAATTGTCTTGTTCAACCAACTTATCCATCCAGTCAACGGTCGACAGTCCACTGTCCACCGCCATTTGTATTTAGGGAAAATGTTTACCATGCGGCATTTCGTTTGCTATGTGCGATATATTATTTTTGACCATTCACTATTCACCATTCACTATTGACAACCATTCATTCACTATTCACCATTCACCATTCACTCACTCACCACTCATCTATTCATCCAGCTTATCCATTTCATATCTCCCGCTGAATATTCCTTCCATTTCTTTTGCCTGGTAGATAACCGGGTTTTCTTTATTACCTAAAACAATTATAGTTGCAGTATCCTGCGTGAGACGTATAAAAGACGTGTTGGTGCCGTGCCATTTGCCGTTATGATAAATCACTGTATCACCGTTTTTAATAAATAACCTCCATGCTAAACCATAATTATGCATAGAACGAACTTCATTGCTCAAAGGCGTAAAAGCCATTTCCAATGTTGATTTTTTTAGGTAAGTATGTTGGTACAAAGCTTTATCCCATGCAAACAAGTCCCTTACTGTGCTATAAACATTTTTATCGCCATAAGTGCAATCATAAGCATCCATGGTAAACGGTTTTGTTACAGACCAGGTAGGATTATAGTTCGCCGTGTCTTTGATAGAAAATACATACGTGTCATTCATTCCCAACGGTTCAAAAAGGTTTTGCTTCATATATTCAGGAAAAGGCTGCCCCGTAATTTTTTCTATGATCAGCGCCAGCAACACAAAGTTGGTATTGCAGTATTCAAATCTCCTGTTGGGCGGCAACTGTATGGCCGGATGATGTGTTATTAACGCATTCAGCACATCCTGGTTGGTCATTTCTTTTTGCTTATCCCAAATTGTGTCCATAAAGTAGAGATAATTCGGCAACCCGCTGCGATGGCTTAATAACATTCTTACGGTGATACCGCGATACGGCAATTGTGGAAAATATTTTTGCAGGGTATCTTCCAGCGATAGCTTCCCATCTTCCCATAGCCGGAGAATGGCCATGCCCGTAAAAGTTTTTGAAGTAGATGCAATATGAAAAGGCGTATGCCCGGTAAGCGTATCTTTCGTTATAAAATTGCTATAGCCTTTATATTGTTCAAACAACACCTGCCCGTTTTTTGCTACAAGAATAGCGCCGTTGAACCTGCTTTTTAAAAGGCGTGTATCATAGAAATCACGGACCGCATTTGTATAAAAGGCTGCCTCCTGCACATTTAAAGAATCAAACTTAAAATCAGGTTCGTATAAAACGGTGTCTCTTTTTTCAGGATCTTTTTTAACGCTTGTTGACGAACACTGGGAGAATGATGAACAAACAATAAAAATTAAAAAAAGATGCGAAATTTTTTCACGAATCATGAATCGGCTGCTTTATTGCTATGTAACGCGGTAAATGTAACACGAATGACCATATAAAATTTTCATTCATTTTTTTACAACAATATCTTTACAATTATGGTAATCATTTTATTTGATACAAAAACAAAGCAAAATTTATACCCGCTTACTGAAACAAAAGCAGTCGCAGACCTGCGTTGTGGAATCTTTTCTGTAAAAGAAAGATGGGAAGCAATAAGCGGCCTGCCCGTTTATGTGCAAACTGAAAGCTATCTTTCTGAGCTTTACCCAGCGATTCCTGAAGAGGAATATTTGTTTATTGATGCAACTATAAAAGATGAAGATGGTTTGCGTGCACAGATACTTTCCCTGCAAACAGGCGAAGCTTTGTATGATGAAGATGGGTTGATTGCCGGCAGAACAACTATAAACATAAATGCATTTGACACAATTCCGCCGGAAGATTATTTTGAAAAGATCACTGACATGGAACCGGCGCCGCGCCTGCGTTTTCCCTGGGAGCTTTTTATGTGGAATGACGAGCAATTACGTAAAGACTTTTTGTTGTTGTTTGCGAGGAGCACAACGCAAACCACCCCTGGCACCAATAAAATTATTCAGCCCGAAAATATAATCATCGAAGAAGGCGCCGTGATGGAGCACTGCATCATTAATGCTTCCACGGGACCCGTTTATATCGGAAGAAATGCAACGATCATGGAAGGTTCCATGCTGCGCGGGCCTGTGGCCATTTGTGAAGAGGCCACTATAAAAATGGGTGCAAAAATCTACGGCGCCACAACGGTCGGGCCTTATTGTACCGCCGGGGGAGAGATAAAAAACAGCATATTGCAGTCGTTTAGTAATAAAGCGCACGATGGTTACCTGGGTGATTCAGTGATCGGCTCATGGTGCAACCTGGGTGCGGGCACAAGCGGTAGCAATGTTAAAAACACAGGTGCGGAAATTACCATGCGCGACAGGGAATTGAACACAGATTTTATCATAGGCAGAAAATGCGGAACGATCATGGGCGATTACAGTCGCACAGCCATCAATACTTCGCTGAATTCAGGAACTATGATCGGCATTTGCTGTAATATTTTCGGAGAAGGACTAACACCCAAAAACATGAAAGATTTTAGCTGGGGCATACTCACTGCAAAAGATTATGAATTTGAAAAAGCGCTTGAACATGTCAGCAACTGGAAAAAAATGAAAGGCCGGGAATTATCTTCTGCAGAAATATCTGTGTTAAAGTATATTTTTGAGCGCAATCTAAATGACGCACAACGAGCAGCAGGTATTCCGATGAGCAGAACAAAGTCCCGAAAACGTTCGGGATGACATGCTAACATACTAAAGCTGGTCACCAAAAAATTTATATGAGAGAACAAATAGCAGCAGCCAACTGGAAAATGAATCTGACTGTTGATAAAGCCGGCGCTTTATTAGACGATATTTTATCAGCAGGTATCACATTGAATGAAGATCAGCAGGCAGTTTTTGCCGTGCCTTTCCCTTATCTGCAACTGGCGCAGGAAAAATTAAACAACAGGGAAAATTTTTTTATTGCTGCCCAAAATTGCTACAGCAAAAAATCAGGCGCATATACCGGCGAGGTTTCTGTTGAAATGTTGCAATCGTTGGGTATAAAATATGTGGTGCTCGGGCATTCTGAGCGCAGGGAATATTTCCAGGAAAGCAACCAAATGCTTGCTGAAAAATTAAACATTGCACTGGAATATGGCATCACGCCAATATTTTGCTGTGGTGAACCTTTAAGCATCCGGGATGCACAAACACAAAATGAATTTGTAGCAAAGCAACTGGAAGAATCTTTATTTCATTTTTCTGCGGATGACCTGCAAAAAATTGTGATTGCATACGAACCCATTTGGGCGATCGGGACGGGCAAAACGGCTACCAGCGAACAAGCCCAGGAAATGCACGCCCATTTACGCAAAATACTTGCCGGTAAATATGGAAAAGATGTTGCAGATAATATCAGCATTTTATACGGCGGCAGCGTGAAGGCCTCCAATTCAAAAGAAATTTTTTCCCAGCCTGATGTTGACGGCGGGTTGGTTGGAGGAGCTTCTCTTAACGCAGAAGAATTTATCGCCATCATTAAGAGTTTGAAATAACCTCGGCAAATGGGTTTAAAAAAACTATTCGCCCAAAGTATAATCTGGCGCGGTTTTTATTTTTTTTCTGTTTTGCTGGTAAACATTTTTCTATCGCGGTACCTGCAGGCAGCAGCTACTGGCAACCTGTATTTTATTACTGTAATTTTTACGTTTTCATACGTGGTCTTAAGCCTCGGCGGGGAATCAGGTATCATTTATTTTGCTTCCAGCAATACTATAGAAAGAAACAGGCTTATTACCCTGGGCGCTGCATGGAGTTTTGCAGCGGGTATTATTATGACAATCATTGTAAGGCTTTATTTTTTATTTAATACTGCTGTCGATCAAACTCTAATTAACTGGTATTGCCTGTTTGCCTTTCTCTTTGTGAGCGGGCAGTTATTGGCCAATTATTCAGTAGGTATTTATTATACACGGGAAAATTATTTTTTACCTAATTTCTTACTGGCGATAGTGAACCTTGCTTTTGTTTTTTTGATCCCCGGCAAAGTGGCCGTAAACCATTCGGCAGAAGTAAGATGGATAACCCTTTTTTATTTCGCAACCTTTTGGATCGGCGGCTTGTTAGTGTTCGCTTCCTACGCCTTTCAATACAAAAAGGAAGGCCCGATCGGCTTTCCTGACCACGGTCAATTTATTAAACTGATAAGATATTGCCTGACCGCATTTGGCGCCAATGCAATTTTCTTCATGGTGTATAAAATTGATTATGTATTTGTCAACTACAGCCCGGTGTGTACGGAAGCAGATCTTGGCAACTACATACAGGTTTCAAAAATTGGTCAGTTAATGCTGTTGGTTCCGCAGATAATTGCAAGTGTGGTTTTTCCAAGAACTGCAAGCGGCATTCACGAAAAAACCATAAGCAGCGCCATTTTAACGATGGCACGCCTGTTCTCACAATTGTATTTATTCGTATTCATTTTGATCGCCTTTTTTGGAAGCAGGTTTTTCATCCTGGTGTTTGGAGAGACGTTTGATAAAATGCAACTTCCCATGCTTTTGATCATACCCGGTATCTTTTCTCTGAGTGTATTGGCGTTGCTATCCGCCTACTTTGCCGGTAAAGGAAATATCAAGATCAATTTATATGGCGCCATCATCGGGTTGGTCGTAATGATCATAGGCGATCTTATCTTTGTGCCACGTTATGGAATAATTGCTGCGGCAGTTGTAAGTACGATCAGTTATATGGCCAATACGGGTTATTCTATGTGGAATTTTTACCGTGATTATTCTATACACTGGGTTGAGTTTTTTAAATGGAAAAAAACTGATTATTATTCACTGCTTTCATTACTAAACTTTAATAAGCCCGTTTAATGAAAGTATTATGGCTCGCAAGCTGGTATCCGAGTATAGTCAATACATCCAGGGGAGTCTTTGTGCAGGATTACGCACAGGCAACTGCTTTGCTTTGTAAAATTGACGTTATTCATGTGGAAGCGGTGCCGCCCGGAGCTTTGGATCACGATTTTTTTTCAGAGCAAAAACAACAGGCTAATTATTCTGAAACAACTGTTCTGTACAGGAGACCGGATTTACCCATTTTTGGGCCAATTATTGCTTATAGAAAAAACCTGAACCTGTTCAAACGGGAAATCCATAAGTACATAGCTAAAAACGGAAAGCCTGATATCGTACATGTGCATATGGCAATGAAAGCCGGGCTCGCAGCATTATGGATGAAGAAAAAATTCGGGATCAACTACGTGGTTTCCGAGCAGTCATCAATGTTTACCGCCAATGCAAAAAAAGAGTATAAGCATAAAAACATCCTGTTCAGAAAGTTAACGAAAAGAATTTTCAAAAATGCTTCGCTCGTGCTGCCTGCAAGCAGAATTGTGGGAGATGCTATTAATTCCATAACACCCATTCAATTTACAGTTATTTATAATTGTGTGAACGCTGATCATTTTTTTTATGATAGCAGTTTTAAGGATAAGAATTTTACGTTTATTCATGTATCAACATTAGACAATAACAAAAACCCAAAAGATATTATAGAGGCGTTTATTCATTTTAACCAGCAATATCCGGATTCCAGGCTGGTAATAGTTGGGTTGGTAACGAAAGAACTATCAAGATATTTATCAAGAGTAACGTATTCAACAAGCATTATCCGGTTTACAGGTCATGTACCGCATAAAAATGTTGCATTACTGATGCAACAAAGCCACTGCCTGGTTTTATTTTCGAGAGAAGAAAATATTCCCGGCGTTATACCGGAAGCTTTGTGTTGCGGCCTGCCCGTTATCAGCTCTGACGTTGGTGAAATTCATGAGATCGTGAATAAAAATAACGGATTACTTTTAGCGGAGTACACTGCGGAATCATTATTGGAGAGTATGCTGAAAATGCACACTAATTACCGCCTTTATAACCGGAAAAAAATTGCAGGGGAAGCAAAAGGAAATTTTGCCGGTGATGTGATCGCCAAAGAAATATTTAATAAATACAAAGAGGTTTTAAATATTTCTTAGTGGTAAGTCAACATAATAATGCCGCAACAAATTCTTCCGTGTTTCTGTGTGATCCGTGGCAAATAAAAACGACAATTTCTGCATGACATAACATTAGGGCTATATTAATTGTAAGTGTTCAATTTTTGTGAATGGTGCGTGGTCAGTGAGTGAATACCACAAATCCAGGTTGCCTTACTCACCACTCACAGGTAACTTAATACCAGATATCACCGATGAACCTTTTATTACTTCATAGATAAACAGTAGCACATCCTTATGAAAGTATTGTGGCTTGCCAGTTGGTACCCGGATGAATTTGAACCAACCAACGGAGATTTTGTCAGGCGGCATGCAAAAGCAGTTTCCCAATTCATGGATGTTGATGTTATTCATGTGGTACAGGCAGGAAAAGATTTTACTACTCTAAGTGAAGTTGAAGTAGATAATGATGGTTCGCTCCGGGAATTCATTCACTACTTCGCTTTTAAAAAAACCGGCATGGCCTGGCTGGATAAGATCCGCTATAATAAAACCTATTTGAGCTATTATACAAAAATCCTCCATGAGTATATTAAAGAAAAAGGAAAACCTGATCTAATACATGTTCATGTTCCCATGAAAGCAGGAATGGTTGCATTAAGATTTCTAAAACTTTCAAACATTCCTTATATCGTATCAGAACATTCCTCTCTTTACCTGGAAACTGCAAAAGATAATTTCTATAACCGTAGTTTTTATTTCAGGCGCCAGACAAAAAGAATATTTAAACATGCTGCTTTGGTAACAAATGTTTCTTCAGCAATTGGTAAAGTTTTGGAAGATATGTTTGGCTTAAAGAACGTGCGCATTATTCCGAATGTTGTTGATACAAATTATTTCTATTTCAAACCAAGGCAGCCCAACAAAGTTTTCAGGTGGCTGCATGTTTCCACCATGTATCCTTTAAAGAATGTTGACAAAATTATCCGAGCTTTTAATGAACTGCCACCAATAAAAAAAGAATGGGAATTGATCATCTGCGGACCTGTCAACAAAGAATATGAACAACTCGTTAAGCAATTGCAGCTTCAGTCAAAAATTAAGTTTACAGGTGAAATAAGTTATGAACAGGTTGCTGCAGAAATGCAAAAAGCTGATGCATTTATTCTCTTCAGCAGGCATGAAAATTTTCCCTGTGTAGTTATTGAAGCCTTGTGTTGCGGGTTGCGCGTGGTAGCGTCAAATGTTGGCGGCATCCCCGAAGCTGTCAATGAAACAAACGGCATATTGGTTGAACCGGAAAATGTGAGTGCGTTGCAAAACGCTATCACGACAATCATGCAATATCCAACCAAATACAGCAATAAAAATATTTCCGAAGCTGCCATTTCAAAATACAATTACCAGGTTATTGCAAAGCAGTTTATTGCAGCGTATGATGATGTGCTGAGAATGGGCTGAATTATTTCGGAATTTAAGATTTGGAGATTTTAAGATTTGCTTACGCTCGAAAAAGGTTTGCTTCTTTATTAATCGAAAGAAACAATCTTTCTCTCACACGCTGTTTTTTCTATATAATTTTCTTGGATATTCAACCGTAAAACCGAGCTCGGCAAAAGAGGCATAGACAGGTGTATTTCTTTCAGGTGATGGCATTTCGATATCCGCTGCGATCAGCTTGACATTTTTTAAAAGGCAGAATTGCTGTATGTATCGCCATAAAATACGATCCGGTTCAAGATCATTCGTCATTATCACAGGCACCGGCGCTTCTACGCCGCTCCATGCAAGATCATTCTTAATAAAAAGGGAACGGCAGGCGACAATCTTATTATTTTCTATCGCAATAAAATTGTACCAGTTGTCCGTAACAAAAGCGGGCAACCAGCCTTTGGCAGGATAATGATACAGGTCGAGGATAAAGCTTTGCCAGGCATCCACTGTTGACTGTTTAACCAGCTCCACACGTATATCCCTATCAGTGGATAAAGCAACAACCGGTTTAGCACGCCATACAATTCTTTCCCATACACCGCCAATGCGATAATTCACCAGCTCAAAAACATCTAGTGGTTCTGCCCGCTGAATGCCTTCACAAAATTGTATCATATATACAGGCTGGGAAGCTTTGTGATAAATAGCTTCAACCTGTTGTAATATGCCTACTGTAACAGGCTCAGTAAATCCCAAACCCAGCACCATATTAAAATGCACAACAGGATAACCCGGAAATACCTGGCAAATACCGCCACCCACATGCTCATAATACAGCTTCATTTCCCGCCTGAATGTTTCAGGAGCAATATCAAACATATTTTGCCAGGCCTGTTTTTCTATGTCTTCGATTTGTTGCGGAGCTATCATAGTATCTTAAAGTGAATTTAGTAATAAGCGGTCAACTGTACACAAATATGAATATTTCGATGAGTGATGAATAATCAGTAATGAGTGCCTTGCCCGCGGCTCGCAGCTTAATGAATGATGAATAATTGTTTTGTGTCTTGTCTGAATAAAGCAATTTCAAAATACGCAATAACCCAAGGTTCAATATTCAATGCTCAACCGAAAACCTCCGAAACTTGAATATTGATTATTGAGGGTTGAATATTGAGTGTTTGTATTTTCTGGCATGCTGTTTTGCCTCGCAGCCTTTCAGTAGCATACCTGCCTCTTTAAAAAGATTAAATGTTTTTTTGACAATTAAAAAAACGTTTATAATTTAGTTTTTCATTTTAGGGGATTGCATTCGAAATAAACAACTTAATTGTAAAGCTTACAATTCAACAGCCATGAAACGCGATTGCTGCATGCCAGACTGGCCGGGTACGTGAACAGGCACGTCAACAACTACAATACCGATTTATCTTTTTAAACCAAACAGGAAACTGTATAAAACAACCAGCTATGATTATCCGATTGCTCAGAATGTCACCGACATTTATTTTTTTTAGTTTAATACTATTTGCCGCGGATGTTAAGGCGCAAACATCCAATACTATTACAGGAACCGTAACTGATTCTGTTGGCAGCGCGGTTCCCGGCGCTACAGTTACCAACAGGCAAAGCCATGTCTCGACCCTTTCAGATGCGAATGGCAAATTCCAGATCGCAGCCACTGCGGGGCAGGAAATTGAAATTTCAAGCCTGGGTTTCTCCGGTAATATAGTTGTTATTGGAGCCGACAAAACTGTAAACGTTGTATTAGTAAGCACATCCAATGCCTTAAGTGATGTGGTGGTGGTAGGTTACGGCACGCAATTAAAGCGGCAGGTGACGGGCTCTATTGCATCTGTAAATATTGCCGATGCAAAAAAATTCAGTACAAGCGATATTAATGGCATGCTACAGGGCCGTGTTACCGGCGTGGAAGTGAGAAGCGACGGCCAACCGGGTGCAGTTCCTTCTGTGCGTTTGAGAGGCTTTAATACATTTGGAAATGCTTCACCATTTTACGTGGTAGATGGCGTTCCGGTTAGCGGCTCCATCCGTGATTTCAGCCCGAATGATATTGAATCCATCACTGTTTTAAAAGATGCGTCCGCAGCATCTATTTACGGCGCTGCTGCTGCCAACGGCGTTATCATCATTACTACAAAACAAGGCAGGAAAAACACACCCATGCATGTTGAATACAACGGTTATTATGGATGGGATAATGTATGGCAATACATTGATGTTACCAAACGCGTGGATTATCAAACATTAAATAATGAATCCCGTAAAAATGCAGGACTCCCATTGTTTCCCGCAAATGACCCAGGCAATCCCGGCTATATAGACAGTATTGATACCGACTGGCAAAAAGAAGGCATTAAAACCGGCAACAGGCAGAACCATAATGTAAGTGTATCCGGTGGCGGTGAACACAGCACGTATAATCTTGCACTCGATTATTTTGACAACAATGGAACTTACGTTGGCAACGGCCCCGATTATACAAGATATACAGCCCGTATAAACAGTACTGCCGAAAAAGGTATATTCCGTTTTGGTGAAAGCTTTAATTACACACATTCACATGAGAACACGCTTACATTCCGTGATGATATCTTGTTGGGCGGCATCCCGCCGCTTGTGGTGTCGTTAGTAGAAGCTATACCAACAATGCCGGTTTACGACCCTAACAACCTTAATGGTTTTGGTGGCTCCAATTCAGAATTTAACGGAGCCAACTCAATGAATGCAATTGGTGTAAATAGTGTATTGACCAACTGGGTTGATGTTGACCGCACCTTTGGAAATGTATTTGGTGAAGTGCAGCTGCTTAAAAAGAACGGCAACAATTTGCGGTTTAAGACAAGTATCAGTTACGACAAAACCCAAACGCGCAATTACACCTGGCAACCGGCTTTTTATTTTGGAAAGTTTTACAGCAATGATGTAGCCCGTTTGTATGACGGCTCAAACGTTTATACAAACTTTGCCATAGAAAATACATTCAACTATGATCTTTACCGGGGCAAACATACATTGAATGTATTGGCAGGCCAGTCATACCGTGAAAACTCATGGGTAACAAGGGAAAGCAGTGGTGCAGGTTACACAACACCCTACTATCCTGTTATTGACCAGGCTCAAACAAGATCGTCAAGAGGTTCTGAATATACAGCAACGCTAAGCTCTTTTTTCGGAAGGGCTAACTACTCTTATGCTGATAAATACTTATTGTCTGCCACTTTGAGACGGGATGGTTCATCGAGGTTTGGCGCCGCAAACAGGTACGGTTATTTCCCTGCCGCCTCAGCAGGCTGGAAGATCAGCAGTGAAGATTTCTGGAATGTTTCTCCATCCGCCATTTCATTATTAAAGATAAGGGGCAGCTATGGCAAATTGGGTAACGATAATATCGGGGACTATCTCTACCAGGCAACCATTAATTCAGGCATTGTTTATCCGTTCAGCGTTAGCGGTCAGCCCGTGAGAGTTGTTGGCGGCCTGCAGACAAACGTGGTAGATAAAGACATTAAATGGGAAGAAAAAGCCCTGACAAATATTGGTATTGATGCTGCCTTTCTGAATAATCATATCGATCTTACCGCCGACTATTACATCTCAAAAGCCTCAGATATATTAGTAGGTGTGCCGATTCCCGCAACGGTTGGTTCAATCAACCTAAGCCCTACTGTAAATGCGGCAACGCTAAAAAATACAGGTATAGAAGTAGCGATTAGCTATCACAAAACAAGCGGAAAATTCACTTTTGACATTACCGGTAATCTTACAACGGTTAAAAACGAAGTATTGGCATTGGGCGGAAACGATGAGCCAATTTATGGTACCGGGGCCAGGACAGAGGTTGGGCATGAAGTGGGCGAACAATACGGCTTTGTGTATGAAGGTATTTTCCAAAGCCAGGATGAGATTGATGATCATGCTACACAATTTGGCGCCGTGCTTGCGCCGGGCGATGTTAAGTATAAAGACATCAGCGGGCCTGAAGGCAAACCGGACGGTGTGGTGGACGAAGCGTATGACCGCACTTATCTTGGCAGTTCCATTCCAAAATATAATTATGGTTTGAATTTTTCCGCTGCTTACAGAAATTTTGATTTCACACTCTTTATGTCAGGCAGCGCAAAATTCCTTATTGACAGCAGGATGTACAGGGATATTCATCACTCGGCAGGCGCTTTGAATTACAGTACTGATATGTTAAACCGCTGGACGCCGGATAATACAAACACAACCATTCCACGCCTCAATGATGCTGACGTAAATAACTTTAAAGACTCAGACAGGCCGGGCTGGTTACAGGATGGAACTTTCCTGCGCATCAACAATCTTGTGCTTGGCTATACGCTTCCGGCACATACAATTAAATATGTAACAAAAGCACGTGTATATATAAATGCTCAAAACCTGTACACATTCCAGGGTTATGAGGGTTATAACCCTGATTTTACTTCAGGTGTTTTTAATCCGGGTTTTGATTTCGGCTCTTATCCAAAACCAAGAGTTATTATGGTTGGTGTTCAAATTGGTTTTTAACATTAAAAGATGAAAAAAATTATCAGATGAAAAAAATAATATACCTGTCTGCATGCTTTTGTTTGATCGGCTTAAGCTGCGACAAAAAATTAAACCAGGTCAATCCGAATCAACTAACGGATGAGGCATACTGGAAAACGGCAGACCAGGCCTTTGCCGGCGTTACGGCTGTTTACAATGCATTGATCAATGACGGAACATATATGCGTTCCTTGCCCGGTCTTACAGACAGCCGCGGCGATGATTTTTATGGAGAAAGCCCATGGCTTGATCTTGTATTAACCGGTCAGTTTATTATCCCTACTACTTCAGATCCGGTGTTCTGGATATGGCGTGATCTCTATTTAATTGTTACAAGAGCCAACCAGGTGATTTATTATGTGGGTCAATACCCGGATGGCGTATTAACGGCTGATCAGAAATCAAGAATACTTGGGCAGGCTTATTTCCTGCGTGGCCTCGCTTATTATGATCTTGCTACAGAATTTAAAATTGTTCCGGTGATTACAGATCCCGCGCTTACAAAAGATGCATACTACCCCGCAACAAATACGGAAGATGAATTATGGAACCAGATCTATTCTGACTTGCAGGCCGCCGAAGCAAGTTTACCTGTTTCGTATGCCAATGTGGATGGTCCGGATAACGGCCAGATCGGACGGGCTACCAAAGGTGCAGCCGCCGGCTTGCTGGGTAAAGCTTATTTATACAGGAAAGATTATGCAAATGCCGGAACGCAGTTTGAAAAATTTATCAGCGGGCCCTTGAAAGGTATTTATGGATTAATGCCTGATTACGGCGATAATTTTAAAAATGTAAATGAGAACAATAAAGAATCATTGTTTGAAGTGCAGTTTGATCTGACAGGCGGCACAGATTTCAACTGGACCGGCGACCCGTCAACCGCATGGAAAACCGTGCAGGCTATTTCCATTACGTACGGCATGGAAGGCGCTGGCTTCAGCGACTATTTGCCAACACTATGGATAGTCAATGAATACAAACAGGAAAAAACGGTGGATGGCAAAGATGATCCAAGGCTTGATGTAACGATTGCCCGTTATGACGAAGCGTCTGGCCATACAACTGCCTACAACAGGCCGTGGTTCAACCCCACTGACAGGATCTATCCAAGAAAATACACGAGAGACAATTTAGGTCCTGATGCAGAGAACACTGAATCAGATATTAATTACCGCGTTTTACGTTATTCAGATATCCTGCTGATGTACGCAGAAGTGTTGAATGAGACAGGCAAAACTTCAGAAGCCTATGCCTATATTCAGCAGGTAAGAGACAGGGCACATTTACCCAACCTGGCTACTGTAAAACCGGGAATGAACCAACAGCAAATGCGCGACCAGCTTGGGCATGAAAGAGCGTTGGAATTTGCTATAGAAGGCCAGCGCATCAATGATATTATCCGCTGGGGCTGGTTGTATGATCCAGGCAAGCTGGCAGAATTAAAATCGCATGACACAGATTTCAGCACCTGGACTCCCGGGAATGAATATTTACCGGTTCCGCAAAGGGAGCTTGATGTAAATCCAAATCTATTGCCCAATCCCGCAGATTAATTTTCTTAATAGAATTGTAAGTTTTACAAATAAAAACTGTGAAACTTACAATTCTTCTTTATTTGCATACCGGTTATTGGATACATCGCACATCGTACATTAAACATCTCATACATCATATGAGGAGCCATCTCGCTCTTATCTGCATAGTAACAATAATGATCATCGCCTCCTCGTGTTCAAAAGATCCAGGTTCCAATCCAACGCCGCCTCCTGAACCTCCGGATACAACAGGCAATCCGCCTGCTACGTTCGATATCAATTCTATCACTGATACCTATGCAGCCATCGCTCCTTTTGCCTATCATGATCAATGGAGTGTTTACAATGTACATGATCCATCTGTTCTAAAAGATGGCGACTGGTATTATATGTTCAGCACCGATGTTGGCTATGGCATTGATGTCAGGGCCGGCATCCAGGTACGTAAATCAAAAGACCTTGTTGAATGGGAATTTGCAGGCTGGGTCTTTGAAGCATTGCCAAAGCAGGCATCAGATTTTATAAAGGCAAATGGCGGTACACCCAATGCGGGTTTATGGGCGCCTTATATTATGAAAGCCGGCAGTGAATACAGGTTATATTATTCACTGGCATCCGATGCGGCAAGAGTAAGCTGTATCGGGCTTGCCACGGCTTCATCACCAACGGGGCCATGGACTGAGAAAGGATTGGCCGTTACCTCAACGGATGGTTATCCGGGCACCAATGCTATTGATCCGACAATTGTAACAACGCCTGCCGGTGAAATGTGGATGGCATATGGTTCAGCATGGGATGGCCTGTTTGAATTAAAGCTGGACGCTTCCACAGGTCTTGCCGCAGCAAGCGGTGATAAAGGAAAAAGAATTGTGAGAAGAGGCATCACAGGCGGTATATATAATGGCAACCTCGAAGGACCTGAATTAATATATAATTCAACACTGAACATGTATTATTTGTTTGTTGCCTACGACTGGCTGGAAACAAAATACAATGTGCGTGTGTTCAGGTCACAAAATCCTGACGGGCCTTTTTCAGATTACAATGGCGTGAACGCAGACAACCAGGGAGACAATGGCCCGATGATCCTGGCGCCTTACCAGTTTGCAGGGCATGGCGGCTGGCAGGGCACATCGCATTGCAGTGTGTTTAAAGATAACAACGGGCAATATTATATAGCCAACCAGGCACGCCCTTCTGTAGATAAATATTTTATGGACCTGCATCTGCGCAAGATATTCTGGACCGAAGACGGCTGGCCTGTTGTTTCGCCCGAACGTTACGCATGGGAAAATAACGATAATGTGCAGCAGGATTCTATCATTGGCGATTGGGAAAAAATAGATCTGGATTACAATGTAGTGCCCGGGTACGGAAACGATCAGGTGTACCCCGATCTGCAGCTATCAAAGACAATGAGTATAGAAACTGCAGGTACCATTGGTGGTGATGGCTCCGGTACATGGACGTATACTGCGCCCTGGCTTCAATTGAAATGGAGCAATGGCGCAACGGCAAAAGTATTTGTACAAAAAGGAAGGAATTGGGAAAATAAAAAGAATACGGTCATATTTACCGGGTTAAACAACAACGGCATTGCAGTGTGGGGAAAGAAAAAATAAATTATTATGAATGTTTATAATTCAGTCAACAGGATAAAATCTAAATGAACAATAATATTTTTATGCACTTTGTGTTGAATGAATTTTGAAATGCAACATAACGGTTATAAACTAAGGTGTTCAAAAAATCAATTAATAACTAATAGTATTCCGGCTTTATTACTTTTGCAGTTATATCAGGTTAAACAACAAATTTTAGTAATCCGGCTACTGTAATAATTTCAGCTATGCAACTTAAACGTTATACACATCAAAACAGGATGCTTTTGGCAGTTGATTGCATTATATTTGGTTTTGATGGCACTCACCTGAAGTTATTATTGATAAAAAGAGGATTTGAACCGCAGAAAGGAAGATGGAGTTTAATGGGAGGATTTGTGACACCGGAAGAAAATTTGAACCAGGCTGCTGCCCGTATCCTGAAACAATTAACAGGGCTAACCGATATCTACCTTGAACAGCTCGCCGCTTACGGAGATCCGCATCGCGACCCCACAGAACGGACAGCTTCCATTGCCTATTTTGCGCTGATCGATATAAACAAATATGAAGAACAAATAAGCCATGAATACAGTGCCGAATGGTTCCCGCTGAAAAAATTGCCTTCAGTAATCTTTGATCATAAAGACATGATCGAAATGGCAAAGGAAAAATTAAGGTATAAGGCCGCTTTTCATCCCGTGCTGTTTGAATTGCTGCCCGAGAAATTCACCATACCTCAATTGCAAACGCTATACGAGGATGTGTATAATAAAATATTAGACAAGGGCAATTTTAGCCGCAAGATATTATCTACGGGCTTGCTGGTAAAACAAAAAGACAAAGAAAAGAACGGTTCAAAAAAAGGCGCGTTTTACTACAAGCTTGATAAAAGAAGATACCAGTTGAAATTTAATTCTTTTCTGAACTTTATACCCAACCCGGAAGTACAGGTAAAATAACCATGCATACATTTGAGACAATTCCCATGAAGAAATAATAAATGTTTTTTTGACAATTAAAAAATATTTTCTACTTTAGCGCATATTTTACGGGCTTTACAGGCATTATCTCTAATTCCAGCAACACAATTAAACGATTCGCTTTATGAAAAGTAATTATCCGGTTTCATACCGGTATAAATATTTTAAGCAAATTTTTTGTTTTTTGTCTAATAAGAAAACGGGAGCCGGTTTCTACCAGTTCCCTTTCGTGTTATGTAAATCAAACCACCAGTAATCTTGTTTTATGAAAATGAAAAAACACAAAGCTTTCTTCATAGGATTTCAACCTTTTCTTTTTATTGCCATTGATCTCTTCATTATATCATTTTCCCTGCAAGCTCAGCCGATAGTTGTAAAGGCCGATAAACCAACTGCAGCTATTCAGCCGACCATGTGGGGTATTTTTTTCGAAGACATCAACCTGGCTGCGGATGGCGGTATCTATGCAGAATTGGTAAAGAACCGTTCATTTGAATTTGCAGCGCCGATGATGGGATGGAAAATTCAGCAATCATCACCCGCTGCAGGAACTATTTTGGTTACCAACCGGCTTGAAACAGACAGCTCAAATCCCCGGTACGTAAGCGTATCGCGCAATACGGATGCCGGCAATTTTGGGTTAACCAATGAAGGGTTCAGGGGTATGGGTATTAAACAAAATGAGCAGTATAATTTTTCTGTTTGGGCGAAACGGGAAAACGGAAATATCAAACTGCATGTGCAATTGGTTGATAGTACCGGCAAGAGTCTGGGTGAATCTCAATCGATATCTGTTTCAGGTAATAACTGGCAACAATATAAAACCAGTTTTACAGCCACAGGCACTGAGCTCAAAGCAAAAATGAATATATGGTTTGAAGGAACAGGAGTGATTGACCTCGATATGATTTCTTTATTCCCTCAGCATACATGGAAAGAAAGGCCAAATGGATTACGCGCAGACCTGGTTCAATTACTGGCGGACATGAAACCTGGTTTCATTCGCTTTCCCGGTGGCTGTATTGTAGAAGGAAGAGAGCTCGCAACACGTTATCAATGGAAAAAAACAGTTGGTCCTGTTGAAGATCGCAAGCTGATCGTAAACCGATGGAACACCGAATTCGCACACCGGCCCACGCCTGATTATTACCAGTCATTCGGACTTGGTTTTTATGAATATTTCCAGTTGGCCGAAGACATTGGTGCAAGCCCCTTGCCTATTTTGAATTGCGGTATGGCCTGCCAGTTTAATACGGCTGAGGTCGTGGATACAACACAACTCGATCCATACATCCGGGATGCATTGGACCTGGTGGAATTTGCCAACGGTGATGTTTCCACAAAATGGGGTCATCTCCGCGAAGTGATGGGCCATCCTGCTCCTTTCAACCTCAAATTAATGGGTGTTGGAAATGAACAATGGGGCCCGCAATATGTTGAACGGTATAAGATATTTACAAAAGCGATCAAATCAAAATATCCCGAAATACAATTAGTGAACAGTGTTGGCCCCGATCCTGATGGTGAAAAATTTGATTTCTTAAATGATACGCTTCGCGCAATGCATGCCGATATTTTAGATGAGCATTATTATCGCCCGCCATCATGGTTTCAAAACCATGCCAACCGTTACGATAATTATGACAGGGGCGGCCCTAAGATCTTTGCAGGTGAATATGCAGCACAAAGTGTGGCAACGGTTAGCCCTTTAAATAAAAATAACTGGCTCTGCGCTTTATCTGAAGCTGCATTCATGACCGGCCTGGAACGCAACGCTGATGTTGTAAAAATGGCTTCTTATGCCCCTTTGTTTGCACATGTGGATGGATGGCAATGGACGCCCGATCTTATCTGGTTTGACAACCTTAATTCGTATGGAACACCGGATTATTATGTACAGAAATTATTTGCAAACAATAAAGGAACCCATGTTGTTGCGATTACATCAAACAATGAAACATTGAAAGGGAAAGACAGTTTGTATGCTTCTGCAGGCACGGACGATGTTTCAAACGAACTGATACTTAAAATCGTGAACACATCATCTAAATCAGTAGCAAAACAAATCAGCATCGACAGTAAAAAGAAACCTGCAGCAAAAGCATCGGTTACAACGCTTCAAAGCAATGACCTTGATGCGATTAATTCAATCGGATCGCCAAAGTATGTTAGTCCGCAAACAAGCGAAACAGATATAAAAAGCAAACAGGTAAGCTTAACATTAAGCCCGTATTCTTTTACAGTTGTACGCATAAAGATGCAGTAATCACCGATGAGCAAACTATATAAAATAGCATGTTTGTTTTTTGGTTTAATGGTTTGTTTATTCGCTGCTGCACAAACCGATACATTAATACCCGTTCATGACCCCGTTATCATCCGGCAGGACAGCACCTATTATATTTTTTGCACAGGCTTCGGCATATCTGTTTTTTCATCAACGGATAGGAAGAACTGGAAAAAAGAAAAACCTGTTTTTAGTGCGGCGCCGCAATGGGCGGTAAAGGAAATCCCGGGTTTTCGCGGTCATATCTGGGCGCCGGATATCAGCTACCATAATGGTCAATATTATTTATACTATGCTGTCTCCGCTTTTGGAAAAAACACGTCAGCCATTGGTGTTGCTACCAATAAAACATTAGATCCATCAGATAAAAATTTTAAATGGACAGATCATGAAAAAGTGGTCGAATCAGTTCCCGGCCGGGATATGTGGAATGCGATTGATCCGAATTTGATTTTTGCTGACAATGAACCCTGGCTTACTTTCGGTTCTTTCTGGAATGGTATTAAACTGGTAAAGCTCGACAGCAGTTTAATCAAGCCTGCCGAGCCTGAGAAATGGTACACTATTGCCAGTCGCCCGAGAAACAATATATTGCCTGATTCTGTAGCGGGAGATGCAGCCATTGAAGCACCGTTCATTTTTAAAAAAGATAATTATTATTACCTGTTTGTTTCATTTGACTATTGTTGCCGTGGTGAAAAAAGCACTTACAAAATGATGGTTGGAAGAAGTGAAAAAGTGTATGGCCCGTATGTTGACAGGGATGGTGTTCCGATGAATCTTGGCGGTGGTTCGCTATTGCTGGAAGGGGATAAAAACTGGTTTGGCGTGGGTCATAATGCTGTGGCAAATTTTAATGGCGCCGATTATCTTGTGTTTCATGCGTACGATGCACGCGACAATGGAAAATCCAAATTGCGTATTGAAAAGCTAACCTGGTTAAACGGCTGGCCTGTTGTATCCCGGGAAAAAAATAATTGAGATGTTTACGTTAAAGATTGAAACATTTTGTTGAATAAAAATGTCGCACCTGTATTAATTAGCAGAGCAAAGTGGAGGCGGTTTTTCAAGTTGTTTGAATTTTGCGGATGGATATAGAAGTCTGAGACTTCATGCATACAACTGCGAAGTCCGGAGGCTTCGCAGAGCAGCAACAAGTGTTATCACGGCTATTTTCAATCTTAATAATTAATATTGACTTTTATTCATCATTTCAAAAAAATAAAAATGACAAAATGGTTTAGCGCCGGCCTTGCAATGACGGCCATTGCATTTATTTCCTGCAATTCAACTCAAAATGAAACTTCAACAGCAGCCGCTGCTGTTACAAAAAAAGACTGGGGCGAGGTTGATGGCAAACAGGTTTACCTCTATACATTAACCAACAAAAACGGTGATGTGGTAACCATCAGCAATTATGGTGGCATTGTCACATCCTGGATTTCTCCGGATAAGAATGGAAACAAGAGCAGTATTATTATTGGCTTTGACAGCCTGAGTCCCTACCTGAAGCAACCTCCCTATTTTGGCGCGCTTGTTGGCCGTTATGGCAACCGTATCGGTAAAGCACAATTTAAATTAGGCGACAGTGTGTATCATCTTGCTGCCAACAATGGTCCAAACAGTTTGCATGGCGGGCTTAAAGGATTTGATAAAGTGGTTTGGGAAACATCTGTTCCGGATTCAACGCAACCTTCACTTACTTTAAAATACTTAAGCAAAGATGGTGAAGAAGGTTATCCTGGTAATTTAGATGTTACGGTTGTTTATACGTTGAGCGATGATGATGGATTGAAGATTGATTATACGGCGACCACAGATAAGCCAACTCCTGTAAATCTTACCAATCATAGTTATTTTAATCTTACAGGAAGCACAAGCAATTCTATCCTCGATCACAGTTTGCAAATTGATGCGGACAACTATACACCGGTTGATACTACATTAATCCCGACAGGTGAAATAAAGGCAGTGAAAGGAACGCCGTTCGATTTTACAGCAGCTAAGAAAATTGGCAATGACATTGGTTCAGTACCCGGCGGTTACGATCACAATTTTGTATTGAACAAAAAAGATGCATCGCTCACAAAAGCAGCAACACTTAGCGATTCAGTTAGCGGCAGGCAACTCGAAGTGTATACGACAGAACCCGGTTTGCAGTTCTATACAGGCAATTTCCTTGATGGAAAATTTACAAATCATGACGGCAATCCTGTGAACATTCACACGGCGCTTTGCATGGAAACGCAGCATTTTCCGGATTCTCCAAACAAAACAAATTTTCCTTCAACGATTTTACAGCCGGGACAAACATATCATACGGTTACGGAATATAAATTGAGTGTGAATAAATAATTAGTTTGATGAGCAATGAGTGATGAATAATGAGTGGTAAAAGCTCACTGATCACTGATTACTCATCACTCATTTGTCAACTGGTGAGTCAGAAATAATAAATAATTGTTGTTTTGACAATTAAAATAAATCATCTACCTTGCTTTCCAAACTCTGCATTGCAATATGAATACAAATCCAGCTTATGTAATTGGTGTTGATTATGGAACTGATTCTGTTCGTTCCATCATAGTGGATGCAGCAAACGGCGAAGAAATAGCGGCTGCAGTATTTTATTACCCGCGTTGGAAAGACCAGCTTTACTGCGACGCTTCCGGGAACCAGTTCAGGCAACACCCGCTCGATTATATTGAAGGATTGGAAGCAACCATTAAAAGTTGTTTGACGCAGGCCGGGCCAACTGTTGCTGCAAATATTAAAGCAATTTCTGTTGATACAACAGGCTCCTCTCCTGTTATAGTAAATGAGATGGGAGTACCGCTTTCCCTGCTGCCACCTTTTGAGAGCAATCCCAACGCTATGTTCATTTTATGGAAAGATCATACAGCCGTAAAAGAAGCAGCGCAGCTAAATGAGCACGCAGCAAAGTTTAATGTAAACTATCTTCAATATGTCGGCGGCATTTATTCCTCAGAATGGTTCTGGGCAAAGCTGCTGCATGTATTGAGGGAAGATGAAGAAATAAGAAAAGCAGCTTATTCGTTTGTAGAGCACTGCGACTGGATTCCTTTTCTTCTGACTGGAGGCAATCATGCTGCATCCATAAAAAGAGGTGTTTGCTCTGCCGGTCATAAAGCTTTATTTTCCAGGGAATTTGGCGGCTTGCCACCAAATGAATTTTTCAGGTCATTAGATCCTTTGCTGGATGGTTTTGTATCAAGGCTTTATGATAAAACATATACCTCATCGGAAAAAGCCGGTCATCTTTCAAAGGAATGGGCGGAACGTTTAGGTTTATCTACTGATGTGGTTATTGGTATTGGCGCTTTTGATGCACATATGGGCGCTGTTGGCGGACAGATCGAGCCTTATTATTTAAGTAAGGTAATGGGAACATCCACCTGCGATATTCTGGTGGCGCCGGAACAAGACACAAAAGATATCCTGGTAAAAGGCATTTGCGGGCAGGTACCGGGTTCCGTTATCCCGGGTATGATGGGCATGGAAGCCGGCCAGTCTGCTTTTGGCGATGCCTATGCCTGGTTCAGGAATTTATTGATGTGGCCTTTAAAGCAGGCGCTTAGTCAATCAAAAATTATCGACGCAGGCAAAATAAAATTGCTGATCGAAGAAAGTGAAAGCAGGCTCATCCCCGAGCTGTCTAAACATGCAGCACTACTGGAAACCCACGAAGAAGATGAACTGGCTGTTGACTGGTTCAACGGCAGAAGAACCCCTGATGCCAACCAGGTACTCGAGGGCGGTTTTTATGGATTAAATCTCGGCAGTAACGCGCCGCGGATGTTCAAAGCAGTTGTTGAAGCCACCTGCTTTGGAGCGAAAGCTATTGTTGACCGGTTCCTTGAAGAAAAGATACCGGTTAAGGGTTTGATCGGACTGGGAGGCGTTGCAAAAAAATCTCCATTCATTATGCAGATGATGGCCGATATCATGCAAATGCCTATCCGTATTCATAAAAGTGAACAGACATGCGCAGCGGGCGCTGCTATGTTCGCGGCAACCGCCGCAGGTTTATATGATAAAGTGGAAGATGCCATGCAAGCCATGGGCAGAGGTTTTGAAACAGAATATTTCCCGGACAAATCAAAAGCTGAAATATATAACAAGCGCTACACGCAGTATAAAAAATTTGGTAGCTGTGTGGAAAGTCTTGCAATGAAACACTAACTAAAATTTTATCGCTGCATCATGAAGAAAACGCTCATCACATTATTTATTGCATGTACAATTTATTATTCCAATGCACAGGAAACTGTGAGCATGCAGGTTAATGGCAAGTCGACCAAAGACACTATAAGCCGCTTTATTTATGGCCATTTTGCTGAGCATCTTGGCCGCTGTATTTATGATGGATTCTACATGACAGATTCATTAAATGTACCGCGGCAGGGACGTATCAGAATGGATGTTGTGAATGCTTTAAAAGCTATTAACCTTCCTTTATTACGCTGGCCGGGTGGGTGTTTTGCCGATAAATATCATTGGAGTGATGGCATTGGTCCGAAGGATAAAAGGCCTTTAAGAATAAATTCAACCTGGGGTATGGCGCCTGAAGATAACAGTTTTGGCACCGATGAATTTTTGCAGTTATGCAGCCTGATAAATTGTGAGCCGTATATAGCCGGTAACGTTGGTACAGGCACACCGCAGGAAATGGCCGACTGGATTGAATACCTCAACTTCAACGGTAAAAGTACTCTCTCTGAAATGCGTAAAGCCAATGGCCATCCCGACTCTTATAAAGTTGCATTCTGGGGTGTGGGAAATGAAAGCTGGGGATGCGGTGGTGATATGACGCCGGAATATTTTTCAGACCTGTATAAACGTTATGCTTCTTTTTGTACAAATTACCCGGGAGCGCCATTAAAAAAAATTATGAGTGGCGCCAATGCTGATGATTACAATTGGACTGAAGTGAGCATGAAGAATGTAAAGCCCTGGCAAATGTGGGGTTATTCAATGCATTATTACACCATTGTAAACAACTGGCAGCATAAAGGCGCTGCAACTAACTTTAATGAAGAAGAGTATTTTAAAGGATTGAAAAACTGTTTGAATATCGCAACGCTCATCAATAGGCATAGCGCTGTTATGGATAAATATGATCCCCAGAAAAGAGTGTCCTTATGTGTTGACGAATGGGGTATTTGGACAGATGCGGAGCCCGGCACCAACCCTGCTTTTTTATACCAGCAAAACAGTTTACGTGATGCGCTGATTGCCGCATCCACCCTCAACATCTTTAATAAACACTGCGACCGTGTGCGCATGGCAAATCTTGCACAAACAGTAAATGTTTTGCAGGCATTGATTTTAACTGATAAAGAAAAGATGTTGCTAACGCCTACTTATTATGTTTTTGATTTGTATAAGTATCACCAGGATGCTGCTTTATTACCTGTAAGTTTTTTCAGCCCGGATTATAAATTTGGCAACGAAAGTATTCCTGCGGTGAATGCTACTGCGTCCAAAGACAAAAACGGCGTTATTCATATAACACTGGTAAATCTTGATCCGAAAAATAAAATATCCGTGAATACAAGCTTTAATGGTGCAACATTTAAACAGGCAGAAGGGCAGGTATTAACTTCAGCGAGCTTTACGGATATCAACACATTCGATAATCCAAATAAAGTAAAGCTTGCAGCATTCACTGATTTTAAAAAGAACGGTAATGATCTAAGCATAAATCTGCCGCCGATGAGTGTGACGTTGATAACGTTGAAATAAGTGATGTGAATCGTCAACGTGAACCGTGAATGTAAGAGTCTAAAGGAGGTAAGTGTGAAATTAAATTCGAACAGCTTTAATCAAGACAGGATAACAACAATCAGCATGTTAGCAACAATGAAGAATTCCCGCAACTTTCACTTTTGACGATTCACGAAAAGTTAATCCATGGGTAAATATGAACATATACGACAGGAAGCATACAAGGCAAACATGCAATTACCTGCATTAGGTTTAGTGTTGTTCACGTTTGGTAATGTGAGTGCTGCGGACAGAAATCTTGGCGTATTTGCCATAAAGCCAAGCGGTGTTCCTTATGAAGAATTGTCGGCAGACAAAATGGTTATTGTGGATTTTGATGGCAAAACAGTTGAAGGCGCTTTACGCCCTTCCTCAGACACATTAACACATGCTGTTTTGTATAAACATTGGGATAAGATAAGCGGTATCGTTCACACACATTCAACCTATGCAACGGCATGGGCGCAAAGCCAACGCGACATTCCTATCTATGGAACAACACATGCCGATCATACAACCTGTGATATTCCATGCGCAGCGCCTATGAATGATGATATGATCAAAGGCAATTATGAATACGAAACCGGCTTCCAGATCATCAACGCATTAAAAGAAAAGAATTTAAATTACGAAGATGTTGAAATGATTTTGGTAGGAAACCATGCGCCGTTTACCTGGGGTAAAACAGCAGCCAAAGCAGTGTATAACAGTGCTGTGCTGGAAGAGATCGCTAAAATGGCTTATTTAACCGAATCGATTAAAGCTGATGCACTGCGTTTAAAAGATGCATTGATCAAAAAACATTTTGAGCGGAAGCATGGGCCGGATAGTTATTATGGGCAATCTTGACGTGAGACGTGAAATAGCAGACGTGAATGTAAGCATGTGAAAGTTTATTACGAAGCTTAATCTTAAACATGTGTTCATAGCAGGCAAATTTTTCACACTTGAATGTTATCGATTCACGCAGCAACTTCCGCCTGAAAAGTTTAATAGGGTAAAGCAGATTAGAAGAGCAGCCATAAGAGATATTTGGAAAAGATCTGACCAGGGTATTCATAAAAAAAATTTCAGCAAACAGTTAATGCGCATGGCGCTTTATTGCTACGCGCTTCACCCATATAAATTTCAAAATGATGAAGAAGTTCTTGTTGCTATTCACCCTGATGAGTGCATATAAAATATTTGCACAGAAAAAGGATTACCCGATACAAAATGTGCCCTTTACGCAGGTACATTTAAGCGATAACTTCTGGCTGCCGCGGATACGGATCAATCAAATGGTGACCATACCTGCCTCTTTTGAGCGATGTGAAAAAACGGGCCGTGTCAACAATTTTGTGATGGCCGCAGCGCATAGCGGTAAATTCTGTACCATCTATCCGTTTGATGATACAGATATTTATAAAACGCTGGAAGGGGCTTCTTATTCTTTAAGTCTTTTTCCAGACCCGAAACTGGAAGCTTATATGGATTCTTTAATTGCCATTGTTGCAAAAGCACAGGAGCCCGACGGATATTTGTATACAGCCCGCACCATAGATCCGCAGCATCCGCATGAATGGTCTGGCAGCGAACGCTGGGTGAATGAAAGAAAATTGAGTCATGAGCTATATAACTCCGGCCACCTGTTTGAAGCTGCCGCCGCACATTATATGGCAACAGGCAAAAAAAATCTTTTGAATATAGCACTTAAAAATGCCGACCTGGTTTGTTCTGTTTTTGGCCCGGCGCCTACCCAACAGCATACTGCTCCCGGCCATGAAGTGGTTGAAATGGGCCTGGTGAAACTCTATCGCATCACCGGCAAACAGGAATACCTGAATACAGCAAAATATTTTGTTGAAGAAAGAGGCCGCGATGTAAGCTATGACTCCACCAGTAAAGATGAATGGAAAAATGGCTCTTACTGGCAGGATAATATCCCGGTAACACAACAAACGGAAGCGATAGGCCACGCCGTGCGTGCCGGCTATTTATATTCCGCGGTGGCTGATGTAGCTGCATTGACAGGAGATACCGCTTTACTGCGCGCTGTGGATACCATTTGGCAAAATGTGGTTGCAAAAAAAATGTATGTGCAGGGTGGTGTGGGTGCAATAGGCTCCGGTGAACGCTTTGGCGATAATTACGAACTGCCCAATACAACGGCTTACAACGAAACCTGTGCAGCCATTGCCCAGGTATTCTGGAATCAACGCATGTTTTTGCTGCATGGCGATTCGAAATATATTGATGTGCTCGAAAAAGTTTTATACAATGGATTTATTTCAGGTGTTGGGTTAGACGGAAAATCATTTTTTTATACCAATGCGATGCAGATAAAAAATAGTTTTAGTCACCCCAGTATGGAAGCAACGCGTTCGGGCTGGTTTCCGTGTTCATGCTGTCCCACAAATGTTGTAAGGCTTATGCCTGCCATTCCCGGTTATGTATACGCTGTGCAAAACGATAAGTTGTATGCCAACCTGTTCATAGCAGGCACTTCTTCTGTTAATATTAATGGGAAGGATGTTGGCATCGTTCAGCAAAATAATTACCCGTGGAACGGAGACCTGAGTTTTACTATAAATCCATCTGCGTCAACCAGCTTTTCTTTCCTGGTGCGCATACCCGGCTGGGCGCAAAATGAAGCAATGCCCTCTGATCTGTATTCGTTTCAAAATAATTCACCAGACAAGGTTACAATTACTGTTAATGGACAACAGGTTGATTATTCCATGCAGAAAGGTTATGCAGTGCTTGCCAGGAAGTGGAACAAAGGAGATGTCGTAAAGATAAATTTGCCGATGCCGGTGAGAAGGGTCGTAGCCAATGAAAATGTAAAAAACGATATAAACAAAATATCGTTGCAGCGCGGCCCGCTGACCTATTGCGCAGAATGGCCGGATAATAATGGCAAGACAAGTAACATAATCATGCCGGAAAATATTTCTTTTACAACTGCCGATCATCCTGAATTGTTAAATGGCATCACAACTATAAGCGGAGCAGTGCCTGTTGTGATGGTTAATACAACATCAAACCAGGTTACGACAGAACAAAAAACTTTCACAGCTATTCCTTATTATGCATGGGCTAACAGAGGTAAAGGAGAAATGATGATATGGTTTCCTGAAAAAGTAAAGGATGTTGATTTAATAGCAAGCGAATGAGGACGTTCAATCGTGAGACGTGAGACGTCAGACCTCAAAAACGAACGGATGCAGCTCGTAGCTCACAGCTCGAAGCTTAACCATTGAATCTGATTTATGTATAGAATTAAATTATCATTGTTGTCCGGCTAAAATTTTAATTCCTGGGCTAAAGCCCTTGATGGGCTTGGTTTTCACTAGCCCAGGCTTAAGCCTGGGGTTATATAGCGGAATCCTTATCCAACGGGCTTTAGCCCAAACCGGACAATATTGTTAAATTATGTAAAAAAGAAAACCTTAATTATTAGATGAGTATAAGCAAAGAACATTTAGTAGGTTAACGCGAATGATCAACGGTTGAATTTTTCACGTTTGACGATTCACGTCTCACGTTTCACGTTTCACGAATAATGCTTCATCAATAAAAACAAACACATGAAAAATATGAATAACACCCCTTTTGGCATTGGCGCTCTTGAAGTTTGGTTCATCACCGGCAGCCAGCATTTATATGGAGAAGAAACGTTGAAAGAGGTTGCGGTGCATTCGCAGGAAATTGTACATGACCTCAACGCATCAAAACAAATTTCGGCTTCCATCATCTTCAAACCTGTTGTAACTACGCCGGAACAGATTTTGTCTGTTTGCAAAGAAGCAAATGATGCACAAAACTGCATTGGCATTATTACATGGATGCATACTTTTTCTCCTGCAAAAATGTGGATAAACGGATTAAAGATCCTGCAAAAGCCTTTGCTCCATTTGCATACGCAATTCAACAGGGACATTCCATGGAACGATATTGACATGGATTTTATGAATACGAATCAAAGCGCTCATGGCGACCGTGAGTTTGGTTTTATGGTAAGCCGTTTGCGTATGAACAGAAAGGTTGTTGTTGGGCATTGGAAAGATGAATCGATCAGGAAAAGCATTGATACCTGGTGCCGTGCTGCAACAGGCTGGCATGACTGGCAAGGTGCAAAATTTGTACGCTTTGGCGACAACATGCGTTATGTTGCAGTAACAGATGGTGATAAAGTGGAAGCAGAGTATAAGTTTGGATTTTCCGTCAACACACACGGCATTGGCGATCTTGTAAACGTGATTAACAGCATAAGCGATGCAGAGGTGGATACACTGATCCAGGAGTATGAAGACAATTATACTTTAAGCGATGCTTTAAAGGTAAACGGCAAACAACGTCAGTCATTAAAAGATGCGGCAAGGATCGAATTGGGTTTAAAAACATTTTTGGAAAACGGGAATTTTAAAGGCTTTACGGATACATTCGAAGATCTGCATGGCATGACACAATTACCAGGCATTGCGGCGCAGCGTTTAATGCAGGCAGGTTATGGCTTTGCAGGCGAAGGCGACTGGAAAACTGTAGCGCTTGTTCGTGCGATGAAAGTTATGGGTGCCGGGCTACAGGGCGGTAATAGTTTTATGGAGGATTACACGTATCATTTTGAGCCAAAGAATGAAATGGTGTTAGGCGCACATATGTTGGAAATTTGTTCATCTATCGCAAATGCAAAACCAAGTTGTGAAATTCATCCTTTAGGTATTGGCGGCAAAGCGGATCCTGTAAGACTTGTATTTGATGTAGATGGAGGCGCCGCATTAAATGCATCTATCATTGATATGGGCAACCGCTTCAGGATGCTGGTAAATGAAGTAGAAGCCGTTAAACCCAAACATAAATTACCAAAACTGCCTGTGGCAAGGGTATTATGGAAACCAATGCCTGATATACAAACCGGGTGCGCTGCATGGATATATGCAGGTGGTGCGCATCATACCTGTTTCAGTCAAAATCTTACAAGCGAACATTTGGAAGATTTTTCATCAATTGCTGATATTGAATTTGTTTTAATTGATAAGAATACTAATCTTTATCGTCTAAAAAATGAATTGCGTTGGAGTGAAGCATATTATCGACTTCATTCATAATTCATCTTAAAAAACCAAAATCAAGCTATGACATATTTAAAAACGATTGACTGGATCGAAATTGCTATTTATTTCGCTCTGATCGCCATTATTACATGGTGGACAACGAAAAAAGAAAAAAATAACGCCGAAGATTATTTTCTTGCAGGCCGGAATTTAGGCTGGTTCCTTATCGGGGCCTCTATCTTCGCATCGAATATCGGGTCTGAACATTTGGTGGGTCTTGCCGGTTCAGGCGCTACAGATGGTGTAGCCCTTGCACATTACGAACTGCATGCCTGGTGTCTTTTGGTATTGGGTTGGATGATGGTGCCTTTTTATATGCGATCGAGAGTTTTCACTATGCCCGAGTTTCTTGAGAGAAGATTTTCGCCAAAGGCCAGAACAGTACTTTCTGTTATTTCACTCATTGCTTATGTGCTCACAAAAATTGCAGTAGGTATTTATGCAGGTGGTATTGTATTCAGGGTATTATTGCCTGAAGTGAATATCTGGGGAATGGATAGTTTCTGGATAGGCTCTATTTTACTTATCATCCTTACAGGTATTTATACAATACTAGGTGGGTTAAGAGCAGTAGTATATACTGAAACACTGCAGACCTTTATTAAGATCATCGGTTCTTTTATGATCACTTATTATGGATTGAAAGCGCTTGGCGGATGGGATAAACTGCGTGAAATATGCGGCAGCGAAATGTTTAACCTGTGGAAGCCGCTTGTTCGCCATGGCATGGAAGGCACCTGGGCTCCGGTGAAAGAAGCAGGCAAAGAAGCCTGGTATTTTAATGATAACTACCCCTGGCTTGGCATGTTGTTTTGCGCACCGATCATTGGTTTGTGGTATTGGTGTACTGATCAATATATTGTACAACGTGTTTTAGGTGCGCCCAATGAAAAGGAAGCAAGACGCGGCTCTATCTTCTCAGGCTTTCTAAAGTTGTTGCCCGTATTTCTTTTTATTATTCCTGGTATGATCGGTTTCGCTTTGGCTAAAAGCGGAATAAATCCCGGGATTCAACAGGAATTAATGGATGCAAACGGGCAGATTATTCGCGACCGCGCACAGGAAGTTTTTCCATTGCTCGTTATACATATATTGCCGGTTGGTGTAAGAGGTATTGTGGTTGCGGGATTGATGAGTGCATTGATGAGTGCGCTGGCAGGTGTGTTCAATGCATCCTCTTCACTCTTCACTATGGATTTTTATTCGCGTTTCAAACCCAATGCAACCCAGGCAGAACTGGTGTGGGTAGGTCGCGTTGCAACAGTAGTAATGGTGATTATTGGTTTAATGTGGATACCCGTAATACAAGGTGGAAGGGGCTTGTATGATTACCTGCAAGGCATACAGGCTTATCTCGCGCCGCCTATCTTTGTTGTATTTTTCTTTGGAATATTCTTCAAACGGTTAAACGCCAAAGGCTGTCTTGCCACTTTAATTACAGGGTTTGTAATGGGATTATTCCGTTTGGCAGTAGATACGCCGGTGAAACTAAGCACTACTTTTCATTATGACCAGGGCTCATTTTTATGGGTGGTCAACAACATTTTCTTTCAATATTACAGTTTGTTGATAACAGTAGTTTGTATGGTTGTGTTTGTTGTTGTAAGCTATGCAAGCAAGGAACCCGATTATGCAAAAATATCAGGGCTGACTTTCTCAACCATGACAGAAGAAGATAAGAAAGCATCACGTTCAACCTGGACTGTACAGGATGTGATACTTTCTGTATTACTGGTAATAGTTATTATAGCACTTTATCTGTATTTTACCGGATAGATCACACTTAATAAACAATTTTTTCATCACGCTACATAAAAAGCTATTATGCTACGATTAGATTGGATAATTGTTCTACTATACTTTGTCCTTGTGTCCCTCTACGGTTACTGGATATATAGACGCAAAAGACAGCTGGAGGCCAGCTCGGCAGAATTTTTTCTTGCCAAGGGAGAACTTACATGGTGGGCCATCGGCGCCTCACTAATTGCCTCCAATATTTCTGCCGAACAAATGACTGGTATGTCGGGCTCGGGTTTTCAGTTGGGCCTTGCCATATCAACTTATGAATGGATGGCTGCGGCCACCCTTATTGTAGTTGCTGTATTCTTTATGCCGGTTTACTTAAAGAACAAGATATATACAATGCCTCAATTTCTTAACGAAAGATATAACGGCAAAGTGGCAATGATAATGGCCATATTCTGGCTGGCCTTATATATAGTAGTAAATCTTGTTTCTATTTTTTATCTGGGCGCCGTTGCCATTTCAGGCATCACAGGATGGAACTTTTTACTGTGTGTTATGATACTGGCTATAGCTTCCGTATTCATCGCTTTAGGTGGAATGAAAGTGGTGGGATATACTTCAGCCATCCAGGTTTTCTTTCTTGTGCTGAGTGGTTTCATTGCGTTGTATATCTCCTTGAACATGATAGGTGGCGATGGCGGTATGCTTAAAGGGTTTTCAACCTTGCGCTCAGCTACTGCAGATCATTTTCATATGATCTTTAAAAAAGATAATGCCCACTACATTGATCTTCCGGGTTTAAGTGTGTTGCTTGGCGGCATGTGGATCGCCAATCTTAATTATTGGGGATGCAACCAGTATATAACACAACGTGCGTTGGGAGCAAGTTTACCTGTGGCAAGACAGGGTATTTTATTTGCTGCCTTTCTTAAAATGCTGATGCCGATAATAATTGTTATCCCGGGCATTGCTATTTATTATTTGTACAGCCATGATATGATCGATACTTCGCTGATCAATATTACCAAAGACGCAAAGGTTGTTGCAGACAGCAATAAAGCTTATCCCGCTTTGCTTACGTTACTACCGGTTGGCATTAAGGGAGTAACGGTTGCAGCATTTGCTGCCACTGTTATAGCGTCACTTGCGGCCAAAATAAACAGTATAAGTACCATTTTTACGCTGGATATCTATAAAAAGGTATTTAATGCAGAGGCTTCAGAACAAAGGCTGGTAAACGTTGGCAAAATCTCAATTGTGGCGTCTGCCATTCTTGGTATTTTACTTACAATGGCTTTGGGTAATGCTTTAATGGGTGAAGGTAAACAGGGCTTTCAGTACATACAGGAATATACAGGGTTTGTGTCGCCGGGAATTTTTGCAATGTTCTTACTCGGTTTCTTCTGGAAAAAAACAACTTCAAATGCAGCATTGTTTGCAATTATCAGTGGTTTTATTTTTTCTGTAATACTTAAATTTTTACCGGGTTTTGTGGATCTTCGGTTTTTAAATCCTATTGGCTTTGCCGTACCGGCTGCAGGTGGCGTGTATGAAATTCCCTTCCTTGACAGGATGGCAATTGTTTTCATTTTATGCGTTATCGGCATGTATATTATCAGCATTAGCGAAACAAGAAAGGGAGCTCATCCGCATGGCCTGGAAATAGATGCTAAAATGTTTAAAACTTCCCCTGGTTTTGCGATAGGTTCAATAATAATTTTAGTGTTACTTACAGTTTTATATACAATTTACTGGTAAACCGAATTTCTGCCGGCCACCGAAAGCGCCCTGGCTGACAGGGCGCTTTTATTTATAGATATTAGTTTGAATGATCAACTACGATTAACCATTTGCCATTAATCTTTCTGAACAATAAAGTAAAAATACCACCGGCATCACCGGCGGTCCTTTTTAAATGCCATTTGCCCATTACAAAATAATATTCAGCAGAAAGTTGTTTTAACTCTAAAAGATCAAATGAAAGTTTTCCCATTGCTGCAGTATCAGGATAATTTTTTTTATAACGATCGAGCGTTTTTTGCCATCCATAGATTGGAGGATTGCTTACGAATAATAAGCTATCACTTTGCCAGTATGTGTGCATAAATGCATCAATATTTCCGGTATTCCATGCATCAATTTGTTCATTCATTACATTATTTATAGCAATTTTATCATCAACCTGGGCGACTAAAGGGCGCCAAACAACGGCCAGGCAAAATACCAGGGCAATTCTTTTCATGATATTTCTTTTAGTAAAATTAATTTAGATATATTCGAAATTAAAAACCAATAGTTTAAAATGCAACTTTTAATTAATTGATTTAAATGAAAAAATTTTGAATTTTTTAAAAGATTTCTATACTTTTATGGCTTATAAGAACTAATCAATAACCAACTTAAAATTTTACCTCAATGAGACCAATTAAACCTTTAGCTTTTCTGTTTATCTGCGCATTGTCGTTGTTTACTTTAACTGCCAATGCTGGTAATGGTTACGGAAAAGGCCATAATAAAGACAAGCAGAATAAGGGTAAACATGAAGGCAAAAAAGTTCCCATTGACGGGGGAATAAGTTTGCTTGTTGTTGCCGGCGCTGCCTTTGGTGCAAAAAGAATTTTTCAAAAAAATCAAAAAGATACTCTTGAGACTCAACTATGATGGTATTAAAAAGGTACTATCATAAGTTAGATCAAATACCTTCTTCTGTAAAATCCTTTCTATTTAAGGGATTACTGTTATTTGTTGGCTGGAAACTGATTTATCTGCTATTTCTGCTTCCATCGAGAGTATTAGATAAACCACTTACTAATTTTACTGCTATAAGTGCTGCAAAGACACTTAATTTTTTTTCGCATTCACCGAACTATACAACGCAGGATGAAATTGATGAGTATGATGCTGATGGCTATCATGAAACACAATACCTGACATCCATTTTTTATAAAAACGAAAAGGCATTATCTGTTGCTGATGTCTGTAATGCTTTGGAACTTCTTGTCCTCTATGCAGGTTTTATCATTTGCTTTCCAGCCGGATTAAAAAGAAAGATCAGCTTTACTGTTGGAGGTATAATTTTAATATGCCTGGTTAATATTCTCCGCTGTGCGGGCCTGGCATGGATATTCATTTATTATCCTGACTATGGCGACTTTTCACATCACTACGTTTTTACTTTTATAGTATATGTGTGTATATTCCTGCTTTGGTTTTGGTTTTCAAAAAAGCCGTCTGTAAATGTTAAAGCTTAAGCCGAAATATATATTCATTTTTGGTTTGGTCGCTATTTGTATTATTTATTCCTTATATAGAGTCTATTTCGATATAACGTATGTTCCGGATATTCCTGGCAAAGTGAAACATGCCAATAAGTTTCTGTTTGTGCTCATTGTTTATGGTGTTGGAACCCTTTCTTTAAGAAAATATATGATAGGATGGATGATGGTGATCTGGCATCTCGTCCACATTATTTTTATTTCCCTGTTACTGCTTATCGGCGCTTACGACTGGCTTCACGGAAACATTACAGACCAGATAAGGAATGTTGCCAACTCTGTTTTTGAATTCTTAATCTCTCCTGTCCTGTATGTGTGCATGGGCATAGTGCAGTTCAGGTTATTTGGAAATAAAGAGCGTTATATTAAGTGAAATAAAATATAGCGTGTATATATTCTCACTCATAAATTAACTTAATATATAACGCCCGCAAACTGTTTTAAGAAACGCACATCATCCTGTGAATACAGACGAAGATCATTAACGCGGTATTTAAGCTGGCAGATCCTTTCTATACCCATGCCAAATGCAAAACCAGTATATTTTTCAGGATCGATATCGAAGTTCTGTAACAGATTCGGATGTACCATGCCACTGCCCAGGATTTCAACCCAACCGGTATGCTTGCAAACATTGCAACCTTTGCCGTGACAGATCAGACAATCAATATCCATTTCGGCACTGGGTTCAGTGAAAGGGAAATAAGAAGGACGGAAACGGATCTTCGCTTCTTTCCCAAACATTTCCCGCACAAAAAAGTATAAGGTTTGTTTCAGATCAGCAAAGCTTACATTTTCATCTACATACAATCCTTCTACCTGGTGGAAAAAGCAATGTGCCCTTGCACTTACTGTTTCGTTACGGTAAACACGCCCGGGGCAAATGATCCTGATGGGCGGCTTTTGTTTTTCCATTACTCGTGCCTGCACGCTGCTGGTATGCGTACGTAACAGCCAATCCGGGTCTTTTTGAACATAAAAGGTGTCCTGCATATCCCGCGCGGGGTGGTTTTCCGGCATATTCATGGAAGTGAAATTGTGCCAGTCGTCTTCAATCTCCGGTCCTTCCGCCAACACAAAACCAAGCCTGTTAAAAATGGAAACGATACGGTTACGTACCAGGCTTAACGGATGACGGGTACCAATAGTAAGATCATCTCCGGGCAGCGTATAATCGGTTTGTGTTATGCTGTCAGTTTCCGGCTTTTCGCTCTGAGTTTTTAGTTCTTCATATTTTGCTTCAGCCAATTGTTTAAAACCATTCAGCACCTGGCCAACTTCTTTCTTCTTATCATTCGGCACGTTTTTCATCTCCTGCATTATATGTTTTACAATGCCTTTTGTGCCAAGATATTTTATACGGAAAGTTTCTGCAGCTTCACCATTTCCACCGATAAAAACTTCAATTTCTTTTTTGTATTGCTCTATCTGATCCAATAATTCCATGCGGCGAAGATAAGGAATGTGAACAAGGTTCCTTTAATGAGCAGGTTTGCAGCGGAATGCACAGAAACAGTGAGAAATAAATATTGGTTTTTTCGCTTTACAGAAATCAATTTTGATCTTGCACCCCAATAAATCGAGCACAACTAACCGTATTAATTATTTCATCTCTCCCACTTCAATAAAAGAAGGATGTTGGTCACTGTGTAAAATAGTTATTGTTTCTTTCTTAAAATCATTGTCATTGGCGGTGGGTATATTTATGAACTGCTGCGGATTGCGGTCAACCAGCGGAAACCAGCTGCTTTGTATTTGTATCATTATTTTATGGCCTTTTAAAAAAGTATGTGCCACATCATTTAGTTGCAGCTTTACCTGTGTTGGCTGGTTGGGAATGAAAGCCTCAGGCTTTTCAAAACTGTTACGGAATTTTCCGCGTAATACTTCTGCACGCACCAATTGTTGCGTTTGATTTGAATCCGGCAACACATCAATAAGCTTCACTATAAAATCTGCATCGGTACCGCTTAAACTTACAGATAGATTTGCTGTAACAGGCCCGAGCAGCGTCATATTCTTTTCTAAAATATTACTTGCATACGATACAACATCTCCGCGCTTTGATGCAAAAGACTGATCTGCTGCCAGGTATTCATTAAGGCGGTCATCACTACGCTTATTAATGTAAGGAACAGGCGTTAAGGGATCAGAGATATATTCATCTTTTCCTTCTGTTGTTGATTTTTGCAATAACAATTGATGCTCTTTATTCAACCACCATGTTGCCTGTTTGATTTCCTTTGGCGGCCAGCTATCAAATGTTTTCCATTCATTACTCCCTGTTATAAATATCATTGCCTCACCTGAATTGAACTTGCCTTTGTCTTTTAAATAATAATTAAAAAAATCAAACTCCGTCTGCTGAAATTTTGCATTCAGGTCTTCGCCGAATTGATAGCCTGCAAAATGATCCCACCTGCCTGCTTCCCAGGCGCCATGCGTCCATGGCCCCATTACAAGGTGGTTATCATTGACTGCATTTTGCTGTTCAATGGCTTTGTAAGTGTTTAACGCTCCAAACATGTCTTCTGCATCAAACCAACCACCGACTACCAACGTTGCCGGCTGTATATTTTTCAAGTGCGGACGGATATTTCTCGCCTGCCAGTAATCATCTTTTGTTGAATGTTCAAGATATTCATTCCATATTTTGGCCTTATTATGGAAATACAGGTCGTTGAAATGATGCAGCGCTCCGGTTTTCAAATAAAAATCATATACATTATTGATATCAATGGTTGAATCCACTGGTGGGTTTTGTTCTCTCGGAACAGCGCGAGGTGCATCAAAGAAATTTTCAAAGCTGAAGTTATCCATCAAAAAAAATGCACCACGGTGATAAACATCATCCCCTTCAAACTCATCCGTAACAGGCGCCTGTGGCGAAACAGCTTTTATTGCCGGGTGCGCGCCGGGCAAGGATGCGGTGGCATAAAACCCGGGATAAGAGATCCCGTAAATACCTGCCTTGCCATTGTTGCCGGGAATATTTTTTAACAGCCAGTCAATTGTATCATAGGTGTCACTGCTTTCATCTACCTGTGTATTATCTTTTTTATTATCGATAGCGGGTGTCATTTCGTGAAATTGTCCTTCGCTCATGTGCCTGCCCCTTACGTCCTGGTAAACAAAAATGTATTTCTCCTTTGCGAAGAGAGGGTTCGGACCGAGACGACTTCTGTAATTGGCTTCACCATACGGCGCCACAGAATATGGAGTCCGTTGGATGAGAAAAGGATATTTTACTGAAGCATCTTTTGGAATATACACACTGGTGAAAAGCTTCACCCCATCACGCATGGCTATACTGAATTCCTTTTTGATGTAATTGTTGCGGATATACTCCGCATCAGGTTGAGCAGGTTGAGCACATGATGACTGCAGGGTAAGTACAAAACAAACTAATACAAGGTATTTCATACCGTTAAAGGTAATATTCAAAATGATGGATCGGTTAACGCGAAGCAAAACGCGGAATATTGTTTCCTTTGCAGGAATTGAAATATATGCAGGCCGGTATTGTAACAACAGACAAAGAGCTCGAACAGATCGTTGCGCTTTCACATAAAAATCTTCGTAAAAATATCAGTGAAGAAGACCAGGTAATATCAGGATTCATCACCTGGTTATATTCATTGGATTTGCTAAGGCAAATGAATGCCCAGCATCCACATATAATTGTAAAAGATAACGACAACGTGATCGGGTATGCCTTAGTGGCTTTAAAAGAAGCAAGCGGTTTTCATCCTGATCTTAAGGCAATGGTCCTTCATCTTGAAGCGCTGACTTACGATCATAAAAGCCTGGGCGAATACAGGTATTATGTAATGGGCCAGATCTGCATTGATCATGCCTATCGCGGAAAGGGAATTTTTTCAATGCTGTATGAAGAACATAAAAGATTATTCAGGAATGAGTTTGATTTTGTTGTCACGGAAATTTCAACGATCAATATTCGCTCGATGGCCGCACACAAAAAGACCGGTTTTAAAACCATCCATACTTACCGCGATGCTTTGGACGAATGGAATGTGGTACTCTGGGATTGGAACTAACCATCCGATTCAATAAACCGGTATCACAAGGCTATTCTTTGTTTGAAAAGTAATTATAATCCTTCAATAATGTCTGCAAGAATTCAATAGGCTCAACATATTCAGTGATATTAAGCACAGTGCGTATCTTTTCACTCAACCGGGCAGCCACGTCAAAATTGTTATAACGTGTAGAGGTGCTCAAAACGCTTTTAATGATATTCATGTCACGATCGCTTAACCGCATCACTGCCGGAAAGCGTGGCTTGTATTCATCTTCCACCTCAAAGAAAACAGTATCATCTATATCGGTCACGATCTTTGTTTTTATTACCAATGTGCCTGCAGCCATATCGCCAAGTCGCTGGTTCTTCTTGCTCAGTACAACTGTAAGCAATCCAACCAGGCAAAACGAAACAACAAAATCAAACGGCCTTATAAGCCAGCGTATCAAATATTGATGCAGGGCGGGCCTGCCTCCATCTTCGCCAATAACTTTTATACCAATCAGTTTTTTACCAATACTTTGCCCATTCATTACCACTTCAAAAAACAAATGGTACACCAGCACTGGCACCAGGAGCAAGATAGACACCGCTGATATATTATACAGGAATGGCAAATCATCATCGACGGATTTATGAGCTGTTGAAAAACGCTGCACTATGTTTTCGGCCATTACGTAATACGTAGATATTATTACCAGGTCTATCACCCAGGCGAAAAGCCGCTTATGAAACTCCGGCGTTTCAAAATCCAGTTCGATATTAAAGCTGGTTGGAATTTTTATTTTTTCCATAAACAATTGGCGGAAAGGTAAATAATTCTAATTTTCGCCGCCAAAATCTAATGTGATAGTAAGGTCCAAATATTAAAAAACAAGTCTCAAAAAATTTCAATGTATAATGCTCAAATTTAAAAGTGACCATTCATCCCAAACGCAATGCTATTTTTTGACTTGAATATGGTGTATTATTTGTGTTTTGATAATGTAATTTTATTTATCATTTGATTTCTGGTTCCTGAATTTTTTTGCAAATAATGAGAGAAGCCCTTTTTATAAAACGCAACCGGCAGCGCTGGAAACAGATTCAGGAGAATCCCAGTGATCATCCTGATGAAATGGCGCAGGAATTCATTCGCCTCGTAGAAGACCTTGGCTATAGCAAAACATTTTATCCTGCAGGCAGAACAACGCTATATCTGAATGGGATGGCAGCCAAAAAATATCTTGCTATTTACCAAAATAAAAAAGAAGGCAGCAGCCGTATCATTGGTTTCTTCAAATACACACTGCCTCTAATTATTGCAAAGCATCATCGTATTTTATTGATAAGTTTTTGCCTGTTCGTTTTATTTGTAGCGATCGGTTTCTTCTCTGCGAGGGATGATGAAAATTTTGTCCGCAGCATCCTCGGCGATAACTATGTCGACATGACCATGCAAAACATTAAAGACGGGCACCCGTTTGGTGTGTATGGTTATGGCAATGAGTTTCTTTCTTTCCTCCACATATTTATCAATAATGTAAAAGTTGCACTCGTGGAATTCGGCGGCGGAATCCTTCTTGGCTATTTCACCATTACAGGCCTCATGTACAACTCTGTAATGGTTGGTGCATTCGAGTACATGTTTTATAATAATGGCTTATTAAAAGACAGCCTGCTCACCATCATGATCCACGGCACGCTTGAGCTTTCCACCTTTGTTATCGCAGCCGCATCTGGCCTGGTACTCGCGAAAAGCTGGTTTTTTCCCGGCACCATCAAGCGTATCGATGCATTGAAGCAAGGTGCAAAAGAGGGCCTTATCATTGCGCTCTCCAACATACCGATGCTTTTTATTGCCGCGTTTTTTGAAGGCTTTATTACACGGCACACTGACATGCCGCTATGGCTAAAATTGTTCATTATTGCTCTTTCACTCGCCATCGTGATCGGGTATTTTATTGTTTATCCCATTCTGCTTAAGCGAAAACTAAATGCCGCGACTGAATAAATGTTACCAACCGGATATTTAATATTATTTTTTGGGTTACGGGCATCGCATCGTTGTGGCAGCATAGTTGCGTCGCAACACTTGTACTACAGGCACAAAGAGCAGCTTCAGGTTCGCGGATGCAGCTACCTCATTAAATTATTAGCAGCTTTTTGGTGCATATTTTTATTCGCACAAAATTCCACTGCACAAATAGATTCCAACTATGTGGATACGATCAGCATGAAGCATATTGATACGGTTGCTGTATCAAATCGCAATGAAGTATCTATTGGTTATGACGACCAGGACGATGGCTATGTTGATACCACGGTGAAACATATTTATGACACATCCCAATATTTTTTCAACTGGAAAGACTCTATCAATGATCTTTTTATTGATAAAAAAATTAACCAGCGGCAGTTGATCGATGCTGAAGTAAATGCATTAAAAAAAGAAGATGATTTCTGGTATATCCCTGCCATTGAAAAATTAGAGGCCAGGTTAAAGAATGATCCAAAATTCAGGGACAGTTTACTGCGGGTTTCCAATCATCAGCTTATGGATGAAAAGGAAGCCGGTTTCCTGTATCAACCCTGGTTCAACACATTGGTCTGGATCATTATCATTGGCATTTTTGCAGCCGCGGTCATATATTTTTTAGCGCAGAACAAGATCAATATTTTCTCGAGGGAAGGAATATCCTCTACCGATGCGGAAAGCGATGAAGAAGGGGAAGATATCTTTCACCTGTCTTATACAAAGCTTATTCAAAACGCGGAAAAAGGAAAAGATTATCGCAATGCCATACGCTTAATGTTCCTGCAAACTTTAAAATTATTAAGCGATACAAATGCCATACACTACCAGCCTGACTATACAAACTTTGATTACCTGCAACAATTAAAACCATCAAAATATCATAACGAATTCTTCGATGTAATGCACGGATATGAGTATGTGTGGTATGGCAAATTTGATATTTCAACGGAACAGTATACAGCGCTAAAAAATAAATTCCTCAAACTTCAACATAAAATTATATGAATAGATGGCCACGCGTTTCAAGGGCACCGGGGCGATAAAAGCATGAAAAAATTATTATACATATTAACCATCATCATCACGTTTAGCCTTTACTCCTGCAGGCAACAGCACAGGTTCAATGATACCATTAGTTTAAATCATAACGATAAAATCCCTTATGGCACTTATGCTGCCTACAAGCTGCTGCAAAAAGAATTTCCGCACGCACGTATTGAAACGAACAGGTATGCCCCTGGTTTTTGGGAAAATCTCAGCAGCGATTCTGCCAAACAGGTTTTGCTGATCATAACCAAAACTTTTGATCCTACAGAAGAAGACCTCGATTACATGACCGGTTTTGTGCAAAAAGGGAATTATATTTTTATTTCTGCCCTGCAGATAACGCGCAACGCCTCGAAGTTTTTTAAATTAAGATCACAACGCGTTTATAATTATTACGGCCTCGCACTGGCTGTTCATCATCGCTTCAATCCCTTTGATTCAACCGCTGTACATATAGATTCGTCGATATTCAGAGAGCCATTCTCTTACCAATATCCCGGCGCAGATTTCACTAACCAGTTTGCCGCAACTGACAGCAGCTTTACCTATAACCTCGGTTATGACGCAAAAGCAAAACCAAACCTTCTTGCTATAAATTCCATTAACGGGATATTCTTTATTCACAGCGCACCGGTAACTTTCACTAACTTTTTCCTGCTATATGAAAATAACCGTCAATACTTTGAAAAGCTGATGAGCTTATTGCCCCGCGACGCAAGAAAGGTGGTGTGGGACGAGTATTATTTATATAATTATTATGATTATTATCCAAATGGAAAACAAGGCGTATTATCAGTAATACTTAAATATGATAATTTTAAATGGGCCTTCTGGGTCGCTTTGCTGTTGTTGAGCCTGTACTTTCTTACAGAAATTAAACGCAGGCAGCGTATCATACCCACGTATGCAAAACCCAAAAATGACTCATTGGAATTTGTTACAACCATCGGTAAATTATATTATGAGAAGGGAGATCATAAAAATCTTGCGGATAAACTCACTCAATATTTTTTGGACCATGTGCGTACAAATTATAAAATTTCAACTGCGGAGATTAACGATGTTTTTGAACAACAACTTGCGGCAAAATCAAATAAAAACATCACGGAAATAAAAGCCATTATTCAATTGATGCATACCATAAATTTAAGCAGCACCATTACTCAAAAACAACTGATGAACTACTATGAACTATTGGAAAAATTTTATAAAACAACTTAGCTATGAGCGAAGAAATTTTTGAACAGAGAATAAATTTAGAAGAGCTGAATAAAGCCATGACGGATCTTCAAACGGGGATCAAAAAAATAATCGTTGGGCAGGACGATATGATGCGTTTGATAATGGTTGCTATTCTTGCCAACGGACATGTATTGATTGAAGGCGTTCCGGGTGTTGCCAAAACATTAACAGCAAAGCTTGTTGCCAAATGTTTAAAAACGGGTTTCAGCCGCATACAGTTTACCCCTGATCTTATGCCAAGCGACGTGTTGGGTACAAACATTTTCAATCCCGGCACAGGCAGGTTTGAATTTAAGCGTGGCCCTGTCTTCAGCAATATTGTTTTGATCGACGAGATAAACCGTGCCCCTGCAAAAACGCAGGCAGCTTTATTTGAAGTAATGCAGGAGCAACAAGTGACAATGGACGGCATTACGCATGTGATGAACAATCCCTTTATGGTGATCGCCACACAAAACCCGATAGAACAGGAAGGCACTTACCGTTTGCCCGAAGCACAACTGGACCGTTTCCTGTTTAAGATAATTGTACCTTATCCAAATGAAGCGGAAGAAGTAAATATCCTTCAACGTTTTCACCAGTTAACGGAAGATAATGTACTGGATGTGGTTGAACCCGTCATCAATGATGAACAGGTGATCCACCTGAGGCAATTGATAAAGAATATTGTTGTTGAAGAAAAACTTATCCAGTTCATTGCAAAAATATCCATTGCCACACGCAATGATAAATCCATTTATCTCGGTGCATCGCCCAGGGCAACTATTGCTATTCTACATGCGGCCAAAGCGTGGGCTGCTTTATCAGGAAGAGATTTTGTGATACCCGATGATGTGATATATGTTGCAAAGCCGGTGCTCCGCCACCGCATCATTCTCACACCCGAAAAAGAAATGGAAGGAGTGTCTGAAGATGAAATAATAGAAAAAGTTATTCATTCCATTGAAGTGCCAAGATAATGTTCAAGCGTTTTCTTTACCGCTTTCGTTTTTATTTCACCCGATTGTTCTATACCATCGGAGCAGTGATTATCGCCTTATTCATATTGGCGTTTTTCTTTTCCTTCTTACAATCAGTTGCAGCAATCATATTCTTGTGTTTATGCATGACCGTTATACTCGATTTCATCATTGTTTTTGCCGGCAACAGGTCTATATCGGCAAAACGCCTGTGCGCAGATCGTTTCAGCAACGGCGATGATAATAAAGTAACAGTTGAACTTACGAATCACCGCCCGTATAAAGTACGCTTTGAAGTGATTGATGAACTGCCGGTTCAGTTCCAGCAGAGAGACTGGAAAAGAAATTTTATATTAAATGGCCGTGAAACTTTTTCTTTTGCTTACTTCTTAAAGCCGCTTGAACGCGGGGAATACATTTTCGGTATTATTAATATTTTTTTATGTGGCCCGTTAAATATGGTTATACGGTACATTACATCAGGTGAAGAAAAGAAAGTTGCTGTTTATCCTTCTTACATGCAGATGAAAAAATTCCAGTTGATGGCAGTAACCAATCAATTGCAGGCAGGCGGCTCAAGGCGATTGCGCAAGCTTGGCAGCAGCCTTGAATTTGAACAAATAAAAGAATATGTGCAGGGGGATGATTACCGTCGTGTAAACTGGAAGGCAACAGCACGCAAGAATAGTTTAATGGTAAATAACTACATGGACGAAAGAAGCCAGCAGGTAATTTGTTTGATCGATAAAGGACGCAGCATGAAAATGCCTTTTGAGGGAATGACATTGCTGGATTATGCCATTAATGCCACATTGGTTCTAAGTAATATTGTGTTGATGAAACAGGACAAAAGCGGCCTGCTGACTTTCGGAAAAAAGATCGACCAGTTTATACAGCCCGATAAAAAACCGGCGCAGATAAATCTCATACTGCAAACTTTATACATGCAGCAAACCGATTTTATGGATAGTGATTTTGAAGCGTTGTATGTTTATATACGCTATCATCTTAACCAGCGCAGTTTATTGGTCCTGTTCACGAATTTTGAAAGCCTTTACAGTATGGAAAGACAGTTGCCTTATCTAAAACAGCTTTCCTTATATCATCCTTTGCTGGTCATATTTTTCGAAAACACTGAGCTTAACGCTTTACAGCAACAAAAAGCACACAACCTGGAAGAAGTATATTACCAAACCATCGCTAATAAATTTGCATCGGAAAAAAGACAGATCATTAAAGAGCTGCAAAAACACGGCATAATGAGTTTGCTTACCGCTCCCCAAAAACTTACCGCTAATACCATTAATAAATACCTCGAGCTAAAAGAAAGGCAGGTGGTTTGAGGTCAATTAATCACCGTTCCTTACAAAAAAAGTTTAAAATTGCAGGATAGTTATAAAGCAAAGCAACCCTTTAACGTTTAAAACAGTTATCCTGAAAGGAATATTCTGTTAACTTTAAAAAGTCAATTTAAAGACAATATAACCTATGCATTCTTTAGAAATAAGCATCCTTAAAACTGTCTCTTATTTTGATGTTTTTTCTTATCCTTTGACCTTTAATGAAATTATTTTTTTTCTTGACCAGCCTGCTGAAGAAAAAGATCTCAATATGGCATTGGATTACCTGGTTGAAACGGAATCTCTTTTTCAATTAGATAATTTTTATTCAATACGGAATGAACCAAATATTGCCCACAGGCGCAGGCAAGGCAATATGCTGGCGGTGAAACATATTAAAAAGGCAAAAGCTGTTGCAAAATTTTTGTCATGGTTCCCATATATAAAGGGGATTGCTATTTCCGGATCGTTATCTAAAAACTTCGCAGACGAAAATTCAGACCTGGATTTTTTTATTATTACCGCAGCTAACCGTTTGTGGATAGTACGCATACTATATTCTGTTCTTTTTAAAATGGCTACCGCTGCCCGTGTAAAAAACTGGTTTTGCTTAAATTATTTTATTGATGAAGATAAACTGGAAATAGGAGAACAAAACATGTTTACCGCAGTGGAAGTCGCAACATTAATACCTTTAAAAGGAGGAGTTGTCTTTAAAGATTTCTTCGGGCACAATAATTGGGTATATCAATACCTTCCCAATCATAAAACTGATTATACCTGTTTGAAGGATGCAGCACCCATTTTGCCCAAACGGATAGCAGAATGGATGATGAATGCTAAAGCTGGTGATAAATTAGACGACAAACTGCATTTATTCTTTAAGGAAAGGTTTCAAAAAATTCTTTCAGAAAACAAGCTCAGCGAAAAAGGTTTAACCATTGGATCTTTTAAAGCAGACAAACATGCATGTAAGCCTTTGCCTCAATATTTTCAACCGGTAATACTGGAAAGATTCCATGAACGTTTCGTACATGCGAAAGAAAAATACAATAGCGAATTAATAAAAGAGAAAAGGGTTTCATAGCAAAATTTGAAAAAGAATGACTTTAATGGAAGGCCCCGGCATTATCAGTGTTATTATCCCGATGTATAACGCACAAACCACAATTGCAACCGCCCTTAATTCCATTACTAAACAAACAGAAGGAAAATTTGAGGTAATTGTTGTGAATGATGGATCAACAGACAATTCTCTCTTTGAAGTATATGCATTCAAAAAAGCACACCCGGAATTATGTATAACTATAATTGACAAACCGCATGAAGGCGTATCTGCTACAAGAAATATCGGGCTACGCATTGCCACAGGGAACTACATCGCTTTTTTAGATGCAGATGATGAATGGCATGCTGAAAAAACAATAAAACAACTGGCCGTACTGAATAAAACGCCTTATGCTGATGTGGTAGGATGTTTACATACACCGTCCGTAAAACGCAGGCCGGCAAAGGATTTAACATTGCTAAAGCATATCGCTTCAAAAGATATGCTATTCAAAAATTTCTTTCAAACATCCACTATTTTAATGAAAAGAAAAGTGTTTGAAGCAACGGGATATTTTGAGCGGTCAATATCTTATGGAGAAGAAAGGCGCTATCTCCTGCAGGCATCCACTGCATTTTCCTGTGTGTTGATGAATGAAAACCTTATCAATTATGGCAATGGTAAAAGAGGTTTCGGACAAGGCGGCCTCTCCGGAAATATCGTTCAGATGGAGGTCGGTGAATTGAAAAACCTTATCTACGCATACAAAGTTTTAGGCATGCCTTTGTTTACCTGTTGTAATGCCATAATTTTTTCGCTGATGAAATTTACGCGCAGGCTATGTATTGTTTATGTTGCAGATAAAATTAAATCGCCTGTTTTAAGAAGAAATAACGCTACTTAACCTTGTAGGTTTGACTATGAGAATGGTCGATCATAAGCAATCAAACCTGTCAGCTTGCATTAATAATAAATTTAACCCGCTTCTGATAAAGCAGTAATACGATTGCTTTGTAATTGTGTCTTGATTCAGAAATAATTCCGCAACTATATTTGCCACAGGCGCACGGAAGCCGTAACTTAAAAAATGATTTCTATTAGGTTAACCTTTCTCCGTGTTTCTGTGTTGTCCGTGGCAGTATGCTTATTTTTTAACCGCTTTGCAAAGCAGCTCTTCCTGCTTTTAATCTCTCCCACAACATCCCTCCCCTCGCTTTGAACGATCGTAACGTAAGCTTTAATCCCGAAAAATTTTGATTGTGTTTTTGGCGGGACATTTCGCATTGTATCCACTGCATGGCATAATCGTAATAACGTTTTGTATAACGGCGCTTAAAATCAATGTCCCTGTCAGTAGAAGTTTCCCATGGCAGGTCTTTCACAAAAATATTTTCAACTTCCGTATACAACGGAGTTCCTTTAATGGGATAAGCAACCGTGATAGTAAACTGATCAGGATCAGAATATTTCAGGTGAAGCAACGTTTCTTTAATATCATTTTCATCTTCACCCGGATAACCAAGCATTATAAAAGTACCGGCCTCCATTCCATAAGATTTTACCAGCCGTATCCTTGAACGAACATCTTCCACTTTTACCCTTCTGTCCATTGCATCAATTATTTTTTGAGAGCCGCTTTCCGCGCCGATCCACACACGGAAACATCCGCTCTGTTTTAATAACTGTACTGCTTCTTCATTAAGCCTGTCTGCACGGGTAATGATCTCATAGGATATACTGATGTTGCGTAATTGTATTTCACTGGCAAACTCTCTTAGCCAACGCGGATTGATGGTAAACACATCATCCACAAACCATATCTTATCAAATTGATAATTTTTTTGTAACCATTCAATTTCATCCGCTACCAGTTTGGGATTTCTTCTTCGATAACTGCTTCCGTAAACAGCCCGGCTGCACCATTTGCAGGAGTAAGGACAACCCCGCATAGTGCTCACATTAAGCATGCTGATGCCATGTTTCTTTTTCCATACGTCAAAATATTTTTGAAGTGCAATTTTATTCCGGTTGGGAAATGGCAGTTGATTAATATCTTTTATCAACATGCGCTCGGCATTGGTGATAATGTTTTCATCAGCATTTTTGAAAGCTATACCCGCAATGTTTTGCAGCGCAGGGCTTGCTTCAGCAGCGTAAGCAGTAACCAGCTCAAGCATCGTCTCCTCACCTTCTCCAAACACAATAACATCTACCCCATACTCTAAAAATTTCTGTTTGTGATTGCGTACTTCAGGCCCTCCTAAGATAATTTTTGTGTCTTGCAGAGAAGGAGAATCTTTTACAAACCTGATTATTTTGAGCACATTCAATTTGGTCATCAGGTTTGTGTAAATACCGATCAGATCAGGCTTTTCATTTTCCAAACGTGTTTTCAATTCTGCCAGCGAACCAAATGTTGAGTCATATATTTCATTTGGAAAATTATGCTGCTCCAGGTAAGCAGAAATGTACAGGATGCCCAATGGCGGATAAGGCCGCATGATCAATTGTTCCTTTGGGTCCTCTGCCAAAAAATAACCATGTGTTAATAAGATCTTCACTGTTTATCCTGTTTTAATATAATACAATAATGATCTGCCAATGGCGACAACATACTGTACCTGCCCAAACGATCTTCCCAATGATTCAGTCTGTTCAGCCACTGCGGACGTTTTGAAAATTGTTTTTCAAGATAAGAAGGCGGAATGAATAAGCCCGCAGGATGCGTTTCCACCAATTTAAATTTTGACTGAAATAATTTCTCCAGATCACGGGGTGAATAATAAAACACCGGCATTGAATACTCATTCACATTAAATTGAACAGCCTTTCTCATGCGGCGGAATGCCGTGTTTAATTTTCCTTTTGATGTGTAATACAAAATTTCCCACAAACAAAATCGGCTCATCACTGTTAAAAACAAATAACCACCCGGACCAGTTATGGAAAAAAGATCGCTACTCAATTTTGTGATCCCGGCTTTATCAATGCAATTTATCCCTCCGAAATTGGAAAATACCAGGTCAAATTTTTCTCCATCAAAGTTTTGCCTTAGTTCATCAAAGCTGCTTTGTATAAACTCAATTTGATTACCACCCGCATTTGATATTTCTTTTTTTTGCTGCGCTTTTTCAATCATTATTGCAGAAGCGTCAGTAGCCACCACATTGTGACCCATTGCCGCCAGCTTTAATGCATCTTCACCGGTGCCGCAATTGATCTCTAAAATTTTTAAAGATTTACCGGGAGTATTCAACAAAGCCCGCAGGAATTTCCATACACGTTCGCGTTGAAGTCTGCCGATCCGCGATCGCGTAAAATCTGCATCATATGTTTCAGCCAATATGTCGAAAGGTGATTGCGCTAACATGATCAAAGTTGAACTGATTCCAGTTTTCGCTTGTTCAATATTTCATTTACCAGGTAATAAGGCATCTTTACGATCTTCTTCATGTGCGATGTACGCAATTGAAGCGGATAACGAAACAGTTTTTTAATATGATCCACCGCCTTTACACGATTGTAATGCGCATGAACATAGCGGTGTAACTGTTTATAAAACTTCGGAGGGTAAGTGTTATGAAACATGAGCGCCAGTTCATCAGAATCCGTCCAGTTTGTTTTCTCTTTTAACTCCGCCTGCACTGTTTCATAAAACTTTGTACCGGGCAAAGGATAAGAAACGGAGATACCAATATCATAAGGCAGCAAAGTGCTTATCATTTTAATTGTCTTTTCAATGTCTTCTTTTGTTTCACCCGGGTAACCGAATTGTATAAAGAAACATGGTTTCATACCATACTTTTTTATAAGCTTCGTGCTTTCAAATATCTGTTCAACGGTTGTGCCTTTATCCATGGCATCCAGTATCTTCTGCGAGCCACTCTCCGCTCCCATCCATATATTATCACAACCCGCGCGTGCAAGATCTCTAATGTAATTTTCCTGCAATAATAAATCAGCTCTTGCCTGAATCTTGAACTTTAATTTCAGCCCTTCCTTTTCAACAAGGTCAGCAAAATGGTTTACCCAGCCCGGCTTTAATCCAAATATGTCATCACAAAACCAGATATGATCGAAATGAAATTTGTCTTTAAGCAGCTTTAGCTCTGCCACCACATTTTCAGGCGAGCGTGAATTATAGCGGTTTCCATAAATGGGTTTGGCGCACCAGTTGCATTTGAACGGACAGCCACGCGTTGTACCCATATTTATCGAGAAATAGCCTGCACTGTCCATCCACATTTTTCTGTATGGTTCTATATCGAGTAAATCCCATGCAGGGAAAGGAAGTGCATCCAATTCTTTGATAACATTCCGCTTTACCGTTTTTATCAGGTTACCACTTTGTTTAAACGCCAAACCTTGTATCCCTAAAAAATCTGTTTTGTCAGATGATAAGGCATTGACCAACTCGAGCAGGGTCAACTCAGCTTCTCCCATTAATATAAAATCTGCACCTTTATCGAGATACATTTCATAACGGTCTGTTGAATCGGAGCTTGAAACAATTACCGTGCAACCATGCTGCTTCGCCAGTCGGATCATTTCAAATGCAGCTTCACGCATATTGGTGAGGCACATTTTGGTGAGGTAGTTAAATCCATCATCATAGATCACAACATATTTGGGTGCATGTTTCTGTATTGGAGATAGTACTTCATGCGGAGAGTGTGCAAACATGGTGTCATGCAAGGCAACACCGTAGCCATTTTCACGCATTAGCGCAGCAGCATACATTGTTCCCAATGGTGCATAAGGCTGTGCCGTTTTCCATTGCTTCGGATCAAAGCGGAGAAAATAAGAATGCGTAAAAAGAATGTTTTCCATCTTCGCAAATTAGTGATTTTATGTGCAACTGTATTATGACAGCATGTTCATCATTAATAAAACACTTTCAAAAACAAAATGGTTGCTGCATATAATATATATGTGCCTCAGTTTTATACAGTATAAACATGAATCGGAAAATTAACAATTACTTCAGCAACCGGTGTTGTATATCCGGTGAGGTTGTTTTCACTCGATAGTTTCCTGTAAGGTTTTTCACTTTTTAACGAGGTGCAATAATGTAAAACCAAATCCTCCGAGGAATTCAGAACTACGATAATGAAAATAAGGAGCCGATGCTTGTTTGATTTTTTTGAGCGTGTGAACGAAAACTGTTTGCCTGTATTCCTTATTCCAAACAAACATTGAAAAAGGAGTACGGAATATCAAGGATTTTATAGCATTGCGCCGATGCCATTTTAGTCGTTTTCTAAAAGGAATATCCAAAAAGATAAGGATAAAATTTCCACCGGGTCTTACCAGCGGGACAAGGTTTTCAAATAACAGTTTTATATCCTGTATATTATTGATTACAGCGAAATTTGAAAGAACAGCATCAACTTGCCGGGCAAAAGGATTTTGGTTATGCCAGTTGGTGAAATCAGTTTTATCGGTATCCAGAAAAGTTACGCGCTTGCTATGGGGAAAATCATTGGTATACTTAATTGCCTTTTCACGCATTGCCGCAGATGGCTCACAAAAAATGATATTATAATTATTATCCAATAACCATTGGAGATCAATGCCTGTTCCCCCACCAAAATCGAGCACCCACGAACCCGGCTGTACATGATTAATAAATTTCTCTTTCACTTTTTGCCGGATGAATTTATTGGAATCGTCGTTTTTTAATAACTGGTCATAACTATTTGCTATCTCATTATAGTAAGAAATATTTTCTTCGCGCACAGCAGCCTCTTTTTTACCGGATGAATAATGCATGAAAGCAAATTATCGTTTCTGAACGAATTTTAACGCAATAAATTATTAGTGTTTTTATTACAAAAAACAATCGTTTCAAAATTCAATTTATATGTATGTATTAATTAATCTTACAAATACAATATTTGCATAAAATTGTATTTTTTTCCATGTTAAAGCACGTTATCCCATAATGCAGCAAGAAAAACAACAACCTTGTATAAGCGTAGTTATTCCAACCTGTAACAGGAAAAAACAATTGCTTTCTTTACTGCAAAACCTTGACTATTCTTCTTACCCTTTACTGGAAGTGATTATAGTAGATTCCGGTGAAGACAGGATAACGCCTGCAGATTATGTCATGTTTAAGAATTTATGTATCCGCTATTATGATACAGAAAAATCAGTTTGTATACAGCGAAATTTTGGTATTGAAAAGGCAAAGGGTGAATGGATATTTCTTTGTGATGATGATATTGAAGTCCCGGATAATTATTTGTCAAAGCTGACAAACCATATCATTGAACACAAGGAGGCCGGTGCAGTTTCAGGGTTAGTACTGCAGGAATTCGATCACGCATGGGTGGGCAACTATATTGTTACGTCCGCTTTTGAGGTATGCTGGAAATATATTTTTCAATTAAGTATATGGGGAGAAATCAAATGTGCAGATAACAACATCTTCATCAGGAAAATAAAGCAGTATTACAAGCGTAAAGGAAATCACATTTCAAAAGCAGGGTGGCCGGTCGTCACTGACTTCTCCGGCGACTATTTTATAACCCCTATGTATGGCATAGGAGCTTCTTTGGTAAAAAGAGAATGGCTGAAACAAAATCCTTACGATGAAGTGCTGGACAGGCATGGCATTGGGGATAACTATGGAGTAGCAGTAGGGTTTCCGTCGGGCATACACGTGTTGAAAGATGCATTCGTATATCATCACCAGGGACCGGAAAACCGCCTGCAACAGCCGCTGCAGTATTTTCGGAGAGTATTGGCGCTGGATTATTTCAGAAGAACAAAGAAAAATTTAAACCACATAAAAAAATACCGGCTCGTGTGGTCGCTGGCAGGAAATCTGGCAGATTTTATTTTCAATAACAACCGTAATATGATTAAAGCTTCTTTTAAATCTTTTTGGGTGATTGCTTTAAACAGAAATCCTTACTTTAAAGCGGCTAAAGAAAAAAAGAAAGTCATAGAACCCACTATAAACATAATTTGAACTATGGTGATAAGCCTCCCGGAAAAACGAACTGCTTTATCAAATTATCTTCTTTGGATAATTTTTATTTTTTACATCCTTTTACTAAGCTTCACTATTAACCGTCATGAGCTATGGGGTGATGAAATACATAGCTGGAACATTGCAAAAGCCAGCCCGAATTTTTCGGACTTGATTTCCAATTCAAGGTATGAGGGCCATCCGCCGGTTTGGTATGTGATTATGTGGACTATCTCAAAATTTACACATAATGTAGCCTGTATCCAGTTTGCGCAATTAACCATAGCAACACTGGTTGTTTTTCTTGTCCTGTTTTTTTCTTCTTTTCCGCTTATCACAAGGATGCTTGTTCCTTTTGGTTATTTTTTCCTGTTTGAATACGGGGTGCTTAGCCGGAATTATGCTATCGGCGTTCTGTTCGCTTTATCTATTTGTTTAATCATGCACAAAAACTTTAAAGGAAAGAACCTTTTATATTTTGTGCTGCTCTTTTTGTTGTCGAATACGCATCTCATTGCATTATTATTAGCATGTAGCCTGCACTTTTATTTTCTCCTGTTAAAATTCCAGGAGAAGAAAAAGCCGTTGATAATCGCTTGTCAATTTATTGCAGGCATATTAATTTTTCTGCCTGGGTTATATTTCATTTTCCCACCGTCAGATAGCCAGTTAAACACCCAATTTTGGTTAGACAAAATGCATCTAAAGGAACAATTCATGCTTCTTATTCACCCGCCGTTACGTGCTTTTGTGCCAATTCCTGCATGGTGGGAATATAATTTCTGGAACACAAATTTCCTGATAGAATTACAAAACAAATATTCCATTATAAAAATCGTCACGGCTTCGTTGCTACTTGTTCTTTTTGGAATGATCTTTTACATTCTAAAAAACAATAAAAAGAGCTTATTCCTATTCGTAGCAAATCTCTTATTGTCTCTTATTGTTTCATTCGTCATGCCTTTAACTGCACAGCGATATGCCGGGTTTGTATTCATAGGTTTTATAGCGTCATACTGGTTATATTGCGCCGAAACGCCGGCAACCAAAAAACATACCCAACTGATCGCTATATTATTGATCATTCAACTTGCAGGTAGCTTTATTGCAATTACAAAAGATATTAAGTATCCGTTTTCAAATACGTATAAAGTAACAGCACTTTTAAATGAGGTTCCACAAGGCAAAAAAATAGTTACGGATTACTGGACGCTTAATGCACTGGTGGCATTTACCGATAAGCCATTTTATGTACTGGAAATGCACAGAGAAATGTCATTTCTCAAGTGGGATACTGAGTTAAAAACAAGAACGCAGGCTCCTGATTTTTATTCCGAAGGAATAAGATATTTTTTTCAAAAGGAAGGCATTCAGCAGGCGTATATGATATCGATTGATTCACCAAAATATATTTCCGATCGTGACCCCAAGCTGTTCAGGATTTATAATGTAGTACTTATTGACAAAAGAGAGGGATCAATAGTAAAAGACGATAATTTATACCTGTATCAAATAAGTGCTTTTGACAAATGAATTTTTGCCGTTTATAAGGTTTTATAAATTTTATCTTTGATGAAACCCCATTTGTGCAGCCTGTGCCTTACAGAAACACCGAGTACTCCAAAGCCGTATAGAATGCTTCGACGGAAACTAATGCTTGAAGTTTCTTTTGAATAAGACGTAGGACAGGTAACTTCTGCAATTTCATATCCTCTCATAATGATCTGGGAAAGCATTTCATTATCAAAAATGAAATCATCACTATTTTTTTTAAAATCAATTTTTCGCAACACCTCTGCGGAAAAGGCACGGTATCCTGTGTGATATTCACTTAGCTTCTGCCCTACAAGAATATTTTGCACGAAAGTGAGCAAGCGATTAAAGATATACTTATAATAGGGCATGCCTCCTTTTAACGCCCCTTTGCCTAATATGCGTGAGCCAAGTACAACGGGGTATATATTATGCGCAATAATGCTGCTCATTGCATAAATAAGTTTAGGCGTATACTGATAGTCGGGGTGAAGCATGATTATTATATCCGCCTGCAATTCCAATGCCTTGGTATAACAACTTTTTTGGTTGCTTCCGTACCCCTTGTTCATATCATGACAAATGATATGATGAAGGCCCAGTTTCCTTGCGGTTTCAATAGTATTGTCGTAACTGGCATCATCCACCAATATCACTTCATCAACAATATCAAAAGGAATTTCCCTGTAAGTTTTTTCAAGTGTTAGTGCTGCGTTGTAAGCCGGTAATACTATAACTATTTTTTTCTGATTAAACATTCATTAATTTATGTCAAAGCAAATAAATAAAATGTTTTGGCATTATTCATACTTCATACACTAAAAAAATAGAAACCGAATAAACAATTCATACCACTCAATATAAACTGGTTATTTCTTGCACTTCTGCATCTTACATAAATTCATACTGTATTATTTATCTTTTTGATTCCTCGCAGCTATGATCTTTTTGTAATGAGAAACAGTAGTAGCTGCTATGGCATCGGAAGAAAGGTTTCTTTTAAAAAATTCAATGCAATTATTAGCTTCTTCCTCCAAAGGTTTTTTCATTACCTTTTGAACTGCTTCAACAAATGCATTTTCATTTCCGGTTTCCCAAAGAGCCCCAAGTTTACCTTCATCGGTTATCCTGCGGAAACTGGGTATATCTGTAACAATGGGCACACAACCACAGCTAAGCGCTTCACTTAGTGAAAATCCCATAGCTTCATAATGGCTTCCAAGCACAAAATAATCTGCACTATTATAATAGCGCTCCATTAAGGTATGCGGTATTTTTCCCAATAACTGAACTCTATTGCATAAACTCTCTGAACTGTTTATCCTGTCCTGAACACTTTTCAAAAGCTTATGGTCATTGTATATCAGGTATAAGGATGCCTTAGTATAGTTTTTAAAAAGGATTTCCATTCCACGCAAAATGGTTAACGGATCTTTGTTTTCATCCAACGTTCCTACCCAAAGAAAAAGAGGATTGCCTTGCATACCTGATTTAAGCCTGGCCTCTTTTCTGGATACATAAGCGAGAACCCGGTTACGATCCCAGGTTTCAAAATTGAATACGGGAGAGCCTTCCAGTACAGGCATTACTTTTTTCAACAGGTCTCTGTTCTTAAACCAGTTTTGCCCTTGCTCCACAGATGTAAAGAAAAAAGCATCTGCTGCATGACTCATATTTTTGTACACAATTGCCCTTATTCCTTTCAAGCCTTTATCCCCGTGATTTTGTATAATCATCCCGCATTTTTTATTTAAAAGAAAACGCAATACAAACGCAGGTATGTTGCATGGAAAAGTATGCAGATGAACGATGTCTGCGTCAAGTGCAGCAATTCGTTTTAAAAACTTATAAGGCAATTGCCATGGTTTAAAATTCCCCGAAAACTTATCCTTAATAAAATAATATTGTACATTATTTTTTTTAAAATAACTATCCCTAAAGAATCTTTGCATAACAATGATATCCACTCCTTTTCGTTGAAGCGCTTCCGCAAAAACCACAGTAACAAAATGGTTCTTTAAAAGTTCTTCTTCTGTTTTTATAGAATTGTCATAATAAAAAGAGACATTTATTACTCTCATTCCCACTTATAATTTTGAATTTACATCTTAAAAAAGAGAGACGGCATGAGAAAACGAATAACGTTATGCGGCATCGTGAAAATAAAAATTGCAATATAACGCTACTTTTGTTTAACCGGATTACTATATGAATACCTTAAGAAAGATCAGCTCATTTTTTTTACGGAGATTGAATTATTTATGGAACGATCTTTCAAGCTTGGCTCGCCTAAATCAGCATCGATTCCAAAAAGCAAAGGGAGCAAGAATAGCAGTCTATCATGGTATTTGCCGGGCAGATCACACACGCTTTAATTCAATTTTTTTGCAGTTCAAAACTTTTGAAGCGCATCTCCGGTTTTACAAAAACTATTTTCATATTATCTCGTTAGATGATTACTATAATCAGCGATTCAGTAAGGAGCGTTTTAATATCTGTATCACCTTCGATGACGGCTTTGCTAATAATTATAAATATGTTCTTCCATTAATGAATAAATACCATATCCCTGTTACATTCTTTATTACTGCTACCAGGAATGCCGGATATGATATCTTATGGAATGACTTTTTGGTTATGGCACAAAAATATGGTCCTTCACAATTTGAATTTTGGAATGACCAGTTTTACAAAGACAAACACGGCAGATATATTTCAAAACAGAACGGCCAATCATTAAGAGACTTATTACAAGCAACAGATTTTTATAAAAAAGCCGAACTGATGCGACTATCTGAATTAAAAACTTCTTTTGAGCATAAAGACGAAGAAGACTACTGGCTGCAGATGACAGAAGATGAAATCAAAATGCTTTCTGCATCACCGTTTGTTACGATCGGCTGTCATGGTTACTATCACAACGATCTTTCGCGGCTTTCGGTGAATAGCGCAAAAGATGAAATGATCGGGTCAAAGCGATATTTAGAAAATATTACAGGGAAGGAAATCAATGCACTCGCTTTCCCTTATGGCAACTATTCGGCAGAAGTGGTGGCAGCGGCAAAAGCAGTTGGTTTCACGCGGTTATTGACTACAGATTTTCGATTTCCCAAAGATCAAGATGATCCCACAATGCGTGAGCGGCTTACCATAAATCCTTATATTTCTATTAATAACCAAATGATCTCAATTATCAATGGACGATACATCTGATAATACCGACAATGAAGATTACTATATAAAGCAGCTTAACGCAGACAAATTAAAAGATCTGGAAGTTTTGTATAAAGCAGTGTATGGATCTCATCTTCCCCAAAATTACTATCAAAAAAAGTATGATACTGCTTATACCGGTGCTTCGTATGTCGGATTTGTTGCTTATGACACTGACAATACACCAGTCGCTTATTATGGCGTATTACCTTGCTTCATACAATATAAAGATGAGATTATCCTGGCAGCACAGGCAGTTGATGCAATGACGCATCCCCAACACCGATATAAGAAATTATTTACCAAATTGGCCAGCAGTACGTTTAAGCTCTGCAAACAAACAGGCATCAGGTTAATTTTTGGGTTCCCGAATCAAAATTCTTATCATGGGCATGTTCATAATCTTGGTTGGAAAGTCTCAGAGAATATGGAAAGATTTACTATACCTATATACACATTTCCTCTGGCATCTTTATTACGGTATTTTAAATGGATACAACCAATCTATATCAAATATGTCAACCGCGTTTTGCATAGGTACAGGATAACGCAGGCTGGTTTGCCAAATCCTGTAATTAAAGAGGAATATGGAGGCGTGTTTCGCGATGAAAAATACTTGCAACATAAAACCTACAGCAATACACAGGTGCTAAAAGTAGGAAGCACAAAAGTTTGGGTCAGAATTAAAAATGATCTTATGATAGGTGATATTGAAATGACTGATGATGACCTTGATAAAGTAATTAAAGTACTTAAAAAAATTTCCAAATTTCTTGGCGTACCTGCAATTTCGTTTCAAACAAGTATTGGTACATACATGCATACTGCATTTGCAAAACGGTATAAACCTCTGCCCTCTTTTCCGATAATATTCCTGAATTTAAATACAACTATACCTGTAAACAAACTTAAATTCACTTTAGCTGATATTGATATTTTTTAACTAATAAGTAGTTCGTAGAATATTTTGAAAAGAGCTTGATGCTTCAAGCATATCCAAATAATTTCAGGACCTTTTTAACCGCGTCGTCAGTAGTATACACAAGTACTTTTTCATGTTTAGTGTTTAAGTCCTGTAATAACTCCAATGCTTTCAATTGCATTTCTTCTTTTGTTTTTACAATATGCCAGTTCCTGATTTCACAATACATTGGCTGCACAAAACTGATTACGTGGGCCCCTGCATACAACGCCTCCAGACACACAGTACCAAACCCTTCATAAGAAGAAGGATGCATCAAAATTTTTGCTCTCTGCATCATCATCAAACTTTCTCTGTGCTCTATAAATCCGGTCACCGTTAAGTTTTCGCTCACTGCTAATTCTTTGATCATTTCATCGATATGCTCACGATCTTCCCCATCACCGCATATCATTGTTTTTATATCGGGTAAATGCTCTTTTAGTTTCGCAATGATCTCCACAAAAAGATCATATTGTTTTAACACACTCAATGCACCAACGCCAACAACATCAATGTCTTTCTGTTCTTCTAAAGCATCAAATAATGATATATCAATTCCTGTAGGTATAATATGCTGAGGCCTGATGCCATGATTTTTATAAAATTCATCTACCAGGAAATCTGAAATCGTAATAAGCAGGGAGGGTTTCGGACGAATCCGTTTTACATAAGTGTTTGTTTCCCGGGCATCCCCTCCTAATACCCAGCAGAAATATTGCAGTCTGAAAAATTTAGCAACATACTTTGCCACGAAAGTGCATTCCGTACACCACTGGCTAAAAATTCCAACAATATCGTATTGCTTTTTTACTTTTCTTACTTCTATAAAAATTTTCATCCACATTAAAAATCTTGCACCCCTGCCTTTATGAAATCCGTTAAACGGTATGATCTTATTATTACGCCAGGAGTAGGCTTTCGTAGTGTACGGATATTGGAATGCAAACACAATTACATTCAATTCAGGGAAATTATTATTTATTGCTTGAACGATGGTCTGAAGCCACGGTACCCATACGGAATCGTTTTCCCCGTCAGGAAATGCCGGCGAAAAAATTATAAATGTTTTATTGCGCTTTTTCATTCAGATAAATAACATTGTCACAAAAGCTGAAGCTGTTTGTATTATGTGTTACTAATAAAATTGTTTTTCCCTTCGAAGAGAGTTCTTTTAAATATTTTAATAAACTCAATTCTGAATCTTCATCCAATTCATTAAAAGGTTCATCTAAAATAATTACCGGTGGATCTTTAAATAAAGCCCTTGCAATAGTAATACGTTGTCGTTGGCCGCCACTAATGTTTTTTCCGCTTTCTGTTATTACAGTATGTATGCCTTCAGGCAACTGGCTGATCCACTCATTGAGTCCTGTAACCTCAAGTATACCATCCAGCTTTTTTTTATCAGCATCCCTGTATAAAGTGATATTGTTCAGAATAGAATCGTGCACTAAAAATGCCGCCTGCTTTACATACGCAATCTGCGGCCATAAATTTTTTATTTCCCCCGCAGCTATTATTTGCCCGTTAAATAAAACCGTTCCTGATAATGGTGTTAAGAATCCAAGTATAATATCGATTAAAGTTGTCTTTCCTTTTCCGGAGTTACCGCTGATACCAACAAAAGTATTTTTGTTAATAAGGCAATTGAGATTTTTAAAAACAATGTTCTCCCCATAAGAAAATTGTATGTCGCGCAGTTCTATGCTTTCAATATAATTACCCGAAGATGGGGAAACCGTTGATGTGTGTACATTGCCTTGTTCAGCAAGTTCGGTTGCAGTGAACAAATATGTTCTGATCTGTCCTGCAATGCCTATGATCTTTGAAATACCGGGAATAATCTTATAAGCAGCCGCAACAAAAGCGCCAAGCATTAAAATGTTTGCGCCGCCTTCGCCGCCTTCGCCGCCTTCAAACTTTACAGCCAGTATCAAAATAAAAAGGCCAAGCACTGCAAATACTTCAAAGAACCTGTTGGGTATCATTTGCGTTACCTGCATATCTGCAACAAAGCGATTCAGTTTAAACCTGCTTTGGGTATAACGTTTAATAAAAAACTCATTCCCGTCATAAATATTGCTTTCAACAAAACCGGTTATAGCTTCATTAAGATACTGCAACGAAAGTTCGTTCGAGGACTTTATATTTTGCCTGGTTTCTTTTAGCCTTTTTTTTGTGATATAGGAAATGATAAGGACAGCGGGCAACAAAACCAGCGAAACAATTACCAGCAACTTTGCGTTATATAACGCCAATGCGACAATTGAAATAACGATAAGTATGGCCTCATTGATTACCTGTTGTATGCCTGATAAAACAAATTGGGCGAACTCCAGCGTTTGAAAACATATCCTTCGCATCCATACAGCAGAATCAATATTTACATGATCTTCATAACTACCCTCCAGGTACAGCAATAAACTTTTCCCGGTGAGCCTTGAAGCAACATCGGATATATGCCTGAATTGTGCCTTACTTATAAAATATCCTGCAATTGTTTTTGCAATAAAAATTATCATCAGCAAAACCACAGGTATAATAGATTGTTGTTGAATATTTAATTTTTGAAGAACCGGCGAGACCCATGCTACAGGTTCGCCGCTGTAAATATTCAATACCACGAAAACCAATGCTATAGAACCAATATCCGCAATGCTCAACAAAGCATTTAAAAAGATCAACAGGACAAACCTGCGTTTTTCAGAACTTGTTAGAATGTTGCTTATGTCAGAGATTTTTTTTCTCAAAAATTATTGCTTTTGTTATTAACGGTTCGCTCAAGGCTCAGCTTTACAACGGAGCGCTAAAAATAAATATGATTATAATAAACCTGCCGGATATAATTTAAGTTGTCTGTTTCATTTAAAAGGTTCATGGTTCATGGCAGATAGTTCATAGTATCAGATATGATCTATGATCTATGATCTATGAACTATGAACAAGAAAAAACCCCGCATGATAACGGGGCTTTTTAATAATCATTATTTATTGAATGATCAACTGCCTGGTTGCAGCAAACCCTTCTCCGGTTATTCTTAAATAATACATACCCGATGCAAGTTTGGGAAGGTTTATGTTCAACATTTCACCACGCATATTAAAGCGCTTTAATTGCTGCCCGGTTGTGTTTACCAGGTCAACAGTCAATAATTTTTTATTGCCGCTTATGGTCAACGTAACCTTCCTGTTGGCAGGATTAGGCGCCACTGTAACAAGCCCTTTATTTCCTGCAACCGCATCCTGTGTTGTTTGTGCGATGGCAATGTTTGATGGCGGCAGGCTATAGTCTGCCACGCCATCTTTCAGGTTATCGCTGCTGCCTTGTTTGGCATTGTATCCCAGTCCGCGGCTTGCAAATACTTTCCAGATCGTTGCACTGTTGGCGCCGCCATAAAGAAGGGTATCCGCTTTTAATATGGCATTTCTCCCATCCACAAAACCCGGGCTGCAGGGTTGCAACCTCAATCCAACCATTACCAGTGCAAGCGCTGTATTATTACCACCGTTGCCTCTTGCATTATAAATGTTTTTATTGATAGTTCCTGTCTGCTTTGTAATAGCCCATGTCAAATTCCAGAGCATATTGCACCATACCTCTCCTACTACATGCGGATCATATTGTAAAATGTTATTGGAAAACCTGCTGCTGAGCTTCAGGCTGTCATATGTCCACGGGTTAACACTCAATTTGGTGCTGTAGGGGTAAAAGCGAATGCCTGGTCCGTCAGGCTGCTGGCCAAAAGCATAGGTTCCTAATGTTCTTGACTTCGACGAGTCCTTTAAAGTAGCCGCGGCCCAGTCAGTTGTTACCATTAAAGCCATATAATCACTCCAGCCTTCACCCATTTCCTCGCGGTTTTGCAGGCAGGTTACATTGTTAGGGCCGCCGGTCAACCTGTTGGAAATACCATGGGTGTATTCATGCGCAATGATCCCGTTATCCAGGTCACCATCCAGCTTAACTCCCTTAGTCATCTTTATTGCGAGGTTCGTGCCCGCGTCTAACTTCTGCTTCATGGTATCACCTGTCTCAAAACTCACCATCACCGCGGGAGTTGTAATAGAATTATCAGTTCCGCCCATTATAATGGGATATTCTCCGGGAATATTGTCAACAACAATAGCGCCGATGGCGCCTGCATTCTGTGCATTTTTCACTTTTATGGTAAAGCCACACGTGCCCCTGTCGATTAAAGCGATCTTGCCATTTAGTTCCGCTGCATTAGATGCTGCATTGCATCCAAGGTGTGACGTGCCGCCTGCATTATCGTCATACAAAACCACCCTGCCGGCTATGGGACCTTTATCTTCTATTTTATTATTGCTGCTGAAAGCGCTCTCGGTGGAAGTTTTGCGGCCTGCAAAATTATCCGGCCTTGTCACCATTAAATTTGGAACAGCATCCCAAAGGAACATTTGCATGCGCGGACTTGTGCCATCGGGAGGCGTGGAGAAGTTAGCGTTATTAGTGCTTGAGCCATCCTGTGCGTCCGCGAACACAAGATCATTGCCTGCGCCACCACGACCAAGATTATTTGCCTGGAAATTACCGGACTTTTCATTAAAGCCATATTGATAAGCGATATCATGCATGATATTATTCCAGTAAAAAAGATTAGTGATGGCAAAATTCCTGTTGACAGGTATTGTAGGTTGTTTATCCAGCTTAGGGTTATAATTAAAAACAAGGTCAGGCAGCGGTTGGGAAGAGTGGGCCCCCATACCCAAACCATTGTTTCCGTTGGCATCTTCCTGTGCCAGTACATTATTGCCTCTTGTGCTATCGAAATCAGTAGTGCCGTTGCTATTCCATTTTAAAGTGGTAGCACGATTATTTGCACCGGCGAGTCCCCATGGATTAGTGTGAAAAGCAGGTGCACCCCCGGGATGATTCGGGCTTTCTGCCGGGAAAGAAATCACCTTGTATTTGGAAGACCCGATAGCTGCCGCTTCTTCAGGGCTGTCATCTTCCATGTCTTTCGTTGTAAAATCATTGGCAGCGTTTTGCACCATTCGCGGATCACCCCATTTACAATTCAGGTTTAGATTTATTTTATTAATAACGGTTCCTTGTGAAGCATCCACATTCACCAGCCAATAGTCCGCAACACCTTTTGGCTGAATTTCAACCTGCCATGCCAGCGATGCGCCCGTTCCTGTTTCATTCAACAACCAGATCAATTGTGATTTCACAGGCACAGATGAAATATTCAGATCGCCGAAATCAAATTTTCCGGTTTCACTCACTTGTCTTAATGGTGAAGGAGATGCAGGTGCTGGTAGCATTAAATGAGCAGCCGCTGCATTAACGGCATTTGCAGGTGTAAGGCCTGCCGTACCGGTTTTTGTATTGACAATTTTATCTATGTTCTTTATACGGTTGCCGGCTACAGCTACAAGTTTATCATGTTTAAAAGCATAGGTTTGAATGCTGTTAAAAACATCAATACCCTTATAAGTTTGCTGCGCATACACCAATGTAATACCGGCTACATCGTCAGTGTACGCAGATGAAATGCGCACATTTTGAAGGTCTGTTTTTGTTAAGCTGATCACTGCCGTATTTTTTTTAATAAGTCCGATGGCTGTTTGCGTTGTCAATTGTTGCGCAAATAAACCATTTGCAGATACGATCAACATAATAAAACATACTGCTGTAAGTTTTAATGGTAAAGCTTTTCGATTCATAGTTACTGTTTTTGATGAAGAGATGTGTGATTTTTAATAATGAATAACTGGCGTTTTAATATGCTTACGGAAAATGTCTTTGCTGTAAAGAAGCAACGCAATTTAATAGCGCTGCTTTTTGTAAAAAAATATTTAATGATGAGCGATGCATTGCCATTATTGTTAAAATGTATATGATGAAGCTGTAGCATGTTCTTTGTATTTAAGTTGTGCCCATCTTTACAGCGTATGAAGTATTTACTGTTATTCGTACTGATGATAACTGTAATAAAAAGCCCTGCTCAAACCAGTGCTGATGCTATTCTTGGCCAATGGGAGTCGACGGAAAAAAATCTTATTGTGGAAGTATATAAACAACATAAAGATTTTAAAGCAAAGGTTATCTGGTTCTATGATGAAGATGATACCATCACCCCGATAGAAAAGAGACTTGATATAAAAAATCCGAATAAAAATCTCCGGTCAAGAAAAATTCTCGGCGCAGATATTCTTTCAAACCTTATATATGACCCTAAACAAAAGCGATGGGAAAAAGGAAGGATATACGATTCAAGTTCCGGGAGAACCTGGGATGCAACCGTGTGGCTGATCAGCCCTGATGCTTTAAGCGTACGGGGATTTTATTTAGTGAGATGGTTTGGAAAGACGTTGAGTTTTAGGAAAGTTAAGCCTGCTGATGCTTCGCCGTAGGCTGTAAGAAGTTGTTTAAAAACTGCCGGTTCATAGTAGCAAAAAGAGCATCCCCGAATCATAACGCTCCAAAGGAGCGTCCTGTTCCAAAAGAAGCGATTCCGCCGGAGTCTTTATTTCCAATTATTTCAATTTTCTATAAACAGGAGGCTTTTCTGAAGCAATCGCTGCAAAGGAATCGGCATGTGTACTCATATTAATTCAAGCTATGTTTTTTAAACGTATCGGCAGGCACTTATATCTGCATTACCAGCAGAAACATGTACAAAATAATTTCACAATAGCTATCAAAGAAACCGGGCAAAAACTTTTACTCTTTAATGAACTTGTCAGAATACAACGTAGTATCAGCATTCGCCACTTTTACATTATACATGCCGGTACGCAAAGCCCGTACATTTATTTTTTGGGTATTGATGATATCTTTTGTCAAATCAGTTTGTTTGCCAAGTACTAACACGCCCTTGTTATCATAGATCATTATGGAAACATTGCTGTTCTTCACTGTTTGCAGTTTTAAAAACAAAACATCCGCAACAGGGTTAGGAAAAAGATTGAATTGCAATATGCCGTTTATCAAAACCATGTTGGAATATGCATGCCCTCCGCCTGGTTTCACCTGTTTTAAACGGTAATATGTTGGTTGAATAGTTTCGTTAATATCGGTAAGCCTGTATTCCTCTTTTGCAAGCGCTTTCGCGTAAGCATTCACAAATGTTACAGATTTAAAATTATTACTGTCTCCGATGGATCGTTGAACTTCAAAACCTTTTTTATCATAGAGGTCTTTGGCCTGCCATTTCAAATCAACAAGATTTGCATCCTTTCTTTCACCTTCGAGCTGTAAAGAAGGCTGCATGCTGTTCAGCAAAGCGCATTGCTGTGCTGAAGAACTTATTTTGATAGCGGGCTTAACATCTATCGCTGCAGGCTGCATGGCTTTTATCTCAACAGGCTTAATTGTTTTAATACCGTTTGCAACTTGTGGCAAATGATAAGGGAAGTTGGCATCAGATGTTGCCTTTACCGTTGGATTCACTTTCAATTGAGCAGTCAATTTCATAGAAAACAGCAGCAAACAAGCCAGGCATAAACGGGAATAATTTTTCATGAGCACATTTTAAATGAAATGAAACGGAACCTGCATTACAAAGGCACATTCCCTACCCTGTTCCAGCCAAAATGGGTTTTCTTACCTATTGTACCATCTGTTTTTTGTTCGATATAAGTCCACTCTATGGTGGAAGGATCGAGTTCAATATAAAACTGGGGGCTGTTTCCGCCGGAAGATTCCGATACCATTTTTAAAAACACATTATTCATCACCACCTTGTAGTAATTAAACGGTGTACTCCCTTGTGTTTCAAAGCTGATCGTTACCCTGCCGATCTTTTTACCGAGGTACATATAGCTTTTGAAATCAATGATAGAAGGGTTTATGTTCATACTGAATACCCATGGGCCGATAGCCGTTTTACAGGAACCTCCTCCCGGAATGTAACCGCAGGACGAATCTGTTTCAGAGTAGTTCAGGGCTTCTATTTCATTTTCATGCCCTTTCACAACAGAGCCGCCCCTGAACAAGGTGGTATTATCGCCCACTTTACCGAGCGCTCTTATAAAAATTTTTTGTGCAGATAGCGGCTGGCAACAAACAACGCCTGCAACAAGAAAGAGGGTGTAAATATATTTCTTCATACAAGTGGATTAGTGATCAAATATAAAGGCAGTTACGCATTTATTACAGAAAAGTAAGGTTTATGCACTCCGGGCCACAACTGGCGCCATGGCTGTTGTTCGCGTCTTCGCCAACATTCATTGATCTGAATCCTTTTACGGATTGGAATATATCGTTTAAACCCGCAAGCAGCGGCAAGCTTTTGCATGACGAAAGACATAATTTGCCGGAGATTTTGCGAAATATAACCGTTATTTCTTCGATCTGATAAATCGAATTTATATCGAAGAAATGAGCCTTCCAATTGCAGATTGGCGATTGCAGATTGCAGATTGGCGATTGCAGATTGCAGATTAGATAAAACAAAAAATGAATGGATCATTCTTTTTGCTTTAAAAACGACGGTTTTTTACCACCTGTTTTATTGACGAACATTGTAGTTTCAATATTGCAAAACAAGACAGGAACACCAATTGAATCTATATGCATTAAACAAGTATTAAACTTATAATGTTGCGCATTTTTAAATAAAACTCAAACATCAAATGATCTGCAAACGCATATTGCCTGGTTTGGAACTGAGAAGCTTTATAAAGGAATATGTGGTGATGCATTTTTTATTTGATGATATTTCCCAGCCGCTTCCGCCAAAGGCATATCCTGTTAACCCTGAAGAAGCAATAAGATTTTTGGCGCTTGGAAAACTTCACACACAGAATGTAGAAACGGGCCAAATAGCAAAGCTTCCCACCATTAGCGTAATAGGTCAGCCAACCTGGCGTCAGAATTTGCATATATCGCATGAATACCTGATGTTCTATATACGTTTTCAACCGGGCTGTTTATTTAAATTATTATTGTTGTCCGACTAAAATTTTAATTCTTGGGCTAAAGCCCTTGATGAGCTTGGTTTTCACTAGCCCCAGGCTTAAGCCTGGGGTTATATAGCGGAATCCTTATCCAACGGGCTTTAGCCCAAGTTAACCGGACAATACTGTTAAATTATTAAGAATTCCAATGATGCAGCTTGTTGACCAACAGGTTGATGCAACAGCCATTTTTGGTAATGAAATAAATGAAGTACATGAACAATTAGGAGAATGCGAAACGTATGACGCCATGGTCCGCGCCATGGAAAATTATTTTATAAACAAATTCAGAAAACTTAAAGATGACAGTCAACCTATTGATAGTATCGGCCCATCTATATTGCAAAACCCACAGTTCTTTAATCTTGAAAGAACAGCTAAAGATGCCTGTCTTAGTTATAGGCAGTTTGAAAAAAGATTTCAACAACTAACCGGTATTATGCCGAAGTATTTTGCACGTATCTGCCGCTTTTACGAGGCCTATATATTGAAAGAATCCCAACTGGGATTGGACTGGCTGAGCATTGCCGTACAAACAGGTTACCACGATTACCAGCATCTTGTAAAAGATTTTAAAGAATTTGCCGGAACTACGCCAAACATTTTGATAGATCAGTGCTTAAATAATCTGACACAAAAATTAGCTCATGCAGCCGGTTTCTTCGGTTGTTAGAACAACAATTTTTTACCAGAAATAGATTTTAGCGATACAAATAAACGAGCGGCTTATATTGATGAAAGTCGTAGTTTCAACATTGCAAGACAAAACAGGAACACCGGATAAATCAAATGCTTTAGATGAGTATTAAATTCATAATGCCGCACATTTTTAAATAAGCCTCAAAAGTCAAATGATCTGCAAACGCATACTTCCCGCTGTTGAACTAAGGAGTTTCATTAAATGTTATACTGTTACGTACTTCAAATTTGACAGCAGGTCAGAAATGATGCCGCCAAGAGCATATCCCGTTAATCCTGATGAAGGATTAAGGTTTTTGGTAAATGGTAAGCTTTGGGCGGAAAACCCCGCAGCCTGGACAAAGCAACAATTACCAGGCGTAAGCATCATCGGCCAGGGAACCTATCGTTTGAACCTGTTTATTTCTCCTGAATTTCGGATGCTGTATGTACAGTTCCAACCGGGCACCTTATTTAAATTGTTGAAAATTCCAATGACAATGCTGCTTGACCAGCATATTGATGCATCCTGTATTTTGGGTACAGAAATAAATGGAGTGTATGAGCAAATGGGCGAATGCACATCCTTCGATGCAATGCTGCAGATAGTAAATAATTATTTTATCAAAAAATTCAACCGGCTTAAAAACGACAGCCGGCCAATTGATGTAACAGGTAAACTTATTTTACAAAACCCGCAGGCATTCAACCTTGAAAAAACAGCAAGAGAAGCATGCCTTAGTAACAGGCAATTTGAAAAACGGTTTGAACAGTTAATAGGTATCACGCCAAAATATTTTGCACGTATCTGCCGCTTTTACGAGGCTTATGTATTGAAAGAATCCCACCTGGAATTGGACTGGTTAAGCATCGCTGTACAAACCGGTTACCACGATTACCAGCATCTTGTAAAAGACTTTAAAACATTTGCCGGAACCACGCCAAACATTTTAATAGATCAATGCTCAAACAACCCGGTACAAAAATTAGGGCATTCAGCTGGTTTCTTTGGTTGTTAAAACAACGATTTTTTACCACCAATTAACCCGCCGTATAACTCAACTTTGGATAGTATCTCAATTTGAACCACAATAGTACATAGAGCACAATAGAAGACACATAGAGATTCTATGTGTAAACCTATGTTTCTACTGTGCCTTATGTGGTTCAAATTTTCAATTGAGACACTGCTCAACTTTAAAAACATATTTCACTTTTAAAATTATATTTTATGATAAAATATTTTCTTTCACTGAACATACTTTCTATTGTTCTTTTTGGCTGTAATAGTAATGCTAAACAAACAACTGCAAATAATGATTCTCCTGAAATTGCACAACATCAAAAAGACGAAAGAAATAAAGCTATTGCCCTTGGGTGCATTCGTGCATTCCAGGCGCAGGACAGTGAATTTATTATATCGCACAATGCAGACAATGTAGTTAATATTGTTTCAGGGCGGCCGGTATATGGAATTGACTCATGCAGAATATTATGCAGGGAGCTTTTTAATACGATAAAAGAATATAAGCCATACAAAGAAGTTGCATTAGCAGACAGTGATTATGTTTTTGTATGTCTGTATGTAGATATTACACTGAGAAAAAATCCTGAAACAACGCATAATAAATCGGTAGAAATTTTCAGGTTTAATGACGAAGGAAAAATTGTTATGCATAGCAGTGTGGACGAACAGTTAGCGCCAAACAGTACAGCACAATCGCTTTGAGAATTTTAGCTTTTGATAGCTGTTTATTGAACCTATAAAATTGTTTGTACATTTAAACCTGTATCAAACATCAAATGATCTGCAAACGCATACTTCCGGCTGTTGAACTAAGAGGTTTCATTAGGGAGTATATGCTTATGTATTACAACTTTGACTGCAGGTTGGAAATGATGCCTCCAAGAGCATACCCCGTTAACCCTGAAGAAGCAATAAGGTTTTTGATAAAGGGTAAACTTTGGGCGGAAAACCCTGCAGTCGGTACAAAGCAACAATTGCCAGTCATAAGCATTATCGGTCAACCAACCTATCGTTTAAATCTTTTTATTTCACCGGAATACCTAATGCTATACGTACGGTTTCAGCCGGGTATGTTGTTTAAGCTGTTGAAAATTCCAATGACAATGCTGCTTGACCAGCATATTGATGCATCCTGCATTTTGGGTACAGAAATAAATGAAGTTTATGAGCAAATGGGCGAATGCACATCGTATGATGGAATGCTGCAGATAATAAATAATTATTTTATCAAAAAATTCAACCGGCTTAAAAATGACAGCCGGCCAATTGATGTAACAGGTAAACTTATTTTACAAAACCCGCAGGCATTCAACCTTGAAAAAACAGCAAGAGAAGCCTGCCTTAGTAACAGGCAATTTGAAAAACGGTTTGAACAGTTAATAGGTATCACGCCAAAATATTTTGCACGTATCTGCCGCTTTTATCAGGCTTATGTATTGAAAGAATCCCACCTGGAATTGGACTGGTTAAGCATCGCTGTACAAACCGGTTACCACGATTACCAGCATCTTGTAAAAGATTTTAAAACTTTTGCCGGAACTACGCCAAACATTTTAATAGATCAATGCTTAAACAACCCGCTGCAAAGATTAGCGTATTCAGCCGGTTTCAGGGGTTGTTAAGAATAACGATCTTGCTACTAACGATGCATTTTACTGGTGCAAATAACGAGCAACTTATATACATTTATTTTTATCGAAGCTCTTTAAAAAGAATCAGAAATTACCTTTAATCACAAAACAATTGTATATGGAAACTTCTGCACAGCAGCATCCCGACCCGTCAAAGATCATGCAAACAGGAATGGGATTTTTTGAATCCAAGTCATTGCTTGCCGCCATAAAATTTGGTGTTTTTACCCTGCTTGCAAACAACAGGAAAATGAAAGGTACGGAAATAAAAGCAAGCCTGGGACTACAAACAACAGACCGCCATGTTTTCGACTGGCTGGACGCTTTAACCTCATTGGGTTTTCTTGAAAGAGATAACGTTTTAAATGAAGCCGTTTATTCGAACAGCCCCGATACGGAAATTTTTCTTGATAAGAATAAGTTTTCTTATATAGGCGGCCTTCTTGAAATGTGCAATAACAGGCTGTATAATTTTTGGGGGTTGTTGGAAGAAGGTTTATTAACAGGCGAGCCTCAAAATGAAACCAAAGGAAACCTTACAGAAGGCGGGTTTGAAAAACTGTATGCTTCGCCGGAAAGGCTGCAGGAATTTATGGATGCGATGAGCAGCATTCAAACCGGCAACTTTATGGCGCTTGCTGATAAATTTGACTTCAGCCCATACAAAACCCTTACGGATGCAGGCGGCGCAGACGGGTGGTTATCCATACAGCTTTGTTTAAAATATCCTCATCTTAAATGCATAACATTTGATCTTCCTCCTGTAGAGCCTCTTGCAAAAAAGAAAATTGCCCAATTCAATTTGTCAGGCAGGATTGAAGTGAGAAGCGGGGATTTCACTAAGGACGATATTCCGGGAGCGGAGATTATAACAATGGGAAATATTATACATGGCTTTAATGAAGAAGATAAGCAGAAAATGATACAAAAAGTATATGATACGCTGCAGCCCGGCGGCGTTTTTATAACCATTGAAAATATAATTGATAACGATCGCCGGCAAAATACATTTGGCCTGCTGATGAGCCTTAACATGCTTATTGAGAACGGTGATGCATTTGATTATACGCCTTCTGATTTTAACAGGTGGGCAGCAAATGCAGGCTTTTCAAAAACAGAGTTTATACCGCTGGCAGGCCCTGCAAGCGCAGCGATTGCTTACAAGTGATATCCCGTTAACCCTGATGAGGGATTAAGGTTTTTGATAAATGGTAAGCTTTGGACGGAAAACCCGGCAGCCGGAACCAACGCATAATAAATCAGTAGAAATTTTCAGGTTCAATGATGAAGGAAAAATTATCATGCATAATAATGTGGATGAGCCCTTGGCGTCAAACAATACAGAACAATCGCTGTAGAATACATTTATTAGAGAATAATTTATCGGGAAGAATAATAGATCTTGCAGATGAATTATAAAAGCCAGCAGAAATTGTTTGTATGAAGGTTTTTTTGGATTAGCTTATATTTTTAGGATTTATATAATTTAAACCAGGTACTTTCAAAAAATCTTTATCATTATCTGCAAGGAGAATCAGGTTGTTTACGATTGCTGTAGCCGCTATTAATGCATCAGCCAGCTTTAGTTTATGGTTCTTTCTTATTTCAATCGTTGAAGCAATAATAATTATTATTTATACCATAAATATTGGATAATTGTACAAATTGAATGTACACTTCAATATCCTTTGGGTTAGATGGATTCCATACCTGCAATTCTATTTGCGAGATAAACGAAATATTACTTTCTGAATCTACAATATTGTTAATAAATATTACAGCAGTTTCCGGAAAGGTTTGGTTAAGATATTTTATTACAGCGCTTGTATCAATTAAATATCCCTTTGCCATTCATTGCGTATTATATTAAATTGATCATTTATTTCAGACTCATTCATTTTTAAAGCGATTGCATCTTTTAATGCAGATAACTTTTTATTTGTTTGCTTTTGTTCCTTATCAAGCAATTCAATTAAATTAAGGTCTTCAAGGTCTTTCAGCAATTTTTTTGCTTTCTCATTTTTCAAACCTACCAGTACTGTTTCCATTACAAAAAATTATTTAATGCAATTTACAATTTTAAAAATTAGTCAAGGTATCACTGATCAATAAGAGCGTATTCAAATTAACAGAGCGGTTGCACCCGCAAAACCAAATGGCCATACAAACTATGGCCGGGAATATGTGTCTGACACTTTTGAAGTGTCTACCTGCTGCGGCGGATGCATTTCAAATTAGCAGCCCGCCTGTGCTGCAAAATAAATATCCATGAACAACCTGCTGAAAATCAAATCATAGCAAAGGGTGTATATATAATTTTCGCCGGCGAGTGAGCATCCACCTGTAAACAAACATATCAATATTAAAATGGCCTGTAATAAAAAATTTGTTGTGTTTAGGTAGTTGAAATAGCCCATGGCATTATGGTACAAATTTTCAGGTTCAATGACGGAGGAAAAATTATCATGCATAATAATGTGGATGAGCCCTTGGCGTCAAAACAATACAGAACAATCGCTCTGAACGTTACAAAAGGCAAATCGTTTCATTTCAATGATAGTAACATTTTTACATGCAGTTGTCTACGCCCCCGCCAACAAACAATCTGTTTTATCAATTGGAGAAGGATACCGGCAATATGCTAATGCCCGGGCACAAATGATTCTTGAATGAAACCCGTAACTTCAATACATGTTATGCGAAGCTTTTTTACCTTATCTTCCTTTGCGCGATTACATTGAATGCTATCAGCTTCGCCGTTTTATTTTCTCAAATCAAACAAATTCAAATTATAAACCCTACGCACCAAGGCCGGAGCATACGCTTGCATTTTATCCCCGGGGGTTTGAACGGGTTGAATATGTAAGCGATAAAAAATTTATTCAACGGCCGCGTTCTATGATAATGGGCCAATACACAGAACGAACAAACCGGCACGTAAGCAATGGTGAATTTTTTGTGATACTGGTTGTGTTTAAACCCGGTATTTTATACCGCATTACAGGCATTCCTTTCTATGAACTCAACAATACATTTATAGATGCAGAAGCCGTTTTTTCAAAAGAAATACGGCTTGTAAACGAAAGGCTGAGCAGTATTGATGATTACAAAGAAATGATTATAATTATTGAACAGTTTTTATACAGGCTCAAATCAAACATACAAAAAGATAAACATGCGGTTGATGGCGTTGCCAGCCTTATCATTCATCATCCGGAAAATAATTCTGTATTAAAATCTGCCAGAGAAAGTTTCTTATGTACACGGCAGTTTGAGCGCATCTTCAAAGAACGCATGGGCATAAGCCCTAAAATTTTTATACGCATCGCCCGCATGAACAAGGCCTTTCGTTTAAAATGCAACAACCCGGATTGTGACTGGTTAAGCATTGCTCTGGATTGTGGCTATCACGATTACCAGCATCTTGCCAAAGACTTCAAAGACTTTGCGGGCACAAATCCTAATAATTATTTTTTAGAGGATGAGAATGCACCTGAACGCTTTTTTGGTTTGAAAGATTCATCCATGTAAAAATAAAAGTCGCGTTTTTACCACTTTGCAAAAAACAAATCAATTCAATTTTATTAAATTAAAAATTGAATTGCGATGAAAACATCTCTTGTTTTAATAAGCATTCTTGTTTGCATTAATATCAATGCCCAAACAAAAGATCCTGGTGCAAAAAATAAAGCCATTATCTGCCTCACTTATGATGACAAACTTCAGTCGCAATTAGATATTGTTATTCCCCAATTAGATTCATTTGGGTTTAAGGCAACATTTTTTTTAAACTCAGTAAATGGTTCGCCTGATTCAATAATTGGAAAAGGTTCTTATGATTTGCTGGGATGGAAGAAAGCCGCGGCTGAAGGTTATGAATTGGCCAATCATACATTGTTTCATCCCTGCCCTGAAAAATTAGGCTGGCAAAAGGAAATAGCTATTGAAAGTTATACCATACCTCAGTTAATGAATGAAATAAAAGCCTGCGATGCTATGCTTACAATGATTGATGGTAAAGCTTCACATCCTTCATTTGCTTACCCCTGCAACAATAACCTGATTCATGACACAGATTACATTGAAATACTAAAACAATACGGGTTTATAAAATATGCAAGGGGCCCCGGAGATTCGGGCAGTATAGTTACTGATTTTAGTAAGCTTGATTATATGCGGGTACCCGGTTATTTTGTTCAGAGAGGAACAACAGCGGATGAATTGATTGCCTTTGCTGAAAAAGTAAAACAAAAAGGCGGATTGGGTATTTTCCTGTTTCATGGAATTGACACAGAGCCTTTTCGTATTTCTGCTGATGCACATCGCGCATTGATGAACTATCTTAAACAAAATTCAAAAGAAATCTGGGTTGCTACATTTTCAGAGGCAATGGATTATGTTGCTTCGAAAAAATAAACTGGCTTTAAACAACCGGCTATATTTTAAATTCTTATTAAGTAAACATTACTATATAAACTATCTTTTCAGAAAGGTTTTCGAATAGCAGGTTAATATCAGGAATTTAGAGCCTGAATATGGATTGGCACAATAACGAATACATAAATAATACATCTTTTTTTTCTCACAAGCCATTGAATTTATTTGAAGATTAGTGAACAGACCGTTGGCGGGGGCGCCAACAGCAGCATTATAATAACATTATGCATTTAAAGAAATGTTCTTACCTTTTATTGTCAATTAATTGAATGCTGCTAACTACTGATAAGCAAACTGCCATGAAGAACATCGTTCTCACCATACATTTTGTTTTGCTGGTATGTTTTGGCAATGCACAGAATTTTTTTAACATCGATACGCTCAATAAAGCATTGGCACAGGCGAAAAATGATACAGCAAGATTTTATGTATTGCGACAAATTACCGTTTTCTATACCTATTCTAAGCCGGATACTGCACTAATGTATGCACAGCAGGCAAGTGTTTTAGCTAAGAAAATCAAATCTGATATTAGTTTATCCGACGCTTTGCGAGATTACGCAGGTGTATTATCACAAACAGGGAACTATCCCCAGGCAATTTACTTTGAACTGGAATCTTTAAAGCTTGCCGAAAAGTCTAACAATCTTCCAGCCATCGGTTGGTGCTATGGCTCTTTGGCTAACACATATATAGATGCAGAAGATCATGAGCATGCTCTTTTTTATGCCCGTAAAGCAAAATCGGTTTATGAATTACATCCCAACTTATACTTATCAGGTGACCAGAAACAATATTGGAACGACATGCATGATATTGCCCTGGGGAATCTTGCCACTATTTATGATAAACTTAATTTGCCGGATTCGGCGCTTGCATATCTACAGATGATTAACAGAGATTACAATAAGTTACCAGGGCCAAGTGTAATTTTCTATTGGTATGGTAATGTATATTTTACAAAAGGCGATTATCCCGTAGCAATTAGTTATTACAGGAGAAATTATCAAACTGCAATTGACTGGAAGGTTTATGATCAGGCTATGTTATGTTGTAATGGTCTTGCCAAAACGTTCCGGAAAATCAATCTTACTGATTCAGGTATTTTTTATGCTAAAAAAGTTCTTGAACTAAACAATTATGCGAAGCACCCGAAAGCGCTGCTTGAAGCGCTCGATTTGTTAGCAAATGTTTATAAATCGAAAGGAAACAATGACAGTACGGTAAAATATCTTCAGCTCGCTGTTTCAACAAAAGATAGTTTGTTTAATCAGCAAAAGCTGATACAAATGCAGACACTAACTTTTAATGAACAGTTAAGGCAACAGGACATTTTAGCTGAACAAAAAGCGTATCGGGATAAGTTAAAAGCATACATATTAATTGGGGGTTCGATACTAATTTTGATAAGCGCCGGCCTGCTCTTTTTTTACAGGTATCGCATCAAACAGTTAAAAAACCTGCAATCAGTAAAAAGCCGCATTGCCTCAGACCTGCATGATGATATCGGAGCTACGCTTACCAACATCAATATCCTGGCTGAATTAAGCAAGCAGAATTTTAATAAAACAGGCAATGCCGATACTTATTTAAACCGCATCTCAGAAGAAATAAATACAACAAGCCAGGCACTGGATGATATCATCTGGAGCGTGAATGTGCACGATGATTCTTTTGATGAAATAATATTACGTATGAGAAGGTATGCAGGTGAACTGTTTGATGCAGACAAAACTAATTATACCATCCAATTAGATGAGAAATTATCCTCAATGAAATTGAATATGGAGCAACGCCGCGACTTGTATCTTCTATTTAAGGAATCTGTAAACAACATTCATAAACATGCGGCTGCAACAAATGTTTCTATCAGCATAACCGGAGAAGATCATAGTATCTTAATGAAAGTTGAAGATGACGGAAAAGGTTTCTGCAGGAAAGAAACGCCCCGTAACGGTTTAAAGAATATGCAAAGCCGTGTACAGAAATGGAAAGGAGAAATGCAGGTTGAAACAGTACAGGACAAAGGCACAAGGCTGTTTTTTACTTTTCCGGTGAAATAAGAGTTACTCAAAAGAGGGATTAAATTTATGCAGTTTGGTATCTGGTATCAGTGCAATAACGTAATCTTTCTTTGCACATTTTCTGGTTAACTTTGAATATGCAAAAACCTGATGTTTCGCAAAAGGCATTTTGGGATGTGCGTTTTTCTGAAATAGATTTTGAAAAAAACGCATTGTATGTAATGGAAAAGATCTTTAATTACGGTACCTGGAAAGACCAGGTAGCCATTATGAAATTTTATGGATTGCAACGCATACGAAAAGAAATTGTAAATGCAGCATACCTGCGGAAGCCCGTTCTGAGTTTTTTGTGCACTATCCTGCAATTACAAAAAAGCGATTTTAAATGTTACAACAAAATGCAACGCCACCCGTTGCCCTGGAAATATTAAAAACAATTTGCGGAATAAATGATCTTAATTCATTTGGTTTGGGTGGCGGTACCAATTTAGCTTTAAGAATGGGGCACCGTCTTTCTGTGGATCTTGACCTTTTTACAAACACTCCTTTCAATACAGGCTCAATTTTTCATGTGATTGCGAAAAGGTTTTCTTCATCAGAATTATTGTTTGAACAAAATCAAACAATGATGTTCAGTATTGATGATATAAAAGTTGATTTTATTTTATATCCTTTTCCCTGGTTAAAGCCTTTTGATACAATTGAAGGAATAAGATTATTAAGCATTGAAGATATTATTCCCATGAAGTTACAGGCTATAAGTAACCGTAACGCCAAAAAGGATTATTGGGATATTGTTGCGTTATTTAAAACATATCCCCTTGATGAAATGCTAAAGGTATTTTCTTCAAAATTTCCACAGGTTGATATTGGCTATATTATTCATAGTTTAACTGATTTTGAAATAGCAGATTCAGAACCTGACCCTGATACCAGCTACGGCATTACATGGAATAGTATTAAAACAAGTTTAAGTGAGGCAGTCAGCGCATACACCAAACGGGATCTGGAAAATATAAATTGAAGTGAGCGGGTAGCTCCCCTCGCCTTTGGAGAGGGGCCGGAGGTGAGGTCTGTTAAACAAACATTTCTTACCTTTTATTGTCAATTTATTGAATGCTGCTAACTACTGATAAGTAAACTGTAATGAAGAACATCATTCTCATAATACATTTTGTTTTACTGGCGTGTTTTGGAGACGCGCAAAATCCTTTTCACATTGACACGCTTAATAAAGAATTGGCGCAGGCGAAAAATGATACTGCAAAATTTGCTATATTATCCCATATTGCTGTTCTCTATACGTTTTCAAAGCCAGACTCGGCAATGATGTTGGCTCAGCAGGCAATTTCTTTAGCCAAAAAAATAAAAACTGACATTTCTTTAGCCGATGCATTCATAGCTTACGGAGCTGTTTTATCACAAACAGGAAACTTCCCCCAGGCAATTTATTTTCACCTGGAATCTTTAAAACTTGCCGAAAAGTCTAATGATATTCCAACCATCGGCTGGTGCTATAGCTTCCTCACTAATACATATTTAGAAGCAGAAGATTATGACCATGCGCTTTTTTATGCCCGTAAAGCAAAATCGATTTATGAATTACATCCAAACTTTCCGGCAGGCAACAGGAAAAGGTATTGGGACGACCTCTACAATGACGCCCTGACAAACACCACCCTGATTTATACTAAACTTAATCAGCCGGACTCAGCGCTTAAATATTTACAGATATTTAAGAGACGTCCTAATGCTTACCCAGGCACCATTTTCTATTTATCTGGTAATATATATTTTAACAAAGGCGATTATGCAGAAGCGATTAGTGATTACCTGAAAGATTATCAGGTTGCAACTGAGGAACGTTATTATGCTGAAGCTATGTTAAGTTGTAATGGTCTTGCTAAAACGTACCAAAAAATCAATCTTACTGATTCAGGTATTATTTATGCTAAAAAAGTACTTGAACTAAACAATTATGCAAAGTACCCAAAAGCTTTGCTTGAAGCACTCGATTTATTAGCCGGTATTTATAAATCAACCGAAAATAAAGACAGCACAGTAAAATATCTGCAGCTCGCTGTTTCGACAAAAGACAGTTTATTCAATCAGCAAAAGCTGATACAAATGCAAACGCTGACTTTTAATGAACAGTTAAGGCAACAGGATATTGCAGACCAACAAAAAGCTTATCGCAATAAAATAAAGACATACATATTAGTTGGAGGGCTGATACTAATTCTTATAATCGCAGGCCTCGTCTTTTTTTACAGGTACCGTATCAAACAGTTAAAAAACTTGCAATCGGTAAAAAGCCGCATTGCCTCAGACCTGCATGATGATATCGGCGCTACACTTACCAACATTAATATTCTTGCTGAATTAAGCAAGCAGAATTTGAATAAAACAGGCAATGCAGATACTTATTTAAACCGCATCTCAGAAGAAATAAATACAACAAGCCAGGCGCTGGATGATATTATCTGGAGCGTGAATGTGCATGATGATTCTTTTGATGAAGTGATATTGCGTATGCGGCGATATGCAGGTGAACTGTTTGATGCAGATAAAACAAATTATGCCATCCAACTGGATGAGAAATTATCCTCAATGAAATTGAGCATGGAACAACGCCGCGACCTGTACCTTCTATTCAAGGAATCTGTAAACAACATTCATAAACATGCGGCTGCAACAAATGTTGCTATCAGCATAACAGGAGAAGATCATAGTATCTTAATGAAAGTTGAAGACGACGGGAAAGGTTTCTGCATGAAAGAAACACCCCGGAATGGTTTAAAGAATATGCAAAGCCGTGTGCAAAAATGGAACGGGGAATTGCAGGTTGAAACAATACAGGATAAAGGCACGACGTTGTTTTTCATTTTTCCTGTAAAATAAAGGCTAAGTTTTAAAGTGCTGGTCAGAAATTTACATGAGCTCAACTGCAATATATTTTTAAACCACATAGAATCATAGGCACATAGATTAACACATAGTTGAATGAGGATAACAAAGAAATATTTAAATGAATTAACCTATCAGGTTATTGGTTGTGCAATAGAAGTACATAAATACCTTGGGCCAGGTTTATTGGAAAGTGTTTATGAGAAATGCTTTTTGCGGGAATTAAATTTGCGAGGAATAGCAAACAAAAGCCAGGTCTGGACACCGATGGAATATAAAGGACTATTGCTTGATACCGAATTAAGATTGGATGTATTGGTGGAAGATATTCTTTGTGTAGAATTGAAGGCACAGGAAGGGCTTTTACCAATACACGATGCAATATTATTGTCTTATATGCAAATGCTGCAGAAACCAAAAGGCATTCTTATAAATTTTCATTGTGTAAATATTTTTAAAGAAGGGCAGAAAACCCTTGTAAACAATCTGTTTTCTTTACTGCCTGAAGAATAATAAAACCTAATGTGAAAACTTATGTATCTATGTGCCTATGTGGTTCAATTTGCTCTCTTTTATTTTTGCAGCACATCAAATATTAATAGCCGGAATAAGAATCACTCAAAAGTGGGATTCAAACTTCAGTGTTATGTTTTACATTAGCAATATGCCGATCAGCTTAATCATTTTTGAAGACAACGATCATTTGCGTGAATCTCTCGTGTGCCTTTTTAAAAGCGATGAGCGTTACAGGCCTGTAAATGATTACAGTAATTGCAATGATGCTGCTACCATTGCCCGTGTATATGAACCGGATGTTGTTTTAATGGATATTGATATGCCGGGAACCAGCGGTGTTGAAGGTGTAAAACAAATAAAAGAGGCAAGGCCGCAAACAGCAGTTATCATGTACACCGTTTTTGAAAATGATGAAAAATTATTCGCCTGCCTGTGTGCCGGCGCTAATGGGTATCTTTTAAAAAAAACCTCGCCGGCAAGATTGTTTGATGCCATTGAAGAAGTAATGGAAGGCGGCGCACCCATGAGCCCGAGTATTGCCCGCAAAGTGTTGGATTCATTCAATCAGAAAAAGCAGACGCAGCACTATGATCTGTCGCAACGGGAGATAGAAGTATTGCAGCTACTGGTAAAAGGCCACAGCACAAAAATTATCGCATCTGCTTTATTTATTTCTTTTGAAACTGTACGTTCCCATCTTAAAAATATCTACAATAAACTGCATGTTAACTGCGGCAAAGAAGCCATTGCAAAAGTGTTGAGCGAAAGGATCATTTGAGTTTTGGATAATATTGAACCACAATAGTCCCGCACGTGCGGGATAGAAACATAGGTTGCACATAGTTTTTAGAAAAATTATACTATGTGTTATTCTATTGTGCGCTATGTGCCTATGTGGTTCAGTTGATTTTTTAAAAAATGAGCAGACTGTGTTTCAATGCGACGTTCCTAAATTCTTATTCTGAGTTCACTTTTAAAATTTCACTCAAAAGTGGGATTGGAATATTCTTTTTTAATATAAAAATTTGTCAGATTATTATTTGCACCATGAATAAAACGCCAGATACTCTCCTCACCGGCAATTTAGCAGTGAGGGATGAATTAAAAAGACCAATAACCCACACACGGAGAGCAGGGTACTTTTTTGTTTTCATGGCAATCCTCTTTCCTGTAATTACCTTCTTAGGTTTTTATCCCAGCTATCGCGATTTTGAAGCGGGAACACTAAAAATTCACTGGCTTACACATATACACAGCACGGTAATGACCAGTTGGCTGCTACTATATTTAACCCAAACCCTTCTTGCTGCAACAGGCAGCATTAAAATTCATCGCCGGCTTGGTCCATTAGCTTTTGTGCTGGGCATACTTGTTTTCGTGTTTATGGGAATAGTTACTTTTCATATCCTGATCGTCAATCATCCTCCTGAAGGAAGCTTTTTGTTCAGTCTTTTGATAGGTAATTTTTTTGAAGTGCTATCCTTTGCTTTGTTTTTTACCTGGGGTATGTTGTTAAGGAAAAAAAAAACAGCCGCACACAAACGCCTTATAACCCTTGCTAGTATTACATTATTAGTTGCGGGGGTTGACCGGATGCGTCTGAACGATTTATTGCCCTCATTAGGAATGGAAGGTTTTGCCACATTTATTTACGTAGACATTTTATTGATTCCTCTTTTTTTGTATGATCTGATAACGTTACGGCGAATTCACAAATTCACCTTGATTGGTACTGCAATTTTGATTTTTTTACAGGTTATTTCGACTAATGTTTCTAACTCTCCTTCATGGCATAAGTTCTGGTTTGAAGCAACTGCGCCGCTTATGGAAAAGGTTGTCGAAATTAAACTTACTGATGAGCAAAGCCTTCCTTTGTTAGGAGATTATGAAAGCACTGTTGGCAAGATAACCATCAGCCGGAACAACGACACGCTTTATGTTCAGTTTGATGGAGGAGAAAAAGCAGAATTGGGCGCTACATCTGCAACTGAATTATTTATGAAGGGAGACGTTTGGACGTTCTCTTTTACTAAGGGTGTGGATGGACAGGTAGCTGCAGCAGAAGCCAAACTAATTGGCCGGACTTATACAATGGCTAAAGTGAAGTAGCAAAATATTTTATAGCTCCTCCGCGTCTCTAAATAATTTTCTCTAACAGCTAAAAACCATAAACATGAAATCAACATCATTGCTTTCAATCTTATTATTATTGAGTGCTGCACTGGCATGCCAGAATAATAAACAGGCACTACGTTCACCTGGTATGTCAGCAATTATAAAACAGGATAGCCTTGACAGGCGCAACAAAGAAATTGCGCTCGGATGTATTCATGCATCTGAGCGTGACGACATTGAGTATATCATATCTCACAGCGTCAAAGATGCGGTTGATTATTACATAAACCGGCCGCCAATGCGTGGAATTGACTCTTTAAGAATAGCGCTGCGCCAAATGCAGGAGATGTTCAGGGAATTCAGGTTAAGCAATGAACTTGCGGTAGCCGACAATAACTATGTTTTTGTTTACTATAATGGAGATGAATCTTTGAAGGCAGATTCTACCGGTAAAATATATCATACCGCGGGTATTCATCTTTTTAAATTTAATGAGGAAGGAAAAGTTCTCGAACATGCGCACGTTGGGGAAGAATTGAAAACTGAAGAATTTTTTAACAGGCAACAGTAAAAACAATGGAGGCCGGTTTTTTATTCATCCTTAAAAAATGTCATAACCGCCACAGGCAAGCCCGTTTACCCCACAGGCAAACTGATCATTGACAAGCATAGTTTGATGCAGTTAATTTTATCGCTGGAACTTAATAGAGATTCACGGTTTCGGGGAAGCCGGGTAACCGCTGTTGCTTTACGATGATGTCGCATTTGTACTATGTTTAACTGTTTTCAAAACTTAATTTTGAACTCAATTTTTTAGCAAGGTATTGTTATAAAAAAGATCGCATGATTGGTTTAAGAAGCGCTCAGCAAAATATATGCCCGTGATCAAGCCACTGATGATGAAAATGAGATTCGTTTAGTAACAGATATGTAAAACTTGCCGTTTTTTTACCACTAAACTGCCTTTATAAAAAATTAAATTTGCCCGGTTATATTCAATCGTATAGCCTGGATATATAAACAGCAACCGGCATCCCGCTTCTGTCAGAGAGAATCAGATAAGCTTAGGACACTTTTGATCAAAATTAAATACATACTCATGTTTCTTTTGTGAGCATACTTAAATCCTGTACTAAACTTAGTCTCATGAAACATCATTCAATTTCAATTACAGTCGCGCTCATCTTTGTGCTGCATTGCTGTGCACAGAACAGTTATTCGCCATTTACGAATAGTTCCTTTAGCACCAGCGTTTTGCAGGCAGCACCAGGTTCTTTCAATCTACTGTTATAGCAAACGATAACTCTCTCAATATGGCAACGAGTTATATAAGGGTAATGCGATCTTTTACTTTTCATTTTGAAAACGCAACGAATCAAAGCTGGTTCAGGTATAAGAAAAACTTTATTGTGCATTTTACCGCCGATGGTAAAAAAGAAAACGCGGTTTTTAATAAAAAAGGGAAGTTGCTTTATAGTCTAAGTAATTGTTCAGAAAAAGATCTGCCACAGCAAGCAAGAACGTTTATCAATATCAATTATCACGACTGCAAAATAATCTGCGTAACTGAAGCTTACTACGCGGAGAGAATCGCCTGACAATACTGCTGGAAAATGATAAGCGCTATGTTTATCTGTGGTGGAAAAATGCAGAGATACAGGAACCGATGGAATGCAAAAAAGTTAAATAATTTAAACCTATTCTATGATGAAAGGTTTGTCTGCAACGGCTTTACTGATAATGCTTGCTTTAATATCATACATAATAATAATAAGCATTGTACTGAAAATTTTCCGGCATAACAGGCAGGATAATGAAATGGTTAATAAGCGAACAGATAAAGATTTTTCATTTGAAGATCATGATCAGAAATGAACCTATTCTAATGGGTTAACACTGTAATAAATATAAATCAGAGCTGCCGGTTACATCTCTTCAAAGCACATGATTTTATAAGCGTTCAAAGTTGAAATAATCTGCCCCTTAATAATATTTTTCTCATTTCAAAAAAGCTGATTATGAAAACACAATTTTTACTCAGGCAACCAATTTTTTTTATCCTTTTGCTTTTAATGAACAAATTATTGTTAGCGCAAAGCGCGCCTGCAAAGCAATGGGACTTACGTTTTGGCGGCAACAATGCAAGTAATCTTTTTACGGTTCGGCAAACCGTTGACGGGGGCTATATTCTTGGGGGACTTTCCAGTGCAGGCGCAAGTGGAGAAAAAACACAACCCGGCTATGGGCAAGATGATTACTGGATAGTAAAAACAGATGCCAATGGCAATAAACAATGGGATTCAGGATATGGCGGCAACAATCTTGACGAGTTTACCGCGCTTCAGCAAACAGCGGATGGCGGGTATATACTTGGCGGGAGTTCGTATTCAGACATAAGCGGCAGTAAAACGCAGGCGAGCCGCGGCCAGGATGATTACTGGATAGTAAAAACCGATGCTAATGGTCATAAGTTATGGGATGCAAGGTTTGGCACAGTCGGCTTTGACGAGCTTACAGCCGTTCAGCAAACAACGGATGGCGGTTATATTTTGGGCGGTTATGCCGGTTCAGGTATCAGTGGCGATAAAACTCAATCCGGCCCCGGCGGCCCTGCGGATTATTGGATAGTAAAAACAGACGCTGCTGGCAATAAGATATGGGATAAAGTGTTTGGCGGTACCAACGAGGATGATCTTCGATCCATACAACAAACCAGCGACGGCGGCTATATTCTGGGAGGGTCTTCTCTTTCTAATAACAATGGAGATAAAACAGAATCTACCCGGGGAGACTGGGATTATTGGATAGTAAAGACAGATGCCAGTGGCAATAAAATATGGGATAAGCGATTTGGAGGCGCCGGAACTGATTTTTTTAATTCCGTTCAGCAAACTACGGATGGCGGTTATATTTTGGGAGGACGTTCTAATTCCGCAAGCGGCGGTGATAAATCGCAAGGCAGCCAGGGCAGTTTTGACTATTGGATTATAAAAATAAATGCCGCCGGTGTAAGGCAGTGGGATGCACGCTTTGGAGGCAGTGGCGATGATCAGTTTACCACGCTTCAGCAAACAGCAGATGGCGGATATATTTTGGGTGGATATTCTGCTTCCGGTATCAGTGGCGACAGAACACAGGATAATTGGGGAAATGTTGACTATTGGATAGTAAGAACCGATGCCAATAGCAATAAGCTATGGGATGAACGGTTTGGCACACTGGCAGTAGATTATCTCTATTCTCTTCAGCAAACTGCTGATTACGGATATATCCTGGGCGGCCACACGTACGGCTCAAATGGAGATAAGTCGCAGCCCGGCCACGGTTCGTATGATTACTGGATAGTAAAAACTTATCCCGACTGTATTCCGCAAACATTTTATGCCGATGCAGATCATGATGGATACGGCAATCCCGCCGTTACAATACAGAATTGCGTCGTACCTCAAGGCTATGTAACCAATAATACAGACTGCAATGACGATGATGCATCAGTACATGCACCTGTAACTTATTATAGAGATTTTGATCAGGATAATTTCGGCGATGCAAATAATACAATCCAGGCTTGTTCATCCACACCGCCGCAGGGTTATGTTGCGAATGCGGATGATTGCGATGATACACAACTGTTGTATGCTGATGCGGATAACGATGGTTATGGCGCAGGTTCGCCGGTTGCATGCGGCGTAGCTAACAATACAGATTGTAATGATAATGATGCATCAGTACATGCACCTGTAACTTATTATAGAGATTTTGATCAGGATAATTTCGGCGATGCAAATAATACAATCCAGGTTTGTTCATCCACGCCGCCGCAGGGTTATGTAATCAACAATACTGATTGTAACGATAACAACGCAAGTATTCACGGGATAGTTATTACGGGCATTGCCAAAACGAGCTATAAAGGATCAGACCTTACTTGTTCTGATGCTGTGGATGGCAAGATCACCATAACGGCAAACGGAGGCAGCGGTACGCTGCAATATTCCAAAGATAGTGGAAACAATTACCAGGCAAACAAGGTATTCACCGGATTGGCCGCGGGCGCCTACCAGGTTAAAGTGAAAGATAAAAACGGCTGCTTAAGTAATAATTCTTATGTAACCATAATTGCACCTCCACCTGTGATAATTACCAATCTTGAAAAGTCAAGCTACAATGGCTCTGATATCACTTGCTCATTATCAAAAGATGGTGAGATCACTGTAACAGCAGGAGGTGGAACAGGAGGATATAAATACTCAAAAAATAATGGCGGAAGCTTCCAGGCAAGTAATCTCCTGGCTAATCTTGGTGCAGGCATTTACCAGGTTGTGGTTAAGGATACCAATAATTGTAAAAGCAGTGCTGCCGAGGTAACAATCATAGCTCCTCCGGTTCTTTCCGTGTCAGTTGCTGCAACTTCCAATGTAACCTGTAAAAGCGGAACTGACGGATCAATAACAGCAGAAGCACAGGGCGGCAAGCCTTTTTACCTGTATAAATTAAACACAAGTAATTTGTACCGGAACATTAATGTTTTCGATAGCCTTTCAGCACGCATGTATAAGGTAACAGCTAAGGATGCCAATGGATGTACTGCAACTGTAGACAGCATAAAGATCACTCAACCTGACTCAGCAGTAACGGTAAAACTAATCAATCATGCTAATGCCTGTAAAAACGGTTCAAATGGTTTTATATTGGTGAATGCTGCCGGCGGTTCAGGAGGAGGTTATTTGTATAGCGTGAATAACGGGCCTTATACATCCAATAATACATTCACGAATCTCACACCGGGTACTTATAAAATTACCGCAATTGACTCAAAGGGCTGCACAAGCAATATGTTGTCAGTAGCAATAAAGAACGGACCTGCAACATGTATTCCTTTAAGTGCACATCCGGATAATAATAAATCATATACTGCTTCCGAAAACAGGGCATGGCTTAAGCTGCAGGCAGCGCCGAATCCTTTTGAAACGGAATGTAATCTTACAGTTCAGAGCAATAGTAATGAAAATATTGAGATCATTGTAACTGACATGTATGGCAGGCATGTTTATAAAGCGAAAGGGAACAGTAACAGGCAATATAAATTAGGGGGCAATTTAGCATCGGGCGTATATGTGGTACAGGTGATCCAGGGCAAAAAAATGCAAACATTAAAAGTAGTGAAATGATAAATCAAAGATGATTGAACTAAAGGCCATTCAAAAAGAGTGGCCTTTAATTATTTAGCGTTATGTTAATTGTAAAATATTGTTTATAGTATTCCTGATTTTGAGATTTCGAAATTGAAGCCACAATTGGGTTTTAAGACCTGATCGCAAAATCAAAAAATAACGACATAGTATGCTTAACCTAACATTAGCATAAACCGTTGAATTAATGAAGAACAAATTTATCGTGCATATCATGCTTTGAAAAATGACATACACTTTTGTATGATGATAGTATGCGTGTATTTTGGCTATTGTTGGCGTCCGCGCCAACAGTTATTGATCTAAACCCCTGCCGGATTAAAGATGTATATAAGCCGTTGGCGGGGACGCCAACGCAAGCGTTGATCTGTTGATGGCATAAAAGATAAACCAGGCGCTGTTACATGTTTGTTTACAAGCTTGAATAAACTCTGCAGCTATCGCTGTTGCTAAATATTATTTCGTTGGTATTCCCCCGAATTTTGTTCACTGATCAATTTTCTTTCTCAGCGCATGCATCAATTGAATATCTTTCTCCCGCAACCTGCCACTGCGGTCGGGCGGAAGATCGATGATAAGAATATTATCCTGCGCCGTTGCTCTTTTATAGAGTTGAAATAATTCATCCACTGTTTTATAAACTGTATCTGTGGTATTGTAAAACCATTTTTGACTGATGCATACTGTTGTTTCCCATGGCATGTAATAAAGACGACCATTATGCGAAAATAATTTTGGATCGGGATCAGCAGGAAGATAAGGATCACCCATTCGAAAATCGCTGGGGAAATACCGGATAGGATAACCTTCTTTCTGCATCGTTGGTAATACAAATGCAGAATCGGGATCAGGATTATCCGGCCTGCCTATCGACCAGTTAACACCTACCTGGCATTGAGGCGCCATGGTTTTCACTGTTTCATAGATCTCTTTTATCGGCCAGCGCTCACGTTCTTTCTCCCATCCGGCATCCAGCCATAGTTCAACCGGCGGCGTATATTTATTTACTATGGTGATAAGCTCTTTAATTTGATTGACGATGTACCTGTTATAATCCTTGTCCAATGAGGTGTTACGCACATCAGCGTTTTGATGCCTGTCCCACAATGAATAATAAATACCCATGCCAATGTTATATTTTTTACAAGCCTGTGCTACTTTTTCAATCACATTGGTTGTATTGCCTGAGAAAGCCACATCGTAATCAGTATAACGGCTATCCCACAAACAAAAGCCGTCCACATGTTTTGATACCAGGATCACGTATTTCATACCCGCTTCTTTAGTTACCTGTATCCATTGGTCTGCATCTACTGATAGTGGTTTATAAGATGAGGGAGGTTTACTACCATCCGTCCATTCTTCATCATAAAATGTATTGATACCAAAATGAATGAACATCCCATATTTTCTTTCTATCTGTTTCAACTGGTATGCACTGGGTTTATCTGATGGTTGTGGCTCTTTTGGGATGCTTTGTGAAAGCAACCTGCTGTGCGCGCACAGGAGAAAAAATAACAAGGCAATCTTTACCGGCATGACATAAATTTAATGACTTTTCTGCTCTGCAAGCCTCCTGGCAAACCTCATGTGTCAAGGCCATGAATGTTGTTGATGTTCCCCCACCAACATTCATCGATCTAAATCTTTTGCGGAATTAATAGAGGCGTATAAACTGTTGGGAAACGCCAACAGAAGCAAATAAACTACGCTTGTTTATAAGCGATTAGAATAGCAGGGTAGTCTCGGAAAGTCTTAAATAGTTTTTTAAATTAAATTGTTTTGCTTTTTATTTGCCGCCCAAACAAATACCAAACAAACCAAAACTATGACAAGAACCCTGGTGATGCTTCTTTTAACGTTATCTACAATCCTTTTTTCAACTGCGCAGCAAATAAATTCACAAATACTTTCCAAGTCTGCTTTGCAACAATATACAATGGAAAACAATCTGGCGGACAGGCAAATAGCATTTTATACTGATACACTAACACATAGAAAACTTTACTATCGAACAGCCGATTACAGCATTGTAGACAAGTCTGCATACCTGCAAGAGATATCTGGTAAAAACAGTATCACCACCGGCGGAGATTCAGGGTTCCATCTTATAAGAGATATTAATACCCGGTCAAACTCATCTCCCAACAATTTTACTATATCTAATTTTATAGATACACTGGCTATGCTTAATAATGTATGTTATTTTTTTGCTAATGACGGTGTTCATGGGTTCGAAGTGTGGCGGTCAGATGGCACTGATACAGGAACATTTAGAATGAGCGATATTATCAAAGATAGCGCTGTCGTTTCTATTGGAATGGAGCTTGTAGCAGGAAAGCAGTTTTTGTACTTTACAGCATATAAACCTGACGGCGCATATTGTGTTTTTAAACTTGATCCGGTAAATAATGTAATACAAACCTTGTTTGAGTTAAACTCGAATGAAATTAATCCGGTAGAGTCACTCCATTTTTTAAATGATACTTTATATTTTGTTGTAACAGATGGGTCCTACGCCAATCAGCTTTGGAAATCTGATGGCACAGTACAGGGCACTGTGCTTGTTAAGGACATCAACACAGATATGTACGGTGATGATATTCATAACCTCACTCAGTCAGGTAATTTACTATATTTCTCTGCAAATACTTCAACATATGGATATGAACTATGGCGCACAGACGGCACCAATGCAGGTACTTTTATGATTAAAGACACCAAATCTTCTAGTCCCAACACCAATATTTATTTTGTGACACCACTTAATAATAAAGTGTATTATGTGCAAAGAGACGGAACGACTAATAAGTTATGGGTTTCGGATGGCAGTAATGAAGGAACTCTGGAGATAAAAAATCCTCAAAATGCAAACATTGAAATATACTCTTCTTATCATCGTAGTCGCACATTTACGATAATTGACAGCACGATATTTTTTAGTGCAAACACACCTGCTATCGGAACAGATTTATGGAAATATAATACGGCAGGAAAGAAGGGGATTGAATTGGTAAAAAATATCGATGTGGGCTATACGGGTGTGTCTTCATTTAACCAGTTAATTGCCAGTATTAAAGGAGTTGTATTTTTTATGTATAAGGATTCTGCAAATGTTTATCACCTATATAAAACCAGAGGCAGTACTTTATCTACGCAACTGGTTAGGGACTTCAATTTTTCCAATATTTATTCTTTTTATGGCAAAAATAATAAAATATACTTTATAGCATCAACTGCCGAAACCGGTTATGAGCCCTGGATATGTGATGGAACAGCGGCCGGAACTTTTATGGTTAAAGATATCAACCCGGGGACTTTCTCAAGTAGTCCTCAATACTTTGGTTATTGTAACAATAATTTTCTTTTTGCAGCCAATGATGACAAAAGAGGTACCGAGTTGTGGCGCATTACCAGGAAGAATAAGGCGCAGCTTGTAAAAGACATCAATACAAGTACAAATCCTAGTTCATCGACAGCCAACTTTATACCTTTCAGAAATGGTGTACTATTTACTGCAACAAATTATAATAATGCAAACGAGTTATGGCAGTCTGACGGTAATACGGCTGTTGTTATTAAAGATACACTGCAGCAAACTATACTCAATCCTTCCGATATCCAGGTATCTAATAATGCCGTATATGTATTATCGAACGCAAGATCAATTTATTCCATAAAGGGAAATGATACTGCAGCAACAAAAAGTTTAAGTGCCTCCTATACAATACCATATTATACTGTAAGAGATTCCGGTACCATTATATATTCTTTGGCAACCTCCCCTTATAGTAGCCTGATGAAGAAAAATGAGAATGATACGGCTGTTTTGTTGAAAGCCAACATTACAGTAAGCAACCTGAGTAATATTGCTAATGATAAACCATCACCCGCTTTTTTAACTATAGGCAATATCACTTACTTTCAAGGTTATGATGAAAGCGGGGTTCAGGAAAATGAACTATGGAAGACAGATGGTACACCCGGCGGTACCACATTGATAAAGTTTATTAATTTGTTTGGAGGTGCTTCATATCCGTATCTTTTTACAAATTATAATAACCGGTTATATTTCCGGGCAGATGATAATTCCGGTAATGCCTTGTGGCGTTCTGATGGAACAACACAGGGAACGGTAAAAGTTGCAACTATAATACCGTCGGAAATGATAGTGTATAATAATCGTTTATTCATCAGCGCTTACACTACAAATCAAGGCTATGAATTGTGGATGTATGATGGCTCTGCTGTCACAATGGTGAAAGACATAAACTTCGGGGCAAATAGTTCCAACCCGTCAAACTTTTTTGTGTATGATAATAGCTTGTATTTTACTGCAAATGATGGTATTTATGGTACTGAATTGTGGAAAACAGATGGAACAAGGTCTGGTACAAAAATGCTTAAAGACCTTACGCCAGGATCCGGAAGCAGCAAAATTTCCGGATTAACTACGGCTGCCTATAATCTTTTCTTTAATAAGGACGGAATTTTATGGATGAGCAATGGAATCGAAGAAACTACCATGCCAGTTCCTGACCCTGCACTTACGTATGTAATTCCAACTAACGTTACAAGTAATGGCAACCTGATATATTTTTCAGGCACAAATGCACAAAATGGAACAGAACCATGGGCTGGTAATGTTTTTAAATACTATCTGAAGTGCTTTGACTCAGATTCTCTTAAACCTAAAATTTCTCAACGTTTCGCTTTTTGCCATGATTCATATACTGAATTGTACACCAGGTTTGCTGATAATTATCTATGGAATACGGGCGATAAAACCCAAATTATTGGAGTTACTAACCCTGGTACTTATTCAGTAAGAATAAGGTTGAGGCAGGGCTGCTATACCACATCTGATCCATTTGAATTAAAATATACCTGTTATTCACCTGTGGCTCAGCCGCCTGTTAACCCAAGCGCCACGAGCGCCACACTAAATTGGTACCGCAGCAGTTGTACAATACAATATAAAATACAACTCAAACAACAAGGGGTGCCGGGGAATACTACGTTTATAGTTGATTCTTCAAAGCAGTCGTTTACATTGAACGGTTTAAAACCAAATACAACTTACAAATGGCGCATAGCTTCTGTTTGTCAGTTGAATCCGCAAATGGTAAGCACCTGGTCTTCCTATCAAATATTTAAAACGCCGACAAGTTTGATCGTTTCTGATAGTCAGCTTTCGGCATCGCAATCTAATACTTCAGGAAAGGTTTCCCTGTATCCCAATCCATGTACCGATTTTGTAACTATAATTACACCTTATATGTCATCTGAAATAATACTGTCAGATGTTGCCGGTAGGCAATTAAGCAAGATTAAAGCTGGCAAAGGGAATATCAGAATACCGGTTGCTCATCTAACTAAAGGCATTTACATCGTTATTATTAAAACAATCGATTCCAAGCACACTTTGCAATTTGTGAAAACGGAATAACAGACCGGTTTTTTGTATAATTCAGACTTCGATGAATGCTTTAATATCACAAGGAAAACTCCGGTGAGTTGATCTTCGTGATGCGCTCAGTTGATTATAGTTGTTGGCATTCCTGCCAACATTCATCGTTTCAATCAATTTGTTGATTAAAAGATATGCGTAAATATCGTCCTGGACATATGATGCACCCAACATTTAAAACGTGTTCAGGATAGCCGATACCAGTGTTCGGAAAAACATTGCCCAGACTTTCAGGTCGTGGAATTAAGACTTACAAAATATAAATGGCTTCAACCAAATAACTGTTTAGGATAAAGCCATTTTTAAACAATTACAAATCAATGTTGTCTAGTTAAGCACTCGACCTCACCCTAAATCCCTCTCCAAAAAGCGAGAGACTTTAAGAATACCCTTAAGTAAATGACATCGAATTACAAATATCTGTTAACCCTCACACTTACTCAGGAAGGACGCAACAGGCGATGCCACAAAGAACAGAAGCCTGCTCCTGAAAAAATCTACTTTTGTCTCCACAAATTCTGTGAAAACAAAAATTTATTCAATTATGCGTAACCAATATGTAGCTGTCTTGATCGTAATATTCTTTCAAATTACAGCCACAGCACAAAACGTTTCTTATTCAAGCATAAATATGTCGGCTGTAGCCAGGAACGCAAATATGACGTACAAACGAAATTTGCAATTCCTGTTCGATTCATTTGCGGGATATGACCTAAATGAAAAAGAAGCCAAAAAAGAAAAGGAACAGGAAGCATTACAGATTAGTATGCTGCAAAAAAATTTCAATACCCGCGAAAAATATCCGGATTCTATTGCTACAGGATGGCACACTGTTGCATTAACAGACAACAAGGTCTTTTATAAAAATGCAAAAGTGTTTGTTGCTAAGAATACCATTCTGCAACTGGTTATTGAAGATTGTATCAGGATACCATGTACGTCAAAAGACCATATAAAAAATGCAGTAGGCGCCGTTACACTTAATGATATCAACACTGAATATGAAGTGTTATATGTTTACTTCATCAATGACCTGGATAGTACTTCATTAATTGATGAGCCAATGCAACCGGGATACGTTTGTTTCTGGACATTCAGAAAAGAATATTTGCACGAAAGAGTGATCATAAACGGAATTATCAGGGATTTCATTAATAAGTTACATGAAGAGCAGCCCGAATGTATGGAACCGGCTTTGTCGTTTTATATTTTAAAGCCGGGCAAATATAAATTGAGGGTCACCAGAACCGGTAATGACAGGGAAGCAAGCTTTGAGGTCAAATCGGGAATGTGCCTGAGATACCGGCTGTGAATCATATTTATTGGCATCCTTGTCAACATTCATCGCTTCAATCAATTTGCTGATCGAAAGATATACATAAATCGCCCGCGGGACGCCAACGGAAGCATGAATGCATTTATGTTTGCAACAAAGACGAATTGTATTGCTGATGATAAATATTACTTCCTCATTAATTTGATTGTCATGCTTAACCGCAGAACATTACTGAAACATGCGGCATTGCTTGCTGCGCTTTCCCCGTTGCGTAGTGTAGCCGCTACCAACAATAAACGCTTTAATATCGGCGCCTGCGATTGGTCATTGGGCAAACGTGCCGATATCGCTGCCTTTGATATTGCAAAACAAATCGGCCTTGATGGCATCATGGTCGATCTTGGCTCCGCGGATAAAAATCTCCCGTTGCGTGATGCCGCCGTGCAACAGGCTTACCTGCAGGCATCCAAACAAACAGGCATTAAAATTTCCAGTATCGCCATCGGCGAGTTGAACAATGTGCCTTACAAATCAGATGAAAGAACCATTCAATGGGTGTCGGACAGCATTGATGTGGCGAAGAATTTTGGCGTGACCGTTGTATTACTCGCCTTCTTCAACAAAAATGATCTTCGCAACGACGCACAAGGTAAACAGGTTGTTATCGAGCGGTTGAAAGAAGTTTCACCCAAAGCAGAAAAGAATGGAATTATTCTCGGCATAGAATCTTACCTGGATGCAGCCGAACATTTGGAGATAATTGATCAAGTTGGTTCACCTAACATAAAAGTGTATTTTGATTTCCGCAATACTGCAGATGCAGGATATGATGTGATAAAAGAAGTAAAACAACTTGGCGCTGATATGATCTGCGAATTACACATGAAAGAAAATGGTTTTTTACTGGGTGAAGGAACATTGAACTGGCAAAGGATACGCGATGCTTTATATGAAATGAATTATGCAGGAGACGGCTGGATGCAGATAGAATGGGCGATGCCTAAAGATGCCCGGGTAGTGGAGGCATACAAACATAACCTTCAGTTTTTACAAAATATTTTTAATTAAGCTGACAGAAATTTTTATGATGAATAAACCGATGCTCTTGCCTGCACTTGTTTTTTTGTTTGTATTACTTGCCTGCAATCAACCGGGAAAAAAAGAAACAAGCAAACATAAGGTTGACCTGTATGTGCCTGATGATCTTGAAGCTACGCTTTGGGCAGAATCGCCTATGTTTTATAATCCAACCAATATGGATGTTGATTATAGAGGAAGAATATGGGTGACAGAAGCCGTGGATTACCGCAACTACAACAATGACTCAACCAGGTTCCTGCATCATTCCAAAGGCGACCGCGTAATGATCCTGGAAGACACCAATCATGATGGCAGAGCGGATATCTCAAAAGTTTTTGTAGAAGACAAGGACCTGCTTTCACCTGTGGGCATCGCAGTTATCGGCAATAAAGTAATTGTAAGTTGTTCACCCAATCTGATCATATATACTGACAGCAACGGCGATGATCTTCCTGATAAAAAAGAAATATTATTGACAGGTTTTGGCGGCAAAGACCACGACCATTCTTTACATGCCGTGTATGCAGGCGCAGACGGCAGATGGTATTTTAATGTGGGTAATGCCGGGCCGCATATTGTGACAGATAAAAGCGGCTTCACTTTACGGGCCGGCAGTGTGTATGAAGGCGGCTCACCTTACAACAACAATAACCAGGGCAATTTGAAAAGCAGTGATGGCAAAGTGTATGTGGGTGGGCTTGCGTTGCGTGTAAATACCGATGGCACAGGCCTGAAAGTGATGGGTTATAACTTTCGTAACTCTTATGAAGTGATACCCGATTCTTACGGCAATCTCTGGCAGAATGATAACGACGACCAGGTGGTCACCTGCAGAACAACCTGGCTGATGGAAGGCGGTAATGCAGGCTATTTCAGCGATGACGGGACCAGGTTCTGGCAGGCAGACCAGCGGCCCGGGCAGGATATTTTTGCAGCACACTGGCACCAGGACGACCCGGGTGTAATGCCTGCCGGCGACCGTACCGGTGCAGGTGCGCCAACAGGTGTTGCAGTGAATGAAAGCGATGCATTGGGCAAACAATACCTGGGTTTATTATTAAGTGCTGATGCAGGGAGAAACACCATTTTTGGTTATCATCCCTCCATTAAACAATCAGGGTACGATCTCGGCAAGCGCAGCAATTTTATCACCTCATTACAGCAGGATAACTATGATTATGTATGGAACGATTCCGTGCAAAACAAGGATACGTCAAAATGGTTCCGGCCCAGTGATGTAACCATCGGTACCGATGGTGCAATCTATGTTTGCGATTGGTATGATCCTGTTGTTGGCGGCCACCAGATGGAAGACAGCATTGGCTATGGCCGCATCTATCTTATCGCTCCGAAAAATAAAAAATTAACGGCGCCTGTAATTGATACCAATTCTGTGGAAGGACAGATAGAAGCTTTAAAAAGCCCCGCCATTAATGTGCGCAATATTGGCTACAGGAAATTATTACAGCAAGGCAGCAACAGTATTACTGCTATAAAACCTCTCCTGAATGATAACAATGCATACATACAGGCAAGAGCGGTTTGGCTGCTGGCAGCGATAGACGGCGAAGGCAAAACAGTGGTTGAACAATTGCTTACCGCAAAAGATGTACAATTAAGAGCCGTAGCATACAAGGCTTTGCGTGCAACCGTGCCTGATATTCTTCCTTATGCAGAAAAGATGATGAACGATCCATCCCCTTTTATACGAAGAGAAGTGATAGCGTCGTTGCAGCAACTTCCCTATCAGCAAACAAAACCATTGCTGTTACAATTAATAAAAAACTATGACGGTGAAGACAGGTGGTATCTTGAAACATTGGGCGCTGTGCTGCAGGATCATGAAGCAGATATTTACCCGGACATTGTTGCTTTATTTGAAAAAGATATTCCTTCCACACAATGGAACGCCGCAATGGCGGCGCTGGCATGGAGACTGCATCCGCCGCAAGCTATACCCGCTTTAATGCTGCGTGCGGAAGACAGTTTGCTGTCACCAAAAGAAAGGACGGCAGCCATTACAGCATTGGCCTTCATTAATAAAAAGGCAGCAGTTGACAGCATGTTTGCTTTAACAAAATCTCCTTCGAAAGATGTAACAGAACAGGCGATATACTGGCTTTCATTCAGGCAAAGCAACGACTGGTATGCATTGGCAGACTGGAGCAAAATACCCATGAACACGGTTTATGAAAGAACGCTGGCGCAGATGAAAGTGAAGCAACAAACCGTGCTGGATGAACACCAATCGAATGATGAGCGTAAATGGCGCGTGCAGGAAATGGCGGCAGATTCTGTAGGCGGACAAATGCTGATCGGTCTTGCTGCAACGCATAAGTTACCACCAAAAGTGCTGCCTTTTGTAGAAGCATCTATCTTTAATAATCCAAGCGTAGTGGTGAGAGTGCAGGCAGGCAAATATTTTAAGCGCACGGGTGCAGGCAAGGTGTTTTCCATTACTGATGTTGAACAATTAAATGCCGATGCAGGCAAAGGCAAAACCGTTTTTACCACACGCTGTGCTTCCTGTCATAAAGCAGGTGATGAAGGCAATGCCATTGCTCCCGATCTCACCGGCATTGCAAAAAAGTTTGATAAAACAGCGCTGCTTGATGCCATCATTAATCCCGGCGCTTCCATTGTATTCGGTTATGAGCCCTGGCTGGTTACCACAAAAGATGGCGAATCAGTGTATGGGTTCCTATTATCAGAGAACAAACAAAATGTAGTGATAAAAGATGTTGCCGGTGCGAAACATATCATCGCTGTAAAAAATATTGCTTCCAAACAAAAGCAGGAAGAAAGCCTTATGCCCGATCCTGTAAGCAATGGTTTAACCGAACAGGACCTTGCCAATGTAGCGGCGTTTTTATTTTCATTGCAACAGAAGGGTACAGTTTTAACCCATTCCCATCTCTGAGAATGACCTGTTGCATTACATGCATCGTTCAGGTGGTGATTGGTGGATTCCGGGATTTGTATGTAGTTTCTTAACATATGAGTGCAAGCGAAACTTTGTGTTCGTTGTGTAGTAGCCGCGATCGTTGTGATCCAAAACAATACATTCGTTATACCGTTCATTTAAATATAATTATCTCCGTTTATCAAATCCATTATCAAACTTCGCCTGCTTGCTTATCTTTACAGCTCCAATCTTACCAAAATTTTTTCCAACAGTTTAACAAGGCTATCCGGCGTGCCGGTCAAAATAAACATGTATAGTATGAAAAAAAATTCATGGGCAGTTATATGTAACCTGCTGATGGTATGTTTTTGCCTTTCCTGTTCGCATTCACATCACAATGTAAATATTCATATCAGCGAATCGGAGCATTATTATAAAATGCAGGCACAGTTTAATGCTGGAAAAACGGCAGAGGTGGATGAGTTTATGGATCATAAGATCGGGAGAAGAAGCCATATGTCATTTGTGCATTCACGAATTGACGGGAAAATTGCATTGGATGACCACACCATATTTTACATCAAAAAATACCCGGGTTATCTCCGGATAAAACTGGACAAAAAGGAAAATTCCGCGCAAGCCTATCAAAGAATAAAGTTGATGTGCGAAGGAATAAAAAAAGTGATCAGTCAATAAATTGTAAACCAGAGAAAAATATTCTTACAGTAAACTTAACGCACATCATTTTTTTGGTGTAGTAACTTTACTTTCTACAACAAACAAACAGTGATGTACGAAAGATTGTTAACTACCTATGCTTACAATATACTTGGTTCTTATGAAGACGCAAGAGATGTGGTGCAGGATGCCTACCTGAGATTCATGCAACGAAAAAGAACAGAAGTTGAGGACGAGAAAGCGTATTTGATACGCACGGTGATCAATCTTTCCATTAATAGCAAGAACCGGCAAAAACGGGAACGGGAATCTTACCCCGGCGAATGGCTGCCGGAACCTATTGCTACAGAAACTGCAGATACCCTGCTTAACCGTAAAGAAATATTGTCTTATTCATTGATGATTTTATTGGAAAAACTTACAGCAAAACAAAGAGCCGTATTTATTTTAAAGGAGGCATTTGCGTATGATCACAAAGAAATCGCGGAAGTGCTTGATATTACAGAGGAGAATTCCAGGAAATTATTGAACCGTGCAAAAGAGAAATTACAAACATCGGAAACAATAACACCATCCAAACAGGCCGATGCGTATATAGATAAATACTTATCCGTTATTCAGAATGGAGACATGCCGCAACTGGAAAAAATGTTGCATGAAGAAGTGATGGTAATTTCTGATGGCGGTGGTAAAGTGGCTGCCTTCCGCAAACCGGTTACAGGGAGAGACGCCGTTACGAAATTGTTGCAAGGCATATATAAAAAGTTTTATGCAAACATTGACATAAGAAAAACACTCATCAATAATCAACCTGCTTTGTGTTATGTACAGGATGGCGAATTAATTAACTGCCAGGTATTTTCCCTGCAAAAGAATGTTTTACGAAATATTTATTTTATCCGTAATCCCGACAAATTAAAAGCGCTTGAAAAAAATCTTTTAAAAAACGTCACGTTTTGATCTCCCGTTTTGTTATTCTTTCAAACAAAATAAAAACTATGGAAAGGATTTCATTCAGAGATGTGCCTGCGGGACTTGTTGAGTCTGTAACAGGAGTTCAGCGATACGTTGACAATTGCGGTTTGGATCACAAGCTGCTTGAATTATTACGCTTCAGGGTTTCGCAGATCAACAGTTGTGCTTATTGTCTTGATATGCATTACAAAGAAGCGATACATGCCGGCGAAGAACCATTGCGGTTAATATCTGTTTCTGCGTGGCGGGAAACACCGTATTATTCTCCGGCGGAACAGGCGGTACTTGCATTTGCAGAAAAACTCACTCATATGCCTGCAGAAGAACACAGCGATGATATTCATGAAGAATTAAGCAGGTATTTTTCAAAAGCAGAAATCGCTAATCTCACGGCGGCCATTATTACCATTAATATGTGGAACAGGCTGGTGCGTTCATTCGGCACTACGCCGGGAAAGTATAAAGTAAGAGAAGTTGCGTTGAATTAAAAAGCCAAACAACCCTGCAGAAAATTACTGTGGGGTTGTTCTGAATATCTATGTTTATCTGTTGATTATCTTTTCACAAAAATATTCAGGACTTAATCAATGCATAGATTTCATATGTCCTTTCATATGTAATGGCTTCAATAATGAAACGCCCACAGAAGCCGTGATATAAAACTGGCTGATCCGGTCTTCCGGTGAATTATCTAAAGAGGAATTATTGGATGCGTCAATACCCCAGCCACGCTCGCTTAAACCTAATTTATAGCCAACCTTGATGCTGCCGGCGCCGGATGTTGCTTTAGTGAAATCGGCCATATCAAATCGCAAACAGAAATCAAGCACCGGGGAAGTTTGCCTGATAGATATTGAATTTTTTCCTTCGACAAGCTCGTTGAAATCTTCAATGCCGCTACTTTGCGCGTGGTTAACTATGGAAGAAAAAAAGCCAAAACCCACCTGAGGCGCAAAGTGAAAGGTTTTATTATTGGAAACGTAATACGCAACCTGTAGCTGCCCGTTGAAGTTGGCGAGGAAGACGTTATAGTCGTCAGGCCGCCTGTAAGAGAGTCCCATGCCACCTGCAATGCCGATCAATAAATGATCACGGCGGGTGTCTATTTCAAGCGCATTGGTTAATGTGAATTTGCCAACCGTTGGCAGGTCATGATCTTTAAGCACTCCATTGAGATTTTTATAATCATTATAGCCACCGCCAAAACCGACATACAATAGTAAGCCCTTATGCGGGTCAACGGCTATCGAAGAATCTGTTTGAGCATTTACTCCCGCAAATAGGGATAAACACAGAATTAGTAACGTAATGTTTTTCATGAGCGATATAGATTGAATTAAAGGTGTTATATCACAACAGAGTTTATAACAAAGATTTTACCAAAACCGCTTTGCTTATAACTATAACATTGATTTGAGCAATATTATACCCGCCCAGGTCATTAAATACGTTTGGTAAGTTGACTGGTTGATAAGTTGATTAGTTGATAAGTTGAGTTGGAGAAGTAATTTGCAATGAGGTATTTGGAATGAGTTTGACGTAAACATGTGAGCGCGAGAACCGTGTGAACGCGTGAACTGGTGAACTCGTGAACGATGTTGAGGTAATTATGTTATTGTACTTTGTGTTTAGGCTGTGGAATTCATTGCTTACGTTTGAATAAGCATTGTTCATAAAAATAAAATCACGGCAAGCACAATTCGTTAATTATTTAAAGCAACCATTATGAGAGCATCGCTTGGATCTTTACAAAAAAAGCTTTTAATACAACACTTTGTTTACCTGTTCGCATTCCTGTTTATATTTCAAACATTCATTGATGCACAGAAAAAACCAAACATCATTTTTATTTTGGCAGACGATGTGGGCTATTCGGTACCTGCAATAAACGGCGGCCAATCTTATTCCACACCGGCAATAGATTATATGGCAAGGCATGGCATGAATTTTACCTTTTGCGAGGCATCGCCGCTATGTTCTACTTCAAGATGCATGTTTCTTACCGGTAAATACAATTTCCGCAATTACAGCAACTGGGGTTACATGAATGAAAAAGAAAAAACCATTGCGAATGTAATGCGTGATGCAGGCTATGCTACCGGTGTTTTCGGGAAGCACCAGTTACCATATAATGATACGATTATGCATCGATGGGGTTGGGATTATAATATTGTTTTTGAGCTCACCGAGGATACGATGCGGTACAGCCGGTATAAAAATCCTGTTCTTGTAGAAAATGGATACCGCATTCCCGATAGCGTAACTGCAAATAAATATTGCGATGATATATTAACTCAAAAGATCTTTGATTTTATCGAAGATAATAAGACGAAACCATTCTTTGTTTACTACCCCATGTCTATCGGGCATTCTCCATATTCACCCACTCCCGATGACCCGGAATTTGCAACATGGGATCCTAAACTGAGGAAAAGTGATACGAGTTTCTTTCCTTCGATGATGCGTTATATGGACAAAAAAGTCGGGCTAATTCTCAACTGGCTACGTTTAAAGGGGCTTGATAAAAATACAATTGTTTTTTACGCAGGTGATAATGGGGTGCCTCCCGAGATCTATTATAATGCAAATGGCGTTAAACATATCCGGGGAGAAAAAGGCAACCCGACAGAAGGAGGTACCCACGTACCGCTGATCGCTTATTGGTCCGGGCATATACAAGAAGGAAGTAGCAACGGAGATCTGATAGATTTCACAGACCTATTACCAACCTTTGCCGAAGCAGCGCAGGTAACTAAGCTAAATAAGTATGGCATATTGGACGGAAAGAGTTTTTACCCGGCACTGTTCGGTCAACCTCATGTAACAAAACAGCAATTGTTTTGTCATTTTGATCCGCATCCGGGATTTACCTACCTCTGGCGATGGACACGAGATAAAACCTATAAATTATATGATTCCACAGGTGTGCCGAGATCAGGCAATTTTTACAACACGGTAAACGACAAAAAAGAACTGTACCCGTTAAAAAGCGATGTCTTAACACACGCAGAAAAGCAGATCAGGCAAAGGTTTTTGAATGTATTGGATACCATTGGCAACTGGCCGGAGGCGCCCATAGTACAAAATGCATATTCAGACAAGATCACCAACACGTCAGCCAGGATCACTGCAACAATAACTTCAAAAGGTGCATCAAGATTAATTGACAGGGGATCTACCCTGGCCCGTGCCAATACTGAACTGCCTTTTTTGAATTGGGGAAGGATGCATGACAGTATTGTTAAAGCCGGAACATTTTCACAGGTTCGCAAAGGCTTATTGCCTCAAACATTCTATCGCTACACCTTGTATGCAATGAATAATAATAAAAGTAACAGCACCGCTTTCGCGTTGGATAGTTTTTATACGCTTTCAAATCCTCCGCTTTCACAACCCGGAACTTTTACGGCTTCAGTAAGTTATGCTTCAGTAAACCTTAGCTGGGATAATGCCAGGTTTCCATCCAGTGGGGCAACCAATGCGGGTTATTTGCTGGTATATGCTCCAGGCAACATAAAAATCGTACAAGATCCTAATGGCAAAGCTCCTTCCGGCATTGTTATGAATGGGCGGATTATTGAAATGGCTTCTGCAGTTTTACCAAAAATGCCTTCATTTAATGCTAAGATTTCTGATCTGCCTGCAGGCATATACCAATTTTTGTTAATACCTTATACATGGGATGGATCAAATACTGAAACATATAACTATTTAATAAAGGACGCAGTAACCGCTACGGCAGCAATATCACGCGTTTTTGCATTTAATCCATAACCTAACTATCTTAACAGTTGGAAAGAATCCGGAGAGTTAGCCATTACAGGCAAATGACTTGAGTCTTCATCAACATGTAGTAAATACTTAAGAAAATCCCAAAGTTTAAGAAATTCGGGTTGTATGTTTTAATTTGAAGCGATATGAAAATGTGAGGCTTAACAGCGAATGCCTGCGTGAGCTCATTTCAGGCGAATGTTCAATAGGCGGAGTAACAAAATAAAATTCCCAACGAACCGTAGTTTTTGCAAAAACTTTGCGGATGATTGCGGTTTATTCGTTGTGGTTCATTACCTTTGCCGTCCCAAAAAAAGATTTTATGGCAAAAGTTTGTGAAGTAACCGGAAAAAAGCCAATGGGCGGCCATTATGTTTCTCACTCGAACATAAAGACCAAGCGCCGTTTTTTGCCCAATCTTCAAACAAAGCGTTTTTTCTTTGCTGAAGAAAATAGATGGGTTACTTTAAAGGTTTCAACAGAAGCGATCCGCACTATCAACAAAAAAGGATTGGCTGCAGTGATCAAAGAACTAAGAGCAAACGGTACTCATATTTAAGTAAGTTAAAGCGTTAACAATGGCAAAGAAAGGAAACAGGGTTCAGGTAATTTTAGAATGCACAGAGCATAAAAGCAGTGGCCAGCCAGGCACAAGCCGCTACATCTCTACCAAGAATAAAAAAAATACGCCTGAGCGCCTTGAATTAAAGAAGTACAACCCGATACTGAAAAAAGTTACTGTTCATAAAGAAATAAAATAGTTAGTTGAACGGTTGATAAGTTGAATGGTTGAAATGCCTTACTTATCAACAAATCAACTTATAAACTTATCAACTTAATAATATGGCAAAAGCAGCAAAAACGGCCATCAAGACAAAAGATCAGAAAGCCGCAGCAGAAGCAAAAAACTGGAGTAAGGTAATACGTTCTGTACGTAGTCCTAAAACCGGGGCTTATACATTTAAGGAAGCCATCGTGCACAAAGACAAGATAAAAGAATTTCTTGCCCAGAAATAACGCTTGCTTTCAACTTATTAAAAGCTGTTCAACTTCCCGGACAGCTTTTTTATTTGCAGGAAATACATTGCGACCAGCCCCTGGTTCTTAAAATAATGCCGGCAGTATTAGTTTAATTTTGCTTTTAAAATGACCTGCTCCCTGCAAGATGAAAAACGAATACAAGATCAAATTATGGCTTAAACGGCTCGGATTAGCAGGATTCTTATTTTTCCTGATCAAAGGCCTTATATGGCTGGCATTATTCTGGTTCGCAGGCAGCAAAATATTCTGATATTGATTCTGCTATTTATCACTGTCTTAATCAATTTTACCTGCGGTCGTGTTGGCGCCTATTATCTTTTTACCGGTCTTATGTCTGTCTGCTCTTAATTGTAGTATATCCACCAGCAAGGCAAATGCAATAGAAAAATAGATATATCCTTTGGGTATATGAAAATCCAATCCTTCGCCAATAAGGGCCACACCGATAAGCATCAGGAAACTTAATGCAAGAATCTTAAATGAAGGATATTTATTTACCGTATTGCTCACCGGCGCTGCAGCAAACAACATTACGGTAACGCTTACGACTACTGCCACATACATGATCCATAAATCCTTCACCATGCCCACCGCAGTCACTATGCTGTCAATAGAAAATACAATGTCTAATACTAATATCTGGGTGATCACCCTGTTAAATGTTGTGGCCCTGGCTTTTTGTGATATTTCATCTCTGCCTTCTACCTTATGATGTATTTCTGAAGCACTCTTATACAAAAGAAATAAACCACCTAAAATAAGTATTATATCTTTTCCGGATATGTCGATTGAGAAAATCCTAAAAAGATTACCCTGCAGCTTTAAGATAAACGAGATGAGTGTTAAAAGAAGCAACCGTATTAACATGGCCAACAGCAGGCCTATTACTCTTGCTTTTTTCTGTTGACTAACCGGTAATTTCCCGGTAACAATAGATATAAAAATGATATTATCAACGCCTAAAACAATTTCAAGAACTATAAGTGTTAATAAGGCAATTAGCTGCTCCATGCGCGCAAATTAGCAATACAATCGGAACAATGTTTATTTACAGGAACATAAATCTACAAGTTGTTTCATGGACTTATACCTGCTTTATAATAATTCCACAGTTTTACGGATAAGATTGCAACAGAGGTCATAAATACAGCCACAAATACTTATTTATTTTGTTGATCCTGTGCGTCCTTTTCATTATTCTCTGCAGCCTTTTCTTCCACTTTATGCATTAAAGAAGAAAGAGGGCCTTTCATATGTTCCTGCGGATCTGTAGTATTCAGCGTCTCCGGATCCGGTTTCAACATTGCATCCTCGTTGGTTTTATCACGTTTGTTCATTTCTGTTTTTTCTTCTGCCATATATATTCTTTTATTGTAATTATTACAAACTTGTTGCCAGTTATTTCGCCGGTAACAAAAATTAAACATCTTCAGGCAACGACGTTTATTGAAATAGATTAAAATATCTTTTGAATTTTATTGCATTTCATCAGGAAATTATAACCTTTCAGAAAGTATTTTTTCAGTTGCCATCAGGTTCGCGGAGGTTTGACAAAAAATTTATGAGAATTGTACATTGTACTTTACTGATCCTTTTCACTTTTTCTTTTGCAAAAGCCAGCGCAAATACTTACACGGGAAGTACGCCTGCCGGCGTAGTGGTACGCACATTTCTTGGCATCTCATTAAAGGATTCGATTGATTTCATCCGGTGGCTAATCACGCTTGATAATTCGTCTTACATGCTTGATTGCAATTATGGCATCAGTAAACCCAACACAAATGGTTTTATAGATGGCGGGAAGAAAATAAAATTATCAGGCAACGTTCGTAAAAAGGAATATTATTACCTTCTTCAAAATGGAAATAAAGTCTTAAAGATTGCTTCCATTAACAATAACCTGCTTCATTTTCTCGATGCAAACAATAACCTGGCTATTGGTAACAGTGGGTGGAGTTATACTTTAAATGATACCTATCCCGTACCTGACACCGCTATCAATTTTAATCTTACACGATCTGCGTTTAAAGACTCAATGACGCTTGAAGGGCGGTCACCATGCGGAGTGCCTGGTATTATTCCTGAAGGTATGTTGTGTTATAAACTGAAATGGTATATCGTTCTGTATACTGATGGGGCAAGCAATGCATCCGGTACTTACAAAGTTTACGGCACACCCTGGCGTAAACAGGGTGGCATGACGGGGCATTGGAAATTGATAACCACTAAAAGTGGCCATGTCACTTTCAGGCTGAATAAGGATGATGGAAGCGCGCTGTTGAACCTGTTGCAAATGGATAATAATATTTTTGTATTCACTGATGCGGCAAACAGGTTACTGGTTGGCAATCAAGATTTCAGTTACACATTGAACAGGTTTTTTTAATAAAAGGAGGCCTTAACATAACCTCACATCAACCTTATCAGCAGCTATAACCGTTAGACATTTTTGACAGGATTATTGGCATCACAGGCGTTACTTTGCCTTATGAGCTTACCCGGTAAAAAGCTGCTGTTCCTGGTGCTGATGTTTTTGTTATCAGCAAAACTTTTCTGCCAGCCGTCAACAGAGAATATCTATCTCTCGGTTTCCGTGTTGAACGAACAGCAACAACCGCTTGAGTCAGCCATCATCAGCTTATTTCGTTCATCAGATAGCACACTTATAAAAACTGAACTGACAGATGACAAAGGCAAGGTTGTTTTAAAAAATATTTTACAGGATAATTATTATTGCGTTACAAGCTTTGCTGGCTATATAACAGATACAACAGGTTCATTTGTCATGAACAGTGCAGCAAAAGAGATTGGTATCACACTGCAATCTTCAGCTAACACTTTAAGCGAGGTAACTGTAACTGCCCGAAAGCCTTTTATTCAACATGAACAGGGAAAGGTTTTGGTAAATGTTGACGCATCTCCTACCAATGCCGGCACAAGCGTACTGGATGTATTGGAAAAATCTCCCGGTGTTACAGTTGACAGGAACGGCACAATCAGCCTGAAAGCAAAGCAGGGAGTTCTAATATTAATTGATGGCAAGCAGACCTATCTGTCAGGCCTTGATCTTAATAACCTGCTTGCCAGTATGAGTTCATCACAGGTGGAACAGATCGAATTAATGACCAATCCTTCCGCACGTTACGACGCCAGCGGCAATGCGGGCATCATCAATATCAAGACAAAAAAGAGCAAACAAAAAGGGTTCAATGGCAATATCACAGCGGCGTATAGCCAGGGGCGTTATCCTAAAAGCAACAACAGCCTTGTGCTGAATTACAGGCGTGGAAAAATAAATACATTTCTTACCTATAGCTATAATTATAACAGGTATTACAGCGATCTGTACGCAGAACGAAAATATATGGATGAAAGTGGCAAGATAACCGCAATACTTGACCAACCTACTTACTTTACCGGCACAAGCAACAACAATACGCTAAAAGCGGGCCTTGATTTTTATGCTTCCCGTAAAACAACGCTGGGTGTTATGCTAAATGGCATTTTAGCTAAACGTAATGGAAGTTCAGATGCAACGGCGACCTGGATAAATCCGAACGGTAATATTGATTCAAGCCTTACCACCATCAGTAATACAGATTATCATTTCAGCAATGGCGGTATCAATCTTAATGGAAAACATAGCATCAATAAAAAACAGCAGATCAGCGCTGATGTTGACTGGCTGCACTACGACATAAAGAACCAGCTATACTTTGCCAACAGTCTATCCGGTTCAGGAGGTTATACAGATGCATCCAAAGGAGATATTCCTTCCACTTTAAAAATATTTACGGCTAAAGCGGATTATACCTGGCAATACCACAGCGATGGGAAGATGGAAGCCGGTATGAAATCCTCGCATATCAACACAGATAATCTTGCCAATTATGATTTTTTTGATGGTACCGGTTGGAAACCTGATTATGGCAAGAGCAATCATTTTCTCTATAAAGAAAATATTTATGCAGTCTATGCAAGTGCAGAACAACAATTTAATAAAATAACGATGCAGCTTGGGCTTCGATATGAAAATACCTCGTATGAAGGCGAACAAAAAGGAAATGCTGTTAGAAAAGATTCTTCTTTCAGCCGCAATTATGATGGACTGTTCCCTTCGGGTTATATAACCTGGCAGGCAGATTCTGTCAACAGCTTTACTTTTACTGCAGGCAGGCGCATCGACAGGCCGGCATTCCAGCGATTAAACCCGTTTGTGTTCATAGTAAATAAATACACTTATGAAACCGGCAATCCTTATTTCCGTCCGCAGTATAGCTGGAACCTGGAATTGTCGCATCAATATAAAAGTTTTCTTACCACCACACTTTCCTATAGCATTATCAAAGATTATTTTTCGCAATTATTTCTTACAGACAGTTCCGGTATTTTGTATTACTCGCAGGGAAATGTTGGCCAAGCTTATATCGCAGGTCTTTCTGTAAGCGCGCAACTGTCGCCGTTTAAATGGTGGAATTTTAATGGTGAAGTAGTATCGAATTACAAAAAACTCAAGGGTTATGTATGGAATGATTATGAATCATCCGTTGTTCAGTTTAATGTAAGCATGAATAATCTTTTTACGATCGATGATAAATATACTGCGGAACTATCCGGCTTTTATACCGGGCGTTCCCGCAATGATTTACAGGAAGCGCTTTTGCCAACAGGGCAATTAAATATTGGCGTATCAAGAACGGTTTTAAGAAAGAAAGGCACGATCAAGTTGAGCTTCCGCGATATCTTTCATACCCAGGTAATGGAAGGCAATACCGACTTTGAACATGCTGATGAATACTTTATCATACGCCGCGACTCGAGAGTGATAACACTTGCATTTACCTGGCGTTTTGGCGGTACTATGAAATCCCAGATACGCCATAGCGGCGCCGATGATGAGATAGAAAGAGTAAATGGATAATACAGTTATGGCAGAAAAAACAAAGGGGCTGTTCCGATAATTTTGTGGAACAGCCCCTAAACATTTTTATGCAGTCATGTTAGAATTTTATTTCTTCTTCATGCGAATCGAAGAAATGAAATTCAGTTAAGTAATAATCTGAGTTTGGTTTTACACGGATACGTGTTTTGTATTTACGGTTCCATTTCCAGGCAATGGAGAATATGCCTTTTGTAAGATGGGAGTGTAAAATTGGGTGTACAGTGATGGTAAGATTTTTATGCTGGTGTGTAACAAGATAATTAAGGCGGTTTTCTATTTCATCAACCAGCAACAATGTTGGAGATACTTTCCCGGTGCCATTACAACTTGGGCAGATCTCTGATGTGTTTATATTTACTTCAGGCCGCATGCGCTGGCGTGTGATCTGCATTAACCCGAATTTTGAAATAGGTAACACAGCATGCTTTGCCCTGTCAACACGCATAAAACCATCCATTGCTTCCTGCAGCTTACGTTTGTTATCCGGCAATTTCATGTCAATAAAATCAACTACGATTATACCGCCAATATCCCGTAAACGCAATTGTCTTGCTATTTCTTCAGCCGCTTCAAGATTGGTTGCCAATGCATTTTCTTCCTGGTTATTACTAATGCTTTTGTAGCCGCTATTTACATCAATCACATGCAGCGCTTCTGTATGTTCAATGATCAGGTACGCTCCGCTGGGAAGATTTACGGTCTTACCAAAAGCAGCTTTTACCTGTTTAGAAATACCAAACTGGTCGAAGATCGGTACACCATTCAAATGACTGGTAACGATATCTGTTTTCTCCGGAGCAATTTTTTGTATGTAGGAACGGGTATCGTTATACACATTACGGTCATTAATAACGATCCTGTTAAAGTCTTCTGTGAGCAGATCGCGCAGGATACTCGTAGTTTTATCCTGTTCGCTTAATATCTTAGCTGGTGCGGTAGCGCCTTTTAGATTTTGTTGGATGGCCTTCCAGGTATCAATAAGCTGGGAAAGGTCTTCATGCAGTTCAGCAGTATTTTTTCCTTCGGCTGCTGTGCGCACGATAACACCAAAATTTTTTGACTTGATGGCTTCGATAATTTTCTGCAGTCTTTTTCTTTCTTCCGCGCTGTGTATCTTTTTGGAAACCGCAACTATATCATTAAAAGGGGTGATCACGACAAATCTGCCAGGTAGCGATATTTCACAACTCAACCTTGGTCCCTTTGCTGCAATCGGTTCTTTTAAGATCTGTACAAGTATCTCGTGCTTACCTTTTATTACCTCGTTTATTTTACCGGTTTTTATGATCTCCGGTTCCGGATGGAATTTTGAGAAATCTAATATATCATCAGATTTCTCCTGCATAGCCATTTGGGTAAATTTTAAAACAGAACGTACATAGGGACTTAGATCAGTATAATGCAAAAAAGCATCTTTTTCAAAGCCAACATCTACAAAGGCTGCATTAAGTCCGGGAATAAGCTTTTTTACCTTACCAAGGTAAAGATCGCCTACAGCAAAATTTGCATCCGCTTTTTCATGATGCAATTCAACCAGCTTTTTGTTTTCCAGTAACGCGATCTCAACGCCATTTGTGGTGGCATTAATTATCATCTCTTTGTTCACGAAATTCAATCTTTAATTGCCATAATTAAAATAACAGAATGCCTGTACAGCAAGCATGCACATGCATTGTAAAAACAAGGAAGGAAAGGTAAGGCAGATTATAGGGTAACAAGATACCGGCGCAATAAGTGTTGAACTGCGCCGGTAATCAAATTTATTTGTTTTTCTTTTTATGGCGATTTTTTCTTAATCTTTTTTTTCTTTTATGCGTTGCTATTTTATGACGCTTTCTTTTTTTACCACAAGGCATATCTAAATAAATTTTATTTTAATAATTAATTTTTATTGTAATGATTTAATTCTTTCCTCAATGTCTTTTTTTGCTTCCGGTATTTGTATAAGGGTTAATGACCTTTCATACCACTTAACAGCCTCTGCCTTGTTGCCTAATCGTTCATATACGCCTGCAAGATTTAAAACAGCTTCTATGTTGTTGGGTTGCTTTTCAACAACTGCTAAAAATCGCTCCGCAGCTTTGTCGTATTGACCACTTTGAACACCACCCAGGCCAAGCATCATTTGCGCATACAGGTTGTCAGGGTTTTTATCTGCAATCTCCCTGATGGCAAGAATGCCTTGCATGGGATTATCAGAAATATTACCAAACATATAACAAACTCCTATCCCGATTTTTGTGGAATCATTGTTTGGATTTATTATAAGCGCCTTATCAAATAACTCTTTAGCCTGTGTTGCCAGCCATCGCTGCATGGATACATCCGTTGAAGACATCATACCATCTACCAGCAAATGGGCTGCAAAGGTGAGGTTTTTTTCGGAATTTTCCAACTTGGCTGCTTCGCCGGAATAGTAAGCGCCAACCTCTTCGTGGTGCAACGTGTCGCCCCAATAAGAGGCAAGTTGATGAAACACATGAATTTGCTGGTTGCGTACATCTCCTCTTACAACGCTGTTTTCCAATTGTGTGATCTTTTGAAGCTGTTGCGTATCGAGCCCTGACTTATATTTAGTCAACACATCTTCTGTTGTTAATATAGCAGGAGCATTTGAAGCGGCAGGGGCGGCAGGAGCAGGTTTATTGGGCGCAACCGTGTTTCCAAAAAAATATAACAGCAAGAGCAACGTTATACCTGACAGAACCAAAATCCATTGTTGTTTTCGCACGAAAAAAAATTAAGCTGCAAATTTACTGTGCGGCGGGCATTTGCTTTACTTCATTCACAAATTCTTTGGAAGGTTTAAAAGCAGGAATAAAATGCTCAGGGATATGAACGGCAACATTCTTTTTAATGTTTCGCCCGATTTTAGCAGCTCTTTTTTTGGTGATAAAACTGCCAAAGCCTCTTATGTAGATATTTTCCCCTTTGGCAATATTTCCCTTAATTTCTTTGATGAGTGTTTCCACGGTTACCAGCACGTCAACTTTTGGGATGCCTGTTTTATCTGATATGTTGTTGATGAGATCAGATTTGCGCATGGTGAGTTATTTTAAGATGAATATGAAAGCTAACCTAAATGTAGAACAATTCAATTAGAAAAAAAGGTAAAATCAAAATAAAAATTTATTTGTAATAAGTTGCTGCAAAAAGCAAAAGGAATAAACATGGGTTTAAGTCAATATAGATTGTGCTTGATTGGTTACATAGCATTAATTTTGCGCCTTCAAAAAATTTAAGCAAGAATGATCAGTGCAAGAAATGTTACGCTGGCTTATGGCAAACGGGTATTGTTTGATGAAGTAAACCTGAGTTTTACAAAAGGGAATTGCTATGGCATTATTGGCGCTAACGGCGCCGGCAAATCCACTTTTCTTAAGATATTAAGTGGTGAGATCGATCCGAATAAAGGAACGATAGAGATCACGCCGGGTGAGCGCATGGCAGTGTTAAAACAAAACCAGTTTGAGTTTGATGAACAAACGGTTTTAAATACAGTGCTGATGGGTCATGGGAAACTTTGGAAGATGATGCATGAGCGCGAGGCCATTTATGCCAAGGCAGATTTTGATGAGGAAGATGGCATGCGCGCTGCAGAACTGGAACACGATTTTGGCGAAATGGGTGGTTATGAAGCAGAAAGCGATGCTGCCAGTCTTCTAAGCAGTTTGGGCGTTGAAGAACAATTTCATAACAGCCTGATGCGGGATATTCCGGGTAACCTGAAAGTACGCGTATTGTTAGCACAGGCATTATTTGGCAATCCTGATATCTTACTACTGGACGAGCCTACTAACGGACTGGATATTGAAACCATCGGCTGGCTGGAGAATTTTTTGGCAGACTATGAAAATATCGTCCTGGTGGTAAGCCACGACCGTCACTTTTTAGATGCCGTGTGCACACATGTGGCCGATGTTGACCGCCAGAAAATAAAAATATTCACCGGTAATTATACTTTCTGGTATGAAAGCTCGCAATTAATGAGTCGCCAGATAAATGATAAGAACAAAAAGATCGAGGAGAAGCGTGCCGCATTATTAGACTTCATTGCTCGGTTTTCAGCGAATGCATCCAAAAGCAAACAGGCAACCTCAAGAAAGAAAGCTTTAGAGAAGTTAACTATTGAGGAAATACAGCCCAGTAACCGCCGTTATCCCGGGATCATTTTTCAACCGTTACGCGAAGTAGGAAACCAGATCCTGAATGTTGAAAATTTAAGCAAAAGTGTAGATGGCAGAAAGCTTTTTGACAAAGTAAGTTTCAGCATCAATAAAGGGGAAAAAATTGCCTTCCTGAGTAAAGACCCGTTGGCTGTTACCAATTTCTTTGAAATAATAAACGGCAATGAAAAAGCCGGTAAAGGAAAATTTGAATGGGGAACAACCATTACCAAAGCTTACCTGCCTTTGGAGAACAGTGAATATTTTGCCCAGGGGCTCACATTGATCGAATGGTTGCGCCAGTATGTGCCACAACATGTAACGGAAGCAGATGAACCATTCCTTAGAGGTTTTTTGGGTAAGATGCTATTCAGTGGTGATGACATTTTAAAAAAGACAAATGTTTTGAGTGGTGGTGAAAAAGTGCGTTGTATGATCAGCAGGATGATGCTGCAAAATCCAAACCTGGTCGTACTTGATCAGCCAACCAATCACCTCGATCTCGAAAGCATACAGGCATTTAATGAAGGCTGCCAGGTATTTCCGGGGATAGTATTACTTACTTCGCATGATCACACCTTTATGCAAACAGTTGCCAATCGTATCATTGAGTTAACACCAAATGGTATAATTGACCGCCTGATGAATTTTGATGAATATATGGAAGATGAAAGAGTACATGCTTTGAGAGAAGAAATGTATAAATAGCCTATAGATAATTTGTTTATCGATCTGCGAAGTTTCCAAACTTCGCAGCCTTATGCGGCAAGTCCCCGGACTTGCCTTTTTGTTTATGATAATGCGCTCAAAAATGGTTGCTCCAATAGGCTTAGCTAAACAAATTGCCTTATTCATTTCAAACAATAATTTTACCGCCGGATAGTTTACTATAAAATTATTTGTTTGAGTGTTGCACGACTGATATCGATTTCATTACTCATTATAACTGCTTTGCCTGTTACAGCACAGCTTTCCAACCTGCGCAGCAAAAAAATTCCTGCCAATAATCTTATCATTCTCGATTCACTAAGCATTGTGCCTAATACTTTTTTTATGCAGGAATTTGATACTTCTTTTTATACATTGGATTGGATTAATGCAACCCTTCTATTCAAAAAAAAATTACCTGTTGACAGCGTGCAGATAATGTATCGTGTATTCAATCAAAAACTGAACGCCATTGTACAACGCTATAAATATGATAGCATTAAAAACAATTTTATTCCGGCCGCTCCTAATATAAACCAGCAAAAAAACAATGAAGGATTTTTAAACTTTGGTAAGCTGAATTATAACGGCAGTTTCGGAAGAAGTTTAAGTATTGGCAACAACCAGGATGCTGTATTTAATTCACAATTAAATCTTCAGCTTAGCGGCTATATCGGTGATAGTATTCAATTGAACGCTGCAATCACTGACAACAATATTCCTATCCAGCCCGATGGCACCACGCAACAATTGAACGAGTTTGATAAAGTGCTCTTACAATTCAGTAAAAAAAATTGGGAATTAGACCTGGGTGATATTGATCTGCGCCAAAATGAGACTTATTTTCTTAAATTTTATAAACGATTGCAGGGACTTTCTTATCAGCAACAATATAAAGTAACAAACAATATAAAAGGCAACACCTTACTGTCAGGCGCCGTTGCAAAAGGGAAGTTTGCGCGCAATGTTTTCCAGGGGCAGGAAGGCAACCAGGGGCCATATAAATTACAGGGCAATAACAATGAATTATTTTTTGTTGTGCTTGCCGGAACAGAAAAAGTTTTTTTAAACGGCGTACAGGTGCAACGCGGCGATGACCAGGATTATGTTATTAATTATAACACAGCTGAGATTGTCTTCACGCCAAAACAAATGATCACAAAAGACACACGCATACAGGTTGAGTTTGAATATGCCGACAGGAATTATTTAAACTCGATGTTTTACATCAATAACGATTTCCAGTTTGGAAAAAAATTTACTGTAAATGTTTCTGCCTACAGTAATGCTGATGCAAAAAATTCACCGATAGATCAGACCTTGGACAACAAGCAAAAACAATTCTTAGCAGATCTTGGTGATAGTATACAGAATGCATATTATCCCATTGAAGGCATTGATACTTTTTCCGTCAATAAAATTTTATATAAAAGAATCGACACAGTGTATGACGGCAGCCGTCATGATTCAATTTTCGTTTATTCCACCAACAGGGACAGTGCAAAGTATGACCTGAATTTTATTGAAGTAGGTACTAATAAGGGCAACTATCTTCCGCTGTTCAATGCAGCTAACGGAAATGTTTATCAATGGATAGCGCCGGTAAACGGTGTACCGCAGGGTAATTTTGAAGCAGCCACTTTTTTAGTTACACCAAAATCACAGCAAGTTGTAAGCACAGGATTCACCTGGCAGGTTGATGACAAAACCCTGTTAAAAACAGAATTCGCTTTCAGCAATTATGATGTAAATACTTTTTCCAACAAAGACAAAGGAAATGATAAAGGCTACGCTTCAAAAATTGGCCTGAGCCGTACATCTGCATGGGCAACAAAGAACAAAACTTTACAATTAAACATCAATGCAGATTATGAGTGGGTTGATAAAAATTTTAAACCGGTTGAGCGTTTGCGTTCACCTGAATTTACACGCGATTGGGGTTTACCAATATTAACCCAGGCGGCAACAGAACAATTGCCGTCACTTACAGTGGAACTAAAAGATGATAAAGCCAACAATGTGTTGTACCGTTTCTCCGGCTATCTGCGCAGTGATGATTTTACAGGGATTCGCAACGAGATATATAATCATCAAACTATAAAAAAATTTGAACTGACAGATGGCATCAGTTTAACCAACAGTTCAACACCAACAGATAAAGGTTTTTTTCTAAGGCCCAGCATTGACCTGCATAAAACATTTAACCAATTAAAAAATTATACAGTAGGTGCATCCTATTATCTCGAACACAACGAACAGCGCAACAATTTTACCGATACGGTAACACCGTTGAGTTACGCATTCGAAATTATTACCGCGTATATAAAGTCTGATGAACAGAAAGCCAATCACTGGTCATTCAATTATTTTACAAGAAAAGATGAACTGCCTTTATATAAATCGCTGGTGCAAACAGACAGGAGCCACAACTATAATTTTCAAGCCGAATTATATGGCAACAAACATCACCAGTTGCGCATTAACGCAACCTACCGGCAGTTGTATGTTTATAACACGCAGCTTACACAACAAACGCCGGATAATAGTTTATTGGGAAGAGCGGAATATACCGTGAATGAGTGGAAAGGATTTTTAACCGGGAATGTGTTGTATGAGATCGGCAGCGGGCAGGAACAGAAAAGAAGTTTTTCTTATGTGGAAGTGCCTGCAGGCACAGGCCAGTATGCATGGATAGATTATAATAATGACGGCATCCAGCAGTTGAATGAATTTGAGCTGGCTGCCTTTCCTGACCAGGCAAAATTCATTCGCATTTATACGCCCACCAATGAATACATCAAAGCAAACTATAATCAATTCAATTATGCCATAACATTAAACCCAAGAGTGTTTTTGAAAACTGCAAATGCTTCTTCCTTCAATAAATTCATTACAGGATTTGTGTGGCAATCTTCATTGCAGATATACAAGAAAGCGCAATCAGGTAGTTCACCTACTTATTCACCTTTTAAAGGCAATATAAATGATACAAGTCTTATTAATCTTAATCATACATTAAGCAATACTTTATCATTCAACCGTTACAGTTCGGTTTGGGGTGTTGACCTCACTAATATCACTTCTTATAATAAATCATTGCTTACTTATGGCTTTGAAACAACACAACAAAACTTATGGACATTGAAAGGCCGCGCCAACATCAATAAAAATTACTCATTACAATTTGAACAGAAATACATCGCTAACAGTTTAACTACACCTTCGTTTGCCAACCGGAATTATGATATTACAACCTGGTCTTCAAAACCGCAATTCATTTATATATCAGGTACAATCTTTCGTGTTGAAACCTATTACCAATATCAATTGAAAAAAAATGCTGTTACATGGGGCGGCGAAAAGGCTGTATTCAATTCATTTAATATTGGCGCGAAGTACAATACTGTTTCCAACACAAGTATCATGGCAGGCTTCGAATTCAGCAACATTGATTTCAAAGGAGTAGATAACACCACCGTAAGCTATATCATGCTGGAAGGTTTGTTGCCGGGAAAAAATCTATTGTGGAATATTAACCTTACAAAACGCATCATCAACAATCTTGAGATAAGTGTGGAGTATGAAGGAAGAAAACCTGCAGGCGCAAGGATTATCCATACCGGAACAGCAAGTATAAGGGCGTTATTGTAGGAATGTCAGATGTACGATGTCGGATGTTAGATTTTTATACATCATACGTACATCGTACATCATACATCGTCCGTCTTAACTGCAACAAAAATCCCGCCTTGTGGACGGGACTTTTATTACTACTTTACTGCAGAACCAACTTATTTTACTTCTACATCAGCACCAGCTTCTTTCAGTTTAGCTGCGATTTCCTCAGCTTCTGCTTTAGCAGCACCTTCTTTTACAGGTTTCGGAGCGCCGTCAACTAAATCTTTAGCTTCTTTCAAGCCAAGACCAGTTAAGTCTTTCACGATCTTTACAACCTGTAATTTGTTAGCGCCACCGCTTTTCAGGATTACGTCAAAAGCTGTTTTTTCTTCAGCAGCAGGAGCAGCAGCACCACCGCCTGCAGCAGGACCAGCTACGGCAACTGCAGCAGCTGCAGGTTCAATGCCATACTCTTCTTTAAGAATTTTTGCTAATTCGTTTACCTCTTTTACGGTAAGGTTAACCAGTTGTTCTGCAAATGCTTTTAAATCTGCCATGTTTCAAATTTTTGCCGCCTTCATTGCTCCCCTTTGTACGGGACTCCGGCGGGTGATTAAAAAAATTTGTCTTAACGGCCCTAAGACATGGGCTGCCTGTTTGTTTTAGTATCTCTTCAGGCCTGAGATAATATTATGTACGATGTCAGATGTTGGATGTACGATTTTGAAGATGGTTATACATCGTAATTCGTACATCTTACATCATACATTAATTCGCTCTTTCTTCCAAAGCTTTTACCAGACTTGCCAGTTTGCCGCCGGCATTCAGGCCGCTGATAACATTCTTGGCAGGTGATTGCAATAAACCAATGATCTCGCCTATAAGGTCTTGCTTGCTCTTGAGTGTTTTTAATGTTTCGAGCTGGTCATTACCAACAAAAACATCACTGTCGATATAAGCTGCTTTTAAAACAGGTTTCTCTGTTTTGCCTTCCGTGCGGAATGTACTGATGATCAATGCAGGTTCCTTTGCGTTTTCGCTGAACATTAAGGCGGTAACACCATTCAGGCTCTCGAACATGCCGGAATATCTTTCCGCATCAATGCTTTCCAGCGCTTTACGGATAAGTGTATTCTTAGCCACTTTCATTTCAACATTTTTGTTGAAACAAATACGGCGCAGTTTACCAACCTGTGCAACCGTTAAAGCTTCTGTGTTGGTAACATAAAAGTTATTATATTGATTGAATTTCTCTTTCAGAGCTTCAATTACTTCATTTTTTTGATCCTTATTCATAAGAATATGTTTTGTGCCTTTTCCCTCTCCGCCTTAGGCGGAGGAGCAGGAGGGGGCTTTAATGAACTGATTTTGTATCCACAGCAATACCAGGGCTCATTGAGCTGGCAAGGCTTACACCTTTCAGGTAAATACCTTTTGCTGCTGATGGTTTTAATTTAATGATAGTATTGATGAGTTCCTGGCCATTTGCTGCGATCTTTTCAGGTGTGAAAGATACGCGGCCGATAGATGCATGCACAATGCCTGCTTTATCAACTTTAAAAGCGATCTTACCGCCTTTTACTTCGTTTACTGCAGCAGCCACATCATTGGTAACGGTACCGGTTTTAGGGTTCGGCATCAAGTTGCGCGGACCTAAAATTTTGCCCAGTTTACCGATTTTCGGCATTACCGAAGGTGTAGCGATGATCACATCCACATCTGTCCAGCCACCTTCAATTTTCTGAACGAATTCATCCAGGCCCACAAGGTCAGCGCCTGCAGCTTTTGCATCAGCTTCTTTATCAGGCGTACATAATACCAATACTTTTTTTGTTTTACCAGTTCCGTGCGGGAGATTTACTGTACCGCGAACCTGTTGGTCTGCTTTTTTAGGATCAACACCTAAACGGATATGCAGGTCAACAGAAGCATCAAACTTCGCGATGTTTACCTGTTTTACCAGGGCTGATGCATCTTTTAAGGTATATTGTTTGTTTTTATCAACTTTTCCTTCTACTAATTTTCTCTTTTTTGAAAGCTTTGCCATTGTAATTTCTTTTGAGTTTTTAAAGTCTCCCTTTAGGGAGATTTAGAGGGTGGGGTTAGTTCCAGGGTGCTGCGCCTTCAACATTTAAACCCATGCTGCGGGCTGTACCGGCAACCATTTTCATTGCGCTCTCAACAGTAAAGCAATTGAGATCGGGCATTTTATCTTTGGCAATAGCCTCAATTTGCGCCCACGTTACTTTGCCTACCTTGTTGCGGTTGCTTTCTTTGGAACCTTTCTGGATTTTGGCAGCTTCTAAAAGTTGTACAGAAGCGGGAGGTGTTTTAATAACAAACTCGAAAGATTTGTCAGTATAAACAGTGATCAAAACAGGAAGTATCTTACCCATTTTATCCTGTGTGCGGGCGTTGAACTGTTTGCAGAATTCCATGATGTTCACGCCTTTAGAGCCGAGTGCAGGGCCTACCGGAGGTGCAGGGTTTGCCTGACCGCCTTTTACCTGCAGCTTTACAAAGCCGGAGATTTCTTTAGCCATTTTTTAATTTTTTATTGGTTCAAACGTCTTCCCGAAATCTATCGGGCTGACTCCCAAGTTTATCCCAACTGTTATGAAGGGAAATATTCTAAAAGAACTTTTGGGGCGGCAAAGGTAGGGGAAGTTGTGGAAATATGCGCAAGGTTAAACAGAAAGTTTGTGAAGGGAAAGAGAAAGTCTGAGACTTTGCGCATAAACCTGCGAAGTCAGGAGACTTCGCAGAGCAGGATTAAGGAGTTGAAGCGAATAAAAAATTATAAGGACTTCAAAAAAATGAAAAAGAAAAATAAATCATCTTTACCAAAATTATTTTTAATCAGTATTGTCCGGTTAACTTGGGCTAAAGCCCATTGGATAAGGATTCCGCTATATAACCCCAGGCTTAAGCCTGGGGTTAGTGAAAACCAAGCCCATCAAGGGCTTTAGCCCAAGAATTAAAATTTTAGTCGGACAACAATTATTTTTAATACAAAATTTCAACCGGTAACAACTCTCTGATGAAACATTCCAAACTGCTTCTGACAATTATTTGCTTCATCTTTATCGGTTCAACAAAAGCCGACTCATGGATTGACCCCTCGTGGAAAAGAATGCTTGACAGTTCTGATATTATTGCCTTGATTGAATACACAACAACAGGCGATTTTAGGGCGCAGGCAAAAATTTTAAAAGTTTACAAAGGCAAAATAAACATTAACGAGCATATTTTTATTTACGGATTTAGTAACCGCTATGGGCCAATTGATACAATGTTTGAAGGCGAAAAATATTTGGTATTCTTAAATCAAGATATCTCTACATCAAAAAATCTGGAGTATTGGAATAAAGAGTTAAAAGAAAATCCCGGTTTGAAAGATTTTGTAAATGCTTTAAAGAATAAAAAAGCCTACTACTTATGGTCTCCTACATCCGGTGACTTGAAGGTAAATGATGAAAATGTGCAATATGACCTTATACAAACTACATTTTACAGTAAGCAAAACTTTTATTCTATAAGTGAATTCGAAGCTTTCCTTAATGCGTATAATCAAAAAGGAAAAAATACATCATTCACAAAGAATATTTTGCTGAAGCTTGTTCCTGTTACAGAAAGCGATTCCGCGACCCAATCCTTAATGATGCTTTGTCTTCTTGGCTATAATCAATTCGAGGACATTTTTGAAAAGTATTTGAGTGTTAAAAATCCAGGTTCCAAATACGCATTAGCGCAAATAAGTGGGAACATTAAATCTGAAAAATCAACTAAAATACTTATCGCTTTACTCGATGATAAAAATAGCATTATACAGGGAGAAGCTGTAAGACAATTAAAAACTGTGCAAGGTGAATCTATTGCACCTGTTTTGCTCCAACACCTTACTACGGCAGGAAATGGGAACTTTGGTCCTGCAGATATAATGGACCCGGTATTAAATAGTATCGATGGCGGCAAAGTTGAAATCATTAATGCCCTTGCGGAATTTAAATATAAACCCGCTATCCCTTCTTTGCTCCAACTTCTCGAAACTGATGATCAGTATCTCTTCAAATTAACAATAGAAGCCCTTAAAAATATTGGGAGTAAAGAATACATATCTTGCCTGAACAAAAAGCTGGATAACAAAAGCAGTGATTTAATTTTCACAATATCAATGATGATTGCCGAAGATAGTTTGGTTGAATGCATTCCACATTTGAAAAATTTTATCTCGTCGTGCAACCGCAACGAACATCCCAGCTATGATTATACCATTTCAACCTGTTGTGGCATAGGGCATTTTACTGATAGCCAGACAATCTCTTTCCTGCTGAAAGATTATGAAAATTTTTTTATAAATAAAGATTCGGTTAAAAGCGATAAACAAAAAGATTGGCTAAACCAGTACATAGAAACCTTTACTGATCTAAAATTGGAAAGAGCCAGATTTTTAATATATAGATCAATTTATGACTGGCATGGAATAGATCAAAACTTTGGAATATATCCTAAGCTATTTGAAATAAAAAATTTGCTTGAAGATTCTCTCAAAAGTGAGTTCCGAAACAAGTTTGGAACAAAGGGGTATCAGATTGATCATTGCATTGCATTTATTGAGAATTCAGCCGATGTTATTGATGGAAGAAAACCATTGGTAAAATATTTGATAGAAGTAACAACACAATCAACGAACGCAGATAAAGACCAAAAAATAATATCCCAAAAAATGAACTTGCCAATTGAAAATGTTTACATGAAATTTTCTAACGGAGTTTATTATGTAGAGAAACAAGATCGATTTGACAAGATTAATGATTTCACGCCTTTTTTCAAATTTTTGGAGTATGCAAAGGCCCTCCCAAATGAAGCAGATTTAAATTTTATTCAGGTAGTATTGGATAAAAAAATTATTGATGATGAATTTAATGTAAATGAAGTTAAAAGAGCTATTGATTCAATTAAACATGATATGAAAAAGAAAATGTAAACCCACATTCTCTAATTGGCTATTTTTTTTCTATGAAATCCTTACATGATATTACTTCTCTCTTTTTATATTCTGCAATACCCTCCTCCAGGTTCCATTCTTCAGCAGATAATTTAAAGCATCGATATTTTCCAAATTCATTCAATGCCCGGGATTACTCAAAAAAATATCAGGAAATAAAAATTAAATTTGTACAAACAGGCAAATATGGAAATAACAAACATCCGCGAAGAACTGCACGATTATATTGAAAATGGCGATGAAAAATTATTACGCATGTTGCATACCCTTGCTAAGGAATATAATGAATACGATGATGCAGACTTGGAGTTGCATGAAGATGATATCAACCAATTTGAACAAAGACGGGCAAAAAGGCTTAGCGGAGAAAGTAAATTATACGATTGGCAGGAAGCAAAGGAAATTATTACGGCCCAAAAGAAATAAACCTTACATCAACCCCACTCCTTCATACACTTCACTCAACAACAAAAAAACATCAACAAAACGTATCTCAAAACCTTCCGCATCTTTATCATATTCTTCCAGTTCCCAATGCTGTGCTGCATTTAAACGGAATATTTCAACACCGACACTTTCTGAATCTACAAGCACATATTCTTTAAGTGTTGGAATATCGCGATATAATTTAAACTTATCTCCGCGATCATAATTTTTAGTTGATTTTGACAAAACTTCTATCAGCACCGAAGGATTGAGTACATTAAAGTTATCGTCATTTAAAGTAATAATATCACCGCAAACAATAGAAATGTCAGGATAAGTAAACAAAGTATTTGCTTCTACGTGTATGCGTAAATCACTTCCAAAAGGCTTACAAGATTTATCTTTTAATTTTAGCTTCAATGTAAATAGAATATTATCAGAAATCATCACATGTGGCACTCTCGCTCCACTCATCGCAAATACTTCTCCCTGGTAATATTCATGTTTTTCCGGAGAGGCATTTTCCATTTCAAGATATTCCTGAATGGAAAGCTTTTGCTTGTTATAATCTATCGCAGGTTCTTTTACTTCCATAGTTTAAAACTACAAATTTTTCAGCTGTACTTTAAGCCCTCAACTTAATACCGTTACTAAATTGAACTGACATTCCTTTTAAAAGATCCAACAAATACGACTTTGATTTTGGGCTGAACCGGAAAGGAATTATTAACGATACAAGAACGGCGAAATACAAATCGCGTTAACTTGTGTCATTCATTATCTAAACAAGTATTACTACAATTTATCTGATCAAACCATTTTACCATGACAAACAGAAGAAAATTCTTAAAGCAATCAGGCACGTTCGCGTTGACAGGTTTAGTATTGCCAAAGTTGGGTAGCGCAAATAATTTTTTCGACGGAAAAGCGAAATGGCCTATCGGTTTGCAACTATACACCCTTGGGGATTTAATGACAACCGACCCAAAAGGTACATTACAAAAGTTAGCGGCGATAGGTTATAAAGAATTAGAAAGTGCAGGATCACAAAAGGGAAATTTTTATGGGTTTACGCCAAAAGAATTTGCAGCCCTTGTAAAGGATGCAGGAATGAATTGGCGGTCTGCGCATGTGGGAGGTGCGCCTTTTACGATAGAGAACATCATGAAAATGGCCAAGACAGCCGAAGATTCTGCGAGAATCCAAAAGATGGCGGAGCGACTTAAGAATATGCCAAAAATGCTGAACCTGAAAGAAAATTATCAGCAATTAGCAGATAATGCTGCGGAAGGCGGTATTAGTTATCTTGTATGTTCAAGCATTCCTGTAAGCACGCTGGATGAAATAAAAGCGGCTGCAGATGTTTTCAGCAAAACAGGAGAAGCCTGCAAAAAAAATGGCGTTCAGTTCGCATATCATAATCATACTACAGAGTTTGATGAAGTGGAAGGCCACCGCCCGTTTGATTATATTCTTAATAATACCAACAAAGACCTCGTGAAGATGGAACTTGATCTTGCATGGGCAACCAAAGCAAAACAGGATCCTGTGGAATTGTTTAAAATGCATCCGGGACGTTACCCGTTGTGGCATGTAAAAGACCTTGATAAGAATACGATGAATCCTGCTGAAGTTGGCTCAGGGATTGTTGATTTCAAACGCATTTTTGACAATGCAAAAGAATCAGGCATGAAATACTTTTTTGTGGAGCAGGACGGCGCACCGCAGGCATTACAAAATGTTACCAACAGTTTTAATTACCTCAATAAGATGCCGGGTTGATAAGAAGTTTTATTTCACTTTGATATTCGCTCATGTTTGTGCGTAACATGGGCAATATTATTCCTGGCAATACATAGCATTCGATCTTTAGTTGTATCTCTATTAACCTTCTTTACCTGTAATATTTTCAATTTTTTTATCGGGTATGATCCACATTGCAGCAACCGTTACAAATAAAATACCGGAGATCAGTGTGTTTACGTACGCCAGCGGAATAGCAGTTGTATATATCACCAATGATAAGATACCTTTTCGTTTCTGGCTATTCATTATTTCTTTTAACCGCATGTCGTCGCTGTGACAAACCTCTATTGCTTTTTGCAGGATATTGTACGCGAATCCGCACAGGTTCAACACTACAGCATACAGCGCTACCGGTAAAGGCTCAAAATGATTTTCACCCATCCACGCAGTGGCAAAGGGAATAAGGGAAAGCCAGAACAGCAAATTGAAATTAGACCACATGATACCGGCGCTTACATGTTTTACCAGGTGCAGTAAATGGTGGTGATTGTTCCAGTAGATTGCTATGAAGATAAAGCTGAGTATATAACTCATGAATTTGGGAAGCACCGGGCGCAACGCTTCCCAGGTTGCATGTTCAGGCACTTTTAATTCAAGCACCATTATAGTGATGATGATAGCGATGACACCATCGCTGAAAGCCTCAAGTCTTGTTTTACCCATAAAGTGTTTTTGTAAGTAATATCATTAAATTATGAGCGGCTGATGAATCTCATACATCATTCTCAACTCAGCGCTAATCAATTCAAAATATTCAATATTCAACACTCAATAATCAATATTCAAGTGGATGAACGTCTCAATGAGCATTGAATATTGAACATTGATTATTGCGTATTTCCGATTACAAAATATCTTCTCATTACTGATAAATTTATTTTAGGCTCGCATATACCAACTGCTCAAACTGCCGCGATAACTGGTAATGGGAATTTGGCGTTTGTTGCGTCATGATCAGACAAATAAGATTTTCTTTCGGGTCTGCCCAATAGGTAGTACCAAAAAATCCACCCCAGCTAAAACTGCCTTCATTGCGCGAACCATCAGCGCTACCTTTATCTGATGTGATCTCAAAGCCCAAACCGAAATTATCATCGCCTAAAGGATACTGCGGATGCAACATCATTTCCGTTGTACGTCTTGAAAGAATTGTTTTGCCATTATAGGTTCCACCGTTCATGATCATTTGTAGAAAAACAGCATAATCATAAGCTGTAGAGGAAAGGCCCGCGCCGCCTGAAAAATAATGCTTGCTGATCTTTGGATAATCGGGATCAATGGTGGTTTTTTCTTTAGTCCATGGAATAATTTGTTTAAGCGAATCTTCCGTATAAACTGTTGCTAAGCGGCTTCCCTTCTCCGCGGGTAAATTGAACCATGTATCATTCATGCCCAAGGATTCAAAAATATTCTTGCGTAAAAACTCTTCGAGGTTCATGCCGCTTATCACTTCAATTAAACAACCCAGTAAATCCGTATTTAATCCATATCGCCACTGTGCTCCGGGTTGAAATGCAAGTGGAAGTTTCCCGAGTTTTTTCATTGTGGACAACAGATCGGCATCAAAAACGCCAAGACCCGATGGGATGTTTTCTTTAGCATAAATAGCCTTCATGCTATCATTCCCGATACCGGGATAATCAATACCTGATGTATGCGTAAGCAGGTCTTTAATGGTTATATCCCGCTTTGCGGGAATTGTGGTATATGTTGTATCTGCAGCATTAAATTTATAGAGCACAGTTTCATGCCCAAACTCCGGGATATATTTTGAAACAGGGTCGTTTAATGATAATTTCCCCTGGTCATATAAAACTAAAACACCTGCGCTTACAATAGCTTTTGTTTGTGATGCAATGCGAAAGATGTTATTATTTTCCATTGGTTTTTTAGTAGCGGCATCAGCATAACCATAACCTTTATACTGAACAACCTGTCCATCCTTTACAACAATGGTTACAACACCCTTTACCCAATCCCTGCTGATGTAACCATTAACCAATGTATCAATGTTTGCCAATCTTTTATAGTCAACAGAAGCAATTTTAGTATCTGTTGTTTTAATTGTCGTTTGTGCATTGCAGGCAATTGCTGATAATACCGCCAACGCGATGATCGAAAATTTGTTTTTCCTGAGTCTTGTTTTGAATGATGCAGGCATATAGCAATTTTAATATTGATAAAAATAAAGGAGGAAGATTATAATTGCAATAAAATCATTTTGAAAATGAATAATGAGTACTCATTACTCATCTCTCATTACTCATCTCTCATTACTCATCTCTCATCACTCATCTCTCATCACTCATCAGCTTAAACCCATCCCCTTCCGTATAAACACTCATCTTAACATCATCAAATTTTATATACCCTTTATTGGTAACGCGAAGGTTCTGCGGATGAGAAAACACAATTACCTGGCTGGCGCCCGCCACTTTTATCTCATTGCCGTGTACAATGATGGCCGTGCCCTCATCAATGCCAATACAAGGCAGGGTTGGGAATTTTGCAATAGCCGTTAGTAACCGGTTGTACCTGCTTCTTGCCACAAAATGCTGGTCGATGATGGCCGAATCCAATAAGCCTAAACCTTCTTTGATCTCAAGATTATCATTCCAGAGTTTTGGGAAAGTAGATTCGTATGTTGTATCCCCCAATAACTGGTTACCTGTTATCATGTAATGCGTCATCATAGCTGCACCTGCACTCGTGCCGGCAACAGTTGCCCCATTTTTATACGCCTGTTGTATGGCTGTTTGAACAGGGGTATGTAATGCAATGTTCATAAAGCGGCTTTGATCGCCGCCGCCGAGGTATATGAGCTTTGCATGCTGCACTGAATCAAGCCAGCTTGTTTTATTAATATCCTTTTTTGTAAAGTTGAAGTTGATGACCTTATTATGGCAAACAGCCCCAAAATCTTCTTGTATGTAATAATAACTTGTATCAGGTTCTGAAGTGGCCATTGGTAAAAAAGCAATGTAATCACCAGCATTTAATTGTGCTGTTGTTATCAATTGCTGCATTAATTCTTTTGTTTTATGCCCGCCACCAATAATAAATAAATTCCCCTTCTGGCTAAAAACAGGTAAGCACAACAATAATGCTGTGCTTACGGTTAAAAATGTATGTTTCATGAATTAATATCCTTCGTTTTGAGTAAGATTGGGATTCGCGTAAATTTCCCTTTGCGGAATAGGATAAATAAGCTTGGGTGAATTCCAGGGAAATATACCTGCATTCATTTCTAACCTTTTTTCATCGTGCAAAGTAAATCCTTCAAACGACAGCTCAAGCGCACGTTCTTTCAGGATAGCATCTAATGTCAGATTATTTGCCTTGTAGGGCTCAAGATTTACCCTTTCTCTTACGGTATTGATATCATCCACCGGTTTCTTGCCAACGGAGCTTCCTAACCTGAAATTACATTCTGCACGCGTGAGATATAATTCAGCCAGGCGGATAAGGCGAACACTTCCATAATAATTTTCAAATTTCAGTGTGTATTCGCCGTCATATAAATTCTGCCTGTCATCATCCGGTTCATACAACTCAAAAAATGAATCATTTACCTGGACATCGCCTCTTTGATTTTCGGAATAATATGTATTAAATTCATTTACGCCTGATGTTGCATTTACCTGCATAGTGAAAATATCTTCTCTTGTATTGGGGATGTACGCCGGAGGATCAGCAGCAGGAAAGGCAGCAGCATAAGTTGAAGTTAGTTCATACCCGTTCTTTAGCGCCAGTTTGATTGCATTATTTTCCGCATCTAAGGCATTTGCATAATCCTGTTTCTGCAAATAAACCCTTGCCAGCATCGCATAAGCAGCAATATTTGTTGCATAAATATAAGTGTTGTCTGCTTCGCTGCATTTTTGAGTGGCATCAGTCAGATCGCTGATAGCCTGTGCATACACTTCCGCAACTGTATTTCTTTTCACCTTGCTGTCTTCTGAAATTAAAGTTGTTGGCGTTAAAACCAAAGGCACACCATCATTGTTGTTCGGGTCGCCATCATTCCATGCTTTTGCATACATTCTTATCAGGTCGAAATAAACGCTGCCTCTTATGAATTTTGCTTCTCCCTCTACGCGCTCTTTTTCTGCATCCACTACCAGGTCAATATTTGTCAAGACATTGTTGGCATCGTTAATTGCTTTGTATCCTGCAAGCCATGTGTCTGCAACAAAAGAGTTATTAACAGGAATTGCCTTATTATGAATCTGGGTGAATTGTTCGTATGTGCCGCTCCAGTTCAGTTGGTCAGAATCTCCGAGCAGATCCGCTCCTATAAAAAGCTGTCCACCGTAAAAATCCCCATCACCCAGGTCATCATAACAACCTTTCAATGCTCCTATAACATCATCACTTGTTTTAAAGGCATCATTTACATCAATGCTCGAAGATGGTTTTGTATCCAGTTGTTTATCGCAACTGTAAAAGCTGAGTAAAACAAAAGCTGTAACTATATAGAATATTTTATTTTTCATTGTTTTCATTTTAAAGCTGAAAGATTTTTAGAGGCCGATGTTGAATCCGATCGTGATAGTTCTTGCCTGGGGCGCAGAATAAAAATCATATCCTTTATTAATGTTATCGTTATAGAAGTCGGCAGTTACTTCAGGATCCCAGCCATCGTAATTAGTAAAAGTGAATAAGTTTTCAGCTCTTACATACACATGCAGATGATCTATTTTCCAGCGGCTCATTAAATTTTTAGGAAGATTATAACCAAGTGATACAGCTTTTACGCGCAGGTAGGAACCGCCTGAAATATACCTGCTTGAGGCAGAAGTTCCATTAGGATAAAACAGCCTTGCTTCAGGAACCATGGTAATATCGCCGGGCTTTTGCCATGCGTCCAACTGGTCTATAGTTTGATTATCGAAACCATTGCTACCGCTTGCAGACATAAATTCTCCACCTCCATTATAGATCTGGTTGCCATATACACCCTGCAATAAAACATCAAAATCAAAATCCCTGTAAGTGATGGCGTTATCCAACCCATAGATAAAATCAGGGCTGGGGTTACCGATCACCACATCCACCGCTTCATTATAGTCGTTTGTGGTGGAACGGTCTAATGTTCCGTCTGCCTTGGGTGTGTTTTTATAATATAGAGCATCGCCGTTTTCAGGATCTGCACCCGCAAATTCTCTTGCATAAAACACGCCCAGAGGCTGCCCCTCAATCGCTTTATTGACATCTGATCCTAAAACCTGGCCACCAAGATTAGTAACCTTGTTGGTGTTCCTGCTGAAGTTAAAGCTGCTCGTCCACCTGAAATTGGCAGAGGATATATTGGTTGAATTGATGGTTATCTCAAATCCTTTGTTATACAAATTTCCTACATTCTGCAACTGGGATTCGAAACCCGTGGTACCCGGCACCTGTACATCCAACAACAGGTCTTTTGTCTTTCTTGTGTAGTAATCCACTTCAAAATCAAGGCGGTTATTTAGGATGGCGAATTCTACGCCAAAGTCGGTACCCAATGTGGTTTCCCATTTAAGATCAGGATTGGGAAGCTGGGACGGAACCTGGCCAGCCTGGCCACCATAAGCGGAATAGGTATATAATCCTCTTGAGGCAAAATCGGGTATCTCATTGTTGCCCGTTAAGCCATAACTGGCTTTTAATTTAAGATAGTTAATGAATTTATTGTCTTTAAGAAAATTCTCTTCGCTCATGACCCAGCCAACCGAGGCTGCCGGAAAGGAACCATATTTATTGTTTTCTCCAAAGCGTGAAGAACCGTCAATTCTTTCACTCAACGCTATTATATACTTATCATTCAACTTATAATTTAAACGCGCAAAATAAGAGACCAGGGTACTTTTGGTTGATGAAGAACTTGCGCCTGTTTTGGATGCACCCGCGTCTAATTTTTTATAAGCATCACTGGGAAATTCTTCTGCATCTGCTTCACTGAAGTCATAACTTTCATCTTCATAACTCATACCCACCACTGCATCAAAATCATGAATATCGCCAAAAGTTTTTTGGTAATTAAAATAGTTGTTGGTGGTATAGTGCATTGATTGCGTAGTGGCATAAGACCCTGCTCCATCCGGCACGCCAATATTCCGTGCGGTCAACCGGCCCCAATAGGCATCTTCTGTCTGGTTTAACTGGTCAATCCCGAACTCTGATCTGAAGATAAGCTCAGGCAATATGGCGGCATTCAAATAAACATTGCCAAAAGTTCTGTTTACTAACGTATGATAGTGCGCATTTTCATAATTAAGCACGGGATTAAAATAAACCGGGTAATTGGTATTAGGCTTACCGGTTGCAAGATCCAATGCACCGCTTGTTAGTCCTGTGCGCGGATCGATGGTAGGCGTAATAGGCGATAATGCAACCATTTGAATTGGCGTAGAGAACTGGTCGTCATCAGAAAGCCTGTAATTTTTCGACCGTGCAAAGTTTACATTCATGCCGACATTCAGCCAGCTCCTTACCTCCTGATCTACATTCAGCCTGGCACTATAGCGTTTGAAGCTGTTGCCGAGAACAATACCTTTTTGATCCAGGTACTGGCCTGATAAAAAAACTTTTGTTTTCTCTGTGCCGCCTGAAACATTGATATCATATTGAGACATTGGCGCTTTCTGGAAAGCCTCCTCCTGCCAGTCGGTATTTACTTTAGCATCTTTCCAGTCGGTATTACCTGCAGAGTAACGTGTAAACCTGCTGTGTACGTAGTCGAGTTCATTCTCTAAAGCGGTTTCATAGTCGGGTTCATATCCATATATAACATCCTGCGTTGCCGCGCCTGCCGCTGCCCGTTCAAAATACTTCACCCATTGCTTTGAAGTTAAAAACTCTCTTTTGCCTGTCGGTTCCTGCCAGCCGGTGAAATAATTAAAATCAATTTTTGAGGTGCCAGCTCTCCCCTTCTTTGTAGTGATGAGCACTACGCCGTTTGAGCCTCTTGAACCATAAATAGCCGCAGCAGAAGCATCCTTCAAAATTTCGATGGAGGCAATATCGTTCATGTTGATATCAGCCAATGAACTGGTGGAAGAACCATTGGTAGAAAGGTCGGCCGAGGTAACCGGTATTCCATCAACAACATATAACGGCTGGTTGCCCGCTGTTACCGATGACCCTCCCCGTATAACTACATTAATTGCCTGCCCCAGCTTCCCGTTTTGCTGTTGCACAAACACGCCTGCCGCCCGGCCCTGCATAGCAGTTTCAAAACTCGTAACAGGGGTATTGGTGATATTTTTTGCATTTACCTGCGAAACAGAGCCTGTAAGGTCTTTTTTAATTTTTGTGCCATAGCCAATTACCACAACTTCATTTAAAGCTTTGGCGGTTTGCGTAAGCACAATATCCAAAGTGCCCGCTGTTGCTGCAATTTCTTTCTCTGCATAACCAATGGAACTCACAATAATCGTTTTTGATTTTGCCGGGATAGTTAAGGAGAAATTTCCTTCTTCATCAGAAATCACACCTTTTTTTTCACCCTTAATTACAACAGATGCTCCGGGGATTGGCCGGTTGGTCTGCTCATCTGTAATTTTTCCTTTTACAATATTCTGCGTAAAGGCGGTGAGCGAAATAGCAAATAACAAAATCAGGATGCAAGTACTCTTCATAGCAATAGATTTTAGGTGATATATTTAAGACGCACTCAAATATATGGGTTAACTCTTTATACGCTACACATCTAAAATTAAATTTTTGCACAAGCAACCCATTACAGGTGATGGTAGTTTAATGCGAAACAAAAACCATTATCATGAAAAACATATTATTATTTTTAGTCTCTCTGTTTATTATTGAAACATCCTTTGCCACCATACATAAAATAAAAGTTTCTGACTTCCAGTTTTCACCCAAGATCACGAATGCAGAGGTTGGCGATACCCTTGTTTTTGTCTGGAAGAGCGGATTTCACACAACAACTTCCCAAAAGATACCTAACAAAGCTAAGCCATGGGATGCGCCAATGACATCATCTAACAAAAAATATAAATACGTGATCACTAAAGCCGGTATTTATAATTTTAACTGTACCGTTCACCCACTCAACATGACCGGCAAAATTAAAGTTACCAATACATTAGATGCAGGTTTGGGCGAGCTGGAAATTAGCGGGGAGGATGCAAAAGCAATTTTAAGCTGGAAGATGAATGACAACAGCCAGGTTTCCCATTTTTCTGTTCAGCGCAGTACAGATGGCGAAAACTTCACAGAAATAGCAAGGATACAGCAGTCGCCTGCGAATAATAATTATGTATTTAGAGATGAAGCTCCTGTTGCAAATGAGTATGTGTACTACCAGGTTGAACTCACCGATAAAAAAGGCAATACCCAATTGTCTGATATTAAAATGTTCGCTAATAAGCAAGGCAGTTCCAAACTTATTACAAGCATCAGCCCTAACCCTATAAACAGCCCCGGGCACTTAATGCTCCAGTTCAATGCCGGTATTGCTGGTAAAATGCATGTACAGTTATTTGCACAGAATGGAAAACTCGTAAAAGAAACAGACATGAGTGCAGATAAAGGATTGAACAATGGCCATTTTCACCTGGGAGAGCTTACGCCCGGAACTTATTACCTCGTATGTACGTTAGGCGACAAAACCGAAAAGCACACTATTCTTTATAGGTAAAATTTGTTTTGATTTGTAGTCTTAAAGAGGTTGCAGCAATGCAGCCTCTTTTATCAATATCAAAACGGAAAAGAAACAAGTTCGCTTTGCTGAATAGTTTCCTGTTTCCCTGTTTGAATATTTTTTATAACACAGGTATTGGTCTCCAATTCTTTGCTGCCAATAATGATGATGTAAGGAATATTTTTTCGTTCAGCATACTTAAACTGTTTATCAAATTTGGCAGCTTCATGATAGATATCGCTTTTGATATTATTGTTCCTTAATTGCCGCAGAAGATCATAAGCTGTCTTGCTTTCCGCCTTTCCGAGATTAAAAAATAGAACCTGTGTGGTTGTTTGCAATGAAAGCGGAAATAGTTTCAGTTCTTCCATCACATCATATATCCTGTCAACGCCAAAGCTTATGCCTACACCCGGAAGGTTGGGCACATCGAATAATCCTGTAAGATCATCGTACCTGCCACCACCGCCGATGCTGCCGATTTGTATATTCTTTGCTTTTATTTCAAATATGGTTCCTGTGTAATAATTTAAACCACGCGCCAATGTGAAATCAACAATAAGATTTTCATTATCTTGAAAAGATACAAGGAACTCCAGTTCTTCAATTCCTTTCTTTCCAATTTCAACTTCGCCAATTAAAGATCTTATATTATTTATTTTGGTGGCGTTATCCCCTTCGAAAGAAATATATTTTTCGATAAGGCTGATTTGCAAAGCCTGCAACCCTCTCTCTGCCAGTTCCTGTTTTACTTTCTCCCAGCCTATTTTATCCAGCTTGTCAATGGGTACGGTGATATCTGTGATCCTGTCGCTGCCGCCACATAACTCGGCCAGTGCAGAAAGAATCTTCCTGTTATTTATTTTTATTTCAACATCAATTTTTAACCGGCGGAAAACTTCGGTATAAATATTAATCAATTCCACTTCATTTAGTAAAGAATTGCTACCCACCACATCTGCATCGCATTGATAAAACTCCCGGTACCTGCCTTTCTGCGGGCGGTCTGCGCGCCACACCGGCTGCACCTGGTAACGCTTAAAAGGAAAACTTAACTGGCCATAGTTCATGGCTACATACCGCGCAAAAGGGATGGTAAGATCATAACGTAAAGCACGCTCCGTAATACCGGCGATATTTTTACCTTCCAGCACTTTTTCAAAATCTTCTTTTGCCTGTTCATGTTTTTCTCTTCTTTCCAAACCATTGTTCAATATTTTAAATAACAGCTTGTCGCCTTCTTCTCCATACTTGCCGATTAAAGTTTCAAGGTTTTCCATGGCAGGTGTTTCCAGCGGTTGAAAGCCATATAATTCAAAAACTTTTTTTATAGTATCGAAAATATAACTGCGCTTACGGATCGTTTCCGCATTAAAATCTCTTGTGCCTTGTGGTAGCGTTGGTTTCATGAGCCCCCTCCGGCTCCCCCGGCGGGGGAGGGTTTTGTAGCATTAAAATTATTGTGTAACATTCTAAAATTTTAGACAGATAACTTAATAAAGTTGCTTCTTCAAAGCCCCTCCATCCCGATTTTTCGGGAGGTTTGGGGAGGCTTTTTTAATTATCGCATCACATGCCTTGCTGATCATATGATATACTTCGTGAAAATCTTTTTCGCCTCCAAACCAGGGATCGGGCACGTCCATATCGCTGCCCGGGTAAACTTCATTCATTAACAAATCTGTTTTTGAGGGGTCCCATAGTTCGCGGCTGATGCGTTGTATATCGTTGTACACATCACTGTCCATGGCGTAGATCTTATCAAATTCCGCCATATCTCCTTTTACAAACTGCCTGCATTTTTGATCGCATATTTCAACGCCATTCAATTTGGCTACTTTTTGGGAAAGCCTGTGCGGTGGTTCGCCTATATGATAATTCCCGGTACCCGCGCTGTCAACTATCCAATCTAACCCTGCTTTATTTGCCTTGTGCTGTAAAATGCCTTCACCCAACGGGCTCCTGCAGATATTACCAAGACATACCATCAATATCTTCATTTACTATTATTTTTAGAAAGTTGCAAATATAGACTAACGGAGCGGTCGATAGTCAACGGTCCACCGTCCACCGCAGATTCGTTTAAAGAATTGTTTCTTTCACCTGCGATGAACGACACTCTGTGAGCTATGCTTAGGCCAGTCAACGGTTAGCGGTCAACTGTCAACCGCCCACGGTCCACCGCAGATCCGTTTCGGGAATTGCTTCTTACATCTGCTATGAACTATATTCTGTGAATTATGCTTAAGGCGGTCAACAGCACTTCGAACAGTCAACACGAACGTTGTGATATAAGCATTTTTAAATGCAGTGATCATCAAACCCGAAAGACAATGTAAATCTGCAATCGCCAATCTGCAATCTGCAATTCTTCTTAGTCGAAAAGAGCCGCCTTTCAGCAGCTTTTCATTAGAGATTGTGGTCATCAAATACGTGGACTTAATCCTCTTTAGGGAATGGGGCGGCCTAGGCTTTACTAAAGAGGCATCCGGAGAAAAGATAAATCTTTTGCCGGTCAACTTATACAGGTGTATATTCAGCGCTTATTTAATAACCGTAAAATTAATAGTATGGGTATTCCTGAGATATTGATCATTGCCGTGGTGATACTTGTTTTATTTGGTGCAAAAAGAATTCCCGCCCTGATGAAAGGGTTAGGTAAAGGCATCAATGATTTTAACGAAGAAAAAAATAGGTCTCTTTCAAAGGAAAAAGAGAAAGATACTGACTTCTGATTTGGGAGTCGTAATCAGGCATCGTTTCACTCAAAAGTGGACTTCGCGCTGAAATCCCATGTTTACGAAAGCGTAATTTTCTTTCGCGCACTTAAGGCATATTTTTATATCAACATTCCTCTAAGGCCCATCCATGGGGTTACCTTTCTTTTTGTAAGCGCTGTAACCAGTTTATATTTACCATTATCCTTTATAGTCTTCAATATCCAAAAAACTGTACTCGCTTTTTAAGTTTTCAATATCTTTCTTTATAACATCGTCCTTAATAATTCCCTGCAGGATTTCTTTAAAACTCAGTAATGCAAGTTTCCCCGATTTTTCAGTTACAGTTTGATCAAAAACTTCTTTTTGTTTTGTTAAGGATTGAATTTCGTTGTCTATTTTTTTCTTTTTTTCTTTAGCCTCTTCTTCCAGCTCTTTTGTTGAATTCAAATTCTTAAACAGAACTGCAACATCTCCTTCTTTTTTTTGATCTTCCTGGTTGCCGTATTTATTAAGATCATCAAAAATTTTAGTAACAAGGCTTGCCCAGGGATTAGAATCGGAATAATGCCATGAATTAAAATTCACAGATAATATTTTTTTACAGAATAAGCCGTTTTTATCTGTTTTCAATTTTTCTATTTTTTGCTGTAGCTCATTCATAAAAAAACTCTTTCCACTGCCCCAGTTTCCAAATAACCCAATTGCCAACGGAGGCTTAACCTCTTTGTAAGCAATAACTTTTGCAATAGCGTCAACGTCGCTTTGAAAATCCAATTTGTCTTTAATATTTTTTGCAGAAGCATCGGCAAAAATTTCTGAAAAAAAGTTTTTACCGCGCTTATTATTATCCTGAACAGGAGTATTTAAAATATCGTCAAATAAAGCTTTATCTATGGCTATAAGTTTATTGATAATTGGAGGTTCCAACTCAGTTTTAAAAGATATTTTATCCGCAAAAGAAACATGTAAACGAATTGCCTCTCCCCTAATTCCAAATTACCAATTCCCAATTCCTTCTCCTATCAGCCATTCAACGTATCAACTGATCAACCATTCAACTTGCCTTATGGAAAACTTTACCACGCTGCATCTCATTCACAGAGCGCTCTGTTAATTTCTATTCATCATTAAAACCTTTATTATGCTGCCAGATAAAATTCTGCAGAGCGATCTGCTTGATCTTCTCTTTGAAAACAGGAATAAAACTTACGGCGCCTATGCGCTTAGAAAATCTTATAACAAAACCATTGCTTCTGCCATTGGTATTACAGCGTTTATTGCATTACTGTTTTCCATTTTACAGCTTGCCAGTCATATAAGGCAACACGAGTTTGTAACACAATTTATTATTCCGCCAGACCAGGAGTTTGTGAAGATTGATCCTGTAAAACCGCAACCCAAAAATCCTGTACCTCAACATGCTGCAACGCATTCGAGGCAGGAAATAAGTTCACCGCCTGTAATTGTAAACGATAATGAAAAAACACAAATGCCCACAGTTGATATTTTAAATAAAAGCATGATCGGAGAAACAAAGATCACCGGGGATGACGCAAACGGTGACATACAGCCGCCGGTCAATGCAGAACAAGGACCAGGCGCCGGCGCCAGTCAACCTGTAGAAACTAAGGCTGATGAAACGCATTTATCCTGGGCGCAGGAAATGCCCGAATATCCCGGTGGCATAAATGCATTAAAAAAATTCATGCTGAAAAACTTACGGCAGCCCGACGATCTGGCGCCGGGGGAAAAAGTAGTTGTGAAAGCCTTCTTTGTTGTGAATAAGGATGGAAAAATTGAACAGGTAAAAATTATTTCCGGCGGCAGGAACGATCTTGATAAAGAAGTAGAAAGAGTGATTGGGAAGATGCCGTTATGGAAGCCGGGCAGGCAAAATGGGAGTACCGTTGCCGTTTATTTTAATTTGCCTGTAACATTTGTAAATACGGAAGAAGAATAAAGAATTAAAAAATTAATTTATATTGCCGCCCTCAAAATGAAGAACGAATTCGAAGACAGGCGCCGGAAAAGCTATACACGGTTGCGGATGGTATATGATTTCACCATGGCAGGCTTGATTCTTGCCATGGGAATTATACTTTTTTTTGGCGATAAATTCGGATTGGATTTAATTGCAGGCCTTGATCCGGTTATTCGTTACGGTTTTGGGGGATTATGTTTGTTGTATGGAAGTTTCAGGGTTTATCGCGGCATAAAACATGATTATTAATTTGAGATGATGAGCAGGCCTGTTAAGAAAATTCTTACGTGCTGTTGTATTGGTTTAATTTTTATGAATTGCCGGAATAAAAACCTGCAATACGATTCGCCTTTAAAAGGTAAAATTTTTATAAGTGTTGACGAAAGTTTTAAACCTGTAATAACAGAGCAGATCAAGGTATATGAATCGTCGTATCCGGAAGCGCATATAGAAGCAAGCTATAAATCAGAAGCCGATTGTTTCAGGGATTTGCAGAAAGACAGCACAAGGATGATCATTGTTTCGCGGGGATTAAATACAGACGAAAGCCAGTTTTATAAGCAAAAGTTGTCATATAAGCCATTGTGGGATGTAGTGGCGTATGATGCGGTAGCCGTAATTGTGAATATACATTCAAAAGACAGCGCATTCACAATCAATAAGCTTAAAAGTTATTTAAGCGGAAAGGATACAAGTAAACTGGTTGCTGTGGCTGGCAGAAATGCCAACAGCGTGGTGAGGCTTTTACAGGATTCGATACTAAAGGGCGAGCCGTTTGGCAAAAATGTAATGGCGGCCGCCGACAGTAAAGAACTGGTAAATTATGTAGCGGATAATGTGAATGCTATTGGTTTTGTTGGAACAGCATGGGTTACGGATGAAGACGATCCGGAACAGCAGCAATATAAAAATCTCATACGCCTTGGTTTAATAGAATGTAAAAAATGCGGGGAAGATATGTATGCAAGACCATCGCAGGCAACCATAATGCAGGGACAATATCCTTTGGTACGCAGTTTGTTTTTTATATTGAAAGAAAATTCGAACGGACTGGGTACAGGATTCACCAATTACCTGAGTCTTGAAAGAGGACAGTTAGTTTTTAGAAGAAGTTATCTCGTACCGGGCAAAATGGATTTTAATATCAGAAAATCGATGATGGAACCAAATAAAAATCTTTTAAATAAAACAATGCAATAATGAAGAAAATCATCTTACCACTTTTCACTTTGTTGAGTATCTCCTCTATCGTTTCTGCACAAAGCATTGATGACGGTAAAAAGTTTCTGATTTACGAACGGTTTACGAGTGCCAAACAAGTCTTTCAAAAACTAATAGCATCTGATCCCAAAAATGCTCAGGCAATATATTGGCTGGGCCAGGCCTATATAGCAAATGATCAGTTGGATAGTGCGAAAGTGCTATACCAGAATGCATTAACTGCAGGCGTTAACGATCCATGGCTGTGGGTGGGAAGTGCACACGTAGATGTTTTGCAAGGTGGCGATATAAATGCTGCCAAGCAAAAATTTGAGCAGGCTATTACCGCAACTACGACAACAAAAGGGAGAAATAAAGGGCCCAACCCATTCCTGCTTAATGCAATAGGTCGCGCCATGGCCGGTGGTGGCAGCACTCAGGGCGATCCAAACTATGGCATTGATAAATTAAAACAGGCAGCACAGATAGATCCTAAAAATCCGGAGATATATGTTAACCTCGGCTTATGCTATAGAAAATTAGGCGGAGAGCAAGGTGGCCAGGCCTTTGAAGCTTTTCGGCAGGCTACTGTAATTGACCCGCAATATGCGAGGGCTTATTATCTCATAGGAAGGATCTATCAAACCCAGCGTAATAAAGAATCTATGAATGAATGGTATGGTAAGGCCATTGCGGCAGATGCCACTTTTGCACCGGTTTACCTGCAATACTTCCAGTATTATTCTGAAACAGATGTTTCGGCTGCAAAGGAATATCTTGACAAATATGTAGCCAATGCAGATAAAGACTGTAAAACAGATTTTTTTGTAGGCGACTATTTATTCCGTGCAGGCAAATACCAGGAATCTTTACAAAAAGCAAAAGAGATGGAAGCAGGCGCCTGCAAAGATTTCCCGAGGCTTAATGTGCTGTATGCTTATAATTATGACAGGCTAGGTGATTCAGTTCAGGCAAGATCTTATATTCAAAAATACTTTGCGTTGGCAGCGGGTTCTGATGACATACAACCTGCGGATTATGCTTTTGCAGGAGAAGTGCTTGCTAAATTTCCTGAAACTAACGACAGCGCCATTTCTTACCTGACAAAAGCTGTAGAATTAGATACAGTTAAGGAAGAACAAAAAAAGTACTTGAAAACAGCCGCAGACGTTGCAGCACGGACGGGTAACTATGGATTAATTCTTAGCATTTTGCGTAGTGCTGAAAAAATAAATGATGGTAAGCTTACGGAGACCGGGTATTACGGTTATGCCAAAAATGTAGCAGACGCAGCGGCAGCAGATTCCGGTGAGGCTTTTGATTCAACCAAATATCTGCTGGGAGATTCTATAATCCAGTCATATATCATCGCCTACCCTGATAAATCGCAGGGATATTCATTCAGAACACGCTATGCCAAAATATCAGATAAGGACTCTACGAGAGGGTTGGCCGTAGCGCCTATTGAGCAATACAATGAGTTTCTCACAAAAGACACTGCAGCGGACAATAAAAAAACAATATTCAGCAATTATTATTATCTCCTTATCTATTATGCCCAGTATGCTACAGACGCGCCGAAAGAGCAGGAGTACGAGAGAGCAATAGATGTGACTGAAAAAATGAAAACCTTATTTACCGATCCTAATTCAGAAGAATATAAGTTTGCTGACAATACAGGCAAACAAATAAAGGCCACACTGGAAAAATATCAAAAATCTAAAACAAACGGAGGTGGCTCCGGCGCCGGTAAAAGTCAGAAGTAAGTTTTTTAAAATAACAATAATAAAAGCTCTTCCCTTGAAGGGCTTTTTTATTTGCCGTAATTGTTCGAAGCATCATGCACAATTAATTTTGAATTAGTAACTTGTTTTTTATTATAGTAATTGCCGCTTATTTTTGCGTGTCAAAGTACTTCAATGAATTCACTAATCTATTTACTTGATACAATAGCTACTGGAAATTCAGCCGATTACGCCCCGATAGGAATTCAATTAATTTTTGCTGTAGGCTTTGTTGCAACCATAATGATTGTAACACATTTATTGGGCCCGAAAAGAAAGACTGCCGAGAAACTGGAAAATTTTGCCAGCGGCATAGAAAGCCATGGCAATGCAAGGCAGCCCTTAGCCATTAAATATTTCCTGGTGGCCATTTTATTTGTATTGTTTGATGTGGAGGTGATTTTCTTTTATCCCTATGCGGTAAATTTCAAATCACTTGGCTGGACGGGTTTTATTGAAGTGGTGCTTTTTATAGCATTTTTTTTGATTGGATTTATTTACATATGGAAAAAGGGTGCTTTGAAGTGGGAAGACTAAGCCCCTTACCCCTAAAGGGGAAAGTAAATTAATAACTATTTAAAAATTACTCCTCCCTTTGGGGAGGTTGGGAGGGTTAAAATGGCAAGACCTGTAAGATTCAACATACATCCCAAGCAAACAAATATTCACGACAATATTGCGCTGGCGGATATGCCGGAAGGCGCCCAGGGCGAAGGATATTTTGCAACAAGTTTTGAAAAGATAATCGGCCTGGCAAGAAAAAATTCAATCTGGCCTTTACCTTTTGCCACCAGTTGCTGTGGTATAGAGTTTATGGCAACTATGGGCGCACATTATGATCTGAGCCGTTTTGGTTCCGAGCGTTTGGGTTTTACCCCACGCCAATGTGACCTGTTAATGGTGATGGGCACTATCGCCAAAAAAATGGGACCTGTTTTAAAACAGGTTTATCTGCAAATGGCAGAACCACGCTGGGTATTGGCAATGGGCGCCTGCGCAGCTTCCGGTGGGATATTTGACAGCTATTCTGTGTTACAGGGCATAGACCAGATCATCCCGGTTGATGTGTATATTCCGGGTTGCCCGCCCCGGCCTGAAGCTGTAATTGACGGGGTGTTGAAAATACAGGAATTAGTGCACAATGAAAGTTTGCGAAGAAGAAACAGTGAGCACTATAAAGCGCTGTTAAGCAGTTACGGGATACAATAATTTTCAATTTGAAAATTTGAAAATGAGCTAATGGGTTTTCAAATTTTCGCTGCCTGCCAACAGGCAGAAGGATGAGTTGGTAAATTTTCAAATTTCCAGATTTTCAAATTCATACATGAGTCTAACAAACGACAGAATTAAAGAAAGGCTTATAGAAAAATTTGGCGACCAGGTGAGCAATTTTGAAGAGCCTTATGGTATGCTAACTTTTGAAGTGCCAAAAGATATGAATCTGAAGCTCATGCAGTTCTTATATGATGATGACGAGCTGAAATTCAGGTTTCTCACAACACTTTGCGCTGTTCATTATCCTGATAACAAAGGAAGAGAACTGGCAATGGTCTATCACCTGCACAATCTTACAGATAATGTTCGCATCCGCTTTAAAGCTTATCTCGATATAACCAGGCCTGATATTTTTACGGCAACAAGAATATTTGAAGCCGCCAACTGGCTTGAAAGGGAAACATATGATTATTACGGTGTGAACTTTATTGGTCACCCGAATCTAAAGCGCATACTCAATGTAGATGAAATGGATTATTTTCCTATGCGCAAGGAATATCCGCTGGAAGACCAGACAAGAAAAGACAAAGATGACGAGATGTTTGGGCGTGGCGGAACATCTGGTTATGGAACCGTGAAAACAGGTGCTGACACAACTATCGCAGAATCTGAAAAAGATAATGTTGGAGATAAACTGGTTTAGCATTTTCAAATTTTCAAATTGACTAATTGTCAAATTAAATGATGCAAGACGTAGTTCCTATAAAAGACAAACATATTGTACTTCCGGATGGTTCAATTGAAAAGCAAACTACAACGCTTAATCTTGGGCCAACCCACCCTGCAACGCATGGCGTATTCCAGAATATCCTCGAGATGGATGGTGAAAGGGTGGTTTCAGCAGAACAGACTATTGGCTACATCCACCGCGCTTTTGAAAAAATAGCAGAACGCAGGCCGCTTTACCAGATCACTCCCCTTACAGACAGGATGAATTATTGCAGCAGTCCTATCAATAATATGGGATGGCATACAACCTGCGAAAAATTGCTCAAAATAAAAACGCCAAAACGCGTGGATTATCTGCGCGTGATCATTATGGAATTGGCAAGGATTTCAGATCACCTGATCTGTAATTCAGTTGTTGGTGTTGATGCAGGCGCATTTACAGGATTTCTTTATGTAATGCAGTACAGGGAACTGATCTATGAAATATATGAGTCTGTATGCGGTTCGAGGTTAACCACCAATATTGGTCGCATTGGCGGTTTCGAAAGGAATTTTCCCAATGTTGCTTTTGAAAAATTAGAGAAATTTTTAAACGAATACCCAGGTGTCTTAAAAGAGTTTGAGAACCTTTTAATGCGCAACAGGATCTTTATGGAGCGTACTATTGGCGCCGGGCCAATAAGTTCTGAGCGTGCATTGAATTATGGCTTTACCGGCCCTAATCTTCGTGCTGCAGGTGTTGATTATGACGTGCGTGTCCATTCTCCTTACAGCAGTTACGAAGATTTTGATTTTACTGTGCCGGTTGGCTCAACGGGTGATTGCTACGACAGGTTTTTAGTAAGGGAGCAGGAGATGTGGCAATCCATCGAGATCATCAAACAGGCTTATCAGAAAGTACAGGAATTCAAAGGGCCTGATGCAGAAATTTACCATGCTGATGTGCCTGAATACTATCTTCCTGAAAAAGAAGATGTTTATACAAAAATGGAAGCGCTGATATGGCATTTCAAGATCATCATGGGCGAGATCGATATGCCGCCCGGTGAAGTGTACCACAGTGTGGAGGGCGGAAATGGGGAATTGGGTTTTTACCTGGTCAGCGATGGCGGAAGAACCCCCTATCGTTTACATTTCCGCAGGCCTTGTTTCATATACTACCAGGCTTTTGAAGAGCTGGTAAAAGGCGCCATGTTAAGCGACGCTGTTATCGTAATGAGCAGCCTGAATCTGATAGCTGGTGAAATGGATAGTTAATGGAAAAAGAGAACAAAGTAGTTGAAGGAAAAGTATCTTTTGAAGAAGCAGAAGATGCAGATGTTGAATATTGGGCGAATCTTCCGGTTAAAGAAAGATTACGTCAAGCCTTCATATGGAATAGAAAAGTTTGGAAGCATATCTTAAACGATGATTATCCTGAAAAAATAAATTTAAGTGGCGGTAAACAGGTAAAAAGCTTAACCGACGAAGATGATTTTTGAAAGGGATTTTGTTGATTTAATTCAGATACTTCAGAAGAACAATTACAAATTTGTTTTGGCAGGTGGTTTGGCTGTTTTAATTCATGGGCATTTTCGAACCACAAAAGACATGGATATTTTTTATGAATGTAGCGAAGAAAATGCAGTAAATATTTTACAAAGTATAAACGAATTTGGATTTAGCCATTTGAGACTTAGCATAGAAGATATTTTAGATAAGAATGGATATATTAAATTAGGTAAAGAACCTGTTAGAATAGATTTATTTTGCGATTTACCAGGTGTTTCTTTTAAAGAAGTGTACGCAGATGCTGTTGACTATAAAGATGAAGATCTGAATTTGAAAGTAATCCATATAAATCATTTAATTCAAAATAAGCTGGAAGTTGGAAGACTACAGGACTTGGCTGATGTAAAAATGCTTAAAAAAATCATTGATAAAAAAAAGAAAAGTTAATGATTCAGTTTTCTGAAAAAGGATTAAAAAAAGTTAATGAACTGGTAAGCCACTATCCGCAGGGTAAACAAAAAAGCGCCTTGCTGCCGGTACTGCATGTAGCGCAGGAAGAATTTGGCAACTGGCTTGACGTTCCTGTGATGGATTATGTTGCCGAACTGTTGCAGCTTCAACCAATAGAAGTATATGAAGTAGCAACGTTTTACAGCATGTATAATTTGAAGCCTGTTGGCAAGTATATGTTTGAGGTATGTCAAACGGGCCCATGCATGTTAAATGGCAGTGATGATATTATTGCATACATCGGCGAAAAACTGGGCATTAAACCGGGCGAAACTACCAGCGATGGCATGTTCACTTTAAAGACCGTTGAATGTTTAGGCGCTTGTGGCTATGCTCCTATGATGCAGTTTGGAAAATTTTATCGTGAACATCTGACAAAAGAAAAAGTAGATCAGCTGATTGAAGAATGCAGGACAAAATCAAACAGTCTTAATTAATGAAAACAATTTGCGCTATACTTTCAATTGGTTTTGTTGCATCATGCAATTCAGCATCAACTAAAATTGCATCAACAGATAGTGCGCTTAAAGCTGCTGCCCCCGAAACATCCGGCGCTGCGGTTTATGCTGGTACATTGCCCTGCGGAGATTGTGAAGGCATCGATGTTTCGCTACAGTTAAATCCGGATTCAGCTTATTTTATGAATTCTGTTTATAAGGGTAGCCGTGTTGACAATAACAGCAACAGTTTTAAAGATACGGGCGCCTGGACCATGCACGGTGCAGATACGCTTATTTTATTACAAAAAAGAACCGCTGTAAAATATATAAAAACAGATTCAACATTAACACAGTTGGATGGAAGTGGCAACATAATTACCGGGCCTTTGGCCGATATGTTCATTCTTCATAAAAAATAGTAGATGGAACTTACACCTTATTTGAATTTTGAAGGCAACGCAGAAGAAGTTTTGGATTTTTATAAAGATGCACTGGATGGCGAAATCGTAATGATAAGCCGTTATAAAGAGGCGCCTATGCCATCTGATGAAGACTGGAAAAATAAGATCATGCATGCCCGGTTGAAATTTGGTAAAAACATGATTATGATTTCCGATGGTCCTAAAGATTTTAAAACCACATTCAATGGAAACATACAGTTATCAATTGAAGTGGAAGACGAAAACAAAATGGAAGAAGTGTTTAATAAGCTGGCGGCAGGTGGAAAAATTACCATGCCATTGCAAAAACAATTCTGGGGCGCGAAATTTGGAATGCTGACAGATAAATTCGGAACGGGCTGGATGTTGAGCCATCAGGAAAACCAATAAATAATGCGAAAAAACATTTTCATCTTACTGTTCATAACATCTTTTGCTTTTACTGTAAAAGCACAGGATGCTAATGATCCAAAAATGCAGGTGATGATGAAAATGCAGAGTTTGAGAAATGCATTACTGTCAAAAGACAGTGTAACTCTTTCGGCTTTGTTAGCAGATGACGCCAGCTATGGACATTCAACCGGCCTCATTCAAACAAAGGCTCAATTGATAAGAGATGTGATGAGTGGTTTCCAGGATTATAAGTCTATTGAACCATCAGATATGAATATTCGCATTTATGATAATACAGCAGTTGCAGTGTTGAAATTAAAGACAAGTTTAATTGCGAATGGTAATCCCATGGATCTTAACTTAAATGCTACTTTCACATGGGTTAAAATAAACAATGCATGGAAGTTGGTTGCGAGGCAGGCTGTAAAGCTACCGGCTGCTGATAACCATTGAATGGATATCTTTTGAAATTAATGACGATCGCTGGTTATAAAAAATAAAAATTCCTTAAGGAATGGGTAGTAAAAAAATATTATTAGAAAAGGATCATGTTGAAGGCATTCGATATTATGAGACATATCGAAGGGAAGGTGGTTATAAAAGTGTGGAGAAAGCTTTTAAGATGTCGCCAAATGATATTGTTGAAGAAGTGAAGAAAAGCGGGTTGCGTGGTCGTGGCGGCGCTGGTTTTCCTACCGGTATGAAATGGAGTTTTATCGCAAAACCTGAAGGTATTCCCCGCCACCTTGTTTGTAATGCGGACGAAAGCGAACCAGGCACTTTTAAAGACCGGTACCTGATGGAATATATCCCGCATTTATTAATTGAGGGGTTGATCGTTTCCTCCTATGCACTTGGTTCCAATCTTACCTATATCTACATACGTGGAGAATACGCCTGGATAGTTGATATTCTTGAGCAGGCCATTGCTGAAGCAAAAAACAATGGCTGGCTGGGTAAAAATATTTTAGGCAGTGGCTTTGATTGCGAAATCTATGTACACCGCGGAGCCGGCGCCTATATATGCGGCGAAGAAACCGCACTGATAGAGAGTCTTGAAGGCAAGCGTGGTAACCCTAGGATTAAACCTCCTTTTCCAGCAGTGAAAGGCGCGTGGGACAGGCCTACTGTGGTGAATAATGTAGAAACTTTGGCGGCAGTTGTGCCGATAATCAATATGGGAGGTGATGAATATGCAAAGATCGGTGTGGGCAAATCAACCGGAACAAAGCTGATATCTGCCTGTGGCAATATCAATAATCCCGGCGTATATGAAATTGACATGACGATCTCTGTTGAAGAATTTATTTTCAGCGACGAGTACTGTGGTGGTATTCCCAATGGAAAAAGATTAAAGGCATGTATTCCCGGTGGCTCATCTGTTCCTATCCTTCCGGCTAATTTATTATTGAAGACAGCCAAAGGAGAACCACGTATGATGAATTATGAAGGTCTTGCCGATGGTGGATTTGCAACAGGTACGATGATGGGCAGCGGCGGTTTTATTGTATTGGATGAAGAGCAGTGTGTGGTGCGACATACGTACACACTGGCAAGATTTTACCGCCACGAAAGTTGCGGGCAATGTTCGCCTTGCCGGGAAGGAACCGGGTGGATGGAAAAGATCTTAAAGAACATTGAATATGGCAAAGGTAAAATGAGTGATATTGATCTGTTGTGGGATATTCAGAGCAAGATAGAAGGAAACACCATTTGTCCGCTTGGTGATGCAGCAGCATGGCCGGTTGCAGCAGCAATAAGGCATTTCAGGGACGAGTTTGAATGGCATGTGCTGAATCCGGATGAAGCACAGGTAAGAAACTTCGGACTGGCTCATTATGCTGATGAATTAGCAACTATAACAATATAAAATTTTATTTGAGTCATATACAAAACATAGAAATTAAAAACTTTAAATCTATACGGCACCAGAAAATCGAGGATTGTCGAAGAGTGAATGTTTTGATTGGCTATCCGAATGTTGGTAAGAGTAATATTTTGGAGGCGCTAAGTTTATTTCAAATTGGTAATATTGCCGATATTGATGTTAGAAGCTTTTTGCGATTTGAAAATTATGTAAATCTCTTTTATAATAATAGTTTTTCAAATAATATTCTTGTCAAGTTAGACGATACAGAAAAAATTGAAATCAAGCTTAAAAACAAACAACTGCATATTAAGTCCGAATCCAAAAAAATGTTTTTTGAGGTCGAAGTTCCTTTAAATAATTATTGGATTAATGCAATGGAACATGTAAGTAAAACAAGTGATGATTACGATGCTTTAGAACGGATTCAGATTAAAAAATATTCATTTCACGGAAATCAAAAAGAACAATCTCTCGGCTTATCAAGAGAATTAAATTCACCTTACGGTGAAAATATAGCAGATGTTATAAACGTGCACGAAGATTTGAAGAAAGACATTATAGGTATTTTTAAAGATTATAACTTAAAATATGGAACTGATGAAAATAATAAAATCAGGATTGTAAAAGAATATGAGAACCAGGAAGTGAAAATTTTCCCCTATATTCAAATAGCAGATACAATTCAGCGATTAATTTTTTATAAAGCTTCTATATTCAGCAATAATAACTCAGTTCTTCTTTTTGAAGAACCCGAAGCACACATGTTTCCGCCATATATTTCTAAATTTACAACCGATATAATTTTCGATAAAAACAACAATCAATATTTTATAACTACCCATAGTCCATTCGTGGTTAATGAATTTATTGAAGAGATTCAAAATGAATTAAGTGTTTATGTAGTGGATTATGATAAAGGTGAAACTATAATTAAAAGACTGACAGATGAAGAATTAACTGAAATTGCTCAATTTGGCATAGACTTATTCTTCAATCTTGAAGCATATTTGGACAAATATGGACAACCACATAGTACCTGAATGTTATATTGATACTATGTTAATTGAAACTTTAGTGCCTCCTGTTAAAACTAAGCGGTACAATCATCAGCATGGTTGTTTTGAGGTAAGTAATGAAATGGAAAAACATGGGTTAAAGGATAAATTTGCTGTTGGAATTATTGACAACGATAAAAAGAAAGCGAAATATTTAATGCAGTTCGTTGAAATTGATAAGATAGAAGAAGTAATAAAATTATATAAGCACAAATCACAACCTCAATATTACATTGAAATAAATCCTGCTATCGAAACATGGATGCTCAAAGTTTGCGCGGATGAACAAATTGATATCGTAAATGATTTTGGTTTATCGAACGATTTAAAAGAATTAAAACGAATAACGAAATCCCAAACAACAACTAAAGACAAAAGATTTATAGAATTATTTTTGAGGTTTAAAAGAAGCGAAAACAAATCTGTTTTGAAATTAATTAGATGGATAGAATTACTGAAAAATAAAAATTACAACGTGGATATAAACGAGTTAAGAAATGCCTGAACAACAATTATTTAAAGTAACCATTGACAATATAACCATAGAGGTTCCTGCCGGCACTACTATTTTAAATGCTGCCAGGCAGATCGGTGGCGATGTCGCTCCGCCTGCCATGTGTTATTACTCAAAATTGCAAAATACCGGTGGCAAATGCAGAACCTGTTTGGTTGAAGTAAGTAAAGGCTCAGATAAGGATCCGCGTCCAATGCCCAAGTTGGTCGCAAGCTGCCGGACCACGGTAATGGATGGTATGGAAGTAAAAAATATCACTTCCAAAAAAGTGATAGAAGCAAGAGCAGGCGTTGTTGAAATGCTTTTAATTAATCATCCGCTTGATTGCCCTATTTGCGACCAGGCTGGTGAATGTGATCTGCAGGATCTGAGCTTTAATCATGGCAAAGAAGGTACGCGTTATGAATTCAAACGCAGAACGTTTGAGAAACATACGTTGGGCCCCTACATACAATTGCACATGACACGTTGTATTCTTTGCTATCGTTGTGTGTTTGCCGCGGATCAATTAACACAAAAAAGAGAACACGGTGTTTTAGACAGAGGGGATCATTCCCAAATAGCTACCTATATTGAAAAGAGCCTGGATAATGACTTCATAGGGAACGTGATTGATGTTTGTCCCGTAGGCGCTTTAACCGACCGCACTTTTCGTTTTAAAAACCGTGTATGGTTTACCAAGCCGGTAGATGCACACCGCGATTGTCCGAAATGCTGTGGGGAAGTAAGACTATGGATGCGTGGTGACGAAGTATTCCGCGTTACTGCGCGCAGAGACGCATGGGGCGAAGTTGCCATTGCATCAAACGGGAAAACAGGCTGGATATGCAATGAATGCAGGTTTGAAAAAAAGGATACCGGTGATTGGGTAATCGAAGGTGTAACAAAAGTGAACAGGCAATCGGTTATCGCACAAAATAAATATGTCGGTTTAATGAAACCACCTGAATTCCTGGAAGAAGTAATGGATGGCGCCAAACCAAGATATATGTTGGATATCCACGCAGTAAGTGAGGTAAATGAACCCGGGGTTAGGCTTGATCTGATCGAAGGACCGGCGCACAGCGAAGATTTTGAAGTAAAAAAACTAAACAATAATGATTAATCTGCTAACTATAGACTGGATATTACTGCTGGAAAAACTTATTCTCATCGCTATCATCGTGTCGGTTTCATTGGTGGTTGCCATGTATGAAACTTATGCAGAAAGAAAGATAGCCGCCTTTATGCAAGACCGGATTGGCCCGAACCGGGCAGGACCCTTTGGCATTTTACAACCGCTGGCAGATGGCGGCAAATTATTTTTTAAAGAAGAGATTATCCCAAGCCATTCCAATAAAACATTATTCATATTAGGACCATCGCTTGCGATGCTTACTGCAATGATGACCTGTGCCGTTGTGCCCTGGGGCGGCGATATAAACCTTTTCGGTAGAACTATTTCTCTACAGATCGCAGATGTAAACATTGGAATTCTTTATGTATTTGCAGTGGTCAGTTTGGGAGTATATGGCATTATGATCGGCGGCTGGTCGTCAAACAATAAGTTTTCTTTGCTTGCCGCTTTGCGTGGTGCAAGCCAGGTGATCAGTTATGAACTTGCCATGGGTATCGCATTAATTTCTTTGTTAATGGTGACCGGCAGTTTAAGTCTGAAAACAATCGTTGAACAGCAAATAGAATCACACTGGTGGTATGTCTTTAAACAGCCGCTTGCCTTCCTAATATTTTTTATTTGTGCACTGGCTGAATGTAACAGAACTCCGTTTGATCTGCCTGAAGCAGAAAGTGAGTTGAATATGGGATACCACCAGGAGTATTCTTCCATGAAGCTTGGTTTTTATTTGTTTGCCGAATATGTGAACATGTTTATAAGCAGCGCAATAATGGCAACTTTATTTTTTGGCGGTTACGATATCCCGTTTTTTGATGAGACTGCGCATACAGGCTGGGGCAACTGGCTGGCTGTTGCAGGCATCATTTGTTTTGTTATAAAAATTGCAATCTTTATATTTTTATTTATGTGGATAAGGTGGACAGTACCGAGATTCCGCTACGACCAATTAATGAATCTCGGATGGAAGAAATTAATTCCGCTGGCATTGGCAAACATGCTGGTAACTGGCGGTATTATTTTGTGGTGGTCTAAATAAAGCGATGAGCACTCGCATAATAACATATTCACAATAGTGTTTAATAACAAGAGAAAAAGTTGGTCAACTAATTATAAAAAATATTTTTGCAAACCTTTTTTAATAAATGACAACATTAACCAGCAGAGCAAAACCGGTAGACCGTAAGCCGATGACTTTCCTCGAAAGCATTTACTTATGGAATATTTTTAAAGGAATGCTCATCACCCTGAAACATTTTTTTAAAAAGAAAGTAACTATCCAATATCCTGAACAAAAAAGGCCATTCAGCCCTGTTTTCCGCGGAGTTCAGATTTTAAATCGTGATGAAGAAGGAAGGGAACGATGCACTGCCTGTGGCTTATGCGCATTAGCATGCCCCGCTGAGGCTATAACAATGGAAGGAGCGGAACGCATGCCGGGCGAAGAAAATTTATATCGTGAAGAAAAGTATGCAGCTAAGTATGAAATAAACATGCTGCGTTGTATTTTCTGTGGTTTTTGCGAAGAAGCCTGTCCTAAAGACGCAATTTATCTTTCTGAAACATTTGCGCCGTCTGCGTACAACAGGAAAAACTTTATTTATAACAAACAAGATCTGTTGATTCCTGATCCTAAAACACAGCCTGAAGAATTTGAAAAAGCAAAAGGCTTAAGAGAGATCAACAAAAAGAACAAATAACTGATGACTGCTACCGAAATATTATTTTGGCTTTTAAGCGCGTTGGCATTGTTCAGCGCATTGATGGTATTAATCAGTAAAAATCCTGTTCACAGTGTGCTTTGGCTTATAGTGGTTTTCTTTGCTATAAGCGGGCACTATATTTTATTGAATGCGCAATTTCTTGCGATAGTCAATTTAATTGTATATGCCGGCGCCATTATGGTATTGTTTTTATTCGTGATTATGCTGATGAACTTAAACAGTACTACCGAGCCTCAGAAAAATTTGTTGCTGAAATTAGCGGGTATTATTGCGGGTTGCCTTTTGCTCACCGTGATGGTTTCCGCAGTTCGTTCAGCAGAAGAATTAAAAAGCAGGCAGGCATTAATGAATGAAGGTGATATCGGCCTTATTCAAAATTTGGGTAAGGCATTATTTACACAATATGTTGTTCCATTTGAACTAAGCAGTATATTGTTTTTAAGTGCGATGGTTGGGGCGGTGGTGATCGGGAAGAAGGAATAATTTGAAAATTTGAAGATGTGTTAATTTTAAAATTAGCACACTTGAACTAATTATTATCAAATTTTCAAATTGTGAATTTTCAAATTAATTTATGCCAATTCAATATTACATAGTCTTAGCAGCAACACTTTTCTGCATAGGCGTAGCCGGTGTATTAATACGCCGCAATGCCATCATTATTTTTATGTGCATAGAGTTAATGCTGAATTCAGTGAACCTTATGCTGGTAGCATTTTCGAAAATGCATTATTCGCTGGGTAATGCCGGTAATAAAAGCGCACCGCTGAATATTGGAACGGATGCACAGTTGTTCGTATTTTTTATCATGGTGGTTGCCGCAGCAGAAGTAAGTGTTGGACTGGCAATTATTGTAATGATGTACCGTAATGTGCACTCAACAGATGTGAATTTTTTGAACAGGCTGAAAAATTAAGATAGAGTACTAGTGCTATGTTAAGCAAAATATGACGTTTCAGTTTGTGAGTGGTGAGTGGTCAGTTGTGAGTGAATACCGCTTATTTAGGGTGATTACTCATCATTCACCACCTGACAACTCACGATTAACTTAACACTAGTTGAAAAGTTTTAGTAATACTATTGTATAAATAAGAGGTGAAAGCTGAGATGTGAGAGGTGAGCATTTTCACGTTTGACGTTTGGCGTTTCACAACAAAACTTCCCTTCAGGGGACGGGAGTAACTTTATGGTTTATTTAGTTCCGCTTTTCCCTTTAATAGGTTTTTTGGTCAATGGGATCTTCAGAAACTCGTTATCAAAAACGTTCACAGGCCTTATCGGCAGTGGAGTAATATTGGCTTCCTTTATTGTTAGCCTTGTGTTATTCTTAAACGTAAAATCAGGAGGCGTCTTGCCTGTTGAACCTTTATTTCAATTCATAAATATCCCTGCCTTTAAAATTGATTTTGCTTTCCAGGTTGACCAGCTCTCCTGTTTATTCTTATTAATAATAACCGGTGTTGGTTTTCTGATTCATGTGTACTCAACGTCATACATGCATGAAGAAGAGCCTGGTCATTTTGCGCGGTATTTCTCTTATCTCAACCTGTTTGTTTTTTCCATGCTGTTATTGGTTTTAGGCGCCAACTACGTTATTATGTTCATTGGTTGGGAAGGCGTTGGATTATGCTCTTATTTATTGATCGGGTACTGGTTTAAAAATGATAGTTATAACTACGCAGCTAAGAAAGCTTTTGTAATGAACCGCATCGGCGATCTGGGTTTTTTGTTGGGCATTTTCTGGCTGCTGGCAAAATTGGGAACGGCAAATTACAATGATGTTTTTTCGGATGTGTCCCAACTTTCTCCGACAGACATAACAGGTATAACTGTCTTATTGTTTATCGGCGCCATGGGCAAAAGCGCGCAAATTCCTTTATACACATGGTTACCTGATGCCATGGCCGGCCCCACTCCTGTTTCTGCCCTTATCCATGCTGCCACAATGGTTACTGCAGGTATTTATATGGTGGCACGCAGTAATGTTTTATATTCTGCAAGTGCTGTTGCCGGAAATCTTGTTGCCATAGTTGGGATAGCTACAGCACTGTTTTCAGCAACCATTGCTATCAAACAAAATGATATCAAAAAAGTGCTGGCTTATTCAACGGTGAGCCAGTTAGGTTATATGTTTTTGGGATTGGGCGTTGGCGCTTATACCGGTGCTGTATTTCATGTAATGACACATGCCTTTTTTAAAGCTTTATTATTTCTTGGCGCAGGTTCTGTTATTCATGCAATTCATAACCAGCAGGACATTCGTTACATGGGTGGATTAAAAAAATATTTACCGGTAACGCACATAACCTTTTTGGCGGGTTGTATTGCTATTTCCGGCATCCCGCCCTTCAGCGGTTTCTTTTCAAAAGATGAGATCCTCGCAGCAGCCTACGCAAAAAATCCTGTGTATTGGGTCTTAGGTGTTATTGGCGCAGGGATGACGGCGTTTTATATGTTCCGTTTATATGCCACAACATTCCTGGGAACGTTCAGGGGAACCGAAGAGCAAAAACATCATTTACATGAAAGCCCCATTGCTATAACAACACCACTGTTGGTTCTTGGTATATTAAGTGTGATTGGCGGCTTTGTAAATGTACCGGAAGTTTTGGGCGGCGAACAGCAATTACATCACTTCCTGGCGCCGGTTCTGAAAACAGAGAATGCGGAGGCAGTGCATGAATTAGGCAGCAGCAAAGAATTCATGCTAATGGCAATTTCTATCGGTGTGGCTGCACTGGCCATTTTGATTGCATTGTCAAAATATACTAAAAAGCCCGAACTGGATGAACCCGCTGGTTTTGGAAAAGTATTAGCCAACAAATGGTATATAGATGAAATTTATGATGCGCTGGTTGTAAATCCACTGGCTTATCTCGGCAGCTTTTTTAAAAATGTTATCGATAAATCGGGTATTGACGGCTTTGTGAACGGAGTGGGCACTTTTATTCAATACTCATCCAGGAGACTAAGATTGGTGCAGAACGGGAAGGTGGGCACCTATATCCTATATATGGTTTTTTCAATTGCGATCTTGTGGGCGGTACTCTGGAACCAGGCGGATATCATTAAATTCTTTCAAAAAATATTTTAATAAGCATGATTGCTTTATCACTCATACTTGTTCCTGTAATTGGTGGTTTAATTGCTTTATTCATCAGGAATGAAAATACCGCCAAAGTCTTTTCACTCCTTGTCTCCTGCATAACCCTGGTGCTCGCAATAACAGGTGTATGTTCAAATCAAACTGCTCAATTGCATTATGATGCAGCATGGATGCCCGACCTCGGAAGCAGGATCACCCTGGGCCTGGATGGCTTAAGTAAAATTCTTTCGTTGCTTACTGCGCTGTCATTACCCATAATTATTACGGCTACTTATAAAAATTCCTACTCCAATACGGGCAAATTTTATGGGTTGATGTTTTTATGCCAGGCGGGAATGTTGGGTGTATTTCTTTCTATGGATGCATTACTGTTTTATTTCTTTTGGGAGCTCGCATTAATACCTGCCTATTTTCTGTGTTCCATATGGGGCGGCGAAAAACGCATCCAGGTTACATTCAAATTTTTCATTTACACTTTCGTTGGCTCGCTGTTAATGCTTATTGCTATCTTATTTGTTTATTTTAAAACAGCAGACCATTCGTTCGCGTTGCAATCTTTTTATCATGCAAAACTTTCAGCATCACAGGAAAACTGGATGTTCTGGCTGTTTTTTATAGCGCTTGCGATAAAGATGCCCGTCTTTCCGCTGCATACCTGGCAGCCTGACACCTATGAACAGTCGCCCACAGCATTTACAATGATGTTAAGCGGTGTTATGGTCAAAATGGGCGTATTTGCAGTGATCCGCTGGCTGCTCCCCGTGTTTCCGCATGCATCGCAAACAAACGGTTCCTTCATTATAATTCTTGCTGTAATTGGTATGTTGTATGCTTCATTGATCGCTATACAACAGGATGATCTAAAGAGACTGATAGCCTATTCATCTATTGCACACATTGGCTTGATGTGCGCCGCTTTATTCACCGGCCAGCAGGCGGGTACCCAGGGTGTGATTATACAAATGTTTAACCATGGCATAAACATTATAGGGTTGTGGATTGTTGCAGATGCAATAGAAAAAAACATGGGCACCAGGAAATTTAGTGAATTAGGAGGACTGGCACAACGAGCCCCTACCCTGGCAATTTTATTGGTTGTAATGGGGCTTGCAAATGTGGCACTGCCGTTGACCAATGCTTTTATAGGCGAATTCCTCATGTTTAATGGCTTGTTCAGGTATAACCCGGTAATAGCCGGCATTGCAGGAATAAGTATCATACTGGCTGCCGTATATACGTTGAACATGATTCAAAAAATATTTTATGGAAATACAGTTGCATTAACTGAAACAGCCCATGACAGCAGTTTCAATGTTAATGCAGCATTGGTAATATTGGTGATCATTGTTGTGGTGTTTGGTGTTTATCCGCAACCAATATTAAACTTAACACAAGGCACGGAAATGGTTATCACCAAAATTCCTTAACAGATCAATATGAATGCGATTATATTTTCAGCAGGATGGGGTGCTATAATGATGTTTTGCAGCTTTCTTGTAGCCAATAAATCAAGCTTCCGGCACATTGCTGCAGTTGGTTTATTGTTATTGCTTGCTGTAAATGTTATGGATACAAACGGCACTGCAATTTTTCATATTGATACGCATAACATGCTTGTCTATACGCGTTTTGGCTTTGTATTTAATTCAATTGCCATTATTTCAACGCTGCTGTATGTTTTACTTACAGGAAAAGATATTGAACGGGTTGGAAATAATATTGCCGAATATTTTGTACTGATATTTTTCGTGCTTTGCGGAGTTGCTATTCTTTCCGCATACAATAATTTATTAATGCTGTTTTTAGGAATTGAAATTCTTTCTATTCCCCTGTACATTTTAACCGGCAGCGATAAACGCAATCTTAAAAGCAACGAGGCAGCATTAAAATATTTCCTGATGGGCTCTTTTTCAACGGGCCTGATGCTAATGGGCATTGCTTTAATGTATGGTGGCACCGGAACTTTCTCTATGGATATAACCAGAACCGAATCCGGGCTCTACAAAGGAGTTTCATTTTTAGAGATCATAGGCTTACTGTTACTGATGGTATCAATGGCATTCAAGGTTTCAGCGGCGCCATTTCATTTCTGGACACCCGATGTTTATGACGGCGCTCCGGGTGTATTCACCTCGTTCATGGCAACCATTGTAAAAGTTGCAGGCTTTATAGCATTTCTGAAATTATGTTATGTAAGGATGACCGCTACTTCCACGGCCATTGATTGGCAGCTCCTGTTTGCCGTTATCATCATTACCACATTATTGTTCGGCAATATAACTGCGGTGTTTCAGCAAAGCGTGAAACGAATGCTTGCCTATTCGAGTATAGCCCAGGCAGGTTTTATGCTTATTGCATTATTTAGCCTGAACGATTATGCAGGCAAAGGCCTGCTCATGTATTCCGCAGCTTATTGTCTTGCAACCATTGGCTTATTTGCTGTATTGGTCAAAATGAAAGATGTGACTTTTGACGGATACAATGGCCTTGCCAAAACACAGCCTGTGCTGGCAGCAACCAATACAGTCTTCCTGCTTTCTCTCGCAGGCATTCCCTTAACTGCCGGATTCCTGGCGAAGTATTATATGCTTGCCGCAATAGTAGCGACCGGAACGTACACATGGTTGGTTGTTGTAGCAGTGTTATTTGCAGCAGTGAGTGTTTATTATTACTTCCGCGTTATACAAGCCATGTATTTTAAACCAGGCGAACCGCAAACCGAAACCATTAACGGCAGCTTTAAAATTGGCCTGGTCCTACTCGCTGCCCTGGTTATAATTATCGGGGTATTCCCACAGGCATTATTTAACTGGTTGTATTTTTAGAGCTTCAGCAAACCAGCAAGCGTGAAAGTGCGTAATGATCCTTACCACGCGTAACTGACTTAGCAGCATTCAATTACCTTTCACATAAAATTCTATTACAAATAAATGTAACTCGCTACCTTCACGATTCAAGATCGATCATCCACGCACATGACATTAAAAGATTCTTTTGGCCTTGCTTTCAACACAGTACGAAGCAATAAACTCAGGACCGGTATCACAGTTGCTATCATAGCCTTTGGAATAATGGCATTGATTGGAATTATAACAGCTATACAGTCGATGAACGAAGGCCTGCGTGACAGCTTTTCTACAATGGGCGCCAACGGATTCACAATTGCTTACAGGGAACGCTTTCGCTTTGATAATGGCAACGACAATCAAAAAGTTGATAAAACAAAAAAGTCTAAGAAATCAAACCTTGACAAGTATATACAATTGTATGAAGCGGAAACATTCAAACAAAAATTTCATTATAATTCGCTTGTATGTATTTCATTGAGCGGTTTCAATAATTACGAAGTGCATTATAAGGATAAGAAAACAAATCCAAATGTAAGGCTCACCGGCGGCGATGAAAACTATCTTGCAGTTAATGGCTTTACAGTAGAAACCGGCAGAAACCTTTCATTGCTGGATGTACAAAGCGGCCGTAATGTTTGCTTGCTTGGCAGCGATGTGGCTACCAAATTATTCGGGCAGTTCAAAGACAAAGCCGTGGATAAATTTGTGAACGTTGGCGGAACACCGTACCGGGTGATCGGGGTGCTGAAAGCTAAAGGCTCAAGCGCCTTGTTGCGTGCGGATAATGTTGTGATCACCTCCTACAATAATGTAAGGCGCACAGGTCTTAGCGGTAATTCCTATCTGATAGGAGTATTGGCAAATGATGTTTCGCAAATAAGCGGCGCAGTGAATGAGGCGACTGCGGTTTTCAGAAATGTGCGTAAGTTACTGCCGACCGATGCCGATAATTTCACCATTGAAAAAAGCGATAAACTGGCGACAACTTTTATTAGTCTTTTAAGCAGCATACAGGCAGCTGCCGGCGCCATTGGCCTTATCACGCTGATCGGTGCTGCCATCGGGTTAATGAATATCATGCTTGTGTCAGTGAATGAGCGCACCCGGGAAGTAGGCCTTATAAAAGCGCTCGGCGGCAAGCGAAGGAATATACGCCAGCAATTTCTCTTTGAATCTGTTATCATCAGTTTGCTCGGCGCTCTGTTCGGGATCATATTGGGCGTGATCATAGGGAACATATTTGCCTTACTGTTAAATGCCGGGTTTACCATTCCATGGGCATGGGTAATTGCCGGAATACTCATCTGTTCCGGCGTAGGTTTGCTTGCAGGTTTATGGCCTGCCATTAAGGCCTCAAGGCTGAATCCCATTATTGCCTTACGGTATGAATAAATAAGTTGCAGCATTACTCCAATGCCCTTATTATTGCAGCCTTAATTTAAGTTGTTTATAAAATGAAAAGATTAGTTGTTTTCCTCCTGTTTATTCCTGTGTATACTATCGCCCAACAAAAAATAGCGCCTGCAGATATTGCCAAAAAGATGCAGTGGTTTTCTGATGCCAAGCTTGGTATTTTTATTCACTGGGGTATATATTCCGTTGGAGGCGTGGATGAAAGCTGGAGCTTTTTCAATAAGAAAATAAGCTGGCAGGATTATATAAAGCAGTTGGATGGCTTCACCGCAAAAAATTATGATCCGCAGCAATGGGCGGGCCTGATTAAAGAAAGTGGCGCCCGTTACAGTGTGATCACAACAAAACATCATGATGGCGTGGCACTTTGGGATACCAAACAGAACCACTACAGTATTGTGAAAAATACACCAGCCAAAAGAGATGTTTTAAAACCTTTTTTTGATGCTTTAAGAAAAGACAGTATCAAATGCGGCGCTTATTTCTCGCTGATAGATTGGAGTTATCCCGATTACCCGGGGTTTTTAAAAGACACCAGCCGGTATAAGGTTACAGATGATTATGACAGGTGGAACCGTTTCCGTCATTTTTTTCAAAGCCAGATAAAAGAAGTATCGGAGAATTACAACCCTGATCTTTGGTGGTTTGATGGCGACTGGGAACATAGCGCCGAAGAATGGGAATCTGAAAAAGTACGACATATACTTTTGGCTAAAAATCCCAACACCATTATTAATGGCAGGCTGCAGGGCTATGGCGATTATGAAACACCGGAACAAAATTTTCCTGTCAGCCGCCCTAACTATAACTGGTGGGAGCTATGCATGACGACCAACGATAACTGGGGTTATCATTTGAACGATGACAACTGGAAAACACCTTATGAAGTGATCACCATTTTTGCTGATGTAATATCAAACGGAGGAAATTTATTATTGGATATTGGTCCCAAAGCTGATGGTACGATACCGGAACAACAGGTTAATATTTTAAAAGAATTAGGAAAATGGAACCGGAAACATGCTGAAGCCATATTTGGTACTGTCGGCGGAATAGCACAGGGACATTTTTACGGGCCGACCACACTTTCAAAAGATTCAACCAACCTGTATTTATTCCTTCCAGGAAAAGTTACCGGCGATGTTGTCATAAAGGGATTATCAAACAAAATTGAAAACATAACCGTGTTGGGTAGTAATACATCGCTGACACATAAAATTGTAGGAAAAATTTCATGGAGCCCTATACCTGGTTTAGTGTATATAACTGTTCCACCCAATGTACAGGATGAATACGTTACTGTGCTCAAATTAAAATTAGACGGCCCCGTAAAACTGTATCGCGGCCATGGAGGATTGCAGTAGATGCCCGTTAAGCGGAAAACGTCTGTGAATGTTTTGGATCGTTCTTTTTTGTTTGCTCAAAAAAACCTGATACACTTAGGTCTTCTCCTAAACTCGGCCAGTGCAATGCATAGCCTTTTATTATTTCAAATTTTTCGCGTTCCTCCTGCGAGGCATTTAATAAAAGCGGAAAATTTTTGATAGGTAAAGATGCCTGCCTGCCATCTTCTAATTCCACAAATATATCTGTGGGTGTAAGCCACACTTTAGACGCTTTGTATTCGAAAAATTCCATGCAACTATTTATTAAAAAATTCGTTCCAACGCTCAAGAAAAATCTGTTGATTCTCTTCAATTATTGATTCTGCAAGATACAGATCTTTGTTTTTTAAGCCATGGTTTTCGATACATTCAACAGGCTGCATTGCAAATCTTGCTTCACCATCAGCATTTCTGACATGTACATGCGGAGGCCAATGATCGTTACTATAAAAGAAAAATCTTAACCCAAAAATTCTTAATAACTCCGGCATAAATTATTCGTTTTTAGACAGATCAAATCGGTTTCATTTAGGTCCTGTTATCGGTTGTTATCGGATTAATGAAACTGTTTACTTCCAGCTTATTTGTATATCATCAATGCCTGTTGCAGCGCGGCTCCCGCTCCCTGTTGTCGCCGTTAATGTTACAATGCGAATCCATATCTTATCGCTTTTATTATCCAGTGCATTTCCAAAACTTGTTGTAACAGGTGTGCTCCCGAACACCGGTCCGGTTATTATTGTTGTTGGTAATGTAGTAACAGGAATAAACGATGCTGGATTATTTCCCATAGCATAATCAACCTGCCATACTGTTGTGCGTCCAATGCCATCATCCAATGATTGAAGCAGGAAGCTCAATGCAAGATTTGTTTTACCCGTTGTATTGTTTATTTGAAATAGGACAGCAGCACCGGGATCAAAACCAGTGGTGCTGGTTTGCTTAATACCAAGCGCCCTGTTAACCGATGCATTCTGCGCAGTTGCATCACTCGCAGCATTCAAACCCGTGGCACTCGCAAAGTTTTTAAATCCTGATGAAGTATTGCTCCAGGATGATTGATTACCACTGAAAACTCCATCGGTTCCAATAGATGTGGAGGAAGAAGATAATTTTACAAACACACCTTGTGGCAATCCTGCAGCGATGTTGTCGAAGTTCAGTGTAAATGGAGATGTGGTTAACTCAATTCCATCGGTAATGCTACCACTACCCGTAGAAGTAACATCAGTTGTGTTACGAATAGTAAATTCTTTTACACTTCCAAAAAATTTTCCGAAACCTATCCAGTCGCTTTTCTCCGTTGGCAAATTATCATTGGCGAATGTTGCGGATGAAGAAGTGAATAACGCAATGCTGCCTGAAGCATCGGTAAGGGTTCTGTTGCCCGCATAATTATTGCCGCCACTTGCAATTGCATTAGTAATTTTTATTAACGTGAATTCAATGTCTGAAAGATTGGAGTTCAATTGAGAAATAGATATTTGTTGCGGAATAACTATTCTTCCTGTTGCAATGGGCGTTGGTTTTATAGTACCCGGTGAAGCTTTAATTTCAAGCGAGCCATTATAGTTTTGCAATGAATCGCCTGTTATGTCAAGCACAATGGAATCGCCGATGTTGTATGGTATCGTTCCACCCAAATAAACAGCGATGCCTGCATTGCCATCCTGTAACACTACATTGCCAGAAGCAATATTTTTATTAGCCGCGTCAGAAATAACCACACCGCCGATCTTATAGGCACCAAGTTTTATATCATTACCCTTGTACATACTACGAATGTTTGCAATGGAAGTTTGTATTGCAGGCCCGCCATTGCAACGCGTGTTATTAAACTGTACATCATTTGTGTCCCGGATTAAAATTTGTTTGCTTGTATTATAAACAGAATAAATACAGGTTATGTTTCCATTACCGTTGGGTACGTTGGCTCCCGCAAAGCTTGCAAAACCACTGTTGCGTAATGTGATGCTTTTGTTTGAACAATTTTTCAAAACAAAACTTACCGCGTTCTTTGAAGCAGAGGTATCTGCATAAGTCTTGGCAGTGTCTGCTTCATTAAATTCCATATTGGTTAATTGTATCAGCATGTTTTGGTAACTGTCATTCAAATCACTCACGTCAACGACTGTAGGGACAACGGGGACATTATCAGCGCCTTTAATTATATATTGATTCTTTAACGGAGCTGCAATAGGATTGATATTGTTATTGGCGTCTTTGCTGCCGCCGATTTGAATAAGTTTATTATCATCGTATAAGATCAGTCCGTTCAGCTTTACAAAAACGTTTCTGCCTACAGGATAAGATGTGTATAAATTGTAATCATCAATATTTATTGCAATACCTGCAGTAGAATCTTCAATAATTATTTGCTTATAAAAATTCCCGGATGAATCGTTGGCAATTACAACACCTTCGATAATATCATTTGTAGTTATTGATTCAGCGCTACCGGCGGTATGCATCGCTTTTAGTTGCTCGATAGTTAAAGTGGGTTGAAGATCAGGTGCAACATACGCAGGAGGCTCGTCGAATTTTTTATTGCAGGAAAACACAATAAGAATGCCTATAACAAAAGTCAAAATACTGATGATCAGGATCGAATTTTTCATGTGAGAAGTTTTAAGGTTGATCAGAAACGTAAAGCAATGCTGGCGAAATAGTTTATACCGTAAGCATAATAATATTTTGGCGGAAATTTATTGATGTCGGACGTTGAATAATCATATCGCATTTGTTCATATCCCCCGGAAATAATATTCTTATTATTCAAAATATTATTTATACCGGCATACATAGAAATATATAATGGCTTTTTATGAAATCCTGAACCAATATAAGTATGCGGAACTTTCCACGAATAACCTGCAAATGCATCAATGGTATATTGAGCAGCCAATTGCTGCTGATCAATAACACTATGAAAAATTTCGCTTTTTGTATCTAAGTTCTCAGTAGCTAATGTTGTTCTTCGCAGAGGGTTAAAATCAAGCCAGGTATAATCAAAATAATTCGCGGTTAAACTCAGAAACCAGAATTTGGGTGAACGATAGCTTATTGTAAAATTGTAAGCTTCCTGCGGAGTTGAAGGGATGCGATAATTATTTGAAAATATTGTTTCGGCGCTTAAAACAGCAGCCGTATTATCAACGGTTGTTACTGCATTTTGCCTGCTGTTGTAATAATATCTCCCAACAGCAGCAGCACCGCTTATAGTAATGTTGCGGGCAATGTTTGCTTCAAATCCGAATTCCCCGCCAAAATATAATTTATCAATATTACTGAGCGCATAGTTTACAAAATCCTGGAAGCCGTCATGATAAAATGTGATCACATTAAAGCCATGCTTCATTTGCGTGTAATAACCAACGAAATGAATTTTAAGCTTTGGCGCATTTAAAATATAACCCCCTTCTAATGTCTGAATAGCTTCGCTGCATAAACTATCCTGCAATACATCCCTTGTTCTCGGTGATACATAAGCATCCTCAAAATAAGGCGACCGTGTAAGCAAAGCGCCGCTTACATACAAATAATTTCTACCGTTTATCTTATAAGTAACACCGCCTTTTACCGAGTAATTGTAAAATATATTTGGCGATGATCTGCCGTAAGAATTATCGGGAAACAAGCCATTCTTTACGTTGCCTGTTCTTTTAAAGATCGTTTGCGAGCCTTCACCTGCAATAAAAAAATCTATACGCGGGAATTTAAAAACGAACTGGCTCCATATTGCAGCTTTGTCAATGTTAATATTGTAGTTATAGCCATAATTATCACCGGTTTTTACAATGCGGTTGGGATGATTAAGATCGTTTTGATAAGCATCATTATCAGAAGGAAAACTGCGTTGTGCAAACTGGTTGATATCAACCCAGAAGCTCCCCCCTAACAAATCTTTTATGCTTTGAAAATAATTGTTATTGGTTGACTGATAGCTTTCACCTGCAGTAAGATCAATATGATTATTTAAACGCGTATTTAGCACCGTATTAAAAATAAAACGCTGGCTGTTGGTCACTCTTTGTCCCTGTATGTAATAAGAACGGTTACCGGAAACTGTATCCCCTTCAACACCATTTGCATTGTAAACAGCCGTTGTGTTTTCGCGGTTGATGTTATATAAATTATCCCAATTGATCTGCCTTGCTGCTTCGTTCTTTAAGTTATCGTAAACCTGTTGTTGCTGTATGGGATCATCTTTGTAATAGCTTGGCAGATACTTATAATAATCAGGACGCGGATCGGGAGCATTGTACCAGTCAAGCGCCGAATAAGAACGTTCACCAAAGGAATAACTTAAAGATGTGGTAATATTTGTTTTATTGTTGATACGGAAATCATGTGTAAGAATTATTACAGGCTGATTTGTTTTACTGATATTGGCATTTCTTTTCTTACCATTTTGATAACCCCAGGAAGGATTATAATAATGTGTTCCCGCAATATCCATCATCTCCTGTGTTGCCGCCCCTTGCCTTCCGCTTTCAGCAGGGGCACTAAATGCGATAAGCGATACAATCTGCCGCTGCCCAAGCTTTTTATCTACCGCCGCAAACCAGCTATATCCATTAAAATAAGTTCCGTCAACATAACCTTCGCCGGCATATCGCCAACTACCTGAAATAGTAAATGCCCAGCCATTTTTATTCAGGCCTGTACTGTGTGTAAAGATGATACGGTGATTATAGCTGCGGTTTGAATAAGCGTAACCAATATTTGTTTGCGGTCTTTGTTTGCTGGCACGAACATCCATATTTGTTGTGCTGCCAATATCGCCAAAGGCAAAAGTGTTATACCGGATTCCGATGTTTATATCACGGCTCCTGAATACATCATTCAATCCGCCCCATAATCCAAAAGGCGTGTACCCATTATCGAGATTGTCCATTGGAATGCCATTGATGTATGTTCCGGAGAGATCTGCATTGTAGCCACGTATGCGAAAACGCGCTGCACTGAAATTGAATGTTGCCGCATTATAGAAAGGATCTTTTCCTGCAGTGAGCAAGGAAGAAATATTCTGCGTGCCCTCATCGTTCAAATTATTATCATCCAGGATAACGACAGGTATATTATCTGTCATGTTATCTTTTAAATCTTCAATAAGCAATGAATCCTTTTTTGGAATTGAATCATTAAGTGTTATGGTAATTGAATCTGTCTGACAGGCTGCATTAATTAACAGCATGATGCATAAAGCAGTTGGAGTTAATCTGGTCATAGAGTTGAAGGTTGAAAATGGTTGAATAACCAAATATAATTTTATTTTTTTACCGATCTCAAATAAAATAAATGGAATTGCTTATTTTGTTTACAGATTAATTCAACCAAAATGAAACCCTCCCTTTTACTCTTAATGGCTTTTGCCTGCTGCCTGCATACATCGGCACAAAAGCAATCCTACAAACCTGCTGTCGTGGCTTTTTATAACCTTGAAAATTTTTACGACACTATTGATAACCCTAACATTAATGATGAAGATTTTTTACCCAACGGCGCTAAAAACTATAACGGTAAAATTTATCGCACAAAGGTTCAGCATCTTGCCACGGTGGTTTCAGAAATAGGGACAGAAATAAATCGGGATGGTATTGCTATCATCGGCGTAGCAGAAATTGAAAATGATACCGTATTGACTGATCTTATTCATCATCCATTATTAAAAGACCGCAATTATGCCATCGTGCATTACGATTCCAGAGACATTCGTGGTGTTGACGTTGCACTGTTGTATAATCCAAAATATTTTACCGTGTTGAGCAGCAAAAAATTATTTGTCCGGTTGCCGGAAGGCGCAAAATCAAGTTTTTTTACCAGGGATGTTTTATGGGTGAAAGGAATTTTAGATGGCGACACCATTCATGTTTTCGTTAATCACTGGCCGAGCCGCGTAGGCGGGGAACAACGCAGCGCTCCCGGCCGTGCCGCTGCAGCGCAGGTTGATAAAAGTTTTATTGATTCCATTAAAAAATATGAGCCCAACGCAAAGGTCATTGTTATGGGCGATCTGAATGACGACCCCATTAATGAAAGCATCACAAAAGTGCTGGGCGCAAAAGGGAAGATAGCAGAAGTGCATCCTGGCGGTTTATATAATCCCTGGGTTGACCTGTATAAAAAAGGGATCGGTACGCTTGCATACAACGATGCATGGGGTTTGTTCGACCAGATCATAATAAGTTATTCATGGCTCGATAAAGATCAACCCGGATATTTCTTTTACCGGCAACATATTTTCAATAAAGAATACCTGGTGGAAAATATTGGTAAGTATAAAGGATATCCTATGCGCACCTGGGATGGGAATACTTACCGCGGCGGCTACAGCGATCATTTTCCCACTTATATAATATTTCTTAGGAAAATGCACGATTCAACGGCAGCATCGCAATAAGCTTCAACTGAATTGCGGTTTTAAGCAACTAAAAACAGGTTTTTTATTACTCAAGCCAAAAAACTGCGGATTACCCGGATTTTCAGAAAAAGTTCAGCAGTCATTTTCCCGCCTTTAGTCTGAAAATATCCTGCTTTGGTTTTTTTGGCAAAGGTGAATAACAGCACACTGTAGTAACACAGTGTCATTCATGAATGCGTTTATCACATTTCGTTTTTTCATAACACTTCACTAAAAAATTTTTGCATGAGTAAGATAATTTTATTCCTTGTTGCGCTTGTCACTTGTTGTGGCACCATGGCGCAATCCACAATAACAGGAACTGTTATTGACGATAAAAATGCTCCTGTACCCTATGCTTCAGTCAGCATAAAAAATTCAAAGAAAGGAGCAACTGCAGACGCAAACGGCAACTTCAGCATCCAGGCAAATACCGGAGAGACATTGGTTGTTTCTGCGGTAAGCTTTACAAGCCAGGAAATACAGGTAACCAGCACGTCGTCGCCTATTACTGTTCATCTTGTCAGCGGAAGCCAGACACTTAATGAGGTTGTAGTGACGGCATTAGGTGTGAAAAGAGAAAAAAGATCGCTGGCTTATGCTGCTCAAACCGTTGGTGGCGATCAATTAAATAAATCAGGCACTGGCAACCCGCTCAGCGAATTACAGGGTAAAGCTTCCGGTGTAACGGTTATTAACAGTGCCGGTGATCCTGGAGCCGGTACGTATATTCGCCTGAGGGGCGTTACCTCTATTACAGGCGATAATCAGCCCTTAATGGTTGTGGATGGAATTCCTATTGATAATTCCATCAATAACTATGACCCCACTTCAGCTACTCCTAATGTTAGCGGAGCCAGTTCCAATCTAACCGGTGGTACTCAACCTACCAACAGGGGAATAGATTTGAATCCAAATGATATAGAATCAATTTCAATATTAAAAGGCCCTGCTGCTACTGCATTGTGGGGAATTAAAGCCGCCAGTGGCGCTTTGATCATCACCACCAAAAAAGGTACATTGGGCGCCCAGAAAATGCGGGTTGATGTTAACTCTTCTGTTGGCTGGAGCGAGGAAAACCGTTTGCCGCCGCTACAGAACACATTTGCGCAGGGTTCAAATGGTGTTTACGCAGGACCAACCGGTAACGCCAACAGGAGGACTGCATGGGGCCCGGCAATTGATACTTTATCCTGGGATGGAAATGCAAATGTTTGGGATCCTCATGGAAATATTGTAGGCAACTCAGACCCTTCCGCAAAAATCCCGGTAACTCCTTACGACCGGTACAAATTTTTCCAAACCGGCATGGCACTGAACAATAATGTGGCCGTATCGGGTGGTTCAGCCAATACAAGTTTCCGTGCATCTTTGGGAAACCTGCATCAAACAGGCATCTCTCCCAAATCTCAGTATAATAAAACCACTTTCTCGCTTACCGGGCAAGCTAAATTAACGGACAAGCTGAATGCGTCAGGTTCTATAACCTATATAAACTCTGCAAATGATAAAGTGCAGCAAGGCTCCAATACTTCGGGTATTATGCTGGGCCTGCTTCGTACACCACCCACATTTGATAACTCGTTTGGTTTAAGTAACCCGGAAGATGACCCGAGAGCTTATGTGATCGAAGAAACGGGACAGCAAAGAAACTACCGCGGTGGCGGCGCCAGTTATGATAATCCTTACTGGACGGTGAACCGGAATCCTTTTGATGAATCACTAAACCGTGTTATTGGCAATTTCCAGGCTACTTACCAGTTCGCTGACTGGATAGGTGCTACCTGGCGCTTTGGGGGTGATGTGTATGGCCAGGATGCAAAAAACTTTTATGATATTAATTCAAATGCATTTCCTGCAGGTAAAGGGATCATAAATGAATATTTTAATAACCAGTATAATTCAGACATCAATCTCAATTTAAAACACACGTTCAACAGCGATCTTACCGGTACACTGCTTTTAGGGTATAATTATTTTTACACTTATAGTCATAGCCGTACCACTATCGGTGACGGCCTGATTGTTCCAACTTTCTTTGACATTTCTAATGCTTTGTCATATGTAGCTCTCCAGGCTGATGGCGAAAAAAGAACCATGGCATTTTATGGCGATGCCCAATTATCATACAGGAATATGCTGTTCCTGGATATTACCGGCCGCAGGGAAACTTCTTCTACCCTGCCGGTTGACAACCGCAATTTCTTTTATCCTTCAGCAGGTTTAACATGGGTATTCACTGAATTGCCGGCATTTAAGGACGCCGGCGGTATTCTTTCTTTTGGTAAGGCAAGATTATCCTACGCACAGGTTGGTAAAGACGCTCCTGTCCAGGGCTTACAAACTTATTACAGCCCTTCACTTATTGCCGATGGATTTACACCCGGGGATTTCTTTCCCGTAAACTCCAATGGCGTACCTGTAGGCTCCTACCAAATAACTTCCACTATTTCAGTGATAGGCAATCCTGAATTAAAACCTGAAAAAACAGAATCTTATGAAGCCGGGCTTGATCTTGGATTTTTTAAAAGCAGGATCAATTTTTCGGGCACTTACTATTATTCAAAAACCAACGATGCTATCCTTACGGTGCCTTTGGCTTACACTACCGGTTTCGCCTCCAAATTGCTTAATGCAGGCGTGATCACCAATCAAGGCGTTGAATTAACGCTAAACACCACTCCTGTGAAAACAAAGAATTTTTCATGGGACCTCAATCTTAATTGGTCTATGAATAAAAACCTGGTGAAGGAGCTGGCCCCGGGTGTAGATAAATTGCTTATTGCGGGATTTGTTAATGGAGAAGTTGACGCATTTGCCGGCAAACCTTTCGGCCAAATATATGGCAGCGTATATGTAAGGGCAAATCCAGGAACACTGAAAAATCCCAATGATCTCCCTGGCGGGCCATTGTTGATCAATGATGATCCAAACGATCCGGGATATGGCAAGCCCATAGTGGCCACACAAAATGCTATTGTAGGAGATGTGAACCCGGATTGGATAGGCTCCGTTATAAATAATCTGACTTTTAAAGGATTTACGTTGGGCTTCCAGATAGATGTAAGACAGGGTGGTGATATATGGAATGGCACAAGAGGCGCCATGTCATATTTCGGTACCTCCAAGGAAACGGCAAACAGGGGATCAGATGCCACCTTCTCGGGGATGGCAGGCCATTTGAACGCAGCAGGCGAAGTGGTGCATTTTGATGCAAACGGAGACGAAGTATCAGGCGCCGGTTCTTCCGGCTCAGTCACCACAAAATATGACCAATATTACTGGCAAAATCTGGGCAGCAGCTTTATCGGCCCGGCAGAATCAGATGTGGAAGAAGGTTCCTTTGTAAAACTACGTGAAGCCAGCATCGGGTATGCATTCCCCAAAACAATGCTCGGAAAAACATTCAATAATTTAAGCCTTACCGTATTTGCCAGCAACATCATCCTTCATACAAAATACAAAGGCGTGGACCCGGAAACCAGTTTGGCAGGCCCGGCAAATGGACAGGGGCTTGACTATTTTAATAACCCCGGCGCCAAAACCTATGGTATCCGTTTAAATGTTGGTTTGCAATAAAAACATAAATAAAAAGACTATGAATACTTTAATAAATAAATGCTGTTATTACCTGGCGATACTGCTCATTGTAACACAGGTTTCGTGCAAAAAAGAACTATTTACAAACGCAAATAATAACCCCAATGCCCCCAGCACAGTTACGCCTGCAAACCTTTTGCCGGGAGTACAAACGAGTTTGGCCTATTCGCAGGGAGGAGACGCGGCACGATTTACAAGCCTGTTAGTACAGCAGGATTTTGGATTTTCGCGCCAGTCCGCAGCTTATTATTCTTATATATTTACCTCGACAGATTTTGATACATACTGGGGCAATATGTTCACTTCAGTACTGGGAAACAACAAGGATCTTTTGAATAAAGCAGATGCCGCCGGGTACAACGCTTATAGCGGTATAGGCAGGATTATTATGGCTTATAGCCTGCAGCTATTGGTGGATGAGTGGGGGGATGTACCGTATTCCCAGGCATTAAAGGGAGACGGTGAACAGCATCCTGCCTATGATAGCCAGGAGAATTTATATGATACAATAGAGAATTTGCTCGACGCAGGCATCGCTTTACTGAATAATCCTGATCACGGTGGCCAAACACCTGGTACCGATGATATGGTATATGGAGGAGATCCGTCTCTCTGGATAAAGTTTGCACATGGTATAAAGGCAAGATTATACATTCATCAAAGCAAAGGAAATGCAGCCATGGCGGCTGAAGCTTTAGCGGAAGCAAATATGTCTTTTGAAAGTAACGGAGAGAGCGCAGTATTCCAGTTCGGTACCACCGAAACTTTTTCAGGCCCGATATACCAGTTTAACCAGCAAAGAGCAGACATAGATTATGGTGCAGGAACTTATGTTGACCTCCTTACAAGTCTTAACGACCCGAGAATAGGCCTTACAGCCGACCCAACCTATTCTGATTTTAGCCAGGTGGGTGTTGGCAGTTATTATGGTGATATTAACGGTCATGTGGAGTTCATCACTTACGATGAAATAGAGTTTCTAAAAGCAGAAGCCACACTGAGATCTACCGGTAATTATGCAGAGGCGCAGGCATTTTACCAGGAAGGCATTAAAGCAAGCATGGCAAAATTGGGCGTTAGCGACGCAGATGCAGCAGCTTATATAACAGCCAACGGCGCATTACCTGCAACAAGTGTAGATGCTGCGATTGCAGCCGTTTCAACACAGGAATATATTGCCTTATATCAAAATCCTGAGGCATGGACGTTATGGCGCCGCACAGGAAGCCCTGAACTTACGCCTGTAGCCGGCACGAATGGCGTTCCCCGGCGTTTTCTTTATCCGCAAAGTGAATATTCGCTCAATACTTCCAATACGCCCGAAGCAACCTTGTATTCGCCAAAAATATTCTGGGATAAATAAATGCAGGTTGATGGTAATTCCCAAAAGAGCAAATTGAATTTTAGTTTGCTCTTTTTCTTTTTCCGGGCAGGCTCCTGCATTTACGGATAGTGATCTTTTATTTGGAAGAAATTATTAAATACCTGATCGCTCAAATAAAAAGCAGCATGATCTCTCATACTGCCTTTCCTTTTTAATAATCAAAAACTACTATAATAGACACCTTCTTTTTGTTAAATAGTTGCTTGGTGATTTTGTATCACAATCTTAAAATTTCCCGGTTTGCGCCGGCAGGTTCATCAAAAATGCCACCCCGCAGGTATTATTACCACTTGTCAACCGCTGGTATAAAATTTCCCAAATCCCACGCCATAATTTCTGAAAATGATCGCAGGGTTTTATCCTGATGAATAAACTAAAAATACATGCATGCGTTTACGCTGCTGAAAAGATTGCTTGCTATAGTGACATTATTAACATAGCATTAGCTGAAAGCAGGTGCACTCAAAAAAACTGAAACGGGAAATTGAAATACTGAAGCAGGCTTTAAAAACGCTGAAGATTCCAGGACGTTAAATAAAGACCAATTTGAAGTTTATTATTCAATTCACTACCGTTTTAATGTTGTAATCAAAAGTTCTTTGAAAGTATTGTCAGTATTGAGTTTGCAGGAAATTTTCTATCGGTTGGTGTCTCACCAACCGAAAATTAAACGCTTGCCGATCTATTTTTTACACTTTACACAGTGCGTGATAGTTGTCCATTAATGGGTCAATTTTATAGCCTGTTGCTGTACCCGGTTGAGAAATTATGGCTATGGTTGTAACCTCCATACTATTTCAGTTTGATGTAAAATTTGCCTAATTTACCGAACCTCTGCCAGCGGATTTACTTCCACTGTTTGGCACAATTTTTTATTTGAATAAGTATGAAAAAGATAGTGTTCCTTTCTTTGACTATTCTTTTCTTTTCTTGCCAAAACAATTCTCCAGGCAACAGTAAGTCAAAAATAGTACTTGGTTCTCCCAAAGCGGTCGTTTCAACAGAGCCAAATTCAGAAACCCGCATTAAGGGCCCGCTGGCTTATGCTCCTTCAGTTCCGGCATTGGAAGACGGCGATACGGTTGAAGTGAAAATGGATGTAACGCATAAAATGATACTGATAGCAAAAGGAGTGTCGTTCACCGGATGGGTTTTTGGAGATTCATTACCAGGTCCTGTATTGAGAGTTCGTGTTGGCCAAACAATTAAGTTTTCGATGACAGACCGTTCTGACGATTCTCTTTCAGTAAGTATGGGAATGCGCCCGATGCCTCATTCAATAGATTTTCATTCAGCAATGGTAAATCCTGCAGATAAATATAAAAGCATTAATGCGGGTGAGACGATCAGTTTTATGTGGACTGCAAATTACCCGGGGGTTTTTATGTATCACTGTGGTACTCCTATGGTTTTACTGCACATGATCTCCGGCATGGTTGGAATGGTGATCGTTGAACCGAAGGAAGGTTTTCCCGATAAGGTAGATACTTCATTTACGATTGTTCAAAATGAATATTACGTTAAACCAGATGGTTCAATATATTTACCTGATACGGTAGCTGCAATGCACAAGCAACCTTCTTATGTTACTTTCAATGGGAAAGCTAATCAATATGCCATTCATGCCATTCGTGTAAAAGCCGGGGAGAGGATACGCTTGTATTTATTGAATGTTGGACCTAATAATGCCACAAGTTTTCATGTAATAGGGACAATTCTTGATAAAGTTTGGATAGACGGTAATCCTGCAAATCAGTTTGTCGGGATGCAGGCTGTTTATTTGGGGCCGGCACAAGGTGCAATAGTGGAATTTGTTTTACCCGAAAAAGGCAGATACACTTTTGTTGATCATTCTTTTGCTGATGCTGAAATGGGCGCAATGGGTGAATTCGAAGCTGATTAATAATTTCTCAGAATGACTAATAAGCGAAGTATATGGGTTAATTTATGCTATTTGGAATTTCTCACCATTCACCACTGACTCACGCTTAACTTAACACCAGTTTACATTACCTCATGAAAAGATATTCCAATTTAAATCGAAGAGAAATTTTATCAGCGGATTTTTCTATCGGTTGTTGTCTCACCAACCGAAAATAATCGAAGAGTAGTTTTTACAGGCAGATTAATAGTTATCCTATTAAATATGCCACCCCGTTATTAACAGGCTCGCATAAATCTGCAATTTTTTTGGTATTGAATAATTTTTCAATGAGGTTTCTTGCCTCCTTGTATTCGTTATGAATAGGGCATGGATGGGCAGCAGAACATTTGCTTAAACCAAGACCACATTCTTTGAAAACATTTTTCCCGTCAATCGCTTCAACGACGTTGATAATAGCTTGCCTGCTTTGTTCTTTAGAGATATAAAAACCACCGGCAGGCCCTTTAACACTGTTGATCACGCCTTGCTTTACCAGGATTTGCAATAACTTGCCAACAGTGTGCTCGCTTGCGTTAATAAACTCAGCAATTTCTTTAAGGCCAGCATTCTCACCGCTTTCAAATTTTGAAGCTAGATAAATAACAGCTTTTATAGCGGTTTTACATGTATAACTCAACATGGCTTATCTGTTTAAAAAAATCCGGCCTTCTTCCGAAATCATTTCATAATTCCATGGCGGATTAAATGTCAATTCCACCGCTACATCCCAATTGGGGAAATTTATTCTCAAATTGTTTGTTACACCATCTACAATACTTTCACCCATGGGACAAAATCTCGTGCTCAAGGTCATGAGCGCATCAATCTTTTTTTCCTTTTCATTAAAGTTCAATTCATAAATCAATCCCATGTCCACCACATTTAGTCCAACTTCCGGGTCAACAACATCGTGCAAACCTGCGAGGGCGATGGTACAATTGATATGATGATTTGTTTTTACATTCATCGCATGCTTTGTTTGTGAAAAAGTACTTTAAATACGTTTGCAGTATAAAGAAAAGCGCAACCCAATAAAAATAATGCACCGCATTTTATTAAAACAATATTGGATAGTATAATGCCAACACCAAAAACCAAAAAACCAATGATGTAACTTAACGCCATTCCATTAAACAGCTTGCCACTGAACAAATTTTTTGGATTGGGTGTTTTTGCCAAACCTGCTTTTGCATGATAAATTTTATTCCACACAATAAAGGGCAAGGTTTTAAAGGTCATCCCTAAGATGATTGCCGTTAACCATCCAAAAAATATTGTGAAACCATAAGCTAATATCAGATGAATATTTGCTGATGAAAGGAGTAATAAAAGTATCAATATCACTAAAAATATCAGCGGCACCATCATCATTAAAACAGAGATTAATGAAATTTTCATTTGTTCATCAACCTGCCTGCGTATTCTTTCCCGGTAACATTTATAACAGTAATATCCAAACAGGTATAAAGCAGATGCGATAAAAGCAACAGGTAACAAATAAAGTAATGCTTCACCGGAATAAAGAAATAGCAGAATAAATATTATCAATCCTAAGTTTATCAACAGGTATATCCGCCACAAAAGTTTTTTGTCATCGTATTTTGAAATCAAAAACATCGGAATCAATCTAGAGCCTACGCCTGTAACAAGCAATAGAAACCACCCGGCAATTCCAATATGCGCATGAAGTGAAAGATAACGCAGTGAATCTTCCGGTAAAATATTGTATGAAAAATTATAAACCAGTAAAGCGCCTGTTGAAGTTGTTATAAGTAACCATACTGCAGCCGTGAAAATAAATATGGCATGTATGTTTTCATTTTTACTCTTTGCAATACTTACTGCAACGTTGATAAGATATGAAACAACAGCAACATTAATAAAAACTGCACCGTATTCTGCCTGCCATTGAATGTTAAATGTATAAAATGCATATACCAACATTGGAATGCCGGCTGCAGCAAATGCAAAAGAAAGATATGCTAAACCATTGCTGAATAATTTTCCTTCAATTAATACCGGCAACAATTGATGACTGGCGCCTAAAATAATCATCGTGCCCCAGCCGAGTGTCATGATGTGTGTTATTGCCAATATATGCGGCTGAAAATAATGTTGAGTAAACGCTTCGGATGAAGTAAACAAAAGCATAGTCGCTATAAGAAATGATAATGCCGCATAAAAATAAAACGGCAGCACAACCTTGTGTGTAGTGGTTTTAGTAAGAGCGATATTATTACTTGCCGCAAACATTATGCTGTAAAAATTAAAAGATGCACTTCGCTGTTGCTGATCTCTTTTATCCTGTAATCAAATTTTCTTTGAGCAAGTTCCGGCAACAGAAATACAGGGATGCGTTTATGATAAACATATAACGCTCTATCTGCCGGGAGTTTGTCCAGCGCATCAAGTATGGTTAACATAGGCAATGGCATTTCCAATGAACGAACATCAATTGTTTGAATTTTATCGTTGAATCTTGTAATAATTTCGTCCCAATTTGCTGATGAAGCTGCGTATTGCGCATCTGGCTTTTGCTCTTCTGTGATTGTTTTTCTATAAAAATATGTTTCTGTCAAATCCTCGTTAATTACATCAGCATAAGATTCAAATCCCTGCTTTTGCAACAAGATCATTAAAGGCGTCGGTTCAAAACTGTTGATAATTTTTAACACCTGATTTACCTGCAAGGTTTTAATTTTTTCAAGAATGATCTGTAACGGATCTTTTCCTGAAGCAATAACCGGCCGCACATCCAGGATAACAATTTGTCCGGGCTGTATTGATGTAATAAAATCCGGAACATTATTTTTTTCCTCAGTCATCGCTGGTGTTACTTTATCAACTTCGAATCCAAATGGTTGAAGTTTTTCAAAGAAATCATCAGGCTTGCAGCCACCGATCTTACTTGCCATAGAAATAGATGCCCTGCCGGCCATTAATTTTCTCAATACAGGATTGCGCAACTTCTCAAACTTTGGAGAAATGCTGATAATTGCATCCAATGCAGCAGGATTGTATTTTAAGATGGCTGCAATTTTTGTGTTGGCGTTTATAATCATGTTCGTTAAAATTTGATGGGGGTGTCTGACACTTTAAAAGTGTCAGACACCTTTTGCTTGCACAGGAAGAATCTTCCCGCAAAGCGGGTTCGATAAATCGGAAAGATGTGACATAATGGAAGTATCATAGTAGCAATTCAATCCGGTTCATAAAAAATCAACAACTGTTTTTTATTTTTTATGTAACGAACCGAATAAGTTTCCTTTTTTCATCGGATTATCATGTGCTGCTATAGCTTTAAAAATTTCTTCCAGTTCTTCAGGCTTCAACACATCCTGCAAATGATTGAAAAGCACCCTTTCTTCAAATCTTACATGGGCTTCAAGTGAATCTGCAAACTGCTTCTGTAAATCTTTGTCACTGTCATTTTTGCGAAGCGATTCAATTAGCGCATAAATGTTCTTATGCTCTTTCTCTGCCTGTTCACGCAACACATCATCACAGGGAAGTTTGCTGAAAACAATTTCTTCCTCTTCTTTAAAATGCTCCTGCAGATTATCTCTGAAAAATTCCAGCACATAGCTGCTGATATGTTTACCACTGGTATTGGCTGCAAGGTCCTGGCGGATTTTCCAAATCAAGAGCAGGCCAAAATGGTGATCTTTAGAAAGCGTGACAAATGCCTTATCACGCTTTATAGGTTTATGCTTTGTCATTGCTTAATTTTTTTTCAAGCGCAAGCGCTTTGGGAAATAGAATATTGTTTTCGAGATGAATGTGTATGTGCAAATCATCTTCAAATTCATCAAGCATGCGATATAACAAGCTATAGCTTGCGCACGCATCCTCGGGCAATGCGTAATTGTGGCTAAGTGTTCTGATTTCTTCAAGATTTTTGCCTACCGCTTCATGTTCATGTTCCATCATGCTGATTGGGTTTTTAACTGTACCGAAATTGGAAGGCTGCAAAGGCTGCGTGCGTTTTTCCGATGCTACCAACTCTTTAATATAAGGAAATAAAACTCTTTCTTCTTTAACCAAATGGGCGGATAGCCCTGTATTAATTTCTTCCACCAATTGATAAATTGCCAGCAATTCAGGATGACGGCTTCCATGCACTCTTGCAACTTTTGTCGCATAAGCTTTGATATCAGGCAAAGATTTTTTTATGTAACTGTGATGTGTGTTAACAATATAGTCTGCAAGAAAATCAAGGTTCCAATCGTTATAAGGTACAGGCCGTGTGCTGAAATTTTTATCAGCCTGCTGCAACTCATATTCAATCTTTGTTACATCGAGCCCTTTATCTGCACAAGCTTGTTTCACCGTTTTCTTGCCGCCGCAACAAAAATCAAGCCCATACTTTTTAAATATCTGCGCCTTGCGTAAATCTTTTGCAGCAATCTCTCCCAAAGTTTCCTCATCCGTACCAGTGATGTTTTTGCTGATGCGAACCTTCCACCATTCGGGTCCCTGTTCAAGATATTCCCACGTGAAAGTATTGCCTCTCTCACCCAACAACTGATAATATAGTGGCTTAGGATCGTGGTCGTTGTGTATGGTTAAGCTTTCGCCTTCTTTCAACGCATCGAAACGGGCAAAAATGGTTGGGTGTTTTTGTTTTGGTTCCAGTAATGTTACATTTAAAATGTTTTCCTGTGTTGCTTGCATGATCCTTGTTTTTATTCGTTAATTAAAAATTTTATATTTAGACTTCTTTGAGTGCTTTGATTCTTTTCAGTTTTTAATTCATCATAACCGTTTGTACGCTTGCTGCGATCATTTCGTTGTGCCAATATAATTGGCTTCTGCCGCATAAGTTTACAATGCTAAGCCATTTGCTTTTTTCTTTTCCGTTCTATAGCATTGTTATATTGCTCAAGTTCATCTTCCGTTACAGGCTTTAAGGCAGGCACCCGTGCAGGCTTTGCTTCATCATCCAATGCTACAAACGTGAAGTAAGCTTTGTTCACCAAAATCTTTTTTTCGCTGGTTGCATTTCTTGCATAAGCCTCAACAAAAATTTCCATAGAAGAGTTAAATGCCCTTGTTACTTTGGCTTTAATGCCGATGATTTCTCCCAGTTTTGCCGGCGCTTTAAATTCCACACTGTCAATTGAAGCTGTTACACAAATTTTTCCGGCATGTATTTGCGCACAAACTGCTGCGGCTATATCCATCCATTCAACCAATCTTCCGCCTTTTAAGATACCCATCGGATTTGTATCATTTGGGCAAACTACCTCTGTCTTTATTGTTTCCGAGTCAGATGGTATTTTAGTTTTTCTGTCAGTCATCATTAATCATTAATCGTTATGCGATGAAGGCTCCGGCATCGCATTAAATGTTTCAGCAATTTTTTCTTTCAGATCGTTTAGTATACTATTTGCCTGTTCTTTGTCAAAGTCTTCGTGTTGTTTTTTCTTTACGCCAAGACCTGTTAATTCGATACTCAGACCGGGAGTGATTGAGTGATTGCCAAGACAAGCTTTTGAGCATGCTAAAGGACATCCGTCTATTACAATTATTTTTCTGCCGGAGAGCGCTGTCTTCACCAACTTTTTCACATTACCTCCCACACCTGCAATGCACGACATTTCTGCAATGTCCGCTCTGTCTAATTGAATGGCAAGATAGTTTGCCATCTGTGCTGCACTTGAGCATCCTGAGCAGGAATAAACAAGAGGTTTATCTTTTGTAAAGTCGCTTGACATGCCGTATTTGTTATTACATTTTTGAAAAATCTTATTGAAGAAAACAACCTATACCTTTTCCACTCGGAACTTTAATTGGCTTATGATTGAAATATTCATCCAATGCGTCTTTCAGGTAGAAGTGCCTAACTGTACCCATATTCAAAGGCCCATCATCAATAGCTCCTTTGTACAACACTTTTCCGGAAGCATCAACCAGAACACAATCGGTGCTGACTTTCGGTTGCAATTTCTGAACAAGTTGATGTTTCTTGTCTTTGAGGTAAGGAAGTTTCCATCCGAGATTTTGCATAAGATCCTTTATTCCGTTGTCGTTGTCTTTACTATCCACAAAAACTGCAGTGAAACTTACCTTATCACTGTAATTCTTTAAAAGTGAACCAAACGTTTCCTTGTGATTATAAATGCAAGGACATTGCGATTGAAGAAAAAGATAAACCTTTACCTTTCCTGTTGGCGCCGCCTGAACCAGAAGTGTTGAGCTGATCAAAGCAAACATTATAATTAAAACCTTTTTCATCTTTTGAATTTTAGTACTTGAAATGAAAGATTATACTTAACTTTTTATTTTGCTTCGATCAATCCGATCGCTCCTTGTTCAACACTGGCGAATGAGTGGTCAACAAAACCATAAGTACCTTTTTCAGGAACAACAAACTCAACGATAGCGCCGCTGCTGCTGCCTAATTCCACTGTTTGCATACCCCGAAGCTCATTGTGCGGATTGCCATCAAGCCATACTTTATCAAAGATGGTTCCTATCACATGAAAACTTGAAGTAAGGTTTGCTCCTGCATTAAGAACATACAATCTGACGCGGTCACCTGCTTTTACTTCGAGCGGATTTTGAACGTACTGTTTGTACTTGCCGTTAAAGGTTACAAACATAGGCTGACGATTTTTTGCTGCGTTTACATCTGTTTCATACAAACTGTCATTTTGCTTTAGATAAAATTCATTTTGAACGATGGCAAATTCTTTATCAGCCTTACCGGGGAAACCATCTTTGGGTTCTACAATTATCATTCCCGTCATACCTGAAATCATGTGCTGTAAAATAACCGGCGTGCCACAGTGATACATAAATACACCGGGATAGTTTGCCGTCCATTGAAAATGGAGCGCTTCGCCCGGATTAATGCTTCTGTACTTATCATGTGGATCAACCATTGCAGCATGAAAGTCTATAGAGTGCGGCATTGGCGGAGAAACTTCTGAAGTAAGATTTGAGCGGTTGAACATAGTGAACTTAACTGTTTGTCCAACCCGCACTCTTAATACCGGGCCAGGAACAGAGTCACCAAAAGTCCAGGCCCAATAGCTAACATCATCCGCAACTGTTATCTTTTTGTGTTGCACATCCACTCTTATGGAAACCGTATCCTTATCAATCACTGACGGTATGTTTGGCGCATAAGCCACAGGACCGTCTGTTGAGGTAGAGGGCAGAGCTTCTTTTGTAATGTAAGCTTTGGGAGCACCATACACTGGTTTATTGTTGATGCCTGCATCGTTGCCTTTATCTATGGTTGAAAAGCAACTGCTCAGGGAAATCCCTGTTAATAATATCAGGGTTAGACTAAAACTGCGTGTCATATATCAAATATTTTATTGTTGCAAAACGGATAAGAAAAATTTATCACTTCGAAACCTTCTTATAATTCATTGTAAAACCCATCTGAATTCTGATTATGACACAAAGTTATAACGGAAAGAAATATAAAGTATAAAAGTACTGTAATACTTTTATCATTTTACTCTTTTTTTACAATCTAAACTGAGACTATGACGGCTATCATGTGAAAAGATGATGAAGCTCAGGGTTTCTATTTTTGAATCAACTTCAAAAATCTGCTGCCTTTGGCGGTGGTAATATGCCTGGTTAACCGCATTGTATAATGTACTATACGATGTATCGCTAAAGCGATCGTAAGTTTCTTTACAGTAATAATTTATGGTAGCAGAAGAGCTTAGGGAATGTCAACTCTTGCATTTTAACCCGACAGACAGCGATAATGATTGCAAAATCTGCCGGGTTAAACATAAACTTTTATGCAGTACCTTCCTTATCCTTATCGTTTTCAAATTTATCTGTTATTTTATTCCACAATGATTTTGCGCCGTCTACAATATCATTGAATTTTTCTTTAGCATCTTCCGTTAATTCTCCTGATTTTGCTTTGGCAATAATTTCTTCAGTTTTAGCTTCCGCTTTATCCCAGAGTTCTTCAGCTTTGTCTTCTATCTTATCCCAGGTTTCACCGGCTTTATCGCTGATATTATCCCAGGTATCACGTGCTTTGCCAGCAAATGTATCGGCTGCATCGCCTGTCTTTTCCACCGCTTCAGATGCTGTGGCGGCTGCTTTGTCTTTTAGATCTTCTGCAGTTTCGCTTACTTTGTTAACAGCGCTTTCCGCCTGTTGCATGGGTGTGTTGCTTTCGCCTTCCATAGATTAATTTTTAGATTTGAAAAAATAGGGCACTAAAGTTACTGTAATCAATCTGCAACCAGGATTAAGATTTTATGATTTATGAAGCGAACTTTTAAGTATACTTAGCTTTAAGTTAAATGTGAGTTGTCAGTGGTCAATGGTGAATAATCACCTACATATGCGGTATTCACTCACAACTGACCGCTCACCACTCACCTGAAATTCGTCAACTTACATTAACATGACACTAGTTACTGTTTTATCGCGGCCAATGCATTTAATTTACCGTAGCCATAATTCGTGGTCTTATTGGGATAAGCACTTGCTGTAGTAGTAAGCCTCTGCACGATCTGTTCCCTTGTTTCTGTTGGATGTGCGCTCCATACCAGTGCGGCGATACCGGCAGCAGTGGAGGTAGCCACTGATGAGCCTCCAACTGTAGTAGGTATGTCTCCGCTGATAGCATTGGCAAGCGGGTTTAAATTATCACTCGTCTTCTGCATCACCACTACAAAATCAATCTGCGGGCCTTTATGGCAATCACCACATGCACTTAAAGCCTTTATATTCTTAATGCCGGTCACAGCCTGCACCTGCGGCAAGGTTGCAGGAAAGACCACACCCAGCCAGGTAGTGAATATGGTGGATGTTCCGCCGGCGCAGAACATCAATTTGCCTTTATCATAGGCATAAATAATGGCATCTTTTATCTGTGATGCACTGGTAAGACGTCCAATACTAAGGCTTATTATTTTGATAGTAGGGTCGTCTGCCGCAAAAGTGTAAGCGTCTGCAACGCCTTTCACTTCACCGGCATCGCTGATGATCACATCGGTCACTGCTTTGCAAATCACGAGGCTGCTGTTATAAGCCACCCCACAAGAGTTGCCGTCAATACAACGCGGCGCAGTAGCAGTGCTGCTCATGGTTGTACCATGCCCGCAATTATCGTCTGCGCTGGTTGCACCGGGAAGAGTAAACATTTTCTGCATCGTTCTCCCCGAGGAATAACCCTGGTTGAACTGGCTATTCATATTATCCTGGTCGGGACTAACACCGGTATCAATTACCATTATCTTCATGCCTGCACCGGTGCTCTTTTTCCAGGCGCCGGGAATTTTATGATAGGTGTAATTCCACGACTGTTTTGCTCCCGGTAAAATATTAATGTAATCATCCCCTTCCTGTAAATTAGTTGAACCGGTATAGCCACCGCAACCGGTGCTGCCGTCAAGGCTTTCTCTTACCTGGTTCTGCAGATCTGTATCAAAATTTTCAGGCTCATATCCCATAGGTTCAACATAACGTATGAATTTGCTTTTGCGCAATAATTTTATCGTGTTGATATTATCTATTCGCACATCAATCACAGGCAATTTGTTTTCTTTCCAAACCTCAACATCTTCAGCTCTCAAGGCGGGATGTACAGCTCTTTCTTCCTGCAATATCAACTGTATCACCTGCGTTTTTGCAGCGGTCCATTTGTTGTCGTGAATATTAATCTTTGTCAAACGCTGCTCTACGTTTGTTTCATCCAACGGCTTGTAACCAACAGAAACCATGTGATCGCTGCTATGCATCACTGCGCTGTACAAAGTGAGGTCTGATGCATCACTCCAGTTAAATTCTCCTTTACTGTTCAACACCTGTTTTATAAATGCATTTATCTGCTGAGGCGTTTGTAATTGCGCCTGTTGCTCATCTACAGAGCCGGCATTTACCTGGTCAGCGTTGGATGTTTTATTGCAGGCAGTAAATAATAGTACACATGCGAGGGAGGCAATGGCGAACTTTTTCATAATAAAAATTTATTGATAAGGAACAGAAAGTTACAAGGATTTTGAAAAACAAATTAATACCTAAAATCCGCAAGCAAAAAATCAGGTCAAAAAAATACCTTAGCTTTTGGGCATTGTTTGTCAAAATTGGTTTAAAGGCATATAAGAGTCACCTCAACTTTAGTACAGGTAAGCAAAATATGCAATATGAACTATG
>DASUGF010000035.1:0-43446 GCA_036274175.1 Parafilimonas sp.
CGTTCGTAACTTAGTTTCTCGATTTCAGCCTCGCTGATTTTGAATGAAAGGGTGGCCATGTTTTGTGATTTCGTACTTACAAAATTGCCACTCTTTTTTAATAGACTATCAATTCACTTTTTTATCCCTTGCAGAGTATAGGATGCCTGTTCGGGCTTAAGGGGCCAGGGTATGTTTCTCGATGTATTCATCTAAATTATCATTCCCTTAAACAGTTAATTTTTTTCACCGGGTTCGGTGATTGCGGAGAGCTGTTTGTGCCGATACTTTTGTCAAGGTTACAATTCGAGTCTCGCAAGAACCTGCAATCAAAAAACAAAGGAAAAATTGTATTAGAGCAGTATATTTGGTTTTCGTCGCGGATGAATTCTTAAATCACTTTCAAAGCGGTGTTCTGATGAACGGCCTGCCATGCATGCCGGTATTTAATTCATTCGTGAATTTTGCATTTGTAAAAGCCTGTTGTCATTTGCACTTACAAGCACCAATGCAAAAATTCCGAGGATAAGCAGCAATGCAATTTCAAGCTGCGACATTATGATCGTTCCATTTATATTTAAGCTTGAAATTTTAAAGATCTGGCTTCCTTCCTTTGCCTGTATTTCGCTTAGTGCATTCAGGTTTTGAACTACTTTTTCAAAAGCGTCATTAATTGCTTTTTTATTTTGTACAGAGGTTGCAGCAAGTGTGTTGTAATTTTCGAGATGCTGCTTAAATAGCTTCCATTGTTCTTTTTCAGAGGCAGTTAAATACGTTGTCTCATATGTTTTGATAAGATTTGCAATGGCTGTATCATGCACATGTGCATTTACGCCCAACTGGCTCCCGAATTCTTGCTCGTTGTTTAAAAACTTTTTTTGATACAGGTGGTCTGTTAACTGGAAAATATAAGTAGCAGGCATTAGCCTGTCTTTATAAATAGAAGCAATGGACTCATTAAGCCTTGAAAATGTTTTTCGGTTAGAGATATTATTAACGAGTATCAACACAATTATCAGCAGCAATACTGCAACTGCCTTCATTTTGTCTTTTATACGGTAAGCCCATTTCATAGCTGATCATTTGAACATGTGTAATTTAGACAAAATAACCTTTATATAAACCCAATTATACAGGCTCCAGCCGGATCGTAACCGGGAAACTTAAATATGAATAACCCTAATACAACCTTAAACTTCTCTATCTTGCACTTTTCTTGTATGACATCAAAAAATCGCTTAAAAAAAGAAAAACCGGTTATTCTTGTAACGAATGATGACGGAGTAACTGCACCGGGGATAAAAGCGTTGACCGAAGCTGTAAAAGACCTTGGAAAGGTTGTTGTAGTCGCGCCAGACAAACCGCAAAGTGGAATGGGGCATGCTATCACTATTGGTCATCCTTTGCGCCTAAGTGCAGTTGAGTCATTTAACGATATTGAGGCTTATCAGTGCAGTGGCACACCGGTTGATTGTGTAAAGCTTGCCGTGGATAAAGTATTACACCGCAAGCCTGATATATGCTTAAGCGGAATTAACCATGGAGCCAATCATTCCATAAATGTTATTTATTCCGGCACAATGAGTGCTGCACTGGAGGCTTCTATAGAAAGTATTCCAAGTGTTGGATTTTCCTTACTTGATTATAGTATTGAAGCAGATTTTAGCGGGGCAGCATATTATGCAAACCTGCTGATAAAACAATTGCTCGCACAAAAAACAGATAAACATCTTTGTTTGAATGTAAATGTTCCGGCCTCCCCCAAAAGCCTGCTTAAAGGATTAAAAGTCTGCCGCCAGGCCTATGCAAAATATGAAGAGCGTTTCGATGAACGAAATGATCCCGCAGGGAGAAAATATTACTGGCTGACAGGAGAATTTCAAAATTTTGATAAGGGTAAAGACACAGATGTTTGGGCACTAAAAAATAATTATATAAGTGTGGTTCCGGTGCAGTTCGATCTGACCAATTATCAGTTAAAAACCAAATTGGAAAAACTTTTAACCCGTAAAAATTGAAGCGTAATTCCCTTTTGTTTGGAGTGATCCTCGGGCTGATAGCGCCAGTCATCGGAATGCTCGGTTATTATTTTATGAAATTTTATCCCACTTTTTCCATTGCCGATTTTATAAGGGTTGTTTTGTCAGAAAAAACAATTTTATCGGCGCTTTCAACATTTGCGCTTTTCGCAAATGTTGCGTTGCTTACTATTTATCTCAACACGCGTCGTGACGAAACCGCCAAAGGCATCTTTATAATTTCATGTGTGTATGCAATCGCGGCAATTGTGATAAAGCTTTTTATATAAGCCAGGGAATTGATAGTATTTCTTTGAACTGCCTTGGGTTCAAAATCTTTAGCCTCCTGTTGTGCCCCAGCGGAAACTATTCAGTTCAAGCCCTGCCAGGTCAATAATCCGGTGCACCACTGTTAAAGCAACTTCTTCTACTGTAGATGGTTTGCTGTAAAAGGAAGGGGTTGCCGGACAAATGATCCCGCCGGCAAGCGATATGGCTTCCATATTTCTTATATGAAGAAGATTATACGGGGTATCGCGTATAACCAGGATAAGTTTGCGTCTTTCTTTTAAAATTACATCGGCAGCGCGAGTAATAAGGTCATCGCTAATCCCTGAAGCAATGCGGCCAAGCGTGCCCATACTGCAGGGTATAATTATCATTAAATTATATTGAGCAGAACCGGATGCAAAGGGAGCAGTAAAATCAAATTTTTCGTGATATTTTACCGGATAATCCTCAAACTGCCGGTTACCTAATTCTGTTTGCCATATTTTTTTTGCATTTTCACTTATAATGACTCCGATCTCTTGCCATTGGCCTTTTAGTTGTATGAGTTTATCCAGCAAAAGTTTTGCATATAGCGAACCGCTGGCGCCAGTTATGGCAACTACAATTTTGTTTTTCATTAGTGAACAAATTTAGCATTCGCCGGCTGTAATAATTGCTAAGTAGAGCCATGTTATCAGGAGAAAAAATTTAAAAATAAAATCGTTAAAAGTTGGTGCTTTAAAGAATTTAACTAATTTACAACCCCATTTGAGCGCAATTCAGATTGCTTGAAAAATGAATTCGCTTATTGTATAGAAATTATAAACAAAAACAAGAGTTTAAAACCTAAAATCAATTTTGTTATGGCTGATACAAAACCGACTGCTACGGCAGCAGCAGCAAGAAGTATCTCTTCAGTGCAACCTAAAAGATCACGTAATTCTATTTCATGGCTTGCGCCCCTTACGTGTATAATACTTGGGTATGTTATATGGAGGTTTGTAATTGGTAATCCCGGGAACTTTAGCCAGCCGGATGCCAGCGGGGGATTTTGGCCAGATCATCAGGGTCCAAAAACAGCGTTGTCACGTATGTACCTTGGCGGAATAATCGTTCCTATATTGATAGGGTGCTTTTTAACTGTTCTGACTTTCGTTATTGAAAGAATGTTAACGGTGTCCAAGGCAACCGGAAGCGGAAACATTGCAGAATTTATACGCACTGTGCAGTATAATCTTGCCAATAAGGATGTTGATAAAGCTATTGCAGCCTGCGACAAGCAAAAGGGCTCGGTAGGAAATGTAATGAAGGCAGGATTGCGCAAGTACAAGGAAATGATAACCAATTCGGAATTAACTACAGAGCAAAAAGTTTTAAACATTCAAAAAGAAGTAGAAGAGGCTACCGCACTTGAACTGCCCATGCTGGAGAAAAATCTTGTATTTCTTTCAACTATTGCATCTGTTGCTACATTGTTAGGTTTGCTGGGTACTGTGATAGGGATGATTCGTTCGTTTGCATCTCTTGGTGAAAGCGGTGGAGGCGAAGCAGCCCAAAAATTATCACAAGGTATATCTGAAGCCTTGTATAATACGGCATTGGGTATTGGTACATCCGCAATAGCTATTATCATGTATAATGTATTCACTACAAGGATTGATGCAATAACATTTGGTATTGATGAATCAGGGTTTACCTTAACACAAAGTTTTGCTTCGAATTACAAATAAGTTTGTGGAAAAATTTTGTTTAAGCATCTTATAAATAAAACAACATATAATGGGAAGACCAAAAATAGCCAGAAAGAGTACCTCCATTGACATGACGGCGATGTGTGACGTGGCATTTTTACTCCTTTCATTTTTTATCCTGACAACGAAGTTTAAACCTTCTGAAGCGGTTCCTATTAATACGCCTACTTCGGTTGCCAATAAAATTGCCCCTGAGAATAATATACTCATGATCTCTTTAAATAAAGATGGAAAAGCTTTTCTGTCTTTTGGTGATAGCAAAAACGACAGGGATAAAAAGATGGATATGATTAAATATATTAATGATAATCATAGCCTGGGTTTAACTGACAATGAAGTTGCGGCTTTGATAAAAGCACCTTTTATTGGTGTGCCGATTGCACAGTTAAAACAACAAGCCGGTCTTCAAATGCAGGGCAAAGAGCTCACGGGAGAAAATTCGCCGGGTATACCCTGCCAGGACACAGCAAATAATCAAATGATAGAATGGATCAGGGCCGCCGTAGATGCCTATAAAGGCGAAAAAATGAACCTGATTCTAAAGGGAGACAATGTTGCTAAATATCCTGTTTTTAAGAATATTCTCACTGCTTTTAAGAAAAATGACCAGTTTAAGTTTCAAATGGTAACAAATCCGGTTAGCGTTCCAAGTGGCACAGAATTGTATAAGTTGAATTTAAGCGGAAAGCCAGAGGAATAATTATTAATTTAAAAATTTAGTATTATGGCTGAAATGGATACTTCGGGCGGTGGTCACCACAAAAAAGGCCCGGGCGTAAAAAAAGGAAAAAAACTTTCTACAAGAGTTGACTTAACCCCCATGGTTGACCTTGGATTTTTGCTGATAACTTTTTTTATTTTTACTACAACAATGAGCCAACCCACGGCAATGCGACTCGCGCTGCCGGATGATAAAGTAAAGCCTGAAGATCAGAATAAGATTAAACAATCTGGCGCTTTAACACTGCTGTTAGGAAAAGATAACCATGTTTTCTACTATGAGGGCGAGCTTTTACCAGATGCCTCTAATTTTAAGTCGACTAACTTTAAAGATATCCGTGATGTAATTATTAACAAAAAGCAACAAGCGGATACCAACCTGGTGGTAGTTATTAAACCTAATGACGAAAGCAACTACAAAAATTTTATTGATATACTTGATGAAATGAGTATTAATGTAGTTAAGCGTTACGCTGTTGTTGATATCTCACCGGTTGAAGAAGACCTGATCAAGCGAACTGAGGGTGGGCAATAGCATTTATGGAATTAAAAATATTACGCATCTAAGAATTAAATTTTAATTGTAATGGAAGCGAACAAAATAATGAATGCTGATATTCTGGACATTCTTTTTGAAGGAAAGAACAAGGAATATGGAGCATACGAGCTGCGAAAGACCTATAATAAGCGAATGATCAGGGCGCTGATTTTCATGCTGGCTATATGCCTGTTAATATTTGTCAGCTCAATAATAGCAAAAACCATCAGCGAAAGGGCACCAAAACAGATGGTCGTACAGGATGTTCAGTTAGAAGAAATAAAAGAACCTGAAAAGAAAAATGAGCCACCCCCACCCCCACCGCCTCCAAAAGAGCCACCGAAGGTTGAGGTGACTAAGTTTACTCCTCCCAAAATCGTAAAAGATGAGGAAGTTAAGCCTGAGGAGAAACCTCCGGAACAAGAAAAACTGGAAGATACCAAAATAGGAGCTTTTAACCAGGAAGGTATTAAATCCGATGTAGTTGAAGCCCCTGTTGAAAAAGGAACAGGTATAGTTGAGGCGCCAAAAGCACAGGAAGAAGATTATGACAAAGAATTTACCAGTGTACAGGTTGAAGCTAAATTTCCTGGTGATTGGAATAAGTTTTTAGAGCGTAATTTAAATGCTCAAACGCCTGCAGACAACGGTGCGCCTCCGGGAAGATATACAGTTACCGTGTCTTTCAGGGTGGATAAGGATGGAGGTATTTCAGAAGTAACAGCGCTTAATGACCCCGGATACGGTTGCGCTTCCGAGGCCGTTCGTGTAATTAAAAAAGGGCCAAAATGGAATCCTGCCATTCAAAATGGCCGTAATGTAATTTATCGGCAAAAACAGAATATCGTGTTTCAGGTTACTGAGTAATAATAAAAAAATAAAGTATATAAAAGGCCGCGATCGCGGCCTTTTTAGCTATTATAAATGCAATATTAGTTTAACTGGGGATCAATCGGATAATGCACCAGTTGTTCATATTGACCACCTAATTGCTTTAGCGCATCTTTCCATATTTGATTAGCATCCTCGCCAAATACCAGGCGATCTGAACTGAAAGTAGTGAGCCATGTTTTTTGATTGAACTCCTCATTTAACTGCCCTTCTCCCCAACCACTGTAGCCAATAAATAAGCGTATGTCTTTAGATGAAACTCTATCTTTCTGCAATAAACCAATTACATCCTCAAATTCGCCCCCCCAATAAATATCATCTGTCACTTTTTGGCCGCCGGTTATTAACCCATTGCATCGATGCAAAAAGTGAACGGTATTTTGTTGGACAGGGCCACCATAATATACGGGAAAACTACATCCGGCAAGATCAGTCATAAGATCACCAATCACATACTCCAATTTCCTGTTTAATACAAATCCGAAACTTCCTTCATCCTGGTGTTCACACAGAAAAATTACAGTACGTAAAAAATTTGGGTCTTTTAAAAATGGATCAGCAATAAGTATGGAACCCGCCTGAATTTTTTCCATAATTAAATATAAGTAACTATACTCAGAAAGTTTATTTTTCAGTAAGCAAATTTCAGGCAGTTAAAATGCTGGTAAAGATATTTTACTAATTTCAACGCGCAGGTATTGCAAATACCTTTGTTTGCGATGAAAAAGGTTTTTCCTATAATAATTTTATTAATCTCGCTTTCTCTTATTGGTATTATTATTATTCAAATAAATTGGTTTAAGAATCAGCTTGTTATTCAGCAAGAGCGTTTTATTGACAGGGTTGATAAGGCTGGAGTGGATGTGGCCGAAGAGCTTAGCAAGAACATAATGTCGGGCGGCAGATTAAAATTAGGCAAGCGACAAGGATTGCAGTTATTTCCCGATGATCTTTCCTTTAACATAGTACGGGTTCCAACAATATCAGACAGGTATACCACGGCAGAAATACAGGAGAAGCTCAGCCGGGCATTTAAAAAAGAAGGATTGGAAAGTGTAAGGTTTGAGTTTGCTATAACCTCTAATGCTGACGATTTTGTGGTGGAAATGCAAAGTGAGAACTTCGACAAAGAATCCGCTGATACAATTCATTTCAGGCGGGAAGTTATCCCCATTCTACCTGCAGCGGCAACAGACCTGGAAGGATTTCTCACCAACGAGCATCTTTTCATAATTATCCCTGATTTCAAAAGCCAGGTTTGGCAATCCCTTACCTGGATGATTATTTTTTCGGCGTTATTCACTATAATTATTATTGCCGCCTTTTATATTACAGTCAGAACCATGCTGAATCAGAAAAAAATGAGCGAAATAAAAAGTGATTTTATCAATAATATGACGCATGAATTTAAAACCCCTCTCGCTACAATCTCCCTGGCTGTAGATGCTTTGAAAAATGAAAAAGTGATAAATGATAAAGCAAAATGGCAATATTTCAATAACATAATTAAAGACGAAAATAAAAGAATGAACAAGCATGTTGAAACAATATTGCAAGCGGCCCTGATGGAAAAACAGGAATTCAGGTTGAATCTCGTACCCCTTCATATTCACGAATTACTGCCTCGTATTGTTGATAATTTTCAACTGCAGCTGAACGAAAAAAACGGTACGGTTGACTTTTTACTTAATGCTGCTAATGATGTTATTCACGCAGACGAGGTGCATTTTACCAATATATTGTCTAATCTTATTGATAATGCCATAAAATATTCAAAAGAAAACCTGGTAATTAAATTAACAACACACAGAACACCAAGGTATTTTATTATACAAATTCAGGATAATGGCATTGGGATGAGCAAGGAAACAGTAAAACGGGTTTTTGAAAAATTTTATCGTGCTCACACGGGCAACCTTCATAATGTGAAGGGTTTCGGGCTTGGGATGAGTTACGTAAAAAGTGTTGTAGATGCGCATAAGGGAAGGATAAGAGTGGAAAGTACCTTAGGAAAGGGAAGTACTTTTACAATTGAAATTCCTGCGAACCCTGTTTAAAAACAAATGTGCTTATCTGAGCTGCATCATTTTTTTACCTGTAAATATTGTTGTAAGGCTTTTACATACTCCTCAAATGCTTTAATACCCTTCTGAGTTATTTTACAGGTTGTGTTGGGATAATTGTCTTTAAATTCTTTTATAACTTCAATGTAACCGGCTTCTTTTAATTTTTGTACCTGCACGCTTAAATTGCCGGCGGTGGAATTTGTTTTTTCTTTTATAAATGTAAATTCAGCCTGCTTTACACTTATCAGCAAGCTCATTGTGGCGAGCCTTAACTGCGAATGTAATATTGGATCCAGATCTTTGAACATTATGTTGTGGCGTTTATATACTTTTCTTCCAGGATCAATTTATAACAACAGTTCTGACCCGCCGTGTTTTTGTTTTTTAAAATGTGATCTCAGTATAAACCCGGGTATAAGCCAAACCAAAACCGCATCGACTGCCAAAAGCAAATAAATATTTACATTTTGAACAAAGAAAGAAATTATGGCAATAAGGAGACAGATGGTTCCGCAAAAAACATTATAACGGAATTTTGAAATTAAACCGGTAATAAAAACTGCAAAACCTGTAAGAAATAAAATTATTGTAACAATAACGTATCCTGCATTTACGAAGTTGCCGCATAGAGCTGCAAAGGTTGAAAGAAAAAACCCTGTCCATACATAGTCAATAACTTCATCGGTAAATGTCTTTACTTTTTTCTTTTTTTCTTCTTTGTATTGAACCCAGCCCTGTATAAAAAAAACAGGTGTCATTAAAAGAAAGGGATGAAAGGGAAAGCTGATCAATTTTTTTTCAAAAAGCCATGCAAGAACAGTGCATACCAGTATGCTGAAACCATATATGATTGCACTTAAGCCGGTTTCATAAAAATAGCCTTTGGCTTCATGTATCATCCTGTTTATAAGCTTCAGGCTTTCTTCACCAGATAAATTTTTCTCTTCCATAAACAATATTTATTGTGATTTATATTTTGCACGCAGTAAATAACCGGGAATGATCCAGGCAATTAACATGGCGGCTGGTATAAATAAGAATTGGTAATCGTAATTTGTAACAAAGGTTGAAGCAATACAAAATGCCCAACAGGCTATTCCTCCGTATATTAAGGGTTTAAAACGAATGATAATGCCTGTTAAAAATACAGGCATTCCGTACACGGCAAGCAGGATATGAATGATGTGTGTATAATATTCGCCTGTTGTAAGAAACCCTACTAAAAAGCCCAGTAGCATCATCACAACTGCAAAGGTTATCCATACAAAACCGATTATATAACCCGTGTAAGTTATTACGGTTTGTTGCTTTCTTCTTTTGCGCACATAAAAAAACTGATAAATAAAAGCTGGTATAGTCGCAAGCCAAACAATATAATGCTGAGGATATTGTACAAAATGTAGCAGTACAAATTGCAAAAGGCTGCATATCAAAACAAGCCAGCCCCAAATAAGATACATAAAACCATCCTCGGCAAATTTATCTTTTGCACGGTTTATCATGCTTTCAATAAGCTGAAGACTTTGCTGTGGGGAAAAATTATCGTTTTCCATGTTATTATTTTTCAGGACAAGAAAGCAACCTGAAAGCAGGCTGCTTCTTTATCTCTTTATCAATTTTTTGATTGATAGGTTGCCAACACTTTTTCACTTTGTTCAAGGCTCCAGTTTGGGTATAAAGGTTTTACCTGTTCAGCTTTACCAAGATCAACTGCCTTTTGTACTAATGGTTTTGCCACTTCTTTACCTCCGCCAAATTGCTCAGGTGTGCCATAAACGCTCATGGCCTGTAAATAAGCTGCACGTGGGTTGTTAGGATTTAACTGCATTGCCTTCTGTAAATAATCTGCTGCCTGTTGACCATAGGTCATATACCGACTTTGCGGATCAACAATCATTTGTTGCGTGGCACCCATATTACGTACAGTTAAAATTTCTGACTTTGCTGCGTCATCAGAGGCCACAGCATCTGCTTTATCTGCAGCAGCAGTAATGCGACCAGCAAGATCATCTACAGTTTTATCGAGATTATCCGCTTTAAGCGCTGTTACGCCTTTTTCATCAGGGAAATACATCCAGCCAATACGGGCCAAGGCGATTCCCTGCCAGTAGTAAGGAAGCCATTGTGTTTTTTCAGCATCGCCAATTCGCTGAAATGTGGCCGCTATGTTTTCAAAATCTGCAGGGGTTTTTGCAGAATCAAAAAGTGATAGATTCTTTTTCATCGCATCGGTGTATTTATCACTTTGTGCATGTGCCGCAACAGCAAATACAACTGTTGCAGCTAATAATAGTTGTTTCATATGTTGTTTTTTGTTTTTATTGCTATATAAAGTTTATTATAAAATTTTCATCGCATCATTTTACCTGATTGAAAAAAAATAAACCCAGGCGATAAAGAATATCTGTTCGGGAACTCTGAACCATAAATAATTTATTCCGTTGCCGGTATGGTTTGCTTTTTCAAGATTTACATTTTTTAAAGCTGCATAAATATTAGCAGGTAATATCAGTATAAAAAACAGGATCAGTAAAATACCTGTTGTCTTTATAGCCGGTAATACAAGTAAACCTGCTGCTGCTAATATTTCTATACAGCCTGTTGCAATCACTATTTGTTTTTTTGCAGGAATTGGTGCAGGCAGCATCATGGCCATCCCCTCAGTGAATTTAAAATGGCCGATAGCAGTGAACAATAACATAACAGCCATTGCTATTCTTCCGCTTAAAAGAATGTTTGCCTCGTGTTGTATAAAATAAGTAACAACAACAGCAATCACAAATGTTGATATAAGAACAATCAATGGTTTCATTTTACAGGTTGAGTTTTGCCGGATAATGATTCTGATGTACAAGAGAGTAACACAACTGGCGATGGTAGCAGCAATGTTGCCGGTAACGTATCAAAAGATCCAACCATAGATAAACGTAAAGTATTTGTACTTATATTAATTGTTCTGTTCATGATTAGTGTTTTGTGTTCCTCTCTTTAAGTCGGGTTCCTTATAAATTGTTATCGATTGCATCCTGGCTTCTATTGATGCCCCAACTCAAAAAACAACCAATGAAATACGTGCGGTTTGCAGGCGGTAACACAGCTTGTTTATTTAAGCCATTATACGAATAATTATATCCATATACCTGCTTCTGACCAAGTACATTGGTTGCACTTACAAAAAGTACGATAAAGGTTTTGGCATCTTTCTTTCCAAGGCTCGGCAGGTATTCCGCACTGATGCCCATACTGTTGTAATTAGGTGTACGCCCCTGGTCATTGATGGTATATTTTGCATCAGCACTGTTGAAAAGAAAATTATAATATGGTCTTCCCGTTGCGAAAGTGTATGTGGCATTAAAGCCGGCTTTCCATTTTGTTACAAAGCGTTTTACAACAAGCGACGTTGTGTGATGTGCTGCAAAAGTTGGTTCCAGTTCCTGTGGATAATTTAAATAATCTCTTTTTGTATCGAGATAAGAATAACTTATCCAGTAATCAACATTTTTAAACGTTTTCTTGTCGCGCAAAAACAACTCGGCGCCCTTTGCATAACCTGTTCCATCGTTGTTATACGCAGGAAAACTTTTCACAAGATCAAGATATTTTTTGTAGAACGCTTCAACACGAAATATCCTGTTGTTGGCAGTTTTCTGGTAGTTTACTATGTAATGCGTTGCCCTTGTATAACCAAGCGCAGTAGTGTAAAAAAGCTCATTATTTAGCGGTTTTTGATAGAATATACCATAAGCCAGCGATACCTGGGCGCCTTCGCCTGTTTTATAAGCCAAAGAAATACGCGGGGCAATATTGGCTTTTTTTATTATGGAGGAATATTCATAGCGGCCACCGATTTTTAAAGCGAGGTCATTGGTTACATAAATATCAGTTTCTGCAAAAACGGCCGCATAATTATCTTTTAAGGTTGTTAGATAATTGCTGTCTACATTCAGGTAATGATTCGGATTATAAGAATACCAATATTCACCACCAAAACGGATAGCGCTTAACCCGCCAAGTTTTTTTTCAAATACTTCTTTTATTTCATAAATATCCTGCCTGCTTTTTAAGCGGAAATTCTTGCTTACCCATGGCTGGTAGTTGAAAAACTTATTTTTGTTGGAAGAGTCCTGTACCTGTTGGGCAATATCATCGCGATTGGTACTGTAACACATGCCAAGATTCATTTTCCATCCGTTACCAAGTGTTTGTCTCCAGCTAAGATTGTTATACCAGTTATGGTTGATGACAGTATAAGCATCTTTATAAAGTGAACTGTCAATATCAGGTCTCCGCAGTCCAAGATGATTATAGTTAAAAGTGGTGTAGTATTTAATAATGCCGCCATTGGTCTTAATGCGGAAGTTGGCATCACCGGAGTGAAACTCAGGCATATCAAAATAATCGGGCGTTTGTTTTACAATTTTGAAGTACACGAGTGTGTTTACATAGTTGTAATCAGCGCCCCACGAAAAGTTTTTCTTTTTTGAAAGTTGTTGTACTCCACCGCCAACAACTATAGGCGACACAATAGCATTCGCTGCCGTACGTTCAGGAAAATCTATTGATTCAAGGATCACAGCCGAAGAAAGTGCCTGGCCATATAAGGCAGAATAACCGCCTGTTGAGAATACTGTTCCTCTAAATAAAAAAGGAGAAAAGCGGCCACGAGTTGCAATATCGGGCACGCTCGTATAATACGGGTTATTTACCAATGTGCCGTCAATAAATTGCTGGGTTTCTTCACCAGTGCCACCGCGAACAAATAAACCCTGCTGGTTGCCTACTTGTTGAGCGCCTGGCAATGTTTTTAAGGCCGCCGTAATGTCTGCATTGGAGCCCGCTGTTGTCGCAATATCGATTGAGTTAAGTACAGTTGCAGCCCGCTTGTTGTCGCCTGCTTCAAATGCACCGGCGGTTACCGTTACAGCTTTCAGCTCATTAAATTTTGGTTTAAGTGAAAGATTTAAAGTTATTGGCTGGCCATTCAGATCAACAGGAGCTTCATAACCATCGAAATCATTTTGGGTGATGGTGATAGTTTGCATTCCTTTTTCAGTTGTAGTAAAATGAAAGTTGCCTGAAGAATCAGAAATCGTTCCATCATAAGAATCTTTTATTGTAACGCTTGCTGCAATTATTGGTTTTCCCTTGTTGTCCTTAAGATGGCCTGATATGGTAGTTTGCGCCATTGCATTCACCGATAAAAACGTCAGCGCTATCAATAATTTTTTTTTCATAACAGGCATGTGTAGCAGCATATCTCACACAAACGTAGAGTAGTTTATAACATAAACCAAATTATTTTTTAAATCTTTACTGGAAAAATCGGTGAATGGCGGGATTGCAAAGGTGAATGGCAGCCGATTAAACAGAGAAGATAATCGTATCAGATCTCAAGATATGGGACTAACGTTATTCCTTCCTGCGTCGTACAATAAGATAGCAGTTATTTTCTAATGGCAGGTAACCATAATCATAACAAAAGAAATAAATGTTTCCCTTTTTGTTAATGTAGGTATGGGTAATATATCTGAATGAAAAACCCTCGAACAACAACTTTTCTCTGGTTATTTTACGCATTTCCTCGGTGCCTGGAAGTAATTCTTCCAATATGCGCCGGTTTTTGCCGAGTGCGTTATTAACGCTCCTTATATAATTGCTTTCATAACATTTTAATTGGTTATTGTAATTAGCACGGCAATAATCATCGCAGAATTTTTTGTCAGCACGCCCTTTTAAAGTTTTGCCGCATAGCAGGCATGTTTTGGCTTCCTGGGTCATAAAGGTTGATTGATAAATAAAGATAAATGTTTTTATGTATAAACGTTTACAAACGTATATATCCGTAAGTAAACGGATAAAACCGGGTATAACTTTTCCTGTAACTCATTTTTGTACGGTCATTGGCAAGGGACTGCCGGTGGTTGAAATATCAAAATTTATAAACCCCAAAAAAACAATTTTATGTACGCACTTAAAAACAAAGTTCAGTTAATCGGAAATCTTGGTGGTAACCCCGAAATACGCACTACAGAAAGCGGAAAAAAAATGGCCCGGTTCAGTGTGGCAACCAATGAAACTTACCGGTCGGCCAAAGGAGATAAAGTAACAGAAACACAATGGCATAATCTGATTGCCTGGGGTAGGGTAGCAGACATAGCCGAGCAGTATTTATTTAAAGGCAGTGAGGTAGCCATTGAAGGTAAACTGATTAATCGCAATTACACAGATAAGGATGGCATCAAGCGTTATGTTACTGAAGTGCAGGTAAATGAAGTGCTGATGTTGGGTGATAAAAAATCTACCAAAGCCTGATAGTAGTCTTGTCGAGCCAGCCACAGCAATGATGTATTTCAGTAGCTGTGGCATTTTTATTTATATGAATTAACCTCACTCCATACGTTTAAATAGAGATTTTTTTAAAATGTATTGATACAACTAAAATGATTAGTATTTTGCGTGCTAAATGAATTAGCCATGAGTTATGCCGGTAAGAACCTGAAACACCTACGCAAGCTGCGTGGATGGACACAGGAAGAATTCGCACGTAAACTTAAAATAAAACGTTCACTTGTCGGAGCCTATGAGGAAGAACGTGCAGAGCCAAGGCTGGATGTTCTTGAAAACATAAGCAGCATCTTTAAATTAAGCCTGGATGAATTATTGCTAAAGGATTTGTCAGCTTTAAAAAAGGGTGGATCTTATATTGACAAACGCAGACAGTTGAAACTACAGGGTGATATTAATGAAATACAATTTGTGCCTGTAAAGGCGGCCGCAGGCTATTTGGCTGGCTATGCCGATCCGGATTTTATTGATGAATTAAACACCTTCACCTTACCCATGCTTGCACCCGGCGAATACCGTGCTTTTGAAATAGTTGGAGACAGCATGATGCCAACACCCAGCGGCAGCATAATTGTCGGCGAAAGGGTAGCAGCCATGGATGACATTAAAGCCAACAATACCTATATAGTCGTTTCAAAAAATGAAGGGATCGTTTATAAGCGTATAATGAGGAACAATCGTTATAAAAACAAGCTTACCCTGATAAGTGACAACCCGCAATACGAACCCTACAATGTGAACCCGGACGATATTCTTGAAGTTTGGAAGGCGCAAATGATCATTACTAAAGCAAATACGCAACAACGTTGGGATGTGAATCAACTCGCCGGTTTGGTTAACAATTTACAGGAGCAAATAAGCACCCTTAGAAAAAAAATGAATTAAAAACACAACCTCAAAACATGTTATAAATTATTGCATTTTCCGAAGTTGCTGCAATAAAGCTTTTAAATCTTTTGGCAGCGGCGCTTCAAAAAAATATTCCTCGTCGTTTAAGATAAATTTTAAGGAAGCACTATGCAAAGCCAGCCTCGACAAGATAGGTCGTTCCTCCAATTCTGATTTACTTAAATGGTATTTCTTTTTGATGGAAGAAAGAAACACAGGCTTACCATCTCCATATAATTCATCCCCAATAATACTGTGGCCAATAAATTGCGCGTGAATGCGGATCTGGTGCGTTCTGCCGGTGAGAATTGTAAATTTCACCCAGCTAAATCTCTTAAAATCTTCCAACACTTCATATTCAGTGAGAGATGGTTTTCCTTTTGCATGTATAACCATTTTTCCGCTACCTGACGGATGCGGCATTATTGGTTCTTCTATTTTTCGGTTAACCGGTGCTATGCTCCCATGCACCAGTCCATAGTAAATTTTTTGCGTACCGCGGTTTTCAAAAAGCAATGAAAGTTCTTTATGAGTTGTTTCATCTTTTGCAAATACGATCACACCACTTGTCGCTTTATCGAGGCGGTGAACCGTAAATATTTCGCCATGCTTATGTTGTAAAATTTGCTTTAATGAAATCTCCTTTCCTTCCCTGTCAGGAATTGACAACAAACCCGGCGGCTTATTTACCGCTACTAAGATGTCATTTTCAAAAATTATATCAAATTTCATGAGTGAAATTCCATTACTGCCATGTATTTGTTCAAACCGGCAGTTAAGATTTTTTTACAAAGCTTTGATTCATATATTTAAGCAAACGCACTTCCTTTTCTTTTAAAAAGCGCCATTTACCACGTTCTATATTTTTTTTTGTAAGATTGGCAAACAACACTCTGTCGAGACTTTTCACGATATACCCAAAATGCTCGAATATGCGGCGTACTATACGGTTCCTGCCGCTATGGATTTCCATGCCAATTAAGGATCGGTCTTTTGAATCAGCATAGCCAACCGTATCTGCAGCGATAAAGCCGTCTTCCAATTCTATACCTTGAAGTATGGATTCCATATCTTTTTTGTGAAGTGGTTTATCCAGTTTTACTTCATATATTTTTTTTACTTCAAAAGACGGATGCGTTAATTTTTGCGTTAATTCACCATCATTGGTAAGCAATAAAACGCCGGTGGTGTTTCTGTCGAGCCTTCCAACCGAATAAACCCTTTCCCCGGTTGCACCTTTGATCAATTCGAAAACGGTTTTGCGGCCATGCGTATCTTTCGCTGTCGTGATGTAGTCTTTGGGTTTGTTTAATAAAATATAGACAAGATTTTTTTGAACGTGAAGTTGTTTGCCATTAAAAATGATTTTATCATCTGATGTTACCTTAAAACCTGGTTCATAAATAATTGCATTGTTCACTTTTATTTTTCCTTCTTTCACTAATTCAGCAGCTTCCCTCCGGCCGCAAATTCCCGCGTGGGCAATGAATTTGTTTAAGGGCATTTCGGTTGCTGGCTGCCGATTGCCGGTTGCGGGCTGGTTATGGTCTGTGAACCGGTCACGGTTTTGGGTTTGAAATTTTGTGTTTTGGATTTTGTTTCCTGATTTCTTTATCTCATGCTTATCATTCCTTTCCTCATACTTCTTTTTTTTCTCTTCCTTCCATTTTCTTTTTTCCTGCCTTATGGCTTCTTTTTTCCTGGAGTTTTTTTCCTGGTTGATGAATTTGTCAAAAGAATGGTGCTTCATGAATTTACTTTGAAAAGCAAATTTCATCATTTAAAAATAAAAAAGCTTCACCTGCTTTATTACAGCGGTAAAGCTTTTTGTCTTCTCATTAGCAGCTTACTTATGATATTGCAAAAGCCATTCAAAAAAGTTTTTTTTATTCACACGCCAGCTTGTATCGTAAGCCTGTATCCATGCACTGTGACCAACGTCTTTTATCCCGGTTAAAACTGCCGGTACAGGTGGATTAGCTGAATTGATAGTATTAGTGTATTTAACGGCATTTGTATAGAAGGCATCGTTGGCGCCGCAAATATTCCAGCAGGCGATACCATACTTGCCAACATTGGTTAGTTTATCAGGATGATCTGCACTTGCTGCGCTTACGGGCACTATCGCTGCAAATTGTTTGCAAAGGCTTTCATCATCTGTTATACAACTCCATAATCCCCATCCGCCAGCACTATATCCTGTAATATAAATGCGGGTAGTATCTATTCGATAAGAAGTTTTCAGGATAGAAAGCATTGTTTTTATATGCTTGGCACTCCATCCCCAACCATTTACTATGGGACATTGCGGTGTAAAAACAATAAACTTATATGATTTCCCGTCAACCGGATTTATAGACCTTGCATTCCATCCGCCTGCAATGCGGCTGGCAATAGTACCTGTATGAAGCAATAAGTTAATATCCGTTCCCTGCTCTCCGACTCCGTCAAGTGCAATGATTAAAGGATAGCTTTTTTCTGATTTTTCAGAATCTTCATAGCCTTTCGGGCGCCATAATAATGCCTGTGAAGTTGGATAAGTATTGTCGCCGGTGGCGATAGTAATTTGCTCCTGCCTGCCGACCAAGGCGCTTTTTTTCGCCAGGTTGACATAAGAACGTGTTACAATTTGTGAAGTTTCTTTTTTACAGGAAGTGTTGCTAAATAATAATAGTATTAAAAATGCAATGCATTTTAGTTTTCTCATTATGACTGGTTTTTGAATAGGTGATTTTAAATCCGGTTGCTGAGTACGTCAAAATCTGATGGACGCACGATTTCAAAATTCATACCATGTAAACCAGTGGATAAAAAATCATCAGTATGAGTTAAAATAAGATTACAAAAGGAACAAATAATTAATAAGCTCTTTTTGGTACGGAATGTCTGGATATTTTGTAACAAGCCTAACCTTTATATTTCAATTTTGGTTTTATAGCTTTGGTATAAATGAAAAGGCCGGTTCATTAACCAGCCTTTTCATTTTAATGTTCTTTATCTTTTTTCAAAATCTGAGGCAGTGGGTAAAATCTCGCCTGGCACTTTTAACTTACTATGACGCTTGCTGTAAAGGAAATAGACAAACAGGCCCAATATCATCCATGCAAACGCGACTTTTAAAGTTTCTGAATCAAGCCCGATAATCATTGCGGCACAAATAACCACGCCAAGTGTTGAGACAATTGGTACTAACGGTGCTTTAAACGGCCTTTGAATATTTGGCTCTTTTACCCGCAATATCCATACGCCTGCGCTTACCAGCACAAAGGCGAATAAAGTTCCGAAAGAAGTAAGGTCGCCGGCAACATGCCCCGGCACGAATGCTGCAAACAAGCCTACAAAAACAAATAATATCCAGTTGGCTTTATATGGCGTTTTGAATTTAGGATGCAGTTCGCTGAACACTTTGGGTATAAGGCCATCGTGACTCATGGTAAAAAATACGCGGCTTTGACCCATAAGCATCACTAATATTACTGAGGAAAACCCTGCAAGGATAGCAACGGTAACAGCAGTAGCCAGCCATCCATAGCCGCTCATGTAGGCACTTATGGCATATGCAACAGAAGCTTCGCGACCTTTTTCAGGATCAACAAAATCTTTCCAATTGGCAACGCCGGTTAATACATAACCAAATAGTATATAGAGGATAGTACAAACTACCAGTGATCCTAAAATACCAATAGGCATGTCCCGCTTGGGATTTTTTGCTTCCTGCGCAGCCGTGCTTACCGCATCAAAACCAATAAATGCAAAAAATACTATTGCTGCACCACCCAAAACACCACCCCAGCCGTGTTTGTTCCAGCCACTGTAGTCGGCTATTACTTTGCCTGCCTGGTCTGTAACCGGTGGTGTGTCGGCGGGAATAAAGTAAGGAACATGGTTTTCTGGTTTGATGAACTGCCAGCCGATGGCAATAAATAAAAGTACGATTGATACTTTTATTATTACAATAATCATGTTTACAGTAGCACTTTCCTGTGTGCCTTTTATTAGCAATAATGTAAGCAATAGTAAAATGAGCAAGGCTGGTGCATTGATTATGCCAGAATGTAATACGCCGGCAGAATCAGTAAAGCTTTCAAATGGCGAATGGCACCACTCGTATGGTATACCACCTCCAAAAAGCTTATTCAGATATTCGCTCCAGGCAATGGAAACAGTGGCAGCGCCCAAAGCATATTCCATTATTAATGCCCAGCCAATTATCCAGGCGATCAATTCACCCATGGTGGCATAACTATAAGCATAAGCGCTGCCAGCAATGGGTATCATAGCTGCAAATTCTGCATAACATAAACCTGCAAACGCACAACCAATCGCAGCTACAACAAATGATAAAGTAACCGCCGGTCCGGCAGCCTGGCCGGCCGCCGCAGCGGTACGTACAAACAGTCCGGCGCCAATAATTGCTCCAATACCAAGCGCTACAAGATTGCCCGCATTCAAGGTACGCTTCAATCCTTTTTCGCCTGAGTCGGCCTGGGCCAATAATGTATCCAAAGATTTTGTTCTGAATAAACTCATACAATTTTTATTACGGTGGAAAAGTAAGAATTTATTTTTTCTGCAGGTAAAATGTTTTGTTGCCCGTTATTGGTTAGCTATCGTTTGATTTTATTAATGTTATATTGCACACGAATTTATGCTGATGAGAAAACGCAGTAATCTTACAGTCTACATATTGGGTGCAATGGTTCTGGGGATAGTAGCCGGTTATTATGTTTACATCAATTACACCCCCGAAACACGAAGCGTATTTTCAACAAACATAAAGCTGCTATCAACAATTTTTCTGAGACTCGTACAGATGATTATAGCCCCGCTAGTTTTTTCTACCCTGGTGGTGGGTATTGCCAAACTGGGCAATATAAAAACTGTGGGAAGGGTAGGTGGCAAGGCTTTATTATGGTTCATTACCGCTTCCCTGGCAAGTTTGCTTTTAGGTATGTTACTGGTGAATATCTTTAAGCCCGGCGCCGCCATAGATTTAAGTAATGCAGATACAGCAGGCGCTAAAGATCTTTTAGGTAAGACACAAGAATTTAGCTTACAGAATTTTGTTGAACACGTTTTCCCGGTCAGCGTAATTAACTCGATGGCGGAAAACCAGATACTCCAGATAGTTGTATTTTCTGTAATGTTTGGAATTGCTACTGCTGCATTAGGCGAAAGAGGAAAGATCATCATTAAAGGTCTTGATGCTGTTGCACACGTAATTTTAAAGATGGTGGATTATGTAATGCTCACTGCTCCCCTGGGTGTATTTGGCGCTATAGCCGGTGTGATGGCAACACAAGGCCCAAAGATATTTTTGTTTTACGCAAATTACTTTTTATACTTTATCATTGGCATTTTACTATTATGGGTTTTGCTGATCACTGCCGGGTTTGTTATTTTACATAAACGCCTGCCCAAGCTTTTAAATCACCTGGTACAACCGTTAATAGTTGCCTTCAGCACTACCAGCAGTGAAGCCGTTTTCCCAAAACTTACGGAAGAATTAGAGGAATTTGGATGCGATGAAAAGATCGTTTCATTCGTACTGCCGCTGGGGTACTCATTTAACCTTGACGGCAGTATGATGTATATGACCTTTGCCAGTATGGCGATCGCGCAGGCATACGGCCTTCATCTCGATTACGGAACGCAACTGACCATGCTGTTGGTATTGATGCTTACCAGCAAAGGCATTGCAGGTGTGCCCCGTGCTTCACTCGTGGTAGTTACAGCAACCTGCGCCATGTTTAAAATTCCACCGGAGGGCGTAGCATTGATATTACCGATTGATCATTTCTGCGATATGTTCCGCACGTCTACAAATGTATTGGGAAATGCCCTGGCTACCAGTGCAGTAAGCAAATGGGAGAAAGCTTTGGAAATATGACTAAAAATTTCACCATAATGCATTGCAATTCTTAAATTATTAAAATCTAAAACAAATAATTAATCTTTACAGTCAATAAATATTTATGATTAATTCATTCCGATTTAATGCAGTCTTTTTATTAAGCATATTTCTAACTTCAATAGCAACCGCAGAAACTACTTTTCATGGAACTGTAAAAGACAGGAACAATAAGCCGATTATTAATGCAGAAATTAAGGTTATTTCATCAGGTATAAAATCAACCACGGATTCCTTAGGCAATTTTGAAATTACAGCATTAATGGATGATTCCATTGAAATAAGTAAAGCAGATTATAAAAACAAAATATTTGCAGTTAAAGCAAAAAAAGAATTTGTACTGGAGAAAAGCTTTCAATGGCACGACCTTATAAACCCGCAATTCTATATTGAATACGGTGGCCTGTGGCTTTTGTTATTTGTAATATTTGCCGAAACAGGATTGTTTGCCGGTTTCTTTTTACCGGGTGACAGCTTATTGTTCGTCGCTGGTATCTATAGTAAAGACCTTGCTTCCCAGGTAGTTCCTACAACCAACGAATTTATTGACCTGATTCTTTTATGGATATTTATTACCATAGCCGGTGTGCTCGGGAATGTTGTAGGGTATTGGTTCGGACGAAAAAGCGGCCCTTTTTTATATCAACGTAAAGACAGTTTCTTTTTCAAGAAAAAATACCTGGTAAACGCCACAGATTTTTACCAGCGTTATGGCGGATGGGCTATTGTGGCGGCCCGCTTTGTTCCTATTATCCGCACATTTGCTCCTATAGTTGCGGGTATTGTAAAAATGGACAAAAAGAAGTTTACCTATTTTAATATTGTTGGTTGTATTGCCTGGGTTGGAGCCATGTTATTTGCCGGCCATTTCTTATACAAATGGGTGTTAAATAACTTTGGTGTTGATCTCAAAGAACACCTTGAAATGATTGTACTAATAATTGTAGCTGTTTCAACCGTACCTATTATCTATAAATTCTTTTTTTCAAAAGATAAAACCAGCCCTGAAAGCATATGATGAATAACAGGCAGCAATCTGTATTTAGCCTTGCCGTAATCGTAGCGGCACTTGGATATTTTGTAGATATATACGACCTGCTGCTGTTCAGCATTATCCGTATTCCATCTTTAAGGTCATTTGGCCTGAATGATGACCAGATCGCAAAGGATGGCTTGTTCATTATTAATATTCAGATGTTGGGCTTATTGATCGGTGGAATTTTATGGGGTGTGCTCGGTGATAAAAAAGGCAGACTTAAGGTATTGTTCGCGTCTATCATTTTGTATTCGCTTGGCAATATTGCCAATGGATTTGTGCAGGATGTGAATCAATACGCACTGGTCAGGTTTATTACCGGCATTGGCCTTGCCGGTGAACTGGGAGCCGGCATCACCCTGGTTACAGAATTACTGCCAAAAGAAAAGAGAGGCATAGCGACATCGTTGGTAGCAGGAATTGGTTTAACAGGCGCCGTAGTCGCCTTTTTTATGAAGGAATTGTTTGTGCAACCTGATAATACCGGATGGAGAACCTGTTATTTTATCGGCGGCGGATTAGGTTTCCTGCTGCTGTTATTGCGTGTCAGTGTTTTGGAGTCGGGTATGTTCAAGGGTATTGAAAAAGCCGAGATTTCAAAGGGAAATTTCTTTATGCTTTTTACAAACGGAACAAGATTCAGAAAGTATATCACTGCCATTTTTATTGGCTTACCTACCTGGTATGTTATAGGCATTCTTATTACTTTTTCAAAGGAGTTTGGCGCCAAGATGAATATACAGGGCACGATCGATCCCGGCAAAAGCGTAATGTTTGCTTATGCGGCTATTTCTGTAGGCGATATACTGGTTGGTTTTGTAAGCCGGTGGTTTAAAAGCCGCAAGAAAGCATTGTATGTTTTTTATGCTATTACCGGGATTTCAATTTTTTGGTTTTTTAATCTGCATGGCGCCAGCGTATCACAATTGTACCTGGTGGGTGCACTGATGGGTTTCGGCACCGGCTTCTGGGCAATTTTTGTAACCATGGCGGCTGAGCAATTCGGAACAAATATCCGCGCTACTGTGGCAACAACAGTTCCGAACATGATTCGAGGGTCTTTAAATCTTGTTTCTTTATTATTTGTTTGGTTGCAGGGTGTAACCGGAGACTATTTAACAGCAGGCTGGATAACCGGCATTATAGTATTTATAATTGGAATTGTATCGGTAGTGTTTACTGAAGAAACTTACCACAAAGATCTTAACTATATAGAAGGCGCTGCGGCTTAGATCTCACGCAAAGTAACAGCTTGCAAAACAAACCCCGATTCGGTAATACAAATAACTAAAAAGCCTCCGCAATTGCGGAGGCTTTCAATATAACCCTATAATCTTCTAATCTTTATAATCCCCGGTTCAGATTACTTCACTTCTTCAAACTCAGCGTCAGTTACATTTTCCGCACCTTGCTGAGAACCTTGTGTTCCGCCATTATCATGTGGCTGTTGTGCTCCTGCGTCTGCTGTGGCGCCTGCCTGCTGCGCTTTATATAATTCTTCGCTGGCTGCTGTCCATGCCTGGTTCAGTTCAGCCATAGCGCTGTCAACAGCGGCTACGTCCTGGCTCTTGTGCGCGTCTTTCAATTTATTCAATGCAGCTTCGATAGGCGCTTTCTTATCAGCCGGCACTTTATCGCCAAACTCTTTCAGTTGTTTTTCTGTCTGGAAAACAAGGCTGTCTGCCTGGTTTAGCTTATCAATTTTTTCACGGGCTGATTTATCTTCTGCTTCATGCGCCTTAGCTTCAGATTTCATCTTTTCAATTTCATCCTTGCTTAAACCGCTGCCTGCTTCAATACGGATCTTCTGTTCTTTACCGGTTCCCTTGTCTTTTGCACTCACATGAAGAATACCGTTTGCGTCAATATCAAATGTTACTTCGATCTGCGGAACGCCACGGGGCGCCGGCGGAATACCATCCAGGTTAAATACACCCAAACTCTTATTATCTTTTGCCAGGCTTCTTTCACCCTGTAATACATGAATCTGCACACCAGGCTGGTTGTCGCTGGCAGTGGAGAACACTTCTGTCTTCTTTGTTGGGATAGTAGTGTTGGAAGTGATCATCGGCGTTAATACACCACCTAAAGTTTCAATGCCCAAAGTAAGCGGTGTTACGTCGAGTAACAATACATCTTTTACTTCGCCGGTTAATACCGCACCCTGGATAGCAGCGCCAACTGCAACCACTTCATCCGGATTAACACCTTTATGTGGTTTCTTGCCAAAGAATTTCTCCACTATTTCCTGCACTTTGGGGATACGGGTGGAACCACCCACCAGGATCACTTCATCAATTTGTGAAGTTGAATAGCCTGCATCTTTTAATGCAGCTTCACAAGGTTTTAAACATCTTGTAAAAAGGTTATCAGCAAGCTGTTCAAATTTAGCTCTTGATAATTTTATAACAAGATGTTTTGGTACGCCATCCACTGCAGTAATATAAGGCAGGTTGATCTCTGTTTCTGATGAAGAGGATAATTCAACTTTAGCTTTTTCGGCAGCGTCTTTCAAACGCTGTAAAGCCATAGGGTCTTTACGAAGATCGATGGCTTCCTGTTTTTTAAACTCATCAGCCAGCCAGTCCATGATCACTTTATCAAAGTCGTCACCACCCAGGTGAGTGTCACCATTGGTTGATTTTACCTCAAATACGCCATCTCCCAATTCCAACACCGATATGTCAAACGTACCGCCACCCAGGTCAAAAACAGCGATCTTCTGATCAGCATGTTTTTTATCCAGGCCATAAGCTAATGCGGCAGCTGTGGGTTCGTTCACAATCCTGCGAACATTTAAGCCCGCAATTTCACCGGCCTCTTTGGTAGCCTGTCTTTGTGCATCATTGAAATAAGCAGGAACGGTAATTACCGCTTCATTTACTTCCTGCCCCAAATAGTCTTCTGCCGTTTTTTTCATTTTCTGCAGGATCATGGCAGAAATTTCCTGCGGCGTGTACATACGCCCGTCAATATCTATACGAACAGTGTTATTATCACCTTTTACAACTTTATAACTCCAGTGGCTGATTTCTTCGCCCACCTCATCGTAACGGCGGCCCATAAAGCGCTTCACACTCATAATGGTGTTATGCGGGTTTGTGATAGCCTGTCTTTTGGCAGGATCACCTACTTTACGTTCACCGTTCTTTAAAAAAGCAACTACAGAAGGCGTTGTGCGGCGGCCTTCATCATTGGCAATAACAACCGGTTCGTTACCTTCCATAACTGCCACGCAGCTATTGGTTGTACCTAAGTCAATACCTATTATTTTCCCCATATTTTAATTCTTTAAGATTAAGTTATACCGCAGTTACTCAATCATTATGCCATGGGATGAGGAAATGCAAAAATGGCAGATTGTTTTTAGATTTTATTTCAACATGAGTTTGAAGTATTTATCTCTTGTAAAAAGTTGAAAAAGTTTTAGAAAATAAAGTTTTGGCGATTTATTAAATTATTTTTGAATAAATGAACTAACCGATTTGGCATGATTTTCATTTCCTCTATGTCAAAATTTGACAAATTGCACAAAAAAACAATCAAAAAACTTAATTAAATGAAAAGGACTACGCTTATATGTTGTATAGGCTTTTGCCTGCTGACATTTTTTAGCTGCCGCAGCGGGCTGGTTACGACAAGTAATAAATGTTATGATGCTATTAAAGCCGGGGAAGCGTCAAACAGCGCCGGCAACTACAGCGCCGCATTAGACCAGTTTAACAATATTCTGAAAACATGCGATGCTTATGATGCAAAGGAAAAGGCCTATGCAGGCAAGGCCACTGCTTTAAATGGCATGAAACAATATAACGATGCTTTAGCTGCTGCAAATGAGGGTTTAAAGATCAGCAGCACCGGCGTTGATAATATGTTCCAGAAAGCAAGCGCCGAACTTGGCCTGGGCATGCAGGAGGAAGCAAAAGCTGACTTTGCAAAGATTATTGATATGACCACTAAGAATAAAAATGTAAAAGAAAGGGCAACCATATATGGAAAAATTGCGGAGCTCGATCTTCGGGAAAATATGTTCAGCGATGCGATGAACAATGTGGAAACAGCCATATCACTCGATAGTACCAACCCTGATTTTTATATTTTAAAAGGCGATGTGTACGCGGCGCAGAAAGATTATACCAACGCATTGACTGCCTATGACCAGGCTGCAACAATTGGTGGGAATACCACCAAATCATGGCAGGCAAAGATTGAAGCGGAGACTAAAATGTACCAGAAAAAATATAGCACGGGCACTGAAGCCGCAGCGCTTGCAAAAAAAATGTCTGCATCTGAAAAACAGGTGCTATGTGGCGATATCGCCAGGGCGCAGCAAATAGGATTAAAAAATCAAACAATTGACTTATTACAATTAGCACTTTGTAAATAAATAATTATGAAATGAACAATAAAATTTTCGGGACAATTTGTATTAAACGGCGATGAGATTTTATGGTGAATTCCATGTGACCAATAAACAATAAAAAACTATACATGAAAAAGACGATTTTATATTTTACGTGTGCAGCGCTGATATTGTATGGCTGCAAGAGTGCGAATAATACCCAAAAAGGCACAGCCATAGGAGCCGGAGCCGGCGCAGTGGCCGGCGCTTTGATCGGAAAGAGCGTGGGGGGCGCTCTCATTGGTGCTGCCATTGGTGGTGGCGGTGGTTATTTAATTGGAAAAAATATGGATAAACAGGCTAAAGCCATAAAGCAGGCTGTTCCCGATGCACAGGTGCAGCGCGTGGGCGAGGGCATTAACGTAACCTTTAACTCCGCGCTGTTGTTTACAATCAACTCCAGCACATTGAGTGATTCTGCCAAAGCCAGCCTAACTAAAATTGCGGGAGTGTTTACGCAATATCCCGAAACAAACCTGTTGGTGGAAGGCCATACAGATGATACCGGAACCGACAGTTATAATATGAAACTCTCCGAGCAGCGTGCGCAGGCGGTTAAAGATTACCTTGTATCACAGGGGGTGGCTGCTAACAGGTTTACGGTGAAGTGGTATGGTGAGGGCCAGCCTAAATATCCAAATGATAACGAAGCCAACCGGGCCTTAAACCGCAGGGTGGAACTGGGTGTTATGGCCAATGAAGAAATGAAGCAGGATGCGCAAAAAGGCAATATTGATACAACAGGTTCACGTTAAGCATCAATATTGATTAATTATAAAAGTGTTTCGAAGAACAGGGTTTAATTCTTCGAAACACTTTTTTGTTTTGATAACCGAAAGATGCAAAGAGTATTTTTTAAAGTAACCCAATTACTATGTCGCAAATAAAATTCGCGTAGGCATTAAATGATAAGCTTAACGCTTTATCAGATAAAATAAACCGAATTGAAAATGCAATGAGCCAATGCTGCGGCAGTTTTTCATCAGGCATGGAATCAGATGCAAACAACTCTTTGCAAACCAAGCTTTCTGCAACAACGGCAAGACTGGATCAAAACATTCCTAATCCCTCTAATAATTCCTCATCTATAAGTTATAATATCCCTTTACGTTTTCATAATGCCCAGTTAATGATAACAGATGCTTTGGGTCATATTTTGAAAACTTATTCAATTACACAAAGCGGGCCGGGTAAACAAATTATTAACCAATGTCTGGCATCCCGGTTATGATATTACCTATAATTACAAATATGACGATCATGGAAATATAAAATCAATAACCCATGTTCCTGAGCCGGGCACACCATATACTGAATATGTTTTTAATAGTTATGATAATAAACCAAGTTTTATGATGGGGAGTATATGGCTAAGATATTTGCTGATATACGTTGGTTTTGATCCATTCTATCATCAGCTTTCAGCAGAAACAACGCAAAAAACTGGATGTGGTACAATGCTTTTGGCATACAGGGTGATAACGAGTCAATTACTTCAACATTTGTTTATAATAAAAAAGGCTTTGCAGATTCAATAAACTTAAGTGTTACTAATAACGTTTATGGCAACTTTACTGCCACAAGAAGTTCGGTTTCCACCTGTGATAATTTTACAGCTATTCCAAATCATATTTCTACCGGGAAGTCATTAATTCCTTTAAATACGTTTAAGCAATTTTATAACCGGTTGCCTTCACCTTTTTATAACAAGAGAATAAGCAATTGAAACAATTAGAAACCTGATATGATTTGATAGGAAATTAAAAGCTGATGCCGGTAAACAAAATGTTTTAGATGTAAATAGAAAATTTGAAAAGATAAAGATTGTTCAACCCTAAGCGCTTAAAGCTAATTTTAGTTACTGTTTTACATCTGGTTTAATCATAAATAAATCATTCCTGTTTTTTATAGCAATAGTAATCCTGATTTTTAATAAATCTGTTTTGCGCAAACAGGCACAACCAATGAGGTGCCTTGCAATTCGGGGTGCTTTATTACACAGCACTTTTTCGTTTTACAAATTCCACCAGTAATTAAACTTAAGAACAATCGCTCTTGTTTTTACAGAAAGCGGTGAAGGATAATAATTATCTGTATAAACGATAAATAGATCCGATGCAGGTTTGAACCGCCATTGAAAACGCGTATTAATATTGATATTATGCTGTTGCTGGTTATATTGAAAATATGTTGTAAAGAAAAGTGTGTTGGTAAAGGTTATATCAATGCGCGGGCCGATGAGCCAGAAATGCGTATTGCCCCAGGGTTGTGGCAATATTAAATTGGTATAAGTTGTATTAAAGCTGATGTTTACATATGGCTGGATCCTGAACCCAGGGTTGATGGTTGCAGTAAAAATGTTCCCACCTGCATAATAACTTCCATAACGCATGGAAGCCGTATAAGTGAATGTATGTTGCGGCGCCGATGCATAATCAAAACCTGTAAGATTATAATGATATTCACTGCCTGCAGGCAAGGAATCTTTACCGGTATTGGTAGGATCAAAAGGTTGCAACAAACGTACATAATCATTTTGTCCAAGAACGGACAAGGTAGCCCTGCTGCGAAACGTAATTAACCATGAAAAGATATTTTCATGATCGGTCTCATTAAATTTTGTATCAAAGAAATAGTTCATTGTTAGCTGCGGACCATAACTTAAGATACTTCCGCTCTTTGGAAAAAAATATCTTGTTAACTGCGGGTTGAGCTTAATAAAATTTTTGCGGGGCACATAACCCACTTCAGCCGTATAATTTTTCCCGACATATGCATACTGCGCATAAGCCAGCCATTTGCGGCTGCTGTATTGAATGTGCGAAGACTGTACAATATCATCACCGCTTTTATCCGGCGCAAAAGATTTAAGCAATAAAGCTTTTCCTGTAATAACATTATTGGCAGATGCCAGGTTATATTCAACACCGATGTTCCTGTTGTACTCAGAATAATTTGCGTGCAGGCTGTCTTTGGAAGGATCATAATTGATCGCTGTTTTATCAATATAAATAAACCCGATGTTGGAGCGTTTGAAAACTTTTTGCTGTAGTGATATAACAGCATAGTTCTGGGAAGGCAGTCCTTCATCATTGCCTGCTGTTTCCATGTCCATCACTCCAATACGCAGGTTCTTATTCAGCTTTCCGCTCAAACGTACACCTGCATTGATGGCTGTATTTAAGCCGATCCTCCTGGAAAAGAACGGGCGTATATCTGCATAGCCAAAATTGCCGAAAAGATCGCCGTTCTCTAAAAAAAATTGCCGCTTTTCAGGAAAGAATAATTCGAACCGACTGAGATTGATCAACTGCTGATCAACTTCAACCTGTGAAAAATCAGGACGTACTGTAAGATCAAGATTCAACGAAGTGGAAAAACTGATCTTCGCGTCAACGCCTGCGCGGCCCTGTATTCCTGTCGAAGTATTTTTTACATAGTCTTTTGAAGTACCTGTAAGAAGATAAGGAATGATTGAGATGTTGTTTTTAGGTTCAGGCGGCGGCTCATCCCAGATCAATGTTCCTGTGTAGGCAAGTGAAGCCGTGGGAAATTGTCTTGGCACCGGCGCCCAGCTTGATTTTTCTGTTGTCTTCAAATCATTGCGGCTGTAGTTGATCCCCCAATGCAATACATCTTTTTTGTAGCGCAGGGTTTTAAAAGGAATGGCTGCTTCAAATATCCATTTGTCTGCATAATTTTTTACAACGGAAACCCATTTGTTATCCCAATTGAGGTCAACCGAACCACCGGCATACATCGTACCATCCCATTGGGCGCCTTCTGCATTGGCGCCGAATGAATAACCCGTTGTCTGGTCTTCAAACGGATCTATAAATACCAGGAAGTTATCGTTCTTTAAAAAATTAAAATCGCGTCTTAATGATTCAACCATATTCCTGCCGGTATCTTTATAACAAACCGCCAGTAAATAAAAATAGTGGTCGTCATAAGTTACACGCACATCTGTCTTTACCTGCGCAAGACTGGTATCCATTGGCAGTACCATGAAAAATTTATCGGCTGCTTGGGCCTGCTGCCATGCATCTTCGCTCATGTCGCCATCCATGATCATGGGAGTTGTCGCTTTGTGAATGCGCACTTCAAACGCGGCATTCTTTTTTTGCGCAAATACATCAATGTGCATCAAAATAATTACAGGTAAAACAATCAGCAGCTTTTTCGAAAACATAATCGAGGGAAAGATAGTAATTGCCTGTCATTGAATTGGCAGCATTATTTTATAATTCTGCAGGAATATGATTTGAATACATGAATTGTGGAATAAATTGTAACAACAGTTTGATATCAATCAGCTTTTACCAATGCCTTTTTCTTGTGGAGAGATCATTAGTGATATATTGGCCTTGAACTTTCCTGGCACTTTGAACATTATCTATTTCAGAAATTTCAGTGTTATTTTTATAGACTTAATTATATATGAAGCGTAAAAATTATTTTGTTCTCCCTGCTGTTTTGATATTGATGTTTTTTTATTCGTGTATCAATTTTATCCGTACGCGTAATACCGGTATTTGGTTTTATACTTTCAGCAGCAAAGGAATGTCATCTGAATACAGCTTAACGCCTGCCAGTTTTATTTGCCTTCAACCCGATAATAATTATACGCTTGATTTCGGCAATTTTGAATACGGCAAATGGAGCAGGAAAGGCGATACAATTATTTTAAATAATGTTTCCGGTAATACGGAGGCATTTCTTGTTGAATATAAAAACGGTAAAGATCTGAAGCTAAGTATTGAGCCGGGCGTTATTTGTGATTTTGAAGCGCAGCCTTATTCATTTTCCCGCGATGCAGCCACACCTTTTTCACTTGAAAATAATAAATGGAGGATCAAGGCAACACATAAGGAGTCTGCCGCAGAAATACAACTAAGGTTACTTCATCATTGCAGGTTTTGGAAAGATTACTTTACCTGGGCGTTTGATAACAACATGAATACAATTGATGTAAGAAGCACACCTACTCCCATCAAGATATATGGCAATGGCTTTGCTGTAAAAGCATTTAATGATTTACCCAATATCTGGAAGAATTACTTCTATGATTCAGCAGACTGTAAATTTGCCAGCGACATGCTGAAAGATGTATTTGCGCATAATGATATAGCCTGGGCGCATACAGGCAATAAGTTCAAGATGTTTATTGGTGCATTCGAACAACTGGAGCAACTGCTTGCCGTAAAACTGCCCGGCAAATAAGTTTCTATTATTTACTCTTATTTTTTGCCCGCGTCCCGGCAGCTTTTTTTGCTGCCGCTGACCGGCTTGAAGCGCTTCTTTCCTTCGCTGCAGACTTTGCCTGTTTGGAAAGTGCCTTGGAAGAAACTGTATTAGTGGGCTCCTGCTTCAGCGCTATTACTTTCGCTCTGGACCTTTTTGGGGATACAGGCTCATTCGATTTTGCTTTTTCTTCATCCTGTCGTGCTTTTTTCTTTAATGCGGCATCTCCGCTTTTGGGTGGCGAAAGTTGTACGCCTGAACGACGGGCCTCTGACAAGCCAATGGCTATAGCCTGTTTAACAGATCGCACGCCATGCTTGCCTTTTCTTACTTTTTCTATTTCATCATGCACAAACTCACCTGCCTGCGTACTGGCGCTTTTACCTTGTGCTTTGTCTTTTTTGGCTTTTTCAATAGTGCTTTTATCTGGCATAAGAAAGTTTTTATACCGGTAATGTTTCAACTAATGTGCCATAACAATTAATGCGATTGCTTTCATGCATATATAGTTGAAACGTTGTTTACATTTCTTATCTTGCTGCTTATCATTTGACTGCTTTAAAAAATTTTATCACAATAAAAATTTACAGTATGGCACTTTGGATTACGCTGGGTATAATAGTATTGCTCGTGATATGGATCATCAGCATGTACAATGGTTTTGTAAAGGCAAGAATAAAAATTGACAATAGCTGGAGCGACATAAACGTGTTTCTCAAAAAACGTTTTGATCTCATCCCAAACCTTGTAAATACAGTAAAAGGCTATGCTGCGCATGAAAGCCAAACGTTGGAGAAAGTAGTGCAGGCACGTAACGCTGCCGCGGCGGTACCTTCCGGCGATGTGCAGGGTGCTGCACAAGCAAACCAGGCGCTTAACGGCGCTTTGCGAAGTTTGTTTGCTGTTGCTGAAGCTTATCCTGATCTGAAAGCCAATCAAAACTTTCTCGAACTGCAGCAGGCCTTGCAAAACATAGAAGGCGATTTGGGCAATGCACGCCGTTATTACAACGCAACCGTAAGGGATTATAACACCTCTATCCAGCAATTCCCCGGTGTGATATTGGCTAACATGACGGGCTTTAAACCACGCGAATTTTTTGAGCTGGATGATAAAACAGAAGCAAAGAATATAGAAGTAAAGTTTTAAACCCTGCATCGTGAAAAATATTTTTGCCCTGCTTCTTTTTGGATTTGCATGTTATGGCGCAAATGCGCAGGAGTATTTTCTTATTAACCGGTATGATGTTACCATCAAAGTAAATCAGGATGCTTCGCTGGATGTAATGGAGACCCTCAACGTTCATTTCCTGGCTCCGCGGCATGGCATTATTCGCAAGATCCCGTATAAGTATGCATTGCAGTCTTTACCGGCTGGTACAGGGAAGGCAAACAGGCAACTGGAATCAGGGGGTTATGCGCATACGATAATTGATAATATAAATGTTGATGCCTGGAAGTATAGTATAAGCTCAGAAGGCAGCTATAAATCGATTAAAATAGGTTCGGCTGATAAACTTGTGGATGGTGACCAGCAATACATCATCCGTTACCGCTTGCTGAATGCAATCAATTTTTTTAAAGACCGCTCCGAACTTTATTTTAATGTTATTGGCGATAAGTGGCAGGCCGTAATTGATACCGTTAATTTTTCTGTCAAATTGTATGACGTACTTCCAGCTCAGCCGGAATATTTTGTTGCCACGGGCCCTGTTGGTTCTAGAGAAAATAATACAGAAACACATTGGAGTGATAACAAAACATTTTCGGGTCATACAACAAAAATGCTTGATCCGTATGAAGGTGTGACGCTGGGTATCGTTTTCCCAAAAGATTTTTTAATCCAACAGAACTACCAGTCAAGAGGCATTGAATGGTTGTTTTTGCCGGTTGTTGTTTTTGTTGTTGTGTTTTTGGTCTGGAGAAGATGGGGCAAAGATGAAAGGCCTACTATTCAAACAGAATATTATCCGCCCGAAAATACCAGTCCCAGTGTTTCCGGTTATGTTATTGATAGTAAGCTGGACAGGAGAGATCTTACTGCGCTTGTTCCATATTGGGGAGCAGGCGGATACATCGAAGTACATGAAGCGCAAAGCGCTGCATTATTTGGCCTTATAAAAAATAAGGAATACACTTTCGTGCGGTTGAAACATTTGCCCGAATCTGCCATGACCTTTGAGAAAACATTATTCAACGGGATATTTGAATCAGGAGATACGGTTAAGCTCAGCTCGCTTAAAGACAAACTGTATAAAGCGATGTATAAAGCCAAAAAGCAGTTGCAGGAAGAAATCGATAACAGCGAATATTATTTTAAAAATTCTAACACCATTGGCATTTTGCTTATGGTGATCGCCATTGGTATGATAGCTTATGGTGTGTTTGCGTTGATCAATTCAGAAGGATTTTGGTGGAAGGGAATTGCTTTTGTTGTGTCCGGTATTATCACTGTAATCTTTGGCTTGTTGATGGCAAAGAAAACAAAGAAAGGGACGGAGTTGTATCAAAAACTTTTAGGATTCAGGGAATTTATACGCTCCGTAGAGAAAGACAGGCTCCAGGAATTTTTAAAGCAGGATGAAAATTATTTTGATAAAATATTGCCCTATGCCATTGTATTCAACGTCGCCGATCGCTGGAAAGATAAATTAAAAGACCTCGATATACCGCCGCCAAAATGGTATGTAGGCAACTATACAATTTTCAGTACATACGGTTTTATGAACAGCCTTGATAATTCCATGAACGAAATGTCGAGAACATTTTATAGTACGCCAAGCAGCAGCGGCAGCAGTGGCGGAAGTTTCAGTGGTGGCGGCGGATTTTCAGGCGGAGGATTTGGCGGCGGCGGCGGAAGCAGTTGGTGAATCAATGAAGATAATAAAGCAATAAAATTGCATGCGTACTCAATTTTGTATATTTAAAATGACAAACAAACCTGTATGACTGAAATTCTTATTGATAAAAAGAAGTACGTATTAATTTCTGAAAAAAATTATCAATCCCTGCAAAAAAAAGCAGCATTAAAAACCAGGCCTGAAAAATTATTAAGTATAGAAGAAGCCCGTGCATATAGTAAAAAGCTGATTAATAAATGGGCAGCAGAAAAATAACTGTTAAACAATCTGCGGCTGAAAGTATTGCAGCTATTTCATGGTTTATTGAGTCGAAAGGATTGATATCGACTGCTGAAAAATTCACAGACAATGTCTATGATTATTTTATAAAGCTTGCAGATAAAAAAGATCATATGCTATTTGCCGCGACCCTCAGCGCTCGGCATTAGGATATAAATGTGTTCCCTATAAAAAGAAATATACAATTGTCTTTATTGAAACAGATAGTGAATTGATCATTTGCGAATTTTTATCTTCAAAGATGATACATTGGTAATTGTTCATTTTATCGGATCCACCCATAACTTTTCAGGTATTCTATCAAGCCCAAATTGTTTGCAGACATAGCCGGAAGCCAGTCGCTCACTTTCTCGCGTGTCCACCAAAGATGTTGCGGGTTAGCGGGCGCTGCAAACTTATAACGATACAATACTGCACGGATATACTTTGGCGGTTTGTTCGGGAAAGGATTGCCATCAAATAAACTTATCGCCTTGGGATCATTATGAAGCAGTTTCCAGACGAGGTTGGGCGTCCACCGGTATTCTTCCGGTGTGTACATGGAAGCGAACCACATCTGCCAATCCAGGCGTAGTTGGTAAGGCGCTATTTGAGGCGGCTTTTTATCCGTTAATACAGGCAGCCCTTTATAGATATACGGTTTCCAGTTGGCTTTATCCGTAGAATCATTATCCATCGTTCCTTCAAAAACCACATTCAAACGTTCCTGGCCAACCGATCCGAATGCGCCGTAGGTATTCACCAGTTCCAAAGGATCAAATGAAGTATTCATGATCTGTTCCCTCGACAGCATATTTACTACAGGCTGGATGCTTAAGATCGCAACAATAAAAGTTATGACCCACGCAGTGTTCATCATAGGCTTCGATGATTCTGCATTGGCAGCAGCGAGCTCCGCTTTACGGGCAAGTCGGCGGGGAAGGAGTTTTGACCAGAAGCCATCATCAAAACAGGCCAAAGCAGGAATGATGGTCAGCCAGTTTAAAAAAGAAAGGTTACCACTAAGGATGATGTTGAGCTGAAATAATACGATCACCGTTCCCGCAATATGCCTCGCTAATCGCGGCCAGAACACAAACAAAGGCGCTGCCAGTTCCGCCAAAAAATTAAACCATACACCGATCTTTAAAATACTGTGTGGCAAAAAATGAAACCACCGGCTTAGCGGACCTGGAATCGGTTGCGTTTCGAAATGATAATACAGCGCTGTTCCGTTACGCCAGATCGTATCGCCCCGGTATTTGATCAGTCCAGAACCCAGCATAATACGGAATATGAGCCAACGGAATAAAATAATGATCTGTATGGGCGGCGCATGTTTTGGAAACGGCCGCATATCGAGCAAAGGGCAAAGAAATATGGCGAGAAAACCTGTTTCCAGCAACTGGATCTCCCAGCCGTACCCATACCAATCCTGTCCCACATGAACAATAGACATATACATAAACCATAACAAACCAAGCGATAGTGCATTTGCGTAACCTGCCACTGCCATGCAGGAAAGTATAAAGCCTGTCCATGAAACGAGCAGGAGTGCTGTATCCGAATGCCCGAACCAAAAGATGGAAGGAAGCTTGATAAAGCCGCTAACCGGGCCAACCGCATCGCTCCATTGCCTCAGGTAAATGTCCACAGGAAGTAATCCGTTGGAACCAATTAAGGGGATAACCTGGTTGATGGCTACCAGGAAAGCTACGGCATACACCGCTCCCAGCAGGCGAAGAATAACAAAACGTGTGAGCCAGTAACTAGGTGGTCTTTTTGAAACGAGGGCAACTTCTTCCGGTGCTTTATCCATTGTATTTCTTCCTCTCATTTGATAAGATTTGCCGCAGGTATAGCTGTTCTGTTAAGTCGATAGTTCTTTGCAGAATTATAATTCAGCCATTTCCTGTAAGGGTCATAAAGCATTTCCCTTTGCATGTTGTGAAATACTCCTGTTGCAGATACTATTAGCTTAAAGCATTATGATTTACAAAAATTAATCCCAAAAATATTAATTTCAAAAGCTATTGACGCTTGCTTTATGGCGTTATACTTGTGCGACTGGATCGGTGATAGCTGAAAAATTAATACAATTCAATCATTACATATTTTGATAAAAAGAGATTACGATGCAGTTATTGTTGGTTCAGGCCCTAATGGCTTGGCTGCCGCCATCACATTACAGCAACACGGCCTTGCCACCTTGTTATTGGAAGCAAAGCAAACTATTGGTGGCGGTATGCGTTCTGCTGAACTTACGCTGCCGGGTTTTATACACGACATATGCTCAGCCATTTTTCCAATGACAGTTGCTTCACCATTTTTCAGCCAGTTGCCTTTGGACAAATTCGGATTAACATTTATTGATCCAACTTATCCCGCAGCGCATCCTTTTGATGATGGTAGCGCGGCAATTCTTCATCACAGTGTAAATGAAACAGCATCGGGTTTGGGTGCAGATGAGAAAGCGTATCAAAAACTAATGGGCCCTTTATATAAAAACAGGAAAGAAATATTCCCTTTTATATTAGGCCCATTGAAGTTTCCAATGCATCCTCTTGTGATGGCGGGATTTGGATACAAAGCTTTACAACCCGCCACTTTGTTGGCTAAAACGTTCAAATCAAAAGAAGCGAAAGGATTATTTGCAGGCATGGCAGCGCATGGAATGTTGTCTTTTTCAAAACCCGCCACATCAGCTATTGCTTTAGTGCTGATGCTTGCAGCGCATGGTAGCGGCTGGCCCATTCCAAAAGGAGGTTCACAACAAATTGCGAACGCTTTAGCAGCTTATTATATTTCCCTCGATGGTGTAATTGAAACAAATTATACTGTTACATCGCTTAAACAACTGCCCTCTGCTCACGCCATATTATTTGATGTAACACCAAAACAATTATTGCACATTGCCGGTCATAAGTTTTCTTCTTTGTATAAATGGCAATTGAATAATTACAAATACGGAATGGGTGTGTATAAAGTAGATTATGCTTTGTCTGAACCCATACCTTTTGCGTCACCGGAATGCAGGAAAGCAGGCACAGTGCACATTGGTAATACCCTGGAAGAAATTGCTTTGAGTGAACATCTTTCCTGGAATGGTAAACACGCAGACAAACCATTTGTATTGCTCGCTCAACAAAGTTTATTTGATACATCACGGGCGCCTGGCGGCAAACAAACAGCATGGGCCTATTGCCATGTGCCCAATGGTTCAACAAAGAATATGACAAATAATATAGAGCAACAGATCGAACGTTTTGCGCCGGGTTTCAGAGATTGCATCCTTGCAAAACATGAAATGAATTGCGAAGCCATGCAGGAATATAATTCCAATTATATAGGTGGCGATATTAATGGTGGTGCGCCATTGATCACTCAATTATTTACCCGGCCTGCTTTAAGATTATCACCTTATAAGACTTCTGCAAAAGGCATGTATATCTGTTCTGCTTCCACGCCACCCGGTGGCGGCGTACATGGCATGAGCGGGTATCATGCCGCAAGAAAAGCTTTGAAGGATGTATTCGGTATCCGGCTTCCGTTGGTGTAGGTCTCTCCCTATCTAAAAATATTTGAATGATGTCATTCGTTTTGGTTTTACCGATAGTGATTACCGGCAAATAGCCTTGAGAAAAATCTCATTGAAAGGGAAAAATGAAAAGGCGCAACCAAAGAATCGCTTTTCACAGGAAATTAAATAAGAACATATATTTGTTTTGATGCCAAATCGAAGGATGGCTCCGAAAATGTACCTTGAAGTTGGTAAAAGTTGAATCTAATGAGTAGTAGAATCCGTGTGTTTAGAAGGAAAAATCCGGTTTTGATTGGTTGCTTATTATGTGGCACATTCTATCTGCTTAGTTGTAATAATGAGCCTAAACAACAGAATACCAGGAAAGCGGTTGATTATATAAAGCCAATACCTGGTGTAAATGAAAGCATACCTGCTGAAGTAGCCCAAAAGGGTAAGGTTTTGATCGGTTATTCAGATTGTTATATTTGCCATAAACAAGACGAAAGATCGGTGGGACCGGCTTTTAAAGACATAGCAAAAAAATATCCTGCAAATAAAGTTTATATCGAGATGCTTGCTCAGAAAGTAATTATCGGAGGAGGTGGAACCTGGGGGTCTCCTGTAATGGACCCTCATCCCAAACTTTCGGTTGAAGATGCAAAAGTGATGGTTAGCTATATTCTCTCATTGAAAAGTAATTAGACTCCGTCGAAGCTGGCTGCTTTATCTTTACGCTTACGAATTTCAATTGCTTCCTAATCAATTGAAACGTTTAAGCTGAGTAATTCAATAACAAACTATGATACGTATCATTTTGTGTTTGTATATGTTAATTCCCTTTCCCTTGCCCGCACAAAAAAAATTTAATCTTAGTTCACCTGATGGTAATATCATCTTTACTTTTTTTAACGAAGGCAATAAAACAGCTTATACTGTTTCGTATAAAAAGCAACTTATCGTTGATAAAAGTTTTTTAGGACTGGAATTTAAAGATGGTTCTTTCAGCAATGATCTTAAAGCGGGCAAGCCCGTGTTTAAAGATTCAGTAGAAGACTACAGCCTGGTTACAGGAAAGACGAGCCATGTACATGATGCCTATAAAGAAATGCTCATAGTATTGCAATCAGTAAATAACAAACGTATTATACAACTTGCTGTAAGAGCTTTCAATGACGGTGTTGCATTTCAGTACAGGTTTCCTGCACAAAGCGGCGTAACTAGTTTTGAACTGACTGATGAAAACACCACATTCAAGCTGCATGGCGCTCCCGTCGTGAAGGCGCTGCTCCTGCCAAATTATACAAGCTCGCATGAAGGCTATTATACAACCGTTACATTAAATGATCTGAAGGAAGATACTTTGATGGATATGCCGGCTTTATTCGGGTTTCCCAATCATACGTACCTGGCTATTACAGAAGCAGCGTTGCTTGACTATGCCGGCATGTACTTATTAAAACACAACGGTGTCCTAACATCAAAACTATCTCCGCTGCCACAGCCATCAGGAGATGGAGAAGTAAAAGTAAAAGCAAACTTGCCGCATGTAAGTCCCTGGCGTGTGTTGATGATAAGCGACCATATAGGCGCTTTGATAGAGTCCAATATCCTCACCAATCTGAATGCACCGTGTGCCATTAAAGATCTGAGTTGGATCAAACCCGGCAAAACAACTTTCCCCTGGTGGAATGGCAATGTTGTCCCTGACACGTTGAATGCTCCCGGAAATAATTTTGTTACCAATCAATACTATATTGATTTCTGTGCACGCAATCATATAGAATACCATTCAGTGGTGGAGTATGGCTTGCATCAATGGTACACAGATGATGGTGTGAACTTTCAACCCGGTCCGCATGCGGATGTCACAAAACCTGTTCCCGGTTTGGATATGAAAGAGATCTGTGATTATGCACATTCCCAAGGTGTGGATGTGCGCGTGTGGGTTCATTTTTATGCGTTATATCCGAAGCTTGACAGTGCGTTCGCAATCTTTGAAAAATGGGGCTTAAGCGGTATGATGGTTGATTTTATGGATCGCGACGACCAGCAAATGGTGAACATGCAAACAGAGATCATTCAGAAAGCGGCAGAACATCATTTGCATATACAATTTCACGGTGCCTACAAACCGACAGGTTTAAGCAGGACATATCCAAATGAATTTACAAGAGAAGGCACTTTGAATTATGAAACCAACAAATGGAATCCTGGAGGCCTTTCACCAGACCATGATCTCGACATCGTTTTTACAAGGATGCTTGCCGGCTCAACCGATTATCACCTCGGCGGGTTCAGAGCAGTAACTCGCGATAAATTCAAAACGCAATACACACGGCCTTTAATGGCAGGCACCCGCTGCCATATGCTTGCCATGTATATTGTATTGGAAAATGCTTTAGGAATGGTTTGCGATTATCCTGCAGCTTATGAAGGTGAACCCGGGTTTGAATTTATCAAAGAAGTACCGACCACCTGGGATGAAACCAAAGTGCTCAATGCTGAAGTGGATAAATATATCACTATTGCAAGAAGAAAAAACAATGACTGGTATATCGGAACAATAAATAATCATGACAGCAGGGAATTGTCTGTTCCTTTATCTTTCTTAAACGACGGAAATTATACTGTAACAATTTTTGCAGATGCTGATGATGTTACAACCAACCCAAATCATTTGACCAAACAAACAAAGCAGGTAACGGCAAAAAATATATTATCATTAAAAATTGCTGCGGGTGGTGGCGCAGCGATCGTTATAACGAAGGACTGATAGTAATGCTAATTAATTGTGAGTTGTCAATGGTGGGTGGCGAGTGAATATCATCGATTGAAACACTCAATATTCAATGTTCAATAATCAATGCTCATTGATAGATGCTCACCACTTGAATATTGATTATTGCGTGTTGATTATTGATTATTTCCTGCTATGAACTATGAACAATTATCTGTTTGCCAACCGTACATTCCACATCCAACATCGTACATTCTACAAATCTGCAATCGCCAATCTGCAATAAAGCAGGTAGTTCATGGCAAATGGTTCATAGTAGCGAGAATCGTTCCTGCTGTACATGCTATGAACTATGAACAATGATCTGTTTGCCAACCGTACATTCCACATCCGACATCGTACATTCTGCCAATCTGCAATCTGCAATCTGCAATCGCCAATCTGCAATTTAAAGATTTGTTCTCGCCCCCTCCCAACCAATGATCGCTGTTTTCCTTGTATTACCCCACATATAATCACCAATAGTGCCTGAAGATTGAATAACGCGGTGGCAGGGAATAAGATAGGCAACAGGATTGCTGCCAATAGCTGATCCCACTGCCCTCGATGCATTCGCATTTCCAACCTGCCTGGCAATTTCGCCATAACTAGAAAGGTTACCCATGGGAATTTTTAGTAAGCTTTCCCAAACCTTTAATTGAAAATCTGTTCCTTTTAAATGCAGCTTGATCTGCGATAGTTTGCTCCGGTCATTCTGAAAAATGAATAAAGCATTTTGTTGAATAATGTCCAGCTTTTGTTGAAATGCAGCATTCGGGAATTTTTCTTTCAGGTCGTTGAATGCGTTTTTTTCATCGTTCTCAAAAGCCATATAACAAACGCCTTTTGTTGTAGAAGCAACGATCAGGTTCCCGAAAGGGCTCTCGGCAAAGCTATAATTAATACAAAGGTTTTTGCCGCCGTTCTTATATTCTGCAGGCGTCATTCCTTCGATGTTTATAAACAGGTCGTGTAGCCGGCTGGTGCTTGACAACCCTGTTTCGAATGTCGCATCAAATAGCGTTGCTTTATTATGTTCTTTCAATATGCTTTTCGCATGTTCAACACTGATGTACTGCAAAAATTTTTTCGGGCTCGTTCCGGCCCATTCTGTAAACATACGCTGAAAGTGTGAAGGACTGAGGTGTATCTTTTTTGCTACTTCATCCAGGTCGGGTTGTTGTTTAAAATTGCTTTTAATATAATCAATAGCTTCAGCGATGCGGTTATAATTAATGATTTCCTGCGTATTCATTTCATTCAATTTTATAACACAAACTTCGGCTGTATTTACTTCTTATAAAATCCGGAATTTGCTGAATTTGTTTTGATTGTTTGTATTGATGTTCAGAAAGTTTAATATCAGTCAGGCAAGAATTGTGATTTTTATTTGCCACTGATCACACAGAAACACCGAAGAAATTTTTTTGCAGCGCATTATGCTGGTTTATCAGGCATAATTATTTTAAACACATCAATAATTCAGTTTCTAATTTGGTTTCGTCATTTGTCCAATGTCCATATATTTCAATGTACGGCAGAACGGTTTCAAAGTCAAGTTTCTTTAATTCGGCTGTCATATTTTGCCCTGCTTGTTTTATTAAATTGTACGACCCGGTATGTTTGTAATAAGCATATTTTTTTGCTCGAGCCCGCTGTTATATTGGTAAGCATCATCCAATTCAACACCGGCAAATACTTTTTCACCAGGCTCATATATCCGAACATTGATCCCTTGTATGCTTTTCCATTAAAGCTTCTGCTGGTGATCCGGTGCGCCGCGAGGCGTGCATGTTTTATAAACTTAGCCCACATTACAGCTAAACCGGCGGAGAAGCCAGTAAATACTGCATTTCATTTTTTTTGAGTTCCGGTTTGTGTACTACAGATTTTCGTTTGGTGAAAGGTTTTGGTTTTATTAGCAGGATGGACTGAATGTTTCTTAACTGTTCAGTTGGTTCGGAACATTT
>DASUGF010000036.1:0-59268 GCA_036274175.1 Parafilimonas sp.
CGTTCGTAACTTAGTTTCTCGATTTCAGCCTCGCTGATTTTGAATGAAAGGGTGGCCATGTTTTGTGATTTCGTACTTACAAAATTGCCACTCTTTTTTAATAGACTATCAATTCACTTTTTTATCCCTTGCAGAGTATAGCGGGGATTTTAATTTTATACCACAATTCAAAGGATATATAAATAGCAACCATCAAAATAGCAAATCTGGCAATCGTGATTTTCCCCCTAGACTTTTTATAAAAAGCTCACCTGTTAAAGGGTGAGTTTTTTTATAAGCCTTCGCTAATTATTGTCTATCTCCCGAAATAAAATTAACCGCTTTACTTAGGTTTGCAGTCGTTGATGACACATCGTTATTTTAATTTCAGGGATCAGCATTTGTGGCTTTCATCGGAACGCGTTGTATTTTGGGAAGATGAAAAAGCGCTTATCTTATCAGACAGCCATTTTGGTAAAACCGGGCATTTCAGAAAATCAGGCGTGCCTGTTCCCCAGAATATTTTTTTAGAAGACCTGCAACGCCTGTTCAACCTCTTGCAATATTATAAACCCGATCAGATGATCGTAGTAGGCGATCTTTTTCACAGCAGATCAAACAAGGAACACTTGCTATTTGAGAAATGGAGAAATGATTTTGCTCAATTGGAAATTTTACTGGTAAGAGGAAATCATGATGTACTACACCAGGACTGGTACAAACAGGTAAAAATAAATGTATATGCCGATGAGCTTTTAAGAATAAATACCCTTGCCTTTATACACGACTATACGCACATTGAAAGATTTCCCCGACATACTGATGCTTATTTTTTTACCGGCCATGTCCATCCCGGAATCCATTTCAGCGGTAAGGGCAGGCAGTCGCTAAGTTTTCCCTGTTTTTATTTTTCAAGGCAATTTGCCATACTCCCTGCTTTCTCAAAATTCAGCGGTCTTGCTTTGATAAACAAAAGCAGAACAGACAATGTTTTTGCAATAATAAATGATGAATTAGTGGAAGTGTGAAACCAGTTTCAGGTTGCAGGTTTCAGCATGCAGGTAAACTGCCTGTTTAATGTTATCATTGACCTGTAACCGGCAACTTGTAACCGGTAACTTGTATCTACCTCAAGTCAATCTCAAACGGTAATCTTGCCTGCGGTGCGTTAATGATCTCTGTCAGCTTTTTTGTCTTTTGCAGAAGGTTGTATTGTTCCTGCCCTATTTCTTTAATGATCGCTTTTTGTTGGTTTTGAGCGGTGAACGACTGATCAGTGAGTTCTTCGAGCCAGCTCTTTTGTTCAGGATATTCCTTCGTACGGTAATTGGTAAGTTTTGCCATGCGGGCTGCGCAATCCACAGCATCCTGTAATGTTCCCGTTCTGTCAACCAAGCCCACGCCAATAGCCCGTTTACCTATCCACACACGGCCCTGGGCGATGCTGTCAACGTATGCCGTGTCTTTTTTTCTGCCATCTGCAACCCGGGTCATGAATGTATTATAGATCGTGTCAACAGATGCCTGCATAAATCTTTTTTCCTGTTCAGTAAGCGGTCTGCTGATGGTACCGAGATCAGCATAAGGCGCTGTTTTTACGCCGTCGAAAGTGATGCCGAGCTTATTTTTAAAAAAATCTTCCAGGTTGGCAAGCACACTAAAAACACCGATAGAGCCTGTGATAGTGGTTTCATCGGCAAAAACAGAATCTGCAGCGCAGGAGATATAATATCCGCCTGAAGCAGCATAATCCCCCATACTTACAACCACCGGCTTTTCTTCTTTTGCCAAAGAAATTTCTCGCCAAATAGCTTCGCTTGCCATCGCGCTGCCACCCGGAGAATTCACGCGAAAAACGATGGCATCCACATCATTGTCCAATCTCGCCTTGCGTATGATCTTGACAAAATCATCACTTCCAATTTGTTCTTTTTCACCTTTGCCATCTACAATATCGCCCTGCGCATATATGATATTGATTTTCCCACCATTGCCGCTTTTCTGAAAATTCGCTGCCTTGGCATATTTACCAAAAGACACAAAATTTATGTCTTCATCAAAGCTCTTTTTTAACCTGTCTGATATTTCTTTTTTTACTTCGTCATCATACTTCACACCATCAATGAGATTATATTTCACTGCATCATTTGCCGTTTGTATGGTTCCGTTATTGGCAAGCTGGTGTAATGTAGCCGTATCTGTATTTCTTGCTTCGGCGGTGCGTAGCAATAAATTATTATAAATATCATTCAGCCAAACGGTGGTTTGCAGCCGGTTGGCGTCTGTCATTTCTGTTGCGCGTAAAGGTTCCGTGGCGCTTTTAAATTTTCCCGCATAAAAAATTTCGGGTTTTATATCAAGCTTATCCAGCAGGCCTTTCATAAAAAGCATATCAACAGCAAAACCATTCCATTCAACGCCGCCGGCAGGATTACAGTAAATTTTATCTGCCAGCATGGCTACGTAGTAAGCGCGTTCAGGTATAATATTTCCATAGGCGATGATAAATTTTTTACTCTTTTTAAAGTCAATCAGCGCCTGTCTTAATTCCTCGCTTGCAGCATAACCGTTTTCATTATCACCAGCTTTAATGTAAATGCCTTTTATGGCGGAATCGCTTTTGGCATGACGTATCAGCCGTACCATATCATATAAGCCCGGCACATTGGCGGAAGGATTATCAAAAAAAGTATTAATAGGGTTGTTTTTTGCCTGTTCTGCAAAAGACTGGTTCAGATCAAGCACTAAAACAGCATTAGATCCAATGCTTGGCTTTGATGGCGAGGTTGCACTTCCGATGAACATGGATATAGCAAGGAACAAAGCAATCGTGAACACGATCAATGCCACTAAGGAAGCCAAAAAGATCTTAAGGAAACTTCTCATTTTTCGGTTGGATTTACCTTTCTGTGAATATTACTAAACTGGATAAACAAAACGCATGCTGCTTTAGAAGGGCCACGCTTATTTATGTGAACGACAAAAATAAAGATATTTGACCCCCGTTTATATAATCAATTTATGAATACAGCTTTTCTGCTTACAGGTGGCAACCTGGGTAATCGTTTACAAAATCTTAAAACGGCAGCCGGTCTTGTTGAAAAAAGCTGTGGCCCTATTTCCCGGCCGTCTTCGATATATGAAACGGCAGCCTGGGGCTATACAAACCAGCCCGATTTTTATAACCAGGCATTGGCCATACAAACCCTGCTTTCTCCTGATAACCTGATGGCAGCCTTAATGGAAATTGAAATGAAAATGGGCAGGAAACGCAGCTTTAAAAATGAGCCGCGTATTATTGATATTGATATTTTACTGATGGGTGAGTTGGTGTATGAATCTGCCGGCGTTATTATTCCGCACCCGCGTTTGGCAGAAAGACGCTTTGTATTAACACCGCTGGCCGAGATCGCCGGCGAGGTAATGCATCCTGTTTTCAACAAAACAATTAACGACTTATTGATAGCATGTAAAGATGAATTACCTGTGCATAAAATTTCCAATAAGCAATAAACTCTGCTGTTAATTTTGAGAACAGATGCAATATCATTTTATAGCTATCGAAGGCAATATAGGAGCAGGCAAAACAACGCTTGCCCATTTGCTTGCAAAAAAGCTAAATGCCCGCCTGGTACTCGAACAATTTGCCGACAACCCTTTTCTTCCTAAGTTTTATGAGAACCCAAAACAAAATGCCTTTCCGCTGGAATTATTTTTTATGGCCGAACGGTATAAGCAGCTAAAAGATATGGTGCATACCAGCGATCTTTTTCAAAGTATCACCGTTGCGGATTATATTTTCACCAAATGCCTGCTGTTTGCAAAAGTGAATTTACCCGGTGAAGAGTTCAGGTTGTATCAAAGATTGTTTGATATTATGCAACAGCAATTAATTTTCCCGGATATAATCATCTACCTGCATTCACCAATACAAAAGCTTCAGCAGAATATTAAAAAAAGAAATCGCATCTACGAACAAAATATCGCTGATGAATATTTGTTCAATATTCAGGACACCTATACAAGCTATATAAAGCAGCATAACATAAAAACAATTTTTGTTGATGCGTTGAATGCAGATTTTTTGAGCAATGAAGAACATTTACAAATAATACTTGATGCGCTTGAAAACGAGATTGAACAGGGGCAGCATTATTTTACTTTGCCGTAGAACCATGATAATAAAATTTATAAAGATTAACAGAAAATGAATATTCTGATATAACAGAAAAGATCATTGGTTGTGCAATGAGAGTTCATGCAGCATTGGAGTTGAATTTACTTTTTAATTTTGGTTCCCGCTCTCTTCAGTTCAAAAGGTTACACAATAAAAAGTTTAAACCACCTTTCCCTCATAATCCATGACAAATCCACCAAACCAAGGTTCTTTCGATGCAATAAAAATTCCCGAATTCCGCAGCCTGGTTATGGGCAGGTTTTGTTTTGTGATGGCTTTGCGCATGATGACCACCTTACTGGGTTGGTGGATCTATAACTTAACCAATGCGCCTTTTGCTATAGGATTAATCGGTTTGTCTGAAGTAGTGCCTGCCGTTTCCCTGACTTTATATGCCGGTCATATTATTGACCTGAGCGATAAGCAAAAACTGCTGAGGCGAGGCATTGTTTTATATTTTACAGCAGTGCTGATGCTGTTATTGCTATCGACAAAAAATACAATACAATTTTTTTCAAACCACACCATTGCCATCTTTATATATCTTATTGTTTTTTGTACGGGAATTGTACGTGCATTTGTTGGCCCTGTTTTTAATGTGATACTCGCACAGGTTGTGCCTAAAAATACCCTGCAGAATGCAACTACATGGAACCAGGGTTCGTATTTATCGGCATCTGTTACCGGCCATGCTTTGGGCGGTTTGCTTATTGCTCTTTTGGGAAATACCGGAACGTTCATTGTTATCGCCTGTTTGATAGCAACGGCCTTTGCTATTCTTTTAAATATTAAGCCTAAACCCCCGTTAAATGAAAGAAGTGAAAAGAGAACCTGGGAAAGCGTAAAAGAAGGATTGAACTTTGTTTTTAAAACAAAAGAGATACTGGGCGCTTTATCGCTTGATCTTTTTGCTGTGCTTTTTGGCGGCGCTGTGGCAATGGTTCCCGTTTTTGCAAGGGATATTTTGAAAGTTGGTTCAGAAGGTTTTGGTATTTTAAATGGTGCATCAGACATGGGCGCTATCTGCAGCGTAGTCCTGCTCACTGCTTCTCCCATGCGCCGCAGGCACGGTTATAAACTGCTGTTGGCTGTGTTTGGATTTGGCGTTTGTATCATCCTGTTTGCTTTATCCAAATTATTTATTCTTTCTTTTATTGCTTTGCTGCTGAGTGGGATACTGGATGGAATAAGCATGGTGGTACGCGGCACGATCATGCAGTTAAAAACACCTGACAATATGCGGGGCAGGGTGATGAGCGTAAACTCTATGTTTATTAACTCAAGCAATGAATTAGGCCAGTTTGAAAGTGGGCTGGCAGCAAAAATATTAGGTGTTGTTCCATCTGTTATTTTTGGCGGATGCATGACAATTGCTGTGGTTATCGTTACCTGGTTTAAGGCGCCAACCTTGAGAAAGATGGAATACTGATTTGGCTTCATTAATACGAAACACACAAAAGTTTTAAGCTTCATTCAATGCCTGTCATCCGGTTAACCACACACATTCTATCTGATATAGAGACTTGCTTTGATTTAGCCAGGAGTATTGATCTGCATCAAATCTCCACAGCGCATACAAACGAAAAAGCGATCGCAGGAATAACAAAAGGATTGATCAATCTTAATGAGCAGGTTACATGGCGGGCAAAACATTTTGGGATAACCCGGCAATTAACTTCAAAAATCACAGCGTTCGACAGGCCATTTTATTTTAGGGACGAACAGGTTAAAGGTGCTTTTAAATATATTATTCACGATCATTCTTTTAAAACATGTAATGGCGTGGTAGTCATGCGGGATGTGTTTTCATTTCAATCTCCCTATGGTGTTTGGGGAAGGCTGGCTGATAAATTCATGCTCACCGGTTATTTGACCAGGTTACTTGCCAAAAGAAATGACGTCATTAAATGCTTTGCAGAAACCGGGCAATGGAAGACGATATTGACTGTATAAAATATTTTTTGCAGTGTGTCCAATTCATTTAATTCTGTTTGTTATATACGTGTAATCAAAATATTTTACAACATTAAAATTTTAAGCAATGGATGAATACATGTTAATCTTCAGGCATGAAGACGGAAGAAAAATCGCATCGCCGGAACAGATGCAGGTCTGGATGCAACAAACCATGGATTGGATCGGCACCATTTCTGCAAAGAACAAATTTGTAGGCGGTACAGGCCTGCCTTTTGATGATGCCAAAGTTGTGCATCATAACAATCTTGTTACCAATGGTCCTTTTGGTGATATAAAAGAAACCATCGGCGGCTATATTACGGTTAAAGCAGATTCCATAGAGGAAGCCGTTGAATTTGCAAAAGGCTCTCCCGTTTTACAGGGACCGGGTAATACGGTTGAAGTGAGAAAGATCGCTAAAAATGATGGCGTTCATTAAAATCGTGAGTGGCGAGTAGTCAGTGGTGAGTAGTGAGTGGTGAGATATATTCACGTTTGACGATAATAATTTTACTCATTTAAACTAAATACAATGAAAGAGTTCCTGCTTTTATTCAGAACGGATTATGAAAAAGTATCAAAGGCTTCAGTAGAGCAAGCAGAAGCCATGATGAAAAAATGGATGGATTGGCTGGGTGGCATCGCCGCACAAAATAAACTTGCCAGCAAAGGCAACCGGTTGCAATCATCCGGAAGGATAGTGAAGAGCGACAATATTGTGACCAACGGGCCTTATACCGATATTAAAGAATCAATTGGTGGCTATACCATCATTAAAGCTGACAATTATGATGAAGCGGTTGAGATGGCAAAGGGCTGCCCGGTGTTGCTGGCCGGCGGCAATGTTGAAGTAAGAGAAATAGATGTTATATAAACGGGTAATGCTGACAATAGAACCCCTGTACCCTTAGCTTTACAGGGGTTTTTTAATTATGGAACAACAGGAATTGATACCGCATTTATTCAGGACAGAATTTTCGAAGATAACGGCTGTTCTGTCTAAGCTCTTTGGTATAGAACATATCGAAGTGGCCGAAGACATTGCCAGCGAAACTTTTTTATCAGCGCTTGAAGTGTGGAGTTATAAAGGTATTCCCGTCAATCCTGTTGCCTGGCTATATACCGTTGCAAAAAACAAGGCGAAAAACCTGTTGGCCCGTAATCAAACATTCAGCAAAAAAATTGAACCGCAGTTAAAGCGCTTGTCTGCAGGCAATGAAGAAATAGATATAGACCTGTCAGAAAAAAATATAACCGACAGCCAGTTGCAGATGTTGTTTGCGATCTGTCATCCGTCTATTTCCGCTGAAGCACAGATCGGTTTAGCCCTGCGCATTCTTTGCGGTTTTGGTATTGAAGAAATTGCCAACGCGTTCTTAACAAATAAAGAAACCATCAATAAAAGATTATATCGTGCCAAAGAAAAGCTGCAGCATGAAAATGTACAGATAGAATTTCCTTCAGAGACAGAGATCAGTAGCCGGTTAGAAACTGTTCTCACCACATTATATCTTTTATTTAATGAGGGGTATTATTCCGAAAGCCAGGACGTTGTTTTGCGTGAAGATTTTTGTTTGGAAGCTATGCGCCTCACTTACCTGCTTATTGAAAACGAACAAACCAATAAGCCCGATGTAAATGCATTGCTTGCGTTGATGTGTTTTCATGCTTCACGTTTTCCTGCGAGAAAAAACGAGAACGGCGAGCTTATATTATATAGCGAGCAGGATGAAAGCCTTTGGAATACGGAGCTGATAACAAAGGGTATATTTTTTCTGAATAAAGCGTCGCAGGGAAATATTGTTTCAAAATATCATTTGGAGGCAAGCATTGCTTACTGGCATACAATCAAAGCTGATACAAAAGAAAAATGGGAAAATATCTTACAGTTATATAACCGTTTATTGCAGATGGAGTATTCTCCTGTGATCGCATTGAACAGAACGTATGCACTCTCAAAGGCCAATAGTAAAGAAGAAGCCATTGAGGAAGCGGAGAAACTGCAGTTGACCAACAACCACTATTATTATACCTTACTTGGAGAATTGTATAAAGAAACAGACAGCATCAAAGCGAAACAATATTTTGAAAAAGCCTGGGCTTTAGCTAAAACCCAAACAGATAAGCAAACCATAAGAAGAAAGATTGAGGCGTTGTGAAGCCTGGCTATTCTTTATTGAATGTTTTAATTTTAGTATCAATATAAATCCGGTGATTGATGCAAAACAATTCTATCCAGCCGTGGTTATCTGTTCCAAATGCAGTTTCAGCAATTGACTTTTATAAAAATGCTTTTGATGCTACTGAGACCTATCGCCTTGAAACTCCTGATGGCCTGGTTGTGCGACTTTCAGTGAACGAAGCTGAGTTCTGGGTGAGTGGCGGCAATGATGACGATGAGAGCAATAATAATCGAGCGCTTCAGCATGAAAACATCCGCATGGTTTTAATAGAGTATAATCCTGAAATTGTTTTCAAACGGTCTCTGGAGGCAGGGGCAAAAGAGATATTTCCTGTTGGCGAAGAACATGGCTGGAAGTTAGGAAAGATTGAAGACCCTTTTGGATTGCATTGGGAGATCGGGCATCCTTTGTCATCATAACGTTTGCTTACAATTTCTTTATCTTGTTAATGTAAACCAATGGCTCCAGTTCTCCGTCTGTTTCCGGCGCATCATAAATGCTTTTTACAACCGGCATACCTTTAACTACTTTCCCAAATGCAGCATAACCTTGCCCATCCGGATTATTGGCGCCGCCATAATCAAAGCCGGGTTGATCACCTACGCAAATAAAAAATTCTGTATTGGCAGTACCCGGTTCCAGTCTTGCCAGCGATATGGTACCGTTCTTGTGTAAGATCTTTGTTTGTTGCGTTGTTTCATGTGCAATACCGTGAATTTTAACAGAGCGCTTATAATCAGTTTGCCAGATGCCGCCCTGTATCAGTTCAGATTTATTGGCATTCGTTGGTTGTTCATCCGCTCTCAAAACTCTGTAGAACGCCGCATTTTTATAGTAGCCTGAATCAATATAAGATAAAAATGCCGCCACTGTTTTCGGGGCTTGTTTCGGATATAATTCAACTTCAATGTCACCGAATTTTGTTGCTATTACCACATGCGGGTTTTCGTTTTTTGAAGAAGCGCATGCAGCCATTAAACAAACAAAAATCAATAAGTATATCCTGTACATCATCATTATTTTGTTGAATGAAGGATTAATGTCGTTAAGTTAAGGCGTGTTTGACCTCACCCTAAATCCCTTTATTTCGGCATATATGTTTTTTAATTGCCTCAATGAATGCTTCGCATTTCCAAAGGCGAGGGACTTTAAATACCTTAAGTAAACAACGTTGAATTAAGAATTATCATTTATCATCCTGTAATTCCAGGCAAGTTCTTAATAAAATAATTATTTTATTCAAATATGCAGATGATATTCAAAGCATCAAAATAAAGCTGTCGTTTGTCATTTGTTGAGGCTTGACCTGCCAGGTCTGGATAACACCCCAAAGTCATAATAAAAAGAATGCACTCAAAGACCTGTCAGGACTTTCAGACCTGACAGGATAAGTACGTAATATCAAAAAATACGCAGATGATATTCAAAGCATCAAAATAAACCTGTCGTTTGTCATTTGTACAGGAGAGGTGATTGCACATGAATATCAGCGCGGCATTTTTTCCCTGGGCTGACCAGGTGTATGATTATTTCACCACGAAAAGACGATGTTCTGTTCAGTTGCCCGCTGATCTTTTTGATGGCCGGCCATATTCGATCGATGAGTTTTATAACGATGTGCAACCCTTATTTGACAGGCCTGAATGTTTTTATACCACGCTCTCAAAACCTTCTGAAAAAGCGATTGAAAAGCTACACGTCAATCAAAATAATGAGACTGTTTTCAGTTACCCTTCACCGGCGGTATCAAAATGGAATGAAAATAACAAAGCTTTTTTTAAATTATTTTCCAATGGCAAACAGTCTGAAACAATATTGTTGTTTGCACCTGGCTGGGCACGACAAAATCTTCTTAAAGAATCAGGCTTTTGTCAACAGCTTTTGAAATATGGAATTGACAGTTGCCTTTTGGTAAAACCTTTTCACCAGGAAAGAACACCGGCCGGCCTTTATTCGGGCGAGCTTTTCATCAGCGCTCATGTTTTTCTCACCATTATGAACTTCAGGCAATTTGTAGCGGAAATAAGATTTCTGCTCAACTATTTCAGGAAGCAATATAAATACATCGGCATAATTGGTATAAGCAGCGGAGGCTTCCAGGCAGGCCTGGCAATTGATGTAGAACCTGTTGATTTTTATTTTCCTGTTATTACAGGCGCAAAGCTGGGCACGCTTACATGGAGCAGTATATTCACAAGATATGTAAAGAAAGATCTTATCAAAAAAGGCATTGATGAAGAGCAATTAAACAAAGTATGGGCTATCGCCGATCAATTTTTTTTAGCCCATAACTGCAAAGCAAAATATATAAAACAATTTATTAGTTTATATGATGAAGCTGTTTGTACACCACATCAATACTTGCTGAATGATCTGTACAATAATCCTGGTATTGTTGAAATGAAATGCGGCCACAGCAGTGTTGTTTTTTATTTTGATAAGATAGTGAAAGAAATAGCGAAAACTATTAAAGGATAAACTAAGAATTATTGTGCTTGAAATTTAATTATTAAAGCTCGTTCTAATTCTTCCACAAAATCTATTATATACCGCATTCTGCTTTTGTTTGGCAAAGGAATTCCGCTTTGAGGATCAAACTCAATCAAATCGCCATAGCATAGGTCATCCCCTAAATGCTCATACTTTGGTCCGTAGGTACTTCCGTTTGGCTTGAAAAACTGGTATTTTTTTAGAAACTCGTACTTTCTATATAGGAAAGGATCAAAATAAATTGGACATAGAATACAAGTACTATTGTTTTTATTATTTTCAAGGAATATTCCCAATTCATTTTTAGTAATGTATTCTGATTGCAGAAAAGCAGAGCTTAGCAGAAGTACAGCAACATCAGTTTCAGCTATTTCTTTTTGCAGTCTGTTATTCCAGTCTTCGCCTAGCAAAATTTGTTCATCTTTAAAAATGCTGAACGTATAATCATCATCGAGTGCTTTTAACTGGCCTTTTAATTCTTTTACAAAGAGATCAACTCGTTTTTTCGGTTCATTATCGTCATGTGCATATGAAATAAATATCTTTATTTTTTTAGTCTCACTAACTGAATCAGACATATCAGAATGTTTTTGTTTTAAAATATTGATATCTTCAAAAAGGTGTTTAAAATCTGAAAGCGGCACACGTTGCCCATTATTTGTTTTTATATTATTATTTTCTGAGAACTTGCCATTAGGAAATTCTTCCCGCAAGGCAGTGTAAGCAACAAAATTATCACCGTCAATTCCAACCAGCAATGAATTTGCATTTTCAGTTAATTGCACCAGTTTGTCAAAAATGATTCTTAGAATATATTGATTATTATTTTCAGTAAATACACGAAATTGTTTTTGGTCATAATCGCTTAGCACCGAAACGTTACATTTATCGATCGTAAACGCAATGCCATTTTTCCAGTAATATCTGCTTATAGCATTTTTGCCGTAGGTCGCTAAAAACCGGAGCATGATATAACGCGGCATAAAATATTTGAACTGTAAGATTAAATTTGGCTTTTTAAAGGAATCAAACTTATGATCTAAATCCTCCCACTTGCGTTCATCCTCTAATTCTTTAGGCAAGTATTGAGGTGCCACGTATTTTACTGTTTTTTTGCTTGTATGCTCAAAAATCAGCTCAAACTTTTTCATTAATGCTATAAACACATCAGCGTATTCATTGCCTGCTTTCTTAATCACATGCTCCTTATTAAATTCTCCTCCCTTGTCAGATACATCTTGGTCAAGAATAGAATAGATCATTTCTGCAACCCAACCGGGATTGATGAAAATATAATCTTTAAGCAGCTCATCATCCTCAAAATATAAAAGTGCTTTTATTCTATCAAGACTTGGTACATAGGATAGCATAATACTGTTATCCTGCAAACCAGGTTCAAGCAATCTTACTTCCTGTTTAAATTTTTCAATAGTCCAGATATTTTCTTTGCTTACCTCCTGCAGCATTTTTTTAATATTTTCCCACTGAGAACCATATCTAAAAGTTGTTGACAATTCCTTTGCTTCAGAAAAAATCTTTTTTAATAAAATCTCAATCAAAGGATCCTTTTTCCCTTCGCCATTTATTTCATAAGCCTTTTTAATGCTTAGCGATAGCCATTTGTATTTATAGGTTTTAAGTAATTCCGAATCAGGATCTTCTTCTTCATTTCCGGGCTCATCTGTTTTATTTTGTAATAGAATTATAGGGCTTTCTTTTACATCTGTTGCGAGATACCTTATACTTTGCAGCCAGTATTCATACGGGAAGAGTTCAAGAGGCAATAGTTTTTTTTCAATTTTACCATTGGGTTTGCGCTTTTTAATGTTAATATTTTCGATTGATTGCTTATTGGTTTTCTTTTCCCATACAACAATGTAAATGGCCTTCCTGCTAAAGAACAACCTGTGCGTTGCGTGATAATATTCTTGTCCCCCAAAATCCCAGAAAAATAATTGCAGGTCTTTAGGTTTAATTTCTTCGGAAAGATTTTCTATTGATTCTTCATCCGGTATCCAAACGCTTGGCTCTATGCCGTGTGTAGAAGCATCTTCCGGCGGCGGAAAAACATTTTGCTGCAAAAAATAGCGTAGGCTTGTTTTGCCGGCTGTACTGTTACCCACAAGGATAACCGGTAATTCTTTTAACTGGAATGAACCTTTTTTGATAGAAGCGAAATAGCCGCGTAGCGCCTCAAGACAGTTGGTATTTTCGTTTTTCCCAAAATGTTCAGTGGGTATATTTAAATCATTTGATTTTATTCCAAATAAGTATAGTCTTTTAAAATTTGATTTTTGTACCAACGACGGTAAAACAGCGAGTTGTGCTATTGGATTTCCGTCCAGGTTAAGTTCTTCGAGTTGATGAAGTTTATTGAGATTTTTTAATTCAGTAATTCGATTATCGGCTAAATCCAGTTCTTTCAAATTTTTTAACCTGCTTAAATTGGCTATTTCGTCAATTGAATTACTACGGAGGTAAAGCTTTGATAAATTAATAAGCTTATCCAGCCCTTTTATTTTATTGATTTTATTTCCTTGTAAGAATAAATCTGATAAATTACTGAGTTTCTCGAGACCTTCTATTTCGGAGATCGTATTGTTGTACAGGTTAAGGCTTGAAAGCTGTAAGAGTTTTTCGAGATTTTCAATTTTAGTAATTTGGTTATTATGCAGGTCAAGCTCTTCCAGTCTTTCAACTGAATCAAGCCCGCGTAATGCTTTGATTTTATTTTCGCTCAAATCAAGATGCAGTAGATTTTTTTGTTCATATAATCCACTTATCTCTTCAATTCGATTTCGGTATAATATAAGTGTTGATAATTGCTTAAGATTGCCAATCCCCTTAATTTCTTTAATTGAATTTATGCCCAAGTTCAGATATGATAAATTGGAAAGATTATCCAATCCTTCGATTTTAGCAATGTAAAGATTGTTATTCAGGCTTAAACGAGTTAAATTAATAAGATTGCCTAATCCCGTAATTTCCCTGATATTGTTTTTAGATAAATTTAAAACAGATAAGTTAGTCAGGTTTTCTAATCCTTTGATTTTTGTGATACCATTATCGCTTAAATCTAAATACAATAAATTAGTAAGAGCATCCGACAATTGTATTTCGTATATAGAATTGCGCTGCAATTTTAATTCGGTCAGCCAGGCCATTTGCGATATTTCCTGTGGTATTTCATATAAATCACAAAAGTTTAAGTCCAATTTACCCGTCTTAATACTTATTTCTTTTTGAATTTTTTCAAGCGCTCTAGCGTTCATCATTATAGGTATTATAAATGAAATGTAATCAATATTTTCTGTTGTTATTGGCATTCTGTTATGTAAATAAATTTTCTCCGCTGTCATTCCCCTCCATCCCTTAATTTTATTGCAACTACTAACAATAAATAAGCTATATGGAAAAAAACAATCTTCAAAATGTTCATGTACCTGCTGTTCAAAATGAGACCACTGAAAATTCATCCGTAAAAAAATCACAGATAGACCGTCGCAAATTTGTTTCGATGGCTGCCACAGCGGCTGCGGCCTTTACTATTGTCCCAAGACATGTGCTTGGTAAAGGTTACATCCCTCCAAGCGATAAGATCACGCTGGCTTATATCGGCACAGGTACGCAAGGTATAAGAGAATTGTTGCCTTTGTTACAGGTGCAGCAGATACAGGTTACCGCTGTTTGTGATCCCAACAAAAATGCTGTTGGATACAGGGATTGGGGAATAAATTATTTAAAGGGCGAGATACGCAAAACACTTAACAATAATAGCTGGGAACCGGGTGGCGATAATACGATTCCCGGTGGCAGGGAGAACGGGAAAGCAATTGTAGATGGTTATTATGCCAATGTTCATGCTGACTGGAAGTATAATGCCTGCGCCGCTTACGAAGATGTGCGCGAATTATTCGAAAGAGAAAAAGATCTTGATGCCGTTAAAATAATGACGCCCGATCACCTGCATGGCGTATTGGCTATGGCTGCTATCAAAAGAAGCAAACATGTGCTGTGCCACAAACCGATCTCGAATCGTTTATTGGAAGGAAAGAAAGTGATTGAGATGGCGCGTAACAGCAAAGTGATCACGCATCTTATTCCATGGGATTCAAACGGCTCTATGGATACCGTGATGGCATGGATCAACGCAGGCGCTATTGGCAAACTTACAGAAGTACATAACTGGACCAACAGGCCTGTGTGGCCGCAATATCCTGATCTTCCAAAAGATAAGCCACCTGTACCGGATGGTTTCAACTGGGATCTGTGGCTCGGCCCTGAAGCCCACCGTGATTACAGTCCTGATTATACACACATGGTATTTCGCGGATGGTATGATTTCGGCGGCGGCTCTATGGCGGATATGGGGCATTACAGCTTGTGGACCGTTTTTAACGCATTGAAGTTGACGTCGCCAACGACGGTCATTCCAAACCGCAGCCATGTTTGTGCATTCAATGGCGCGGTGCCATACCGTATCAATAATGATTTTTCATTCCCAATGGCGAGCATGGTGCGTTTTAAGTATCCTGCCAATGGTGACCGGCCACCGGTTGATCTTTGCTGGTATGACGGCGGTATGCGTCCGCCAACGCCTGATGAACTTTTTAAAGACAATAAAGAATTGCCACAGGAAGGAATGATGTTCGTTGGCACTGAAGGGAAAATATTAGCAGGCTTTAATGTGCAGGACCCGAAAATAATTTCCGGCAAAAAAATGGAAGCACCGGCAGGCGCAGGTAAAGGCCTGGACAACCAGGTAGCGCAGACCTCAGCAGCATTACCATTGTTTGTGGAAGCCTGTAAAACAGGCAAACAATATCCCGGCAGCTTTCCCGAAGCGGAATATTTAACCGAAGCGGTGAATTTATATGCAGTGGCATTAAGAGCGAATAAGCTGTTGCAATATGATGCCGCGAATCAGAAGATCACCAACGTTGCAGACGCGAATAAATACCTGGGCAGGAGCTACAGGAGCGGGTGGGAGAATATATAAAGCCCCCATCCCCTAAAGGGGGCGTAAAAAGTTTGCAAAAACAAGAACAAATAATTATTAACACTTATCATGAATAAATTAAACCGAAGGTCATTTCTTAAGAAGACTTCTATAAGCGTAAGTAGTGCATTTATTCTATCACAACTGCCAAAAGAATTATTTGCGGGCGCAACAGCCAATGATATGCCTGTTGGTTTTCAATCATGGACTGTAAAAGATAAACTTGGCAGCGACTTTCCGGGCACTCTGAAAACGATGGCCGATATGGAGTACAAGATGATAGAAATGTGTTCCCCCAAAGGCTACGGCGCTATTGGGTTTGGCGCTTTTACAAAGATGAAAACAGAAGATATAAAAAAGACAATTAACGATGCCGGGTTAACCTGCCCAAGTTGTCATTTTGTTTCCGCAGAATTCAGTGATGATAAGATTGATGAAAGCATTCAGTTTGCACATGACCTGGGGTTAACACAAATGATCTGCTCTACCTTCTGGCTGCCAAAAACAGCTACATTAAATGACTATCTTGTTGCAGCGGATAAACTGAACAAAGCAGGTGAAAAAATAAAAGCTGCAGGCATGCAGGCAGGTTTTCACAATCACGAATTTGAATTTGCAACATTAGACGGTCAATTAATTTACGACGCTTTAATGAGTCGCTTTGATGCCAATCTGGTAAAGATGCAGTTCCAGACAGAAGTAATCAATCTCGGTTATAAAGCATCCGACTATTTTAAAAAATACCCGGGAAGATTTATCTCCTCGCATCTGTCAGACTGGACAGCCGATAAAAAGGAAGTACCGGTTGGCCAGGGTGTAATTGATTGGAAAGAATTCTTTGCTGCTCTAAAAACAGGCGGAGTAAAAAACATTTTTGTAGAAATGGGTTTTGACAAGTTTAAAGATAGTGCGGCGTATATACATTCCATGTAATAGTATAGTATAGCATTGTTTTGTTATGCACTAACTCTATTTTCGGGAAATGCAAACCTTAATTTTAATGCAGGATATCCTATGGTTTCATCTAAAACAAAGCCCTGGAAATTAAGATTGCACGAAATCATCTTTGAGTCTAATACCAAAGCCGGTAAAGCATTCGATGTTGGTTTGCTTATCTCCATCCTTGCAAGCATACTAACCGTGATGGCAGATAGTGTGAACAGCCTGCATGCTCAGTATGGACACATATTTTATATACTTGAATGGTTCTTTACTATTTTATTTACTATAGAATATATCTTGCGTTTAATAAGTGTAAATAATCCTGTTGCTTATACGCTATCTTTTTTTGGAGTGATTGACCTGCTGGCTACTATCCCGACTTATTTAAGTGTGTTTTTTCCCGGTGCGCAAACCTTGCTGGTATTGAGGGCCCTGAGATTGTTAAGGGTATTCAGAATTTTTAAACTCAGCCATTTTCTTTCTGAAATGAGTTTTTTAGGCACAGCCCTCAAAGCAAGCCTGCGTAAGATCAGCATATTTATGTTATTTGTAGTGGCACTTGTTATCATTTTGGGTTCGGTCATGTACCTGGTTGAAAATGGGGAAAATGGCTTTAACAGCATCCCTGATTGTATTTACTGGGGTATTGTAACTATTACTACCGTTGGTTACGGCGACATATCTCCCGTAACGCCAACAGGCAAATTCGTGGCCAGCATAATTATGTTATTAGGCTACGGTATCATCGCTGTTCCAACAGGTATTGTAACAACGGAAATGGCATTGGCAGCCAGAAGCAGGCAACACAAACACGAAGCCTGTCCTGGTTGTGGCAAAGAAGGTCATGACAGTGATGCGTCATATTGCAAGTACTGTGGAACTTTATTATGAGATGCTTGTCATTATGTTCATCACATTCTTCTTTTTCTAAAGTATGCCTGCTTTATTTTTACCGGATGAGAAACTGTATTCTTTTTGTATTCTTCATCGCTGTATGCTTTCAGCTAACTGCGCAATCATTGCCTGTTGCAAGAAATTATCAAAATGCGTATGATAAGCAAACCCGGTCAACAGATGGCAGGCCAGGCAAAAATTACTGGCAAAATACAGCCAACTATAATATTGATGTAAGCTTTACACCTGCAACAAGGATCATCTCCGGAACAGAAGAAATTATTTATATAAATAACAGTCCTGATAGCCTGCAACAGGTTTGGTTCAAACTCTATCCTAATCTTTATAAAAAAGGTTCGCAGCGCGACCAGGATATTGATACGGCCGATATAAATGATGGTGTACACATCGAAAGCTTTGCAATAAACGGAGCTGTTCAAACACCGGATGCGCTGCATATTTCAGGCACAAATATGTATGTTGACATCCCTGCATTATTGCCAGGAAAACAATTGAAATTCCGTATCGCATTTTCTTATCAATTAAACAAAACGTCGCACATACGGACAGGTATGATCGATGACCGCTCAGCATTTATCGCTTATTTCTTTCCCCGCATTGCTGTATTTGATGATGTTGACGGATGGAATGAAATTCCTTATACAGGAACACCCGAAATGTATAACGATTTCTGTTCTTTCAATGTAAACATCAGTGTTCCCAAAAATTACGTTGTTTGGGCAACAGGAAATTTGTTGAATGCGGGCGAAGTGTATGCGCCGCAAATTGTACAACGCATCAGCGATGCAGAAAAAAATGACGGGATAACAAAAGTGATCGATCTCCCCGATGTGCAAAAAGGAAACATCACTGCTCAAAATGAAACCAACACATGGAAATTTACAGCAGACAGCGTTACTGATTTTGTATTTGCAACAAGCAATCACTATATGTGGTATGCAAGCAGCCTGGTAGTTGATCCGGCTACGCAGAGAAGAACAAGAGTGGATGCAGTTTTTAATCCTGGGCATCGCGACTATCTCCGGGTGATCGATTTTGCAAGAAGAACGGTTGAATTGATGAGCTACACATTCCCGGCATGGCCTTATCCTTATCCGCATGAAACTGTGTTTGACGGTTTAGACCAGATGGAATACCCGATGATGGTAAATGATAACCCGCTTGAAGACAGGGCTGATGAAATTGAGTTAACGGATCATGAAATATTTCATACGATGTTTCCATTTTATACGGGTATCAATGAAACGAAATATGGGTGGATGGATGAAGGCTGGGCAACACTATGCGAGTGGCTGCTTTCCATGATGATCGACTCAACCATTGAACCTGATGATTATGGAATGGATGATTATGATTATACCGCCAATTACGATTTTGATCTGCCCATTACCACGTTAAGTAACCAGCAAACCACTGATAGTTATTTTTTGAATTCTTATGTAAAACCTGCCCTGGGATATTTATATGTAAAAGATATGCTCGGCGATGAACTGTTTAAAAAGGCATTGCATTATTATATTCAGCAGTGGCGTGGCAAACACCCGATGCCGCTTGATTTTTTTAATTGTATGAACGCGGGCAGCGGGAGGAATTTAAACTGGTTCTGGAAGAAATGGTTTTATGATAATGGTGTTCCTGACCTTGCCATAACCGCTGTGAAACAAACCGGCAGACAAACATCTGTTACTATACAAATGAAAGGAAGCAAACCCGTGCCGGTGCACCTTGCTGTTTATTATAAAGATGGAACGCAACAATCCCTGCATCAAAGTATTGCCGCCTGGGAGCGCAATACAACAACCATATTAAATTTTGAATCAGCCAACGCAGTAGACAGGATCATTTTAGGCAACGTGCATGATGCAGATATTGATAAAAGCAATAACGTTTGGGAAAATGGCCATTAATGGGAATTTCAGCTATTTGCCGGGTGATACATTCGTTTTAAAGCCCGGTATTGATTATACTTATTTTGTGCCGAGCAATGTACATGATGTAACCGTTATTAATGAAGGCGGTGTTGTTCATTTACAAAATGGTTTCAACCTGTCTAATTGTAAAAACATTACAATAACAGGTTCCGGATCGGTCAGTTTTATGGATTTGAGATCAGCGGTCATACTTCCGGTGATGTAGGTATTGATATAAACGGAAAATCATCAAGTTATTTTATTTAGCCTGCGTTATTATGCGCAGGCTTTTTGTTATGTAAACTGTCATTGTAAATTAATTATGCAAGTCTGTGTTTGTCTTTTTGAGAAAAGATAAAGTGTTTAATTGCAGAGCTAAACAGGTTAAGACGAAGTACCCCATAGGATTGCCGGGAAATTTAATATGGGATCTGTTTAATTAAAGCAAGATTTTTTATCACTTAAAGCATTCACCCAATGTGCAATATCCCGGGCGATCCGGCACCGCATACAGGTAATTGGATAGTAAGTATAAAAGCAGGCAGCAGAAAAGGTCTGTTTCAGGAACAGGTTTGGTTTAAAACCGCATGATACTCATATTGAAATACCAATAACGTTATGCCACGTACTATATATTTACGTTGAATAATAGTTATTTCCACGCTATTTCTTCGTACATAAAGCGAGGAAATAGCGACGTTGTAGTGAGGTTATAGCGAGGTTATATCGAAGAAATGAGCCTTGTCTTATCCTTGTCCTATCCTGAAAACCTTTACAGTGGGTAGGGTTATTGCTGAATAAACTTTACAGTATTACATTTCTTTGCCCATCATGAGCTTAATCAAAGATGATTGATGTAGCAACTTATTTTGACAACGGAACACGTTTGTACACAGGTGTGGCGCGCCGGCAGCGATGGTTACGCACTGCAGCAACCGGGAATCTCCTGTTAATGTCAACGGGGGATTTTTGCTTACTTGAATAAGGAGCGACCAAATCCGTTTTGGGCGGGCGCCCCGCTTATCATTGAACTTAAAAGCCAGAATATTTTGAGCTTTAAATAAAAGGTGTACCGGTTGTTCCCGGTGGTTGCCAGAACCCGGATAATTTAAAGGCGTTAATGATCTCAGGTACCGGTGCAAAACTGAGCTGGGAACTGCCTGATTCCTCTGTCAGGCTTATGCTGATCAGTTACCGCCCTGCAGGAACGCTTGCCTGGATAACAAAACGAAGAAAATCTTCCTATCACAATATTATCCTGAACGGGCTCACTCCCAATACAACCTATGAATGGAAGCTGCGAAACATTTGTACTGTTTATAGAACCATTTGGATGTACGGGCCGGGTTTCACTACCACATCTGCGGCGACTTTTTCAGTAAATGAAGAAAACCTCACGGCAAATAAAATCCGGGAGCATGTAAGTGTGCAGGTAACGCCAAATCCCGGCAAGGGCAACTTTACCGTGCAATTGCATCTGCCGGGTGAAGCCATGGCAACAAGGCTTACGCTGTATAACAGTTTTGGAAGGAAATTATGGGAGCAGGATGCCGGTAACCTGAAGGGCATCTTTAATCAAAACATTTTGTTGGAAAACAAACTGCCGGCAGGGGTATATATGTTGATGATCCGGCGCGGCGATACAAGGCTGACAGAAAAAGTGGTGGTTGTTAAATAAACCAATAAAGTAACGTGCGTCCGGCAGGCGACTTGCTTTTCCGGACTCACGTTAAGACTGTTACAAAATTTAATTTCTGCACTGCCATTGTCTTACCCGTCATTCCCCGCAGCAACCAGGAATCTCCTGTGTACAGCAATTACTCGTTACTCATCATTCATTCCTGTTGTTTATTGATTCAGGCTATTAACAAGCCCGGCTAAAAACCTGTCATCTATTTCATCATTTTTATGCTGTTTGAAATAGATGTCCACCTCTTGTTTCTGCGATGCAAAAAACGCTTTTATCTCCCTTGGCTTCAGGCTAAGCTGTGTAATGGTATTATTACTTTCATCAACAACGTAGTATTTATTATCGTCTTTGTATTCGTTATACTCTTTGCCTGTTTGTATAACTCCCAGGTTTTTAAAATCGGAAGCGGTATAAGTCGTGATAAAATGCTTGTAAAGCGAATATTTGCTATCGCTTTGTGCCAATGACAGGAAGAAATGAATAGAATCAATTGCTTTAACGTGTTCAAAAAAATATCTTTTTCCCATGCTTTTTAAAACAAAGGATTGAATGCCGTTTGATGAAACCAGCATGTTATTTATTTTGTCCTGCGTTGCCAGCATGCTGCCGGTTAATTTATCATAATTAAAAACGAAACCTGTAGTATTAATGAGCACGCCTTGTGCATTGATAACACTATCTCCCTGCACCCAATCATTAAATAAAAATCTCGTACCTACTGTATTCTCCTCATTGTTGAATGAGGTGATGGCGGAACCCTGAGATGAATTGGTAATGTTTTTAACGATCGTTTTATTAAGGTATTGACTGAAATTTCCGTCTGCGTTTTGACCGACTGATTGTGCAAACGATGATACAAATACAAACATGAAATGCGCAATAAAAAGAAGTGATTTTTTCATAAATTGGATAACAGGTGGCTGAATGATTAAATATTTTAATTGTTGATACAACAATTGTAAAGATAATGGCACATGCTAATCATTCATTCATTCCGGTGATAACAGGAATTTATTTTTCACAATTTTATCAATTACCCGTTAAACAAAACCATCATATTACGCGTATCAGCCATAACGATTTCATCATACAATTCATATCTTCTTTCCCATCCATTTATTACTTTGGATATACCAATAGGATGGTACCAGCAACGCGATCCAGTATAACCACTCGCTTATCCAGCCAATGGTAATGGAAAGATTAAAATACTCCAACACCAGGTAAACATAAATGCAGTACAATACGATGGCAACAATTTCTGTTACAAGATTACGCCTGCTGTTGCCGGTGCCTACCACTGCATTTAACCAAATAGCTGAAACAGATTGCAGGATCAACGCTAATGAAATGATGCGTGCAACAGGAATAGCTGCTTCAATAAAGCTTTCGCTTTGCCCGTAGGCGCTTAAAAATAACCTTGTAAAAAGATTTATCAGGAGCGCAACACTTATGGAGAACAGCAAGCCCAGTTTTGATATTTTAAAGATCAGCTCTTTTACACGGTGTTCTAACTTTTGCCCGATCACATTACTTACCATACTATTGGATGCGGATGCAAAGGACCAGGCAAAACAGCCGAAAATTCCAAAGAGATTGCGCATGATATTGGATATAGCAAGCGGCTGTGTGCCGTGATGTTCGATCAGTATATAGAAAAACTCCCAGCTTGCCGTACTTAAAGCGAATTGCAGAACGATCGGTGCCGATTGATGCAGGATCAGTTTTATGGAGTTGCGGTTTAGATTTTTGTTTTTAAACAGGTGTATATTCTTGCCAATGCCTTTAAAATGGATAACACTGAAAATGGTAACAAGCCCGGTGAATTCAGCAATGATGGAAGCATAAGCGGCGCCGTCAAAACCCATGGCAGGCAGGCCAAAATGCCCGAAGATAAAAGCATAATCGAAGAATACATTGGCAATAGTTTCCGCAAGCGTACCTATGATCAGGTACCTGCTTTGATTGATGCTGATGAGCAAGGCATTGCGCATCTGATAGATAAATAAAAAAGGCAATCCCCAGATACGGATACGCAGAAAATTGGTAGCCATTGTTATGTCCTGCTCATTATGCAAAGAATATTTTAAGATAAGCGGGGCTATAAAATAAGTGATCAGGATCCCTGCTAAGGCTAAAGCAAGTGCAATACGCACCGCCTGGAAAAAAAGGAGGCCTATCTCTTCAGATTTGTTTTCACCGGCCCGGCGACTCATAACAGCCTGTAAGCCGCTGCTTAAACCAAATCCCATTACACCAAATACCAGGTAATATACACCTGTGATACCCGCAACGGCCAACGCCCGTTCGCTCAGGTGTCCGAGAAAAATATTATTGGTGATGAAATTAATATTCGGTACAAGAATGGAAACGGCGATCGGCAACGCGATGCGCAGAATTTGCCTGTTATTGATTTCTACCTGTAGCTGCATGGGCGCGCAAAGCTAAGGAGGATGGGCGATGTCTGATGTAGGATGTCTGATGTAAGTTGTGAGTTGTGAGTTGTGAGTTGTGAGTGTCTTGAGAAGTTGATTGGTTGATAAGTTGAAAGGTTGATAAGTTGAAAGGTTGATGAACTTTTCTTTTTAAAAGAAATTAAACTTCGTTGAATGGTCAGTTTTAAATCTGCAATCTGCAATCGTCAATCTGCAATTTCGGGGCTCGCAGCTCACAGCTTTTTTGTCTCAGCTATAAATTTTATTTTAGTTTGAAATTATACAATATGAAAATGAAAAAAGCTATATGGAAAACTGTCTTGTTTTGTTTTGTGCTGATGTGTATGTGCACAATTAATGTGCTCGCGCAATCAGCAGATGAAAAAGCTATTGCTGAAGTATTCAGGCAGGGTGAAGCCTACTGGAATAAAGGTGATATAGAAGGATATGTAAGTTTTTATGCTCCTGTTGATTCCTGCAGAATGATCTTAAGTAAAGGCGCCGTTTATGGTAAAGAAAACATTCTTGCATTCTATAAAAAATACTGGCCAAAAGAAAGGATGGGAAATCTTGTGACGGATGGCCTGGAGTATGAAAAACTATCAGACAAATACTATTTTGTTACCGGTTATTTTCACGTAAGTTATCCGGATGGCAAAAAAATAGAGGGCAGGTTTTCGGTGATCATGTTAAAGTATAATGATAAATGGTATTTATATACGGATCATTCGGGATGATGAGTGATGAGCAATGAGTAGCTTGTCGCTAATCGGTGAATAGTGAATGGTCAATAGTCAATAGTGAATAATGAATTCGTCAAACGTGGATCATAGGTCATAGCTAATGAGGGGACATTGAAAAGTGGGTGTATCAATCTGCGATCTGCAATCGCCAATCTGCAATCTGCAATTAGCTCGTGGTTCATGGATCATAGGTCATAGTTAATGAGGGGGAACATTGAATGATGGGTTTATCAATCTGCGATCTGCAATCGCCAATCTGCAATCTGCAATTAGCTCGTGGTTCATGGATCATAGGTCATAGCCAATGAGGGGACATTGAATGGTGGTTTTGTCAATCTGCAATCGCCAATCTGCAATCGTCGATAGCTCGTGGTTCATGGATCATAGATCATAGTTAATGAGGGGGAACATTGAATGGTGGTTTTATTAATCTGCAATCCGCAATTAGCTCGTGGCTCACGGCTCACGGCTCATAGCTCAAAGCTCATAGCTCAAAGCTCATAGCCCAAAGCTCATAGCCCCTACTCATTACTCATCATTCATTACTCATTTCCTAATTCATCTTACATTTAACGCATGGAGGAAATAAAACCAAAGCAGAGCAAGCTGCGTATCCTGTTCAGGCTGGCTTTTATCTGTAATATTTTTTTTATTGTTTGTATGATCATGCGCTATACGAATGCACCGAAATATATTCCGCAACCATTGGTCGAATTCTCTATCATTTTAGGATGGCTGGCGCCGCTGGTTAATTTTGTCAATTTTGTGTTGGCATTAATCTTATTGCCGCACTTACAAAAAAAACTGATCCCGCTGTGGCTGCTATACACCAACATTATTTGTTTTCTTCTTCAAATTTATTTTTTCTTTATTTTGAAAGATGTACCACATACTTAATAACAAACCAACAAAACTATTTCTTGGCTTTACTGCATTTTTTGTGGCCAATGCATTGATAGCAGAATGTATCGGTACAAAAATATTTTCATTGGAGAAATTATTCGGACTACAGCCATCTTCCATCACATTATTTGGTCAAAGCGGATTATCGTTTAACCTTACCTGCGGCGTTCTGTTATGGCCATTGGAGTTTGTAATGACTGATTTGGTGAATGAATATTACGGGCCAAAAGCAGTGCGGCGCATAAGCTATACGGCAGTGATATTGATAAGCTATGCATTTATTATGTTTTACAGCAGCATTCATATTCCGCCCGCAGATTTCTGGATCGCCACTAATCAAAGCAAAGGCATTGATAATATGCAAACGGCGTTCAACGGAATCTTCGGGCAGGGCATGTGGATTATATTTGGGAGCCTTACAGCTTTCCTGGTAAGCCAGTTGGTTGATGTTACCGTTTTTCACCGCATAAAAAGAATGACAGGCGAAAAGAAAGTATGGCTGCGTGCAACGGGCTCAACAGTAGTGTCCCAGCTTGTGGATAGTTATATTGTACTAACGATTGCTTTTAAATTTGGAAGCAACTGGAGCTGGCCGCAGGTATTTGCTGTTGGAACATTGAATTACATATATAAATTCTCCATGGCAATTATACTGACACCCGTAATTATTTTGGTAGAAAGAAGAATTGAAAAATATCTCGGGCATACTACCGCAACGCAAATGAAAAAGGCGGCTATGGGACAGGCAACGGATGGATTTGAAAATATACTGACCGCTGGTTAAGGGCGTGATGTTTGTGTTTCACATATTTCAGGCCACGAAGTGAAAGGTTGATAGGTTGAATGGTTGATAGGTTGATAGGTTGAATAGTTGATAGGTTGAATAGTTGATAGGTTGAATAGTTGATAGGTTGAATAGTTGATAGGTATGATCTTTTAGTTTTATACCTGGTGTTCTTGGTGCGCCCTTAATGAACTTAGTGCTCCTGTATTTAAATAATTAAGTAAATCGTAATTACATTTCTCTAAAAAAGTAAAATTTTATGTTTGCGTAAATTCGTCAATGGGTTTATGAAGAAAATGTATTTCATTATAGTGTTATCTGTTTTGTGCTGCCATAGCTATTCCCAGCAATTGCGGCAGGTGGGTTTTACAGAAAGTTTTGACCTTGCATGGTTTACCATAATAACCAATCAAAATATTTTGATCAGGATTTCCGGTGATGGTAATATCATAGAAGCAGGAACAGAAGAACAGGCGCTCTATAACAGGAATTATTTTTCCCCAAACTTACGGCCGTACCAGGGAAACATGGGTTATTATGACGATAGATCCGACTCCGCTTTCACGGGAAAAATAAAAAATATAGGCGTGTGTTTTTTTACATACTATTCTTCAAAAGATTACCCCGAAAAAGCAGGCAAGATTAAATCTGCCGGCAGCCTGTTCTTTGATTATTACAGAAGCTATGAGGATGTTTCTATTGCAGGAAGAATAAAAAATATGGGCAGTAATGCAATAGCTTACTTTACTTCCCTGGATGATGCAGTATTAAAAGGCAAATTGAAAATGGTTGGCACTACACCCATTACTTATTATTCCTCTTATGACAATGTGTTATTCAAAGGCAAATTAAAAAGTATCGGTTCCTACCACTGCGAATGGACCACGGTATATTCGGGAGGACAAAGCATTGTCACTTTAAAATCCGGTTATCAGCGGCAGTTAATTAATGGTGTTACTTATGTAATTCGATAACGTTCCTGCGATAATTACCAAATAGTTTTTTATGCTCTCAGTTAGCAGGAATTCTATTAGTAAAAAGTCGGGAAGTCGGAACGTCAGTAAAGTCCGAAAGTCCGGAAGTCAGTAAAGAAAAGAACCCGTAAACCCGTGAACCGTAAACCCGTGAACCCGTGAACCGTAAACTCGTGAACTCGTGAACTCATGAACCCGTGAACTTTTAAACTTTCAGACATCATTAAATTTATAAGCGTTTAATAGCAAGTTGTAGTACAACCAGGTTATTCAGTTTTGTGTAAGTTTGAATACGATTCTAACCAAATTCAATTGCATGAAAACACTACGGCTACCCATCATCAGTTGCTTGATTTTTATTGGTCATATACAACTCCATGCGCAACAACAACCGAAGGCTATTGACAGTATGATCACAGATAGCACCCAGGAAGTAACAGCGGCATATTTACTACAGCAAGAACAGGAGGAAAAGGTTGATTCTATTATTGCAACCCAGATACAAACAGAATTAAAAGAAGTTTCAACTGACCAAAGAAGAAGAGAGGAACTGGAAAAAAAACTTAAAGAACTATCAGCTCGTGATTCCCTTCGCAAAGCAGAACAACTTGCACAGATCCGTAAGCTAAAAGCAACCGCCACCGGCTATCCGGTAACATTGCTGGCAGATACCCTGTTCTTTATATACATACGTGTAGGTGCATTCAGCGCGTCTTTCAGGGCAAAAGCTATTTCAGGCCGCATTGCAAAATTGTACGACGATGCATTTTTTAAACCTGATTCAATGAACATCGTGAATAATGGTGCCACTTATGATATTATGTATAAGACAGATAATATCATCATGTCAGTTACAGATATTGATGCGTTGTGGTATAATAAAAAGCCCAGTGAACTGGCAACGGAATACCTGGATAAAATTAAAAACACGGTTGTAGCACTAAGGGCAGAGAATAGTGTTGTAAACTGGTTGAAGCGTATTGGCTATGTCTGTGTTATACTGTTTGGCATCTGGATAATTGTATATGCCATCAACCGCCTGTTCAATTACATGGCAAAACTTTTATTGCGGCGTAAGAGCAAATATTTTAGCGGTATCACCATAAATAATGTAAATATCCTCCCGCCTGAACAACATTATCTTTTTGCTAAAAGAATGAATAATCTTTTACGGCTGGCATTTATCATACTGGCATTATACCTCGCTTTGCCTTTACTGTTCAGCGTATTTCCTCAAACCAAGGGCTTTGCTGATGTACTGATAAACTGGATACTAACACCGGTAAAATCCATATTGAATAATGTGCTCGATTTCATGCCGAACTTTTTCACTATAGCAGTGATTTATATTATTACCCTGTACCTTTTAAAAGTTATAAGATATTTTGCTGTGGAGATAAACCGGGGCCTTATAAATATAAAGGGCTTTTACTCCGACTGGGCAATGCCTACTTACAATATTGCCCGCGTACTTATATATGCTTTTATGTTTGTGGTGATATTTCCTTACCTGCCGGGCTCACATTCACCGGCCTTCCAGGGCGTGACCGTTTTTTTAGGCCTGCTGGTTTCATTGGGCTCTTCATCAGCCATAGCCAATATAGTAGCAGGATTAGTGATTACTTATATGCGGCCGTTTAAAAAAGGCGACCGTGTTAAGATCGGCGATGTGACCGGTGATGTGGTTGAAAAAACATTGTTGGTTACAAGGCTGCGTACAATAAAAAACGAAGATATAACGGTGCCGAATTCAACTGTCTTAAGCAATCATACTATCAATTATTCCACCAATACAGGCAATGAAGGATTGATCATACATACCACTGTTACCATTGGATATGATGTGCCCTGGAAAGACATGCACCAGGCATTGACAGATGCTGCATTGCGTACCGATGCCATCCTAAAAGAGCCGCAGCCTTTTGTTTTGCAAACAAGTCTTGAAGATTTTTATGTATCGTACCAGTTAAATGCCTATACACGTGAAGCCACAAAGCAGGCGGTAATTTATTCTGATCTGCATAAGCATATACAGGACGTATGTAATGAAAGAGGCATTGAGATCATGTCGCCGCATTACAATGCTGTCCGTGATGGAAATCAAACCAGCATTCCGCAGGATTATTTGTCAAAGGACTATAAGGCGCCTTCTTTCAATGTGAATGTAAGCAGCAATAAGAGCGCCGATGAAAATGAAGACAGAAAGACGGGAAGTCCGGAAGTCAGTAAAGAAAAGAACTCGTGAACCCGTAAACCCGTGAACCGTAAACTCGTAAACTCGTGAACTATATCAAACCATAAACATTCCATCTTTATAGATAATCTTTTCAGTACCATCTTTCAATAAAGCGGTAACTGTCCTGTTATCTGTACTGATAATATCGGTATGCACTTTCGGGCACGAGTTATAACCCATTGCAGCCCATTCCTTATCCGTAACGGCTGACATATCACCAGGGTAAGTATCTTTATACGCGTTGCCCAATGCAATATGCGTATTGCCGTGATCACCGCCCATATTCTCATCAAAGAGGGTGGTGGCCATGAATTTGGTGATACGCGAATGGCGTTTATCTGTTAATGAAAATTCACCCACTTTATCCGCATTCTCCTGCGCTATCATTTCCTGTAAAGCATCTTCATTTTCGGTAGCAGATGAAGCAACAACAACGCCGTCTTTGAAAGTTAAGGATACACCGGTTATGCGTTTACCTGAATAATACAATGGCTGATTAAAGCTTATGTGGCCATTGGTGCCACGCCAGTCGGGAGAGGTGAATATTTCAAAGCTGGGAATATTCTTGCCGCCGCCGCTCAGCCATTTGCGGTGATCACCGATCTGTACGGTAAGAGCAACGGTTTCACCTTTGATAAAGAGTTTTTCAATGGGCAATGCATCCAGCCTGTCTTTGATGGTTTCTATTTCAGCTTGTACCTGTTTCCATTTTTGCACCGGGTCAGCTTCTCTTAAATAACAGGCTTCTATGATCTGTTTCCAATATTCTTCTAAGGAAAGCCCTGCTTCGTCAGCCATGGACTGTGTTCCGTATAAACACAGGCTCCAGGATAATTTACCTTCCTGTTCTTTTTTTTCGCGCATAGCCATATAAGGCGCCCTGGCGCTATTCATCCGGCTGATCTTCGCAGAGGGCAAACCTTCAAACACATGTATATCGGGTTCTGCAATGATGAATAAAATATGATCTGCCGCTTCCACAATGCCCTGCCAGTAAGGTTTGGCAAAGAAGCCGACCTGTTCATCGCTCCCGGTTTCCAGCAGTATGCGGGCAATACTTTGTTCACGGGTATTATCCGGCTGATAATTGGCGATGATATTGCCGCCGGCTGCGTAGATCTCTTTAGCCATGGCGAGATAAAGTGGTTTGCTGCATTCCTGTCCCACCAGGAAAACGGTATCGCCCTTATTAATGCCTTTGCCGTTATTCAGCGCATACAATACCATTACCTGTGCATATTTTTTCAGGATAGTTTCATCTAATGTGAACATGGTGATTTTTTTTAGCCGGACGAAAATAGGGAGAATGGCTAAATGTTGTTTTCGTGTTTCTTGTTCTGAAGAAGAAATAGAGCACTGTTTCAACTCCGTACATTAAAAGGAACAGCATAATGTTGAATTTACAATGCAAGTCGCCTTCAGGAATGCCATTGTTTTGCGGTTGCTTTGTTATCTTGACAACACCTTTTGTATTTCGATTTTATAATCAGGGTTTTCAGTCATTCCATTATGTCCCTGCCCGTTAAGTGTTATAAGGGTATCCTGTTGTTTAAATTCCTTTTGAAGTTTCAAAGAGGAGCCATAATAAATCACTTCATCCTGGTCGCCATGAAAAATTACAACCGGCATTTTGCAACTCTTTATGTATTCGCCTGTTTCAAATTTATATTTTAAAATAAAGGTTGGAATTATTGGATAGGTGTGGTGCATCATATCAGTTAAGCTATAATAAGGCGCTTGCAAAATCAAAAGCCGTGGGTTGTTTGCAGATGCAACTTTCGCTGCCGGTCCCGTTCCTATTGAGTAGCCTAAGACTACAATTTTATCTTCTGTGTATTTAGTTTTTAATTCGTCATAAACAGTTTGTATGTCCTGGAAGAATTGCCTCTGCCCGTTAATCGAACCTTCACTTTTACCATAGCCCCGGTAGTCCGGCATAAAAACATCATAATGTAAGGCTGTGTAGGTTTTTGCCACTTCACCCCAGGTACTTAATGAACCTGCATTGCCGTGTAAATAAAAAATTACTCCTTTTGAACTGTCCGCTTTAAAGAGAAGGCTGTTTAGTAATTTATTGTCTTTCGTTTTTACATTTATTTCTTCAAATTCCTGGTCCAAACTAAAGGTGTACTCCCTTGCTAATTTTTGCGGAAAGAAAATTAATTTCTCCTGGAAAAGGAATAAGAGTGTGCAAATAATAAAGTAAAGTATCCCAACAATTTTTAATGTTTTAAGAAGGATTTTTTTCATGAAGAGGCCAATATTTTATTGTCATTAAACGGCTGTGATTGAAACGCGATTTCAAACAATCCTTTGTCGAAATGTAAAGTAACGGTATCGTTTTGGTTGAGTTTGAAACTATATAATTTGTGTATCAGTTTGTCGGTTAAGTACTGCGAGTAAATTTATAATCAAAAGTTCATTGTTGTTGTCAAATTAATGTCCTTTCCTTCGTTCTACGCTTATTAAAGAAGCATTACCAAAAAAAATGTTTACTATCTTCGACGCCATTCAAAAAGACCTCTTATGGAACATTTTGATTTAATTGTAATCGGCTCAGGGCCTGCCGGCGAAAAAGGCGCAGCACAGGCAGCCTATTTTAACAAGCGTGTTGCAGTTATCGAAAAAGCGCCGCATGTTGGAGGAGCCCGCACTAACACAGGCGCTTTGCTATCCAAGACGTTGCGTGAGACAGCACTTTATTTTTCAGGCCTGCGCCAACGGGAATTGTATGGCATAGATTATTCACTCAAAGAAAACTTCCGGGTTGCAGGGTTTACGTACCGCAGGCAGACTGTTATTGAAAACGAAATCCGCATCATCGGTGATAACTTAAAACGTCATAATGTTGAGCTTATTCCCGGCGAGGCGCGTTTGAAAGATGCCAATACGGTTATGGTGAAGTCGGCACAGGGTGAAACAGCGTACACTGCGGATATAATTTTAATTGCGACGGGTTCATCCCCATTTCGGCCGCCCGGAATTCCATTTGACTATAAGTTGATTTATGATTCAGACGGGATTTTAAATATTGAAAGAATCCCGAAAACGATGCTGGTAGTTGGCGGAGGTGTTATTGGAAGTGAGTACGCATCAATTTTTACTGCACTCGGGGTGGATGTAACTCTTGTTGAATTGGGGGCGCGTATTCTTCCTTTTTTAGACACAGACATTGTTGAACGTTTAAAACAGCAGCTTGAAGCGCGTGGACTCAAATTTATTTTCAACACCAAACTGACCGGCATACAAGCTCTTGATGATCATGTTCACGCGACATTGCAAAATGGCAGTTCGTACGTATTCGATATGGCGCTTATCGCTGCAGGGCGTCAAAGCAATGTAGATGGCCTGGGCCTGGAGGAATTGGGTGTTAAGTTAGGCAACCGCGGGGCGGTGCTTGTAAATGAGAAGTATCAAACCAGTGTTCCGAATATTTATGCTGCCGGAGACGTAATTGGCTTTCCCGCATTGGCATCTACTTCTATGGAGCAGGGGCGGGTAGCAATGGTGCATGCATTTAACCTGCACTACAAAGAAAAGATGTCGTCAGTTTTGCCTTTGGCGTTTTATTGTGTTCCTGAAATTTCTTCAGTAGGATTGACAGAAGATGAGTGCAAAGCAAAAAATATTCCCTGCCTGGTTGGATGTGCATCTTATGAAAATTCTGTGCGTGGGCAAATTATCGGGGACCTGAAAGGAATGATCAAATTAGTTTTCGCTCCCCGTGATAAACGCCTGCTTGGGGCACATATTATCGGTGAGCAGGCATCTGAATTAATTCATATTGCCGTGCACGCAATTGCACGCGGCGAAACGATTGATACGTTTATCGAGGGAGTTTATAATTTTCCCACTTTGTCAGATTTATATAAGTATGCCGCTTATGATGGCCTGGGCAGATTGCAGAAATGGGTTGATTGACGGGTGTTTACGATTAATTTCATTTACTTTCAATGACTGTACAAAATTCCCAAAGAACCCTTCAACATTGTCGGTATTGCGCCACTTCTTATATCTATGAATGTGCAAATTTTAAAAAGTCATCGGAGGCTATCATGTCAACAAGCTCGTAATGAGCTGCTCTGATATTGCATCTTGCTAATAGCTTTCGGGCTTCGGGTTCAACTACTGCCCTTGTATAATCTTCGCCGGCAAATTCGATCACTGCTTTTAAGTTTTCAAAATAGGTTATTACTGTAAACTCTGATTCCGTTTTATGATTTCTTCTCAGTAATTGCGCTCCTTTGTATCCTGCCACTCTTCCAATTCCGGGAAGAATAGTTTCGCGTAGCATTTTTTCATATTTGTCAGTATCCTCCGGTAGCGTAAAGCCATGCCAGATTCTTGCGATCATAACTAACTATTTTAAGCGTGATTACAATTGTGTACAACGGCCGTGCAAAGAGTTTGCGAGGCGGCTTATAGTATTTCCACATATCCTTCCGTTCCGTTTACCCGGATTCGCTGCCCGTCTTTGATCAGCCCGGCAGCATTTTCCACGCCCACTACTGCCGGTAAGCCATATTCACGGGCGATAACCGCTCCATGCGTCATCAGGCCGCCCACTTCGGTCACCAGACCTTTTATTGATACAAACAATGGTGTCCAGCTCGGATCGGTAAAAGAGGTGACCAATATGTCTCCTTCTTCCAGGTCAGCATCTTGCATGTTTAAGATCACACGTGCCCGTCCCTCTATAATGCCGGAAGAAACAGGCAAACCCACAATGGCATCGGCCGGCAGATTTTCCCGTTGGTACCTGCCTGTAATGATCTCCCCATCAGATGTGATAACCCGTGGCGGCGTTAGTTTTTCATAGATTTGGTATTCTTCTTTTCGTTTATCGATAACACGGTAATCAAATTTATTTGTACGCATGACTTCCCCCAGTTCTTCAAAAAAGAGATAGTAAATATCTTCTTTTTCATGAATAATGTTAGCTCGTGCCAGTTGTTCAGCTTCTTTCAGTAAAGCCTGCTTGTAAACCAGGTAGCGACTCACTATGCCGTATTTTGGATATTCACGATAACCCGCCAGGTTCCTGAACAGGCTGATCATTCGTTTTGTTTCTTTAGCTTTTTGGTCACCGCCTGTTAATGACGCCAGCCGATCTAACAACTCTTTTTCTTTTTTCAAAGCTTCCTGCCGTCCCTGCTCAAATCTACGCTTGCTTTCGCCAGGCTCAAAGTTCCTGATGTTACTAAGAATAACGGGGATGAGCATAAGCGGTTTTTCGCTCCAACGGGTTCTCGTGATATCTATTTCACCGGCACACCGCATTCCATATTTGCTAAGAAAAGCATCAATAGCATCGCGGGTTTCTTTGCCGCCTGTAAACTCAAGCAGTTCATTCAAAAAGTTATCGTCTTCTATCCCGGTGTGCCGGGATAAATGTTCAATTACTTCCGGGTAAGGGCGAATCGTGTCCGCGACATCCAATAAGGCCAAACCCATTTGCGAAGTGATATTGTTAGGCAGGGATTGAGAAAGCGTGTCCGCGACATTTTTTTCACCCAACCACTCTTTCATTTTTTCATTGATCCGGGATGCAGCATTCATGGCGGTCATGATCACCCCAAAACTTTGCGGACTAAATAAACTTTTTCTGAGTTGCTGCATGTCTTCCAAAATAAAATCAACCAGGTCCGGTCCTGATTTCGTTTGGATAGTTTGTTTTAAAGCTTCTATTCCGGTTTCATCGTGCTTGATGAGGCTATCAACGATTGCAGGATCATATTCGTTTAATGTTTTAAAATCCAAAGGCGGCGGACCTTGACTGCCTGTAGCAGGCTTTTGCTCATCTGGTAACAGTTGTATAAAATCTCCCCGCTCTATAATGGTCATCAATGCGTCCTTCATGAGCGGATCGTGTTGTTCCATTAGATTTAATAACATTTCCCTGCCGGGTGAAGCCAGTTGTTGGGTGACATCAACAAACAATCTTCCGCCGGCTTTAAACATGGGCCGTGAAGCCGTTATTTGCCATAGAGACAACCCTAATGGTTTCATAGGGTCAGTCATCATTTGCTGATGACCGACGGAAACATAAACATGATTTTCTTTATCATTCGTTTCCGGGATGGAATATAAAGTGGTGACCGGCCGGCTTTGAACTATATAAAAATTGTCATCGGCTAAACACCACTCGATGTCTTGCGGGCAACCGAAATGTTCTTCAACCTTTCTGCCTATCAACTTCAACTGCAGGATCTGCTCATCCGTGAGCACTTGTTTGTTTTGTTGTCCGGGTTCGATCTCCTGCTGCGTTGTTCCACCGTCTTTTAACGCATATACAACGAGTTTCTTGGTGGATATTTTCTTATCGATGATCTTGCCGTTTCGCACTTTATAGACATCAGCATTCACCATGCCGGAGACCAAAGCCTCCCCCAACCCGAAGCTGGCATCAATGGATAACACCTTCCTGTTACCCGTGACAGGATCGGCGGTAAACAAAATTCCTGCCGCCTGCGGGAAGACCATTTGCTGAACAACCACAGCCAACTGCACTTTACTATGATCGAAACCGTTTTGTATCCGGTAGATTACTGCACGATCTGAGAATAGCGAAGCCCAGCATTTACTGATATGCTGCAGAATTGATTCTTTTCCAATTATGTTTAAATAGGTATCCTGCTGTCCCGCAAAAGAGGCTGTTGGCAGATCCTCTGCAGTTGCGCTGGATCGTACAGCATAGGCAGTTTTTTCTCCGGTTATAGAGAGATGGTGAATGATGGCTGAACGGATGTCTTTAGGGATCTTTATGCCTTCAATGGTTCTGCGGATCTCACTGCTCAATTCACTGATCTTATCCCGGTCTTCTGCCCTTAGAAGGGATAAATCATCAAGTAATTTCGTAATTGACGGCGTTGCTTCAATGATTCTTTTATAGGCTTCGGTAGAAATGCAAAAACCATCCGGCACACGTATTCCATCGATCCCGGATAGTTCTCCCAGGTTCGCGCCCTTACCTCCAACAACATGCTGTTTTGTTTTGTCAATCTCCCGGAGATCAAATGCAAATGAATCCATACCCATATTAGTTATCCCTGCTGATTAATTCGTGCGCGTGCAAAAAGTTATCCAAAACTATCCGGGACATATAACTGGAAGCGAGTTTTGCAACTATATTTTTTAAGCACAACATTGATGGTATCGATCGCGTTAACTAACAAAATAGTTGATGTTTGAATCTACACGCTGAGACAAAAGTTAAGAACAAAATAAAACTGATTTTGCGTTTTGCCCGGTCTTTATAAAGTCTTTTGCTGTTAGTAATCCTATGGTTTTCACTTTTCCGCTTTGTGTTGCATCCAAAGTTTCCCTGCATAATGCCCGGATGCTACTGGTGCATTTTTGAAAGCTTCTTAATGATTTTATTCTCTCCCCCGAATCACACAATTTTGCTTTTGGTATCAACTATGAAAGGACAACAGCTATTTATTGTTCGCATTGGTTTTGTTGCATTAATCTTTACGGGTTTTGTATTGATGTCTTCATCCGGCCCGAATAAAAAACCAATAGCCAATTTTAGTACAGGTGAACAATTGGCAAAGCTTTATTGTGCGACGTGCCATTTATTTCCCGAGCCATCCCTGCTTGACAAATCAACCTGGAAAGAAAAAGTGTTACCTAATATGGGTTGGCGGCTTGGCATCAGGAAAGCCGGTGATGATCCATATGCCGAAATGGAAAAAGACGAAGCGAAACGGGTAAAGGCATTAAATATATTTCCGGATAAACCGTTGCTTTCCCTGGCTGACTGGCAAAAAATTGTCGCGTACTATTGGCAGAACGCTCCTGAAAAACCGTTGCCACAAAAAACATCGCCCAACTTCGACAGCCTGTTACAGGGTTTTCATGCAGAGGCAGTTTCTTTTCCAAAAATACCGTTGCCGCAAACCAGCCTCTTACAATTTGATACCACTACCCGGCTTTTGTTTATTGGCGATGGCCAGGGTGAACTCCATGCAATGAAAAGCAATCTTAAATTGCTTGCTTCATGGAAGGTGGAAAGCGCACCGGTGGATATTGACCTTCAAAAAGGCGTACCACCGCGGATACTTTGTATCGGTTCCATAAAACCCACGCAGAAAGCCACAGGAAGTTTCTATGCGCTTGACGCTGCGATCGCTGCTGAAGAAGGGCTGAAAAGATTCGATAGCCTTGCAAGACCGGATGCATGCGAATCAAGCGATCTGAATGGTGATGGCAAAAAGGATGTTATCATTTGCCAATTTGGTAATCATACCGGGAAGTTAAGCTGGTTTGATAATGGCGATCCCGCGAAAGAGCATATTTTGATATCGCAGCCCGGGGCGAGAAGGGTAGAAGTGCACGATTTCAATGGCGATGGCAAGCCGGATATAATGGTATTGATGGCACAGGCAAGGGAAGAATTGATCCTTTTTATTAACCAGGGCCACAATAAGTTTTCTGAAAAAATTATTTACCAGTTTCCGCCGGTGTATGGTGTCAGTTATTTTGAGCTGGCTGATTTTAACCGGGATGGGCATCCTGATATTTTATTAACGAACGGAGATAACTGGGACCTGTCTCCGATAAAAAAATATTACCACGGTATTCGCATATTGATGAATGACGGCAGGAACAATTTTAAGATTACCAGGTTCTTCCCTTTTTACGGAGCCAGCAAAGCTGTTGCCCGCGACTTTGACGGGGATGGTGACCTTGACATAGCAGCCATTGCATTTTATGATGATCCCAAAGAACAGGCGCAGACATTTCTTTATCTTGAAAATAAAGGCAGCCTTATGTTTTCATCGGCGTCAACGCCGGATGCTGAAAATGGAAAATGGATCACCATGGAGGCTTGCGATTTCGATGGTGACGGCGACCAGGATATTATTCTCGGCTCGTTTGTGTATTCCCTGCGTGAGCTTTCAAAATTGTTCACCAGCGGAGCAGAATCATTTCCGCAGATATTGATTTTATGGAATGACAGGAAATAATGGTTACAATATTTCGGTTTCACATTTTAATTCAATGAGGCGAAAACTATTTGTTTTCTTTTGGGCATTGCCAACGTATTTATCAGTGCGATGCCTCAAACCCATATTTTATTGCCGCTTCAAGTACATCAATGTTTATATCTTTCAGCGTTTTGAACTTAATGCAATATCCTGTCACACTAGCCTTGCCTAGTTTTTTTCCAAACGTTTTGGCTAAGTACGTCTTATCATCAAGACCAAGAATATAAACAGAAATTCCGGTTGTATTTGCACTCAAACCAATTTGATAAAAATCCCTGGTTGTTTCATCAGCATATTTTATTGTGTGAAACCCATATCCTATATTAGGATTAGAAACAATTCTGCCTTCACTGTTTTTACCGTCCAGGAACCATAATTTACAGGCTGGCATTATTTCCAGAATAATGCGGTGCAACGCCTGCATGTCGCTGCGTTTTGGTTCAGGCTGGCTGGTAATATACTCTTTGATTTGTTCTTGTATGTTCATATGGAATATAAAATTACCGATTGCTTACTTTGCCAGGTTAGTTTACAACGCTCAAGCGTTTCAGCCAATGAACCGGTAATTGTGATGGCAGGGCATTCCGTGTTCCGTTAGCTGATACCGAAGCTGATTTATTTTCTTTTGCCGAAGTTAACTACAAATGCTCAACAGCGTACTGTCTGCTGACAAATGAAGCTGCGAAGCATTACTACTGTTGAAGTGCGTTTCGTGGCCTGTGCTATTGCATATTTTTATGGTGGCAGTATTTCTTTGTCCTTATGTTTATTGTCTACTTATTTCTAAGCATTTCTTTTATTCGCCTTTCGGCCCGGTATTTACGCAGGCAGGGCAATGGCGCCGTGTCAGCCGGTAACCGAAGCCGAGTAAAGATACAAAGATGAATTACTATTAATGCTCAATAGCGTTCCGTCACGATGGGACTAAAGCTAAATAGAATTACTACTGTTGAAATGCGCTGTGTCAGCTCTGCTTGCATAAATACTTTTGTTGGGCGTTCGTTTTTTGTCACTCGAATTTTGTTACCATTATTTTATTGTAATCGCTTCCTGTGTTGTCTAACTCTTCTTCAAAATAGCGTTTTGTCAATCTGAAAGTTGTTCTAAAACTAATTTCTTGGTCTATTACTTTTTTCAACTCTTCTTTTGAGTAATCCTCATTCATTTCTTTCAACTCATCATCTTCAAATAATTTCTCTTTTGAAATTTCAATTTCCTCGGGCAACTTGTCGCCGTAATCAACATATAATTCTAAGTCTGCACCAGACTTTACTCTTTGTCGCTTTCCGTTTTCAATAATGTTATAACCATATAAGTCAGATGTCTGGTTAATTGTAATTATTGCAATTTCAGAGTTTGGAAATTCGGCAGATATTTTTTTCTCGAAGTCAGAAGGTGTCTTGTCGTAAAACTTAAAAACCAAGTCTGAGCTGACAATGAATATCTTGTCACCAAACTTACCGATGGAAATTCCTTGTTCATATTGTGCTTCGTGAATACTTATTTCTTTTGTTGGTTTGAGATTGTCAAAACCCAACTTTTTTGGAATGTCTGTTGTGTTAACGTTAGCTGCGTTAGTAATTGCAATTAAGTAAATCTTCCAACCCATAATTTTTTGATTTAAAGTTTAGAGTGTCAAAATAAATGACGCCCAACGGCTCGGTATTGCCGAAGGCGGGATATTCTGCGTTCTGTCACGCCGATACCGAAGCTGATTTATTTTCTATTGTCGAAGATAACACTTGTAGCTCAATAGAATTCCGTCGCCCTGATAACTGAAGATGATTAGCAAAACAACTGCTGATGTTGCATATTGTCTGCCCCGCTTTTGGCAATACATTTGTTGCCTGCAGTAATATTTAATCATCTGGTGTATTGCCTTCTTGTAAACCTCGTTTTATCAAGTCACTCACTTCTGGATTTTTAAATTTTTCAGATGAGTTGTTTTGAACTGTCATAGCCGTCCAATATCGAACTGTAGAACTTGGATTCTTTAATAATGAAATTATTATCTCAACACTTTTATCATCTGTACGTCCTTCCAAAGCTCTAACTAATTCACCGAGGATATGTTTGTCTTTAATGTTTTGTAATGCAATTTGTAAATCTGGCAAAACTGAATCTGAATGTATCAAAGGCTGGTCATAAACAAAAAAGATATAGTGCTTAAATAATGAATCTTTCGGTGTTGACTTTGTGTAAAGTAGTTTGAGCCAATATTTAATATTGTCAATTCTTTTTGATTTATAAAGTGAGTTCAATAATTCTGCTGAAACTGTATCTTGTTTATTAATTAACTCAAATAAATAATTCCTGTCTTCTTCCGTTGGGCTGTTTGCTAAAGCTTCAAGAGAAATTGAACGAGTTCTCTCATCATTTAAGAGAGGTTTAAATGTTTCAAGCAAATTTCCCATTTGAAGTTCTTTAACCGAATAGATTGCATAGCCCTTAATATCCATGTCCCAAGTTTGCACGGCATGTTTTAATAAACTATCAGTTTTTGAATTTAGTGGAGTAACTGCAAGAATTTGCGCTGCTAAAATTTTTGATTTTACATCTTTATTATTTATTCGGTTGTAAGCAGTCTGCTGTAAAGAGTCTTTGTCAAGCTGAATATACATTGGAAGCATGTGCGCATCACCAAAATCTTCATTTTTTACTAAGAAGTCAAAAAGTTCAGTTGTGTGATTACACTTTAAATACAGCAAAGCCATTCCTGCCCAAATAAGATTCCCTTTATATTTTTCGCTTTTAATTTTGTCAAGTAAAATTTTTTCTTTGGATGTGTCATAAGATGCTGCGATAACTAAATATGCAAGAATTCTTTGGTCAGGATTTTTTGAATTTAAAAGATTGTCAATATTGTCCGCATATAAGCTTTCAGTTTTAAAATTATAAAGCGGAAATAGTAACATCTCATGTCCTTTAAGTTCCGCAGATAAACGAGCTACGTCGCTATGTGGTGTCAATAGTTCCGAATATTCATTGAACATTTTGTTCAATTGATTTTCCGAAAAATTCTTATCTAATGCTTTTGTAAAATCGGCTTTAAATTTTTGTTGAAGAGTGTCATTTTGTGCAAACACAGAAATTGTCAAAAAAGAGATGAGAGAAAGCAGTATTGTTTTTGTCATTTGGTTTTTGATTGTAAAGCTGCTGAAAATTATTGCAGGCAACGCAAATATTTACGAATTACCCGAAACAACAAAAAGTTGTTTATCAATTCTCCCTGTTTCGCTTTTTGTATTGCCAATATCGGCAATACAGGATCATTTTCTGAGTCTTCGTCAATCTTGTGGCCACGGGTGTCCGGAAAAGATAATTGCCGGAACTTTTAAGTCGTGGCAATTGAGATCAACAAATCGTAAATGGCTTGGACAAAATAATTGTTTCGGCCAAAGCCGTTTTAGCGAAATCTGAAATCAATGTTCCCTAACTTAATTACTCTACTTTTATGATTGTTGCCTGTCGCGCTATAAGGCTCCATGAATTATTTTTATATAGCCAAACATGTGTAAAACGTCTACTCACTGTCTTGCCTGCATTAACCTGGTGTCCTTGCGGCTTGATTATTTCACCGCCCATAACAATGGCAACATTATCATTGAAACTTATCTTCTCTATGTTTCTTTCAAATGATAAATAGTTTAAGTCGCCCGACCTGAGATGAGCTTTTGTCCCTTCAACGGTTCCTACAACATTAGCCGGCGTATTTACTATCATATTCGACGACCAAATTTTGTCAAACAGCACTGCCGAATCTCCTCTTAATACCGCCTCTCTTTCCGTCATTTCTAATCGTCGTATTTCAGTTTCCCTTGGATTTTGTGCCAATACAATATTTGAAGCATTTGCCAAACACACCGAAATAGTTAAAAAGGTAAAAACTGCTTCATATGCTTGATTTTTTTGATAATTATTTGCGCATCTATTCAACGCCTTCATTCCCTTTTTACGTCATCCGGGAAAACTTCCCACGGAAATTTTTTCAAAACCCATCGCAGGCAAAACAATTTTATATTCATGCGTTCACGTGCATTGATGCATGGTAGATCAGCGGGTTCTGCTCATCATTATTCAATAGATCTCCAATTTGCAAACTATCCACATAGGCTTCAGGCAAAATATTGGGCTCACCATTAAACACATTGCCATCCGGCATATAAGCGCAGGTCATGGCACGGCGAAAGCCATTGGTCATATTTGCATTGGCTCCGTGTACAGTAAGACCGTTGTGAAAAGAACAACTGCCTGCTTTCATCGTCGCAGCAACCGATTTCGAATTTCTTAATTGAGGATATGTATCAAATACGCCATCCATATTTTTACCGATAGTTATCTTATCAAAGCTTGTGATAGTCTGTGAGCCCGGGATAAAAAACAAACAGCCATTTTCTAATGTAGCATCATCGAGTGCAACCCATATCGAGATGGCGCGACGATCGGAGAATGACCAGAAGGGAGTATCCAGGTGCCAGGCAGTGGGATTGGCCCATGGGCGTTTGATCAGTGCCTGGTCATGCCATATCCTGATTCCATCCGCACCGGATAATTGCGCTGCCATTTTACCGATCCGATGATCGGTCATCATCTCTTTCACTGTTGCATTGGTTTGCCAGAGATTTAAAAGCTGGTCAAATACTTTTGCGAAATAATCCGAGTCTTCATTGATGCCATCTGCCTCGCCGGTCTTTATATTTTTGCCCGGAATTTTTATCCCGGCTCTTTCTTCAACAGCATCAGTAACCGCTTTACGCCAATGTTCCAATTCTTCCTGCGACAGAAAATTTTCAATAACAATAAACCCGTTGGCCCGGTAGCTTTGAACCTGATCTTCGCTTAATTGATGTTTCATGTATTTGAATAATTAATGGTTAAGCAATTGAAGTCTTTTGTACTGATCCGAAGTTAACTACTTTTTTAACCAGTTAACGGACATTGATTGCTGGTGAGACCAGTCATTTCACTTTCTGCATAGGATTGTCTTACCGCTTAATGAACAAAATGAATTTAGGTATGATCGAAATTTCCCGCTTCATTGATCGCCCTGCTATAGATAAAGCACCGGGATAAATTATGGTATTGTAACAATTCGCGTTTCTGTTGTATGCGCAGAAAATACGCCCAATGCTCCATTGGAAATATTATTGGGTGGATTATTTGGCGTAGTGCCTCCGCCGGGACCACTGTCGGCCATTTGCACCAATGCTGTATAATACGAGGCTACATTTTTATCTATACATTGCATTGTTACAGAAACGAAATCCCCTGGCTTTAACTTCAGGTCTTCATCATTTATTTCCAACCGGAAAGTGTTGACTGCGCCATTTTTTATATCATCGTTTTGCATGAAATGCTGGTTGATGAGCGTGTCGTTTACCGACAATACAAACCGGTAATTATTTCCTTTTTCAATGGGGTCATAGTACACAGGTATCAGGTTGTACTCAGTATCGCCAAACACTACAATTGGCTCTACTTTAATTGAATCAAACGGCACACGCTGCGGCATGGTGCTTTGGGCAGTGCAGGTTTGGTTTTCCGTTTGTACAGTTAATGTATATGTTCTGCCTTCAACTCCTTTCAGTGTATTGGTGTTGTACATTCCATTTCCTTGCGGCGTAAGGGTTTCACTGTTCCCGGCGTCATCGCTAATAGTAACTACGGCATCGTTGATTGCAGGATAAGTCCCCGCTTCTTCCAAAGGAATTGACCTGGTGATTTTTACAAAATATGGCCCGGTTTCGTTAGTGATGTTGCCTTCTATGATGATTTTAGATTGATTGTCTTTGTAATCTACATCTATTACTTTTTCGCAGCTTGTAAAAAGCAAAGCGATGAATGTTATGCTGAAAATATTTTTCATTTTATGTTTTAATTTTTTATCACTTGCCTGGCTTTTATTTTTTGTGTTCGTGCAATCCGTTCTTATTTCAACTGCTATACAATTTAAAAACCGAACCACATAAGACACAGTAGAAACAACTTGTCCCGCCAAAGGCGTGGATAGGGTTACACATAGGCCTATGTGTCTTCTATCGTGTGCTATGTTCTATTGTGGTTCAGATTGAAACTCATTTTCATTTTTTAAAATTTGAAATTATAAGTTACGCTTGGCACCCACCGGAACAGCGATGTTTGTACAGCATCTATTTTTTGCGGGTTGTCTTTGTTCTCTTTAAAACTTATGCTGTATGGATTTTCGCGTCCATAAACATTGTATAGCCCGAAGGTCCACGAACCCTGGAATTTTCTTTTGCCTGGTTTTTCATAAGTAGCGCTAATATCCAATCTGTGTGTAGCAGGCATCCTGTTTGCATTGCGACTGCCGTATTGGTATATCAGCATATCGTTCAAAACATATTTACCGGTTGGGAAGGTAACTGCATTTCCCGTGCTGTATATAAATATGCCGGATAATGTCCATCTTGGCGAAAGCGTGTAAACACCAACTATTGACAAATCATGCGTCCGGTCTTGCTTTGCATTATACCATTGGCTGTTATTGATGCCGTTAATTTTTCTTTCCGTTTTCGATATGGTGTAACCAATCCACCCGGTAAGATTTCCTTTTTTCTTTTTCAATAAAATTTCCAAACCATAAGCCCTGCCTTTACCAAACAGCAGTTCGCTTTCTATATCAGGAACAGTATTTATGTTGGCGCCATCTTTATAATCTATCTGGTGTTGCATTAGTTTATAATATGCCTCTGTAGTAAGCTCAAATGCATTGTTATAAAAATTTTTACTGTAACCCAAACTCACCTGGTCAGCGATTTCCGGTTGTATGTTATAGCTGTTGCCAATCCATGCATCGGTGGGACTGCCGCCGGTAGAATTGCTCATCAGGTGCAGGTTTTGGGTGTTGCGGGCATAACCAATTTTTACACTTGATGTATTATTAAGTGTGTAGCTCATGGATACTCTTGGCTCCAGGTTGAAATACGTCTTGCCTATTTTTCCTTCTTCTAATTTTATAGAATCAATGATTTGCCCGTTTTGATAAATATTGTATGTATCGCCACCCAAAATGCTATAAGCGGAAAACCGTAATCCATAATCTATATTTATTTTATCTGATGCCTTATAGGCATTGCTGACATATACGGCGTTCTCTAATCCTTTACGGCTCTTCTTGTCATTTATAATATCTGTTCCTTCCGCTATGGTTGGCGTAATGGTATGATGTATTGCATTAAAGCCGAAGCGGATGTTGTTTTTGGAATTTGCATACAAAGTAAAATCCTGCTTAAGATTTAAATCTTTAATATGCGAATTGAAATTTGTATTGCTGCCATCGCTGTTGAAACCAACATTAAAATCATAATTGCTATAGATGAAAGAAGTGTTGGAAAACAGTTTGCTGCTCCACACACTGTTCCATCTTAAGGTGCCGGTGGCATTGCCCCATCTGCTGCCAAACAGGTTAGATACGCCAAAATCATCTTTGCCAAAATAGCCGGAGAAATATATCCTGTTCTTACTGTTGATGGCAAGATTTGCTTTGGCATTCAGGTCATAGAAATATAAACTCATATCCCTGAAATCGGGAGATATTTTTGCAATAAGGTCTGCATAGGTTCGCCTGCCCGATATAATGAAGGATGATTTTTCTTTTTGAATGGGCCCTTCTATTGTCAACCTGCTGCTGATCAAACCAATGCCGCCGCTTACCTGGTAATTTTTATTATTGCCTTCTTTCATTTTTACATCGAGCACTGATGAAAGCCGCCCGCCAAACTGTGCCGGGCTGTTGCCTTTGATAATGGTGGCATCTTTTATGGCATCGCTGTTAAAAGTGCTGAACATGCCTAACAGGTGCGATGCATTATAAACCGGCGCTTCATCCAGCAGTACCAGGTTTTGATCGGTAGCGCCGCCTCTTACCGTAAAGCCGTTGCCGCCTTCGCCGTTAGATTTTACACCCGGCAAGAGTTGAATGGTTTTTACCAGGTCTTTTTCGCCAAATAGTACCGGGATCTTTGCCGCCATTTTCATGTTCAGCACTTCGGTGCCCATAGCGGCTTTGGTAAGATTGTTATTATCTTTCTTAGCGCTTACCACCACCTCCTGCAAACTGTTTTCCTCAGACATGTTGATGTTGACTGTAATATTTGAATCCAGGCTTACGGGAATTAATTCCTGTGTATATCCGACATAAGAAAAACGCAATGTATAGTTGCCTTTGGGAAGCGAAAGAGAATAAAAACCATACTCATTGGTGGTTACGCCAACGCCGGGTTTTTCCACTATTACTACATTGGCTCCTATAAGCGTTTCGCCTGAAGATCTTTGTTTCACCGTTCCGCTTATGGTGAAGTTTTGAGATTGTGATAACAGTGGAAAAAAACTAATAGCCAGGATAAAAAACACGAGTTGTTTAATGCAGGGGTTACTTGTCATAAAAGATGCAAATAATTAAAAATTTATTTTGACAAGTAGAATTATGTTATGGCGCCGATGATTATAAAATGAATGATGACGCAAAATTGTGTATGCCGAACAAAATAAAATTGAATAAATCGGTCTTTTTTAAGGATAGCTCTATTGGGATGGCTATTGACAATAAGTTGTGAATGTGAATTTATTCAAAACAAACTTTGAGGCGCAACACATGGCTGAATTAATATTTGAGATGTTATTCAGGGATTTGTTTGCCAGGCAGCTAAATGCAATATATTGTTGAACCACACAGGATCATAGGCACATAGATTAACACATAGAAAAGGTAACGACACAATTGTTTTCATTATGCCTGGAGAATAATATAAACTATTGTAAATTCTCTATGTATGTGCCTCCTATGTGGTTCAACTTAGCTCCTCAAATATTGATTCGCTTTAACGTCTCATTTGCCTTCAGAAAAATTAAATAACCGGTCGTTCTGCCTTTTGAATAATTCTTTTGGCGTTACACCTGTAAACTTTTTTACTTCTCTTATAAAATGCGGCTGGTCGCTGTAGTTCTGTTCAGGAAAAAATTCACCTTCTTTAATATGGCTGACAGAAGCCCTGAACCGAAGAATATTGCAATATTCTTTGAGCGATAACCCAAACCATTTTGTAAAATAGCGATTGATCTGCCTGCTTGTCCAGCAAGATTTTTCTGCGTACTCCTGTATCTTCAAACTGCCTTGTGTATCATACAACGTATTAAACAGCGTTTGTTTCCTGGTATCTATGCTTTGGGGAATAAGAGATTTAAAAGCCGTTTCTGCTTTACGGCAAAAAGAATTGAAATCATGCAAATCCGTTTCAATAATTCCGGGATCAGGAGAAACCAATGGCATCATTTTGCCAAGAATAGGTGCAATGCTGTATTTCAAACAATATTCAACAGCCAACAATTTCAAACCTGCGCCCATGATTATCGTGCCAGTGGTTACAGTATGTTGCGACGGCTCGGTTTCTATCCCGATTATATTTGAAACAAACGGCTCATCGCTGGTAATTGTAAACATCAGGTCAACACGGCCATCCGGCACGATTATAATTTTGTGGTCTGCTCCGGATGTGTTTCTAACCATCCAAAACCGTTCGACAAATTCGCTTAAAGAATTGTCAGGTAATTGAATTGTATGTTCCAGGAAACTGTTACGCATAGTTGATAAATGTTCTCCATTACCTGCTTATTCCCATTGGCGCATCAGGATATTGTAGTAATTGTTTTTATTAAATGATTGAAATAAATAAGGATAGTACAAAAAGTAAAATATTACAAACTAAAGATAGCGGATGGTTATGTTTTTTCTGTGTTTGGTTTCTTTTTTGTCTCCGTTTTATCTCTTTTTGAACTGATTAAAACAGCCTGGAAGATTTTCTGTACTTATAATATGGATGTAATCAAATTAAATCAATTTTTAAATACAGACAACCGGGATGAAACAAGCGCACTTGAAAACTAACATTTTCTTAAAACGAGAACGGCGGTTGACGGTTTGACCGTTGACTGTTGACCGTTGACCATTGACTGTTGACTGCGATGGACTATGGACTGTTGACTATGGACTGTTGACCGCTTTATAAATTATCCTTTGCATAAACCGCGAGCTTTGCAGGCTTCAGAATTTTTAATCTCTTTCCTGAATACCGGATTATCTTTTGTTTTACAAATTCATCAGCTATCTTAAAGAATGTTTCATAAATAGTTCCCGCGAATGATGCTACATCCTGCCTGGTAAGTGTTATGTCAATAAACCCTTCATCATCCACACCAAATCTTTTGTGCAGCATTAAAAAGGTATCTGCGATGCGTCCTCTTACATCCATCAAAGCGAGGTCTCTTATTCTTTTTTCGGCGTCCTGCAATTCATCTGCGTAAAAAATCATCAACTGCAGCGCAAACTCCGGGTTCAATTGTAATGACCGTAAGAAAAAACCTGTTTCAATATAGCAAACGGTCACATCTTCCAATGCTGTTGCAGTAACAGGGTAAACCGCATCATTCCCCAGGCCACGATGGCCGATCACATCGCCTTCCTTCGCAAAGCGTATCACCATTTGCCGGCCTTTTTCCCAAAGCTTATGCACTTTCAATTTTCCCCGCCTTAAGAAATATATCCCTTTTACAGCGTCGCCTTCCGTAAATAATTGTTCGCCTTTTTTAAGCCGTATGGTTTTTTTAAACTGCCGGATCGAAGGCCTCCATTCTGCTATGCAGTGTTTACATAAAAAGCAAACTGAAGGGTCGCATTCATTCAAATGGTTCGTGTTCATGTATCAATAATATAAAAAAATCACGTCTTGTTTGTTATCAATATTATATTATGTAATTCATGTTTTTAAACTTATTAAAACCTTAAATTCTTTTAAAAATATATTTTATACTATATTTTTGCACAATTCAAAAGATAAAAATAGATGGCGCTACAAAACGGTATTCCCGTATCCCCAACATTAGAAGAAACCTTTCACCCCCAAACACTTACCGAAACAGAGCAAGTAGTTACAGGCCGGGTATTTCTGCTTAGCCTGCAAGCTGTTATCAACGCATTGATCATCGGCATAATTGCAAAAGGGCTTGTAATGCTGATAGATTTCATCACCAATCTTTCTTTCTATGGTAAAATATCATTTCAACCCTCAACCCCTTTACACCATACCCTTGGCTGGTTGGTAATGCTGGTGCCTGTTGCCGGTAGCGTTATAGTGGGCATTATGGCAAAATTTGGGTCATCGGCTATACGCGGCCATGGCATACCTGAAGCCATGGAAAAAATAATTACAGGTGAAAGCAAAATCCCGATAAAGCTTACTTTTTTAAAGCCAATATCTGCGGCAATATCTATCGGAACAGGCGGTCCTTTTGGCGCAGAAGGACCCATCATAGCAACAGGCGGGGCATTCGGTTCAGTAAGCGGGCAGATCATGCGCATTTCTGCGGGAGAAAGAAAAATAATGTTGGCCGCAGGCGCCTGTGCGGGGATGTCTGCCATTTTTGGAAGCCCGCTGGCAGCAATACTGCTTGCCATTGAATTACTGTTATTTGAATTTTCACCAAAATCGGTGATCCCGGTTGCATTATCCTGCGCTGCCGGTGCAGTCATGCATCTTGTTTTCTTTGGTAATGAGCCTGTTTTTAAAATGCCTGATATACCCGTTGCCTCCGGTATCGCATTAACTACTTATATTATTCTTGGTGCTATAACCGGCGTTATAGCAGCCGGTGTTTCAAGGTCGGTTTATTTGCTGGAAGATTATTTTGAAAAGTTGCCGATTCACTGGATGTGGTGGCCTGCAATCGGTGCGGTTGCGGTGGGTATAACAGGTTATTTTGCACCGGCTACCTTAGGTGTGGGTTATTCAAATATTACAGGCTTGCTTACAGGTGCACTGCCGCTGAGCATGTTACTGATACTGTGTTTTTTGAAATATACTTCATGGGTTATTGCTTTAAGCAGCGGCACATCGGGCGGCACATTAGCGCCTTTATTTACTATTGGCGGCGCTGCAGGCGCATTGCTTGGTACGCTTGTATTACAATTCTTTCCCGGTACCGGGATAAATATTGCAACAGCAGCGCTGATCGGCATGGCGGCCATGTTTGCCGGCGCATCGCGGGCCATACTTACTTCCATTGTTTTTTTATTGGAAACCACTGCACAGCCGCACGCCTTACTGCCATTGATCGGCGCATGTACCGCTGCCTATTTTGTTTCTTTCTTTTTAATGAAAGGAAGTATTATGACCGAAAAAATTGAAAGAAGAGGCATTCGTACACCCCATGCATATGCGCCTGATGTTTTGCAAACCATGAATGCTTCCGATATAATGGACGTAGCACCGATACTTATTTGTGATGATAATAAACCCGGCGATGTTAAACAGTGGCTGCTTGATAATATCAGCACCTGTCAAAACAATCTTCTTATTGTTACGGATAATGACGAAAATTTTATTGGCTATGTTGACACCACCAATTTGCTGAGTGAGCATGCAAATGATATTTCTTCTTTATCAACTATGCTTTCAAAAAAATTTCCCGTCGCTTATAAACAACAGAGTCTTGGCACAATTGCTAAAACTATGGGGGCATATAACATGCAGTCTATCGCAATACTGGAAGGAAAGCGAAACAGGGAAGTGGCCGGTGTAATTACTTCCAACCAGATTTTGCAGGCTTACAACAATTACCACAAAAAAGAAAATAAATACCAGGTTTCCATTTCTGTAAAAAGAAGAACAAGAAAGCTGTTGATCAGAGGAAGAACATTTGTGCATTCAAAATTTTCAAAAGAAGACATATAATATTTATCACTTAAAAATTCCAGTATGAACTACGATTATGAACAAACGGATCTTTCAAAAGCAGTATTAGCAGGACTATTTGCAGGGATTATGGCAACATGTGCGAGCCTGGTGTTTAATATGATCTTTCGGGGCATTACCCAGTTCAATCCATCTGCCATTATTAACGTATCTTCTATTATCATTGGTTCAGTATTGATATTGACCATTGCCGGGATATTATTTTATTTCTTTCAGCATTATATCAAAGGTGGAAGCATCGTTTTCAGGATTTTTTTCCTGTTGATAACGGCTGCAGCCATATACTTTTCCATGCAGGTGCAAAGGTCAACTGATGCAATTGTTTCAAAACAATTTGAGGAATTATTATCGGGCATAGTGCTGATATCCGGTGCATTCATTATTTTCTATATTCCCTATTTATTCAGGAATGCACATATCTACAGCTGATGACGAATATGAATTAACAAGCGTTTTAAAGTTAGTCACCGGCCAATGACCATAGCGGACAACCGGGTCTGCAGATAAGAAAGAGGTTGTTTTAAAACGGGAACAACCTCTTCATCTGTTTCGGAAATGCCATCTGAATTATTGCATAACAAAACCACTTTATCTGGTCCTGACTTTTTAATACTGATCCGCTGATTGGTAATCTTTCCAACTATCGTCACTAAGATTGTTTAAAGCTGCAGTACCACGGATATAATATGAAATGAACTTATTATGCAGAAGCTACATTTTGTCATTCTCCCGGATGATAACTTTTCCAGGCATGCTTCATTACATCTTCTTTATAAAACAATACGTCTTTAAATTCTCCCTTGCGATACATCGTTGCCTGGTCAAAGAAATGAGGAGAAATTGGGTTTCCGCTTTCACCGCCAGCAAGCAATGATTTTGCTTTAATGCGTTTGCCAAACTCAACTGCGCAGATAAAACTGTTTCCGTTTACACCATACCGTTTTTGTGTACCGGGATAACTGCGGCTGGTATAGGAGGGAAGCATTCCCCAGGCAGAAGATACAAAGCCGATGGGCAAGCTTGGTTTACTGTCATCAAAATGGTTATTGATATCACCGGAAATTCTTTGAAAACGATTGATATCGCCCCATTGTATCTGCCAGTTGCCATATTTATCCTGAAGGTCTGCTATGGCTGCCAACATTGGTTGTAATAATTGCTGTGCAGATGCTGTTGCCGTAAACTGTTTGGCTTTTTCTACAAAACCCGCATCTTCAGCATCGAGTGTTGTATGCACGATCGCCGGTAAAATCTTTTCGCCCCATGTTATAGCAAGCGTAGTTGCGACTGAACTTTCACCACAACGATAATCCCAGCTCTTTAAAATATGTATTGCATCTTCAAGCGAAGTATATACCGTATCATCTTTCACGCCTTTTTCAAATGCCTGCACAAGCGCCGGTATAAGTACTTCAAAAGCAGCAAGCCGTTTATCATACCCTGCCTTGATCACTTTATCAATGGTATACTGTTTTTCTTCACTTAAAACTCTTACCGCATTAACACCCCTGAAATTTTCCGGGTCAGGCGCCATATATGCAGGATAATTTTTTTTCTGAGGGCTGTTTGCACCAGCCACTGTATAAGGTGTGGAATTACAATTCTGCAGCCAGCCATTGGATGGATTATACAGATGCACTGTTTCATCTACTGTATGATAGCCTTTCCACTCTGTCGCAGAAGTTGTTCCGTCAACGGGTTTGGTCCAATCATATTTTGGATCGCGAACAGGAATGCGGTTGCCATGCCAGTAAGCAATATTGCCTTCTGCATCGGCATATACAGTATTGTTGGAGATATTGCCGAGCAGCTCCATTGTTTTTTTATATTCAGCAAAGCTTCCTGCTTTGGTTCTTTGCCAGCATTGTATTAATCCATTCATAATCCGGTTGTCAGCTTTCACACTCAGGTATTGGCCGTTTCTTTTTGCCATGATGGGGCCATGCCCTGTAAAGAGCGCCGTGATTGTTTTGGATGCAAGGCCATCTTCACTTTTATATTTCAGCACAATGATTTTTTCTGTGGCGGGTTCCCAGGCATTATCATATTCATACAACCATTTGCCATTTCGCTTTTGTAATTTTTCAATGTAGGTATCGGCTGCATCAGTATAGCTGCTGGTGTGCATCCATCCGCAATGTTCATTAAAGCCCTGGTATATGAAAAACTGCCCCCAGGTAACAGCGCCATAAGCGTTCAGGCCTTCATTGCTTACCATCTGCATTTCGGGGCGGAAATAAAAAGTAACATGCGGGTTGATATACAAAATAGTATTTCCCGAGGCTGTTATTTTAGGTGAAAAGGCAAAGCCATTTGAACCGGTTAGGCTTTCTTCTTCAATATTTTCAGTCTCTTTGATCTTGCCGGACAGCGCCATTTCATCTCCTCCATACAATGCTTTTAAATCATCCGTTGTAATATCCGCCGTATTGATGGCGCCTATGCTTCCATCCGTCCATAATAATGGATACCAGGGCTGAAACCTGTTTAATAAAGCAGGTTGTATGTTTGAATGTTTATACAAAAAATAATTAATGCCATCAGCATAAGCAGTACATAATTTTTGCAGCCAGGCAGGCGCTTTATTAAAATCGTTGATAGCTTCTATTGAATCAATCACCATGCGAATAAGCAGGTCTTCATACAACTCACTTTCTCCCTTCACTTCAGCCATTCTGCCCAGCTTTTCAATGTAGTTCATTTCCACGCGGTTGAAATCATCTTCGCATTGCGCATACAGCGATCCAAAAACAGCATCTGCATCTGAGTTGCCATAAATATGCGGAATGCCCCAGTTATCGCGGATGATGGTAACATTTTTTGCCTGTTTCTCCCAACGGGCAACTTCATCTTTTGAAGGTTGTGCAAATAATTGTAAGGGTAATAAAAGGAGCAACCATATTTTTCTCATGCTCCAAATATAGGTTATTGGATTACTCTTAAAATATCATCCAACCTTGTTGCACGATCAAAAAGCTTCTGCACAATTCCGGGGAAATACTTTTTTATCCAGGTTCCTTAGGCTCCTCAAAATGAGGAAAGAACTATTTGCGATTGAAAGAAAAAATCCAACAGCAAGTTACCTTACTTTATTTTTTTACACTTCATCTCCCTCCCGCCCTGGTAGAGTATAAAGCCATCTATTGCCTTCGCCTCATTGCGTGTAAACGATACTTGTATATCGTCATCATTCTGGAAAAAGAAGTCTTCTTTTTCCGCATACAATTTTTTTTCAGACTGGTTGGTTGGAAGGGCAGTTAGTTGTCCGTCTTTCACTGTCATCACAACATGCAGTGCCGGAGATATCTCATATTCTCCTTCATACTGTTTCAATATGTCTGCAGGAAGTTGTATTGATGCTCTTGCTTTTGGTAACTCATAGGGTTTGTTGTATAGAATAGCATAAATATCACCGGTGATCTTATCCAATGATCTGTCAGAGGCATTACTAAGCAAAACAATGTCTATATCATCTTCCGGAACACGAGATTCATTCGTAACATAACCGGGTATGCCGCCGCCATGTCCAACGCGTCTCTTTCCTTCTATACTATCTATGCCCCAACCGTAACCGTAATTGTTTTTAACAGGTGTAAATGCTTTTTCCTGCTGCTCTTTTGACAAGATGGTATTTTGCTGAAGCGCTTCGTGCCACAGGTAGAGATCACCTGTTGTAGAATAAATTGCACCTGCGGAGAATGATACGGTTGAATCTACAACGGGAGCAATAGTAGCACGGTTGTTATCGAGTATGAAATAACCGGTTGTTTTATCGGGACTATCCAGATGCGTGAAATCAAAACCGCTATGCGTCATTCCAAGTGGTGCAAATATGTATCGGCGTACCGCTTCTTCATAAGATTTTCTTGTTACGGCTTCTATGATATAGCCGAGCAATGAGTAGCCACTGTTAGAATAATTCCATGCAGTGCCCGGTGAAAAATTAAGCGGCTTATTTTTAAACAGTGCGATCATCTGCTCCCTGTTGTGTGGCTTTGTAATTTCATTAGCCATAAAATTGGCATCATTTGTATAGTTGTAGATCCCTGAGGTATGCGTAAGTAATTGTTGTATAGTAATGCTGTCGCCTTTAGGATAATCGGGAAAATACTTGCCGATCTTATCTGAAACAGATAATTTCTTTTCCTGTTCCAGCTTAAGTATTACTGCTGCGGTAAATTGTTTGGTTATGGAGCCTAACTGGAAAATACTTTGCTCATTGTTCAACACTTTAAGTGCGGCGTTCCGGTATCCATATCCTTTATTCAATAAAATGGTGTCGTTCTTTGCTACAAGCACCGTACCATTGAACTTGTTTAGTTTTGAATAGGAACTTATTAAGGTATCGATCCTGCTGCCCATATCCTGGGCAAAACCTTTCATCATTATGCACAATACAAGTGGCAGTAGAAATAATCTCTTCATTGCAGTATATATTTAATTAATTGCTGTATCCGTATGTAAGTTTTAGCTGAAGATATAGCACGATTTACGATACAGAAAAAATAAATGTAACAAGTAGTTTCTACAAGCATTATGATAGATCCAGTATTGAGTATGCTTAACCAGGGTGTATGAATACATGCAAAGCATTACACCGGTTTTACTTCGCAGGGATAACCAAACAGGCAGCGGCCTTTGATCATCGCCGCCACTTCGTCGGGTACATATTCTTCCCAACCCGGCGCGCCGGCTTTTATGAGTTCGAGCACTTTATCGGTTTGTATATTGAGGTTGTGCTTATTGTAACCGAGAATGTCTTCAATCTTATTATTGGCAATAAGATATTGATACAGGTCGATAAGATGCGATGGTAATTGAAAGCTTTTGCAATTCTGTATCATGCCATCGCGCAAGGTGGGATAAATAAACAATTTAACCTTACGGCTAAACAAAGCGGCGAATGATTCGAGGATGCCACCCGGCAAAGCGGAATAATGTTCCTCAGAAAAAATATATTCAAGATTAGGATAACCCAACACTACACCCAGTTTTAGTTTGGTGATGGTAGAGAGGTAAGCCACGAGTTTATAATACTCATGAAAATTAGAGATCATCACCGTTTGTCCGAGTGAACATAAAATATCCACCCTGTCAAGAAAATCTTTTTCGTCTATATCTGCATCCAGTGCAGCATCACGTTCTTTCAGGCCCTGCAAGGTAAGTTCAGTAAGCACCACGACGTTGTCGCGATCAACATCAGGCTCTTCCAGAAACTGTTGCATGCCTGTTTTGATCATATCCAGGTGCACATTGATAACCGGGCGGAAACGGCCACGCACCACCACGATATGTTTTTTGTATAATACTTCACTGAGCTGCTGGTTCCTGCCATCAGGACGAAAAACGGCTGCATCTGAAAAACCAAGCTTTACAAGATGCAGGCTCATGAGCCGGTTGTCAACTTTTGTAAAACCAGGGCCTTCAAAACTGATCATATCTATCTGCAAACGGTCTTTTGTAAGATCATCTCTCAGTGAGAGTAAAAACAAGGTAGGGTTTTGGTAATAACGGAAGCAGGCATAAATAAGGTTTACACCCAATATGCCAACGGCCTGTTGCTGCAGGTTGTTGTCATTATCTAAAAGTTTTACGTGTAGTACCACATCGTTACAGGCTCCGCCCGGCTCTAACTGAAAACGTACGCCCATCCATCCATGCCCCACATTTGTTTTATAATAGTTCAACGCTGCAATGGTATTGGCAAATGCAAAAAAGGTAGATGAAACGCCGCGTTGCTCCTGCAGGCGTTCGATCAAAAGACCGTATTCTTTATCCAACATTTTCAGGAGCCTGTTCTCGCTTACGTACCGCTTCTTTTGGTCCGCGCCGTAGATGGCATCAGAAAACGTCATATCATAAGCCGACATGGTTTTAGCAATAGTGCCTGATGAGCCGCCGGCCTTAAAGAAATTTGCTGCCACATCCTGCCCGGCGCCTATCTCGGCAAAAGTGCCGTAGATCTTGGGATCGAGATTTATTTCAAGCGCTTTCTGTTTGGTTCCGATATTGCTGTTTTGAGGCGGTGTCATGCAATGGTGCTTTAGGTAAATACCTGCTCTTTGTGCGTGTGTAAGATACAGATTTATTGTATGGGGTATTGCAAATACATGTACCTGGTTGTAATAAGAATTTCCAGGTGAATTTAGCAATGCATAATAATAAGATAGCGACAACACTGCTGCCGGGAAAATATGTTGAGGTTATATTTGTTGGTCAATTAATATGGGTGCTCCATTTCATGATATTGCACTGTATGCTCCTACGTTTTATAAACCATGCACTCCGGAGTATCGGGAGGAAAAATCTTTATACAATTATATCAGCGATCTGTATATAGTTTGTATGCATGGATACAAGCCGCCAAACATCACGCGGGTGTGTATTGAACCCAGCTATTATAATATATGGAACAGAACATGGAAGAATGGTTCTCTCAGAACTATAGCCGTTGATTTTAATTATGAAGCCTTCCTGTCTTTAAAGATTAGTGATAAATATAAATATGTTCTTGATGTTATACAGGAGGCAATGCTGAAGTTGAGTGAAGAATATAATTGGGATAAGAATGTTTTTGAGAAAGCATATGAAGAAATTATAGCCAATGATTTCAGGTTCAAAATTGACTATCCTGCAAAGATGTCTAAAGACAAAAAGAAAATCGCAAATGTTTCCCTGGAAAAACACAAACAACAACTACCGTAAATGTTTGCCTGAATAAAGATGGGCATACTTCGGTTATTAAACTTTTTGATAAGAAAAATTGGTAGGTATTTGATTCTGTGTATATGCTTGTGAAAAATAATAAATGGTTTGACAATGATAGATTTGGCCTGTCTTATAAGTCTTTGAAATGGAAAGGATGGTATTCTATTAAAGAAAATAAAGTTTATTTTGAATTGAATAATATTACAAGCGAAGAAGCTGATCTTGATAAAATATTTAAATTTTAAAATTGTTCTTTAATTAAGATTGATAGTGAATAAAAAGAGTTCTACATAACTAATGATTAAAAGCAAACCAATGAAAGCAATAGGATTTAAAACCTCATTACCGATAGCAGATGCTAATAGTTTTATTGAATTTGATGCGCCTGTACCCACACCGACAGGGTATGAATTGCTGGTGAAGATCCGGGCTATATCTGTTAATCCCGTTGATTATAAAGTGAGACAAAATGCTGCAAAGAATACGGTGACCGATACGCCTAAGATCATTGGCTGGGATGCCGCAGGTATTGTTGAAGCAGTGGGAGAGAAGGTTTCTTTATTTAAAGCCGGTGATGCTGTGTTTTATGCAGGTGATATTACAAAACAAGGTTGCAATGCGGAATACCAGGTGATAGATGAACGGATAGTTGGAAAGATGCCGCATACAATAAGTGTGGAAGCTGCTGCAGCTATGCCGCTCACGAGCCTCACGGCCTGGGAAATTTTGTTTGACCGCATACGCATCCATACAGAAAAGGATAAAGGCAAAAGTCTTTTAATTATTGGCGGCGCCGGTGGAGTAGGTTCTATTGCTATTCAGCTTGCTAAAAAAATAGCAGGTCTGCAGGTTATAGCAACAGCCTCAAGACCTGAAACGGTGGAATGGTGTAAAGCGATGGGTGCTGATGTAATAGTAAACCATAAAGATCTTGTAAACGAAGTGCACCATGCAGGCTTTAAGTTCATTGATTTTATCGTTGATTTTGTTAACACGAACATGTATTGGGATACCATGGTGGAGCTAATAAAACCGCAAGGGCATATCGCAACTATTACAGGCAGCGATACGCCGGTTGCCCTGAATAAATTAAAAACCAAAAGCGCTTCTTTTTCCTGGGAATATATGTACACGAGAGCAGTATTTCAAACAGAAGACATGATCGAACAGCATCATATTCTCAACAAAATTGCAGGCATGTTAGATGAAGGAACTATCAGGTCAACGATCAATCAAACGCTTAATGAGCTTACAGTTGAAAATTTAAAACAGGCGCATGCATTATTAGAGTCAGGCAAGGCTATTGGTAAGATCGTTATTAAGTTCTAAAATGTATTATTCTTATCATTGTTGTCCGGCTAAAATTTTAATTCTTGGGCTAAAGCCCTTGATGGGCTTGGTTTTCACTAGCCCCGGGCTTAAGCCTGGGGTTATATAGCGGAATCCTTATCCAACGGGCTTTAGCCCAAGTTAACCGGACAATA
>DASUGF010000037.1:0-43019 GCA_036274175.1 Parafilimonas sp.
AAAATGATTTTGCAGCAGCCTGTTCCCCTTTTCTTCAAAATAAATTTCATCATTCATTCCCGTTAACCAGTCTGCTATAACATTATAATCAGGCGCTGAACGATGGCTTTCGCTATCCAGGTTGCCTGACAATATTGACTCACACAAATCTTTTTCGCTTTCTGATAACCGGTTCCTGTTTTTGTTATAATAAGCGATCCATTCAAGCTTATTGGCGTTGTTTTGTTGCGGCAGCAGTTGTTCCTGCATTTTTTTTGACCAGAGCATTACGGCGCCATAATGATACCAATGCATAATATCCGGACCATAATTGCCCATATAACCCGTTGATTCTTTTACTATAGGTTCATCATCATTTATGTGAAAAGCGGCTAACAGGTCTTTTTCTTCAAATTGAATGTTACGTAAAGGAGGCGCTCCGTCGTTCATCCAATGCTCAATGTTTAATGTTTCATCATATACTTCTTCCATTGCAGTGTCCTCATCAGGCTCATCATCATACCCACCTCCCCATGCAGGCGACCCGGCTTTATAAGACGTTACCAGGCACATTTTTGCATAATAACCGGCCAATTCTGACGCGCTCAACAATGCTTCTGCCCTGGTGCGGTCATTCAGCTTTAGGCTTTTCATTGAAAAATTTTCAGGCGTATATTGATGTCCCAACAATATGATCTTCGGTATGGCGCTATCGTTTTCTTCATCGTTCTTTAATATGGCAGCCAGTTGTTTTACATGCTTCCCAAGCGGTTCTGCCTGTATCTTTTTCCCTGCTTCATCCTGGATAAGATTATACACCAGGCAAATCCTGTAACCGGAGACCAGCGGTTTTATTTCATGCTCGCAGTCGGCATAAAAAGCAGCGTAAGGAATTTCATAACTATCCGAACCCGCATCAAAATGTACCAGCTTTTCCTGCCCGTCAAATCTCACTGCCAGTTCGCCACCGGTATGCTTTGAAGGCAAGCCTATAACCAATGTACCAAACATGCCCTTTTCTTTTTCGGAATCCCTGTGCGGCAGAAAAAAACTGTCTTTTTCGTAAATAAGCATTTTGTAAAGGCTGGCTGATATCTTGTAATCTTCAATGCCCAGGTCCGGCTTAATAGTATTGAGCGCTTTCTTTAAAAATGCCTGCCATTGATTGCCTTTAAATGTCAGCATGGAGGCATCTATTTCCCAGGCGCGCCGCACCGTATCATCAAAAACCGTTTGGCTTCCCTTTCCAAAGGGAGCTTTATGGGCCTGTTGAATCAAGGCTTTGGCCTGCCATTCGTTAATGGGATACGATAATTCGCCGACACCTTCCACCTCAAGGCCCGGAAACACAAATGCGGCCTTGTGGCTGCTCACAAAAGAACCATTGCCTTTAATATTGTTCAGACAGTCGAGGATATTTTTATCATAATCAGTCATGATGTATTGGTTAAAAATCTAAGAACGTGGTTATATTTTTTTGCCCGAATGTATGTAAAAACAGCAGGTTGCGGGTATGAGGTTTCTGCAAAAGAATTGTGTTTCTACTTTGCAGGCTTGACAAACCCCGGGGGGTTTTCAACCCCCCGGGGTTTAAACAGCACACGTTGCCTGAACTTCAATCTTGCGCCTGTTGGAGCAGGGTAATAGTGCTGTAAATTGTACGTAAATACGGAGGGCAGTGTAAAAATGTATGCGCCTTGCATCATTATAACTTCAGTATAAGTTCAGTGTAACTTCAGTATAACATCAGTATAGCTGCGCAATATGTATTATTTTTAAAAAAGTATTGAATGGCGTTGCATAGAAAAGGCAAACGGCCACCAAACCCTGACCCTGACAGCTATATATGGATTAATACAAAAGAGGGCGGTTTCTGGCATAAAAAACGCGGCCTGGTTAAAAAGGCTGTATTAAATGCTGCTTACCGGCAAAGCAGTGAATACATAAAAATCTGCAGCCCTGCCGCGAGTCGTATTGTGCGTAAGCTGCGGCCATTTATGGAAGGGTTGCAACCGGGAAGAATAACGGCACGTATCTGCGGTAAACTTAGAAAATCACTTAATGAAACCGGCAGGCTGTCTATGCAGTGCCTTAACGGCCTTGATCTCCAACCTGAATATCCTTTAGTTAATTTACTAACAGAAAACATACATGTTGAACAAAAAAGTAAATCCATTATTGTTACCATACCCATCACTCCATATACCATTAAACGGATGAATAATCTTGTTACGGATTACTGGTTTGAGCTGATCCTTTTATATGGCAACCCCGACGAAGAAAATGGTTTACGCACTGAAAGTGAAGAAAGTAAGCCGTATGCAATAAAGACACCGGATAAAAATGGCTGCAGTTTAAGTCTGGTCTTGTCCGAACAGCCCTGGATTGCTTTGTTGAAAGTAAACTGCATTGAAGGGAATGAACCGGCGATACACCCTAAAATGTATGGAATGAAGGTGGTGGCAGTTGGGGGTTAAATTTTAAGACAGCATGTTATTTTGGAGGGGACAGAAGGGACATGCAGGGACAAAAATGATATTATTTTATTATTTGCCGGATAGTAGGTTTTATAGGAAACCAAGGCATGCATTGATATGAAAAAACACCGAAGGTTTTGGAATCCCGAGGAATTTATCTATTGATCACAAGAGCAACAAAGGTTGAGGAGTAAGAGGTGCAAGATGGCTATACACATTTCCTGCGTCTCAATCTTGCGACAGTTGGTGTTACTGTTGTTGATCATAAGAAACAACAACGGCAAACGCACAGAACACCAACAACGGCGCGGGTAGGAGTAAAACGCATACAACACCAACAACCGCGTAGTTACATGAAATGATGGGCTTTGTGCTTCGTAGGCCGCAATGTTCCTGCAAGTGCTCATTGCTTTGTGAGGAAACATTGCGGAGAAGTAAAAAAGTAAATTTTAAGCGGCATATTAAATTCCGCTATGGTGGTTGGCTACAATACACAACAATGGTAAATACACGGAACACCAACAGCAGTAAGAGATATACTCAATTCATTTTTGTATTTTTTCTATCGATTTCATCTCCATATAATACTTATTATTTAAATCAATTGGAGCTTTTTCTTGTGCTGCTTTGAAGGCAGTTTCGCCTTGTTTGCTAAGTACAGTTTTATATATATATGCCATGGGAATAGCCTCAGGCCCATTTTTTTGTACGGCAATTTCATATAACTTGTTGTCACAAAATTCTTGCGTTACTCCATAACTACCATAACAATTATCATGATATTGACATGCTGATGTAAAATCTAGGCCACCTTTTAATTCTTCGTTTAAAGCTCCAGACCATAAGCCAACTGCATTTAATTCTGATAATGGTACATTAATTAATGGGTTTGGATTTGGATAATCCGGAACGAATATTTCAGAATTGAAACCTTCCTTTGATCCACAAATATTTGAAGCTAAATCGGGATTATCTAAATTACCTGTGCTTATTTTATCTATAGCATTATTGACTTGGTCCCCAACATAGTTAAAAAAATTATTCATATAATTTGATAGTGCTTGATTGTAATTAAAATTTCCATCTTCAAAATCACTTCCATTAGAATCTAAATATTTTACCGGATTATTTAAACAATAATTATAGGGACTATATGCTATATACTTTTCAACCATCGGATCAACACTCGCCCACAAACTAATCTTAGGATCATAATACCTTGCTCCATAATAATACAAACCTGTTTCAGCATCTCTTTCTTTTGCATTAAATAAATAAGGGCTTGCAAAATCTCCTTTCCTTTCTTCAAAAAAAGTTTCACCAAAAGCAGAGTATTCAGCGTGCTGGTTTAGTTCACCCAGCGCATCGCTAACAAAACTGGTGCTGCCCAAATGATCATGGTGATAGAAATACTGGTCTTTCTCATACACAGCGCCCATGCCCTCGTCAAAACCATAACCGCCATGTGCAGAATCCCTGCTTATGTGCCGCAGAATAACAGGAATTCCTTGGGGTATGGAGTCAGGATGTGGCCAGTCTGGCGGGGCATCATTGGCGCTGTTGTCCACAATCACGGGCGGCTGTATGCCATTTACTTCCGGCCGTCCCCAATAGTTTTTATCGGTAGGCGGGCCCGGGGATATGCCTTGTTTTGCATACCATGCCGTTCTTGCTTTTTCAATAGAATCCATGCGCTTCCTGTAGTCAACATTGCCCGCAGTTAAACCACTTGACGGGAAAGCCGTATTGATGAACCTGCCGTTGCCGGGTTTTGAAACTATGCGCTCAGTTTCTATGTAATAATGTTTTGTAAATGTAAACTTGCGGCAAACAAGGTAAGGGCTTACGTAGGCGGTGTAATTGTCATCATGAATTATAGAGCCGGCTGGTGCGCCGTTCAGCCACACATCCTGGAAAGGGTTGCTGCTTTTTACAGCCCGTTCCCCGCCCGCATCATAGGTATATTGGCTTAATATGCCGTTACTGACAACAGCCCTTAACCTGTTCTCTTCATCCCAGTAATAATCTGTTGAATCATTACCCAAAAGATTACCATTGGCATCATACCTGTATTCCTGGCCTTTAATTTTTACAGGCTGGTGCGGTGCACTGCCGCTGTAATCATAATCAAGATCATAGCTTTTCCAGGGTACAGAATCAACCATGCTTTTGCCGGTAATGTTGTACAGATCATCATACTTCATTGCAAGTGTATAGCCCGCGGTAGTATCATAACCCCTGTAAACGCCTGTGGCGCTTACAAGCCTGTATAAATTGTCGTAACCATAATCCTGTTTTGAATAACCGCCAAGCTTACCGGAGTCAGCACCCACATTATTTTCGATACCTAAAATATTACTTACTGCATCGTACTTATAGGTGTTGTTCATAAACTGCCTGCCGCCTTTCGTTTGTGCAGTTAATAAAACAAGCCTTCTGCGTGCGCTGTCATAACTGTAATTTGTTTCCGTACCATTACCATATTTTAAATATTTCCTTTGTTCATATTCATCGTAACCAATCCTGTCAACGTACTTATAGATATTATCTGATTTAAGGCCATCCATGCTTTGCAGGCTGCCGCCTTTATTGTAATGATAAGTAACTACTTCGCCATCGGGATAAACCATTTTTTTTATGCGGTTCCATGTATCATATTCTTCCTCGCTTATATATGTGGTAATATTTACCGGGCTGATCATTACGGTGCGTATGGTTTTTGTTACCTCTCCCAATTTGCCATAAAAAAATTCCTGCCCCCCGCTGGCATCTTCCTGCAGTATCAGCCTTCCTGCACGAATGCCTTTTGAAGAATCCCCATAAATATATGTTACTTTATTCTGGTAATAACGCGGATAATCAATATCGGTAAGCCTTTCATACTGGTAACGGTAAACAATAGCACCGCCGTTTGGTATTTCCTTCCTGATCTCCGCCGTTGTCTTTGTGGTCATATTGCCCGCCAGGTCATAGGTAAAAGTGGTGAGGCCGTTATCAGGATGATTCATACTTAATTTCCTGCCGAGGTTATCATAAGTATATTCAGTGGTGTTACCTTTTGTATCTATCACTTTTAATAATTCGCTTACAGCATTGTAATAAAAGCTTGTAGTGATTACACCATTTGGCTTGAATAATTTTGATTCCCGTTTTCTTTCTTTTATATCTGTTGTTGTTTGCGTGGTGTTGTTATTAGGGTCTGTGATAGTTGTTGTAAACAGGTTATCAGCCGCATCATATATATAAGAAGTAGTTGCGCCATCCGTAAGCTGTGTATGTAAAGTGCGGTCAAGCACATCATACGTTGATTTGGATTGAATAAGGCCAAAGCTTGTATTAAAGCTGTTATTGGATGCGCCTATAAGTTCTGTAACCGGGTAATAGGTTGCTGTTGCCCTTCCAAAACAATCAAATAGCTGCCTGCCGGAAACAACCATTTTCAGCGAATCTTCTTTATCCTTTCCTGCAAAAACGGAAACCTGTTTTTTCACCTGTATGGCACGGCCAATGCCATCCATGAAAGTTATGGTTTTGATATCATCATTATATTCAGGATCGTAGTGCCGGCTAATGGCATAAGGCACCGTTGCATCCGGATAATATTCAAAAGCGATTGTATAAGGCTTGCCTGCTTCAATTTCATAAGGGCCTGTTATGGTGCTGATGCGCCCTTTATCATCAAGCTTGTACCTCATAGGCTGCTTGTTAATGCTTACAGTACTGGTATCTATGCCAAAACGCAAATCATATGCACTGGTACTCTTATAGTCAAAGGCATCTGTTATTTCAGTTACATAAGTATGTGTGCTGTTGTCGTACGTATAGGTGTACGTCATACGCTGGCCGCTATCATTTTCGGGACGTTGTATTTCAGAGAGATTTCCATAGGCATCATATTGCATGTTGTAATCAGCAGAAGTTCCGTCTGCGAGAAATTTTTTTATTAGTATGATGTTGCCTTTGCTATCAATCTTTGTTAAGCGGTTTCTCAAAACAGTACCGTCTACATCTGTAACCGTTATGCTTTCCGGTGTTGATTTTATATAAAGTGCATCATCGCTATGATAGGTAATAGTAGCTTTTAACATGTCCTGCTGGCTGCCATCACCCGCGTCATTCAGACTTGTCATATTTCCCAAAGCATCGTATTCAAACGCCTGGCTGGTTTTTACGGCAGCTACAGGTTTGCCTTCATGATAGAGTTGCTCTGTTTTTTTAAGTGCAGGAAAGAAAACACTTTCAGCAACGTTATGTAATGCATAGAAGTTATTGGTTTGTGTGAATTTATTTCCATTCGCATCTTCCATCCATTCACTGGTTAGTAGTCCTTTGTAATAATAATTTTCAGTAGAAAATTGTTGTACATAAATTCTATATGGTGTATTGTTCTGTGGTGTATTAAGCTCTTTAGTAGTAACCTTTTTAAAGCCATAAAAATCACGTTCGCGGCGGTCGTACAAACCACCTTCATAACTGAATTCTTTGCGGGTTGTGTCAACGCCGTCTCCTTTAAGACCATCAAACATTTCTACATTCTTCAATACCCATTTGCTTTGCGGCATGTCGTAGGTATTGCCCATGCGTTCATAATCCATGGTAAAATAGCTACCCATGGGACGCGTTACTTTTACCAGCATGTTGGTGCGGCCAATAAGAGAGCGTTTTACTGTAAGGTCTCCGTCTCTTGCTGAATGTAAAATATCGGGGAAGCCATCGCCATCAATATCCATGATCTGGTCCTGGCGGCGGGAGATGCTATGACCACCGCTTAAGGAAGGATTAATACATATTCGTATAAAAAAGATATTGAAACCGATGGTAAATGCGCCATTAATTGATTCTCCTACAGATTCATTGGTGTTTATTGATGAAACCTCATCGTAGGTAACAGCGCTTCCAAAGCTTACTCCTGTATTGAGCTGCACTTTTATGTAAAAACCATTATCAGTGCATTTATCAGGCAGGCCATCGCCATTGATATCTGTAAAGCTGGCATTATTATTTGTGGAACTTTTAGTTAAGCTATACCCGCCCTGCACTGAACCCGAAACAAGGCTAACCCCTATACCTTCATGAGAAGAGGTAGTCACGTTTGATTCAATATCATCAAAAGGCCAGTTTTCAGGATCAGCAAAGCTGTAACCAAGATTTAAAGCTACCTTGCCATCATCGTAAACTTTATCTGCCAAACCATCACCATTCATATCCATGAAGCTGCTTTTGGTTTTGTCGTTATTACTTCCGGGGGTCTTACCGGAAGAAGCACTTATAGATGCTTTTGCATTTAATGCAGCCATTACGCTGGCAATAGCGGTGTTTAACATTTTTGTTTTGGCTGGTGCAGGATTTGGGTCTGCGGATATACTCGAAGAAGTTGCAGAACTTGTATTTGCGCCTACTTTGTATGGTATTGTTTTTTCATCCAACCCCCCTGAGGGAAGTGTGTATTGAATACTATTTTCATTTATTATGTCAGCATAACCATCAGCATTCATATCCATGGCATCAAGAGTTGTTTTAGTATCAGTTTCTGAAGTAGATGCATTCAAACCAAAACCATAATAGCTAAAGCCCCCCGAATAACTTTTACTGCTTGATGTACTAATTTTATCAACTGTTGGTATTGAGCTTGTTTCCATAAGTTTATCTACAGATACATCATGCAACCATAATCTTGAACTGCTCATGAATTCAGAGTCAATGTAAACACTTGAATCATTTCCTTTCCAGTATTGTTTACCAGCATCTGCATACATTGGTTGAAAATCAGCTTTTGACGGATCGCTTATTTCATCAACTTTACTTGTATCCTGGAACTTATCAGGGTCAGATTCATATTTGCTTAGTTCGTCTAAATTCAGTTTTGATTCGTCTAGTGGTTTATTCTCCGTATCTCCTTTAAAAGAAAAAAGTCCCCACCCCCTGTAAAGCGTACCCATAAAATCTTCTTTGGGTGTTGTGTAGAAGCCAGCCCCTTTTGAACCGCCATTGACACGTACGTAAATACCTGAATAAAATTCATCATCAGTGTCAATCAGCCCTTCAGGTATATAGGATGAATCGCTTTGATATTCGCAGAAAATCTGTTCTCCTTCCTTAGGTGTAAATATTATAGTTTTAATCTTGTCTGCATTTTGCATAGCTCCGTTAACCAGCTTAATAAACCTCTTCCCATAAATAGTATCGGTTCCTTTAACTGTCAGGGTGAGATCTCCTGTAGGTCCGATTTGTCTATCAATAAAAAGCGGTCTTACTTCCCAGGGATCTTTTACATCTTCAGCAATTAAAGTGGGTGTTTTTACAATCCAGTTGTTGTAATTGGAGTTGTCCGGAATAATGTTTCCCTCTATAAGCGGCTTCCCGTATTGGTTTGTATCAGGAATATTGGGATCTGAAAATTTGATATATTGAAAATGTGGCTGCCATGTAACAGCAGCTCTATCAATATGCGAATCGCATTTCACATAAAAGAACAGGGTATCAGAAGGAGTGACATCTAAAGGTTTTTCAAAGGGAAACGGCTTTAACGAATCGTTATAAATAAAACCCGGCGTGAATAATGAGTTATATATAGTATCAAATTTTGTATTTATCTTTTTACGAATAATAAGCCTTACAGAATCTGATGTATGTTTTTTTATGAATTTTCCATTTATGATTATTTTGCCGTTTTGTGGAAAAGTAATTCCGCCTGCAGCATGTAAATAATAATCCTCTGAAGCTTTATAATAATCAGTTAACCTATTATCAGCATCTTTGGTTGGATGTGTTCCAAAAATCTGTAAATATCGGATTACGGGGTCCCATTTGACCAAATCACCGTCGCCATTATATCTTGACTCTACCCTGAAGTATAAGCGCTGCCCTTTATGTATTCTAAACTTATCCGAATAGGGGTACACAGCATGGTTATCTGCCTCAATTACTTTTATAAACCGTGGATCATCACTGCCTATCTGCATAGTGGCTCTTATACCATCTCTCTTTGAGTTCTTAATTGTATCAGGAACATCTTCGAGGTTAACAGGCGCATCAATGGAGATCTCTCCTTCAAAAGGAGCTTCCCAAAACCGCACAATATCCTGCAAAGGGAACTGTGTTTCCTGCTCAGCCTGAAGGTCTTTGTCAGGCGTTAAGAAATTTTCATTTATATCTTTTCCGCCGTTTAAAGGATTGGGCGTGTTTTGGCTTCCTAGAAGAAATTGAGCATTTCCAGAGGCACCAATACGATTAAAATAAACAGAACCGTGTGAGGCTATATCTATAAGTCCGTCTTCATTAAAATCATTAAAATAAACACTTGTGCGGTTGGTGCTTTTGGTTTTAGTGTAACCGAAGTTGCCACCTCCTCCAATGGCCTGCACTCCCCAGGAAATACTTCTTGAATTGCTTTCACTAAAATTAGTTATACCATTAATTGAAATTAAGCTATCACTGAAGCTGCGACTGTTACCGCCTAAGTTTTTTCGGTACCATAATATGTTATTGTTACCAACAAATACTTTATCAGGAAGCCTGTCTCCATCTATATCCAACATAGTAACAAGGCCTTGTGAATTATCTTCTGAATAGCCAAAAGTTCCTCCTAAAGTATAGTCTTTAGTGTATGTGCTTCCCGCAGGGCCAATTGTTATACCCAGGCCGCCTCCAAAATTACTTGACTTTGTAGAACTTAATACTGAAGCATCGTCCTTATAGTCAGGTAATGAAAATACATTATCTCCGTTTATGTTATCATTTCCGGGATTCCATTTTTCAGTGTTGCCAAATGGTACATAACCGGATTTTGATTTTACATCGTCATTGTATTCGAAACTGTGTGAATAGAAAGTTTTACCTGCTGCATCAGATTCAGTAATACTTGTAAGCAATGTTTTATAAAATGCACCTGGCGTATATTTAAATTCATAACTGCGTATAGCCTGTCCATCAACACTCATTTTTATTATTCGCAAAAGATCCGTGCTTACCACTTTAAATCCAAGCCTGCAGTTAATATCAATATCCCTGCGTTTTGATTCGTTTCTGTCCCTGTCCCTAATAAATTCTATCGCATATGGTCCATTAGAAGAACCGTTTCCCGTGTATAAAATCTTATTGATATATAATTGTCTTCCCTGTACTGTTCCCCCGGAAACTCCTGCATCGTTTACTTCTTTGTATTCATACTTTACGAAATTGTTATTTAAATCTCTTGTTTCTGCAAGCATCCACTGGCCGATATTGCCTTCATCATCTTTTAATACTGCACCGGAAATAACACCGTTGGCAGGTGTACCGCCATAAAAACTCCTCGTGCCATTTTTAGCTGTTACTTCCCACCAGTAATTTTTAGGACTGTTACCATGTCTCATTATTCTATTAAATTCACCTTCTACTCTTGGATGAAAATCTCTTTTATCAACAACCCTTGCTACGAAGGGTGTTCGGTTGTTTGTTGGTGCAAGTTGCTCGCCGTTTAAATTATACATTTCACTTTCGAAGTCTGGGTCATAGCGGGGCACGCCCCATCTTGTTTCAATACCGACAAAAGGGATAGATAAATTCCAGCCAAGCCCCATCCAGCTATTCCCGCCTTCACTATTGTATTGAACTGTAAGCTGCGGTTCCATACCTTGCCTGCCTTTTGGAATTTTAAGCGGGTAAGAAAGAGAAGCATTCCCATTGTTATTTGCTTTCGGCGGTTCTATAAAATTGATGCCGGCAGAAGGGTTTGCTGCCTTAATATCTTTGATAGTAGTTGGAGTGTAACCTTGTGTTTGCGGAGATTCAGGTACTTTAATAATGCCGTTTATAACATCAGTAAAATGGATGGTGTTTGATCGTACCATTTCATCTTTGGTAAGAATGGTATCAACGGGCAGGTCAATCCACTGTTTTAAGTTTTCATCAAAGTAATAAGTTCTGATATCTGCAGCAGTATATCCTTCAGGTATCAACGAACTGTCAAACGGTATGTTCATTTGCGCTGCAGTTGTAAATTTTGTCCCGTGCGGCAGAAAACGAAAACCTTTTGCACCACTGGTAACATTAACCATGTCAGGATTTAATTCAGGAAGGTCTATATCCCTTAAGGCGGTTATAGAGATAAATTTGTTTTCGGTTAAGGCATTCGGAGGAATAACAATTGAGGCTTTCATACTGATAGCGTTCATGTCAACGGTCAATTGTTTTCCCCTTTCAAAAAAACCTGTACTTGTTATGCCTTTTTCTAATGGCAGGTATTTAATGCCCGTTGTGGCTTCAGCATTAAGTTTTATTTGCCTCGTTATTGTTTTGCCGCCTGTAAATATTGCTTTTAGTTCAAGGCAAAGTTTGTTATTAAAAACGTGTGCATTGGTATCATGGCTTACTATTTCAAATTCATTATTAAAAATATTAACAGGGTTGCCGTTATAAAACAGTTTCGCATTACCGCCTTCTTTATTTGTTTGTATTATCCCTTTAATGTAGAGCGTGCTGTCATTACTTATAAACCTGGCGTTGTTAATAATTATATCTTTTGCCTTCTCTTCTTTTTTTTCTAACAGTATCGATATGTTTTTAAGGCGATAATAAAATTTAGCATTTTCAGCCAGATCAAAACGTATTATGTTATCGCCTTTATGCAGATTACCAACCGGAATTGCTTCTTTCTGCTTTGACCAATAACCGCCGGGTTCTGCGAATATTCCTCCTATCGCCTGTGCGTCGTTGATGCTTCTTGCAACACTTGCCTGATCTTTAAAACCAAACAATTCATACTGCAGGCAGGCAATATCATGCTGCTCTGAAATGTCGGGTAAATAAATGTGGAAGATATTATCGGAAGGGTCATCAACAGGATGGTTATCGTTTGTACCGATGAACCCTGTATTTATATCTGCAACGAAAAGTTTTTTATTGCTTTTAGAATATGTAATTGAATCTATGTTTTCTTTTTCTTCAGGGCCGTTATTGTAATTTTTTAAAAGATTGGAATCTTTATAATTCTTGTAAGCTGAATCAAAAAAATTAGTATATGGTTCTTTTATGATAAATGCAGCAGCGATTAAGATCACTGAGCAAAATAGAAATGTGTAATTTTTTATCATAGCAATTATTTATTTGTAAGCACCAAAAAAATTGATCAGGCAAATTTTTAGTTCGTGCAGGTTGCAATAAAAATTACCCGGGTTTACTTATTAATGATTATCCGCTTGTTCACTTTTGCTTCATTAGATTCAAATACAATTTCATAAGCTCCATTCGCACGCAACTCTTCTGAAAAGAAATAATTTGATTTGCCATTCATACTGATCGATTTTATCAATCTTCCATCGGACGTATATATGTACATTTTTACTTCTGTTATCCAATACAGATTCACCTGGATATTAAACCTTCCCGGCGATGGATTGGGGTAAATCATAACCGATTTAAATACATTGCCGGGAACTTCATTAACTTTTATTTCCTGTTTATAAGAGCAACCATCTTTGTTGCTGGTGCTTAATGTGTATATACCCGGCTGCCGGATACTTATTTGCGGGCTTGCAGATTTGAAATTATCAGGTCCGGTCCATTTATAAGAAATCCCTGTCTGCATTTGATTAGCTGCATTTAATGTAAGTTGTTCATACGGCATCAGGTCGTACTGCGATTTAATTAAATAAGGTTTTGGTGCATTGGCATAGTTTACATAAAATGAATCTGTGTAAACTATTTTTGATGCATCTGTTACATGCAGTGAATAATTACCAGCATTAAGATTTGTGAGTAGCACAGGTGTTTTGTTATCGGGAATAGATTTTTTATATAACGGCTGCCCGTTTGCTGCAACAGATAGTTGATATGGTGGCAATCCTCCTAATATTTTTATCGATAAAGCCCCTGAATCCGGAGCGTTACAAGTCGGTTCAGTTACTTCCGAAAACAAAAGCAAATCCTGCGCTGCCACAACTCCTAAAACTTTTTTTGGAGATGTATGTATACTCCAATTCAGGTCTTTAAAATATGCTTTGCCTTGCTGGTCAAGCTGAGACATTCTAACAAATGTCGTTGCCGTTGCCGGAAAATCTCCGCTGCCTGAACTATCTATAGCTAACCAATAAACAGGATTAACAGGTAACGGTACGTCTAATTGTTTTGTATCAATAACAATATTGGTGTTTAAGGCCACTGAATCCAAACTTGGAACAAATAACCATTTTTTTTGTATGAATGCAGGCAGTCCTGCAATCTTATCATCTTCCTGTAAAGACAAACCATTGTCTCCCCATAATAAAAAATTCTTATCACGCAATTTATCTAAAGCAAAAACAGTAAGTAAGCCCGGCGTATTACTGCTTTCAGATACAGGTTGCATAAGCCCTGAAGAATCATCCCTGCCTATGCCTGCTATATTGTGATGGTATAAGCTATACTTTGTGCCCTCCCAGGTTTTTTTGCCTGAACTATTTAAATAAACAGCCTCGGGGTCTGTAAGCGTTATCCCGTATTTTATTGCAAGATAGGATGATACCTTCAGCCTTTCCTGGCCACTTAAAACCCTGTTATAAATTATTATTTCCGGAATACTTCCTTTAAAAGAAGAAACAGGCAGTTTTGGATTTGATGGCTTTGATGCTACTTGCATAGTATGTTTCAAAGGCTGGTAATTTTGTTTACCAGGCTGTTGCAGATAGATATTAATTTTTGCATTCCCTTTTATTACGTCTGTATAGTTCATGTATTGAATAGAGGCAAGGTTTGCCATTCTGCTGGTTGTTAGTACCAAATCTGTTTTATTATCATTTAAGGTGTGCCAGATAACGCTTTCATGAGAAGTATCTGACGATTTATAAATAGTAAAATAACTTACAGCAGATAGCTTTCTTTTATCTATTGGAACTAATAGGTTGCTATTACCATTGAACAAAAGTGAAGGATTATAATTAAGTTGACCAATATTGTTATATGGAATAAGCAAGCTATCACCGTTAATTTTGCTGCGAAACCCTGAGGCCTTGTTTGTCTGTTCCGCAGCAAACCAATAAGCCGGACTCTTTATACCACCGGGATAATGCATTTGCTGTCCGTTCGAACTATTATCCAAACTATTCAGAACAACAATCATGATGCACAGCTTAAAAGTTTTCATGAGAATATAATTTGATTAAAAAATGCAACTCAATCCGTCATTAAGAAATTTTTTTAAAAGCCTGAAATCAACGCCAAGCGTTAGTTGCCAACAAGTATTCCTGTTCCTGGTCTCGATAAATTTAAAAAAATCATTCGGAGATGGAGTAGTGGGCATTGTTTCTACAACATCAGTTAATCCCAGATAATAACTCAGTTCAAGTGAAATGCCTTTATTCATATAGTAATTATTGGCATTGCCAATAAATTCATACCCTATACTTGCACGAAAACCAAAGTTGTCTCTTCCTTTCAGAATATTGCGCAATTCTTGTTGCAACTGCAGATCGGTACCGATACTAGGCTGTGTATTATTAGAAGTGTAAACAATGTTTTCAGAAGTAATATTTATTCCTATTTGTGCACCTATTCCAAGATTTATTCCTGTAAAGGCATTAGGCCAGTCACCTGTTCCCCTAACAACTCCAAAAGGGAAAACTTTCAGGTCAATAGGAATATTTATGTAGTTATACCGAAACTCCATTTTATAATGGAAACCTGTTGTCTCCTGATAAATTAAATTACTGCCCTGGGATACATAAAGCATTTGTACCTGGACAGCCAAAATCCTTTCTTGAATTCTTTCATCTCCCTTTAACGTCCAGAGACCGTAAAGCCCGGCGCAGAAACCCCACCTGTTTTGTTTTTCAAGTGTGTATGGTATATAATTAAGTGTGTCATTAGAGGGGGAAACAGTAGTTTCAAGGTCATCTATATAAGAATAGGTTGAGCCTGCTTTAAGCCCTATAGAAAACGGAGGAAGCTGACCATAGGATTTCATTATGAACATTGCCTGCAAAAAAGCTATTAATAACAATTTATCTTTCACATTACTTTTTTTTAACGAGCTTGTAAAGATTAATACCTATCAATAATTGATAAACAACATTCATATTCCAGTTATCTATAAAATTGTATGGATTCGCATGCGTTTCAACCGCATCTTTTAGCCCAAAAAACACACGCGCTTCAATAGATACTCCCGAATTGACATAACTTCCTTTCCTTACTGTAATTATATCGTATCCGGCTATTAGATTAACACCTGCAATTGTTTTTCCTTTTAACACATCTCTTATTTTTTTTTGCTCCAGCGAATCTGAGTCAAACACAGGTTCTCTTCCGGCGCCCCAGGATGTGTAAGTTATTTCATCCGGTGAAGTGTTGAATCCTACCTGAAAGCCAAGCCCTCCGTTCAAGCCCTTGAACCTGTTTCTCCATTTGTTTATAATTGCATCTGTTCCTTTGCCCAAAAAATAATATTTTAAATCAAAGCCTGCAGATATATAATTATAGTCGAAGATTATTTTGTAATTAAAATCTTTTTCATGATTGTTGAGAACTAATTCACTGCCTTGCTCAGAAAATTCAGCATGAGCCTGAAAAAGCCAGCGTTTCTGGGAATTGCTATCGTTTTCATTAATAATTTCGGATGTAGGTGTTTTATAACCTAAGCGATTATAAAATACTCCAAGAAATAAGCCGTGCGTATTTTGCCTTTTTAGTGTGTAATTCACAAAATAGGGTTCACTTAAAATCGTTTTATCGAGCCCTGATATATATGATGAAACAATACCTGATTTTATGCCCAATGATGATTTTGGAAATTGAGCATCGCTATGAGCACACAGGCTGAAATAAAAAAATAATGTAAAAGTGGCTTGTATTTTCATGGGTTGTCTTTCTATGTGAATATAACTAATCTGCTTCCAATTATATTACTCAATTTTATTGTTTTACTTTTTGCACCCAAGAAATACATCGAAATAATCCGAATTGAAAAAAATTAAAGCCGCTTGCCTAATTTTTTAATAGGGAAAGGCTTATTTTAGAGTTGCAAACTACCCTTTCAAGAATGAGAGTCTCCAACCGAAAAATTACCAACCAAAACTTTACGGCTTTCGTTAAACTTATAACAGAAGTTCACAAAATCGCTTTGGAAAAACCTCTTGCAAAAATTTCTGAAGGGACAGGGGATGATATTGCCATTAAGATTTCGATTAAGACCGGTGCACAAATTTCAGGTAAAACACTTTATAAATACACGGAAGCAGTATTGAAAGGAGAATCGCAAACAATAAATCCGCAGCTCCCCAATTTACATCGCCTAGCAGAATATGTAATGAGATCGAAAAATATACAAATTAACACAGAAAAAAGGAAAGATTATCCCTACTGGTTTGACTATGAAGCGATGGTTTCATCCATGCCGGAGAGAAAGCCTAATGAAGAAACTATCCCTATTGATTTTAAACCAGAACAGTCACATAATAACGTTAAGCCAGTCTCTATCCACCCGGAACCAGAGGAAAATAATGCGCATGGAGACATGGAGCCAAAAGAACAATCGGCGAAGAAACCGGGAGGCTTGTTTGCTGATAAAACTGTTTTTGATAATAGCAGCTTTCTGAAAGCCGGCATTTTTGGTGGCGCCTGCGCCGGTTTTGTTGGCGTTTTGCTTGTTGCTGCGTTAAGGTATTTTTCCAGTGATATGCCTTTTATTGCCACCGGCTATGAGAGTATTTCCAAAGCTTTTTTCTTTCAAAAGGTCTTTCCAATCCTTTTTTTATTTCAAATTGCCGGAGGCGCTTTTTTAGGATGGTTTTGCTGTTATTATGCGCTAAAGCGGGCCGCTGTTCTGAAGAACATCCTGTTTTTCTTAACCGTTTTCTTATTGATGTTCCTGTTAAGGCAAACTACCGTACGGAACTCCTGGATGCCTGTCGGTGAACACGTTTACCTTGATAAAAAAGGGAACAAAGTTATCTTAAGCGGCGGACCTTTGGGTGAACCGGATTTTGAGGCCCTGGCTGTAGCTTTTATGGGAGCTGTAGTGTTTCTAATACTTACGGACTATTTGCGAAAAAAGGTTGTTCACGCAATACCCTTAAAAAATACCTGGAATGTTTTACTGCTTGTGACCATACCCGGTGTTTGTGCCTGGTGCCTGGCGTATTTAATTTTCAAGTTGCTGACCCATTTTGGAGTAATACGGGAAAACGATTTCTGGATATCAAAGGCGATATTTTATTACAGGTTTCCGCATGCAGACCGTGTGCTGCTTATGATACTCTTATGCTGGGTATATGTTTATACTATTCTTGTTTCCATACGCCTGCAAACCAATAAAACGATTTCAAAGAAATAATGTAATCTATAATCAAAGAATCAAACTCTATTTTTGGTCTTTTGCAATGGACATGATAAAGGCCGATCATAAACATGAGTTGTTATTGTTAGTTCATCTTTCTTTAATAGACCAGGTATTGAAAAGCATCAAGATCTTTAAATGCCTGGCATTATGTTTCGTGCTCGTACTTCCGGTTTCAGAAACAAAAGCCCAGGATTCAATTACTGTTAATCTTCTTCTTGATAAAATAGAAACCCACCAACTTAACCAGGATCATTACTTCCTACGAGGCGTCTTTCCCTCCTACATCAACGCTTCCCGCAAATTCAAAACAAAAAAGAAAGACAATACAATTTTTTACAACACACTCATTGCCTATTCCTTAAAAGATAATTACAACAAATTTTCACCGGAACAACAAATTATCTGCGACAGCATTATTGCGAGAAGCATACGCGCCTCAAAATATTTTAAAAACAAAACTCGTAATACTTATAACTTCTGGAGAACGGATACAACAACGAAATTTCATTATAGCTGGTGGTTGCCCATCTTTAAAGGGAATAGTTCATTGCCCGATGATATGGATGATACTGTATTAGGTTTATTCATGAATAGTGAAAATAAAGATTCGGCAGAAGCGCTGCATCAGTTTATGCAATCCTATATTAATTTGAAACCACCTTTAAAAACAACGTACAAAGTTTACCAGGACGACAGCGCTTATTCTACCTGGTTTGGCAAGAAATTTCCTGTGGTGTTTGATGTAAGCGTATTATGCAATGTGCTGAGTTTTGTTCAGCAATATGACCTGGAATGGACAAAAGCTGACAGTGCAAGCCTGCAACATATTATTCAAACAATCCGAAGGAACGATATAGAAAAACACCCGGCATTTATTTCACCGTATTATGCAAATACGTCTATCATATTATATCATTTGTCGAGATTGATGAGCATAAAACCTATTCCTGAATTGGAGGCGATCAAGCCACAATTGATTGAAATGGCAAACAGGCATTTACAATCATCGAATAATATTTTTGAAAAGATATTGTTGTCAATTGCACTGATAAAGTGGGGTGCGCATCCGCCGCTATTAAGCATCAGCACAAAAGATCTGGAAGATATTGAGCAGAATGATTTGCCATTTTTTATCGGTAATATTCCGTCTTATTTTAACCGCTGCTGGAAAGGAAAGTTTATTGACTTAAGGTTGCTGATGTACAACCATTATTGTCCGGCGTGGAATGACTGTTTGTTGCTGGAATACTTATTGTTGAAAAATAAGACTGGCTCAGTCCCGAAAGACTGAGCCAGTCTGTACCGTTGCTCAGCAAAGGTGAAAGCAAAAAGCAAGACTAGTAAGCCCTGCTTTTGAAAATCAAGTGTGAGTATTTGCTTAATAGAAAAACTGCTCTTTCACAATCTTTCCATCTTTTACTTCATACACACAAATTTCGTCGAATTGTATCCTGTCCATGCCTTTAAATTTTGCATCCATGCCCATTGCAACACTAAAAAAATTTCCTCCTACTACCGGCTTGCTGCTATAACCGCCGTATATTTCTTCAATCGAATTATTAAAATCAATGGACTTTTGTTTTAATGCTGCTCTGCCTTTTACAGTTTTTAAACCAGATGATGCTGCATTGGGTGGTTCAATGCTTTCCGCATCATCTGAAAATAATTCGTCTTGTATTTTATCCCATTGGTTGGCTTCGCCGAGTTCATAAAATTTGTCGGCTACTTCTTGTGTTGTCATAGTAATTTTTTTGGAAAGATATTGAAATGATTTCTGATTTCTGATTTGGAGATGTCTGATTTGCTTCGGTTCAGTCAGCCTATAAATCTCCAAATCCCAAAATCAGCAATCTCAAAATCATTATTGGCATTCTCTAACATCACATTTCAGCATAAATCACAAAATCTCTAAACCGGCAATCCTGAAATAATGCCGGGCGCTTTATCACATCCCCCGGCCCTACATCGTACATTAATTATTTTATGAATGAACTATTTGTATAAATTATTTTTGCGATAATGATTAATGCAGAAGCCTATCAAAATTTAATGCAGCTATGTAAAGCTAATAATGTCACATTAGTCGCCGTAAGTAAAACAAAACCTGTTGAGGATATTCTTACATTATATGATTTCGGCCACCGCGATTTTGGGGAGAACTATGTGCAGGAGTTAATTGAAAAAGAAAAGCAATTACCAAAGGATATACGCTGGCATTTTATCGGCCACCTGCAAACGAATAAAGTAAAACAGGTTATTGGGTTCGTGCATTTGATTCATGGAGTTGACAGTTTAAAATTGTTGAAGGAGATCAATAAGCAGTCTGAAAAAATAAATAAAACCACCAACTGTTTATTGCAGGTGCATATAGCGCAGGAAGAAACCAAATTTGGATTGGATGAAAACGAATTGAAAGAAATAATTGATCAGGTAACTGCTGTACCATTAACAAATGCAAGTATCAATGGCCTGATGGGAATGGCCAGTTTTACAGATGATAAAGACCAGGTCAGAAAGGAGTTTAAATATTTAAAAAGCTTGTTGAATAAATGTAACGAACTGTTGACCATTGACCGTCGACTGTTGACCGTTTCCATGGGCATGACAGCCGATTATACCATCGCCATTGAAGAAGGCAGTAATATGATACGGGTTGGAAGCCTTATTTTCGGAGAAAGAAGTTAGCAGGTGAATTAAATGTCTGATGTCTCCTGCCCGACTGAATCCCTGCCTGCGTGATGCAGTCAGGCAGGGGTCAGGCGGGGATTTGCTGATCCGCCACGGCGGACAGGCGTCTGATGTAAACTGCGTGAATTTAAGATTGCAGATTGACGATTTCAGATTTACATACCAGCACTAATTTGTTTTGTACCAACCCGTGAACTTGTGAACAAGTGAACTTTTAAACTTTTGAACATTGCAGACTTAAAACTGCCATTCAACCTTTCAACTTATCAACCAATCAACCAATCAACTACTCAACCAATCAACTATTCAACCTGTCATCAACCTAATTCCCAATTCCTAATTCCCAATTCCTAATTCCCAATTCCTTGTCCGCAACTATAACATCTATGTCTAATTGAGCATCAATCTTTCTTTAAAAGATTGCCGTTATTGTCCCGCAATGGTTCCGGCCTCGGCGCTTCCCCATCTTTTAATGCCTGGTTAAAGAGTTTGTCAACATGCACCCATTTCCCATTCTGCCATTTAAAACCTTCATAATCTCCATCGGGAATTAAGGTGAATTTTTTTTGAGGTTCATTGCTTTCGCTTACCAGGTGGTCAAACACGATCATATCCATTTCCGGATCGTATGTAAGCCTTGCGCGTGTATCTTTTTCATATTCCAAAAGGAACCGGCTGACCGGCTGCGGAGGCTTTAATTCATCGTTTTTATAATCAAAATAGTTACCTCCAAAAACCGGCTCTCCGTTGGTATCGAATGTTAAAACTTCCAGCCATTTACGCGTGCTGCTGAAATCATTATCATCATAGCCAAACAAAGTGTAATATTTTTTTCCTTTGAATTCTTTCATGATCATATTGTAATAAATAGCGCCGATCCAGTTTTTATTGGTGCGTATTGAATCTGCCGGTGTGCCGGAATAATCAGACGCATCAAACAACGGGAACAATTTCAGTGACCCATCTTTAGTGTTTATTTGAATAGCGCCTGCCTGGTGGTAATAACTTTCATCGCGTTGTATTTGCCAGGTGAATATCCTGAATGTGCTGTCCGGAGCATACAAACGGGAAACGGTTGTAAGAGAATCGAAAGGATATTCGAAAGAGTAGGACGTTTTTAAAGACTGAACGAGTTTGCGTATAAATACGCTGTCGTAATGAAAACGGTTCGCAGCAAATGAATCAAAGATCATTTTACGGCCATAAAAAGCCAGGCTGTCTTCCTGGCCTTTTAAAGAATGAATATCGGTTTCACTTATCTGCGCTTTTGATGTAGCAGCAATGAACAATAAAAAAATGAAGATATACCGGAACATGAGCTGCGAAAATACATCCTCATTAACGGCGGGACATACGTTTATTGCCCCGGAAAAGAAATTTAGTTTTTTGTTAATGGCGAAAAGCGCCGGCAAATTCCTGTAAAGAATTGAACCTTATATCAATCAGCTCGTGCGGAAAAGCAATTTCAGGGTTGGTAGAAGCAATGAAAACAGCATACATGCCTGCATTTCTTGCAAACTGCATATCGCTCAGCTTGTTGCCAACCATTATGCTTTTCGAAAAATCAATTTGCGGAAAATCTTTTTTTGCCTGCAAAGCCATACCGGGATTGGGTTTTCGATTCGGGCTATCACTATTCATATCGATACAAAAATATATTTTATCAATGTGCCCCTTTTGCCTGCTGAGCTCTTCGAGCATATAGGCATGCACATCGTGCAGATCTTCCAAAGACATCACTCCTTTGGAAACACCCCGCTGATTAGATACTATTAATATCAACCCAAATATTTCTGAAAGAATTTTTAATGCTTTTGTAACTCCATCTAAAAAAATAAATTCAGAAGCATTTAAAATATATGCATCTTTTTTCTCAACGTTAATTACTCCATCGCGGTCGAGAAACAATGTCCAGGTCTTATCAATCTTTGATAGGTTAAAATTCAACATTCAATTTTTTAATGTGTTGTGCTATCAGAGTTACGGCATTTCTATGTGAAATTCTATCTGCCTGAGGCGGACAAGTCGTGGTAAAAATTACATTGAACCACATAAGAAACATTAGGCACATAGGTTATCACATAGAAGTAATCAAATAATATCAAATGGATTTCAATAGTACAACATACAATGTTTTGATTGATGATAACTTAAACTTACAATTCACTTTGCGCTCTTGCATAATCTTCAGGAATGCCGATATCAATAAAGTACTCATCCTGTACCAAACCATACATATTGGTTTGCTTGTAAAATTTTTCAAGATAAGCCGTTTCAAAAGAAAATTTTTCCGGCAATGATCTGTTCAAAAAACTTTCAACGTTTAACATGTACAACCCCCCGTTTATTAATCCTTGTTCATAATGCTTTTTTTCATGAAAACTTTTAACAGACAAATCTTCGTTCAATTCAATTACGCCATAACGGTCAAAATTTTGCATTGGTTTTAATGCTAACGTGCAATCAGCATTTTTTTGTTTATGAAAATTTTGCAGTTGCAATGTGTTTGCTTTAAACAAAGTATCACCATTGGTTACAAAAACATTTTTATTGTTTGCCAAAGCACATGCTTTCTTTATAGCACCACCCGTTCCCAGTGGTTCTTCTTCAATTGAATATTGAATGGTGAGAGGTGAAAGGTGAGTGGTGAAAGGTGAGTGGTGAGTGGTGAGTGTGTTGAGATACTCAATGATTATTTCATGTTTATAACCGAGTGAAAAAATAAAATCATTGATTCCTTGTTGTTGAAAATGATCGATCACATAAGCTAAAAAAGGTTTACCGTTTACGGGCGCCATGCATTTGGGCAGGTCCGATACTACACTTCTTAATCTGGTACCAAGTCCGCCTGCAAGAATAATAACGGAACTCAAGCCCCCATCCATGCCCCCAGCCCCTGAAGGGGAGTTTATAACAGCATTATTTTTAGAATTACTCATATTTCAATTCACGTACGATGATGTCCCCCCTTTAAGGCAATGTCGTTTAGTTTATATCCAATCTTTAAATAATCAATAATCAACACTCAATAATCAATATTCAAGTTGGGAACGATTCATCATTCGATATTCAATAATCAATTTTTTAAAGGGTTTTATTTGAGCATTGAATATTGAACATTGAATATTGCGTATTTCCCGATTGACCTCACCCTAAATCCCCCTCCAAAGGAGAGGGACTTTAAAAAGCACTTAAGTAAACGACATTGCCCTTTAGGGGATGGGGGCAAATAATTTTGCCTCCACCAATTCGCAGATAATATGGCCGATCATAATATGGCTTTCCTGTATTCGGGGTGTATCGGTTGAAGGAACATTAAAGAGATGGTCACTAAGGTCCTTCATTTTTCCGCCGGTAGCGCCGGTAAGAGCTATGGTGATAACTTTATTTTTCCTGGCTGCCTCAAATGCATTAATAATATTTGCTGAATTACCGGAAGTGCTGAGCCCAACCAATATATCGCCTTCATTACAGATGCCTTCCACCAAACGCGCATAAACAACGTCATAGCTATAATCGTTAGCGGCTGCCGTGAGGTAAGATGTATTACAATGCAAAGCTTCAGAAGGCAGGGCCTTGCGGTTTAAGTAAAAACGGCCTGAGAATTCAGCGGCAAGATGTTGTGCATCTGCAGCGCTGCCGCCATTTCCGCAAAACAAAACTTTATTGCCTCTTTCAAACGCCTGTACGATAACATTCACTGCATTTTCTATCTTTTTTATAAAAGCATCATCATTTAAAATATTTGTTTTTGTTTGAATTGATGCTGAAATAATACTTTTTATTTTATCTGTCATATTGCTTTGTCTATAATCAAAAATTCGCAATCTAAAATCTGCAATCCGCAATCACTGCGTTGTCCAGGTGGTCAAGCCTGATTTTGTAAACTGGTACGGTTTAACCTGTCCGCCAAAACTATCCAGTGCTTCCATTACTTTATAGCGGCTATTAAGCGGGCAATAAAATGTCATAAATCCGCCGCCGCCTGCGCCGCTTATTTTTCCTCCTGTTGCACCTGCTTTTTTGGCTGCATCATAAATATCTTCTATTAAACTGTTGGATATATTATGCGCCATGTTTCTTTTTTGCTGAAAACCAAAGTCAAGTATCTTACCAATCTCATCTAATTCACCACGCAACAATGCTTCTTTCATCATACGCGCCTGTTCTTTCAACTGGTGCATGGCTTCGATTGATTTTTCATTTTTCTGCAACACATTTTTTTGTTGCTCCTTTATAATAGATGCAGATTCGCGACTGGTGGATGTAAAGTATAAAACAAGATTGTTCTCGAGTTCATACAAATATTTACTTCGGATGCGCAGGGGATTTACAATCACTTTATCGCCTGCATAAAACTCCATAAAATTTACACCGCCAAATGTTGCAGCATATTGATCCTGCCTGCCTCCTGCCAGTTGCAGGTCTTTGCGTTCAATCTGGTAGGCATAATGTGCAATATCATATTCACCTAAAGGCAGTTTCAACATTTCGGCAAATGCACCGATGATGGCCACCATCAAAGTAGAGGATGTGCCCAAACCACTGCCCGCCGGCGCATCAACATAGGTTGTTAAGCAAAAATCCTTTTGTGCTATGCCATAATCTTTCCGAATGCGGTTGATGACGCCTTTATGCAGGTCAAGCGTTCCATTGATTGGCAACTCATCCTGTTGCTTAAAACTTTCCGATTCCTTTCTGTCCATGGCATTCAGTACAATACCGCCCTTATCCAAAGGTTCGATCACAGCATGTGCATAATGAGAGATGGTCGCATTTAAAATAGCACCGCCAAATTCATCACTATACGGACTAACGTCTGTGCCACCGCCAGCCAAACCAATCCTTAACGGAGCCCTGCTTCTATAGATCATCAGGCAAAGTAAAATGTAAAATAAATGTTATGCAAGTTGATACAACAATTTGCATGCCTTTCATTATACTGGCTGTTAAAGTAAGCATTATAGTTTTTGGCATTTATTATATTGTTACAACGTTTTCTTTTGTTATGTTGTCAATCAAATAAAAAATGAAATACGCTGCATTTATACTGTTAATTGGGGTGATCAGTTGCTCAAAGTCAACTACTACTGATAAAACAAAATTACCGGGTTCAATTATTGGTAAATGGATACAAACAGAATATCTCGCAGATCCGGGCGACGGAAGCGGAACCTGGCAAACAGATAATAGCGGATCTGGTTATATCATTTTTAATGAAGACAGCACGGCAAAAAGCAGTAGTGTTCCCTATTACGGTGAATTGAAATTCTATCATATTCTTTCAGATTCCACGTTAACGCTTGAGTATGCAGATGGAACAACATTCAACCATATTTATAAGATTGAAGGAAATACGTTAACACTTATGGGCGGGTGTATAGAAGCCTGCGGCAGCCGTTATAAAAGAGCGCCGACTATGTAATGGTGAGTAGTCAGTGGTGAATGGTGAGTAATAGCACGGTCTTGATTCATAACTGGTTACTCACTTGAAATGCGACAACCTTACAATTAACACAGTGGTAGTTATGAATTAAAAACCGGAATTGTTCTGATTGCCTTGTGCCGGGCAACAAATCTGCAATCTGAAATCGCCAATCTGCAATGTTATAAATAAAATCCTGCGCTTATTATTAAATTGCTTCCTGTACAAGTTGTTTAATAGTATCAACCAGGACCTTCCAGCTATATTTCTGTTTCTCTTCGCGCAACCAGGGTAAAAAATAATCTTCGCCTATCTTGTATAATTCTGTAATTTTTTCTGCAATGCTTTTAGCATCGGGTTCTGCAACCAAACCGACTTTTTTATCGGGAACAAGAGCAGGCAAACCGCCAACATTTGTTACGAGCATTGGTTTCTCAAAATGATAGGCGAGGGGAGTTACCCCGCTTTGCGTGGCATTCCGGTAAGGTTGAATTACAAAATCTGCAGCGCTCAGGTAATACTTTACTTCACTGTCTGCAATGAAATTGGTGCGTAAAATTATTTGTGACTGAAGATTATTTTTTTCAATAATGTCATCATACAATTTCCGGTCTGTATAAAATTCTCCTGCGATCATCAATTTTGGAATTTGGAATTTGGAATCTGGAATTCGTTGTTTCAGCAAAGCCATAGCTTCGAGTAATAGATCCAGGCCTTTATAATCGCGGATAAAACCAAAGAATAAAATAATATTATCGGCTGCACTTAAACCCAAATGTTCTTTAGCTGATAGCTTGTCGAGCTTATCGCCGAAATTATCATACAGAGGGTGTACGATCTTTTGCGCAGGTTTATTGGTGAACGTACGCAGATCCTTCATCACTTTTTCACTCATGGTGATAAAAGCGTCAACAGGCTTAATAAAATAGGAAGTGAACTGTTTATCTGCTATGCGTTTTTCATGAGGCAAAACATTGTCGGCAATGCAAATAATTTTTGTATGATGATTTTTTTTAGCGATCCTCAATATCGTTCCCAAACAGGGGCCCATAAAAGGCAGCCAATAGCGCACGACTATTATATCGGGCGTGAGTTTTTTCAATTCATTGCCAACTTTGATCCAGTTAAACGGATTAACAGAATTGATACGCACTTTAATATCCAGGTCTGTTGGCGAAGGCTCACTGGAATACTGTGAAGTACCGGGGAAAAGAAAAGAAGGGTATTGCAGCGAGAAAGTATAAATGGTTACCTGGTCACGTCTATATTGAAATTCTCTAGCCAGCCTTTCATTAAAAGATGCAAGACCGCCGCGCAGCGGATGTGCCGGGCCTATAACGACAACTGACGACATTAATTAAACCCTGTTTTATTTTCTATAAGATAATTATTACGGTCAGAGGCATTACGCACAACCAACTCCGCTATAAAACCTGTGAGAAATAGCTGCATACCAATTATCATTACAGCGAGGGCTATGTAAAAAAAAGGTTTGTTGGTCAAGCCATAATCTGTATTGATGATTCTTGCGATGATGAGGTAAATACTGATCAGGAAACCAAGTATAAAAAATATAGTTCCGTACAGCCCAAAAAAATGCATTGGCCTTTTGCTGAAACGGCCAACAAAAGTGAGCGTCGAAAGATCAAGAAAACCGTTAATAAACCTGTCCCATCCAAACTTGGTAACCCCATATTTCCTCGGCCTGTGCTCAACCACTTTTTCTCCTATTTCTCTAAAGCCTGCCCATTTTACCAGTACTGGAATATTGCGGTGCATTTCACCATAGATCTCAATACTTTTTGCCACTTTTTTCCTGTATGCTTTAAGTCCGCAATTAAAATCGTGCAGCTTTATACCTGACAGGCTTCTTGCTGCAGCATTAAATATTTTTGAAGGAAGATTTTTCGTGAGCTTGTTGTCGTAGCGTTTCTTTTTCCATCCGCTGACCATATCAAATTTATCTTCTACGATCATCCTGCGCAGTTCGGGGATTTCATCCGGAGAGTCCTGCATATCTGCGTCCATAGTAATAATTACATCGCCTTTCGCAGCCCTGAAACCTTCATTCAATGCTGCTGACTTGCCATAATTGCGCTGAAATTTTATGCCTTTGATATTTGAATTATTGGCACTGAGCTTTTCTATTACACACCAGCTATCATCGGTACTGCCATCATCTACCATGACTATTTCATAGGAATAATGATGCTCATTTACAACACGAACGATCCAGTCGCATAATTCAGGCAGCGATTCTTCTTCATTATATAAAGGAATAACAATTGATAAATCCATTGAATTACATTGCTTGATTGCCAAAAGGGTCTTGCGGCTTTTTCTTTGTAACGGCAGCGCCGATAAGTGCACCAATGGCGCCTATAACAGCATCAAAAATTACAGAGCCTCCAAAAAGGCCGATTGGTGTAAACTTTTTCATCATCGGTAAAGCCTGTTGAAGTTGTTCACTTGTCATCTTTCCTGATTCGATTGCTTTTTCACTTTGATATTGCACAATTTGATCTATAGTATCGGGAAATAAAACGTATACAGATAAAAGGAGAAATATAAACGTTATGCAGATAACAACCGCTGTAACTTTAAATCCATGACCAAATAAATTCCCAAAGGTTACATTATTGTTCATCTGCGTGCCGTAAACAATTGTACTCCAGATAATACCCACCAGCAAGATGACTACACCAATCCAGCCAAACCAGGATTCTAAATAAATGTTTAACAAATGCCCAGCAACACTATAAACAATAATTATCAAAGAAATTATTAACCCTTTAATTTGAGGTGTGGTAACTTTTGTTTCCATAAAGTTTGTTTAGTTGTTTAAAATTAAATTTCCTTTTGAAATAATACCAACAACATTTCCATTCAACGGGATATTTATAAAAGCGGAGTTTTGAGATCTGCTTTTATTTTTTTCTTTATCGAAAATAAATGTATTTGTATTGAACAAAGTGAGTTCTGCTGTTCTCCCTTCTTCAATTGTTGCTTCATTTAATTGAAATATTTTTCGGGCATTCAAGGAGAAGAGATTTGCAATTTTTGTTGATGATAATTCCGGTAAAATCGTTTGCACGGCGGCATAAGCTGTCTGCAACCCGATCATTCCTGGTTTTGCATATTCAAACTCACAGGTTTTATTATCCCAATCCTGCGGCAGGTGATGTGATGCGATGCAATCGATGTGACCCTCCGTTACTGCCTGTCGAAGAGCCATCACATCACTCCGGGAACGTAAAGGAGGATTTACTTTGAGGTTGGTATTATAACCCTGCAGATCTTCATCGCAAAAAAACAAATGATAAGGTGTAACCGAACACGTAATATTCAGGCCTTTATCTTTCGCTGCTTTAACCAACTCGACCGATTTTTTTGTGGTAATGCCCGTAATATGCAAAGCGGACGCTGTATAGCTTAATAATTCAATATCCCTTGCAATGATCAATTCTTCTGCTATTGCCGGGATACCCTGCAGGCCCATGCGTGTTGAAATGATACCCTCATTCATTAAGCCGGAGGCGTTGATGGATTTATCCTGGGGAACCTGGATAATTACACCATTAAAAGATCTTACATATTGCAAAGCTTTCAACAATAAACCGGCATGTTGTACCGGCTGCAGCCCATCTGAAAATGCAGTGGCGCCGCTTTGCCGCATATCATACATTTCAGAAAGTTCTTTCCCCTCTCTTTTTTTAGAAACAGTCCCTAGTGGTTGAATATTAATTTTTAAGTTGCCAGATTTTTGTTTAATATATTCAACCTGGGTTTTATTATCTATCACCGGATCGGTATCAGGCAGAACAAAAAGCTGCGTAAAACCCCCTGCCGCGGCAGCCTTGGCACAGGTCTCCAATGTTTCACGATATTCATATCCGGGGTCGCAGGCATGTGCAAAAATGTCAACCCAGCCGGGTGAAACAATTAAATCCCGGGCATTAAGTTTTTGTGTTGCGTTATCTGAAATATCATCGCCTATGCGGTTGATAATTCCGTCCGTAATTAAAATGTCTTTTTTATTTCCGTTATGAGGAGAATCGGGATCTGCAATCGTAACCTGCTGCAGTAAAATATTCATGTAAAGCGGCAAAATTTGGCAAATATAAACATGAATTTTATAAAAAGCCTTTTACATTTGCAGCCCTCATCATTTAATGTATATAAAAATTAAGTGATGATTTTGGGTGGTAGCGTCCCGCTTCAGGCGGAACAGTACATTCGCCACCCAAATAAATCTTCGGGCGGTGGCGCAGTCCGGTAGCGTATTTGCATGGGGTGCAAGGGGTCGCTGGTTCGAATCCAGTCCGCCCGACGAACATTTTTATTAAATTTTACTTAAAGCCCGCAAATCATTGATTTGCGGGCTTTGTGTTGTGCGCCATACATGTTCTTTTACTAAAGGGTGCAAGTCCCTTACAGCCGTTGATTACTGCGAACTGTAGCTGAAAGCAAGGGCGTTGCTGTGAAGCAAGGTCTGAAGAAAGCTGAAGGCAAAAGTGAGTGATGACGAACAGGGAAACTGCATGCTTGAAAGAGCCAATGAACAAAGCGAAGAAAAAGGACGAAGTGCTGATAAGTTTCTGCAAGCAGTAAGAAGGCACGCTGTTCGCCTTATCCACCGCGATACAAAGCATTCACATCTCCATATTGCAGCCTATAGAATTGGCTTTGATGGAAGAACGGCAAACGACAATAATAATTATAAAAAAATAGCCGCCTATTGCCGGAATATGGAGTTGAAATATGACTTGAAGCAAGTGTTAAGCCCACGGAGGCTTTTATCCCAGGAACAACGCTTGCTTCCAAGGCATGACACGCGCAAAGAAGCAGTAAGAAATGATGTAGCTATGAGTTTATCAGCCAGTGAAAATTATGTTGAATTTGAGCGGCTGATGAAAGAAAAAAAATACAAGGTTATCAAAGCTTGCGGCATTGCATTTATTGATGAAAAGAAAGTGTATGTAAAAGGCAGTGAAGTGGGTATTCATTAAAAACAAGTGAATGCATTTTGGAAGAAAATACGTTGAAATTAAAGCATCAAAAAACTTCAGCAGAAATTCAGTCACTTCAAACAAAACATAACCATCAGCAACAATTTATTTTAAATGAAAAGAATGGTAATAATACTAACCTGAAAGAACTGTCAGATGCAATGACTAATCTAATAAAACCGGAGAAGATAATTCGCCTGTTCTTTATAAACTAAGAAAATGGATGGAGCATTCAGCGAGGTTGTGAAAAAGGACATGTAGTACCTACCCAAAAAGGTTGTATCCAAAGGTTACCGGGTACATAAATTTGGGAGCTTTATATTAGGCTAATAGCTCAATTACTGATCTAAACGAGTAATTAGCATGTTATAATTGGCAGAAAAAAAAAATTTTAAAAAGGCAAAAAAAAATTTGTTTATTAGAAAATAATAGTGATTTTTGATGCCGTCAACACTGAACTGATGCTAAACCCGTTTTTAACTACTAACGCTGAACCGTTGAGATTGCCTGTTAAAAACTGTTTTCAGAGTGATAACATATTTCCTGGAATTGGTTGATAGATCTTCATAAAAACCTATAAAGAGAAGTTATTGCATGGTCTAATTAACTCATAAAGCATTGCGTATGCTTTTGAGTAAATGAAGCAATTGAAATTTCATTTTATTCATCAGTTTGTGATGATATTATTAATTGTTTGCGAAAAGCTTTAAACCCTTGAATGATGGCCCATATCCTGTTATTATTCATCTCTGTTTTTTTCTGCAGCTCTGCACTGATTGCACAAACAGACAGTGCGGGTAATACTTTGCCCCGTACAGGTATTGACAGTAAAGTGATGAAAGGCCTGGAAAAGGAATATAGTAACATGCAGTCAAAACTGAACAAGCAATCAGCCAGGCTTTTATTGAAGATGCAGCGGCAGGAGGATAAGTTGCATAAGAAGGTGAATGCAATTGACAGCGTTAAAGCTCAGGAAATATTTACAAGCGAAGTGTCACAGCGCTATTCAGAGCTTCAGTCCAATCTCTCCAAATCCACTGACAAGTTCAAGCGTTTCCCGCTAAAAGAATATATTCCTGGTATTGACAGTGTGCAAACATCCTTGAATTTTCTGACGAAGAATTCAAAACTTCTCCCTGCAGATAAAATAGAAGAATTAAAATCTGTGACCGCACAGCTTAAAGACTTACAAAATGAATTTCAAAAAGCGAACGATATACAGGCATTTGTAAGGGAACGCGAAGCATTCCTCAGGGAACAGTTAATGAATACCGGTTTAGGCCGGCAATTAACTGGTATCAATAAGCAAGTGTTTTATTACCAGCAGCAATTATCGGAATATAAACAACTGCTAAACGACAAAGAAAAACTAAAACAGAAACTGCTCGAAACGGTAAGAACATTACCGGCTTTTCAAAAATTCTGGCAAAAGAACAGTTACCTGGCGGCATTGTTTCCGGTCCCCTCCAACCCCGCCGGCGGGACAGGACAACTGGCAGGATTGCAAACAAGGGCAGGCGTACAGGCAGCAATCAATCAAAGTATGGGCCTGCCTGCAAACACTCCCCCTTCCGGGGGAGTTGGAGGGGGCTTCCAGCAACAGCTTGATGCGGCACAAGCGCAATTAAATCAATTGAAAGACAAGCTTTACAAAATAGGTAATGGTGGGGGCAGCAGTGATATAATCATGCCCGACTTTAAGCCAAACAAGCAGAAGGCAAAGCCCTTCTTAAAAAGGCTGGAGTATGGTTTCAATATTCAAAGTGAAGCAGGCCGTTATTCATTGCCTGCGATGAGTGATATGGCACTCACATTAGGATATAAACTAAGTGACAATAAAAGATTTGGCATTGGCGCCAGCTATAAGGTTGGCTGGGGTAACATGCAACATATTCATATCAGCAGCGAAGGTGTTGGATTGAGGAGTTATCTGGATATTAAAATACCCACAATAGCAAATGGTAAGATGTTCGGAGGGTTATGGTTCAGCAGTGGGGTTGAATACAACTATCTAAGCAGCTTCAGGAGCATACAGGAATTGCATAATAATGTGGATGTGTGGCAACGCAGTGCCCTGTTAGGAATTAGTAAAAAGTATAAAGTAGGGAAGAAGGAAGGCAATATGCAATTACTATACGATTTTTTGCATAACCAACAAACCCCGCCGGGAACAGCATTGAAGTTCAGGATGGGGTATAGTTTTTAACAACTTAAAAACCCTTTTGAATATTTATAATGAAACAGATTTTATTTCTTTTCCTGTTAGGATTATTTGCGAAAGAGAAACCAATGTCATTGCCTGAACTGCCTCCAAGCGGCGGCAGTGCGGAGATGGTGAATGAACTGCCTAATTATATTTTGCCAAGCCCGGAAGCTGCTGCCATGTACAAAGCGCAGCAGCTCTCAGTTAATTATTCAACAGGATCACCTAATGTTGATATTCCATTAGGTTCATTAAAACTCCAGAATTATACCCTAAGTATTGATCTCAGCTATACTTCCATAGGCGTAAAAGTAGATGAGTATGCCACAATGGTCGGGCTAGGCTGGAATCTTAACTATGGCGGTGTTATCACCCGTACAGTGATGGATGCGCCAGACGATTCAAGAAGTGCAACTAACAATATATTCACTGCCCCGGCATGGAACGGAACCTCATTTCCTATGGCTCTCCTTGATTTTTTCAAGTATGCCCCTGATAAGCAGTGCGATATTTTTACAGTCTCACTGCCCGGATTTAGTGCCAGGTTCATTCTTGACGCTAACCTCAAGCCCGTGTTTCTTAACAGGAATAACTATAAAATCCAGGTTATCAACAACAATTTTCAAAACGGTTTTACTGTTATATCAGACGATGGTACTCAATATGCTTTTGCTGAAAAAGAAATAAGTATAAACCGAAACCCAAGTGGTACAAATTGTTCGAAAAGCTATGACAATATGCAGATCATAACCAGTTGGTATCTGTCAACCATAACCCTGCCTTCCACACGCAAAACCATTAGTTTTTCCTACACAGAGGCTTCATGCGAAATAGAGTCGTCTTCTTCCCAAACCATATCAAAAGTTATTGCTACAACCACTTATCCGGATGGTAAGCCCGGCTTTACAATGGGGGAGGAAACTTTTACTAATTGCATTCCAAGGCAAACAGTAAAAACGAAGTATATAAACGCTATAAATACCAGCGATGGTGATAATATTGCTTTTACCTATGATGCCGTTTCCCGGGCTGATCTGGAAGGGGGTAAACGACTAACGACCATTTTATTTGCCAGCTATGATAACCGCAAAATAAGAAAGGTAAGTTTTGAAAGCAGTTATGAGAATTCAGTTAATACATCATCACAATACAGGTCAAAAAGATTATTCCTTAATGCAGTAAAAGTTGCATCCCCTTACGGTTCAAACCTTTTATACACATATAGTTTTGGTTATATAAACAAGAGTTTATTGCCGGCACGGCTTTCAACCGGCCAGGATATGTATGGTTTTTATAATGGTAAAAATTCCAATGCTTCTTTATTGCCTAAACTTTCATCCACCGATATTAACTACAGTAGTTATAATAACGGCAATGGAGCTAACCTGATCCTTTTCGGAGACAGGTCAATCAACACAGGTTATGCAAAATATGGCCTGTTAAACAAGGTGACCTACCCTACAGGCGGGTATGATGAAATAGAATATGAACCAGCCCGGAAGTCAGCCACAATACTGGTAGGAGGTAATTGTGTTAGCTATATTACATCCTATGCTGTTTCCGGGGAGAAGGCCAGGCAAAAAAAGTTTGAATATAAGTTCTACAGTAGCGGCCAGTATTCGGCCGAACTTATAAATTACCAACCTATATTCAGCCAGCAAACCAAAGTGAACCGTGATGGTAAGGCCAATGAATATTCCATTGGCCCCGGTGGCACGTATGCAACTGTAACATCCAGCCCCGAACTCCCTTTTTCTGCGTTTGGCACCCAGCATCTATATTATAAATCTGTACTCGAGTACGAGATGAATTCTGAAACTGCAACTAACGGGATAACAGAGCATCTTTATACGTATTATAACGGCCTTGACCTGCATCCTGAAAATCTTCAACCTCAGTACAGTAATATTATTATGGGCACACCTTATCATATTGTGCCTGATGTTACCATTGGCGAGCATGAGACCAATATTTACAAAGGAACAGCCACCAATAATTACACTTTGCAGAAAAAAACAAGCAGGATACTTGTAATAGTAGATGAAGGTTCTTATCCTAATTATTCGGTAAAGCAGCGGTACATGTATGGCATTGTTGCCAACCCGCCGCAAATAGGAGAATTTCAGGCCCTGGATATCATGCGGTATTATATCTACCGGTTTACTGTTCAAACCCAAAGCATAACGGAAACAACTTATGATGAAGCCGGGACCGCCATGTCGGTAACAAAGGATTTTGAATATCATAACCCTGCTTATACTTATCCAACAAAAATTACTACCACCAGCAGTGATAATATTGCCTCTGTTGTAACAAAAACCTACCCGCCTGATTACACAGCCTATAATTATATGACCAGCAGGAATATTATTTCTCCGGTTGTACAGGAAACAGAATCTAAAGGTTCCAATACGCTTACTGTCGCAACTTATGCATATTCAGATTGGTTTGGCGATGGTAAAAACCTTGTCCCTGCTTCGTTGGAGGTAAAAACCGGAAACAGCGATCAAATCGGGAAGATATTATTTGAAGGCTATGATGTAAACAATAATGTACAGCAGCTATCGAAGATCAATGACCAGAAGATCAGTTATATATGGGATTATAAAGGTAATTATCCTGTGGCGAAGGTTTCCAATGCTATAGCAGGCTCGATAGCTTATTGTTCTTTTGAATCTGATGGAAAAGGGAACTGGGTTTTTGGCGGAAGTACATTAAATGATGCTTCCTCACCCACAGGGGAAAAATGTTATTCGCTTACCGCTGCGTATCCTGTTAGCAAAACGGGATTAATTTCTTCCACAAAATATATCGTTTCGTATTGGAGTAAAAATGGTGCATACACAATTTCGGGAAGCAACGTAAGAACCGGCAAAACGATTGATGGCTGGACCTATTATGAACATTCTTTTACTGGCAAGACATCCGTAAGCATCAGCGGAACAGGCCTGGTAGACGAATTAAGGTTATACCCTGCCACTGCCATGATGCAAACCTTTACCTATGAGCCGCAAATAGGCATGACTGCCCAATGTGATGAAAATAACAGGATAACCTATTATACCTATGATGTGTTTGACCGTTTAAACCTCATTAAGGACCAGGATAAAAACATATTGAAAAAGTTTTGCTATAACTATAATACCGGCACCTCACAAGCCTGCGCTAACAGTATTTATTTTAACGATGAAAAATCACAAACTTTCACAAGAAATAATTGCGGTGCAGGTTATACCGGGGGAGCAGTTACCTATACCGTACCTGCCAATAAGTATAGCTCGACTGTAAGTGTGGCGGATGCCAATGTGCAGGCGCAAAATGATATTAATGCAAACGGGCAGAATTATGCCAACCAAAACGGCACCTGCGTTGCCGCATGCAACGGTTCGAACTGTTCCGGGGAAGGCAGGAAATGTGTAAATGGTGTTTGTGAGACCGGGATCAAAATATGCAAATCGAGCGTACAGGTACACGGACAGTTGTGGGAAATAACCTATTACTACAGATGGAGTGATGGCAGCATAAGCCAGGATTATACAGAAAGCAGTTCAATGCCTTGCGAAATGTAAAATAAAAATTATGATAAGTACTATATCCACTGCAATTTTTTCAATGATCGTAAGCATCTATTCCCTCCAATTGCAATCAATTGAGGAGGATGCTATCAGCCTGGGCGATTATGCCGGCAAGAAGATAGTTTTTGTAAACATTGCTACAGGCAGCCCCGATGCCAGCCAGCTATTTGAGCTTGAACAGTTGTATGAAACCCATAAAGACAGTTTGGTTGTAATTGGGTTGCCGTCCAACAGCTTCAATAATGAAATGCATACTAATCAGGAATTAAAAGCAATACTAACTGACAGCTTTCACATCAGCTTCCCTGTTGCGGCCATTTCGCCGGTTAGCGGGGAAGATGCAAACAGTGTTTTTGGGTGGCTTGCTTCTGCTGCCGGCAACGGGGTTTTGAATGGCGCAATCCACAAAGATTTTCAAAAGTTCCTTATTAATACTGAAGGCAGGATATATGGTATTTTCAGTAATGAAGTTCCTGTGACAGACGAAAAATTTCAATATGCTATTTCCTTAACCAACAATAGTAACTAAACCTTTTGCTGCTGAATGATGAACAGACAAACCATACAAAAGTATTACTGTGCGCTTACGGTAATCCTCCAGCTTTTAATTAATCCTGCCCTCGGCCAAAAGCCCAATAACCAGGTTGTTCCGGCTCCCGCAACACAAACACCTGCCCCTGTACCTGCTGCTTATGCGGCAGGAATGCCTTTAAATTATATCCGTTCGTGGACGACGGCAAGGCCTTATGCCGCAGAATCGGATGTTATTGGCAGTACCCGTACCACGATGGAAGTACAGCAGGTAACGCAATATTTTGACGGTCTTGGAAGGTTGCTTCAGCGTGTTGAGGAGAAAAAATCCCGGGATGGTAAAGACATGGTGGCGCCTGTAAAATATGAGTTGGCAGACAGGGTAATACATACATACCTGCCTTATGAAGCAGGCACCAGTGATGGGGAGTTCAAAAATGACCCTTTTGTGGAGCAGGCTGGGGTTATGAAAAGCTTTTATAATGCATCTGATAATGTGAATGGCGAAAAGTTTTTTTATAGCGAGGCTGAATATGAGCCCTCTCCCCTGAATGAAGTCACCAAAACCTATGCGCCGGGTAATAGCTGGGTGGGTAAGCTGAATGGTGTGCAGGTGCAGCACCTGTTTAATAATGGTGACAATGTAAGAGTCTGGATGATATCATCAGTACCCGGCAGCCTGCCTGTAAATAATAATGGTGAAACCTATTCAACCGGCAAACTTTATAAAACGGTTACAACAGACGAAAGCGGGGCGCAAACGGCAGAGTATAAAGATATGGATGGCCGGATAATATTAAAAAAAACAGCAACATCTTCTACCCACTCAAGTGCATATAATAACTGGCTATGCACTTATTATGTTTATGATGATATGGACAGGCTCAGGTTTGTAATGCAGCCGGAAGCTGTAAATTACCTGCTGTCCAATAACTGGACGTTCGATGGTAGTAATTGCACCACCAGCGCGGTGGCCAAAGGCTGGTGTTTTTATTATGAATACGACCCGAAAGGGCGCCTGATAATAAAACATGTACCGGATGCCGGGGAGGTGTATATGGTATATGATGCCCGCAACAGGCTGGTGATGACGCAGGATGAAAACTTAAGGGCCGGGACAAAAAAGTGGCTGGTAACTGTTTATGATGAACTGAACCGGCCGGTACAAACCGGGCTGTTAACGGATGCAAACAGCCGCAGTGTACACGAAACAAATGCCGCTTCCAGCATCAACTACCCCAATACCTCTTCCAATTTTGAGCAGCTTACCCAGACTTTTTATGATAATTACGACTGGGTTGCCGGCAGTGGCAGCGGCTTAAGCAGCACCCTGTCTAACCCGGATATAGGTAACAGCAATTATTTTTATGCTGCATCCAATACCACCGCTCCCTACCCACAGGCGGTTGCCGCAAATTATAATACCCGCGGGCTGGTAACAGGTATAAAAACAAAAGTGCTTGAAAAAACGGTTTACCTGTGGGGCCTGAACCTGTATGACGACAGGGGAAGGCTGGTACAGGAGCAGTCAACCAATTATACCGGTGGCAAGCAAACCGTGACCACACAATACAGCTACAGCGGTCAGGCATTGCGCGTACACACCTCCCACAACCTGAAGGCCGGCGCCCCAACCTATAAAACAGGCGTTAAAAACGAATACGATGGTTTTGGCAGGTTGTTGAAAACTTCGCAGCGGACAGGTGTTGGGCCGGAAGTGGTGATTGCAGAACATGCCTACGACAAACTGGGGCAATTAAGCCAGAAGAAACTCGGGCGAAAAAGAGACGAAGATGCACCTGAAAGTTATATCTACATAACCACCCCTGTTGATATCCTGAATTATGAATACAATATCAGGGGGTGGATGAGGGGCATTAACAAGGGGTATGCCCGTGGAAGCGGCACGTATTATTTCGGAATGGAATTATGCTACGATTTTGGTTTCAGCAATAAGGAATATGCCGGCAATATAGCCGGCATCCGCTGGCGCAGCGGCAGCGACGGGGAACAACGCGCTTATGCATTCTCTTATGATATGGTGAACCGCTTAACCAAAGCCGACTACAACCAGCTATCCGGTAGCACATGGGATAAAACTAAAACCGACTTTACTGCAAGTGGCATTACCTACGACCGGAACGGCAATATAAAGAAATTGAACCAGAAAGGCATGCTGGTGAATGCCATAATGGATGTAGATAAGCTGCAGTATAACTACCTTGCCAGGAGCAACAGGCTGAATTATGTTTTTGACAACGGCCCCGGCTGGAACAGCCTGCAGGGCGATTTTAAAGAGGTGGCAAATACCGCCACCAATGATTACGCTTATGATAATAATGGCAACCTGGTAAAAGACTATAATAAAAGTATAGGCCATGCATCCGCTAACGGCATAACGTACAATTACCTTAACCTTCCTTCAACTGTAAAGGTGTACCAGCCGGGAAGCACAACCCAAAAAGGCGCCATCACCTATATATACAGCGCCACCGGCGAAAAGCTGCAGAAGATAACGGATGAATTTGCGGCCGGCGGCAACCCGCAGGTTGTTACCACGACGACCTATTCAGGTGGTTTTACCTATACGGAAACAGGCACTGCCGGTGCAACATTACAATTTATTGCCACGGTAGAAGGGCGGGTACGGCCATTGGACGATGGGGGCTGGGCTTATGATTACATGGAAAAAGACCACCTGGGCAATGTGCGGGCAGTGCTTACCGATGAACTGAAACAGGATGCTTACACGCCACTTGATTTTGAAGGTGCATCCGGTTCCCAGGCTGTAACTAACCAGGATGCAGTGTGGGATAATAGCCAGGGGCAGGCTATTAATGTAACAGGCGTACGTTCTGCCTGGCCTGCCGCTATAAAAAACAGCTACCCGCAGGTGGGGAATTACCGGATGCTCGTGAAGAAGGTTTCCGGCAATGCGGTAAGCAGTATTGGTGCGGCCAAGTTGCTGAAGGTGATGGCTGGTGATGAATTAACAGTAGGCATTGATTATTATTATACTGTTACCAACAGCAGCAGTGGCGGGGCTGATGGGTATAATGCTTTTCTGACCAATATTGCGGGGGCTATTTTGGGCAGCACCGCCCCCGGGGCTGTACTGAAAGGGGCCAGCAGCACCATTGCCGCAAGCCAGGGCGCAGATGGATCGGTGCTCAATTTCTTTACGCCTGAAGTGGGCGCCAATACAGGTACGGGCAATAAGCCTCCCAAGGCCTACCTGCATATATTGTTGTTTGATGAGCGGTTTAACTTTGATGCCACGAACAGCTTTGTAAAGCAGGTCGATTATAATCCCAACGTTGTAAATAATTATATAAAATCGCTGCTGCCGGTTAAAAAGAGCGGTTATGCTTATATTTACTTTAGCAATGAGAGTACGGATGATGTGTTCTTTGACAATTTTAAGCTGACGCATGTAAGGGGGCCGTTACTGGAGACAACAGATTATTATCCGTTCGGCTTGACTATGGCGGGGATAAGTTCTAAGGCTTTATCATTCGGGGCACCTGAGAATAAGAAAAAATTTAATGGTAAGGAAGAACAACGGCAAGAGTTCAGCGATGGTAGTGGTCTTGAGTGGTTGGACTATGGGGCAAGAAACTACGACCCACAACTAGGAAAATGGACAACACCGGACCCAATGGCGGATAAATGGAATTCATATTCCCCTTACAATTATGCAGTCAATAATCCAATAAATGTAATTGACCCAGATGGGCAAGACGCAATTTTCACGTACGATGCAGAAACAAAAACACTTACTATCTCTGCAAAAATTTACTATCAGGGAAAAGATTTGCCAAAGGATGCAAAGGAAAGAGAGGCGTTAATGAAAACAGTTAATGACAATTTAAAAGCAATGTATAAAGATGGAACAGGTAAAGATGGAGATAATGAATGGACAGTGAAATTTGATATTACTGCTTCAATAAATGAGGATGTAAAGCAAGGTGAATTACAAAAAGGCGAAAATATAATGACTGTTGATGGCGATGCTAAAGAACTTGTGCAACCTGATGGAAGTAAACGAGCAAATGTTCAAGGTGGCAAAGCTAACATGGGATATTTAGAAGGTAAGGCAGGTTTATGGACGGATACTCACGAGATAGGACATATGTTAGGGTTTAAAGACAGATACGATGATTATAGCGCAGCAAATAAAACATTAGCTTCAGTAGCACATGATGGTTATCAAAATGATGTGATGGGAACTTATGGGGCGAAAGTATTAAATCAAAGTCATTATGATGATGCAGTTAAGTACACAAATTTCAGACTAAATCAAGGACAAAAGCATTTATTGCCTGCGAACCGGGTGAATTACGTAAATGTTACAGGTAATTTTGACGGGTTTAGGTCTTCGTCTGTTTCAGAAAAAGATGTTCCAGGAGGTTGGATTAAAAGATAAATTTGAAATTATCATGAAAAAAATTGTAACTCTTTTATTAGTATCTGTTTGCTTGAACGTCTCAGCTCAAGCAGATACTACTTTGGTAAAAAAGCAAAAAGGGTTTTTATTCTTATCAGGCTATAACATTAATTATGATATTAATACAAGTGAAATAAAGTCTTATGGTTTTTCTGATTATTTTTTCCCTTCAGAAAATTTTAATAAAAATTGTTTTTTAGATAGTAATAAAATTATCAGTTTTAAAAACGGCGTTAGAGTAGAAGTTTTTAAAAGCCGAAACCAATTAAAAAGTAAGGCTATGAAATTTAATAGCACAAATATCCAATGTTACTTTTATGACAGCTTTTATGTAATTCCTATTATAGTTGATTATAAATTATTTGATGATATTTCGCCTCTTGATTGCAGGAGTGAAGTTTTTGATATAGATGTAGTCAAGGGAAGTAAATTAATATTTTACCATCAGCGAAAGGCAATGCTACCTACTAAAATAATTGTTATACTCCCAAATAGTCCAAGTATGCCCCTTAATAGTCCAAGTATGCTCATTAAAAAACGGAATGCTGGCGCAAGTTTGGTAGCCGGGCTTTTGTGAGTTAGCTATACTTGTGCCTTTACTTTCTATCATCCAGTTCCTCCGCCAGGTCAGGTTATTCCTTTGAATCCGGGAGTTGTCGCTCCTGAAGCAGGAGGGCTTTCCCTTTTCCGCAATGACTCCTTCTAAAGGCATGAGTGTTGGCTAAGGGTCATTGCGGCTTACGAAGCATAAATGCCCATCATTTATTGTTTCTTTGTTTGCCGTTTTATGTTTTAATAACATTGTGTACACGAACCGCAATGTCGTTGCCAGCACACACAAGCCAGGAACAGACATTGCGGCGAAAAAAAAAGGCAATAAGATTGGCACTGATGGAGTTAATGACGGTAAAGTAGTTGTAGTAACAGATAAAGAAGAAGTTAAAACAATTAAGGCAACTGATAAAGCAGGCGGAACTACTCAAGCAAGTGATGTTAAATCTGGAGTGAACTTACCAAATGCTTCTGTAAGAGGAGAAATGGGTAAAGCAGTTGACCGCATGGAGAAAGCAAATAATAATCGAACAGATGAATTTAAAGGCAATGATGATGAAGGAGGCTTTCCCTTTTCCGCAATGGTGTGTCACGAATGAAAAGAGATAGATAGTTCTTTTCAATGTTGTATAAAAGATGGCAGTAGGTCTGCCGCATACGCTGTGCAGTCAGGGTATGCAAACCATCCGCCTGAGGCGGACTGTGTTCAAAAGGCATGGTACTGAACGTTCAGGTAAAAGGTAGTGTATAAGACATTATCAGGTATGTGTAAAGAAGCTGAATGTAAATGAACCGTTGATGACTTGTCGAAAGAGAAACCTTGTTGGTAAAACTGTTGGCT